>NZ_CADIKI010000027.1 GCF_902859935.1 Paraburkholderia fynbosensis
GGCAGTCAGTTCGGCCTGGGTCGGCAGCTTTTCGTGGACCAGCAGATAGGCGATCTCTTCGAATTCGCACGCGCTCGCGATGTCGAGAATGTCGTAGCCGCGATAATGCAGGTCGTTGCCGGTCTTGCCAACGGTGCACAGCGCCGTGTTGCCCGCGGTCACGCCGGACAGCGCCACGGATTTCTTCGGTTTGAACGCGCCTGTGTTCGGCGTACTGTTGTCTGCTTCACTCATCAGTTGTCTCCAGAAGGCATGGTGGGGCTTTATGACTGGCACCCTTAAACGCAAAGAACGGGCCAGCCGTGATACCACGCGCTAAGTGCCTGATTTAAAGGAACACAGCCGCCACGCCACAGCCACGACCCATTTCACAAATGAAATCGCCATTTCAGTTTGGGAACGGGTGCGCGCATAATAGACAGACCCTCCAAGCCTGCCGCGAGCCACCCCGTGAGCACACCGCTTTTCGAACCGTCCCCGCGCCCCCGCATCTGGGCGCTCAGCATCAGCCGCCTGCGCGATCTGTTCTTCGACATCGCCGGCGAATACGTCGAACGCGCGGACCTGCGCATCGTCTCGCACGGTTTCGAAGACGCCGTACGGGAAATAGAAAGCGCGGGTGCGGGCCGTCCCGATGTCGTGATCGCGGGCGGCTCAAACGGTGCGTATCTGAAAACGCGCGTGTCGGTGCCGGTCGTGCGGATCAACCCGACCGGCTTCGACGTGATGCACGCGCTCGCGCGGGCGCGACGCGACGGCGCGCGGGTCGCGCTCGTCACGCACGGCGAGACGCCCGACGAAATACGGCGCTTCACGGCCGCCTACGCGCTCGACATCACGTTCGCGTCGTATCAATCCGTGCAGGACGCGGAGAGCGTCGTGCTCGACCTGAGCGATCGCGGCATCGACGTCGTGGTCGGCCCCGGCCTCGTCACCGATCTCGCCGCGAACGCCGGGATGGGCGCGGTGTTTCTCTATTCGCGCGCGTCGGTGCGCGCCGGCTTCGACACCGCGCTCGAAGTCGCGCAGGCCACCCGCCGCGAAACCGTGCGCCGTCAACGGCTCGACAACCTGCTGCAACATCTGCGCGATGGCGTCGTCGCGCTCGATGCCCAAGGCCGTGTCGAAGTGATGAATCAGCGTCTTGCCGGCGTGCTCGGCATCGACGCGGCGAAAGCCGCGGGCCGCGTACTGCTCGACCTTGCGCCCGATCTCGCCGGCAGTCTGCCCGACGCGGAAGGCGACAGTTTCTGCACGGTGCGCGGCGCGAGCTATGTCGTGCATCGCGGGCCGCTCGCCAGCACGAGCGCGGCGGCAGGCGCCGTGCTGACGTTTCAGGAATCGCGTGCGGTCGAGCGGCTCGACCGAACGTTGCGCGCGCGGCAGCGCGTGCAGCAGTTCACCGCGCGTTACCGGCTCGACGACATCGTCGGCGCGTCGGAATCGATTGAGCGGGTGCGCTCGCTCGTGCGGCGCTATGCGAGGTCGGACGCGACCGTGCTGATTCTCGGCGAGAGCGGCACCGGCAAGGAGATGGTCGCGCAGAGCATGCATCAGTTGAGCGCGCGGCGTGACTTCGCTTTCGTCGCGATCAATTGCGGCGCGTTTCCCGAGGCATTGCTGGAGAGCGAGCTGTTCGGCTACGAAGAAGGGGCGTTCACCGGCGCGCGCAAGGGCGGCAAAGCGGGGCTCATCGAAGTCGCGCATCGCGGCACGCTGTTTCTCGATGAAATCGGCGAAATGCCGCTGTCGTTGCAGAGCCGCCTGTTGCGTGTGCTGCAGGAGCGCGAGGTCGTGCGGCTCGGCTCGACGGAGCCGACGCGCGTCGATATCCGCGTCGTCGCGGCGACGCACCGCGCGCTGACCGAGGGCGTCGAAACGGGCAGTTTTCGCGCCGATCTCTACTACCGGCTCAACATTTTGAGCATCGCGCTGCCGCCGCTGCGCGAGCGGCCGAACGATCTGCTGCCGCTCGCCGCCGAATTGCTGCGCCAGGCCGCGGCGCGTGAACCGAGGCTCGCGGCGCGCGTGCCCGACGTGGTGACGGCGGAGCGTGTGCTTGCCGGTCTCGGTGGATCGTTGCGGCGTCATGCGTGGCCGGGCAACGTGCGTGAATTGCAGAACGTGATCGAACGGATCGCGGTCGAACTCGCGGACGCGGACATCGGCACGCAGACGGACACGAGCGCGGGTGCGCAAGCCGACAGCGCCTTCGTCGTCACCCGCGAGATGCTGCGCACCATCGCGCCTGAAATCGCCGAAGCCCACGCGCGCCCGGCGAGAGCCGCTGCGCTCACGTTGCGCGAACGCAGCCGTCATGTGGAAGCCGATCAGATCCGCGCCGCGCTCGCGGCCCACGACGGCGATCGCGACGCGGTCTGCGACGCGCTCGGCATCAGCAAGACGACGCTGTGGCGCAAGCTGAATGCGGCGGCCCGCTAGCACACGTGCTGCTACTCGGAATCCCACCCCGCTTCGCGCTGCGGGATCGCTGCGACGTAGCGCAGCGCACGTCCCACATCGAGCGCAACACGATGCCGCGACCGGCCAGCGCCCGTTGCACCGCGACTTCGCCGTGATTGATCGACAGCGGCGCGGTCACTTTGATCGATGCCGCTTCGCCGTGCACCGTCAGTCGCCACAGACCGAACGGATGGCCGTGCTCCTCGATCGCGAGACACGCGTGCGCCGACCGCTCTGCAAGCTGCCGCGGCGCCCCATGCCGCGCAAGCTAATCGGGCGACGCGCACAGCACGCGGTGATTCGATGCGAGCCGCCGCGCGATCAGATGCGGCGCGTGGACCGGTGCAGGAGGCGCGTGCCGAGCGCAGTCTCGAGCACGCTGATCCGCTTGCTGACGTACGCCGCAGACACCGACAGCGCCTTCGCCGCCGCGCTGAAACTGGTTTACGCGCGACTTCGCAAAACACGTGCAAATCCGCGAGATCGGGTGACGGGACGGCGTTCATAGCAGATTGGCGGGCAATGCGTTGGTACACGAATCGTGCACAGCGGCTCAACTAAAACCGCCGATCCAGAAGGAAATGACAGGAATAGAATAAGCGCCGTCGAATCGTCAAACGCCCTGATCGAAGTCCCCAAGGAGGAGCACAACATGTCGAAGAAATATCGGATTGCCGTCATACCCGGCGACGGCATCGGCGTCGAAGTCATGCCGGAAGCCATTCGCGCGCTGGACGCGGTGCAACAGCGCTTCGGCATTGAGTTCGAGTACCAGCACATCGAATGGGCGAGCTGCGACTACTACGCGAAGCACGGCAAGATGATGCCAGACGACTGGAAGACCCAACTGCAATCAGCCGATGCGATTCTGTTCGGCGCGGTGGGCTGGCCGGACACCGTGCCCGATCACATCTCGCTGTGGGGATCGCTGCTGAAGTTCCGGCGCGAATTCGACCAGTACATCAACCTGCGCCCGGCGCGCCTGTTTGCGGGCGTGCCGTCGCCGCTCGCCGGCCGCAAGGCGGGCGACATCGATTTCTGGATCGTGCGCGAGAATACCGAAGGCGAGTATTCGTCGGTGGGCGGCGTGATGTTCGAGGGCACCGAGCGCGAATTCGTGCTGCAGGAATCGGTGTTCACGCGGCACGGCAGCGAGCGCGTGCTGAAGTTCGCCTTCGATCTCGCACAGCGCCGCGAGCGCAAGCAGATCACGGTCGCCACCAAGAGCAACGGCATCGCGATCAGCATGCCGTGGTGGGACAAATGCGCGGCCGGCATCGCGGCGCAGTATCCGGACGTCAAGTGGGACAAGCAGCATATCGACATACTGTGCGCGCGCTTCGTGCTCAATCCCGACCGCTTCGACGTGGTGGTGGCGACCAATCTGTTCGGCGACATCCTGTCCGACCTCGGTCCGGCGTGTACCGGCACGATCGGCCTCGCGCCGTCGGGCAACCTGAACCCGGACCGCAAATTCCCGTCGCTGTTCGAACCGGTGCACGGCTCGGCGCCCGATATCGCCGGCAAGAACATCGCCAATCCCATCGCGATGATCTGGTCGGCCGCGATGATGCTCGACTTCCTCGGCCAGTCGAGCGGCAAGGAACGCGAAGCGCACGACGCGATGCTTGCGGCGATCGAAGCGACGCTGATCGAAGGCCCCCGTACCGGCGACCTCGGCGGCAAAGCGAACACGACGGAAGTGGGCGAGGCGATCGCGGCGAAACTGGGCTGAAGCGGTCAGCCTGCTTCATGGCAGTTAACGTTCAGCAATGAAGTTTTGACAATCCTCACGGGCGCCGATTGAAGCACTCAAAGCGGCGGCCTCCCCGTTCTCTCCTCTGCCCCGGCGCACTGCGCGTGCGCCGGGGCATGCACGATCTCCGCGCCGCCCGGGCCGGTTCCGCGAGCCGATGTGCGCCCGCAACATCTCGGGTAATCCCGCCTTGACCCGCGGTTGCCGGATACTTACAGTGCGTGTTCGCAGAAAGAATCGCTGTTCTATATACGAACACGCCACCCAATCAATCATGCCACCGCCACGGCAATCGCCGATTACGGCTTCCGGACCGCCTTGCCGTCGTCACGCAAACGGTTTGCTGCGGCGGGGGCATCGTGCATCGCTTCCAAACGGCGTACGATCGTGAAAGAAAGGAAAGGCTCGTGTTCCGCGAGCCTTTTGACAATCGGGAGACCATCATGAGCCGCAGCACTGCTGTGAACGTTCAGACATTCATCAATGAACACCCCTTCTCGCCGTTCCAGTGGCTGGTATTTTTCATGTGCTTCGTCATCGTCCTGCTGGACGGTTTTGACACGGCCGCCATCGGCTTCATCGCGCCTTCGCTGATCGGCGAATGGGGCATCGCCAAGCCGGCGCTCGCGCCGGTGCTGAGCGCCGCGCTGTTCGGCCTCGCGTGCGGCGCGCTCGGTTCGGGCCCGCTATCCGACCGCCTCGGGCGGCGCGTGATGCTGCTGAGTTCCGTGCTGCTGTTCGGCGTCGCGTGCCTAGGCTCGGCCTTTTCGAACAACATCGAACAACTGACCGCGCTGCGCTTCGTCACGGGCGTCGGCCTCGGCGCGGCCATGCCGAACGCCGTGACGATGATGGGCGAGTTCTGCCCGGACCGCCGCCGCGCGACCGTGATCAACCTGATGTTCTGCGGCTTTCCGCTCGGCGCCGCGTTCGGCGGTTTTCTCGCCGCGTGGATGATCCCGCATTTCGGCTGGCGCAGCGTGCTGCTGCTCGGTGGCATCACGCCGCTGCTGCTGCTGATCCTGCTGGTGAGCAAGATGCCGGAGTCGGTCCGCTACATGGTGGCGAACAACAAGCCCGTCGAGCGGATTCGCGCGGCGCTCTCGCGCATTTCGGGCGACGCGGTGCAGGCGAGCGCCTTCACGATGACCGAAAGCGCGCCGCAAACCGGCAGCAAGGGTCTGGGCGTGGTGCTGTCGCGCTCTTACATCATCGGCTCGGTGATGCTGTGGGTGGCCTACTTCATGGGCCTCGTGATCTTCTACGCGTCGATCAACTGGATGCCGATCCTGCTCAAGGACGCCGGACTCACGCCGCAACGCGCGACGCTGATTTCCGCGCTGTTCCCGCTCGGCGGCGTCGGCGCGGTGGTGTGCGGCGTGCTGATGGACCGCTTCAACGCGAACCGGATCATCGCGGCCTGCTATGCACTGACTGCGGTGAGCGTGTATTTCATCGGCCAGGCGGCCGGCAACGTGGGCGCGCTGGTGTTCATCGTGTTCGTCGCGGGCGTGCTGATGAATACCGCCCAATCGTCGATGCCGGCGCTCGCCGCCGCGTTCTATCCGACCGAAGGCCGCGGCACGGGTGTCGCGTGGATGCTCGGGGTGGGCCGCTTCGGCGGGATCGCGGGTTCGTTCCTCGTGGCCGAACTGGCGCGCCGCCATTTCACCTTCGGCGGCATCTTCGCGACGATCGCGGTGGCGGGCCTGCTGTCGTGCGTGGCGCTACTGATCAAACAGGCGGCGCGGCCGCATGTGGCGACGACGAATACGTCGAAGGCGGAGTCGTTCGGGCATTGAACAACGCGCGCGGCAAGGGCGCGCCTGCTGCATCCGCTGTTTCTCGAAGCCGCCCGCCTGGGCGGCTTTTTCATTTCCACCGCGTGACAGCAAGAAGGCCGGAGGGTAAAAAAGCGTGCCTCGCTACTTCCCGATAAACTACGCGGCTGTTTACCCGTGCGGCCGCCGCGCTGGCCGATGCCATCATCGCCGCGGCACCGCTCATCTCAAGTCAGGATTCCGGTAATGAAACGCGTAGTCGTCTCCGCGCTGCTGGCGATGTGCCTCGCGCAACCGGCCGCACAGGCCGTTGCACAAACCGTCAACGATCAATGTTTTGCGCTCGGCGATATCGCCGGCCAGGTCGCCTCGTGGCGTGCGCACAAGAAGACCAAGGCCCAGGCGCTCGACCAGGCGGCCAGATACTACAAGGACCCGGCCGACTTGCAGGCGGTCGACGCGATCATCGAAAAGATTTTCAGCCCGGGCACGCCGCGCATGACGCCCGATCAGGCCAGCATGGCCTTCACGTCGGAGTGTCTGAAGAAGAACGGGCAGGCACCCGCCCAGTGATGCCTGCCAGCGGCGCACGGGGCGGTGTTATGTAGCACGGCCCGCGCGCCAGACGCTAACCGGCGCTCAGGCCGGTGCGGACGCTAGCGGCGGCGAAACGCATCCAGCGACGGCAACGCGTTGCCGTGAAAATCGAACAACGTGTTGTTGTCCCACTGATCGCCCGCACCGTTCTGCCAGCCGACGTTCGGCGTCGGAATCCATTCGGGCTCCCACCAGAACACGCCTTTGCCGCGGCCGCCGGGGATTGCCTTGACGACGTCCGTTACCGCGCCGAGAAACTGCGCCTGGCCCGCCGGGGTCTGCGCAAAGGCCGAGGTGCCGACGTTGGTCATCGAATTGGGCTCGGAATCGCCGTCGCTGGTAGTCCACGGATACGCAGTCTCGACCGCCATCACGTCCTTGTCGTAGCGCGCCGCCAGATCGTTCGCGTTGTTCTGCAGGTCGCTCAGCGAGCCTTGCCACTGCGGATAGTACGACAGGCCGATCACATCGAACGTCACGCCGCGCTGCGTCGCGCTGTCGAACCACCAGCGGCTCTTCGCGTTGTCGCCACCGCTGTCGATATGCAGCATGACCCTGGTGCGCGGATCGACGGATTTGACCGCGTCATGCCCCGCCTTCAACAGCAGCGCGAGGTTGTCCAGCTGGTCGTACTTGCCGAGCGGCCACAGCATGCCGCCGGTGATTTCATTGCCGATCTGCACCCACTCCGGATGCACGCCGTCGCGCTTGAGCATCTTCAGCACGTTCGACGTGTACTCGGAGAGCAGCGCGCACGTCTGCGTGATGTCCTTGCCTTCCCACTCGTGCGGCGGATACTGCTTGCCCGGATCGGCCCACCAGTCGCTGTAGTGGAAGTCGATCAGCACGCGCAGACCGAGCGCGGCCGCGCGGCGCGCCAGCACGCGCACGTGCTCGGCATTGTTGTAACCGGCGGCGGGACTCTGATTGGCCGGAAAATAGTTCGGATTGCCAGGATCGTTCCACACCTTGATGCGAATCGAGTCGACACCATGGCTCTTCAGAATCCGCAAACAATCGAGCCGCTCGCCATGCTCGTAAAACTTGGCGCCGTTCGCTTCCAGTTCGAGCAGCGTCGAGACGTCCGCGCCCATCGCAAAGCGGGCGCCGTGCGCGGCGGATTCACGCTCTGCCGCGACGGCCGGCATCCCCACCGTCGTGCCGACACCCGCCGCGGCCGCTGATGCCAGCCATCCCAGCATTTCTCTTCGGTTCATTCGTCATCCTCCATCTATTGAATGGCGGCTCTTCTCGAGGCCGCCTGGTCCGGTGTGATGCGCCTGTGTTTCAACCTCCGGTCTTGCTACTTCTCCGACGACTCCCTCCGCCCATCGAATCCGGTCCGAACGGCCCGCCAGGTCAGGCGTCTTTCCATACGCAGATATCGCCGGTATTCAGGCGCGGCGCGCCGAGCACGAACGTCGCGTGGGACGGCGCCGGCACCTGCACCGGCTGCTCGCCGAAATTGAATGCGAAGGTCAGGCCGCCGCGCCGGCGCATGCGCAAGCCGTCGGCCAGCAGCTGCGTCGCGATGCCCGCGTCCTGCGCAGCCTGCTGCAACACCGCGCGATGCAGCGCATGCGACAGCCAGGCCGCCACATAGCGAACCTTGCCGTGCGTGAGGAGCGCCGGCCACGCGTCGTCGAATTGCGCGGCGACGCGCGTTTCGGTATGGGCCCGCACATGCTCGCGCCAATACACGGCGGTGCCCTGCGTACCGTCGATCGACAGCGCGGGCGTGAGCGTGGGTCGCAGCGACTCGACTTCGAGCACCTGCATCGGCAACACGCGTTGCAATGCGCCGGGCGGCAGGTTGCCAGGAATCGCGAACGCGTCCGTCTTCGAGCCGCTGCGCGGGCCGAAGACCCATTGCGCGCTGCTGCGTTCGATCTGCTGCACGAGCAGGTCGTCGATCACGGCGATACTCGGCACGACCACGAGGCGATACGCCGACAGGTCCGCACGGCTCGACACGACATCCACGTCGAGCCCCAGTTCGCGCAGCGCTTCGTAGTAGTCGAACACCAGCGTCTGATAATCGAAGGTCTTGCCATGACGCTGAATCTCGAACATCCATTGCGTCTCGTAGTCGAAGACGATCGCCACGGGCGCGCGCGCGGGTGCGCCGAGTGTCGAGAGCGCCGTGGACTCCGCGATTTCGCGCGCCGCCTGCCGTACTTCGAGGCCGCCCGGCGACAGTTCGTTGTTCGGCAGGTTGAGCCCGGAGTGCATTTGCTCCTGCGCATACGGACACTGACGCCAGCGGAAGTACGACACCAGTTCCGCGCCGTGCGCGAACGCCTCGTACGCCCACAGCCGGACCATGCCCTTCGCGGGCACCGGATTCCACGGCGCCCAGTTGACCGGCCCCGCCTGCTGCTCCATTACCCAGAAGCGTCCCTTGCCGATCGCGCGATAACGGTCGTGGTCGAACGCGGACACGTCGGGATGCGCGGTGCGCGCGAAACGCGCCTTCTGCTCCTCCGGCAGCGCGATCGACTCGGTACGCGCGATCGGATAGCTGTCCCAGGCGGCGACGTCGAGCGCGTTATCTTCGGAGAAACGATAGTGGTCGAAGGTCGTGAAGAAGCCCATGAAGTTGTGCAGCAGATCCGCCGT
Source organism: Paraburkholderia fynbosensis (assembly GCF_902859935.1). Lineage (GTDB taxonomy): Bacteria > Pseudomonadota > Gammaproteobacteria > Burkholderiales > Burkholderiaceae > Paraburkholderia > Paraburkholderia fynbosensis. Next base: position 9,217 of record NZ_CADIKI010000027.1, read on the forward strand.
CGGCGCATGCTCGCGCAGCACCTCGACCTGCTCGCGATGGAAGCTCGCCACTTCGTCGGACATGAAGCGGCGAAAGTCGAGCAGGTGGATCGGGTTGGCGTCGGTCGGCGTCAGGTTCGGCAGGCCGATCGCGTCGAACGACGGGTACTCCATGCTCCAGAACACGTTGCCCCACACATCGTTGAGCGATGCGATCGTTTCATAGCGCTGCTGCAACCATGTCTGGAAGCGCCCGAGCGCCGCAGGCGAGTAACTCGGCACGGTCTCGTGACAGCCGAGTTCGTTATCGGTCTGCCACGCGACGATCGACGGGTGCCGCCCATAACGCTGCGCCATGGCGGCCACGATGCGCACGCATTCGCGCCGGTACGTCTCGCTCGAAATATCGTAGTGACGGCGCGAGCCGAAATTCCAGCGGGTGCCGTCGGCACGCACCGGCAACACGTCCGGATGCGCGTCGATCAGCCATTTCGGCGGCGACGCGCTCGGCGTGCCGAGCACGAGTTTCAGCCCGGCGGCAGCGAGCGTTTCGATCGCCTCGTCGAGCCATTGCCATGCGAAAACGCCCGCGCGCGGCTCCATCCGGCTCCACGCGAATTCAGCGATCCGCACGTGCGTAATGCCGAGTTCGACCATACGCTTTGCATCGTCGGCCCACATCGCGCGCGGCCATTGTTCCGGGTAATAACAGACACCAAGTTGCATGAGAGAAGTTTCGTTATGAGTTGACGAGTAGACGGGTTGACGTCGCGGGCAGGTGCTCAGCCTTTGCTTGCACCGAAAGTCAGACCGGCGACGAAGTGCCGTTGCATCGCGAAGAACATCAGCACGGAAGGCAGCGCTGCGAGCACCGAGCCTGCCGCGACCAGGTTCCATGCGGTCGTCCATTGCCCCTTGAGCGCGGCGACGCCCACGGTGATCGGCGCGGCCTCGTCGCCTTGCGTGAGACACAGCGCCCAGAAATAGTCGTTCCAGACGAACGTGAACACGAGGATGCCGAGCGCGGCGAGCGCGGGACGGATCAGCGGCAGCACGATACGCAGATAAATGGTCCATTCGCTCGCCCCTTCCACGCGCGCCGCCTCGATCATCTCGAACGGCAACTGCTTGATGAAGTTGCGCAGAAACAGCGTGCAGAATCCGGTCTGAAACGACACGTGGAAAATCACCAGCGCCCACACGGTATTGAACAGGCCGAATTTCAGCGCCATGTCGCGCACCGGAATCATCAAGATCTGGATCGGCACGAAGTTGCCGGCGACGAAGGCGAACAGCACCGCCGTATTGCCGGGAAAGCGATAAGTAGCCAACGCGAAACCCGCCATCGACGCCAGCACGATCGCACCGAGCACCGACGGCACCGTGATCAGCACGCTGTTGGCGAAGTAATGCAGCATCGGCGTTTGCGTGAGCGCCGCGCCGTAATTTTCGAGCAGCGCGAAATGCTTCGGCCAGGTCCAGTAATCGCCTTGTGCGAGCTCGTCCGACGAACGGATCGACGTGACGAGCACGGCCAGCATCGGCAGCAGCCAGAGCAGCAAGGCCAGCGGCAACGACGCCTTATAAAGCGTGCGATTGATTGGTTTCCAGCGTTCGACGGGAAGCGGATACATGACACGTAACTCCTGGCAAGCGGCAAAAAAGGCACGCGGCGAATCAGCGTTCTTCGCGCAACATGCGGCGAAGATGGAACACGATATAGACCAGCATGATCGCGAACAGCACGACGGCAATGGCCGCGGAATAGCCTTCGCGGTAGTACTTGATCGCCTGGTCGTACATGTAATAAGCGAGCACGGTGGAGCTGTCGAACGGACCGCCGCCGCTCATCACCGCGATCAGGTCGAAGCTGCGCAGCGCGCCGATCACGGTCAGCACGACCGCCATGAAAGTGGCCGGGCGCAACTGCGGCAGGATCACGTGCCACAGCAGACGCAGGTCCTTCGCGCCTTCCATGCGCGCCGCTTCGACCACTTCGGGATTGATGCCCGTCAGGCCGGTGAGATACAGCACCATGCAGAACGGCGTTTGCGGCCACAGCGCGGCGAAGATGATGCCGAACGTCACCGTGCGCGGATCGCCGAGCACGGGTATGCCGTGCCCTACGATCAAACGCAGCAAGCCGAAGCCGGGGTCGTAGAACCAGCTGAACACCAGTCCGACCACCACGCCCGACAGCACGAAGGGGGCGAAGAACAGCGACTTCACGACACGCATGCCGCGCACGTGCTGGTTCAGATACAACGCGAACATCAGACCCAGCGGCGGCGCGAGCAGGAACAGCGCGAGCCAGATGAGGTTGTTCTTGAGCGCCGTATAAAACGTGTCGGACTGGAACAGTTCGACGTAATTGCCGAGCCCCACGAAGGTCTTCGGCGTCATGCCGTCCCAGTTGTAAAAGCTGAGCGAGATGCTGCTGATGATCGGGTAGACCACGCACAGACAAAACAGCAGACATCCCGGCAACAGGAAGAAAAACGCGGCGCGGTGCTGATGACGGCGCGTCGTCGAGACGTGACGACGCCGGGCCGCCGGTAAGCGGCTCGCTGCGGTATGAGACATGGATCGAGCCTCGTCGGAAATCGAAGGCGGGCGCCGGCGGCTGTTACGCGCCGGCGCTGCGGGACTTACTTCTGGTAGATGCGCTTCCTGGTCGCTTCGAGGCGCGCGAGCACGGCGTCGAGTTGCGACGGATCGCTGTAGAACTGCTGCATGGCCTTCATGCCTTCGTCGGCCATTTCCTTCTGCATGTCGCGGTCGTAGAACTGCGCGATCCCGCCCTTGGTGTTCGCGAGCGTCTGGAAGCCGACCTTCGAGATCGCGTCCTCAGGCTCGGCGGCCTCGCTGTTCGACGGCAGTTGACCCCAGCCCTTCGCCAGTTCGGCGTTGATCTGCGGCTGCTCCATGAACGCGAGCAGCTTGCGCGCGTCGGCCTTGTTCTTCGCCTTGGCGGGAATCAGCAGCACGTTCACCGGGCCGTCCTCAGCCATCGGCACATTGGCGTCGATCACCGGGAAGCGGAAGAAGCCGATTTGCGGTTTGATCGACGGCGGCAGGCCCGCCGAGAAGAACGTGCCCATCAGCATCATCGACGCCTTGCCGCTCGCGAGGAACGGCGCGATCGAATCGAGATCGTACGAGAGCGCGTTGTCGATGAAGTAGTGATCGTCGATCAGCGTCTTCCACGTCGCGTAGACCTTCTTCACGCGCGGGTCGGTATACGGAATCTCGCCTGCCATCAGCTTCTGATGGAACTCGTTGCCGTTGATACGCAGATTCAGGTAGTCGAACCATGCGGCGAGCGTCCAGCTATCACGCGCGGCCACCGCGATCGGCGCGACCCCGATCGCCATCAGCTTCCTGTTCGCCTCGAGAAATTCGTCCCACGTTTTCGGCTCGCCCTTGATGCCGGCCTTCTCGAACAGATCCTTGCGATAGAAGAAGCCGTACGCGTCGTAGCCGAGCGGCGCGGCGTACTGCTTGCCCTTGTACGTGGACGCTTCCTTGACCGACGCATACTGTTGCGACCAGCCATTCTTGCTCCAGTCCGACGACAGGTCTTCGAGCAGGCCCCGTTGCGCGTAATAGGCCATCCGTTCACCGTCGTGCCACGACACGACATCAGGCGGATCGGTGGCGAGCCAGCCGCCCATCTGCACCTTGTACGCTTCCTCGGTGATGTAGGTCACCTTGAGATCGACGTCGGGGTTGGCTTTCTTGAACTTGTCGAACGCCTCCTGCCACGTGGAGCGCTGGTTGCCGCGCGCCGATACGTTGATGTTGAGCGTGGCGGCGTCGGCCGTGACGCTGGCTAACGCGCCGGCCACCAGGGCGGCGGCAATCGACACCTGGGCAAGACGGCGAAGGCGAAGAGCAATCATCTTGTGTCTCCTTGACTACCTTGTTGACTGACAGCGGATGGCTGTCAGCGAAGTAACCCGCTCTGTGGCGGAATTCGGCTGGGTGAACCCGGCGGATTCATCGGGTTTCGGTATCCTGACTACCTGTGTTCAGGCAGCGATGCGCTCGGGCTCGAACGTGCTACGCCGCAATGCGATTCCTTGCGCGTCGAACACATGGCACGCCGACGGCGGCACATGAATGCGGATACGCTCGCCCGAGCCGATCGGCGTATCGCCGGCCGCCTTTGCGATCAGCGTGCCTGTAGCGTGGTCCGCGTGAATGTAGCTGTGCTCGCCGAGCCGTTCCGAGAGCACCGTCGCGCATTGAACGAACTGCTCGTCGCCGTCGAGCCGCAAATGCTCCGGCCGCACGCCGAGCGTGACCGGCTGGCCGCGTTGCAGACGCTGGCCGTCCACGTGCGCGATCAGCTTCTCGCCGCTTTGCGCGAGCGACACCGCCACGCTGCCCGGCTCGATCGCATCGACCGTCGCGTCGATGAAGTTCATGCGCGGCGAGCCGATGAACCCCGCCACGAAGCGCGACTTCGGATGGTGATACAGCTCGAGCGGCGCGCCGGTCTGGGCGATGCTGCCGAAGCGCTCGGCATCCGCGCCGGCGTGCAGCAGCACGATGCGATCGGCGAGCGTCATCGCTTCGACCTGATCGTGCGTCACGTAGACCACGCTCGCATTTGCAAAGCGCTGATGCAGACGCGCAATTTCGACCCGCGTCTGGCCGCGCAATGCGGCGTCGAGATTGGATAGCGGTTCGTCGAACAGAAAAACGCCCGGCTCGCGCACGATGGCCCGGCCGATCGCAACGCGCTGGCGCTGCCCGCCCGAGAGCGCTTTCGGATAACGCTCCAGCAAGCTGTCCAGTTGCAGAATGCGCGCGGCTTCGCGCACCTTTTTCTCGATCACGTCCTTCGGCTGCTTCGCGAGCTTCAGCCCGAACGCCATGTTGTCGAACACGGTCATGTGCGGGAACAGCGCGTAGCTCTGGAATACCATCGCGACGCCGCGCTGTGCGGAGGGCACGTCGTTCACGAGACGCTCGCCGATATGCAGCTCGCCTTCGCTCAGGTCTTCGAGACCGGCGATCATTCGCAGCAGGGTCGACTTGCCGCATCCCGAAGGGCCCAGGAAGACGCAGAACTCGTGCTGCGCGATCTCCAGATCGACGCGCCGGATCACCGGCGGATGGTCGCCGTATGATTTCTGCACGTCCGTCAAACGAATGCTCGCCATGCTGTCTCCGTCGGATTTAACCGCTTAAATTTCACAAAAAAATAAACGGCCAACGCTTGTGCTGTCGGCATTTAATCGCTTAAATTCGAATTCGAGAGGAAAAGTCATGGCGGGTGTCTCCGGTGTGTTTTCCAGAAACTTAGCAATGTCGCAGAATGCTTGCAACATCTGAATCGCATTCCCTAAATATGGGATAAAACGACCATGGTCACGCTGTCCGAAGTGGCGAAGCGAGCGCACGTCACGGCCGCCACCGTCTCCAACGTGCTGCGCAATCGCGAGAAGGTCCGGCCTGAAACGGCCGAGCGCGTGCTGAAGGCCATCGCCGATCTCGGCTACCGGCCCAACCTGAACGCGCGTGCCTTGGCGGAGGGCCGCTCGTCGACGCTCGCGCTGATGCTGTCGAACATCTCGAACCCGTTCTATCCGGAGTTCGTGCTGGCCGCCGAGCGCGCCGCGCGCAAGACCGGCCACTTCCTGATGGTCTGCAATACCGACGACGACGCCGAGATCGGCCGCGCGTATCTGAACCAGATCGCGGGCACGCTGGCCGATGGCGTGCTCGTGATGAACACCGACATCACGATCAACGATCTGTGCGCGTCCGCCACACACAGCGCGCCGATTCTGCTGGCGATGTGGGAACACCCGGAGTCGCCGCCCGCGCTGCCGTGCATCGCGGTGGACTTTGCGCATGCGGGCGAGCTGGCCGCGAAACATCTGCTCGAACTCGGCCATCGCGAGATCGGCCTGTTGATCGGCGACGGTTGCGGCGGCTTGCAGGATGCGCGCTCGAACGGTTTTCGCGCGGCGATGCGCGCGGCCGGCATCGAAGCGGATGCCGCCGCGGTGCTGCAGATCCGCGACTCGATCGATGCGGGCTACGCGGCCTGTATGCAGTTGATGTCGAACCGTCCGCACCTGACCGCGATTTTCGCGACCAACGACCTGCTCGCGATCGGCGCCGCGCAGGCGCTGATCACGCTCGGCCGCGCGGTGCCGGACGACGTGTCGGTGATCGGCATCACCGACATTCAACTCGCCCATCAGGTGCACCCTGCCCTGACCACGGTCGCGATCCAGACGGCGGCGGTCGCGGAGTTGTCGATAGACAGTCTGATTCGCCTGATTCAGGCGCCTGAGCAGCAGCCGTCGATGGTGCTCGCGCCGTTGCCGGAACTGGTGGTGCGTGCATCGACGGGACCCCGGCGGCCCAATTAGACTTTCTGCCGCACCGCCTCCTGATGCGCTTTCACGAACTCGGCCATGCTGTTGAAGCGGAAGTCGACCTTTGGCTGCGAGCCCGGGTTCATCGTCGCGCCAAAGCCCTGCTTCGCATGCCGGCGATAAATCCAGCACGACGCCAGTCCGAATTCGTTGGCGGGCTGGTGATCGTGAAACAGGCTCTCGGCCGTGTGCAAGATTTTGTCTTTGCCGATGCCCCGCTCGCCGAGTTTTTCCAGCATGTATTCGAAATTGCGCGGCGACGGCTTATATGACCCGACGTCTTCGGCGGTGATGATTGCGTCGAATTCGACCTGCAGTTTTGCGTTGCTGTAGGTGAAGCTCTCGTTGTCGACGTTCGACAGAATGACGAGCTTGTAGTGCTGCTTCAGGTAGTGCAGCGCCGCTGCCGAATCGTCGAACGCCGGCCAGTTGCGGATCGACTTGCCGTACGCAATACAGTCGGCGAGCGTGTAAGGCACGCGCCATTCCTCGGCGAGACGCTTGTAGACGATCGGCAGAAGTTCCTGATAACGCCGCGCGGGCGTGTACTTCTGCTGCGACGACTCATGCCGCGCGTGCGCTTCGAGCACCTGGTCGCGCGTGAGTCGGGGCTCGACGCGCTCCAGCAGCGGCCGCAAGCCTTCGAAGATGCCGGTCTCCCAGTCGATCAACGTCCCGTAGCAGTCGAAGGTCAGCGTATCGAAGTCGGTCAGTGGCATAGGGGTTCCTCATCGGATGAAGGGCTCGCGCTGCGCGTCGATCCTGTCCATCATGCGCTCATCGAGACACGCGATCCATCGCCATCCGCGTGACGATGTCGAAGGCCTTCTGGGTTGCGCCGACATCGGCCTTGCCCCGGCCGTGTATGTCGAACGCGGTGCCGTGCGCGGGCGTCGCGATTGGAACCGGCAGGCCGCCGTGCACGGTGACGCCGCGCCAGAAACCCATCAGCTTCATCGCGATCTGGCCTTGATCATGGTACATCGTGACCACGCCGTCGAACGCCTTCTGGTCGCGCGCCCGTACGAAGATCGTGTCGGCGGGGAACGGTCCCCGCGCGTCATAGCCGAGCTTGCGCGCCGCTTCGACTGCGGGCGCGATCACGTCGATCTCCTCGCGTCCGAATGCACCGTTGTCGCCATTGTGCGGATTGAAGCCGCACACCGCGATGCGTGGCGCCGGGTTGCCCGCGCGTTTGAGACCATCGTGAATCAACTGCACCGCGCCGACGATCCGTTGTTCCGACAGTTTTTCGCTGACATCCTTGAGTGCGATATGCGACGTGACGCGCGAAGTCCACAGTTCATCGAGCACGTTGAACTCGCAGAAGCTGCCCGTGTAGCCGAGTTGCCCGGCGAACCATTCCATTTCGTCGCCGGTTTTCATGCCGGCCATATGCAACGAGGTCTTGTTGACCGGCGCAAACAGCATGCCTTGCGTGACGTTGTTCTGCGTGAGCGCAAGCGCCTGCTTGAACGCTTCCAGACTGTAGCGGCCGCCGCGCTCGGTGGACACCGCGCGTTCATAAGGCAGATCGTCGGGCAAGCGGAAGTCGATCAGCGACGGCACGCCCGCGTGGCGGAACGCGGCGTCCGCGTGGCCGACGACCTCGTACTCGAAGCGCTGATCCGCGATCTGCATGCCGGTCTCCAGCTCGCGCCGGTCGCCGATAATCAGCAGCTCGGCGCGCGCACGGTTACCGGCCTGCGCGAGCAAACGCGCGATCAGTTCCGGACCGATGCCGGCGGGGTCGCCGAGCAGCACTGCAATGCGTGGTTTCATGTTGCTCATCCTGTTCCTTTTGTCGAGCTGGCAAGCCGCCTTACTCGATGATAGTGAAATCCGAAAGGTGCTTGTCGCTCAACGTGATGCCGAGGCCCGGCGTATCGTCGGAAAGCTGCAGGTAGCCTTTCTCCGGACGCGGCTCGCCATCGAAGATGTAGTAGAAGAGTTCGTTGCCAACTTCCACGTCGAACACCGGAAAGAACTCGGACATCGGACTCGCGGTGCTCGCCATCGTCAGGTGATAGTTGTGCATCTGCCCCGCATGCGGAATTACCGGCACCGACCACGCTTCGGCCATCGCATTGATCTTGCGCGCCGCCGTGATGCCGCCCACGCGGTTCGTGTCGTACTGGATCACGTCGACTGCGCGCCGTTCGAGCAGATCTTTGAAGCCGTAGCTGGTGAACTCATGCTCGCCGCCGGACACAGGAATGATGTTCATCTTCTTCAGTTCCTGATAGCCCTCGACGTCGTCGCCAATCACCGGTTCCTCGATCCAGCGCGGATTGAATTCGGCGAGACGCGGCAGCATGCGCCGCGCGTATTCGAGCGTCCAGCCCATGTAGCATTCGAGCATGATGTCGACCTCGTCGCCGACCAGCTCACGCAACAGCCGCACCTGTTCGATGTTTTTCGCCATACCCTTCGGGCCGTCTTTCGGACCATAGCCGAAGCGCATCTTCATTGCCGTAAAGCCGTCTTCGAGGTAGCCCTGCGCTTCGCCGAGAAACGCGTCGCGGTCGTCGTTGTTGTAGAGCTTCGACGCGTAGCACCAGATCTTCTCCTTGGTGCGCCCGCCGAGCAGCTTGAACACCGGCTTCTTCACCGCCTTGCCCATGATGTCCCACAGCGCGATGTCGACGGCGGAAATCGCCGCCATGCCGATGCCTTTGCGACCCCACGCGAGCGTGCGGCGATACATCTTCTGCCAGATGTACTCGTTGTCGAACGGGTCCTCGCCGATCGCGATCGGCGCGAGATATTCGTCGATGATCTGCTTGGCGACGCGCGGCGCGAGCGCGCAATTGCCGATGCCGACCGTGCCGTCGTCGCATTCGATCTCCACCACCAGCCAGCCGTGGAAGCGGAACGAGCCCATCGCATCGCCACGTTCGTAGAGAATGTCCACCGCGTTGGTGCAGAAATGCGCCTGCGGCGGCACGACCTTGCCTTTCCATTCGAAGACGCGCGTGCGGATATGCTTGATTTTCATGTCGATGATTCCTCGAAAGCGTTAGGGGCCCGGGCGTTCGCCGAGCGGTACGGAATGGTGGGAAACGGATGCGGACGAGCGCGGCGCGTGTCGGAACGTGAGCAGCAACGCCGCGCCGATCAGACCGACCGCCGACAGCGACAGCATCCCGGCTTGCGGCGAGTCGGCCCAGTGTTCGGCGAGGCCCTTCAGGTTGGGCGCGACGAAGCCGCCGAGGTTGCCGATCGAATTGATCAGCGCGATGCCTCCCGCGGCTGCGGCGCCACCGAGATAGCCGGTCGGCAAGGTCCAGAACAGCGGTTGCACGGAAACGAAGCCGATCGCGGCGACGCAGAATGCCGTGAGCGCCAGCACAACGGACGAGGTGAGCGCGGATGCGCCGATGCCGAGCGCCGCGAGTGCGAGCATGGCCGCCGCCCAGCTCCGGTGATTGCCTTGGCGATCGGCCATGCGCGTCACACAGAAAGTGCCGACGATCGCCGCGATCCACGGAATGGCGCTCAGCAAGCCGACCTTGGTGCCGACGTGGCCGCCCGTGAGTCCGGCGATGCGCGTCGGCAGATAGAACACCACGCCGTAGACGCTCATCTGAACCGCGAAATAGATCAATGCGCAGAACAGCACGCGCGAGTCGCGCAATGCGGCGAGCACCGAAGCCGGGCCATGCGCGAGCTTGTGCTCGTCTTCTTCGCGCAGAGCGCGATCGAGCGCATCACGTTGTGACGCATCGAGCCAGGCGGCCTTCGCGGGCCGGTCGGTCAGATAGAAATAGGCGACGACGCCCACCACCGACGCCGCCAGCCCCTCGACGACGAACAGCCATTGCCACGGCAACAGGCCGAACGGATTGCCAGAGTCGAGCAACAGACCCGAGACCGGACTGCCGAGCAGCAACGCGAGCGGAAAGCCGAAATAGAACATGCCCATCGTTTGCGAGCGGATTTTTGCAGGAAACCAGTTGGACAGGAACAGAATGATGCCGGGGAAGAAACCGGCCTCGGCGATGCCGAGCAGCGTGCGCAGAATGTAGAAACTCGTAGCGTCGTGAACCAGCGCGGTACACGCCGACACGATGCCCCACGTGACCATGATGCGGCTCATCCAGACGCGCGCGCCGAAGCGGTACATCAGCAGATTGCTCGGCACTTCGAAGACGGCGTAGCCGATGAAGAAGATGCCCGCGCCGAACGCGAAGGCCGCGTCGCTCAAACCCGTGTCGGCCTGCAGCACGTTCTTCGCAAAGCCGACGTTCGCGCGATCGACAAACGCCAGCACATACATCAGGATCAGAAAGGGCAGCAGCCTCGTGCGCGCTTTCGCAATCGCGCTGTCGAGCGCCGCGCCGGCGGTCGTCATCATGCTTCGTCTCCTTGAATTTATTCATCGACCCGGTTTGTCGGTGTAAGTCGCGAGTCGTTCGATAGCCGCTAGTGTGCGAAACTATCCAATAACTGACCATTGAATAAATCGAATCAGCTGATTCCCTGGAGTTATCGCTCACATGATCGCGCCCGCCTCCGCCATTCGCAAACGTCTGCGTCTGCGCCATCTGCAGCTGATGGTCGCGCTCTCGGAGACCGAATCACTGCGGCGCGCCGCCGACGAACTGGCCATGACCCAGCCCGCGGCCACCAAAGCCTTACAGGAACTTGAAGATACCATCGGCGTATCGCTGTTCGTGCGGCATGCGCGCGGCATGGAACCGACGGTCTTCGGCGAGGCCGTGATGCGCTATGCGCGCGTGGTGTTCGAAGATCTCGACGAGTTGCGCGAGGAGCTGGCCGGCATCGAGGCGGGCGACATCGGCAAGGTGCGCATCGGCGCGGTGATGGCGCCGTCGCCCGAATTGCTCACACATACCATCGTCAAGCTGAAAGAAGCGCATCCGCGTCTGCAAATGGCGGTGACGATCGACACCAGCGACGTGCTCGTGCAATCGTTGCAGCAGGACCAGTTGGATATCGTGATCGGACGGATTCCTGATGGCTTTCCGGCGCTCGACCTGAGCTTCGAGACCTTGTCCGAAGAGGCGTTGTCGATCGTCGTGCGCCCCGATCATCCGGCTGCGCTCGCGACCGTGCGGCCGAAGCTCGCGGAGCTCGCACGCTATCCATGGATCATTCAGCCGCATCCGAGTCCGATGCGGCAAGTGATCGACCAGACCTTCCGCGAGTCGCGGGTCGCGCCGCCGGTCAGCACGGTCGAGACGTCGTCGATTTTGACCACATTGTCGTTGCTGCGCGACTCCGACATGCTCGCCGTGCTGCCCAGTTCCGTCGCGCAGTATTACGTCGAACTCGACGCGATTGCCGCCGTGTCCACGCCGCTGCGCGGACGGCTCGCGCCCTATGGCTTGATTCTGCGCAAGAACCGGCGCATCACGCCGGCCACGCAACTGGTGATCGACTCGATTCGCGCGGGGTGAGTGGCGCTTCCTGGCGGATGTGAAGTGTGGCGTCGTCAAACGGCGCGCCGCCACGCAACGATTTGTTCAACGTCTTGAACGCCCGGCGAATTCGAGCTCGCCGCGATTCTCGAGATCGTCGGACGTGGTGGTCGTGTCGAGCGGAATATCCGGCCGCATGAAGAACGTCGCGACGATCCCCACCGCGAGCAGCCCAAGCGAGCCGGCAAACGGCAGCGTCCAGCTTCCCGTGCGATCCACCACGAGGCCGAACACGATCGGCGTGAAAATCCCCGCTACCGCCGAGCCCGCATTCACCAGCCCGCTCGCGACACCGACGTGTTTCGGCGTGATGTCCATCGGCACGGCCCACACCGGCCCGATCGTCATTTCGAGGAAGAAGAACGACAGGCTCATGCAGGCCGCCATCACCGGCAACGACTTCACCACCATGACGGGTGCGAGGAATACCAGCGCACCGAGGAACGCGCCGATGATCACATTGCGCCGCGCCGCGACGACATTGCGCGTGCGCTTCAGCACACGGTCGCTGATCACGCCGCCCGCCGTGTTGCCGACCACGCCGGACAGAAACACGCCGGCCGAAAACATCGCCGAGCTTTTCAGGTCGAGACCGCGGCCATGCATGAAGAAAGTCGGCAACCACGTGAAGAAGAGCCAGCCGGTCCATCCATAGCAGAAGTACACGAGCATGGTCGGGCCAATGCGTTTGAGAAGACGCCGCCACGGTGTCGGCTCGCCCGTTTTTTCGACCACCACCTTGCCCGCTGGCGGCAATTCCGCTTCTTCCTGCGCGGTCATATGACGATGTTTGCGCGGGTTGTCGGTGAAATACCATGCGTAGACCACGACCCACACGAACGTCAACGCACCGACCACGAAGAACGATGCGCGCCACGACGAGTACGCGACCAGCAACGCGACGAACGGAGGCGTGATGGCATTGCCGAGCCGCGAGAACGAATGCGTCAGCCCTTGCACGAAGCCGCGCTTGCTGGAAGGAAACCAGTTGGTCAATGCGCGGGCCTGTGCCGGCAATGCCGCGCCCTCGCCGATGCCGAGCAGCATGCGCGCACAGAACAGCGAGACGATACCGCCCGCGAGACCGGTGGCGACCGTCGCGACGATCCAGATGCTCGCGCAGGTGACGAGCGTGAGCTTCGCCCCAAAGCGATCGCTGACCCAGCCGCCGATCACCTGGCAGATCGTGTACGTGTACGCGAATGCCGCGAAGACGAGCCCCACGTGGGTGTTGCTCAAATGCAGGTCGTCGCGGATCAGACCCGCCGCGGCCGACAGATTGACGCGATCGAGATACATGATGAACGACATCGCGCACATGATCGCGAGAATCGCTCGACTGACTTTGGGTCGATGCAACATTGTCTCTGTCTCCTCCGGATATTTCGCCTCGTTGCCCCGGTACGACTCGGGATGCGGGCTGCTGATGCGTCCAGCCGGCGCAGGGAGCGCGGCGCTCAGTTTTGTGCGGCCATTATCTGGACACCGGCGATAATTGACCAATGAATTGTTTCGATACTGCGATCACCGGTGGTTATCGCTGAGACGTTCGCCGCGTGCTACCGGCCTGCATGCAGTCTGCAGGCATAATGCCTGCGGACGCATGACGTGACCGCAGACCGGATCGCCTTCGCACCGCTGACCGGATGATGAACACCTGACTGTGAGCCCCATGGCGCAATACCTGAACGCTGCAACCCTGCTCGAACTCGCTCGCGCCGCGCAAACGCGCGCCACCGCGCCTTGCGCATGCACGAAAACGCCGCTGGACGGCTGGCAATCGCAGCCGCTGTCGCTCGACGAGACGCAGTTCGAGGAAATCGGCACGCTGTTGCCCGAAGACGATCCCGAACCGACCTTCAGCGAGTATCTGCCGGGCAAGACGAACTACTGGTCGGCCGATGCGCCGATCGCGCCGCGCTACTTCCCGTACAACCGCTGCGCGCTCTGGCAGTGCTCATTGTGTACGCGGCTTTATCTTCGCTACGTAGAAGGTGGCGGGTATTTCGTCGATCGCAGAATCCGTGCGGTGCACGCGGAGTTGATCGAGGACGTGCCGCTTGCGGCGTGATGCGTGTGGCGTGATGAACGCTTCGGCATTGCGCGTCGAAGCGTTCGTCATGCGCAGATACAACGACGCACCACTCAAACGCTCGCGATATGCGTGTCGGAGATCGCACGCACGTCGATACGGCGCGGCAGAATCGCGTCGCGGTTCGCGCTGTCGGCGACCTTCTGAAGCGCGGCGATGTCGGCGTCGGTGACGAAATGCTGCTTCAGCGACGCGCGCTGCGTGATCCGTTTCGCGGCATCGATCGGCGAGCGTGTCAGCGTCGCGTAGATCTGTGCATAGGCGTCGGGATTGGCCAACGCCCAATCGCCCGCGCGTTGCAGTCTCAGCAGAAAATCGGCGATCGCCTTGCGCTTGTGCGCATCCGCGAGCGCGGCGCCCGAGGCGGTGATAAAGCCCAGTCCGCTATTGATACCCGTGCCGTCGCGCAGAATCCGCGCGCCGCGTTGCACGGCGATGCCGTAGTAAGGATCGAACGTCGCCCACACTTCGATCGATCCGGATGCGAACGCCGCGAACGCGTCCACCGGCAGAATGAAGCGGACCGTCACGTCGTCTCTCGACAGTCCCGCCTCGGCAAGCGCGCCATAGAGCTGGAACTGTGAAATGCTGCCGCGCGCCGACGACACGAACACCGTGCGCCCTTTCAGGTCCGCCACCGTGGCGATCTTCGAATTCGGCGCGACTAGAATGCCCAGCTGCGCACCCGAGCCGACACGCGTTGCGACGATCTTCAACGTGGGATCGCCGAGCGCGGCCGCAAGCACCGGCAAGTCGCCTGCCGGCGCGAGATCGACGGCATTCGCGCGTTGTGCTTCGAAGAGCGGCGCCGCGCCCTGAAAGTTGGCCCAGCGATACGCATACGGCGCACCGTCGAGCACCCTGGCGGCTTCGACTAGCGCGCGCGTGGCGCCCGCCTGGTCGCCTAGCACGAGCGTGGTCGACGCTGCCCCGGCTGCGTGTGCAGCACGTGAAGCAAACACGCTCGCGGCGAGTGCCGGTGTGACGCCGAGCAGCTTCAGCGCACGGCGTCGCTGGAAAAACGACGGCCAAACGGATGCGGCCATATGTCCTCGCTTACGATTGAGTGACAAGCGTAGCGGCGGTCGCGGGTCGTGGGAATGAATTGATTGCGATATGTATATGAGCGCTCGCGTGAATATCATTGCTCGTGATCGATAACCACGCATTCGAAGCTGCTCGCGCAGGCCGCCGCCTCCATCGCTTCGGGCAGCGCGGCGAGCGGATAGACACGCGGGTGCAGCTTGGCGAGATCGAGCTGCCCGCTGCGAACCAGGTCGAGCAGCCGACGATATGACTCACGCGGATACATGAACTGGCCGACAATTTCCCAGCCGTTCAACATGACTTCGGTATAGGGAATCGGCAGCGGCACGGCCATGCTGCCCATCAGAACCAGCCGGCCGCCTTGCGCGAGACCGCGTAGCGCCGCTAGCGTGAGATTGGGATCGCTCGCATTGCCGACCATGTCGAATGCCATATGCGCGCCGCCGTGCGTAGCCTCGCGCAGCGCTTGGGCGTCGGCCTGCACGTCGCCGGTGGCCGTGACCGTGACGACCCGCGCACGGTCAAGCGCCGCAAGCGCCTCGAGCGCCCGCGCATTTCTCCCCACCGCGACGATCCGGCTCGCGCCCATCGCCAAGGCAAGCAGCACGGCGCCGGTGCCATAGGCGCCCGTCGCGCCGGACACGATCAGCGTTTCGCCGGCAGCGAGCCGGCCGCGCAACAGCCCGCCGAGCGGCACGATGCAGCGGGTGGTCATCGCCAGCTGAACGGAACTCAGATGCGGCAGATCGTCGGCCGGCGTCACCGCGCTGGCGGGATACGACGCATATTCGGCCAGCGTGCCGTCGGGCCAGTCGGCCTGCACGCGCTCTGCTGCCGCGCCGTTAGCGGTCACGCCCAGCAAAACCTGTGCGGGCTCCCGCACGTTTTCCTGCGCGACGAAATACGACGACAGAACGACACGCTGCCCGGGACGCAGATGCCACACGTCGCGACCCACCGAATGTACGATACCCACGCCATTGCCACCCGGGACGAACGGCTGTGAAGGTACGTGGTAGATCGGCAGTTTGCCGTCCACGTAGGCCTTCATGTACGACATCAGCGAGGACGCTTCGACGCGAACCACGACGCCGCCCGCGCGCGGTTGCGGCACCGGAATGTCGTTCAGACTCAGGGCGCCGCCCAGCCGTTCGAGTTGCCATGCTTTCATCGAAGAGATCCTCCGTGTATGCGCGTTGCCACGGCTCGCTTGTTGTTGCACCAAGCCGCACGGTTCGTCGCGTGGATGGCGCTATGATCCCGCCAAAAAACGTCCGTGCCTATAATAGAAAAGCCCTCATTCCTATTAGACCGTACATTTATGGACGCGCTTTCCGACGTACTCTCGATGCTGCGCGTGAGCAGCGTGCTGTCGTCCCGGTTCGAAGGCAGTGGGGCGTGGGCGTTCCGCTTCGCCGCGTATCAGGGCATCAAGTTCGGTGGGGTGCTGGCGGGCCGCTCTCATCTGTGGATCGAAGGCAGCAAGGCGCCGCTGACGCTCGAACCGGGCGACTTCTACATGCTGACGGACGGTCAGCCGTTTTATTCGGCAAGCGACCCACGCCGCGCGCCGCTCGATGGTCCGGCAACTTACCGTCGTATTCGCGGCGCGGATGGCGTCGTGCGTTATCGCGGTGAAGGTGAAGGTAATTGTGATGAAGGCGGCGGGCGACGTGATTCCGAACGCGTGATCATCGCGAGCGGCCGCTTCACGTTCGAAAACGACGTCACAGGCAAGCTGCTGAGCCATCTGCCGCCGCTGATTCATCTGCGCGCCGCAGAGCTAGGTTCGCAAGCGCTGTCACGCTTGCTCGATCTGCTCGGATGGGAAACGACCGGCCTGCATGCGGGTGCGGACATCGCGCGCAGCAGTCTCGCGGCGCTGGTGCTCGTGCACGTGCTGCGAACTTATCTCGCGTCTACGCCGCAACCCGAGGGTTGGCTCGGGGCGCTTGCCGATCCGAAGATCGGCAGCGCGTTGTCGATGATGCACGCGCAGCCTGGCGAACGCTGGACCGTCGAGAGCCTGGCGTACGCGGTGGGTATGTCGCGCACCGCGTTCGCAGCGCGCTTTCGCCGCCAGGTGGGCAGTGCGCCCGTCGAATATCTCGCGCAGTGGCGGATGACGATCGCGTGTTCCGCGCTCAAGCACTCGGAAGCGTCACTGACCGACATCGCGTTGCGCATCGGCTATTTGTCCGACACCGCGTTCAGCATCGCATTCAAGCGCTCGACCGGGCAGAGCCCCGGCCGCTTTCGCGCGCTCAGCCGCGAGACGTGACGGTTGCCGGACGACGTCGGGCACTTCGCCGGCGGTGCGCCGATAGAAAGTGAGTCACTGGGTGCCGTTTTTTCGTTTCCAGCCAGCTTCCGGCACCCGCTCTCTTCCCTCACTCACGCCGCGCGATACATCTGCGCACCCCACGGCGCGCCGATCGTGCCGCCATCCACGACAATCTCAGCGCCGGTCATTCCCGAGGCGTCCCGCGACGCAAGAAACAGCACCGCCGCCGCCACTTCTTCCGGCGCCGCAAGACGGCCCATCGGAATACGCGGTGAGAGCGCCTGTTCGGTTCCGTCGAGCGTTGCGCCCTCGCGTGCGCCGCGCGTCCAGATCGGCGTGCGCGTGCCGCCCGGAATCACCGTGTTCACGCGGATGCCGCGCTGCACGAGCTCGGATGCGAAGACCTTCGCCATGCCGGTGATGCCCGCCTTGGTGGCCGAATAAGCGGCCGAGCCCGGCGAGCCGAGTTCGCGCATCACCGAACCGTTCAATACGATCGAGCCACCTTCGCTCATCAACGGAAGCGCCGCCTGCACCGTCAGAAACACCGCTGTCAGGTTCGTGCGAAGAATCGCGTCGAACGCTGCGGCCGATGTGCCGCCGAGCGGCGTCGGTCCCGAAATGCCGGCGTTGGCGAACACGATGTCCAATGCGCCAAACGCGCTTTCGATTTGCTTGAACAGCGCGCCGATTGCGGCTTCGTCATCCAGATTAGCCTGCACGCCTAGCGCGTTTTCGCCCAACTCCGACACCGCCTGATCGAGCTTGGCCCGGTCGCGGCCCGTGATTACCACTCGCGCGCCTTCGGCAATCAGCAGCTTCGCCGTGACGAAACCGATGCCGCTATTCCCACCCGTAACCAACGCTGTCTTTCCTGTGAAACGCATCTTCCTTCTCCTTGATCGCTCCGCCGGCACGGTCCCTAAGCCACGGCCGCGCGACGCCCTGAACGGTTAAGCGGCTTCGTGCCGCTGCTGACAAACGAACTATTGCGAGGACCTTCCGTCATCCTCATTCTGCATGTTGATCATCATGCACATTTTCAGTATTATGATCATCATGCAGATTGTCAAGTGTCGGAGAACGGAAAAATGGGCTACTCACAGGCGCAGAAGGCTGAAAGCAGGCAGCGCGTTCTGGAAACGGCGGCGCGGCAAATTCGTGAAGACGGGATCGCCGCGCTCGGCGTCGCGGACTGCATGCGCAGCGCCGGACTCACGCATGGCGCGTTCTACGGCCATTTCGATTCACGCGACGCGCTGATTGTCGAGGCGCTCGAATACGCGGTCGCGCAAAGCCGGGAACGTATCGAAGCGCTGCATACCGGAACGGGTGCGTCCAACGCAAATGAGCCGCTGCGGGCGATTGCGGAGGCGTTTCTCAGCGAGCGTCATATCAGGAACCCCGGCAGCGGCTGCGCGTTGTGTGCGCTCGCCGGCGAGGCGCGCCATGCGAGCCCCGAAGTTCGCGAGCGGCTGACAGCCTACGTACATACGCTGGCGGCACAAATCGCCGAGACACTGGCGGGTCGAAGCAAGAGCGCGGCGCTTGGCATCGTCGCGACCATCATCGGGGCGGTCACGCTGGCGCGGGCGGTGGACGACAAGCAACTCGCGAAATCGATTCTCGCTGCATCGCTCGATCTGATCGTGGCTCAGGGCGGAGATGCCGGCGCCGGGTGAAACCGTTGCACGCCGTCTCGCACGCGTTGCCGTGACGGTCGTTCAGGCAATCATCCAATCTATTCCAATGAAGCCGCCGGACGAGCCGGTGTATTTTTCCTTCCGGTGACGGCAACCGGCCGGGCCCTCAACGGGCCCGCGATGACAATACCGCTACGGCAGTGGCTTGCGTTACTCTCGCGTGGTGTCGCCGCTGTGGCGGCGGCGCTGCTGCTCGCGGCGGTGCTGTTTGCGCGGGGCACCGTCATCACACGCACACTCTCATCGTTGCGCCGATCATGCTGGTCGAGTGGCAGGTCGAACCCGGTTGCGTGCCGATGGTCATCGCGGGATTGCTGATCGAGCATCCGGACTTCACGGCACTCAACACCGCGGGCTGGGCCGTGCCGACCTACATGATCGCGGTACCGAGGAGGGGTGTCTGCTCTCTGGCGTGGTTCGCGATGCTGCGCCATTTGCCGCCTGAAGTGGCATCCATCGGCATGCTACTCGTGCCGATCATGGGCAACAGGCTACGGCAGCTCAGACGCCGTCGCTATCCCTGCTCAGACGCCGCGCAAGCTCGCGACCGCGTCCCGTCAGTTTGAGTGTCGAGATATCGCCGTCGTCGCGCCAGGCGATCTCGACCAGTTCATAGCGGCTCAGCGCAAGTACTTCCGCATCGAGTTCTTGCAGACGCCTTTCGGCATCGCTCAGGCGCAGCAGGGTCGCGACTTCGTGATGGGTCAGCATCGGCTACCTCGTCGGTGAATAGAGGACATGCCGACATCGTAGACACCCAGTCCGACATTCAGACTACGGTTGTGTTGCGCGAAATTACCGCGTTACAAATGGCGAGGACGTTCGCCGCCACCGCGCAGGCTCACGCTACTTGCCGCGCGCCACGGACACCAGTTCCTTGACACGCCGTGCGATGCTCCCCAGCACGCCATCGGGTCCACTCGTGGACGCCTTTCTGTGCGGCATGTTCTGCAAATCGTGCCAGTCATCGTGGAGCGAACGCGCATGACTCGCCGGTGTGAACGGCCACTCGATCACCACCGCCCGCAGGATCGCCGCACGCGGTCCTTTCTCGGCCCGGTCGATATACGCATTGATCGCCAACGCCTCTTGCCTCGCCGATTCGTGGGAATCGGTGGCAATGAAGTCGTTCAGCCCTTCGATATGGACGCACCATAACTGTTCGCTCACGTCCTGTCTCCGTATGGGTTCCTGATTGCCGACCCGCTCGCTGCGGATAACGCCCTGTTCGCCTGCGGCATTCCCGCTCAACACACCACCGATATACCGCCATTTTTATACCCGGACCATTCGGGGCTCTGCTTTCCAAAACCACTACCCGACTTCCTGTACCGTATTACTGGGGCCTCGATCTAAGATCAGTAAGCATTAGGATGATGAAGCCCCTTGAATACAGTCGCGAAAATGATTTTGACGTCCAGTGCGAATGACCAGTTGCGCAGGTAATACAAATCGTGCGCCACACGGCCCTCCATCTTTTCGAGGCGATCGGTTTCACCGCGAAAGCCGTTGATCTGCGCCCATCCGGTGATGCCGGGTTTGATCCGGTAGCGGTGGATGTAGCCTGACACGATGTGCTGATAGAGATCGTCGTGTTCGAGCGCGTGAGGACGCGGCCCGACCACCGACATATCGCCGCGCAGCACATTGAAGAACTGCGGCAGTTCATCGAGACTCGTGCGCCGAAGGAATCCGCCCACCTTCGTAATGCGTGGATCATCGCGTGTCGCCTGCTCCAGCAAGCCCGGCTTCTGCTCGTGCAGACGCATGGTGCGAAATTTGTAAATGCTGAAAACCCGCCCGTCTGCGCCTTTGCGGCGCTGCCTGAAGAAGACCGGGCCGGGCGAACTCAGCTTCACGGCAATCGCGCAGGCGAGCAGAATCGGCGACACCGCGATCAGCGCCCCTAGCGCAAAAAACCAGTCGAACAATTCCTTCTGCACCATTGCCTTGGGCGGTAGCGGCGACGCGGCCAGATTGATCGTCGGCAGCCCCAGCAGGTCGGTCATGCTGCCTTCGAAGAGCGCAAGCGTGCGCACATCGGGCATGAACCGGATATTGATCAGGTCGTTGCGAAACTCGTCGACGAGCCGGAGAATCGAACGCTCTTCGGTCAGCGGCAACGCCAGCCACACTTCGCCGATATTCTGCTCACGAACGTATCGGGCAAAAGCGGCATGCTCTTCAAAGACCCTGACGGGCGCCGCGGTCGCGACTGCGCTGCCCGGGCGCAGGTTATATAACGCGTTGGCGCGAAAACCAGCGGCAGGCGACATTTCCATCTTGCGAATGATTTCGTCGCAATGCTCTGCGCACGCCGCAACCGCAACCTGCTGCAAATTCAAACCCGCATTGCGCATCCGGCCGAGCAACGCATGCGTCACCATGCGCCCGGCCATCATCGCCGCACCCGAAATACCGGTCCAATACACGAACCAGAGACGCGACACGAAATCGATCTGGTGCAGCGAAAACATCAGCACCATCGCGCACGCCTGAACGAGCAGCCAGCCGAGCGCGACGTGCCCCGCGAGCGCGCGCTTGGAGCGGCCGCGCCATGACTCGTACACGCCCAGCGCCGGAAACACCGCGAGTGCAAAGGCCGCCGCAAAGGCCACGAACGCCAGATAGAAACTGCGCTGCGAGTCCGTTTCGAAACGGATCTGCGAGGCCACGAGAGCGCCCGAGAGGATCATCGCCACGTCGAACAATCTTGCCAGTAGACCAGTAATCAATCGCATTGCAGCCCCCTGAGAGCACGCATTCGTTCGACCCACCCGATTCAGCCGCAACGCCCATACTTGTCGTCGAATCTGACGATGTCGTCTTCGCCAAGATAGGTTCCGGACTGAACTTCGATGATCTGCAGCGGCACGCGGCCAGGATTTTCCAAACGATGACGTATGCCCAGCGGGATATACGTCGACTCGTTTTCGCCGAGAAGAAACTGTTCTTCCCCGCGCGTGACGAGCGCCGTCCCGCTCACGACAACCCAATGCTCCGCGCGATGGTGATGCATCTGCAACGACAGGCGCGCGCCCGGCATCACGACGATGCGTTTGACCTGAAAGCGATCGCCGTGGTCGATCGAATCGTAAAAGCCCCACGGCCGGCGCACTTTTCGATGTGCGTCGGCTTCCGGCGATTTTTCGCGCTTGATGCGCGACACCAGTCCCTTGATGTCCTGCACGTGCGAGCGCTCCGCCACCAGCACGGCGTCGTCGGTCTCGATCACGATCAGATTGTTCGTGCCGACACAGGCAAGCAGCCGGCCGCCTTGCGAACGCGCATAGGTTGCGGTCGCGCCTTCGAACAGCACGCGCCCATTCGATGCGTTGCCGCAGTCGTCCTTTTCCATCGCCTGCCAGACTGCATCCCACGACCCGAGATCCGACCAGCCCGCGTCGAGCGGCACCACCACGCCGGCGAAAGGCGAATCAGGCTTCCCTAACTGCTCCATCACCGCGTAATCGATCGAATCGGAGGGCGAGCGCAGGAATTCGGCGGCGTCGGGAATGACGCACTCGGTGGTTTCTCTCGCGCCCTGATGCGCCTGAACGCACGCGGCGTGTATCTCCGGCTGAAAACGTTCGATCATCGCAAGCCATACCGATGAACGGACCACCACCATCCCGCTGTTCCACCAATAATTGCCCGACTCCACATACTGAGCGGCGAGTTCCGCTGCGGGCTTCTCGACGAAGCGCTCGATGCGACGTGCGCCGTCGCGCAACTCGCTGCCGAGCCGGATATAGCCGAAACCGGTGTCCGCGCGGTCAGGGGGAACGCCTAACGTGGCGATCGAACCCGCTTGTGCGTGCCGCGCTGCGACGTCGATGGCGCGATGAAGCGCGTCGAGATTGGCTATCGAATGATCAGCGGGCATCACGACCAGAATGGCGTCCTGTCCATCGGCGCAAGCGGCCAATGCGGCGAGCGTGAGCGCCGGCGCGGTATCGCGGCGCGCGGGCTCCACCACGATGCGCGCGTTCACCCCGACCTCGCGCGCCTGTTCGTAAGTGGCAAAGTAATGCTCGGTACCGCAGACGACGACCGGGTCGGCCGACACATCCCAGAAGCTGCTGAAGCCGGCCATGCGCCCCATCGTGGCTTGCAATAATGTCTGGTTGCCGATCAGGTCGATCAACTGCTTCGGAAACTGCTCACGCGACATCGGCCACAGACGAGTCCCCGATCCCCCGGCGAGAATGACCTGCACGAGCGGCGGATAGTCCACCGGAGCCTTTTCGATCGAATCGGCATCCGTCGTTGCGTCCGTCGTTGCGTCCGTCACTGCCGTAACCTTTCCCATATAAAGCTCCCTTAGCTTGATGCCGGCTCGAGAGCGCCCGCTCGATGTCCGCGCATAACGCATGGCGACGCGAAGCGCGTCGAAGACTTCTCGTGTGATTAATGACAGGACGTCTATAACGGACTGACAGAGCCAACCAGTTCGTTGCGCGGAGGATGTACGTAGCGGCCTATCGGTCTGATTCGGCCTCTCAACGCAAGCATCGGCGCGATCGGGTCGCGGCAGATCGCGTAAAGGCAATAAAAGCGAACCGGCGTTATGCCGACAGACTGATGCCCATAGCGCCGCACTCGATGTGATCAATCATAGACAGCCCACGCTGCACCACAGCATACGTGGCGCGAACAGTGGAGATTTTGGCTCTGCTCGTGGGGCCGGATTCCTGAGTATCCGGATGAAGCTGACTTAGCCAACACCGGCATACGCCGAGGTTGGAAATCAATGACGACACGTGGTACCGTGCAATGAACGTGCTCACGTTTGATTCCTCAAAGATACGGACACCGATGTTGTCCATGCCGGCTCGACGCTGGCTTTCCGTCTCCGACTCCATGGCGGCTGTCTTCACATGGACGAGTCTTCGGGGCCCTGTGCGCCATTTCGTTTTCCTGGAGTCGCAATGGCTTACATATCGTTACTTGCGCTATTCCTGACTGTGACCAATCTGGTACCGGTAAGCGCGGTAGGTCTTGCCCCGCTCGTCTTCTGTTCATGGCGCTTTTTCGGCAGAAGTTACCCCGCGTTTATCACGCCACTCACCTTGCTGACGCTGCTGATCGTGGTGTCGACACTGCTCTACGATCCCGCGTCGTTCCTTGAATTCGACTTCTATCGGCGCGACGGCAATTTTTTCGTCTCCTATGCGCCGATCTTTGCCGGTTGCCTGTATATGCACCGTTGGGATCTGAACAAAGTGCTTCGCACGTTCTTCGTGTTTGCAGTAGTGATCAACTTGCCGCTTTACGCTTACTACATTCTTGAGAATGGCTTACTCAGCATTTTCATCCATCCCGATGCGAGCTTTGGCAGCTACTTCATTGCACGCAACGCGGCCGGCGGCTTCTTTGCAATGCTGTTCTGCCTGGGCGCCGCGTGCTATCTGCAAAGGCGCAGCAGGCTGATTCTTGCGCTGCTGGCCGCCAACGCGTTGATGCTTTTTTCCACTTATAGCCGCGGTTCGCTGCTGGGCGTTCTGGCGGCGCTGCCCTATGTCTACTTCGGCCGCAAGCGCTGGATGCTGGCCTCGCTGATAGCCGGTCTTCTCGTGGCTTCCATCGCAATGGCGCTCTACAACACGGACCCGACGGTCAACTATATGGGCTACTCCTTCACGATCCAGAATCAGGATGCGAAGGTCGCCAATCTGAGCATCCGCTACGAATGGCTGTGGCCACGCGCGCTCATGTACTTCGAACACAGCCCGATCATCGGCCTCGGGTTCGGTTCGTTCGACGACCATATCGGCAGCGTCGTGTCATACTTCCACGTGGTGGGTATTCCGTCGGACGTGTCGATCGAACATAGCGACTCACATGCGCACAACTCCTACCTCAACTTTCTCGCAGAACTAGGCGTGGTCGGACTCGCGCTGTTACTGAGTTTTTTCTGGAAGCTGATTGAATGGAGCCAGCATGGCGCGGCGGCCGCCGCGCTGACCGGCCGGGGACAAAACTTCGCCGCGTTCCGGTTCGTCGAAATCTCGTCAGTTTGCCTGCTTGTGATGGCCGCGACCGAACATCGGCTCGTCTCGCCGTCGAACGTTCTGATCCTTTCGCTTGTCATCTCGTTGTTGCTCGCATGGCGCCCGTCCAGCGCCGTCGCGTTCGAACGGTCGCCGCATACGCCGAATGGCCCCACGCCCTCGTGAGCGATAATACGGCCGCACTCAACCAATCTGCCCGCGGGAGGCGCTCTTTTCAGCCACGCGGCAGCCGGAAAGCGACAACGAGAGAACCCTATGTGGACTGTATTCACCAACCTGGGCGACGCCGCCATCACGTTGCCCGTGGCGGCTATTTGCGCCGGCTGGATTGCGCTATTCGATGTGCGTCTGGCACTTCGCCTGATCGGCGTACTCGCCGTTGGCGCCGCGCTCGTGGGCGCGACCAAGATCGTCTATGCCAGTTGGGGAATAGCCATTCCGGCCGATGATTTCCGCGTCATTAGCGGTCACACCATGCTGTCGACGTCCATCTGGATGGCCGCCATTACGCTCTTGCTGAAGTGGTGGCGGCAGCCGATGCTGCCGGGCATCGTCGCGGGCATGGTGATCGGAGCGCTGACTGGTTTTTCCCGCCTCGTCGACCATTCACATACGCTGCCCGAAGTCATTTCCGGCTGGCTGCTTGGCGCGCTCATGGCGCTAGTTTTCTTGCGGGCGGCCGTCCATGTCGAGCCCGTACGGTTCGGAGCCATCTGGCCCACGCTAAGCGTTCTGCTAGTCTCCACCCTCGCCTATGGTCATAAGGCGCCGCTTCAACATCTGATCGAAACACGTTCGCCGCAAATTCGCAAACACGTGCCATCCGTCATGGCCGTGCTGGAGCGGATTCGCTATCGCCTCCAGTCTTACGATGCCACGTCGGCCAGATGACGTTCGTCGACGGACTGCGGGTCTCTGACCGGATATGGAAGAAACTGCTCGACACAGGCGTACGGAAGCCGGGAGTCGATGAAATCCGTCAGTGCCGCCTTGAAGTTCTCCGTTGAAAAGCGCTCGGCATTCCGGCGGCATTGCCGCGGGTCGAACAAACCAGCATTGTTTTCAAACCGGCCGACCGCTTCCAGCAACGACTCCAGTGTCTGTTCGCCAAAGAACACGCCTGTTGGCCGATCGAGCGGCAAACCGACGACTGTTTCAAGCGCGCCGCCCCGGCCGAATGCGATCACCGGCGTTCCGCATGCCTGCGCTTCCACCACCGAGATACCGAAGTCTTCTTCCGCCGCAAACACGAATGCGCGGGCGCGCCGTAAATGATCGACGAGAACTTCCCATGGTTGATGACCAAGAATCGTGACGTTTTCTCCCGCGCACGATTTGATCTTCTTCATTTCAGGGCCATCGCCGATCACCACGAGCCGCCGCTCGGGCGTTTGCGAAAACGCTTGCACGATCAGGTCGATGCGCTTGTATGGCACCATCCGTGACGCCGTCACGTAGAAGTCGTCCTTCTGGGTACACACCGTCATGCTGGCGAGGTCGACCGGCGGATAAATGACGGTTGCGTCGCGTTGATAGGCCTTCCTGATACGCCGCGCAATGAACTGCGAATTCGCGACCAGGTGATCGACGCCGTTGGCCGAGCGCGAATCCCATCCGCGAATGTAATGGAGCAGCACGCGGGCCATCGCGGACTTGATGCCGGTACTCAGGTGGGACTCCCTGAGATACTGATGCTGCAAGTCCCACGCATAGCGAATGGGCGAATGAACGTAACTGACGTGGACCTGGTTCGGCCCGGTCAGTACGCCCTTCGCCACCGCATGCGAGCTGGAAATGACGAGGTCATAGCCGGACAGATCGACCTGTTCGATCGCGATCGGCATGAGCGGCAGGTAGGCGCGGTAGCGCTGCCGGGCAAAAGGCATTCTCTGAATGAACGACGTATGGACAGTCTTTCCCTTCACGCAGTCGCGGTCTTCCAGAAAATCGACAATCGAGAAGATGTCCGCGTTCGGGAAGCACTCGATGATATTTTTCAACACCTTCTCCGCGCCGCCCGAGACCACCAACCAATCGTGAACAATAGCGACTTTCACTTCGACCTCCTGTGAGATAGCAACCTGGACCTCCGCGTGCGAGGTCCTGCTTCATTCATCCTTGGCGGCGCCTGCCTGAGGCCGAAAGCCGCACGCCATTCGAACCATGCCAAACGCCCGCTCGGCGCCCGGCAACAGATTGATCAACTCAAGGCGGATCATGATGCCCATCAGCATCACAGCCAGCGCTGCTTCGCCGATCACCCGAGCAGACGCCATCCCTACCGCACCGTATCGAGAAGCAAGAAAAAGGGCCGTCATCACATTGATCAACCCGGAAACCACACCGGTCATGGCAAGCAGCTTGTCTTTCTTTCGCGGGACGAATACATAGAACGCGACAAACTGGTTAAAAGCGGCGAAGGGGAACATCCATGCGAAGATCTGCAATACGTGCGCACTCGGTTCAAATGCGGGCCCGAGGATCAACGGCAGCACAAATGGCGAAAGCGTGAGCGCGCCACAAAACGCCAGCAGTCCGTAGCCGATCAACAAGGTGGCGCCTCGCCGGGTCGTGACATGTGCACCCTCTTTGTCGCCGAGCGCGAGTTGCCGCGATATCGTGGGAATGAACACCTGCGACGCCGGCCCCATCAGACTGAGCCCGATCGTCGCGAAACGTTCGGCCGCGCCGAAGTAGCCCACCTGGGCGGGCGTGGACAGCAGCGTCAACAGATAAGTCGAAGACGCCGTGAGCACGACCGAGCCCGACGAGTAGCAGAACAGCATCGTCGAGCCTCGCACGAGAGGCACGACGCCCGCGAAGCTGAGACGCGGCAAGCCCAGTTGCCAGGTCGTCAGGCCGTACGAAATGATCGAGGACGCCACGCCCGCGATCAGCAGACTCGCCAGCACCCACACGGCGTCACTCGGCCCATTGACCAAATTCAGAACCAGCACGAGACTGAGCGCGAAACCGAACACCTCGATCATGATCGGGGTTCGAAAGTGCTGGCGCCCCTGGAATAGCCAGCCCAGATTCATCGCCGACACGATACCCAGCAGCGTGGCGAGCAGACCGATCATCGGCCGCTCCGACAGGACCGGTGAGCTCATCGTCGCGATGACGCCGATACTGCCGCCCAGCAATCCCATCACAAGGCGTGCGCTCACGTGCAACGAGTAGATGGAGTTGCACTCCGCCGCCGATTGCGCCTTCGACACCTCGCGCATGCCGACGAACGTGAATCCATAACCGGCGAGCATCCATATCACGTTCATCAGCGACATCGACGCCAATACCCGGCCGTACTCGGCGACGCCGAGAATCCTGCCGTAGAACGGCACGACGATGATGAGATAGATGTACCTCATCAAATAACCGCCGTAGACAAACGCAATAACGTTGGCGCCCGCTCGTCTATCCATACTGCCCCCTTTGTCGCGCGGTCCGGAGTTCAGCGCCCAACCGCGCGGCGGCGGGCAAGCGGGTTGGAGATATAACGCACGACGAAGTCCGACAGCGGCGAATAAGGCACGAGGCACAAGCTCGACAGCACGAGCGTGCCGAGTTTCTTCTTCACACCCCAGAACGGGTTCGCGATGATCGTATGCAAATAGGTGTGAGAGTTTCGCGTCATCCAGCGCCAGCGTGTCGGCAGGGTCGCGCGATAGACGCTCGAACAGAACGTGGCTCTTTCGTGAGAAAAGTCGTAAAAGACTGGCGGCAGTTCTATCTGCAACCGGTTGCGGGCGATATCCCTGAGTATCGCCCAGCGCAGGTTGAAGATTTTCGGCGCTTTGTTGATCTGCTCCGAATTGGCGAACGAGACCGTCTCGCCGTGTGCGTTATGCACACGATAGCCGCCGAGCGATTTCGGCACGGTGGCAATAGGCCCAGTCAATGCCGCACCGTAGATCGCGTAGAAGTCCGCGCCGTAGCGGTTGATGCCTTCCTCCGGTATGGGAAAGAAGCGCCTCAGGGCACTCACACGATATGCATTGCCCGACGCGGGCGGAGAGGGATAAAGCCAGCCGCCCAGCAACAGCTTTCCGCAGTCGTGTGGTGGTTCGCTATGGGGTACATGGGTGCCGGTTAGCACGCTGTCGCTGTCCATCACGTCTAGGCGGAATTGCACCTTCGCCCAGTTTCCGTCCACGAACAGGCGCATCACTTCGGAGACCGCGCTCGGATAAAGAATGTCGTCGGAATCGAGGAAGATTACATAGTCCGTTTCAAGCACGCCGATCGCATGGTTATACGCGGAGACCTGGCCGCCGTTCGGCTTGAAGATGGATGAAATACGCGTGCCGTACTGTTCAATGACCGCTCGCGAGCCGTCGGTCGAACCATCGTCGATGACGAGCACCTCCGTTCCTGGATAGTCCTGAGCAAGCGCCGAGTCGATCGCCTCGACCAGATAGCGCTCGTAGTTGTAATTGCAAATCGCAACGGTAACGTGGTTCATGATTTCTCGACGGTATCCAAAAGTTCGATCAAGCGAAATCCGATGACCGTAAAACTGACGACACACGCGGCAAACACGACACTTCAACTAGATCGGGCATAGCCTTGCCTGATCGTATGGCTACGTGGCACGACGCAGAACTACATAGGCGAGGTGCTTCGGCGGATTGTTGCCAGCGCCGTTGACTCGATCCGGCACCTTGAATCGAACTTTCAGCCGCTGGTCGTCCCACGTCAACGCAACGTCGTCGCGGGCGCCCGCTTCGCCGGTCAGTGCATCGATAAACTCGACCCGGGTAACACGCGACGACGATGTCGGCCCAAGCCCCGGCAAGCCGACCGTCTGCCAACCCGGGTCCGCCCTGACCTGCATCACGATGTCGCGGCCGGAAAACAAGCCGGTTCCTGCGGCGCCCGGACTGAACTGCAACGGCTTCGACAAGCTGGCGAGCGGTCCATCGACGGTCCGATGCAGTACGACCAGGCTTTGACCGGATACGTTGTAAGTCCGCTCAGGCGGACCCCGATGCGTAAGCCGGAATGGCTCATAGCCATCCCAGTGATAGATCATGGACAGATACTTGTCCTGGTCGTTCCAGTTTCTATCCAATGCCCACACGGCGAAGTCGAAGAAATAGCGCGGCAGGTAGTGCGGATCTTTCATGTACGCGTCACCTATTTCCGTTTGCCAGATTCCGCGTGCAGGACCGTTCTTCACGTACTGCTCATACAAAGGATCGAGATCGGCGACAGGAAGGTAATGCGTGTCGAGGTAATCGACCCAGTCCAGCATGCGTTCATCCAGCACCGGGCTCCTGTACTCCAGCCATCGCTTGAAGTTGGAGAGCCCGCCCTGATCCGGCCAGCCGCCGTACACGACATACGCGTCGTAACCGCGGATAATCCGTGCCGCCGGAATATGAATCCGCTCGACGTAATCCTGCATCGCCCGCTCGTAGGGCTTCGCGCGCTTCCGGTCCGGACTGAAATCCGGGCCGTGCCAGAACGAGGCCTGCGGCGAACCACCGGACAACTTGCCGGCCGCCTCGTTCCAGATCTGGAAATAACGCAGATTGAACGGCGGCGTCGAATACTTGCGAACCACCGCGTCGACGTAGCGCGTCCATGCCTTCTCGTCGACAGGCGCCGACTTTGAATCTCCCGGCACGCTCGCATTCCACTTCGGCGTGTATGCGAGCAGCAGCAAGGAGCCGATTCCGTTGCGATCGTTTCGAATCAGGACCGACGGCAGATCGCTATTGAATGTGGGACCGGTCTTGTCGATACGCATCGCGTCTCCCGGGCCGTACTGCTGGCCAGGTCCCACCGAATCGCGTCCCCAACTGATGCCCATCGCGTGCCACATCTGAATATCGCTGGCCGATCCGGGCCAGCCATTCGAGCCGATCAGGTCGGTCATCCGGCGAGCGGTCGCGCGATGTTTGCGCGCATCGGATACCGCCGCGAGCGCGCCCCGCGTACGCACCAGAGGTATCGTCGCACCCGCGAGCGCCGCTAGTATGCGCAGTGCTCGCCGTCGGCCGGCACCGTTTTCGACGCGATGCATTTGCCTGCCCAGAACCATGCGTCAACTCACCGACGCGCGCGGCGTCAGGTCCGGCAAGCGCTCACCGGTGTGGCCGTAGAGAATCTCAAGCACTTTCTGCGCCGAACACTCCCAGCGAAACTCGCGGGCGTGAAGCAAGCCCTTTGTTCGGTGACGCTCCCTGAGTTCTGCGTCGCCCATCATTTTTGAAATCTTTGCGGCGATGTCGTCAGCCGACATCGCATCGCAATACATCGCGGCGTCGCCACACGCTTCGGGTATCGACGTGCGCGACGAGGCAATCACAGGACAGCCGCAGTACATCGCTTCGAGTGGCGGCAGTCCGAATCCCTCATACAACGACGGAAAAACGAGGCAACCCGCGTTCTCGTACAAAGACTTCAATTCGCCGTCCGATACGAAGCCAGCCCACAGTACCTGCTTCGAGAACGCCGGTTGCCCGTCATCGGCGCTATTGAAGATGCGCGGATTTCTACCGCCCACAATGACAAACTTGATTCCGGTGAGATGTCCGAGCTTGCCGATTGCCTCCAGCGCCCGCTGCAGGTTCTTGCGCGGATCGATACTGCCGACAATCACACAGTAAGTGTCTTTCGCGAGCCCAAGACGGCTCAATACCGCGGGATTCGACGTGACCCGGTCGAGATGGTCCGCGCCGGGCGTGACGACCGTCACGCGCGATTCATCGATTTTCAGGTGATGGCAAATGCGCGTCTTCGAGAATTCCGAGACCGTCAGGATCAGCGGCCGGGTTCGTCTCAGGCATGCGAAGCAAACGCGGTACCAGAGCCGGAATTTTCTCGAGAAGCCTTGCGGGACATCGTAGATCGCCATGTCATGGACCATCACGACCTGCGCGCGCTTGAACAGCGGATTGGTATTGCACAGATTCAGGAGCGTCATGCCCCGCGCCGCGATCGGCAGCGTGATCTGCTCCCAGAGCGTGCCGCGCAGCCACGGAAAACGCCGCTGGCGTGCGAGCAGCGCGCCCGGTTCGATTGCGTTTTGCGGCATGAAGACTTCCAGTTCATCACCAGGGAGCGCGCGCATCTGCATCGCTCTCGTGAGTTCATAGGCGACCCGCTGAACGCCGGTGACGGGCTGGGAAGTGAACTTTCCGTTGATTGCAAAGGTCATCGGGTGCTCCGTTTAACGCCGTCACGAGATTACGCTGGCTGCCATTTGCCTGAGCCCGGAGCGAGATCAATGCACTGCTTCCGGGTCGCCGGCATCACTGGCGTAGTTCGTCGCGTAGCCGTAATTCCGTGTACTTCGCCGCAGCGGGATGCCGTTGAAGACCGCGCCGGCAATGCGTCCCTCGGCGCGCTCCATCTTCTTGATCGTGTCGGCGATCTCCTCCTCGCTTTGCATGCCCGAACGCAGGACCAGCAACGACGCGCCCGCTTCACTCGCGATGATGGAAGCGTCCGTGACCGCCAGAAACGGAGGCGTGTCGATGATCACCAGATCGAACTGACCCGCGAGCCGCTCCAGCACATCCTTGAAGCGCGGTTTCATCAGCAGTGCGGCGGGATTCTCCGGACGCAAGCCACAGGACAGGAACGTCAGGCTCTCGACGCTCGTCTGCCGCAATGCGCTGCGCAAAGGCATTCGCTCCGCGAGCACTTCCGAGAGTCCGCCACGATTGCTGCCGTTGAACAACGACGCGAGATGTCCGCGCCGCATATCGGCGTCGATCAGCACGACGCGCGTGCCGATCTCGGCATGCAGAATCGCGAGGTTTGCGGCAATAAAGCTCTTTCCCGCCGACGGCGTCGGCCCGATGACCATCAGGACGTTATTGCGCGCGCGTGCAAGATCGCGCGTCACCGCGGTGCGCACGTTGCGAAGCGCCTCGACCGACGTATCGTGCGGAAAACGTGAAGCCAGAGCCCGGCTGATGTCGCCATCGAGAAAGGCCGCCGCACCGTGAAACTGAATATCGGGCGAGCTTTTCTGGAATGGCAGATTGCTTCGCCCTCCCAGACCCAGTAGTAACTTTCGGCCCGCGCTGGCAGACAGGCGATCGAGCAACAGCTGCTGCTGGCTGAACAGGATCTCGCCGAATACCGGTACGCTCATGCGGCGCTCGACGTATTTGGGGTCGGTCACGCCGGTCATCACATGGCGGCGCATGAAGACCAGCGTGACGCCGGACACGAGCCCGAGTATCAAGGCCCCTCCGAGCACCAGCACGGGCTGCGGCTTGACCGGACGATGGGGTCTGATTGCCCGGTCGACGATATGCGCGCCGCCCGTGGTACTGGCGCGCCGAACCTGTAATTGCTCCGCTTTCTGAACCATCCCCAGATAGACCGTTTCCGCCACCTTCTGCGCGCGGAGCAGATCGACGCTTTCACGCTCGGATGACGGCATGCCGTTGAAATGGCCGTTGAATTTCTCTTGCGCGTCCTTTAATTGCGCCAGTTGTGTGTCGATGTTCTGGATCCAGCGGCTGCCAACGGTATAACGGTCGAGGAGTTGCGTACGCTGCAGTTGCAGGGACGCAATCTGCCTGTCGAGGTCGAGGCCGCCCTGAAGATACGCTTGCGCCTCGGCCGTCGGTTGCATCGACTGTGCATTCGCGCGGAAATGCTTGAGATTGTCCTCAGCCTTCCTGAGGTCGGCGAGCAAGCGCGGAAGTTCTCCGTTAATGAAGGCGAGCGTGGTCGTGTCATTGAGTTGCCGGCTGGTAATGGCAGAGGCCAGGTATTGCTGGCCCACGGCATTGGCGACTTCCGTGGCCTTATCCGCGCTTTTATCCATATACTCTATCTGCATGAGACCCGAGTCTTTTGCCTTGTCGCTAACCTTGACCAGGTCCTCAAAGCGCTTGACCGCGTCGAGTTCATTCCACCGAATAACCTCGAATTTCGTGCCGGGCCGCGCGTCCAACTCCTTCACGAGCATCGAGACGCCGTTGTCCATTGCCGGCGTGCCCACTATGCCTCTGACGAGTAACTGATCCGACGGTCCGCGCAACTCGTACGCGCCATCTGCGAGGGCGATCAAGGTGAGCTTTTCTTCCTCGAGTTCTCGCGGCACGTCAAGAGCGCCAATCTGAATACGCTCGCCGCCCCACGCAAAGGACTTCAACCCAAACCACGGCGCCGCCGGCCGACCGGGTGTCGCAAACTTCTCGGCGATGGCACCCAGAACCGGAATCTTGCGCGGCGTCACGGACACGTCGAAGCGGAACCGGTCGATCACCGGGTCGAGCACCGAGCGGCTATGCATGATGGCCATTTCGGTCGTTGGGGACGGCGCAGGCGGCGCAAGCATTTCCTGATTCTGCAAGGCGAGACCGAGCGCATTCGGCTCCGGCGGGTCCACGCGCAGGAGGACATCGGCCGAGTAGATCGGTGTCGCGATAAGTAGATATGCCACAGCCAGTGTCAGAACGACCACCGTCGTGACCACGATTTCCCAGATGTGATCGCGCATCAACGTGAGCATCCCACGCGCGCTGAGTTGGCCACGTTCGGCGCTGGCACCCGGAGAGAGCGAATTCTGAGGGTAGTAATCCACCGGTTTGATCCTTCCATGTTCGATGGGCAGAGTAATGATTCGATGCTGCTCTGCTGCACCACCGGTTCACGTTCTGAAACCGCCGCCGGACGACGTGGGTAGTGCATTGTCCGGCAGCACCTCGACGTGACGTGCTTCGTTAGATTGGTTCGGATAGCTGCGTTCCGGACCGCGCGAACGACGGATGACAGTGCTGCGTACTACATATCATCGGCGTCTTTACTACGTCGCCTGCAACGCGTTCTCCCACCACGATCTCAACAAACTAAAAATCCTCCCAAGATATTCGTGCTACGAAAAGCTATTCTGTAATGGACCCTGAAAAACTGCTGTATTGAGATTGTTATGGTCACTGCCTGCCGCTACTTCATAAAACAGGAATAGGGCCTCGCGGCATTGACGATGCCAACCTCCAACTGCACAGGTAGTTCGAGAGAACGCCTTGCGATCCAATGGCTCACGTCTGGCGTGATGGCCGCTTCGCCAATCAGACGCTCGCCCGGCAAGGTCGATCTTCATGTATGAGAACGCCGGATAATCCAACCATATGTCACGATCGCCGCGAGCGCCAGCCGCAGCGCGATCAACGCCGGCACCGCGCCCCTGCGGGCACGGTGGTACATGATCGCGCGTCAGCCTTCTCGCGCAATGCTTCGACCCGACACAAATCCAGCTGTCCATGGAGGACGGTAATTGGACATATCCTCGCCGAAGCACGGCGATGGCGCGTTAATGCACATACGCATCTTGCGGAGTCGGAAATCGGCTCATTCAGGCCGCCAATTTCTCTCTTGATGCTGCAGTGAAGCATAGCCTGCTTAAAAAGCGGCAATTCGTCATCGGCATAAATTCGGGTGTTAATGGCCGATTATGCAGAGGGGATTACAAAGGCAGGGCTATTGCAGAAAGCCTTGTTGCTATCTGCAATTAATGTAACAGAGTTATACGGGTCAGTGCATATCCCCGCACTGAACTGCCTCCGCAATTCATGTACACAAATTGTCTATCCGAGTGCAGCTGTCGCCCGGCAGCCCTTGCGTCATCGAGTGAAAGCGCGCTTTGGCGGAAGCGCTATTCACAAGATCCTTGCGTATTAGTTACGGAAAATGTTTCTCGTGGGAATACATATTAGAACGCTTTGTCTTCCATTGCGAGGTAAGAATTTCCCCCGCCATGACTATTACGCCAAAACACCCGCAAACGCCAGCCAAGTTCGTCGTGGAAATTTCGATGCGTTAATCTCGCTACTCAGGGTGATTAGCCTGTGCAGAGAACTCAGCCTGATGACTTCCACCGATTGTCTTACGTCGGACGTGAATAAGCGTCGGAATGGACGAAAAGCGATGAAACACATTGGCCTTCTGGTTTTTCAGCACTGTTCGATGGCAACCACAGGAGCTATCGGCGACATATTTCGGCTTGCCAACGAGTTCGAGAAAGCCGGGGGCAAGGAACCGCCATATCGACTGTCCGTGTTGTCCGATGCGGGGGGGCTGGTGACCAGTTCGTCCAGCATCTCGATCTGGACGCAAAGTCTGCAGCGTTACAGCCTCGCCGATTTCCACGCGTTCTTCGTAGCGTGCCGGGACGCGACCGAGACCGCGGAATCCAATGACCGCTTTCTTTCGTGGATCTCGCTTCAGGGGTCCATTGCATCGTTTCGTGTGCAGCAAGGCGCGAATCTGGCCGTCGTCTGCAGGAATCCATTGCAATCGACTGTGCCCATCTTTCTATTTGATGACAGCGGCAGCACTCGCGACGGCGGCGGTGTGAAGCCCACCGACCTGGCACTTTCCCAGATCGAACGCGACCTGGGTCCAGATACCGCGCGAAAGATCGGCCGCATTCTACAAACAGGCTACACGGACCAGAACAAGTCGGAGCTGGACGATGCAAGCGTCACCACGACCACCGAAAAAGTCCGCGAGTCGGCACGCTGGATCAAGGAGAACTACAGTAAGGCGATTTCAGTCGCTCAGGCGGCCGAGTCCGCGGCCATGAGCAAGCGCAATTTTCAGCGCCGCTTTAAATGCGAATTCGGTATGACGCCACTCGAGTATCTGTTGCGTACACGCTTCGAGATCGTATCCGCGATGTTGAGAAACACCGATTTGCCCGTCGACAAGATTGCGCGGCGCTGTGGCATGGGCGACGGCAATCGTTTGGGGCGACTGTTCAAGGAACGATACGGGATGTCCCCCACGCAATTTCGCGCCCGGCAACATTTCGAATCCGAACAGCGATATCTGGCGCCCGAGGAACACTGGAACACCTCTACTGAGATTGTGCGAGAAGCCCCTTAGGACTTTCAATGCCGCTTCGCGGTGCCGCCAGTTACGGATGGAAACATGACAACGATAAAGTCCGCACAGTACGACGGGGATGCCGCTGCATCCGTTGCAAGGCATAAGGGAGTCGCGTTGTCCGGAGATATGCCGGTCGACGTGCCACCACCGGTATTGGCCGATCCGTATCGGTTGCCTGAGCACCCCGTCTCGACGATCAGAAGACTCAAGGAAGCCGCGAAGTCCTTTCTGCCCGACTCTCTTTTTCTGAGTCTGTTGCATCATAAATGTATTGGCCGCTATCCCAATCTGCGTCGCCCCGCCACCTTCAACGAGAAGATCCTGCAACGCAGTCTCAGGCCGGATCCGCGCTACATCGGCTTGACCGACAAGCTTCTGGTTCGCGAATACATTGCCAGCAAGATAGGTGCGAAGCACCTGATACCTCTAATCGCGGCACCGGATGTGTTCACACGCGAAGTATTCGACGCGCTTCCGAGTGCTTTCGTGATGAAGGCGAATCACGGCAGCAGCTTCGTCGAGGTGGTGAGAAACAAGTCGGAAACATCGTTCGACGAGCTGCAGCGTCGCGCCGAGCAGTGGCTCGCAATCGACTTTTACAGCATTGCGCGAGAGCGGCACTATCGCACCATCGAGCCGCGTATCTTCTTCGAGCACCTGCTTCTCGACGCACGCGGCCAGATACCGGCAGACTTCAAGGTGCATTGTTTTGGTGGCCGGCAGGGACCGCCGATCATCTACATACTGGTGATATCGGACAGATTCGGAAACGCGACGCATGGCGACGTGTACGACATCAACTGGAATCACCTCGACGTCGAGATCGGCTTTTACAAGCGGAGCGCCGCGCCGGCACCTCGCCCGGCGAACCTGGAAGCGGTACTGGACACCGCGATCGCCCTCTCTGAAGACTTCGATTACGTCCGCGTGGACCTGTACGCACCCGATAACCTGGTCTACTTCGGCGAACTGACTTTCACACCTGGCGCGGGCGTATTACCATTCACGCCGGACAGGATCGACTACGAGTGGGGAAAGCTGCTGGCGTGAGTACGCGGCGAAAAATCACAAGTGCGGTTACGCGCCCGTTTGAGCGCACCATGGCAACGGCTTTCCCTTTGCGCCGCAGGGGGAATACCAGCTTATCGCCTGGACAATGCCCTTCGGCCGCACTTCGCGCAAGCCCGAACCACCTTCTACTGCGATCAAGCGGGCTCCATCCCGTTCTGCAACTTGGCGCCGTCGGCCTCGCGCGACGTCAGAAACGCTAGCAGCGCCCGCGCAGCCTCGCGCTGGGGCGTCGCGGCGCAGATCGCGGCCGCAAAGACGGTGATGGATTGCGCCTCGGGCGGCAATGCGCCGACCACGTCGATGCCCGGCAAGTGGATCAATTCACTCAGTTGCTGAAAACCCAGCGCGACCTCGCCCCGCGCGACCAATACCCCCACCGGGACGCCGGGCGGCGCCTGCACGATGCGCGGAGCAATGGTTTCCGCTATGCCCCAACGCTCGAACAACCGCTTCAGATGCGCTCCGCTAGGACCCGTCGAGTAGCCGATGCCGCGGACGCTCAGAATGGCGTCGCGCAGCGCCGCTTCGGTACTGACGTCCGGCCGCCGTTGCCCTGCCGCCACCGCAATGGCAATGCCAGAGCGCGCAAGTGCAACCCGGCTTGCCGGATCGACCCGGCCGGCCGCCGCCAACCGGTCGAGCGCGTCCACCGCCAGCACGACGATATCGAATGATTCGCCTTCCTGAATACGCCTTGCCGCATCGACACCGCCGACCGACTCAATCGCAACCGGCTGCCCCGCCAAGCGTTCGTATGCGGCGGCGAGTTCGGCCAGTACCAGGCGCGTAGCCATCGACGAGATGCCGGTGATCGGCGTGCGCACGGTTTGACCGCTGACCATCTTTTGCCGCCCTCTTTAGTCTTTGTAACGCAATCCGGCCTGCTCCAGCGGCCCGCGCATGTTGTACATGTCCAGACCGAGCACGCCAGCGGCCAGCTTCGCGCGCTTCCCGGCTTCGTTCGCTTCGCGTGCAGCCGCTTTTTCGAGCACCAATTGCGCCGACGCCGCAGGCACCACCGCCACGCCGTCGTCATCTGCGACGACGACATCGCCTGGCGTGACCAGCGCACCCGCGCAGACCACGGGAATGTTTACCGAACCGAGCGTCGCCTTGACCGTGCCTTTCGCGGAAATCGCCTTGCTCCAGACCGGGAAGTTCATCTCCGTCAGCACGCTCACGTCGCGCACGCCTGCGTCGATGATCAATGCCTGAGCGCCGCGCGCCTTGAAGCTCGTCGCCAGCAGGTCGCCGAAATAGCCATCGGTGCAGTCGGTGGTCACCGCGGCCACGACGACGTCGCCCGGCCGGATCTGCTCGGCCGCGACGTGCAGCATCCAGTTATCGCCCGGCTGCAACAGCACGGTGACCGCGGTGCCGCTGGCGCGCGCGCCGACATAGATCGGCCGCATGTACGGCTTCAAGAGACCCGTGCGTCCCATTGCCTCGTGCACGGTTGCCGAGCCGAGCGCACCGAGTTTCCCGGCAACATCCGCGTCCGCGCGCGCGACGTTGCGATAGACGACTCCAAGTTCATACATGATTACTGTCCCTTCGATTTAAGCAACGCATCCAGACGCGGATAGACTCGCCGCGCATTTCCTTCGTAGATTTTGTGACGCTCTTCTGCATCGACATGCGCCGCTTCGATATAGCGTTTCGTGTCGTCGAAATAGTGGCCCGTCTCGGGATCGATGCCACGCACCGCGCCAATCATTTCGCTCGCGAACAGAATGTTGTCGACGGGGATCACGCGGGTGAGCAGATCGATACCCGGCTGATGATAGACGCAGGTGTCGAAGAAAATATTGTTGAGCAGATGATCCTTCAGCAACGGTTTTTTCAGCTCCTGTGCGAGTCCGCGGAAACGCCCCCAGTGATAGGGCACCGCGCCGCCGCCGTGAGGAATCACAAAACGCAGCGTCGGAAAATCGCGGAACAGGTCCGACGTCAGGCACTGCATGAAGGCCGTCGTGTCCGCGTTCAGGTAGTGCGAGCCGGTGGTGTGAAAGCATGCGTTGCAGCTCGTGCTCACGTGGACCATCGCCGGAATGTCGTATTCGATCATCTTCTCGTAGATCGGATACCAGTAGCGTTCCGACAGCGGCGGACTGGTCCAGTGACCGCCCGACGGATCGGGATTGAGATTGATCGCCACGTTGCCGTACTGCTCGACGCACTTGACCAGTTCCGGAATACACGTGGCGGTGTCGACGCACGGGCTTTGCGGCAACATCGCCGCCGGCACGAAGTGCTCGGGAAAGAGTTGGCTCACCCGATAGCACAACTCATTGCAGATGGCGGCCCACGTACGGGAGATCTGCACGTCGCCGATGTGATGCGCCATAAAACTCGCACGCGGGCTGAAGATCGTCAGATCGAGGCCGCGCTCGCGCATCAGCTTCAACTGGTTGCTTTCGATCGAATCGCGCAGCTCGTCGTCGCTGATCCGCAATTCCGACGCTTTCGGCATCTCGGACGGGTTATTGATGCCCGCGATCTGGCGGTTGCGCCACGACTCCAACGCTTTCGGCGCGGTAGTGTAGTGGCCGTGAATGTCGATAATCACGGTCTCTCCTCAGAAAATTGATTCGACCAGCGACGCGCCACGACAAAACTCGTGCGCGCCGCGTTTGCTTGGCTTGTCACTCAGTGCGCGGTATTCGGGCTTGCCGTCGTCTCGCCGGCGCTCACGCGCTGACTCACGAGAATGGCGATCGCGGCCAGTGTAGCGGGGACCGAAAGCATCGCGAGAATCGCGCCGAACTGCCAGCCGAAGCCGAGCAGCGCGCCGCCGATCGCCGAGCCGAAAATGCTGCCGAAGCGGCCCATGCCGAGCATCCAGCTCACGCCAGTTGCCCGCGCCACGGTCGGATAGCGGCCTGGCGCATACGCGTTCAGACCGGTTTGCGCGCCGCTCATGCAGAAGCCCGCAGCAAACACCAGCAATGCCAGCGATGAAGACAATGCGCCGATGTAGCCCAACCCGAGCACGCACAGACCACCGCCCAGGTAAGCCGCGCTGATCACCGGCGCTGGCCGGACCTTGTCCATCACCCAGCCGACCAGAACCGCGCCGAGCGTGCCGCCGATCTGGAACATCGCCGTGATGTTGGCCGCCGCGGTGACGGTGAGACCCGCGTCCTTCATCAGCGTGGGCAGCCAGCCGGTCAACAGGTAGATCACGAGCAGGCCCATGAAATACGTGACCCACAGCGCGAGCGTCATCGAACCATAGCCTTGCGAGAACAGCACGCCGATCGGCTTGCGCGTCGGCAGCCGCGGTTCACTCGAAACGAACACTTCGTCACCGGCAAAGCGCGCGCCGCACACGCGGCCGAGCACCGAGCCGATACGCTTGGGCGATGCGCCACGCACGGCCAGCAAACGGGCCGATTCCGGCAGCAGCCAGATCTGGAACGGGATCAACAGCAACGGCAGCGCACCGCCGAAAATCAGTACCGAGCGCCAGCCGTGAATCGGAATCAGCCAGCCGGCAGCGAAGCCGATCAACGCCGAGCCGAGGTTGAAGCCCGTGAACATGATCGTGATCAGCAATGCGCGCTTGCGTTGCGGTGCGTACTCGGACAGCAGCGTCGTTGAGTTAGGCATCGCGGCCCCAAGACCGATGCCGGTCAGCAGTCGCAACAGCGCCATCGCGGTCGGCGTTTGCGTGAACGCGGTAGCAATCGTGAAAATGCCGAATAGAAACACCGACGTAATCAGCACCCACTTGCGCCCGATGCGATCCGACGCCGGTCCCGCTGTCAGTGCGCCGATCACCAGACCGATCGGCGCCGCACTCATCACGAGGCCGAATGCGGGGCGCGAAATGCCCCAGTCGTGAATGATGGAAGGCGCGATGAATCCCATGATGGCGACGTCCATGCCGTCGGCCGTCACGATCAGAAAGCACAGCGCGACCAATAGCCACTGGTAGGCCGAGATCGACCGTTCGTCGATGAACGCCTTGATATCAATTCTCTTACCGCTCGTCATTGCGCTTGTCATTCCGCTTGTCATCAGATTTCTCCTGTCTCCTTTTCTGGTCTTATTGCGCGGCCGAAGCTCGTGGCTTCGCGCTCTCGTCAATCGCGCTTGCCGTCATGTGGGTGCCTTGCCTACCTT
The DNA here is from genome assembly GCF_902859935.1 of Paraburkholderia fynbosensis. Lineage (GTDB taxonomy): Bacteria > Pseudomonadota > Gammaproteobacteria > Burkholderiales > Burkholderiaceae > Paraburkholderia > Paraburkholderia fynbosensis. Next base: position 51,242 of record NZ_CADIKI010000027.1, read on the forward strand.
CCCCAAATGAGCCGGTCTGAAGGTAGCGGTTCGGGCTCCGGCGTCAAAAGGGCGGGTTAACCAGATGTGTGAGCGGAGTATCCGGGTTTTGGTTGTTCCGCATAGCATCGCCGGAAACCGAGAAACGCCCTCATAAGCCCTTTGAATAAGGCTCGAACGCGATCCGGTAGCCGCTGGAGACGGCCTCGCCCGACGCCCTTGCAAGCACCCCTCGATAAATAGAACAGATAACTCGGGAACGAAGTCGCATAGAACGGCGGATGGGCCGATGCTTTTCGCCGCACTCTTCCTTTCTTCATATCGCGATGAAGCGAGGCTTTCGCTATCGGTCGCCGTTTTGCGCATGGTCACGTTATGCCGCACGAATGATTGAGGAACAAACAGGTCGACGATCTGGAGACGTCTTTGCGAACCGAAGTATTAAAAGAGGAGAGGGGAATTGATGAAAACAAACAGGCAATCCGCCAATCGCGGGTACGTCATGCGGTCACGATGCTCGCGGGCGGTTCTGATGATCGAGGAAGAAAACCAATCAAGGAGGCAAGCGTGAGAACTCAGCAATCTTTCGGGCTGCTTGCGCGCGTTCATGCGCGCACGGCCTCGCTGCTGACCCTGGCCGTCTCGTGACGGCAGCGACCGACATGGGCCACACGGGTCAGGACACGAGCTGGTCCTCGGATGCGCAGAAGCAGGCCGACTTTGCCTATCGCGGTCAGCACACCACGACGCTCACGGCGGAGAAGCTCATCAAGGCCTATTACGGGCAGGCGCAGAAGTACTCGTACTTCATTGGCTGCTCCGACGGCGGCCGCGAAGCGCTGATGGCCGCGCAACGCTACGCGACCGATTACAACGGCATCGTCGCCGGCGCACCGGCTGCTCACTTGCAGATCCAGAACTCGCTGTATCACGGCTGGAGCGTGCAATCGAACAGCACGACCGGCAATACCTCGGCAACGCCGTGCTTTACGCCGACAAGGCGCACGTGCTGCACAAGGCCGTCGTGGCCGCATGCGGCGCGAGCGGCGCGGCCGACGGCCTGCTGGCGGATCCGCGCACCTGTCACTTCGATCCGGCAACGATCCAGTGCGCGAACGGCGCGACCAGCACCGCCAACTGCCTGAGCGCGGCAGAAGTCGCCGCTGCCACGAAGATCTACAGCGGCCCGACGGATGCCACGACCGGTGAACGCATGCTGGCCGGTTCGCCGCAGTACGGTTCGGAAGCCAACTGGGTCCGCGTCGAAGGGCCGACGACGAACTCGACGGACGCCCCCGTGAAGACCACGGGTCTGTTCAGCTACAACATCGTGACCGGCGCATACAACCTGGTCTTCACGGGTTCGCCGAGCATGCCGAACATCGACACGTCCGGCTATCACGACGCGAGTTTCTACACGAGCTTTCTGCAGGCCAACCACCCGCTCAACGATGCGACCAATCCGACCTGTCCGCATTCAGGAGCGCCGGCGGCAAGCTGATCCTGTGGCACGGCTGGGCCGACCAGCACATCTCGCCGCTCTTCACGATCGCTTACTACGAGGCGATGCAAAGCACGATGGGCGAGTCGAGCGTGAGCGATTTCGCACGGCTGTACGTGGTGCCGGGGGTCGCCCATTGCGGCGGCGGCGAGGGCTTCCCGAACATCGATCTGGTCTCGCAGGTAACTGGCTGGGTCGAGCAGGCGAAGGCGCCGAATTCGGTCATGACGTATCAAACCGATTCGAACAACGCCGTGACCGCGTCGCGCCCCGTGTACCCGCATCCGGCGGTGGCCAGATACACGGGTTCCGGCGACTGGCACAGCGCCGCCAACTACACGCAAGGCGCACCGCTGTATACCGCGAAGACGCTTGCGTGGGCCGGCGCAGTTTCCACAAGCCCTATACGCCGAAGACGCAAGGTGTCGCGGCGCCTTAAGCCGCTTGCCCGTAGCAACCCAGACGGCCAGCCCCTGCGAGGCTGGCCGCTCGCCGGGCGGAGCAAGCCCGGCGATGCGTCGCGAAATCCAATAAAAAATGGCGGCTCCAACCGGAGCCGCCATTTTTTGTTTACCGCATGGCGCCATACTTCTATGGACCGCTTTACCGCTCATCCCGAGCGGCTGCGCATCGTGAAGCGCGCATTAGCGGAGCCTGCGCCTGCGGAACAGCAGGAACAGAATACCCAGCACGACCAGCGCCGCGAAGGCCATTCCTACACGTGCAATCGTAATCAGCGGCGACGCCGCGCCGCCCGCGCGCAAGGTCTTGACCTGCTCCACCGTCACCGAGGCAGCCGGATTCCCATACTGCTTGAGCAGATAGTTGCCGAGCGTCGCGATCTGCTGATCGGACAGCAGGCGACCGAACGCAGGCATCAGCACATCGGGCGCGCCGTCTTGCCGGTGCACGCCTTCGAGCATCACCATCACGAGGTTGTTGCTGTTCGCGTGACCGAGCGCCGTATTGTGAAAGAGCGACGGCAGTCCCGGGCCATCGATACCTTGTCCGGTCCCTTCACCATGCGCCTGATGGCAGCTTGCGCAATATGCATCGTAAAGCTGCGGACCGCTCATCCGGTTCGCGTCGTCGGGCAAGGGCACGCCGCGAATTTCGTCGAGGCTCGACCTTGCACCGCCCCATGTATGAGCGGGCTGACGGTCGCCTGCGTTACGCACCGGCGGCGTCGACTTGAGGTAGACCGCCATCGCGCGCAGATCGCTCGCATCCAGATGCTGGAAGCTGTTGTCCACGGCTTCGGCCATCGGCCCGGCCGCTTGCGCTCGGTCCACCACGTGACCGGTGCGCAGATACGCGGCGAGCTCCTCTTCGCTCCACGAGCCGATCCCGCTCACCGCGTCCGACGAAATGTTCGGTGCGTACCACGTGCCGACCACGCTGCCGCCGAGGCTCGCCGACATGTTCTCGGCCATTAGCGCATTACGCGGCGTGTGACAGGTGCTGCAATGCGCGAGCCCGCGCACCAGATACGCGCCACGATTCCACTCGACGCTCTTCCCCGGATCGGCCTTGAACGGTTCGCGATCGAGAAACAGCAGATTCCACGCGGCCATCGACAGACGCACGTTGAACGGGAACGGCAACGCGGTCGGCGGCGGCGACGTATCGACCGGCGCGACGCCCTGCATGAAGTACGCGTACAGCGCCTTCACGTCGTCGTCGCTAACCTGCGCGTAGGACGTGTAGGGCATCGCCGGATACAGACGCTGGCCGTCGGCCCGCACGCCGCGCCGCAGCGCCGCGCCGAACTGATCGAGCGTGTAGTTGCCGATGCCGTGCGTTTTCGACGGCGTGATGTTGGTCGAGACGATCTCGCCGAGCGGCGTCGCGAGCGACAGGCCGCCTGCAAACGGCTTGCCTTGCGGCGCGCTGTGACACGCGATGCAGTCGCCCGCTTTGGCGAGATACTCGCCGCGCTTGACGAGGTCTTCTCCGGCCGCGTGGGCCGTGGCGGCAAAGCCTGCCGACGCGAGCAGGGCCGCGCACAAAAGGCGTGTAAACGCCGTGAACGGTAAATAAGTCATCTTCAGGCGTTGGCGTGGATGTGTTCGGCCGAGCGCAGCGCGAGCGCGACGGCGGTGAGCGTCGAGTTGACCGTGGCGGCGGTGGGCATGACACCGGTACTCGCGATATACAGGTTCTCGTGATCGTGCGTGCGTCCGAACGCGTCGACAACCGAGTCCTTCGGATCATGGCCCATGCTCATGGTTCCGGTGATGTGCTGGTTGTTGCCATACACGCCGTCCGGGCTGTAGCGCAGATTGGTGCCGCCCATCAGCTTCGCGATGCGCGTGTACTCTTCGCGCGCCGCGGCCATGCCCTTGTGCACGTAGTCGCTCATCGCATAGTGCATCTGCGGCGTCGGAATGCCGAGTGCGTCCTTGCGATCGCTGAGCGTCACGCGATTGTTCGGATCGGGCAGGATTTCCAGCACGTTCTTCACGCTGCACTGGCGCGCCGCGTGATAGCGGATCTGCTGTTCGAGTTCGTCGCCGTACACGCCCTTCGCGATCAACGCCTGCGTGACCGACAGCACCTGTGACGCGTTCGAGATGTCGATACGGAACGCCGCATGCTCCGAACGGAATGCGCCATCGCGCAGCGAGTTGATCGAACTCGGGCTCATCGGGCCACGACCCGGCCACAACTCTTCGTCGGCGTCGAACACGAGGCCGTTGCTCGGGTGATCCATCAGATGACGGCCCACCATATCCGAGCTGTTCGCGAGACCGTTCTTATACTTGTCGCTCGCGGACAGCAGCAACAGCTTCGGACTTTCGATACCGTTCGCGGCCAGAATGAAGGTCTTGCCCGTCACGCGATGCGAGACCTTGTCGCGATCGTAGTAATGCACGGCCGCAATGCGGCCGCGCTCATCGTGCTCGATGCGATACACCACCGCGTTTTCGACCAGCTTCGCGCCGGCCTTCTCGGCTGCGTCCGCCGCGAGTCCGCCGTGATATTGCGCGTCGATCGGACAGATCGGCATGCAGTTGTTGTTGCCGCAGCAGGCCGGGCGGCCGTCGTAGTTGCGGCTGTTGCGCGCGGTCGTGTTGGTGATGACGTCGTAGCCGCCCGGCGCGAGCCGTTCACGGAAACGCTGCTCCAGAAACGACTCGGCGACCGGCTGCATCGGAAACGGCTTGCTGCGCGGCGAGCCGTTGTTCGGTGCGCCGGACACGCCCATCTTCACTTCCGCTTCGTAGTAGAAGGGCTCGAGATCGTCGTAGGAGATCGGCCAGTCGCGGCCCACGCCGTACAGCGTTTGCAGGCGAAGGTCGTTCGGCAGGACGCGCCACGCCTGCGCGGCCCAGTGCCATGTCGTGCCACCCACCATGCGGATGTACTCCGCCTTGTACGGATACGGTCCCGCCTGCACGAGATAGTTGTTGTCGACGGGCTGGTAGACCGGATGCGGCGCCCACGACGAAAAAGGGTAAGGCGACATGAAGTCGTTCTTGCGCGGCGAATTGCGGAAATTCGCGACGATGCGGCCGCGATCCACGCGCGGTCCCGCTTCGAGTATCAACACCGAGGCGCCTTGCGAGACGAGACGATGCGCTGCGAGCGAGCCGACGATACCCGAGCCGATAACGACGATATCGGCTGACAACTGGTCAGACATGGCTGTGTTCCTTGAATTACCGATGAGGCGTCAGGCGGCCGTGAGAGGGTTACGGCTCCAGGCGCCGTAGGGTCCGTATGCGTAGCTCGGCGGCTTCAGCCGGTCCGCTACGACGACGTTCATCAGACTCGTTTCGTACGTGATGCAACGTGCGACCGGACCCGCGCCGACCACGCCGACATACCAGGCGGTTGCGATCTGACGCGGCAGTTTGGCGAACGGCGCATTGGCGGCATCGAGCGATGCCTGCAGCTGGCCCGACGCGGACGGATTGGCGGCAATGAACGCCGCGAGCCCGTTCAATTGCTCGGCAAACGACGCGACCGTGGCGGCAAGCCCGGCATACAGGCGGTTGGCCTGAGTCGGGTCGAGCGCCGCACGCCCCGTGATCACGCGCGACACATTCAGGAACGCGTCCGGCGCGGTGGCTTGCGCCGCGGCAGCAGGTTGGGCCTTGGCCAGCGACCAGGGAATGAAGGAACTTGCGTAGCTCGCCAGAATGCTGGCCAGCAGAAGCCGTCGACCGGCGTTCGGTGCGGCGTGGCCCGTATCGGGCTCGTGGGGCTGAGTCATTGGTAAGTAAAAGTCCTGATACACCGGTGCTGAAAAAGATGCTTGCTTTTCTGCATGGGCCGCGATTATAGCGTGGAGGGCGAGATGGAGAGTTCGGGCTGCACACGAATGCGCAACCCCCGGTTCATCGCCCGGTCGTCTTCAATCGCCGTCGATCCGTAACGGGCCTTGCTGCTTCGACGCCGCCTCGAACGATTCAAGCCTTCACAATTGCGGTAGCTATACGCGAATGGCTGACTACAATGAGTGAATGCAGGCGAAGCTGCAAAGGCGGTCCGCTCGGACTCGCCCGGTTCAGACAGAACGGTCGGTAGTGTGGCGTTTCGATTCCTTCATTGGAGGCATGCTCATGACGTGCCTGAACGAAAGGATTGTCGGCGCAATACTTTTTGTGCTGAGCGGATTCGCGTTCGCGGACAGCCTGATCAGCAATGCGCCCGCGGAGATGACGGTGACGAATATCGCGCCGATGCCGATGGAAGTCGGCTCGGCCATTGCAGAACCGCAACGTTATTTGCAGCACTATGAAATGCAATATCAGCCAAGCCAGGGCGAGCCGTTTTACGCGCAACCCGATCAGTTCTACACCGCGCAGGTGGCACACGAATTCCGTGGTGGCGCCGCGAAAACCGGTTCAGGAACGCAGGCGCCAACGCAACCCACACCGGGCTATCTCCGTATGGGTCCGTCGACGGCGCCACAACTCTCGCTCATCGATTTACCGAACACGACCCTCACGCTACGCGCACAACCGCAACGAAGGCTGTCGTTGACTGTCGACCAATGGGTCGTTTCGGCGACCGCGCGGATTGCGATCTTCCATTCACATAGCACGGGCGCGACGGTTTCTGTCCGGCGCGGCTTCTAGTTTCGATCGCTATGAGGAAGTTCCCCGGCGCGCAGCCCGCGAGTGGTGACGCAAAGCGGCGGAGATAAAAAAGGCGGCCCATCGGGCCGCCTCGAAGCAAACAATCGACCGCGATCAGTTCGCCGCTACCCTCGCCCGCACCTTCGCGACCTGGTCAGCGGTCACGGCCGCCCCCTTGTTGCCCCAGCTCGAACGAATGAAGGTCGCAAGCTGCGCGACGTCATCGTCGCCGTAACGCCAGCCGAACGGCGGCATCGCCAGCGGTGACGGCGCCGACGCAGTCGACGGCAAACGCGCGCCGCCCAGAATCACCGCTACCAGCGAGTCCGGATTCGCCTGCGTCACCATCGGGTTGTCGACCAGCGACGGGAACACGCGCGTGGCGCCCTGACCGTTCTGGCGATGACAGGCCGCGCAGCTATCGATGTAGATGCTCGCGCCGCGCCCCGTTGCCTGACCCGCGAGAACCGACTTGAGGGTGGTGTCGTCGGCATGGAACGGCGTCGAATCAGCCGACCCACCCAGGCTCTTCAGATACACCGCGATCGCGCCGAGGTCGCCATCGCTCAGGTACTGCGTACTGTGCTCGACGACTTCGCCCATCGGACCCGACACGGACGAATGCGGATTACGTCCGGTTTTGAGCGACGCGACGATGTCTTCCTTCGACCAGTTCACGAGACCGCCGCCCGCCGCCGAACGCAGGTTGATCGGCGCGGTACGCTCGAGCGAGGAACCGGACAGATAAAGATCGCTCTTGCCGCTCAGATCCTTTTCCTCGAAGCCGACGCCGCGCGGCGTGTGGCACGAGCCGCAATGCGCGAGACCCTGCACCAGATACGCGCCGCGATTCCACTCGACATTCTTCGACGTATCCGCGACATAGCGCGAATCGTCATGGAACGCGCGGCTCCAGTACGCGAGCGGCCAACGAATGCTCAGCGGCCAGATCGCATCGGAGGCGTGATTCGGCTGCGCCGAGGCCGGCACCTGCGTGCTGAAATAGGCATACAGGTCCCGCAGGTCCGCGTCCGACACCTTCGCATACGACGTGAACGGCATTGCCGGATAGAGACGTGCGCCATCCTTTCTCACGCCTTGGCGCATCGCCAGCACGAACTGTTCGAAGGTATAGCCGCCGATGCCGTGCTCACGGTCGGAAGTGATATTGGTCGAATAGATCCGGCCCACCGGCGTATCGAACGGCAAGCCGCCCGCAAAAGGTGCGCCGCCCTTCGCCGTATGACACGCGACGCAATCGCCCACGCGCGCCAGATAAGCGCCATGCACGGCGTCGCCCTGCCGCCCCGCGAACGCGGGATCGATCGCAGCGGCGGGCTGCACCGATGCAAACGCCCATAGCGCACCCACGGCCACGACAACGGCGGCCGCCACACCCGTAATGATTTTCCTCATGTTCGTATCGCTCGTTCAGACCTGCACCATGGCGCCGGGGTTCTTTAGATATTGCGAGCGGATGTTGCTCGCAGCCCAGTAAGCAAGGCCGCCGACGAGTCCCGTCGGGTTATAGCCAATGCCATGCGCAAACACGTTCGCACCTAGCACGAACAGATTCGGCACGTCCCAGCTTTGCAGGTACTTGTTGACCACGCTCGTCTTCGGATCGGCGCCCATCGCGGTGCCGCCGCTGATGTGCGTGCTCTGATACGCGCGCGTGTCCCAATGGGTGCCGGGCTTCAGAATGCGACCCGAGATCGACTTCGGATTCATCGCACGGCCGATTTCCATCATCTTGCCGGCCACGTATTCCGATGCCTTGAGATCGTTCTCCTGCCAGTCGAGCGTGAGCCGCAGCAGCGGCGAGCCGTACGCATCGCGGTAGTTCGGATCGAGGTCGAGAAAGCAGCTGCGGTAAGCCATGTTGCTGCATTGCGATTCGATGCGGCCGGTGTGCACGAAGTTGTCCTTCACCGCCTGCTTCCATTCGGTGCCCCACTTCGGCGTGCCCTTGGGCAGCGGAATGCCGCGCACCGGACCATTGCCGGTCTGACGGCCCCAGATGATGCCGCCGCCGATGAAACCGAGCTCGCTGTGATCGAAGTTGTCCGCGTTGAATTCCTCGATGGCCTGACCGCCGCCGCCCGCGCCCATGAACGGGTTGATGTACGTGTCCTTGTCGAAGAACATGTTGACGCTATTGAGCAACTGATAGCAGAAGTTGCGGCCAACCACGCCTTCGTTGGTATCCGGGTTGAAGGGCTGGCCGATCTTCGAAGTCAGCATCAGGTGCACGTTGTGCAACTGGAACGCGGCGAGAATCACCATCTCGGCGGGCTGCTCGACTTCATTGCCTTCCGCGTCGATATAGGTCACGCCGGTGGCGCGCTTGCCGCTCGCATCCGTATTGACCTTCACGACATGCGAATTGACGCGCAATTCGAAATTCGGCTTGCGCAGCAGCGCGGGAATGATCGCCGTTTGCGGCGATGCCTTCGAGTAGTTCAGGCAGCCGTAGTCGCTGCAGAAACCACAGAAGTTGCAAGGGCCGAGCTGGCAGCCGTATTCGTTCGTATACGGTCCCGACGCATTGCCCGCAGGCAGTGCGAACGGCTTGTAGCCGAGACCTTTGGCCGCCGCGGCAAAGAGCTTGCCGGTCGGATGATCCGCCAGCGGGGGCAGCGGGTATTCACCCGAGCGGCGTCCTTCGAACGGATTGCCGCCTTCGACCGGCTTGCCCTCGATATTGCCCGCCTTGCCTGACGTGCCGCACACGCGCTCGAAGCGGTCGAAGCTCGGTTCGAGTTCGTCGTAGGTGATGCCCCAGTCCTGCAGATTCATGCCCTCGGGGATGAACTTCTCGCCGTAACGCTCGGCCACGTGGCTCTTCATGCGCAGTTCGTCCGGCATGACGCGCGACTGCACGCCCGACCAGTGCGCGCCCGCACCACCGACCCCCTCGCCCGGCTTGAACGAACCGATCTGCCGGTACGGCACAGCCGTATCGTTCTTCGTGTGACGGTTCGTGACCGTGGTCTTGGCCAGGTTCTGCAACAGCGCCTGACGCGCCGAGTATTTGATTTCGTCGACGATTTGCGGATACGCGAAATCCGGTACGGTTTCGCGCGCATCGCCACGCTCGAGCGCGACCACGTTCAGACCCGCGTTCGCCAGTTCGATCGCCATGATCGAACCCGTCCAGCCGAACCCGACGATTACCGCGTCGACCGGCTTCTTCTTGATGCTTGCCATCTTTCTTATCCTCGCTTGCCGTAGAGACTTACCGGTGCATACGGATAAGGTTTGGCCTCACCCACGAACTCCAGGTAATCGGCGCGCACGCCGGGGTAGCCGATCATCTTCCACGCAGCCATGTCCTTGTTGCCGCCGTAGGACGGGTCGCAGAAATAGCCTTCGTAGACGTTGTTGAGCAGGAACGAGCTGAAGAACGTCTTCAGCTTGAAGCCCCCGACCGTCAGCTTGCCGGACTCGATCGCCTTGAACATGTCGGTGCGCTGCGCGCCCGTCAGTTCGGCAAAGGTCTTGCCGCTGAAGTGCTCGCGGCAATACGCGTTGATCGCGCGAATGCCGAGACGGTACTGTTCCTTCGGCGTGAGTTTCGACTGATAGCCGAATTCCGCCTCCGCGGGCAGGAACGGCCCCTGCATGTACCAGCGCGTCGCGTCGCCGTACGGCGTCTGCATCTGGCGGTCGATGTATTGCGGCACGCCCAGTTCGACGGCACCGGGACCGACGTCGTCTTTCGGAATCAGCACGTCGCAGGCGGCGTTCACGAACGCCCATTCTTCCGGCGTGAAATAGCCGGGGGTGTAGTTTTCCGCGGTGGGTCTATCGGGCGGCGGCATGCCCGGCGCCTGCGTCTGCGAGCGGGACTGCACGACGGCGCCGGAGACGCCGACGACAGCTATCGGGGCAATCGCCAGCGAGCCCTTGAGAAAGCTGCGGCGGCTGCGATCGTTGGTAATCGTCATTGTGATGTGTCGTGGAGGTGAAGAAAAATCATGCGACCTTGAATACGTCGACCACGCCATGCAGACTGCGCGACTGCTCGTTGAGCGCCTGCGCGGCGGCGGTCGCCTGCTCGACGAGCGCCGCGTTCTGCTGGGTGATCGAGTCCATCTGGCTGACTGCCGTATCGACCTGCTCGATGCCAGCGCGCTGCTGTTCGGCGGCGGCCGCGATTTCGTTGACGATGTCGGTAACCTGACGCACGGCGACCAGCACCTCCTGCATGGTGCGGCCCGCGTCCGCGACGAGATCCGAGCCGACCGTCACCGTCTGCACCGACTCGGAGATCAGGTCCTTGATCTCCTTGGCCGCCGCCGACGAACGTTGCGCGAGACTGCGCACCTCGGAGGCGACCACCGCGAAGCCGCGGCCCTGTTCGCCTGCGCGCGCGGCTTCGACCGCCGCGTTCAGGGCGAGAATGTTGGTCTGAAAAGCGATGCCTTCGATGATGCCGGTGATGTCGGCGATCTTGCGCGAGCTCGCGTCGATCCCGCCCATCGTGCCGACCACGCGCTCGACCACCGCGTTGCCGCGCGTCGCGACGAGCGACGCGCTGTCGGCGAGCGAACTCGCCGTGCGCGCGCTGTCCGCGTTCTGTTTCACCGTGGCGGTCAACTGGCTCATGCTGGCCGCGGTTTCTTCGAGCGATGCGGCCTGCTCTTCCGTACGCGAGGAGAGGTCCATCGTGCCGGACGCGATCTGCGCGGTCGCGGTCGCAATCGATTCGCTGCTGCCGCGCACGGCCCGCACCGTTTTGGCGAGGCTCGTCTGCATCTTCTCTACGCCGCGCAACAGCGTGCCCATCTCGTCGTCGGCGTGCACGTCGATGCGGCGGCTCAAATCGCCTTGCGCAATCGCGTCGAAATGGTCGAGTGCCTGATTCAGCGGATTCATGATCGCGCGGCGCAGTGCGAACCAGCTCAAACCGGCGGCCAGCACACCGATCACGATCATCACGCTCGACAGCGTGAAGAACGTGCGAAAGCCCGCTTCCGCCGCTTCGTAGTTCTGCTTCGCGTTGCTGTACAACGCCTGCTTGACCTTCTCGTTGGCCGCGTTCATGTCGTTGTAGAGCGCGCTCAGCTGCGTCATCGCGATCTTGTCGACCTGCTCGTGATCGTTGGCCTTGATCGCCTCGATGAAGGCGGAGACCGCGCCGCGCATTGCCTTACGGCGCTCGGTCGCCTCGCCGATCAGGCTCGCCTCGTTCTCTTCGTGCGGTTGCTCGACGAACTTCTTCCACCACTCGTCCGATTTCGTGAAAAAGCCGCCGGCACGCTGAATCTGGTCGGCGGTATTCGGGTCGTCCGGATGCAGCGCGACGCGGTCCAGCACGAGGCGCGTGCGGGCAATGTAGATTTCCGCGTTGCCGATATTGGTCGCGGCGGTCAGCTTGTTCTCGTACGTGTCGCGATTGGCGCGATTGGCCCGGCTGGTACCGAGCAGACCCAGCACGCCGATCGCCACCATCAGGATCGCGAGGAACCCCATCGTCAGCGCAATGCGCGCCTGCAGCGAAACCGCCGCCTTGCCAGCCTTCATTTTTTCTCTCCGAGGACGTCGCCGTGGGCATCACAGCCTTCCACCCTCGTTTACGGCATGTACTTACTTACCTTTAGGATGACGGCGCGATCGTATGCTTTCTGGGCATTACATGCAGGCTCGCGCGTTGCGGCAAGGGAGGGAAATTCGGGGGGAAAGGTACGGCCGCTGGGGCGCGTGCGCGAAAAGGCGGCGCTCGGCCTAAGGGTGGAGAGAGCTTGCGAGCCGGATAGCAGCTGCCGCTCGAGAAACGCATCGAGAAGCGAAAAGGGCTTCGATGGCGGGTTACCCATCGAAGCCCAGATCGAGTCCTACCGCTTACATCTTCACTACGTCGACCAGCGTCTTCTTGCCGTCCTTGTAGTCGTACAGCGAGATCACGCCGTGCTGCAGGTCACCCTTCGCATCGAACGTCGTCTGCCCGGTGACGCCCTTGTAGTCGGTGCCCGCGATCTTCGCGAGAACCTTCGACGGGTCGGTCGAGTTCGCGCGCTTCATTGCGTCGACCACGATATACACCGCGTCGTACGTGAACGGCGCGTCGAATTCGATCGGATGGCCGAAGCGCTTCGTGTACTTCGCCGCGAATTGCGCGCCGCCGTCCATGCGCTCGACGGCCATGCCCGCCTGCGAGCACACGACATTGCCGGCTGCCGCGCCGGCCAGCTGCGCGAGGCTTTCGGTACAGACGCCGTCGCCCGACAGCAGCTTTGCGCGCACGCCCAGTTGGCGCGCCTGCTTCGCGAACGGACCGCCGGTGGCGTCCATGCCGCCGTACATGATCGCATCCGGATTCTCGCCCTTGATCTTCGTGAGAATCGCGCGGAAGTCGACGGCCTTGTCGTTGGTCGCGTCGTGCGACATGACCTTCAGGCCGAGCGCCTTGGCGGTCTTCTCGAATTCGTTTGCGAGGCCCTGACCGTATGCCGTCGAATCGTCGACGACCGCCACAGTCTTCACGTTCAGGCTCTTCGCCGCGTAGTTTGCGAGCGCCGGACCTTGCTGCGCGTCGGTCGCGACCACGCGGTACGTCGTCTTGAAGCCCTGTTGCGTGTAAGCGGGGTTCGTCGACAACGGCGAGATTTGCACGATGCGCGCATCGCTATAAATCTTCGATGCCGGAATCGATGCGCCCGAGTTCAGGTGGCCGACCACCGCGACGACCTTGTCGTCGACCAGCTTTTGTGCAACCTGGGTGGCCTGGCGGGGATCGGCGGCGTCGTCTTGCGCGTCGAGCACCAGCGTGACCTTCTGAGCGTTGATCGTCAGGCCCTTCGCATTGATTTCCTCGATCGCGAGGCGCGCGCCGTTCTCATTGTCCTTGCCGAGGTGGGCCGAGCCGCCCGTCAGCGGACCGACGTGACCGATCTTGACGGTCTGATCGGCAGATGCCGTGGCGGTCATCGCGGCGAATGCAACGACTGCGGCGCTGATCGGCAGCAGTTTATGAAACTTGAACGACATTCAGAAATCTCCTCTTTGTTTTCCAAATCAATTGCCTATGACGCTATTAACGCTGCTGGATTCATCCCGGCGAATTCGGCGCGAATGCGGCCACGTCGTCGAATTTTCAGGTGCAGGACAATAACGTAAAACTGGCGATCGTAAAAGGTTTCGAACGCATGCGGGCGTGCCGGAAGCTCCGAAAAACCCTTTGGAACGTGGCACGCATCGAGCAGACGAAAGGATAAGATTTGTAAAAGGCCGCTTTATCCCGATCAATAAATCTTCTTTGAATTCGCGTCGGTCCAAAGCTCTCGACGATCGAACGCGCGGTCAGCGGATAGCGCTGCCCTGTCATGTCCCGTCTCCTTTCACGCTTTCCGTGCGATATAGGCGCGATACTGCGAATTTGCCTGGCGGTGCCAACGAATGTTGTCTGCGCAGCTCGCCTACGCGCCCAGCGAGGTGCGCTCGCGAAAGTGGGGAAGAACGGAATGGGGAGCGTGCGCTCGCGCATCGACGGATCGCGCGCTCAAGCGGAAAGCTGGATAATCCATTGCTGTCTCCGGCGCAGTTGTTGTTGCACTGCGCAACCTATATTTTATGATCGGCCGAGTGAGTGCGGCACTGAAACTGCCATATCGGTATCGAGAGGACTTCCTGCCCCAGGACTGCACGGCGTCGACAGAATGGCAGCGCGAAAAACGTGCGAACAAGGCGACTTCATTCAACCGCAGTTGAAAAAAATTTCACTATGCGCATTCCACCGGTGAAGGCCATCATCGCTTTCGAGAGCGTGGCCAGAACGAAGAGTGTCAACCGGGCGTCCGAGGAACTCGGGTTGACCGCCTCCGCAGTAAGCCATCAGATCAGCAATCTCGAGTCGGTCATCGGCCAGCCGCTCTTTTACCGCTCAGGCCGCGGGCTCGTGCTCACGCCGACCGGCGAGCGTTATCTGTCCGACGTAACAGGGTCGCTGGCCGATTTGAGCCGCGCCACCGAGCGAGCGTCGAGCCGCGCCGACGTCGACATCCTGCGCGTGCATTCAAGCCCGAGCTTCGGGCTCATGTGGCTGCTGCCACGGCTCGCGTCGTTTCAGGAGGCCAACGGCGATATCCAGTTGAACCTCGCGTGCTCGTATGAGGACGTCTCGTTTACGAGCGGTTATTACGACGTCGACCTGCGTCACGGTTATGCGAACTGGCGCGACCTGGAAGTGAGGACGCTACGCGGCGAATTCATCACGCCGCTCGCCTCGCCGAAATATCTGGAAAACCATCCGGTAACAACGCCCGAAGACCTGCTGCAACATCGGCTGATTTACTCGGAGACGCCGCTCGTGCAGTGGAAGCAGTGGTTCGGCCGCACCGGCGTGTCCGCCGCGCACAAGACCTTCGACTTTTCGTTCGACCGCTCCTACATGTCGCTCGAGACGGCCGCGCTCGGTCTCGGCATTGCACTCGAAAGCGCGATGCTCGCCTCGGTGCGAATGAAAGAAGGTGTGCTCGTGCCGGTCTTCGACGCTTCGCACGCGGTCGAGGTCGGCGCGCACCATCTCGTGTATCCGCCGCAGAATGCCGAGCTTCCGAGGGTTGCGCGCTTTATCGCATGGATCGAGCGCGAGGTCGGCGGGATGGCTCGCAAGACTTGAGCGCCGCGCGAGCGGGACTTCACCAGGGTTTTCCAGCACGCATCGCCGCGCATGCTGGCGCCGCGCCGATGCGGCGTCGCACCAGGCACGCGGTAGGCGTCGTGCAGCACGTCACCTGAATATTTCTCAAACATAGTTGAGCCGTACGCCGTTGATGCGACCGGACGAGCAGTGGACACTTGCGCCATCACATCAACACTCAGGAGACAACAATGCTGCTCGAGAACAAGGTCGTCATCGTCACGGGCGCCGCGTCGCCGCGAGGCATCGGCAAGGCAACCGCCCAAGCGCTGGCCGCGCAGGGCGCGCGCATCGTCATCCTGGATCTGCGCGAAGAAGACGCGAAGCGCGCTGCCGCCGATCTCGGCGACGCGCATCTGGGCCTCGCCTGCGACGTCACCGACAAAGCCGCGTGCGAGTCCGCCGCCAGGGCGACGCTCGAACGCTACGGCCGTATCGACGGCCTGATCAACAACGCGGGCATCACGCAACCGGTACGCACGCTGGATATCACCGCGGAAGGCTTCGATGCGATCGTCGACGTCAATCTGCGCGGCACGCTCTATATGTCGCAAGCCGTGCTGCCGGCCATGAAAGAGCGCAAGAGCGGCAGCATCGTCTGCATGTCGTCGGTATCGGCGCAACGCGGCGGCGGTATTTTCGGCGGCCCTCACTACAGCGCGGCGAAAGCCGGCGTACTCGGCCTTTCGCGGGCGATGGCGCGCGAATTCGGCGCCGACAGCATTCGTGTGAACTCGATCACGCCAGGCCTCATTCAGACCGACATTACCGGCGACAAGCTCACTGCGGACATGCGCGTGGACATCATCAAAGGCATTCCGCTCGGCAGGCTCGGCGATGCAAGCGATGTCGCGAACGCGTGCCTGTTCCTCGTCAGCGACCTGTCGACCTATCTGACGGGCATCACGCTCGACGTGAACGGCGGCATGCTCATTCATTGAGCCTCGTTCACTAACCTCATTGATTGGCACACAGCCGCGTCGGCCGCGGCCGCGTGCAAGGCGCACCCGGGCCCACCCGGGGCCATGGAAGGAGACAGACATGAAGTCGAAGTCCAACGCTTTGCCCATACCCGCCGATCTGGCGCCACTCGCGAACTCGACCGGCTTCGAGTCGAAAACCTACGCGAAAGTCAGCCGCCGGTTGATCCCGTTCCTGATGCTGTGCTATCTCGGCGCGTATCTCGACCGGGTCAACGTCGGCTTCGCGAAGCTGCAGATGCTCAGCGACCTGCGCTTTAGCGAAACCGTCTATGGCATGGGCGCGGGCATTTTCTTTCTTGGCTACTTTCTCTTCGAAGTACCAAGCAACCTGATTCTCCATCGCGTCGGCGCGCGCCGATGGCTCGCGCGCATCATGCTGACCTGGGCCGTGATCTCCGCGAGCTTCGTCTTCGTGAAATCGCCCACCGCCTTTTACGTGCTGCGCTTCCTGCTCGGCGTCGCGGAGGCCGGCTTCGCGCCCGGCGTGATTCTCTATCTGACGTACTGGTTTCCGGCTGCGCGCCGCGCCAAGGCACTGTCGCTCTTCTTCATGGCGATTCCGCTGGCCGGCATTGTCGGCGGGCCGCTTTCCGGCTGGATCATGCACTCGCTGCAAGGCACGATGGATCTGGCCGGCTGGAAGTGGCTGTTCCTGCTCGAGGCGCTGCCGTCGCTCGTGCTTGGCGTCGCGATCCTGCTCTACCTCGACGACGGCATTGCCAAGGCGAAGTGGCTGACGGACTCCGAAAAGAATCTGCTCGCACGCAACGTCGCCAATGACAACGCGCATAAGATCGCGCACGTCTCGATCAAGTCGTTCATCGGCGACCGCCGCCTGTGGCTGATGGCCGCGATCTATTTTTGTGTCGTGCTCGGCCAGTATGGTCTGACGTTCTGGCTGCCGACCATCATTCGCAAATCCGGCGTCGCCGACCCGCTTTGGATCGGCGTGTTCACCGCGATTCCCTATCTGTGCGCGATCATCGCGCTGCCGTTGGTCGGTATGAGCGCGGACCGTCGCCGCGAGCGCCGGCTGCATCTGGCAATTCCGATGCTGATCGCCGCGGCCGGCTTCATCGTGCTGCCCACCATCGGCAGCGTGCCGGCCTCGATCGTCTGCCTGAGCGTCGCCGCTGCCGGCATCCTCGCGTCCTCTTCGCAGTTCTGGTCGCTGCCGACCGCGCTGCTCGGCGGCATGTCCGCCGCGGCCGGCATCGCAGCGGTGAATTGTGTCGCCAATCTCGCAGGCTTCTTTTCCCCGGCGATCATCGGCTGGCTGAACGACCTGACCGGCAAATCGACCGCCGGACTGATCTTCATCTCGCTGGCCGTCACGCTCGGCGCCTCCCTCGTCTTTCTGGTGCCCGCCAAGTCGGTGAACCGCTAAACCCATCTTTTACGACCGATCATAGGAGACGACATGAACCATCCATCCACGGCGACGCTCGCCGATCACGCATACCGAATCCGCAAGAACGCCCTGTTGATGGGCGAGGTCCAAGGCCAAGGCTATATCGGGCAAGCGCTCGACATCGCCGATGTACTCGCCGTCGCCTATTTCGGCGCGATGAACTATCGCCCGGAAGATCCGCAATGGGAGGAGCGCGACCGCTTCCTGCTCTCCAACGGCCACTATGCGATTGCACTGTATGCGGCGCTGTTCGAAGCAGGCATCCTGCCGGCCGAAGAACTCGAAACCTACGGCAGCGACGACAGCCGTCTGCCAATGTCGGGTATGGCGAGTTACACGCCGGGCATGGAGATGTCCGGCGGCTCGCTCGGTCAGGGCTTGACGATTGCGGTCGGCCGATGCCTCGGCCTGAAGCGTAAAGCTTCGAAGTCGTTCGTGTACACGCTGTTCTCCGACGGCGAACTCGACGAAGGCGCGATCTGGGAAGGGCTTATGTCCGCGAGCCACTGGAAGCTCGACAACCTGATCGCTATCGTCGACGTGAACAATCAGCAGGCCGATGGCCCGTCGACGCAAATCATGGCGTTCGAGCCGCTCGTCGAAAAGCTGGAAGCGTTCGGCTGGTTCACGCAACGCGTGGACGGCAACGATATCGCAGCGGTGGCCGCCGCATTCGATGCGGCCCGCCAGCATCCGGGCGCACAACCGCGCATGATCGTCGCCGACACACGCATGGGTTGCGGTGTGCCGTTTCTCGAACAGCGCGAGAAAAACCACTTTATCCGCGTCGACGCCCATGAATGGCAACTGGCGCTGCAAGCACTCGAAGCCGGGAGACAAGCATGAGCAACGCAACCATGAGCAAACCCCGCCTGAAGACTTCGGCGATGATCGCATCGATCGCCAGCGAAGGCCAGGTCACACGTTCCGCGCCTTTCGGTCACGCGCTGGCCGAATTAGCACGGCAGAAGCAGAACGTGATCGGCATGACTGCCGACCTCGGCAAATATACGGATCTGCACATTTTCTCGAAGGAGTTTCCCGAGCGCTTCTACCAGATGGGAATGGCCGAACAATTGCTGATGGGCGCCGCGTCGGGATTCGCGCATGAAGGCGCGCAGCCGTTCGTCACGACGTATGCCGTTTTCGCGACGCGCCGCGCCTACGACTTCATGCATCAGACGATCGCCGAGGACAACCTCGACGTGAAGATCGTCTGCGCGTTGCCGGGTCTCACGACTGGCTACGGTCCCAGCCACCAGGCCGCCGAAGACCTCGCATTGATGCGTGCGATGCCGAACATGACCGTGATCGATCCGTGTGACGCACTCGATATCGAGCAGATGGTGCCCGCCATCGCCGCACATAAGGGACCGGTCTATGCCCGCCTGCTGCGCGGCAACGTGCCGGCCGTGCTTGACGAATACGACTACCAGTTCGAACTTGGCAAGGCGAAGCTGCTGCGCGACGGCGCGGAAGTGCTGGTCATTTCGTCGGGCATCATGACGATGCGCGCGCTCGAAGTGGCGAAAGCACTGGAAAAGGACCGTATCGGCGTCGGCGTACTGCACGTGCCGACGATCAAGCCACTCGACACGCAGACGATCGTGCGCGAAGCGAAGCGCTCGGGCCGACTCGTGGTGGTGGCCGAAAACCATACGGTGATCGGCGGATTGGGCGAAGCGGTCGCAGCGGAACTCATGCGCGCGGGCGTGTCGTGCCGCTTCAGGCAAGTGGGGCTTCCCGACGCGTTCCTCGACGCCGGTGCGCTGCCGACGCTTCATGACCGGTACGGCATTTCGAGCGCGACGATGTCGGAGACGATCAAGGGCTGGCTGACTTGATTGAGTGCGGCGAGTGAATCGCGGGCATGCGGGCGCTGCAGCGTAAGCGCCCGCAACTGCGTGGACTGAACCGTGGCGCTATCGCTTACGAGTTCTGCCAGCGACACATTCAGACCACGCCACTCGTGCGCAGCATCTGCGTCGCTTTCTCTTCTGTTCGCGCCGCCCATCCGCATCTTCGCGGCTCATATCGATCAGCGCGCAGACAGAGCCGCTCCAGCGGCGGCGCGCAGTCTTCCAGCACGTGCGGCCGCGGGCGTCAGGCCGGGTTCGTCGAACGTCAGCGCCCTTGTCGTCGAACCGTACGATCTCGCCGTGCCGCTTCAACTCCCATGGATAGATCGCACCGCTCGGCATGCGCATGCGGATCCAGCGGTGCGCTGTCCATCACAACATCGAGGCAGCCGGATCTATTCCATCTCAACCGCGAAGTGAGCTATGCCCGTCGTATGCACGCGAGCGGACGCTACGTTCGGCGCGCGTGACGCACACAGGAGGAATGCGAAGGCGAGTCAGGAGGTAGCGGTGTGGGATGGCACTTGCGACCCACGCTCACACACGTTCATGACTCGTTCTTCGTCGCGTCGCGGTTTGCGGCGCAATCGGGAGTCTCGACATCCCTAACAAAGTCTCGTGCTCATCACCCACGACATACCGTTGAACCGCGCGACGATCGAATCCAGCAATTCACGTCGTGTTTGAACGAGCGCTATCTCGACTTCCTCGAAGCCTCTATCCGGAAACGTTTTGATATCCACGTGCTTGACGTTGCGCGAAAACGGCAGCAACACCTGCCAGATCGCAGCAACGCGTATCCCCTCGACGCGTGCGCGCACCACCAGACGATGGCAATCCGCGGCACGAATCGCCGGTAATTGAAGCTCCGTTTCGACCCGCCCACTATTCATGCCGATCCCCCTGTGTTTGCCAGACCATGTCTTCCCGATCTTCGCGGTGCCCGGTCCGCTGATTGCTCCGTTGGCTCTCCGACGGCGCGTTGCCAATGCCGCGCAGTCTTTTCAGCAACGCCTGCGCATGGTCCTGATCGGTTCGTGAAATATCGCGTCGGCCGAGTAGCGTTTCGATGCGCTGGCGCCAATAGCCCGGCTCGTTGATCAGCGTTGTGGAAGCGATCGAGTCGCCGCGGTTCGTTATCCTTTCGAGCGCAACGACTATCGCTTCGATATGCAACAGATCACTTTTACAAGAAGCGTCAAATCCCATTACACTCCCGAACTACCTGATTTCTTGAATGCGTTGTGTCGCGTCTATTTCGGTCCGCGTGTGCGATACCACCAATCGACGTGATCGAGATTTCTAAGAAGCTGTCCACGACGGTGTTCGCGGCGATAATGGCTGATTACCAGCGGTATTGCGATCAGCAGTGCGGAAACCCCGATCGTCAATCCCATCCATCGTTCGGTCATTTGCAACCTCGTCTGAAAAGAAACGGCGTGATTTACGCGATTCCGATTACGGGCGTCCCCTGGCAGCATCAGGGTCAATGAACGGACAAGACATCACCCTCATACGCCGTTCAATCCGGTACCCGGACAAACCAACAGGTAATGCGATGCCATGCCGGTCCGGATCGTCCGATCCGTCCTGCTTCTTAGAAAAACGTTTGAATGGCCCTGCAGTGCCCGGCTAGTCGGCGCGAGCGTGATCGCGGGACTTTTGAGAGTCCGGCGCAGCGGCCGTCAGCGGATTACGCTGCGCCATTGCGATGGCCTGCGCGGTGGCTTTCAACACCGTGTCGTAAGCGACACCGGCACTGGAAACCGTCGACTTCAATATCGTGACGGCAGCATCCGAACCGGCAGGTGCATGACTCGCGACGCCGTCGACCAGCGCTTGTAGTCTGCTGTTGTGCTGCTCGAAGTGAGCCTTCGTGAATTTCATCCACTCGGCTTGCGTATGGGTCGCGAGTCCAAGCAACTGGTGGTTATAAGAAAGCGCTTTGTCAGAGAGCGAGCGCGCAGTTTGGGTCTGATAAGACCAGAGTTCGACGGGCGCCTGAGCGGACATCGCCGTCAGCCAGGCCTTCTGATTCTCGGCAAGCGCCGTCTTGACCATCTGCTGATTCAGATCGACGAGCTCTTCGAAACACTGGAATGCCCGCTGCGCCAACGAAAACGCGGCGGCAACGCTATCGTGTTGCATCCCGTCGATTTGCGTGTTGGTCGAGAAGTACATTGCTCACTCCTTTAGTCGTACGTATTAATCGGCTCAGAAGAGGGCAAGAAAATCTGCCGCAACTTGACCCGGCGAATGCTCGAGGCCCGCGGGACGCAGGCCCGACGCATTCCGCATTGCAGCATTAGATGATTCATTCTAACTTTGTCAAATGAGTAGTTCGAGTGCTCTTTACTAGGTGATTACCCTGGCTTTTCGGGCATTTCTGCAAGCTGGATTTGTCAGAGGTACGAAGACCGCTGACCTGCCAGGCTGCGATCTGACTCAAAGGGTTCGAAGGACATCGTCAGTCACTCGGCGCCAGGAGGGCTCCGCGCAGTCGTTACAATGCTTCGGATGAACCCCTTTTCTTCCCCTAACATCGAATGCGCGACACGCTGACGTCCTATTTCTGGAGCAACGACGCCATGCGCAGTCGCAGCGTCAGCACCCTCATGCTGTCCGGCACAGTCGATATTCCTGTCCCGCCTACCCGACTGCTGGCGGATTGGCAACGGGAGATCGCGTCGCGCATGGTTCTGGAGCCCGGAGACGTCGAGGTCATGCCTTTGGCGCGAGCGCGCATGCGTTGGCCGGAATACTCACGCTGCGTGCAGGCAGCGTCCGACTGGACGCGTGCGCTTGGTCTGACTGAGATACTCGCCTCCAGTGACGTCGCCCTCATGGCCTGCCGTGGCGCGCGATATCACCATGACGGGGCGCAATATGGCGCAGCGGCCTTCTGCAATCTCTTTCTGAGCGAGGACAAGGGGCTCGACCTGCATTTTTCTTCTCTCGGCCGTCGCATTCCGCTGACCCGTGGAACGATTGTGCTGTTCGATACCGCGCAGCCTCATGGGGTCATTCAGCGCGGCAGCCGCGGATTCAATGCAGCCGAATTCACGCCGGATCAGGATCATGTCCAGATTTTCCTGACCTGGGAGCTTCCCATTGAAGATGCCCATGTCGCGCAAGCACTGAAGGTCGACTTCGATGTCGCTCCTTCAACCTCGTCGCAACTGGATCAAGAGCAGGTCTTGCTGAATGGTGAGCAGGTCGTCGTGTGTCCGGAATCGGGCCATTGGCGTCCGGTCGACTGAAGCCACTTTTCGGGCATCGGGTTTGATCGGCGGCGGGACGGGTGATTCATCCAACACGCAATCGGCAGCAACGAAGTGCCGATGAGCGATCAGCAGCTCAAAAGAAAATCTCCCATTTCGCCGATCGGATTCTTTTGCCGGAGCAGACGCGTGCGCTGATCGACAAGTGCCGGCATGTCGAACAACGGGGCAGCGCAGCGGAGATCGCGCTGGCGGCCTTGCCGCGTAGGCGTGGAAACGCCGCGCATCGATGCCGTCAACTTGCGAGCTGTCGACATCGATGCGATTGACTAGTGACTGGAAAGCAGAACGTTTGCAATCACGCCGGTTGCAATCGCGGCGAGCACATAGTCTCCGTTCACCCCCATCCATTGATACCCGCGCGGCGGTGCTTGCAAGCCATGGCCGTGCCAGTCGTCGACCACGTAGTTGCGGTTACGATATTCCGCCGGGAGCCGTTCACCCTTATGCCAGTCGGCGTGGGGAACCGGGCCGCCCGGGCGCCTCGAGTCGGCGTCGTGCGGCGCAGGTCCGTGACCATGTGACTGGGGATGTCCCCCAGGGCCATGCTTGCCTTGAGACGATGGACCACCGTGATGCCCGGTCCTGCTACACAAGCTTGACGACATTACCAATGCCCTGCCGTGTCATCTTCGCATAAGGGCAAAACCGTTCGGCGTTGCGGACCAGTTTCTCCGCGACGATGCGTTCGACGCCAGGCAATCGGATACGGATATCCGCGGTCAAGACGTACAGGCCGTCCGTCGGATCGCGCCCGAAATTGACCGTGACTTCGACCGAGGCACCCGGAATCGCGATGCCCGCATGTGCCGCAAGCAGACTCAGCGCGCCGTGAAAGCAGGCCGCGTAGCCCGCCGCGAATAGTTGCTCGGGATTGGTGCCGCCGCCGGGGCCGCCCAAGGCCCTCGGCAATCGCAATTCGACTGCGAGATTGCCGTCATCGGAACGGGCGATGCCCGACGCGCGACCATGCCCCGCCTCTCCGCCAGTGACGATGACAGTGGTCGAATAAAGCGTATGGTTATCTCGCCCGCGATACTTTTCGAATAGCCACAGCGGCGGTGGACGCAATAAGGTCATGGCGTGCTCGGTCGGTTTCTGGTTCTATTTGGCGGCTTGTGTGTGGGTGAACCACGCATCGAAGTTCACCGTGCCAAGGCGCGGGTTGGCGCCCGGCACAAGCGTGTCGTCGTGCAACTGCACGCCGACATAGCGGGCGTGCGCATCTGCGACGGCATTGCGTGAATCTTGAGTCGTCGAGAGAAAACGACGTTACCGCCGATGAGTCCCACGCCGCCGATCACAACGATCTGCATGATGTTCCTCCATGAGCTTGAGCGCGGTTCTCGCGTACCGCTGCCCATTGCGGACTCAGCCATGGCATCGCGTTGCGCATGCGTGTGCCGGTGCGGCGCCGGTCTGGCCGCACGATTGGCAGACCATCCGTCCACGAAGCATCGTAGGCATGCGCCGCGTCATGCGGTAGAGCCGCGGAGAGACGCACCGTGTTGTGTGAGGAGCACCCGCCAATCTGGCATCTCGGCGGCGACAAACGCAATCAGTAAGCGACAAGTGTCCCCCGCTCCGCGCCGATTGCAGCGTCGCTCATCACTCTCATCGGATCGGCATCGAAGCCTGCCGCACGCCATGCTTCGACACCGCCGGTCAGCGGCAAGGCGAGCTTGACACCGGCCAGCCGCAACCGCCTCGCCATCCACGCCGCGGATGCCTCGTTTGGACATGAACAATAGATGACGAGCGTCCGGTTCCGGCCATAGCGCTCCACGATCTGCTGCGGCTTTCGTTCATCGGCAAGCACAGCGCCGGGAATGACGAACGGGTCGAGCATCCGGCGTTCGGCGGAACGGATATCGAGCACGACCGGCCGCGGGTTGTGTGCGAGCAATGCATGCAATTCGCCCACGCTGATTCGCGCCGTTTCGAGCGCTCTCGCCATCATGATCCGCCGGCAATAGCGGTACGACACGTAAAGCGCCAGTACGATGCCGACGGCAATCAACGCTTGCCAGCCCAGATGGGAGACCAGTACAAAAATGACGCCGATCTGCGACGCAAAGATTGCGCCAACGGCCAATCCAGTCGATGCCCAAAGAGCGACGCCCGCGCAATCGTGCAACACGAAGGAACGCAGCCTGACCGCCATCGCACCGCATAGCGGCACCGCGACAAGCGACAGACCGGGGACGAACCGCGCCACGATCAGGACCCGGACTCCCCACCGGCCAAAGAAGCGCTCCGTGTTGCTGACGCATGTTTCGCGCGATAGCGACAGTTTGCAAACGGTATGAAGCGTGCGCTCGCCGTAGCGCTTGCCGCCCTGATACCAGATCAGATCGCCGAGCAGACCACCCATCACAGCGGCCGCCAGCATGGGCGCGAGATGCAGCAATGTCGACAGCGCGACGTGCGAGGTGAGCGCAATACCCGCTCCAACCGTGATCAATGTCGGAGTGACGGGCAATGGCAGGCCAAGGGAAGATCCGAGAAAATTCAGGAATACGATCAGCATTCCGTACCGCGTGATCAATTCATGCGACAACATGGCACTCTCCCTGGGCTTGCGCCGCTGTCTCTGGAAGATCGTTCATCGCTGTGCCTGAATCGGCCCAGACGAGCACGGCCTTCTCGCAGTTCTTCCTCCAGCGAGCGCCCCTTGAACGACCTGATCTTCCCCGCACTGCCAACTGCCGTTTCTGCTTCTCCCGAAGCAACGGATGGGCAAGGCGCCCCTTCTCCGGACATGCGCCTGCACTGAGCAGTAGAAACTGCTCCGCGCTTTCGCACGATTCTTACGGGATGCTGGCTGGTTCGCTTCAGGTGGCTTGTGCCGCCACCGTCAGGACAAATCGTAGGCGGGGTCGTCGAGCGGTAGTAGCCCCGCGAAGGAGCCCACCGTGTTGCCGTGCAGACAACAGTCAATAAGAGAAGGGCAAGGAGACGTCGGTAGCGCACTGCAGATCGAGAGCACGGATCTGCTAGCTGGCACAGTGGCCACAATCTATCGGGCAAGGCATCCCTGCAAACGGCTTTCACGCAAGCCGGTCGCCCGCCTTCGAAGCTGGCTTCGCTCAGCACGGCAAGAAACGCAATGACACCCGCGTAGCTGGCCGCAAAGCTGGTCGAAGTGAGCATAGACTGGACACCGTTCCCCTCACGAGGCAAGGCGAGTCCCACCGGCTCGGCGCCGATTGTTTCCCGAAAGGCAACACCATGCGCTCCTGCCCGAGGCTTCTGCATCTGCCCGGACCAGGCTAGGATTTGCTCTAACATCACCGCGTATGTTTCACTGGCGTGCGCGAAGTGATCAGCAGACCTCCGCAAAATGCCACCAGCGCCGCGGACGAGCCGCAAGTTCGCGGGCGACAGGCTCACCCTCTGCCCTACCGCGTTTGAACAGGTTCGTAGAATTACCGGATCAACACCATGGAAAACCTCACCCCTCCGCCTTTGACCGTACTCGATAAATATCACGGGCAGGACTTCCAGGGGCTCTATACCGGCACCGTACGGGTGACGGGCGGCGAGGCCAAACATGGCAGAGCGTCCGGAATCGTCCGTTCAGACGATGGCAATCTCGATCTCAACCTGCGCTTGCCGGAAGCCTTGGGCGGCCCGGGCGGCGGCACCAATCCCGAGCAGTTGATCGCCGCCGGCTATGCAGCCTGTTTCCACGGCGCGTTGACGCTGATTGCCGCTAGAAACAACATTGCGCTCGTTAACGCGGCCGTCGACGCTTCCGTGACGTTCGGACGCGACCCGGTAGACGGAATGTACATGCTGACAGCCGACATCCGGATTCATCTGCCCGGTGTGGACCGCGCCATCGCCGAGCAGCTCGTGCGCAGCACCGAACGCGTCTGTCCGTACGCCAAGATGGCGCGACACGGGATGGTCAATGTGGTCGCGCTGTATGTCGATCCACCTGAAACAGAGGGCGTCGGGCCGGAATGACACCGGCTGCGGCGAGCGGAGGGACTCGCCCCTTTCGTGAACGGACACCGACGCGTCGACCTGGCAACTGTCCGCTCGGTGGCACGCGAAGCGAGCGTGGCGACGACGTGCGTGTATGAATAGCCCGGACGCGAAGCGACGGACGACGGGCAGGCGAGCCGGAGCACCGACATAGGTTGGGCCCACGCGCTCCTGGGCATGGCAGGAGCGAATCCAGCCCAATTGCATGGGCCGGATCCGGTTATGACGCGCCTTCAAGTGATTGCGGATTTCCGTGTTTTCTCAGGTACTCCATCCATCACTGCCCATTGCCATACATATCGAGCAGCATCAACGTCACACCGTTGGTCCAGCCAAAGCCGTCCTGCAGCGGATACTCCCCGCCGCCGCCGCCCCCTTCTCCCGCTCCTTCGACGACATACTTCTCGACGAGTTTCTGCTGCGTCTTGTAGACGTTTTCGACGTCCGCGAGAAAGCGTGTGCCAATCGGCTTGGCCAGATCGGCGCGTCCATAGCGCTTGAGCCCCTGAATCGCGATCCAATGCAACGGTGCCCAGCCATTGGGCGCATCCCACTGCTGCGTGGTGTTATAGGTCGACGTCGTCAGACCGCCATCTTTGAGCAAGACACTTTGGACTGTCCGCGCGGTTTTCCACGCACGATCAGGCCACGCGACGGCCGCCATCAACGGATAAAGCATGGCGGGCGTCTGATTGTCGCGAATCTTGCCGAGCTGCCAGTCGTAGTCACCGTAGTAGCCCTTGTCGTTCCACAGATAGCGGTTGATGCCTTCCGCGCGCCGCGCCGCGTAGCCGACGAACTGCGCGACGCAGGCGAAATCACGGTTGATGGTGCAGCCGCGCACGATCGTCGTCTCGAGATGGAACAGCAGGCTGTTCAGATCGACCGGAATGATCGACGTGGTGCGCACGGTCGACAGGTTCTGGTTGTCGCCGAACCAGCGCGAGCTGAAATCCCAGCCGCTTTCGGCGGTCGCGCGCAGATCGCGGTAGACCTCGTTCGCCGGACGCCCACTGGCCTGCTGCGCGGTCTGCACGTCTTCGATATAGGACTCGTTGCGCGGCGTGTCGAGTTCGTCCCAGTAGCGGTTCAGCACGGTGCCGTCGCGCAGCACGACGACATTGCGCGTCGCACTGCCACGCGCGGTGCTGGATGCCCCCTGCATCCAGTACGCGTACTCCTTGCGCAGCGCAGGCAGATACTTCTGATAGACCTTGTTGCCTTCTTTCTGCGCGGCAAGCTCCACCATGTACGAATAGAACGGCGGTTGCGAGCGGCTCAGGTAGTACGTGCGATTGCCATTCGGAATATGGCCGAACGTGTCGATCATGTACGCGAAGTTATCGAGCATGTTGTCGACCAGATCTTCGTGTCCCGACTCCTGCAGGCCGAGCATTGTGAAATAGGTATCCCAGTAATAGCCCTCGCGAAAGCGGCCGCCCGGCACGACGTAGGGCTTGGGTAGCGGGATCAGCGAACTGTAGTCGGGCGCGCTCGTTGTCGTGCGGGTGAGACCGGCCCATAGCCAGTCGATGTGCTCGCGCAAACTCTGGTTGGGCGGCGGCGTGAGGCTCTGATCAGGCGGCGGCGTGAAATACTGGTTCACGAAGGCCAGCAGCGAAAAGCCCGGCTGGCCCTTCTGTGCTTCGTATAGCTGCACGATCGTCGCGGGATTCTCTTTCGGCGTCGAGTCCACGAAGGTCTTCTGGTCGCTGAATATCTGCGCGGTCTGCACGGCGACGAACAGATCGCCGTACAGGATGTCCGGTGCGGGCGGCAATGCTGCGCCGACCTGGGTATCGGCGAGGCAAGCCGCAGACGCGAGCGCGAGGCTCGCGATGCATGCCGCGCTGACCGCGGTCAGCGAGCGCTGCTGCGTGATACGGTGTCGACTGCGCGAAAGGCGAGCAGCCAGCCGCCATGCGGATGGTTGCAACGACGGGTCGAGGAATCGCGCGTCATTCGCTGACGCCGCGCCGGTACGAGACTGTGACTGGATGCTCATGTCGCCTCCTGGGTAGATGGGCATTGCACTGGTCTCGTCGCACGATGCCGTCTGTATGCGGCATGCATCCCCGGCACGCCACTGCCGGATCAAGGCATCCGAAGCATCGCATGCGCGGGGAGATCGAATCAACTGCGGTGCAGCAATTCCAACGAGCGGAGGCTGGCCGCCGTGGGCGGCGGTGAATTAAGGTAACGTGTAGGCTCGGATTCGCAAGCCGGTTGCCTGTCGCGGGTGGGTTAGGAGTGAGTTAGCGGGTGAACCGGCATCGGTTTGAAGAGCGACGCTGCGTCCAGGCAGTCGGCCAAATTATCAAGGTAAAACGCTGCGGGAGTTCCAACCAGCATGAAACCCCTTTGCTTCGCCGCCGTCCTCGTCGTTCTCGCCGCTGGCTGCACGTCGACATCGTCGCCCACGAATGATCAGACCGCTCGCACAAATCCGGCTCACACGGATAGCTACATTCTGCACGGCCCAAACGGGGCGACGCCTTACGACTCCACGTCAAGGCCACCGAGGCTCAGCGTCGGCACCAGCTATTCCGATACGCAATTGATCCTGCCGTGGTTCCTCAATGACATCATCAACTTCGTGAACTACCGGTAATCGGCCGGCGAGGTGCCGGCAACGCAGCGTCGAGTCCGAGGATTTCTTTGGCTCGATGTCGATTCTGCGGTTTGTCAAACGTCGTTGCTGGAGAAACAACCCGTCATGAGGCTGGCCTTGCCGTTTTTCCAGAGCTCTGGCCGCCATCACAATTCGATTCCGGAGCTACACCGTGGACAAACTCACCGATCCGATCCTGCAGGTCCTGTCTGACTACCGCGCCGCGGTACTCGCAAAAGATGTCGACCGGTTCGCAGCGCTGTACGACCGGAACGTGGTGCTGTTCGATATGTGGGCAGCGTGGTCATACAAGGGCATCACGTCCTTGCGGGACATGACGGCGGGCTGGTTCGGCTCGCTGGGTACGGAACGCGTCATCGTCGATTTCAGCGACGTGCAAGCGACTGTCGGCCAGGACCTCGCCTTTGTTCACGCCTTCGTGAAATTCAAAGCTGTGACGACCGACGGCGTGGAACTGCGCTCGATGGACAATCGGCTGACCATGACGCTCAGGCAGACAGGCGATGGGTGGAAGATCGTCCACCAGCACACTTCGTCGCCGATCGAGCCCGGTACGACGAGCGTTATTTTCAAGCGCGGGTAAGGCGTGCCCGTCGCCTCGCCTGGCTTTGCGCCGCGTTCAACCAGTATCCCCACCGGCCACCGGCAACACAGAGCCCGTGATATAGCTGGCCTCATCCGAAGCGAGGAACAGAATCGGCGCAACCTGTTCGTCAATGCTGCCGTAGCGCTTGAGAAACGTCGATTCGGTGACCTGCTTCACCGCGTCGCTCATCCACGCCTTTTCCTGCTCGCTGTCGCCCGCGGCATTGCGCGGGACGCGTCGCGGCGGCGCGTCCGTGCCGCCTGGTGCGGTAGCGACCACGCGGATGTTGTGCTCGGCGTACTCCATCGCCAGTGACTGCGTCATCGCATTGACACCACCCTTGGCCGCCGAATACGGTACGCGGCGGATGCCGCGCGTGGCATTCGAGGAAACGTTGACGATGGTTCCCCCGCCACGTTCGAGCAGGTGCGGCAGCACGGCATGGCATGCGTACAGCGTCGGCATCAGGGAGCGCCGGATTTCCGCGTCGATCTGCGCAGGTTCGAACTCGGCGAAGGGGCGCATGCGAATAGCGCCGCCCACGCCGTTGACCAGAATGTCGATGCCGCCAAACCGGCTCACTGCAAAAGCCATCGCCGCTGCGGCGCCTTCGTAGGTCTCGAGGTCGGCGACGAAGCCGGCCGTGTCCGCGCCGCCTGCTTCGGCCGCAACGTCGGAGACGAAGTCGGCGCGGTCGACGAACAGCACCCTGGCGCCTTCGGTGGCCGCACGCAGCGCCACTGCGCGCCCGATGCCCTGCGCCGCGCCAGTGACGACCATGACCTTGCCAGCGAATCGTTGCGGGTTCATGCGGGCCTCGGCGCTGCGTTGGGAGTGAACTTCTCGTAGTGGAAGCTGTTGGGCTTCACGCCGTTGTCGTCGAAATGCTTACGCACTGCATCGACCATGGGTGGCGGCCCGCACAGGTACACGTCGACGTCACCGTCATTCAAGGCTGCAGGCGGCATGTGCTGCGTGACCCAACCCTTGCGTGGGTGGTGTGAATCCGCTTCGGCCACGACGGTGGCGTAGGTGAAGTTCGGCAACTTCGCCTTATACGCTTCGATGGCATCGACCTGTACCAGATCAAGCTCTCGCGTCACGCCGTAAATCAGGTGGACCGTCTGCTGCGAATGGGCCCGCGCCAGCACTTCCAGCATCGACAGGAATGGCGCCAGACCCGTGCCGCCAGCGAGAAACAGCAATGGCCGCTCCACTGCACGCAGATAGAAGCTACCGAGGGGTCCGGTCAACTCCAACTCGTGGCCTGGCTGTGCGGAATCAAGCCAGGTGCTCATCACTCCACCGGTGATTCTCTTGATCAGAAAACTGATTTTCGATTCACCGGGCGCCGATGAAAACGAATACGAGCGATGCTGCCCGCTGCCTGGCACATCGATGTTCACGTATTGACCCGGCAAAAATACCGGTGCCGCGGCGTCCACGTCGAGTTCGAGCACGACGGCCGCGTCGTTGTGCGGGTCGATCTTCGATACGGTCGCGGCGAACTTGCTCTGCCCGGTCTTGCAGGCAGCGGACGAGGCCGGCACCGCAATCACGCAATCGCTTTCCGGCACCATCTGGCAGGTGAGTACGAGGCCGCTCTCCTTCTCGTCCTCGCTCAGCGCGTCGTCGATGTAATCGTCGCCCAGGTCGTAGCTGCCGCTTTCGGCGCGACACTTGCAGGTGCCGCACACGCCGTCGGAGCAATCCATCGGCAGGTTGATCTTCGCGCGAAAGGCGGCGTCGAGTACCTTCTCGCCCGCCTTGCAGGTGACGAAACGGGTCACGCCGTCTTCGAAATTCAGTGCAATGTTGTAGCTGGACATCTTGCCTCCTCTACTTCCAGTTTCCGCCGGCGCCACGTTTCAAACGTGATAAACGTCGAGCACCTGGCGGATGTAGTCGTCCTTGAGCACGATTCGCTTATAGGAAATCAGCAGTTCATCGTCGGCCTTTCGCAACGTCACGAACATCGTGCCGAAGAACTGGTCGGTCGTTTTGTAGCGATGGCTGAGTGTGTTGAAGTTGTAGCGCAGGTCCACTTCGTTCTCGCGCTCGGCCAGCACTTCTACATTGGTAATGTTGTGGCTGGTCCGTGGTTCGGGCATCGAAGCGCCGCTGCGTTCGGTCTTGATACGGAACACACGGTCTTCCAGGCCGCCACGGTCCGCGTAGTACATCAGCGAAATCTGACTCTCGTGGTCGTCGGTGAGCTGGTCGTCGTCATCCCACGCGGGCATCCAGTAGGTGACGTCTTCGGCATAGCAGGCAAGCCATTCGTCCCACTGACGGTCATCGAGCAGGCGGGCTTCGCGGAACAGCACCGCGCAGACTCTCTGGTAATCGAAGCTCATGCCAGCGCCTCCCCTTGTTCCTTTTTCAACGCGTCGCGCATCACATGCACCCAGTATTCGTGCTGACACACAAACAGGCCTTCGTCTTCGCTGCGCTCGCCCGAGATACGCGGCTTGAGCCCCATACTTTTCGCATTCGCGTCGGGGCCTTCGACCCACAACGGCGCCCCGCGCGAAAGATCGTTCCACAACGCGGTGGTGCCGGCATAACCTGCCTGGCAAGCGCGGAACTCTTCGAGATCGTCGGCGGTGCCCATTCCCGAGACATTGAAGAAATCTTCGTATTGACGGATGCGGGTCGCACGGTCGCTTGCACTCTCGCCCTTCGGGGCAAAGCAGAAAATGCTGACTTCGGTCTTATCCACGCTGATCGGACGCACCACGCGAATCTGGGTACTGAACTGATCCATCAGAAACACGTTGGGATAAAGGCACAGGTTTCGCGTCTGATTGACGATAAAGTCCGCCTTCACTTCGCCGACGCGCGCCTTGATTTCGTCACGGTATTGATAGACCGGTCGCACTTCCGGGTTCATCGTGTTGGTCCAGAGCAGGATGTGGCCGTGGTCGAAACCGTACACGCCCGCTACCGATTTGCTCCAGCCATTCGCATCCACCGCCTTGGTGCCATCGACTTTGCGACGGTCCATCGTGGCGGCATAGTTCCAGTGCACGGTGCTCACGTGGTAGCCGTCGCAACCGTTCTCCATCTGCATCTTCCAGTTGCCGTCGTAGATATACGAGGAATTGCCGCGCAAGACTTCCAGCCCGTCCGGAGCCTGATCGACGATCTGGTCGATGATGATTCTGGTCTCGCCAAGATAGTCCTCCAGCGGCATCACGTCCGCGTTGAGACTGCCGAACAGGAAGCCTCGATAGCTCTGGAAGCGAGCGACTTTCTTCAGATCGTGCGAGCCGTTCGTATTGAATTGCACGGGGTATTCGGTAGTCTTCACGTCCTTCACTTTCAGCAGCTTGCCGGTGTTGGCGAAGCTCCAGCCGTGAAACGGGCAGGTGAAGGTTCCTTTGTTGCCGTGCTTTTTCCGGCACAGCATCGCACCCTTGTGCGCGCAGGCGTTGATGACAGCGTGCAGTTCGCCGGTTTTGTCGCGAGTGATCACGATGGGCTGGCGGCCAATCCACGTGGTGTAGTAATCGTTGTTATTGGGAATCTGGCTTTCATGCGCGAGAT
This sequence comes from Paraburkholderia fynbosensis, assembly GCF_902859935.1. Classification (GTDB taxonomy): domain Bacteria; phylum Pseudomonadota; class Gammaproteobacteria; order Burkholderiales; family Burkholderiaceae; genus Paraburkholderia; species Paraburkholderia fynbosensis. The sequence continues at coordinate 84,747 of NZ_CADIKI010000027.1, forward strand.
AGACCCAATTGCTCTCGAAGATGTGCTTCATCTCGAGATCGAACAGATCGGCGTTCGTGAAGATATCGCGGCGGCAACGGAATACACCGTTCTGCCTGTCGTCCTGGACGGCGCTGTGAAGCAGTTCATCCAGCTGCGTGGCTTTGTCGATAAGAACTGACATGTGAGCTCTCCCTACGCGTGCTCCAGCAATGGAGCACGCGCTTCGGTGTCGAAAGGATTCTTGCGGAGAATTGAGCGGCAGCAGTGGTGTGACTCAGCCGCCGCGTCGAGCGGTTAGGCCGTAACTGACGCTCGCAGGCGGTGGACGACCTGGTTGTCCTTGCCCTCGAGCAGCGGAGTCAACTGGATGTTGAACTCGATTTCCTTGTACGCGTCGGCCTTCATGCCCAACGCCGCGCCTCCGGTCTTGTCGAGAACGGGCGGAATCAGATCCTCGCGAGTGGCGTAGGCGAAGTCGTCCCAAATCAGCGGGTCGCCCTCGATATTGATTTGCGTCGTCAGCTTGCGGTAGTTGTCGCTGGTGACGAAGAAGTGCACATGCGCAGGACGGTTACCATGCCGGGCGAGCACGTTTAGCAGCTGTTGGGTCGCGCCCTGAGGCGGACAACCGTAGCCCACCGGCATGAGCGTGCGGAATTCGTACTTGCCGTCGGCACCCGTGCTCACCGCGCCGCGCAGATTGAATTCGGACTGCGCACCGGTCGGGTCGAAATGCGAATAGAAGCCCTTCGAGTTGGCGTGCCAGCACTCGACCATCGCGCCGGCAACGGGCTTGCCGTCTGAACCGGTGACCATGCCACGGATAACGAGCGGGCCTGCATCGTCATCGGGATTGATGTCGATCTTCGATACGCCATCGCGCACCGGCGCACCGGCGACGTACAGAGGACCTTCGATGGTGCGCGGCGTGCCGCCCGTGATTTCGGCCGCCTTATCCGCTGCGTCCATGCGAATGTCGAGATATTTCTCCAGACCGAGGCCGGCGGCAAGCAGCGCTGCTTCGCCATCCTGACCGAGCTTGTTGAAGTAGTGGACGCCGGCCCAGATTTCATCAGGCGTCATGTCGAGATCGTCGATGGCCTTGAAGAGGTCGCCCAGCAGGCGTTGGACGATCTGTTTGGCGCGTGCGTCGCCGTCCTGGCTTCCGAGGTTGGCAGCGGCCCGCAGCAGGTCCTGCACCTCCTTCGTATCGAACACTTTAACGCTCATGTCTGCTCCTGAATCTCTGTATTTTTGAGTGGGGTTAACCCTCGATTCGGCACCGACCGGCTTATGTGTGAAAGGTATAATCGATTGCTGAAACAGAGTGTGAATGCAGGATAATGGACGTCGGAAAGCCTCGTCCAACACTGATTTAGTATCGGTCCATATCCAGGAGGTATCGAAATGGAATTGCGGCATCTTCGCTATTTCGTCGCGGTGGCCGAAGAACGCAACTTCACACGCGCGGCGCAGCGACTGAACATTGCCCAGCCGCCCCTGAGCCGTCAGATACAGCAACTCGAAGAATCGCTGGGCGTGCAGCTCCTCGAGCGCAATTCGCGCCCGCTGAAACTGACGGAGACAGGCAAGTTCTTTTATTCTCATGCCGCGCAACTGCTGTCCCAGACTGCGGAGCTCGAATCGATGACGAGGCGCGTGGGCAACATTGAACGAAGTCTCTCGATTGGATTCGTGGGTTCAACGTTGTACGGGATGCTGCCGAAAATCATCCGGCGCTTTCGTGACGAGAACGCTACCGTCGAACTCAGCCTGCACGAGATGTCGACCATGGATCAGATCAGAGCGCTGAAGGACGGCCGGATCGATGTCGGCTTTGGCCGCATTCGACTCGAGGACACAAATATCCGCCGGGTGATTCTTCGCGAAGAGAAGATGATTGTCGCCTTCCCGGACGGCCATCCACTTTCGATTGCCAAACCGGTCGTCGCGCTGCGTGAGCTGATCAACGAGACTCTGATTATTTTTCCGAAGTCGCCGCGCCCGAGCTATGCCGATCAGGTACTGGCGGCATTTCAGGACCGGGCGCTCAAACCTCGCCGGATCTATGAAGTACGGGAGTTGCAGATCGCACTGGGCCTCGTCGCCGCGGGCGAAGGCATTTCCATTGTTCCGAGCAGCGTCTACGGCCTGAAGCGGGACGACGTGAGCTACAGGGAACTGGATGACCCGACTCTGGTTTCTCCGATCATCATGAGTATGCGCGCGCTCGACGAGTCGCGAGACATTCGGGAAATGCTCGAACTCATTTATCGTCTTTATGAAGAGCAGAAGATATCCTTTGCACCCCGTACGGATCGGGGCCGGTAGTGCGGGTTATCGAGCGCAAGCCGGGCGATCCGCACAAATTGCTGGCGATCTGAGCGCCTGGCTCACCGATCGCAGTAGATGCCTTTACAATCCAGCACTTCGATTCGACAAATGTGATTTGCGCCATGAAATATCTGCTTGCCTCGACACTCGCGGTGGTCATCGCAGCCGCCAGCGCGGCCGCGAACGCCCAAACGTCCGCAGACACCGATACGCCGAAACAGCAATGCGCCATTGGATATGTCACGGGTATCGGCGGAACCGCACAGAGCGTTCGCGAATACCTCGCGACCCCCGACAGAGACAGATATCGCTACCTGGCCGACCACCCAATGCAATGCCAGATCTCCGATGAGGGACGCGCGTCTGGCTGTGTCGGCATGACGAGCCTGCGGCGTGAAAGAGTCAGCGTGTACGACGATATCGACAGTACGACGATGGCCGTGGTCGCGCGCGTGGAACTCGATCAGGGGACATACCCGGTGATTATCGTTGTGTCGAAGAAAGACGTGACATGCGAGGAGTGAGAGTGAGTGCCCTCACGGCACCCACCATCAAGCTGACGGCGACCACGAAGCGGTATGGTCCGCGCTCAGGCGCCGCTCAATCTCCAGTCGATTGCTGACGCGTCAGCGCCCGTATTTCATCCAGCAGTTTGCCGGTCTCCGACTCGGTGGTCAGATAGCTGACCGAGGCACGCGCGATCTGTTTAAGTCCTCTCGACTCCATATCCAGCGGCGTGTAGGGGACTCCATTGCTTCCGATCACGACACCGCGAGCCGCGAGACGACGCTGCACCGATACGGCGTCCAGCCCCGCCACGTTGAACGACACGAGGCCGGATCGTTCGACGCCTTGATCCAGCACCGTCACCCCCGCAATAGCGGCCAGTTGCCTACGTAACGTCTGCGCGATGCCGTCGATTCGTGGGCGGATATTGCCGATTCCGATCTCAATCGCTTCCTGCAACGCATTGGCGAGCCCACAGTGCAGCGCCAGCGACGCTTCCGACAATTCGAACCGCGCAGCGTCGTTGCGCAAGACGGGTTCGCCGTTCGCATCCAGCGGCGCGCAGTGCGTGTCGACGAACGCGGGCGTCAGCCGGGATAGAAAATCCTGCCTGATATACAAGAGGCCCGTGCCTCTTGAACCACGCAGTGCCTTACGGCCCGCACCGCTCAGCACATCGCAACCCACCTCGACTACGTCGACAGGAAATTGCCCCACGGCCTGCGCGGCGTCGATGAAGTATGGGATGCCGTGACGGCGCGCTACCCGCCCGATCGCCGCGGCCGGATTGATAAGCCCGCCGTTCGCCGGCATCCACGTCAGCGCAATCAGACGCACGCGATCGTCGAGCATCGCCTCCAGCGCGTCGGGATTCACCGTGCCGTCAGCATCGGACGGAATGGCTTCGATCGTCGCACCGGCGCGTTGCGCCGCCAGCCGCATGACAGCCAGATTGCCGCCCCATTCGTGACGCCCGACCAGGATGCGCTCGCCCAATCGCCACGGGCCTAGTGCGGCGAATGCGGCACCCCAGCCGTGTGAATTGCCGTTGGTCAAGGCAATCTCGGCCGGCTGTGCATTGAGCAGCTGTGCGGCAAGTGCTCGCGCGCGTTCGGTCTGCTGGCGTCCAGCTACGCCAGCTTCCATCGGCCCAATCGTGGCCTCGCGCCACAGATGCGCATGGATCGCTTCGAGCGTGGCCGACGACGGCAACGATGCGCCGGCGTGATTGAAATGCGTCGTGCTTCGTGTTCCGGGCGTGCGGGCACGCAACGCGTCCACGGCGGCGGGCGAGAGGGGCGAAGACATGTTTTGCTCCAATGACTCGAATCGGGTTCAGGCTTGCGTGAGAGAAACGACGGCTTCCACTTCAACGGCCAACCCGGAAGGCGGCAATGGCCGTTGGGAACGCATCAGGCTGGCAAGTTACGCGAGAGAAGTTCGCTATGCTACGCCTTGATATGGGGAGGCGCTGATTTCAGGCAATGTTTTCACGTGCTGTCCCAACACATCGCGCCTCCCATTAGCCGCCTATTCCATCCCGACTGACGACGTGCTCCCCCGAATTCTCAGCGCGGCATGAACGAATAAAAGAATAAGTATCTGCTGTAAAGATTCTTCCGATATTGCCGTTATTCGAATGCGTCATCGGAGAACTCCGGACGCGACCTGCCCAACTCTACCGGCAGGCAGAAAATTAAGCGACTGTACGAGTGAACGATCGATCTTGAGGCAGTCGATGTCAAAGCGCTTCAGATACGCAAGGGATGAATAACCCGTCCCGAAGCCATCAATCGAGATCTGAATCCCCGCATCACGGAGCAATTTCCCGTTCAATTCGGCGTCCAGCAACAAGCCCTTGGTTATTTCAATGGCTGCGCTCATTCCCGGCATCCCCTCCCGCATGAGGCACGCGGACCATTGAATACACACCTGTCGTTGCACTCCGGCGCTGAAGATTCCGGTTACGGCGCAGAACATACAACTGCTTATAATTCCGCTGTGAAGCCCGGTTGCCGCCCTCGATGAGACAGCTTCCGAAGGATGAACCCGGCGACCAGAGCAGAGATCATGGAGCCCCTGCGTCATATGAGAGTTGATCATGGCACGTAGCGAACCAAAGAATCAGTCGCGGTATTGGTGGGATCGTCACACACCGGGCCTAAGCCTGATGTGCGCGGATTTCACCACCCAACAGTATGCCCCGCATACACACGAGGGTCTGGTGATAGCGGTCACCGAAACAGGCGGTGCCGTGATCAAGAGCCGTGGCGTCGTCGAAGAGGCGCGCTCGTCTACCTTGTTCGTTTTCAATCCGGTCGAGGCGCATGCCGGCTGGATGGGTTGCAGCGAGCGCTGGCGTTATCGGTCCTTCTATCTCACGGAGTCGGCGCTCAATGCGGTCGCGCACGGCCTCGGGATCGAGGACGTGCCGTATTTCACGAGCAATCTGTTCGGCGAGGCCGATCTCATCGACGGCTTTCTTGCGCTGCATCGGGCGCTCGAGGACGGCCGCGATCTTTTCCGTGAGCGGGAACTACTGTTCTCGACGTTCGGACGTTTGTATCAGCGGCACGGCAGCGGCGGTGGACGTATCGAGCCGGCGCCGCACGACCAGGCGTTGGTCCGGATCGTGACCGAGCTGATCCATGACCGGCACACCGAGAACCTGCTGCTGGAGGATCTGAGCGGCGCCGTCGGCCTCACGCCCTTCCAGCTCATCGGATTGTTCAACCGCTGTGTTGGTCTGCCTCCGCACAAATACCTGACCCAGGTGCGTTTGAGCCGGGCATGCCACCATCTGCGTCGCGGAATGCCCATAGCCGATGTGGCGGCGGCGACCGGATTCTACGACCAGAGCGCACTCGCCAGGCACTTCAAGCGCTGTTATGGAATGACGCCGTTGCAATTTGTCCAGGCCGCCAACAGGACAGCGCACTAGCCCCAATAACCGCCGCAATTTTTGCCAATACGCGCGCGGCGCACCTCCCGATACTTCCACCATCTGTTACCCGTATTGGAGGCAAGCATGCCAGCACGCGCGTTCTATCACGCGAATCCTGAGACCCTCACACTCGAAACCCAGGTGATCGACGCCAGGCCTGGGCGCGTGGTTCTCGCCGAGTCCCCCTTCTATCCCGGCGGCGGCGGCCAGTTGGCCGACAGCGGCACGCTCCATCACAACGGCGGAGAAATCGCCGTGACGGGATTCGATATGGTTGACAGCAGGCTCTGGATGCGCCTCGCCGATCCCGCCGCCGAACTCGCCGGGACGGTCGAGGCCGTGGTCGATCCGGCATTCCGGCAGATGATGCGGGAACTCCACACGGGTACCCACGTGCTCAATGCGTTGATCTTTCAGGCTTTCAATGGCGCGCTCGTCACCGGCGTACAGATGAATGACGACGGCACGGCGCGGATGGATTTCGACGTGCCCGAGGCCGACAACGATCGCGTGCGAGCGCTGGAGGGGCCGATCAACGACGTCATCCGACAGAATCTCCCTGTGCGGGACATCTACCTGCCGATCGCCGCGGCGCGCGAGGAGCAGGGGCTGATTCGTTCCAGGTCGGTGGCACCGCCGCCGACCGACGATGGCCAGATTCGTATCGTCGAGATCGTTGGGCTGGACCGTCAGGCATGCGGCGGAACTCACCTGTCGGAAACCGGGGCATCTCGCGCGATCCGTATTCTGAAAATCGACAACAAAGGTCGCCACAACCGGCGTGTGCGCATTGGCCTTGCGAATGCGTAATTACACAGATAAGCGCAGAACGAGCCGCCGACACGCCGTCAAATAACGCCTTCCGCTTTTCCGGGAAGGAGCCGCACGGCCAGAAAGTCGATCAGTGTGCGGACGCGACGCGGCACTGAGCGACCTCCCGCCCATACCAGATGAACGGGTACGGGCTCCGGTTCGAACGAGTCGAGCACCGTCACCACTTGCCCTGCATCGAGAAGTTTCTGCACCTGGAAGATCGGTGCCCGACCTATGCCGGCTCCGGCTGCGGCCGCTGCATTGCAGGCTAGCGCGCTCGTAGACCGGAAGCGTCCTGCGACTTCGATTGCGCCACCTGCGTGGTTGAACGTCCATGTCTCGCGCAGCGGATGCTGGCGCAGCATACAGTCGTGAAGAGCAAGCTCGGACGGATGAGCCGGGTAGCCATGCGAGGCGAAATATTCCGGTGTGCCAAACACGACGCGTCGCAATGTACCCACCTGCTTCGCGCGCAGGGTCGAGTCCGGAAGTTGGCCCAAACGGACAGCGAGATCGATGTCGGTTTTGGTAAGGTCGAGATGCTGCTCGGCGAGCACGAGTTCCACCCTGACGTTTTCGTGAATCGATAGAAACTCGGCAACGAGCGGCGAAACGAAATCAGCGCCGAATGCCGTCGGCGCTGCGATGCGAATACTGCCGCGCAACTGGGTTGCGTGATCGACGAGTTCGTCACGTGCCGCGTCGATTTCTACGAGCGCGGGTCGTATGCGTGCGGCGAACTTCAGGCATGCCGCAGTAGGCTGTACGCGGCGCGTCGTCCGGTGGAACAGGGTCGCGTTCAGATCACGTTCGAGCGCCGCAATGGCGCGGCTCACCGACTGCAGCGTTCGGCCTAGCGATCGCGCGGCGGCCGTCAAACTTCCCTCGTCAAGGATAGCCAGCAGTACTTCATATTCGTCCCTGTTCATGACCGTCATTCTCTCGTTTTCTGGAAGAATCTTTGCCGGCTCGCGCGCCTATGCGTGGTTTGGTCGCCGTCGTACATTCTAGCCGTGCAGACACCTGCTTGGTTCCTACGGAGACGACTAATGATCCAACGAAACGAGAATGAAATGCCCATGAGCTACAGCGACCGATTCAGCCTCGCCGATGCACGCCGCGTCGCGCATGCGGCCGAAGAGGCGGCAACACGTCATGGTTGGCCCATGGTGATCGCAGTGGTGGACAGCGGTGGACACCTGGTGCTTCAGCAACGACTTGATGGAGCGCAACTCGGCAGTATCCAGGTGGCGAGACAGAAGGCCGAAACGGCCGTGCTGTTCCGGCGTCCCACGCGCCTTTTCGAGGACGCAATTGCGCAAGGAGGACTCCACCTGCGCCTGCTCGGTATGAATAACCTCGTGCCGCTCGATGGAGGGATTCCGCTGATTCGCGACGCAGCGGTGGTCGGCGCGATAGGTGTGTCGGGCATGCGCTCCGATCAGGACGCGCTGGTCGCCCAGGCCGGCGCTGATCAGTTCATGGCAAAGGAGGCATGAGAAAGGCGCCGGTCTCGGGGGCCAGCGTGGCGAGACAGCCCGATTCGCGACATTACCCCCTTCCTCGTCAACCCATTCCTTTCGCCGCAGCGGCCACTTGCATCGCCCACAACATTTCGACGATTCCCGGGTATTCTTCAGTGAACGGCAGGGCTACGTCCAGTTCTTCTGTTTTTCCACTGCGCAGTTCAGGGAACCCAAAGGAGGAAGCATGAATATAACCAGGGCGAGCAGAATCATCGGCGCAATGTTGACTGCGGCCAGCGCGTGTTGCGCCATCTATGCGAACGCGCAAACAACCATGAGCGCGCCGCCGGACCCGGCTTTCCAACGCGTGGCGACCTCGACGTCGCCGCCTGGAACCAGGCCGGATACGTCGGTGATTCGTGACGTTCGTCGCGCCCTCAGGCGCGTACCGGACATGGACGACTCCGGAATTCACATCAGGGCGCGCCTGGGCGTCGTTACGCTCACGGGAGAGGTACCGGAGAGCTGGCAGATCTCGCGCGCGGGCAACGCGGCAAGGTCTGTGCTCGGCGTCAGGTCGGTGACGAACAGATTGAAGGTGCGAGAGGAAGACAGCGCGCGTTGAGCCACCTCTCGCGGCACCGCTCGGACCATCAATCCCGCCCCCTCGCCCGGTGCGCCGCTTCCTGCACGCCCCGTACAGCCGCCGCCACGATCAGGCCGGTGAACACCATGCCGAGCAGCCCCAGCAATATTGCGTCGATCCGGCCGACCGTCGACGTAGGCACTACGTCGCCGTATCCGATGGTCAGCGCCGTGATCGCGCAGAAGTACAGGGTTTCCCCAAACGGCGAAGGCGTTCGCTTCACCGTCTCCACGGGATCTCCCATGAAATACATGGCGAGCGCCAGTAGCAGGAACAGCAACAAAATACCGGCGAGAATCGAACGCAGGTACCACAGCGTTCTGCCGGATTCCCGCAAGATCTCACGTGCCTGCACGCGCAGGACCGCGTCGCTCGTCGTATTTCCCATTGCAAGCTACCTCCTTGACTGTGCCCTGACGGACGCCAATGTCGGCGACGGGCAGAGACACGGACGCGCGCAGCGTCGTCACGCGCGGCGGCGTTGCTCGAAAATCAGCAACATCAGACACGCGTAGACCGTGACGGCCACGAAGAGCCCCATACGGACCGCGAACGCCGTGTAGACGTCCTTGCCCGCCGCACTATCCTGCACCGATTGGCCCAGCAGAATGATCATGGTGACCAGGCTGTTCAGCCAGAAGCCCGGTGAATAACGCGTCGGGCTGACGCGATAGAGCTTGCGTCCCACCAGCAGCCCGAACAGCAGCATCCACAGATAGAACATCCACAGGCCCGCGAAGAGCCTGAGCGCAAACCAGAACACGATCGCGAGCAAGCCGCCGAGCAGCGTGGAGCCGATGAGATCGCGCGCTGCGCTGCGAGCCGTCGTGGTGCAGCTTTGTCGACCGAGACTGACGGACTTCATGATGATCGGCATGTAGCTCGCGGGATCGGTGATGGCGAGCAGATAGGCCGGCATGACCACGAGCGCGGCGCGCAGCGCGATGCGTACCGCCTGCCCGTCGGGCATGGCCTGAGCGGCAGGCCGCGGCCCCGCGCTTGCGGGCTCGGGAAACAGCATGTGCGTCAATGCGGCCACCAGCACGGCGAGCACCAGGCCCTTCACCAGTGCGCCAACGACCGTCACCGCCAACGACAAGTCGGCAGTTCCCGCAGCGGAGACCATCGTCAGCCCGGCCACCAGAAAAGTAGAGACCAGGTTATTCCCGCCGCGCAATCCATAGCGAAACGCAAGGAAGAGCATCAGGCCCACAAGCATTACGCCGGCGAACGCGTAATGCCGCAGCAACGGAACAAGAAGCAGCCCGCTGCCCGTCGTCAAAGCGACGACCAGCGCGAGCGCGACGCCCGCCTTGAAGGACAGTGGCCGGTTTTGCGTCGCGAGAAGGAAGACCGCGAATACCGGCGCGATGACCGGGATCGACAGGTCCAGCGCGAAGCTGATCGTCAGGCACAGTGCCGTGCCTGTAGCGATGCGTAGCGTACGTCGCCCGAGAAGCTGAAGCCTGTGTTCCATGGATGCAGTGGCTCGTCGTTCAGTAAAGGTAGGAGACCCAACTCATCACGCGCAGAAACACGCGACCCAGGGGATTGAGCGGATTGCCCGGATCTGGAAACGCCATCACCTCCGCCTGCCCGCCGACGCGAACGTTGCGTAGGCGCGCCTTCTCACCCGGTTCGAACTCGACGATCACCGGAAAGCGTTGCGCGGGGCGCAGCCAGTCGCGGCTGTTCTGTACCGTGGGCAGACTGCCGGGCGGCGTGCCCTGCCCCACGCTCACGCCATATCCGATACTGCGAATCCGCCCCTCGAAAACCTCGCCCGGCAGCGCGTCCAGCGCAATCGCCACGGGCGTGCCAGGCTGCAGATGACCCAGATTGTTTTCGGTCAGATCCGCACTGACCCATACGTCGCGGATGGCAATCAGCGTCATGACCGGGCTGCCTGCCGCCACGAACTGGCCGACTTCCGTGCGCAGATCCGTGATGACGCCACCGGAGCGCGCCGTGACGCGGGTGTTGGCAAGATCGAGCTCGGCCTTTTTCAGCGCCGCGCCAGCGCTGCGCAACTGTGCGTTGTTTGCTTCCTGACCACCCTGCTGCTCGCGAGCCCGCTCCACTTCGGCGCGCGCTGCCGCGACCTGGCTTTGGGCCTGCTCGTGAGTCGCTCGCGCCACTTCGAGGCGCCGCAGCGAGACGGTGCCCTCGTCATCGCGATACAGCCTTTCGAGGCGCTCGCTATCTTGCCGTGCCTTGATTTCATTCGCGACGGCCGCGCGCAACGAGGCTAGCGCCGAATCGATCCCGGCCGTGCTCGCGCCGACCTGCCGGCGCGTCGATTCGAAGTCGGCCTGCGCGCGATCGACGGCGATCCGGTATTGCTCGTTATCGACCTCGAAGAGCACGTCGCCTGCTTTGACTTCCTGGTTGTTATGCACGAGAACACGCGTCACTCGCCCCGATGCTTCCGCAGCGACGGAGACGATGTAGGCTTGAATGCGCGCCTGTTGCGTATAAGGGGTAAAGCGATCGGCAAGCAGATACCAGATCAGGCTGACCACGATCAAGCAAACGACCCACTTCACCGCCTTGCCCGACGGGTCAGAGGCAGGCGGTGGGGACGGCGGGCTCAGCGGAGTGCCTGCGGCGGGTTCTGGCTTGTCGCTCATCGTGACGAACCCCCGGATGGGCTGGCGGTGGCGGATGGCGTATTCGTTTCGTTCAGCAAGTCGCCCCAGTCGGTGCGCTGCTGCATCTGCTGACGCGTGGCGGAATCGACTAGCGGCTGTTCCGAGTACCAGCCGCCTCCGAGCGCCTTGTAGAGCGCAATCAGACTGCCCACCGCGTTGCCGCGGTTGACGATGTACGCGTCCTGCTGCGCGAACAATGCACGCTGCGCGTCGAGAACGCGCTGAAAATCCGAGTAGCCTTCCCGATAGATCGTATTGGCGAGCTTGAGCGAGCGCTGCGCGGCCCGTTGTGCGTCGTCCAGGATCGTGTCCCGCTGCCACGCGGCGATGATTGTCGTGGCGGCGTCGTCAGCCTCGCGCGCCGCTTCGCGCACGGTGTTCTGGTAAGCGACGGTCAGTTCCTGCAGCCGGGCGTCCTGCACGCGCACGTTGTTGCTTATCTTGCCGTGGTCGAACAAATTCCACGTGACGCTCGGACCACCGATCAGGGCCAGCGTGCTCGGCGAACCGTTAAGGGAACCCGCGCTCCAGACGAGGGAGCCAAGCAGCGACACCGACGGGTAAAAATCGGCCTGCGCCACGCCGATAAGCGCGGACTGCGCGGCCATCTGCAATTCGGCCGCGCGCACATCCGGACGGCGCAGCAGAAGATCTGCGGGGACGTCCTGCAGCACGGCGCGATCCACGAGTGGCAGCACTTCCGCTTTGTCCGGCTGCACATTCAGTTCCGGCAACGGGCCAGGCGGGCGGCCGAGCAGCACGGATAGCGCATGATGCGCGAGCACCGTCTGGCTCTCGAAATCGGGGATGCTGCTCAGCGTGCCGAGATACTGCGTCTTCGCCTGCTGCAGATCGAGTTCATCCGTCTCACCGCTTTTGAAAAGCTTTAGCGCAATCTCGTAGCTGCGTTTTTGCAACTGGGCGTTCTCGCGCGCAATGCGCAGGCGCGCCTCGGCCCTGCGCAGCGTGAAATACGTATCGGCGACCTGCGCGTGCAGCAGGACCAATGCGTCATCGCGATTGGCTTGCGCCGCGAAAAACGAAGCGTTGGCCGATTCGATCGCGCGGCTGAAGCGCCCCCAGAAGTCCAGCTCCCAGCCGACGCTAAAGCCCAGGCCGTACTGCCAGTAGCCGCCCGAGTGTGGATTGACTCCATCCGAGCGTTTGCGCGTCGAATACAGGACGTCGGCATTGGCCTGCTGCACCTGCGGATAGCGGCCCGCGACCGCGATGCCCAGTTGGGCGCGCGCCTCGAGCACGCGCAGACCGGCAATCTTCACATCGCCGTTGTTTGCATCGGCCTGGGCGATCAGACTTTCGAGGTTCTGGTCCGCGAATATCCGCCACCATTGCCGAATGTCAGGCTGGGCCGCCTGCTGGGTGGCCTGCTCGATTGACGTGCTGCTCCAGTGCTCTGTCCAGCTCTCGTGCTGCGGGTGAAAATCCGGTCCGACTCGTATGCACGCGCTCAGGCAGCCCGTGGCGAGAAGCGGCCAGTAGAGGCGCGCGTGAACTGCCGCGGCGGACACGGATCGCCTCCGCGAGCATCAGGCGTGATGCCCTTCTTTTAACCGCGCCGGCTTCGCCGGGTCTTTTACCCATCGCCAGAACAGCTGATAGCCCACCGCGAGCATGACGGGCCCGATGAACAGGCCGATGACACCGCCCGTCACCATCCCCCCGAGCGCGCCGATCAGCACCACGGGCATGGGTACGGCGACGCCACGGCCTAGCAGCAATGGCTTGAGCACATTATCCGCAAGTCCCGCGACGAACACATAGACCGAGAAGATGATCGTCACGGTGCTCACGCCTTGCGTAACGATCACGAAGGCAATCACGGGCACCGTGATCAGCGTGGCGGGCAACTGCATGATGCCGATCAGCAGCACCGCCAGCGCAAGCAGGCCTGCACCGGGAATACCCATGAGGACGAACGCGACGCCGATGAGCAGCATCTGGATGAACGCGATCCCGACCACGCCTTGAGCGACCGCGCGAATCGTGGCCGTACAAAGTTCGGTAATTTGCGGGCCGTTCTCAGGACCGGAGATGCGCGAAGCAATTTGCACCGCACTGTTGTGGCCTTTTTCGCCATGCGCCATCAAGATGCCGGCAACGATCAGAGCAACGAAAAACACCAGCAGTCCCGCGCCCAGCCCTGTTACCGTTCCGAGCACAGCGAGACCGGCCTCCTTGAGTTGCGGAGCGAACTTTCGCGCCAGCCCTGTGAGGTCGATCGAGGCCTGCTGCCAGAAGTCGTAGACACGCTGCCCAACGATCGGCCAGCCGGCCACCGATGCATCTGGCGGTGGAATGTTAAAGCTGCCGCTCCTGAAGATGGCCATGCCATGTTCGATCGAATTGGCCACCGCGACGCCCAGCAGATACGTCGGCACGAGGATGATGCCAAACGCGGCGAGGATGATCAGCGTGGCGATCAAGCCATCCTTGTTGGCGAGCGTACGCCGGAGTCTGACCTGAAGCGGATAGAGCGTAATCGCGAGGATCAATGCCCATACCATGAGATTCAGGAACGGGACGAAGATCCGGAAACAGAAAATGGCCAGAACGGCAACCAGTCCTGCGCGAATCAGTACGTCGAGCAATTCTCTGGACTGCACCCGTTCGGTAATCGGTGTGAGCATCATCATTTGTCTCCCGCAGGTGATCTCGAGAATGCGCTGGCGACCATCCAGGGCCCGTTCATCACCATGGCAGTCGGGACGGAACCATGCCGCCGCGCAGTCATGCAGTGCAGTTCAGTGCCAGCATCCGACGTCGAGCTTGCTGATCTTCGCGCCTTCAAAGCTAAGGTTGGCCATCAGGCCCAAGTTCGTCAAAACGAAACCGACGATCGGCAACGAACTCGTGCCGGCTGGGGAATTACCTGAACCCAGACAAGAAGCGGTAGCGGTTTCTCCGCATGCATCCTCTCTGGATTCTCTGCTTCAACGGGTTCGGACGAGTCAATCAACGTCGTGATGGGAAGCCATTCAGCTCTGGGAGATTGGGCCAGGTGGGCTCAACAGGTGGCCGATGTCAAACCGGTACGAATGGGCCATATACCGCAACAGGCCTGTCGACATCGACATGGCGATCGCCGTACAGAATTACGTCGGATCAAGCATAGGCCTGAGACAGGTCGCTAGATATTGGACCTTGGTCGTATGTCGCAGCGAGAAGTATCGATTGACCGGTGCTTCACTAGCGTCAATCCCTGTCTCTTCGTCATCCATTGCGGAATGGCGAAACGGGCCGCCTGGCGCACTGTCACGCGCCGCTCACGGCCCCACATCCTCGCATGGCTCTATCGCCGCATAACCGCCAATAGTGAACGTCGCCGCTTCTTCGAAAAATGTTAATAGCCGTCAGTTCGTGGCATGCGTATGCGCGGCACATCAGCTCTCGACACGTACGCTCACTGCTGGTGGTTCGTCTTGCCGAACGCGATCGAGGCCTCGGCGTTGCGAAAAAACACGGCCGGCAACGCGGCGGCTGCGAGCAGTGCGGCCATGACATATGCGGGTAGTCTGGACGAGCCCGAAGCCTGCAGGATCAGGCCCAGAGCAGACGGACCAAAAAGACCACCGAAGTCGCCACAAAGAAGGATGACGGCGATCCCCTGACCCGCCACCACGGAGCCAACTGCCTGGCACGTTGCTCCAGCAATACGAAAGGCGCGGTTCGCCGCCTTGCCAGGCAACGGTAACTTCAGGGGTGCGATGCGACTCCAGCAGCTGGCGGATACAGGTCTCCAGCGTTGCCTGAGCCATCCGGTGTTTTTCGTTGGGATACAGCGCCTCCTTCGACAGGAAAAAGCAATACTTGCAGTCGAACTCTGTCATTCAGTTATCTTCATGAGCCACTAAGATGACGGGTTGATTTCGGCCTTGCCGGCATGCCCGCGACACCCCTTTTCCAGCCCATAGTTTGACACTCCGATGTCCATAACCGTCAGTTTCCCCGCCGAAGTGCGCGATTGGATCGCTCAGAACCTCACACGCGGCGTTGCTCCACAAGCGATTGTTCGCGAGTTGGTCGATCGAAAGAACGCGATCGAACTCGCGACGGCGATGGTCAATGCGGTCTCTTCGTCTTTTCTGTACGGCACACCGTTGCCGGGCGCGACGCTCGAAATAGGCGGTGCGCCGGTCACCTACGAACCGGAGGCGCTGCGCGTGCCGGACGGACCGACGATCCGGCTCGGCGAGCGCCAGGTGCGAGTCGTTTCGCGTATGCAGCGGCCCGCTGCGGTACTGCTCGACGATTTTCTGAGCGCGAACGAATGCGAGCAGTTGATCGCGCTCGCGCGACCGCGTCTGAACCATTCGACCGTGGTCGATCCCGTCACCGGTCGTGATGTCGTGGCGGGCCACCGCAGTAGCGACGGAATGTTTTTTCGTCTCGGCGAGACCCCGCTGATCACGCGCCTGGAAGCGAGGATCGCCGAACTCACGGGCCTGTCTGTCGAGAACGGCGAGGGTCTGCAACTGCTGCATTACGAAGCCGGCGCCGAATCGACACCGCACGTCGATTACCTGATCCCGGCCAACCCGGCGAATCAGGAGTCGATCGCGCGCAGCGGACAGCGCGTGGGCACGCTGCTGATGTATCTGAACGATGTGCAAGCCGGCGGCGAAACCGTGTTCCCGCAACTCGGGTGGTCGGTGGTGCCGCGCCGCGGCCAGGCGCTCTATTTCGAATACGGCAACCGCTTCGGGCTCTGCGACCCGAGTTCCCTGCATACGAGCACGCCTTTGCACACCGGCGAGAAGTGGGTGGCCACCAAATGGATTCGCACACGCCGCTTCGTGCCGCGCGATCAGGCGTAACGGTCGGTCTGCGAGGCGGCTGTGCACGCGCCCCGCAGACTGGGTTTCAACGCTGGAAGACCTCGTCGGCGACCCAGCCGTTCGATGTCAAGTGCACGCCTTCGCGTAACTGCATCGTGCCCGCGCCTTCGATCACACGCTTGATCATCGGGAATACGCGCTGTACGTCGGCATTTTGAGCCCATGCCGCCGGCTCGATCTTGTACGTATAGATCACCGAAGTCGCGGTCTTGCCGTCTACCTGCGTCGGCCGTTCCCAACCCACTACCTTGTCGAGCTTGAGCGTCGCCGCGCAGAAATCGGCCGGGTGCGTGACGCGCGAGTTGGCGGTCGCGACGACCTCCGGAATCTGCAGATAGTATTTCTTGCCTTCATCCGTCAACTGATACTGGCGCGCGTTCGCCGTGATCTTCTTGCCGGTGCCGTCGGTGCGTTCGACCACCACGTCTTTGCCGGCGACGAGGTTGAGTTTCTCGAGTACCGGCATCTGTACCGCGTCGCGCGTACCGGCGGCCTGGTCGTCCGTCGTCGCGTAGATTGGCCAGTCGTATTTGGCGAGGCACAGGTGGCCGCGCTGGCCGAGGAAATCGTTGATGGCGCTGGTGAAGTTTTCCTGGCTGACGTCCTGACTTTTGTCATGGCAGCCGGCGAACAGGGATAGTGCGATCAAGGAGAGCGCGCTGCAGGTGAAGCGGGCAAAAGTGAAACGTCGCGTCATGGTGTTAGTTGCTCGAGTTGAGTTGCCAGGGTACGAATAAAACGGGACGCGCGGCCTGCCCCAAAGGATAGACCGCGCGCAGCAGCCGACTTCATCAGTTCACGCAGGCGCCGCTGGTAGGCGGCGTGGCGGGTGGCTGATAGCCGTCGGTCAGCGTGTTCAGGAAGCAGACCAGGTCCGCGATGTTCTGCTGCGTCAGCTGCGGCGTCGAGTGAACCGCACGCGGCTTGGCACCGTCGGCCGCGGTCGTGCCGCCGGCGTCGGTCTGCCCTTGGCCCATCGGCAGTTCTTCGTCGATGTTGCCCTGGTAGGCCACGGGGAGATCGTTGAAGGCCTGGGCGGTCGCGCCCGACGCAGCCGTCGGGAACAGCGCGAAGGACGGGTTCTGCGTCATCTGGCTGGTGTCGCCGCCGGTGCTCGGATACCAGTACTCCGGATTCGTGTCGCGCGTGTTGTAGAAATTCAGCACCTGCACGAGCGAGTGGAACACACCGTTGTGGAAGAACACGCTGCGTGTCGCGACGTTGCGCAGCGTCGGCACCTTGAAGCGGCCGCAATACGGATCGGGGACATTCACGCCGGTGAACGAATCCGGGCCGGCGCCGCTGCTGGGCGTGCCGGGTGTGTGGATGTTGTTCAGCGGGCCGCACAAGCCCATGTCGTAATACGACGTGTCGTTGTTGCTCGGGATCGGATCGGGGTTGTCCGAGATCTGCTTGTCGTTGCGCGGCGCGCCGATCGCCTGATACGTGAAGTCGGTCATGAGCGCGACCGAGCCGTTGAAGTTCGCGCCGGCATAGTGGCACGCAACGCATCCCGCACCGTGATCGGTGTCGTTGAACAGCTGCAGGCCGCGCATTTCCGCCGCCGTCAGCGTACCGCCCACCTTGTTGGACAGATACAGGTCGAACTTGCTCGCGTAGGGCTGGAAGCTCGGATCTTCCTGCTGGTACGCCTGCAATGCGAGACCGACGTCGGTGAAGGTGGCGTTCGCGTCGGACAACACGTTCGCGCCGAATGCCTGCTGGAACAGCGCCGCGTATGACGCGTCCTTCACGGTCTGCACGACGGCGGCCGGTGACGCGTTGTTCATTTCGAGCGGATTGAGCAGCGGCAGGGCCGTCTGCGTGGCGAGCGTCGTCGCGCGGCCGTCCAGCATGAAGCCGCCGCCTGGTGCGTTCTGCGTGATGCCGTCGGGGTTGTCGGCGACGTCGTTGTAGGGCGGCGTCATCGATTTGTAGCGCAGCGAAGGCACCGCGCGCTGGCCTTCCAGCGATGGATCGGAGCCGAGCTGCACGGACAGGCTGTTGGGCGGCCCGTACGCATATTGAGGGCTGTGACAGCTCGCGCAGGACATGTTCTTGCCGCCGGACAGATTCTGGTCGAAGAACAATTGCTGACCGACCTGCGCCGCCGCGCTGAGCTTGACCGTGGCCGGGGGCGCCACGCTGCTGCCCGAGGTCGGCGGGTTCGAGCCGCTGCCGCTAGTGCTACTACTGCTGCTGTCGCTGCCACCGCCGCCGCAGGCCGTCAATATCAAAGAAAGCGCGCAGATCACGCCCACGGAGATTTTTCGCATATTAATTTTTTTGCCTGAGTCCGATTGCCGGGCGGTCCTGGCAGGGCCGAAGGGCCCCCTGGCAATGGGACGGACAGAACGGAAACTGCCGGGCCGCGAAAAACGCGGCCCGGCAGGGAGCAATTACGCGCTTGCCGATGCGGGAGGCGATCCATTGCCTCCGAACTGCGCACTTACTTGGCGAGGGCCCACACGTTGGCCTGGGTTGCGTCCGGACCAGCTTTACGCGAAGCCAGCGACGTGCTCGTCACGTCAACCGGGTTCAGCTTCTGCGTGTAGGTTGCAGGCGTGATGTAGGCGTGGTTCATTGGACGCACGGAGTCAAGGTGCGTATCGGCGCTGCCCGCGAGTTCCGGCAGGTTCAGGATGTTGCTCGCGATGAACGACTCCGTGTACTTCGCGCGAGCGAGGTACGTTTGCGGCTGAGCCGGGTCGGCGATCTGGAACATGTCCTGCAACGTGCGCACTAGCGAGAAGTGGCTGTACTCGTCGCTGTCGACAACGTTCGCGTTAGCCTGGTTCGTCGCCACCCCGAAGATCGAGTTGCCGTGACCGTGGTTGCCGGCGTTGTACAGCGTCGTCGTCGTCGGCGTGAACTTGCCGTTGGCGAACGTCAGCGGTGCCTGGTTCACGTTCGACGTCACCGGGTTCCAGCCGCAGCACGAGGTGGAGCTGCCTTCACCTTCGTCGAACATCACGACGATCGCCACCTTGCGTTGCTTGTTGGTCCACAGCGGGGACGCCTGGATCTTGGCAACCACCTGACGCACGTAGTCGTCACTACGCTGAACGATCTGCGTGCTGCCACCCGAGCAGGACGGATCGCTGCCCGTGCCGTGCATGTCATCGCACTGGTCCGGCATGATGAAGTTCACGTTGCCCACGTCGCCGAGCGCGAGGTCGGTGCTGAACTGGTCGAAGTTGAAACCGGTCGGGACCTTGTAGGCCGTCGATTTCGCCCAGTCGGCGGCGGTGTACTGCGTGCCGAAGATGGTGCGGTTGTCGGCGTAGAACTCAGGCAGATTGCGCGTCTGCTGATAGGCCATGCCAGGGTGGTGCTTGGTCTTGTACAGCGCGCCCGGCACCGTGAAGGCCGTCCCGCTGCCGCCCGGGCCCTTGAAGGTGTCCGAGATGGCCGCGTCGGCAATACTGTCCGAGCGCGGGTCCTGGCCCGGGTTCATCGATTCGCTGTAGCTGCGCCACGTCATGCCGGCTTGCGAAAGCAGCGTGAACAGGCTCGGAGCCGACACGTTGTGGTTGGCGATCGCGCCAGGTGTCATACAGGCCACGCTCGTCACGGCCGTGAGGTGAGCCGTGTCTTGCGGGGGCAGTGCGCCGACCGCGACGAGCGGCTGGCCGTCCGAAGCGGTGCCGCCGGCAAACGGCTTGTCCGTCGGTGCGTTGGTGCCGCTCGTGCCTGCGCCGCAGCCCCACCAGTTGTCGTCCACGATACCCCAGTCGTCCGCGCCGCCGAGTGCCGTGTAGTTCGGCTCGCTCGGGTTGCCGGTCGAGTAGTAGGTCGTGAACTGGTTGTTGGCGGTCAGGAACTGGTTGATGAACGGAGCGTTCGTCGAATCGAGAATCCCCGGCGTACCCGGCGTCGGCCCCACGCTGTGGTTCTCGAGCATGATCACGAACACATTGTCGTATCGCGGAATGCCTTCGACGTTGAACGCGGCCTGCTGTGCCTGGGCGAACGTGACGGGCGCCTGCGACACGGTCGGCTTCACGACGGTTGCGGCGCTCACGCCTGTTGCGCTGACCAGCGACGGATCGCCACCCGGCACGGCGAGGTTGTCGGGGAACAGGTCGCCGCGATCGAGCTTGGTCGTCGCATACGTGTAGCGGTTCGCGAGCTGGTTCTCTTCGAACAGCACGGCCTGTTGCTCTGCGCCCGAGAGCTTGTTGACGTCGGCGAGCACGTCGGCTGCAGACACCGTCACCGACGACGCGCCGAGAGCCGGGGTGCTCATGCGCGTGGCCAGGTTGGCTTTCTCGGCCGCGTAGGTCGTGCCGTTCGCTTCGACGAGACGCTGAACTTCGCTCGACATCGGGCTGATCACGACGCTCGTCGCGCCCTGGTCGGTGATCTGCGCAGCCGAGGCGCGCAGGATCATGTGGCTCGGGACTGCTGCGCCGGTCGCCGTGTTGGTGGCCTTGGTGCTCACGTCGGCGATCAACTGGCCGGTGGCGCTGGTTTGCAGCGAGAAGTGACCGTTGCTGTCCGTCGTCGCGGTAACTTCGGAAGCGTCGCACTTGCCGTTGCCGTTTGCGTCGACGCAAACCGTGGCGCCGGCGTAGTAGCCTGCCTTGATGGTCGGATTGCCGCTCGTGTTGCCCGGCACGAAGCCAGCGGCCGCGACGACACCGGAAACCGTCGGCGTCGTAGTCGGCGGGTTGCTGGCGGTAGGCGAGTTGTCGCTATTGCCGCCGCAGGCTGCCAGTACGCAGGCTGCCGCGATCGACGTGAGAAGAGGAGTAGTACGTTTTATTGGATTGGCCGACATTGTGGGGTGTCCCTGTAGGTTGCATGTCCTGCTTCTTTTTCGCGCCTTCCATCTATGCAGGCGACAGGGGATTATCGGATCGGCGTATTTATCTTCAGTGAAGGGAAACTTTCATTACATTTACTTTCACAAAATAATTATCGACAAAGCAGATCGACATTTTTCATCAAACTGAGATCTGGATATGAGCAGGGAAAACGGTTGCAGCAACCAGCGCGACGACTCGGGAATCACCCGGCGAATCCAGAAGAACAGCAATGCCATCGTCGTGCCGAGACCGAAACCGACACGCCACGACATGTCGGCTGGCAGGTTGTTCAGCACCAGATACGACACGGCGGCCGACAACAGCGCACCGAGCGGAAAGCCCGACAGAATCAGCGAATCGGTTTTACCGCGATGCCGCTTTGGAATGAATTCGCCCAGTGAAATGCGGCCGGCACAATGATTCGATTGGACGTAGTGCGTGTAGAGAGACCAAGATGGAGTCGATGCTGGGAAATCTAGCCCTGAACGTTCAGTTCGCCCCCGCATGCTCCTTCCGTGATCCTGATGACGCAAGTCGGGGCGTTTCTGTTCTGCTCATCCTCCGTGCGAGCGCAAACCGGCGGGTGCGGTAAGCTCTGCGGCACCTATACCACCGGCGCGCTGCTTTTGTTCGGCGCGTCAGAGGGCGGCCCAGCACGCATGAAGTTTGCCGTTGATCCGACCGCGTCGTTCGCATCGGGCGCCGGCCGGCATCTCGCCGGCCACGCGCAGGCGCGATTCGTCGAGCGCGACGGTGCCCATCACTGGCCCTTCGCGGGCGATCAGCAACTGTAGAGGGACTCGATTACCTTGCGAAAATTCAACCAAATAACTTCCGCCTCCAGCCAGAGCAACGACCAGTCACCGGCAGCGTTTTATCAAGGCGGAGTGCAGATGACGACATTGCCAAACCAAGCGATGTCGACAAATCGCGCTATGCAGCGTGTGGTTGCAGCGGCAGTAGCGGATGAGAGAATCCTGGCAGTTCAACCCGCGCAACGACGCAGTAGCGCCGAGCGCCCGGTTCTAACACGGATCCCCATGTAACAGGATCGCGAAAGCCGACCCACGCGCACCTCGAACTCTCAGCTTGACGTAGCCAGTCCTGGCGAAGTTTTGCTAAGCGGCCTCAAATCTGAAGTGCAACACCTATCTCGTATAAGGTGTTGCGATGCACGAAAGAACTCAGTACCAGCAACTTCAACCTGAAGAGCGTCTGACCATTGCAAGCCT
>NZ_CADIKI010000028.1 GCF_902859935.1 Paraburkholderia fynbosensis
TGTGCGCTCGAGAGCGGACCTTTGGCCAACACGGTCGCAATAGCGGCTATGGGTCGCGTAGCGCCCATCGGCGATTGGCGCAGACTGACTCTCCCTTCACGTGAAAGGAGAATCGTCAGGGAAGCAACCATCAACAGCGGCGCGCCGCGCGTGCCGTGGAACAAAGACAAGCTAACCGGACAGAAGTCGCCGCTGAAGCGTAAGGAAATCTGGGCCATCCGAATCCGCCTGCAACTGGGGGCGAAAACCCGTGATCTTGCGATGTTCATCCGCCTTCGCTGCCGGGTAACTGCACAGCTGGTCCGTAACGATCTTGCGCGGCGCGGATTCGAACGCAGTAGCCGCCGGAAAAAGCGTTTTGCCGCAGGCTTGTCGCGCCGCTTTTGAACCAGCACATCCAGTTCGGCACCATGTTCGTCGACCGCACGCCATAACAGATACGGCTCGCCGCGCAGCTTCACGAACATTTCGTTGAGGTGCCACGTGCTTCCCGGCTTGCGCCGCACCGCCCTGGCGCGCTGAGCGAATCCGGCGCCGAATTTGTCACACCAGCAACGGATCGTTTCGTATGTGACTACGACACCGCGCTCGAGCAACAACTCCTCGATGTCGCGCAGGCTCAGGCTGAACCGGAAATACCAGCGAACCGCACAGCTGATGACGACAGCGGGGAACCGGTGGCCCTGATAAAGCGATTTCGTCTTCTTCATTGCATCATTTTGCCGCCGCCTGTCCGATAACCTGACAGTGCCTCGCCGGCGCGTGCGCGAGCTTGGCCAAGCGTGACGTACTGTGGGTGGTGCCGCGCATTGGCGGGTCGATCGCGGAACCGCCACCGGGCCTAAGTGTCTGCCACCGGCGGCCGGACGGCTCGCCGCAGTGAGATGCGGGTTGTCTGCCGAACCGATAGACTTTTTTTCTCGCACTCCGTCACCCGGCTCGTGACTGCGTCGAGGCGCGCGACGTCGTAGAAGTCTGCTCCGGTTGTGCCGGCGGCATACCTGTCGAAGTGGACGCCGGAAGACCGCAGGGCAAGCTCACGAAGTTGCGCTCTCGTGTTAGCTCTCCCACGGCACAATGGGTTCAAGGACGCGAGCTGAGTCGGCAGCGTGGGAAAGAGTTGGTACAAGAGAAAGTTCATGGCTGAATCGCGACTGACAACCAGAGGCAGTACCACCGTGCCTGCCGAGGTCAGGAAAGCGTTAGGCATGAAGCCGGGGACGCGGCTCGCATGCCATATCATGCCCGATCGCAACGTCCTGGTACGGACAAAATCGAAGTCGCTTCTGGAGTCGGCGGAAGCCGTGGAATCCCCGGCCAAGGGGTGACCATCGAGGACATGAAAGTCTGGCGATGGTACCGCGCGTAATCAGCGAGGCCAATTTTGTCGACAGTTTCGACGATGAAGACGAACGCAAGGCAAGCTGCCGCACACGTCGCTCCCGTGGCGCTGTGTGTTTCATGAGACGTTTCCCCATGACGCGACGCCGGATTGCGCTGCGCTGTCTGCATATACGGGGCCTCGGGTTGCTGGATGCGGCGGGTGACAGGTGTGTCGCTGCTTCCGATGGCAGTGCGAGCGACCAGGCGCGACTGTCGCCCCCTGATTTGCCGATTGTCGATTCCACTGTCAATCACGACCTTGGCGTTCTATAACATAAACGCAGCAGCGGTCTTATTGGTCATGGGCGTACAACGTCCTGTCACCGGCGCACTCATTGCGCATACTTCTGCCCCGCCCGGTACCAGCCTCGCGTCATTACCCAGGTAGTCATCGAATAAGTCCGGCTTTGGGCACAAACGGTGCCACAAGCCAGCTTCGCATCTGCTCGGTTAAACGGCGTCGGAGACGACGCCGCTGTATCGCATTTGGTGGAGCGAAAGCAGGAATCCGCAAGGAGCGAGAGAAGATCTAATGCAACTTGCACATGAACTTGTTATTCCGGGGTCGTGGTATTCGCAACCCGTTGACGAAAAAGAGGTGACGAGATGAAAGTGCAACTTTTAGCTGTAGTCAGTGCGGTATCCCTGCTCGCTGCGACCGGCGCCGCCCACTCCCAGCAAATGCAACCGTCGGGCACAACTGACCCGTCGTCTGCCCAGCAGCCCATGACAACTGCTCAGCCGGCCACGACTATGGACCGCACCCCTGACCTGGGATACGGACCCCAGCCCGGCGGAAGCAGCGGCAGTGGCAAAGCTAGAAACGGTGCCGCGTGCACGGTGGGCCTGACCTGCGATATCTATCAGGGCAGCTAGCCACGCCTGAGGTCGCCGACGCCAGCTTGACCCGCATGCCGAAATTTGGATGACCGTCCGACCGCTTTGGCCGTGACGGGATAGTCCTAGGAGACCGTATTTGAAATAGCGATTCTGGTGGTCGTTTCAAAGAAACCAAACCAATCGAACTTTGTGGAGTACATGGATATGAAACCGCTCAAAGTCGCGGCAGCTATCACCGCCGTTCTCGCATTCGGATATGCCCACGCGCAAAGCACGGCACCTGCAACGCAGCCCACAAATCCCACCGTGTCTTCCTCAGATTCGCTGGGTGGTGTGCCCGCCACGAGGAGTGACGCAGGCGCTCCAACGGGAAAGACCCGGGCCGAGGTCAAGCAGGAGTTGCTGCAAGCGCGTAAATCGGGCGAACTCGACCGCATAAACGCGGAGTATGGCGGTCAATAAGCACGGTGCCTGCTCACATTGGTCGGGTTTGAGGCGCCCCATCCCGCGTCGTCAACTTTCATATGCGGTCTGGAAAAGGTCTGGGATGCTGCGCGACAATGCGGACGATGGGCGGGAAAGTGAAAACCCGGATGCGAGGTGGTGCTGTCGGCCGTGTACCCCGCAATCTGCAAGGTCAGGCTCGCGGTTAGGAAGCGTTACGCGGCAGGTTGCCGGGAGCGCAGGATAGCGTCCGGAACGCTTTCATATGTTCGCCGACTTTGAGTTGGTCTGTTCTTTCGTTCGCTCTTGCTCGCCTTTCACCGAAAGGGTCGCTGTGCAAATTGATGAGTAGCTGGTGGGGGGAACCTACCAGGAGCCATGCAATGGATAACGATTCGCGGGAAGAGAAGATTCGTTTAAGGGCCTATCAGCTGTGGGAAAGTCGTCTGTCAAATCGGTCGTCCATCAAACATCTCCACTCGCTGCCTCTTCCCGAACAGGCCGGTTTTTTCCGCGCAACGCTTCGTCCCGTCGCATCTTATCCCGGCCCGTGTTCGTCGGCCAATCCGTCGTCATCCTCTGACTGCAAGAGTGGCGCTGCGGTGTCGCGCGCCGAAGGCGCCCGGGCTGTCGGTGCCCGGCTTATCCCTATCGGTGTCGCGCGCTGCGGGGTGCGCCTGTCCTGTTCGACGATTCCTCATGATTTTCCTCGATGAGAGAGGCAGCGAGCCAAGGTTCACTGCGTGATGCGTCTGCGGGTATGGCTTTGGGCGTGCAACGCGCAGGCCACGAGGAAAACCAGTTTTGCGGGGTTGGCGTGCGCGGCTGCGGCCAGTTCAGCGATGTCCCGGCCCGCGCGATGCAACCCGAGTGGGGCAGAGTAAGCCGTTCGGCTACACGAGCGTTCGAAAGTTGAAATCCAGAAATAACGTTGCCTCGAGGTCCGAAAGAAACTTCGATGTAGCAAACATTTGAGGGGACAATCTTAAATGGACGCGACAATGCACGGCAGGCGACCAGCCGCTCGTCGTCGGCCCATCGAGCCGATGCGCGGTCCTGAAACCATCGTCTCCTCACTGAGCCGTACTGAGTCGCGCACAGTCCAGTCTGCGAATCGTCCTGTCGTGCGGTCGCATTCAAACGGCGAAAGTCGCTCAGGGGTAACGAGGCTTGGTGTGAAATCAGCGCTCAAAGCCAAACTCAAGGCTCAACTGACGGTAGCCCTTATTGCAGGTGCCATCGCACAAGTCAGCGCGCTGCTGCTTTCCGCTACTGTTGATCTGAGCGCGGACGCTGTGTCGCCCACCGCGCTCAATTTGTATGGCGCGGCGACCGTATTACTCACCTATCGATGCGTCATTCTCGACGCGCGCAGGGCATTTAGGGCCGCGGTCAAGAAGCGCTATGTGATTGTGGAGGGCACTCCGCCTCGCATAAGCTGGATTCGTCCCATCTTTCCGGGGCGCTGGCTCGCGCGCCTGCATGTTCGCTTGCATCCCGAACTGGGCGAGGACAAGGAGACGTGACGCCGCATCCGCAGCCGGCGCGCGTATACCGGTCCAGTACGCCCGGTTCCATAGGTCGAAGACCGGGCCAGGTTTAATCCGATTAACCGGCGCTACGTTACGGTTCAGCCACGCCCGAGTTCTTCCCTTTCGCAACCACAAATGCCGTACTGGAAGAAACGGGGTTGCGCCTTCGCTTGCGAGGGCGGCGTGCGGCGGTGCCCGCGCAACCTTTGTTCAAAATCAGGGGGGGCGTTGAGCAGTTGCTAACCTCGGTTTCGCAACTGATTTCAGAGCGGCAGAATTTGGCCTCAGTACAGCGATACTAGCTGCCGCGGCTCAGACCGACGCGCACCCTGCGGCTGCGTTTCAAAACCTGCAGGTGGCGGAGTTATCACCGCACGACATGGTCGGCTAACAGGCCGCGGGAGAAGAGCCAACGCCGCTTCTGCTGGCCGTTTATGCCGCACGATGTATCTTCTCGCCGTCAGCGGTCGAGTGGACACTGCATGTGCGCGACACATCCATCGAATACATTTACTGCCAGCCCGGGCGGGCCCGCCGCAAATCGCGCGAGCCTCGTCCTTCGTTGCACACCCGGATTGACCGCTCACGGTGCCTTCTCACCGAGCGGCTCGTCGCCGGGAGACGGCTCTGGAGGTGTCTCTTCGTCGGGAACGTCTTCGTCCGGTTCTGTTCCTGGCACGTCGCTGTCTGCCTGCGTTCCAGTATTCTCGTCTTTGCCGATTTTGGTCGCTCCACCTGTCGACGGCGGGTCACTCGCGGGGAACGTATCTTCGACTGCTGCATCGACGTCCTTTTCGGATTTGTCGTCGCTCGCGCGTTGTTCGGTAGGTTGGTTAGCCATTTTCAAGCTCCTGATGATTTACGTTGCAACATATGAGCAACGGCTGTTCCTAAACGGCATCAGCCTGCGCGGCAACATCGCGAGCGATGGCAGAGCCCTTTCTGTCAACGCCGGAAAACGTCGAATGCTTTACTTGAACCCGTGACGCACGCAATGCGTCTGCACTGATGCATTGCCCTGGATGCTTTCCGACGGAGCCAAGCCCCTCGCGACTTGCATTCAGCGAGCCCGTCCGATTGCGAAAGTGCGCGGACGGCCTGGTCATCAGGCAAGTGCGGCGGCCGACATGAATCGGCACAACAAGCACGCATGCATCTCAACGCCCAAGAGCGGGAAAGTGGAGGGCGGGTACCGCCCGTAATCAGCGAGGCACCTTTCGTCGATGGAGACGAACGCAAGACAAGCTGCGGCACACGTCGCACCCGCGGCGCGTTAGATTGATGCCTCTGCGTTTCACCCCATCGGTAGTCGTCGCATTGTAATGGGAGCAAACAGGTGACCGTTCGAATGCCATTCAACCACATGAAAAAAGCACATCGACAGGAACTCACACCACGGCAGACACGTGCTCGCCGCAAGACCGTGTCTCAGTCGGACAGAACATTGGGACGCTACTACGTTGCGCGCCAACCGGGATTCCGCGTACATTGCTGGGAAACGAGGTTGTTCCCCTCCATCACCCGCGCGACATAGGCCCGGTCTTCGGCGTCAAGTATGTGCGTCCATTCAGCGGCGAGATTCTCATCGAGTGTCTCGAACACGCTGACCTGCATGTCGGTTTCGCCAGTGAACGACCCTAACGTGTAGGTTGCATCACCGGCGAGGTCGAGCAAGCCTTCGTCCTCAAAACAGACCTCCAGGATATAACGTTTAGTCATGCTCGTGACCCGCGGTTGGTACGAACCCGGGAAGCTGACTCGCCTCGGGTAGCCGGGAGGCTGCGAACGCTTCCGCAAGCATGAGTGCAAATCCATCCACCGTCGCCGGGCGCAGGGCAACATGCCCTCTCAAGAAATCTGCCCACGCGAATTTGGCATTGAATTCACCCGGATTTTCAAAAACGCCTGCGGTTCTTACAAATGCAGCAAGGCTCTGGAAGGGATCATTGGGGATTGCTTCAACAGACTCAGGCAGGTCAGAGAGCGGATATTCCCGCCCGTGTTCATCGAAGGGGTGCAACCAACCTCGCTCTGACATGGTCTTCACAAATTGCTCTTCCGTGAAGCCGCGGAAATCTTCCCTGATGCGAACCGGCGCTTCCGGCAGGCCCATGTCAAACCATGCGCGCGCCCAATGATGATGGTCAACTACGTGGAGCGACCCTGTCGGCCCATGAACAACCGCGATGGCCTGTTCCGCGGCGAATGCACGTCTTGCTTCAGGTTTAAGCTCAAGATAGCTCGCCGCCTTCGCCAGTACCTGGACGTAGCCGATTGCCCCCTGCGTGGGTCGCAGCAGGGCCCACGGGACCCAGCATGGCGAGCTATTGTCGTCAGCCACTGCACCGCTTCCCGAATCCGATTGCTCATCCATACGCGGCTCCGAAAGTTACGACGCACGGTCCAGACATGGTGCAAGCGCCGCAAATCGTGGTGAGCAAGCGCCGCGCCTACCGGTCGGCAAGCCATCCAGGGTTGGGTACGGTTCTTGCCGCAACTCGCGTATCTGGAAGGCGAGGAAGCGACCATGACTACAGACGGCGGCACCCATACGCGCGGCCCCCACACGCTGGCGGAGGCGAATTCGCCACCTATGCCAACCCGTTGGTCACTGAAGCCATCGAAGAGGCAGCTGCTCTTCGGGAACGATGCCAACGCCGAGAAGCTACACAGGCTTCGCGTAGCACTGCGTCGGCTGCGAACTTTGCTTTGGGCCTATCGGCCGATGCTGGATGCGAAATTTGACAATGAGCAGCGTGAGCTCTTCAAATCTCTTGCGAGTGCGGCGGGCAACACACGCGATTGGGACATACTGATCGCGCTCGTCGAAAATGACGGCGACGAGACTTTGTTGAGCGCATTCAGAAAAACCGGAATGAAACGGCCGAGAAAAGCGCCGAGACGCTGAGAAACTCCCATCTCGACAAGACCCTGCACGACGCAGTAAGCGAGGCGAACCGGGAGTTGAGTACCTCCTCCGCGCGAACGCCGCTCACGAAGTTCGCGCAGAAAAGAGTAACGGCGGCACAAGACCAATTAAAGAAGCGGATGCATCGCGCGTCGAAAGCGAGCAGCTCCGACTACAGCTCATACCACGACGTACGCAAAGCCGGAAAAAAAGTGCGATACCTCATTGAGTTCTTCGAGCCCGTGCTAAAAAAGAAGCAGCGCCAAAGTCTAAAAAATCTGAAGCAGCTGCAAAAGCGTTTTGGCGCGCTAAATGATGTCGTCGCGAGCCGCGACCTTCTCGACGCACACCGTGCGTCGCTGCCCGATGGAGTCGACGCGAAAGCGGCCCTGCGTGCTCTAAAGAAAAAACAGATACGCCGAATCAAGGCAGCGTCGAAGCTGCTATAGCGCAGATGCTGCTGCAATTAGCACAACGCACACGGTTGGTTTCGGCTTCCTGCAGGCGAAGCCGTCAACCAGCTTTGCTCCAGTTGCAGTGACCCCCGATACATTGGGGCCCGCCTGGAAAGATGGACGTGTGGCAATGAATCTGCATGTCTCGTGGAACGGAAAATGGTTTGGCCACCCGCACGGAAGTGAGATGAACTTCAGCTTCGGCGAACTGATTGCACATGCTGCAAAGACTCGCAAACTTTCGGCGGGAACCATCATCGGGTCGGGCACCGTCTCGAATGCTGCGCGCGCTATCGGTTCAGCATGCATCGCTGAGCGACGCGTGATTGAGATGATTGACAATGGCGCTGCCAGCACACGTTTCATGAATTTTGGTGACCGCGTGTCCATGGAAGCGCGCTTTCAGGAAGACGCCCCCGGACCTTTCGGCGTCATCGACCAACAGGTCTGGCGCGCTGGTTCGGACCAGCGAGCGACGCGGGACAAATAGACTATGCACATTCTTATAACCGGAGCCGGCGGCTTTGTAGGCACCGCACTGTCCAAAAAATTGTTGTCGGATGCGACGCTAGCCCATGCGCGCATTACTCTGCTCGACATGTCAGTCGAGGCGACCTCTCACCCGAACGTTCGAGTTGTTAGCGGGTCGCTTTCGGACGAGGCCGTTCTACGTGAATCGTTCGAAGATTCCGTGGATACGGTATATCACCTCGGCAGCGTACCGGGCGGCACGGCGGAGCGAGACCCCGCGCTGGGACGAGGCGTCAACCTTTACGGGACGCTGAAACTTATCGACAAGAGCGCATCGCAAGCCGCTCCTCCTCGGTTTGTCTTTGCAAGCAGCATCGAGGTCTACGGCGAGACGCTTCCATCGCCAATGAGTGAAAATGTCTCGCCAAAACCCGCTACGTCCTACGGGACGCACAAACTTATCACCGGACTCGCCCTCGCTGACGCCATCCGCAGGGGAACGCTAACTGGCTGCTCGTTGCGCTTGCCTGGCGTCGTCGCTCGGCCGCCGGGCGCATCTGGACTCGTATCCGCCTTCATGAGCGACATATTCTGGGCGCTTCGCGACGGTCGACGTATCACCGTTCCGGTGTCCAGGGAGGCAACTGGCTGGTGGATTTCGCGAGAGCGGTGCGTTGACAACCTGCTTCACGCCGCCACTGCTGACACTTCCATCCTGCGTGCCTCCACGTATCAGATGCCCGTTCTGCAACTTTCTATCAAACAAGTTCTGGACGCGCTTTCGACGCGTTTCAATGTCGACTGGTCCGATTTGGTGACGTTCGAACCGAATCCGCGAGTCGAGGCGCTCTTCGGCTCCTACCCGGCACTCAGCACTCCGGAGGCTGAATCTGCGGGTTTTCGGAACGACGGAACGGTTCAGCAGCTTCTGGCGAGGATTTTTGGCTGACCTGACTGTCAGCGAATCCTACACATTGCGTCCCAGCTGCAATCAGCCGAAGTCTCATTACGGAAAATTTTAAACTTCTGAACCGCGCGAGCACGGCTATTTCCTCGTTAAATGCTCTCTCTCCGGCACGGGCTGTCGTACGTAACGCAAAGTGCTTTGACAGCTGGCGCTTCCCGCGGATCGCAGCCAGTTTTGATTAACTAACCTTCACGTTTGGGATGCGAAACGCGCTGACCGACCAGATATCGTGACGGCACGCATTCGCGTCGTCGGGCATCGGGCTCGCATAGTCGATGACGACGGCGGTTTGTGATTTCTCAAAGTTGCGATAGCCTGGAGCTCGATATGAACAGCCGATTCAAACTAACCTCAATCATCGCCTTGATGATAATTAGCGTGTCCGCAAGCGCAGCGGAAAAATTCTCGGCAGACGAATGTCACTCGTATCCCTTTGTAACGGCCAAAGCGGGCATAACACATGGCGACATCATGCGGGAATTGTCGGAACTCGAATCGGTTGGATACCAACCGGCCAGAAATGATCCGCAGTATCCGAACCAACTCGAGCGGGCGGAGGAGCGCTTGCATGCAAAGTTCGTTGCCGATTGCGCCCCGGCAACGCAGGCGTCCGCGAAGGGAAACCAGGACGCCCCGGCAAGCTCCTGACATGTCGGCTTGGGGCACGCCCGCGCCAACTGCCCGGCGAGCTGCTTTCTGAGTCCGGACCACGAGATTTAGTCTTCCGAATTTAATTCGCGCTACGCCGGTCCTCTAAAAATTCCGATTTCAGGGTCTGCACATCGCAGCCTCGTCGCCCACGGCATGACCTTCTGTCACGCGCCGTCATAGGCGAGGCGCGCTGCCCGAACCCTATCCGAAAGGAGCATTGAATTGGTAACGAAAGAAAGAAAATCTGACATGGACCTCGATGATCCCGATCGCTCGCGACGAAAGCTGATTGTTGGCGGCGGCGTGGCCGCAGCCGGCATGTTGCTGTCAGGCGTCGCGCAAGCTCAGAAGTCGCTCGGCGGTGCACCGACGATGGACGGGCTGCCCGTGCCGGTGCCGCCGGCGGATAAGACGGCCGGGCCGATCATCGCTGGCCGAGATTCCAGGTTGCAGGGACGCGTTGCGGTCGTTACCGGGGCGGCCCGCGGAATCGGTCGCGCCATTGCGGTCGAGTTCGCGGCAAATGGAGCGGACGTCATTGCGCTCGACATCTCGGGACCGGTCAGTACCGCCTCTGATGCAGCACCGGCCACGCCGCAAGAGCTTGCTGAGACAGTCAGCATGATCCAGGCGTACGGGCGCCGTGCCGAAGGAATTCGCGCGGACATCCGAGACATCGGCGCGTTGCGCGCCGCGGCCAATCGCATCGAACAGCGTTACGGAAAGATCGATATCGTGGTAGCCAACGCCGCCATTCAGTACTGGAAGTCACTTTTGGACCTCCAGGACACCGAGTGGACGGACGTCATCGACAATAACCTGAACGGGACCGCGAATACTATCCGAGCATTCGCACCCATGATGGTCAAGCGCAACTATGGCCGCATCATCGTGGTTTCTTCGATGCAGGGACGGCACGGTACGAAAGACGCAGCAAGCTATGCGGCGTCCAAGTGGGGCATCTTCGGGCTGATGAAGTCGGCCGCCCTCGAACTCGGTCGCTACAACATTACAGTCAACGCCGTGGTACCGGGGCTCGTCGCCACCGCTTTGACGCTGTACGAAAAGCGACTGACCGAAAGCGTCGGTGAGACCGGCTACCACAAACCGAACGGTTTCCTGACGCCGCAGGAGGCGTGGGACCGCCGCGCGGCGACGATGCCGCTTGGAGTCGGGTGGGTGCAGCCGGAAGACATCTCGCCTGCGGCGGTATATCTTGCCTCGGACGCCGCCGCGATGGTCACCGGCTCCGAAATCGAGGTTACGGGCGGCGACAGCGCGAAAAGTCTATAGCGTGATTTGTGATTCGCTCCGCCTCTCATCAGGGCGTCGATGCCCCCAATTCCTCAAGGAATGTTCGCGCCAATCGATTTTTTTGCCGTGTGGAGACCGGTCTGACGCATGACCGGTTCGGCCCAACCGGCACAGATGCCGCTCGCGTATATCCGGCACAGGAAAGATAAGAAGAGATAGGGTGTGGGCCGTCGCAGAGGCAGGCTTGTGACTGACTCCGGCAAGCTAGATTCGTGTTGACTATTTGCCGGAGGCCGCGCCAGTCAATGCCGCCGATGCGACGGCGCCGCTGGCGGGCGTGCCTGTCGCGGTGAAGGACGTTCTGGATACCGCCGACATGCCGACCGAATTCAACTCAGCCGCCTACAAGGACCGACGCCCCGAGCAGGATGCGTGGGTGGTGGCGCGTCTGCGTGCGGCGGGCGCGTCGATTATCGGCAAGACCGTGACCACCGAATTCGCGTGACGTCAGCCGGGCGCGACCGTCAACCCGTGCAATGGCGGGTTCACGCCGGGTGGTTCGTAGAGTGGCTCCGCGGTGGCGGTGGCGGCGGGCATCGTGCCGCTCGCACTCGGCACGCAGACCCAAGGCTCGGTGATCCGGCCCGCGGCGTACTGCGGCATCGACGGGTTCAAGCCGACTTATGGCGCGATCGCGCGCACGGGCGTGTTGCCGCTCGCGTGGTCGCTCGATCACGCCGGCATGTTCGCGACGCGCGTCGCCGATATAGCTTACGCACTGGCGCTCGTCACTGGCGCCGATGCAGCCGATCCGCACGTCTCGCACGTTCCTTCCTCGGTGTGCCGGCCGTGACCATCCCCGTGGGGTTCGGGCCGGCCGGCTTGCCGATTGGCGCACAACTGGCGGGTGCCGCTGACGACGACCTGGATGTGCCGATGCTGGCGGAATGGGCCGAAGCGCGCACCGGTTGGCAAGCGGCCGCGGCGCAGCGGCGAGGCTAAATGCGGTTGCCGCTGGCGCATCGAGATCCGGTTGATGCCGAAGTGCCGGTCGAGTTGCAGGGGAGCCAGGCGGCCCGCTGTTCATTCGCCGCATGAGGCGAGTCGAGTTGGCCCGGGCTGGCGAGTCGCCATATTCGAAAGCGCGGCATGCCGTGATGCAGCTTCATGGGCTCGCTCGCGGTTAGATCAGCATTGGCGCGATACCCGCCGCACCGCTGCGTCGTTTGCGGCCACCACCAGGCGGCTAATGCCCATTTCGCGGCAGGGAATGACTGAACGCTATTTCGCCCAGCACTCTGCGGAGCGCTGGGCTCAAACGTCATCGTTCGTAGTGCGTGCGATAGCTCGCCACGTCAGAAGCGGTGGATCATGGCGACGCGATAGACCATCTGGTTCTCACTGGTAGACATGGCGGCCGCGGCGGGGATATAAGCATAGTCAAAGTTAGTGCCGGTGTGCGCGCTGACGACGTGCTGGTAGGCGCCTTGCACATAGACTGACGTGCTCTTGCTCAGATCGTAGTCAAGCGTGAGACCGACCTGGTGCCATTTGGGGGTAAAGGAACCGCTCGTCGAGTGAAGGTGGGCGACCGTGAACGTGTATGCTGCGCCGAGCCACAGGTCCGGTCGGAAGAAGTACTGCTCATTCGCTTCGAAGTTGTCGAATTTCCACGAATTCCATGTGCCGCCCGGGGGCCCACCACTTGCCCCGAGATAAGTGTTGTAAGTCGGGTCATACACGTCGACATGCGAATAGGCTAGCCCGGCCAGCGAATGGGCAAAGCGGTAGGACGCGGCCACGCCGATATCCTGCTGCGACGAAGCGTCGAACAGTGAGTTGGTGGTAACCGAGCCGCTTGAGTTCGCGCCGGGGTTGTCGAGCTTGAGATAGGACGCCGCCATCGTCAAACCACCGTTCTGGTAATTCAACGTCGCGCCCCATGTGCGATTGTTTGCGAACCCGCCCGCCTGGTTGCTAAAACCGTACATCGCTTCGCCAGTCAGGCCACGGTATGTCGGGCTCACATACTTGACAACGTTGTTCACGCGGAAGTCCCAGTCTGCGTTGTCGTTGTCGAACGGATGCGCGTTCACATCGCCAGCATAATTTCCGGCTGCGGTAAGGCCGCCGAAGCCAAGATCGTCGACGCTCGTATCGTACTGACGCCCGAACGTGACGGTCCCGTACTGATCGGACGACAATCCTACATACGCCTGACGGCCAAACAGAAGCCCGCCCTGGCCTGCCTGTCCACTGTTTGTATCAAAGCCGCTTTCCAGCTTGAATATCGCCTTCAGACCGCCACCGAGATCTTCATCGCCTCGCAAGCCCCAACGGCTCCCGTACGTGTCACCGCTTTTCATTTGATACGTGCCGTGTCCGTTTGCGTTGCTCGTGAAGTTGAGGCCCTCATCAAGAAGCCCATAGAGTGTCACGCTCGATTGTGCATGCGCGACGCCGGTGACCAGCGTCAAGGAGGCGAAAGCTGCCCACGCCAAGTTCGACTTTTTCATTTTGACTCGCTATTTAAGGATTGTCCGCATGATATTGCCGGGAGCCGCAGACGATCGATCTCGAGACTGCCTACGCAATTTCGGTCGCTCGACTCGACAGGCAAGCAAGTCTAGGCAGCGAGAATTGCTACCGTTCACAAGAAAATGAAATCGAGCATTCAGGAAAGTGGAACAAAGCGCGCGAGTCGTTCTCGGCGTGGAAAATGCCGATAGAAAGACGTGTTGCGGTAGCGCAAGCCGTTGTATTTGGGTACCCCTTCGCTTGACTTACTTTTTTTAGCGTTGGTGTCGGCGCGAAGCAAAACTAAAAAAGGCTTCATAAACCTGGAGCGGGCACTTTAGGGGAAGCGAGCAATGATGCATGCATCGTTCAACCATGGACATGGCATCATGAATCAGCTTCAGGCGATGCGCGTCTTCACCCGTGTGGTCGGCCTCGGCAGTTTCAATCTGGCGGCCAGGCAGCTTGGCGTGTCAGCAGCATCGGTCACGCGCAGCATTGGCTTGCTGGAAGCTCATCTGCATACGCGCTTGATCAACCGGACCACGCGCACGCTGTCGCTAACCGAGGCAGGTCGCGATTATCTCGAGGGCTGTCGCGCGATTATCGAGCAGTTGGACGAAATGGAAACGTCCCTCATACAGTCGACCCGGGAGTTGCGCGGGGCGCTCCGGATTGCAAGCGTGGCAACCTTCGCTGACGGCGGACTCGTACGCCTCGTTGCCGCCTACCGTGAGTTGCATCCTGGCGTGTCTTTCGAGGTAACGACTTTCGATGTCCATATCGACATGGTCGAAGGTGGTTTCGACGTCTGCTTTTCGGACGATCCCGGGCTATTCAGCTCAGCGCTCGTTTGCCGGCCGCTTCTGCGTATCCCACAGATTGTCGTCGCATCGCCTCAGTACCTGTCCAGGCACGCCACGCCAGTTGCCCCCGCGGATCTGACCAGACACACGCTGCTGTACCGGTCAGGAAGCGGCGCTCGCTGCTGGGAGTTCGTGGATCGTAACCGGGTTTCACGCGTCACCGCATCTGCCGGGATTGCGTCGTCCAGCTATGCGATGCTGAAGTCCGCATGCACGCACCACTTGGGAATCGCTTTGTTACCTCGTTCGATCGTTGAGTCGGAATTGCAACGCGGCGCGCTTGTCGAGCTATTCGAACAGTTCAGTGTCGGCAGCGGCGCGCGGAATCTTTGCGCGTTGTATTCGTCGCCGGGCCTGTTGTCGAGGAGGGTGCGAAGCTTCGTAGACTTTGCGGTGGACCATTACCGCGCAATGGATCGTACGTCATCGCTTAAGGCGGTCGCTTGAATGTCAAGCCGCCGTCTTTCAATGAGGCCTGGCGGCAAGTTCAGCACTGCACCTGACAACTGCGCGTCCATCCGGCTGCGTGAGAGGTGTTCAGTTCTTCACGGCAATCCGGGTGATCACTGAGTCGCATCACGCTTCAAACGCCGCCTGTCTGCCGTTCGACATGCGACCAGGCTGATGCGCTGTACGTGAAGCGGTTTCCGCGAGAGGAAGTCGCAAGGCCCCGCCGCGGGCAGCAATGCGTACAAGCGTCCCCAACCTCTCCGGTGCCGCCTCGAGCTCTCGTCCATAGGAGTCTCGCTAACTAAAAGTTCCTTAATGTTCGAGGTAGAACCCTGTTAGCGCCCTACGTTCAGAATCCCCTCATAAACACGCGTGCCATGCATCAAGCGCATACCGATGCCTGCGCGCGATGACCATGCGCTTTCCTGAATGGAGCTGTTCCGATGTTGAAACTGGTCAGGCTGGCGTTGACGCGGCCCTATACGTTCATCGTGCTCGCGATGCTCATTCTACTTTTGGGCCCTTTATCGGCATTGCGCACACCGACGGACATTTTTCCCGACATACGCATTCCGGTGATTAGCGTCGTATGGAGCTATACGGGACTTCAGCCTGACGACATGGCGGGCAGAATCGTTACCTATTACGAACGCACGCTCGGCACGACAGTTAACGATGTCGCGCATATTGAATCCCAGTCGTTCACGGGATACGGCATCGTCAAGATATTTTTCCAGCCAACGGTCGACATCCGGACCGCGACGGCGCAGGTCACATCGATCTCGCAGACCGTGCTCAAACAGATGCCGCCGGGTACGACTCCGCCGCAGATCCTCAACTACAACGCATCGACTGTTCCCGTATTGCAGTTGGCGTTGACAAGCGACACACTTGACGAGCAGCAACTGGCTGACTATGCGACAAACGCGATTCGCCCGCAATTGCTGAGTGTGCCGGGCGTCGCTATTCCGACGCCATACGGCGGAAAGACGCGAGAGGTGCAAATTGACCTCGATCCCAAAGCGTTGCAGGCGAGAAAGCTGTCGGCGGAAGACGTCGCGGCGGCGCTTGCCCGGCAGAACCAGATCATCCCTGCCGGTACGCAGAAGGTCGGTGCATTCCAGTACAACGTCAAGCTGAACAATAGTCCAGTGGACCTGCAGGAGTTGAATGCGCTGCCTGTGAAAGTGGACGGCGACGCGACAATCTACATTCGCGATGTCGCGCATGTACGGGACGGATATCCGCCGCAAACCAATATTGTCCG
Organism: Paraburkholderia fynbosensis; assembly: GCF_902859935.1. GTDB lineage: Bacteria > Pseudomonadota > Gammaproteobacteria > Burkholderiales > Burkholderiaceae > Paraburkholderia > Paraburkholderia fynbosensis. Next base: position 16,006 of record NZ_CADIKI010000028.1, read on the forward strand.
GGTGGACGGCCGCCGCGCGGTGCTAATGAGTATCCTGAAGAACGGGTCCGCTTCGACACTCGACATCATTTCTGGCGTCAAGGCGAAACTGCCGCTCGTCGAAGCTTCGCTTCCCCCGCAATTGAAGCTGGTCACGATGGGCGACCAGTCAAAGTTCGTCAAGGGTGCCGTGAGCGGCGTGGTGCGTGAAGGCGTCATTGCAGCGGCCCTCACGTCCGCCATGATCCTGCTCTTCCTCGGCAGTTGGCGCTCGACGCTTATCATCGCGGCGTCGATTCCGCTAGCCTTGCTTGCGGCAGTGGCGGCGCTTTCCGCGATGGGCGAGACGCTGAACGTGATGACGCTAGGCGGGCTCGCGCTGGCAGTAGGAATACTTGTCGACGACGCGACGGTCACCATTGAGAACATCAACTGGCACCTGGAACAGGGGAAAGACGTGCGGCGGGCGATCATGGACGGCGCGCAGCAGATCGTCACGCCCGCACTGGTTTCATTACTGTGCATCTGCATTGTGTTCGTTCCGATGCTGTTGCTCGATGGCATTGCGCGGTTTCTTTTCGTGCCGATGGCGGAAGCCGTGATGTTTGCGATGATCGCTTCGTTCATTCTGTCGCGCACGTTTGTGCCGATGATGGCGCAGTACCTGCTCTCGCCTCATGCGTCGGGCGGACATGCAAGCGGTGAGCTCGCCGCGATAATCGATCCTCATGGCAGCATCTCGGAACGTCCGACTTCGCGCAATCCGTTCGTCCGTTTCCAGCGCGGCTTCGAGCGGCGCTTCGAGGGCGTGCGCGGTGTATATCGCGTGCTTCTCGGGCTTGCGCTGACGCACCGGAAGCGCTTTGTGGTCGGCGTACTGGCCGTCGTATGCGTGTCCTTCCTGCTTTCACCGTGGCTCGGACGGAACTTCTTTCCCGACATCGACGCGGGCGAGATCTCCTTGCATGTGCGCGCGCCGGTTGGGACACGCATCGAAAATACGGCAAGTATTTTCGATCACGTTGAAAACACCATTCGCCAGGTTATTCCGCCGGGTCAACTCGGCAGCGTGGTGGACAATATTGGCCTGCCAGTCAGCGGTATCAACCTGACATACAACAACAGCGGCACCATCGGTTCGCAGGACGGCGACATCATGATCTCGCTAGGCGAGAATCACGCGCCAACAGCTCAATATGTGACAAAGCTGCGCGAAGTGCTGCCGCACCTATTTCCGGGTACGACTTTCTCTTTCTTACCGGCGGACATCGTTAGCCAGATCCTGAATTTCGGCGCACCGGCACCGATCGATCTGCAGGTCGCCGGGCCGGACCAGGCCGGCAATCATCGGTACGCGAACGAACTGTTGCGACGGGTGCGGATGATCTCCGGCATTGCCGATCCCCGCATTCAGCAGGCGGTCAATTACCCGGAATTCACAATCGCGGTGAACCGCTCTCACGCGGGACGACTCGGCATTAGCGAAGAGGATGTGACGGACTCCGTCGTCGCAACGCTCGCCGGTACGAGCCAGGTGGCGGCCACCTACTGGCTCAATCCGAACAATGGGGTTTCGTATCCGATCGTCGCGCAAACCCCCGAATACTGGATGGCATCGCTGTCCAGTCTCGAGAACCTGCCGATAACGGACGCGAGCGGCAGGTCGCAATTATTGGGCGGTGTTGCGAGCATCGCGCGCGGCGTCGGCAGCGCGGTGGTATCGCATTACAACATCGAGCCGCTGTTTGATATTTACGCCACTCCGCAGGGCCGCGATCTGGGTGCGGTCGCGAGCGACATCGACGGCATCGTGCGTGCCACAGCGAAAGATGTGCCCAAAGGCTCGACGGTCACACTGCGCGGTCAGGTGCAGACTATGAATAGCGCATTTACCGGGCTGTTACTCGGCCTCGTCGGTGCAATCGTGCTCATCTATCTGCTGATCGTCGTCAACTTTCACTCGTGGGGCGACGCCTTTGTGATCGTCTCGGCGTTGCCTGCGGCGCTGGCTGGCATCGTGTGGATGCTGTTTGCGACGCACACGCCGCTGTCGGTGCCTGCCCTCACTGGCGCCATCCTCTGCATGGGTGTGGCAACTGCAAATAGCGTGCTGGTCGTCAGCTTCGCACGCGAACGGCTCGCGGTGACTCACGACGCACTGCGAGCGGCCTTCGAAGCGGGTTTTGCGCGGTTTCGCCCTGTGTTGATGACGGCACTCTCGATGATCATCGGCATGGCTCCGATGGCGCTGGGTCTCGGCGACGGCGGCGAGCAAAACGCACCGCTCGGGCGAGCCGTTATTGGTGGCCTGATCTGCGCCACCTGCGCCACCTTGCTGTTCGTTCCTGTCGTTTTCAGTCTGGTGCACCGGCGCGACGCCGCCCCCCAAGACGCTGGGCCGAGCGAACCACAACGCGAGTCACACGATCATTCATCTTCCGAACCTGGAGTCATCCATGTCAACTGACATCGACATAGCAGCGCCGCGGCGGCTGCGGCCTCTCAAACTCGCAGGAGTTGTCGCTCTGCTGGCTGCCGCAGCGGTTGCAGCGACCGGCATCGCAACGCGCATTCATGCAAAGGAGCAGATGGCCAAATGGTCGGCCGCGCAGGCGATTCCAACGGTCGTCGCCAACCCGCCGTTGCATGATGGTTCTGCGCAGGTGCTAGTCTTACCAGGCCAATTGTCGGCCTATGTGAAGGCACCGATCTATGCGCGCGTGTCCGGTTATCTGCATGCGTGGTATGCGGACATTGGCGCGCACGTGAAGGCCGGGCAGTTGCTGGGCGAAATCGATACACCCGATCTCGATCAGCAACTCGCTCAGGCGCGTGCCGATCTGCGCACCTCACAGGCGAACGAAACGCTCGCGGCATCCACGTCGCGCCGGTGGACCCAGATGCTGCAGCAGGACTCCGTATCGCAGCAGGAGACAGACGAAAAGACGAGTGACCTTGCGGCAAAGCAGGCGATGGTGGCAGCGAACCAGGCGAATGTTGCGCGGCTGGAGGCCCTCGAATCGTTCAAACGGATCACCGCACCTTTCGATGGGGTCGTGACCGCGCGAAAGACCGATGTCGGCGCGTTGATCAGCGCGGGCGGCGGCAACGGACCGGAGTTGTTCACCGTCTCCGACGCGCGGCAACTGCGCGTGTACGTCAGCGTCCCGCAGAACGAAGCCGCCGTGATCCGGCCCGGCCTGGTCGCGAGTCTGACCGTGCCTGAACGCCCCGGCATGCAGTTCTCCGCAAAGCTTGTCGACACGGACGACTCCATCACGCCCTCTTCAGGGACGCTGTTGGTGCAATTGGCAGTCGACAATTCCAGCGGCGTGCTGATTCCGGGCGAATACACCGAAGTTCATTTTGAACTGCCCACGGACAAGCATGCAATGACAATTCCTGCTAGCGCGCTGATGTTCCGGGAAAGCGGTTTGCAAGTGGCGGTGGTCGGTCCGGGCAATCACGCAATGCTGAAGCGGGTGAGCGTCGCGACCGACCTGGGTACCAAGATTGTGATTGCATCGGGTTTGACTGCCACCGACCGGGTGATCGACAACCCGCCTGATTCGCTGGCAAACGGCGATCCAGTGCGACTTGCTTCGACATCCGCGACGACCGCGCTGACACAGCACAATGACGCGGAGCGCAGTCATGGTTAGGCGTCGCGTATGCACGGTTCTGATTGCCGCAGCGCTGGTGAGCGGGTGTTCGTTCGCGCCGCCGTATCAGGTGCCGCCGTCGGCCATGCCGAGCGCGTTCAAGGAGGCCGGCGGATGGCAACTCGCGCAGCCTGCCGACCGTATGCCGCGCGGTGAGTGGTGGACTGTGTATCGCGATCCGGTCCTCGATGAACTGGAAAGCAGGGTGGCCAGCGCTAACCCCGACCTGGCCGCGGCGATGGCTCGGCATGACCAGGCGCAAGCGTATCTGGACCAGGCTCGCGCTGGCCTCTTTCCCACCATCGGCGCTTATGCGCAGTTCTCACGCTCGCGTCAGTCCGACAACCGGCCATTGAGGGGCGCTACTCAACCAGCGCTCTACAATTCGGCGACTGTCGATGCCGGCCTCAACTATGACCTCGATCTATGGGGAAAGGTGCGCAATGAGGTTGCCGCGGGCAAGGCGGGCGAGCAGGCGAGCCAGTACGACATCGAGTCATTGCGCTTGAGTTTGCAGGCAAAGCTTGCTGAGGCGTATTTCCATCTGCGTGGTCTCGATCAACAGCAGGAATTGCTGGCGGATACTGTTCGCACATATGAGCATGCATTGCAGTTGACTGAAAGCCGGCACGGCGGAGGTATCGCATCCGATCTCGATGTGTCTCGTGCTCAAACCCAGCTTGAATCGGCACGGGCGTCAGTTGAAGATGTGTCGGCACGAAGGGCCTTGTACGAGCATGCGATCGCGACTATTGCGGGTGAAGCGGCTTCAAAATTCTCTCTGGCGCCCGCCGTCGCCCCGACGTATTTGCCGTCGATCCCAGCTGGAGTGCCTCTCGCGCTGCTGCAACGTCGGCCCGATATTGCGGCTGCCGAGCGCCACGTCGCCCAGGCGAACGCGCAGATTGGCGTCGCCAAAGCAGCATTTTTCCCGGATGTGTCGTTAGGTCTTGACGGCGGTTATCAAAGCACAACTTTATCCCCGTGGCTGGCAGCGCCTAACGAGATGTGGTCGATCGGTCCGAGCCTGCTGGTGACCCTGTTCGACGGCGGCCGGCGAGCGGCCGTCACGCGGCAGGCGCAGGCAAAGCTGGCAGAAAATGGTGAAAAGTACAAGGCGACGGTGCTGCTGGCGTTACAGCAGGTGGAAGATCAGCTTTCGCAGTTGCATTACCTGGGCAACGAGTCCGCGAAAGAAGGACGCGCGCTTTCGGCGGCGCAGCGTACGCTCGAGTTGTCGATGTCGCGTTATCGCGATGGCGTCGTGAGTTATCTGGATGTCGTCACTGCGCAGGCAATGGAACTCGAAACGCAAACCTCGGTGCTGGATTTGCAAACTCGCGAGTTGATGGCCTCCGCTGCACTGATAGACGCGTTAGGAGGTGGATGGGCCAACGAACCCGCCGACACGCCCAAGCCCCCAGCGATGAAGTGAACTGTCACGATTCGCAGAGCAGGATGCCTCGCAGCGGTTTGGAGCGATTCCTAGCGATGCGTCCTGCTCGTCATGCACAACGCGAGTAAAGACAGATGTCTACAAGCGGTGGCGCAAGCCCATTGCGACCACGGTCTGCTGATTGCCTGCCGACGGTGCCAGCGTGAAGATAGAAGCGTTGCCGAGCGCCGGGATGCCGCTGGCGCCGGACACATGCTGATAGACCCCTTCAAGATAGACGTCTGTACCGTGCGACAGCGCATAGTCGGCTTGCAGCATCACCTGATTCCATTTGGGCGATGCGACGCCGCTCGCGCTGCTGAAATGTCCATCGGTGAAGGTATAAGAGCCGCCGAGGCTCAGGGCCGGCGTAAGCGCATATCGCGCGTTCAGTTCGTAGTTGGTGAACGTCAAGAGGTCCCCCTTGAGAGCGACGTACGTACCGCCTTGCGCGACTTGAGCCGGGTCGTCCATGATCGTGCGCGTGACTACCAGGCCGACGGTGGTGGGCCCGAACGCGTAACGGCCCGCTGCGCCGAGGATGCGTTGACGCGCTCCCGTCAGCATCGCGTCGCCGTCACTGCTGCTGATCGCACCACCGGTGTCGGTGGGCGCGTCGACGCCGCCTGGATGATTACCCTGAAAATATCCGACTGCCAGGTCGACCGGGCCGCGCGACCATGCGGCGCCGGCGCTGAATGCGTTGTTGTTGCTGAAGCCGCCAGCCGCATTGCTGAATGCGTAAGCCCAGCCGAATTTGAAACCGTGGTAATCCGGGCTGCGGTACTTGACCGCATTGTTCATGCGGAAGTCGTTAGCCAGGTTGTCGTTATCGAATGGGTGATCCGCGATATTTCCGCCGAAGCCGGAGCCGGTCGCCGACAAAGGCGCGACAAAGTCGACGAGGAAATCGTATTGGCGCCCCATGGTCACTGTGCCCCACGTGTTGCTCGACAATCCCACCCACGCCTGCCGCCCGAAGATGTCTCCGCCATTAGCCAGTTTGCCGTTGGTAATGTTGAATCCGTTCTCCACATCGAACACCGTGTGCAAGCCGCCGCCCAGATCTTCGGTGCCACGCAGCCCCCAGCGGTCACCGTTGAGATTGCCGCTCACCATCATCCAGTTGTTATGTCCCTGACCGTTGGCTGTCTTCTGGTTACTGACATAGTCGATACCGGTGTCGAGCGTGCCGTAGAGAGTGACATTGCTCTGAGCGTGCGCGGCTGTCGCGAGTACCGCCGCTAGCGCCGCGCAGCCTGTTGCCAATGCTTTATTCATGTGATTTTCCTAGGGATAGATAGGTCTGCCGCGCTTTCGGGCGCGAGTGCGCGCCTCGATGCGAGCGACTCGCGGGAATGTATTCGGACACGATTGGCTGCGAATGATAAAAAGCGATCGATTGAATGAAAATTCCTTTAATGTTCCGATCCGCAAGGGCTCAGCGATTCGTGATCGCACACTATGTCTTCGATAAACTAATTTTCATCGTTCAGGTAGTCATCCGATAAAGGTGGCTGGTTATGCTGATCCTCAACCGGTTCTCGTGAGTCAAAACGCGCAGCGACCGGCTAATTAACCTAAATGTTGAGGATCAGAAAATGAAACGGATCACATTGGCGATCGTTCTCGCTGGAACGCTGTCGGCCGCAACGGCCTTTGCACAGTCGGCTCCGGCCGGTTCCGCTGGTAGCGCGCAAGTGAGCAGTCAGGCAGCTCAGGTCGCGTCGAATGTCACATCGGCGGGCGCGGCCAGTGGCCAGTGGGTGCCGCCATATGGTCAACCGGTGGCGCCAAAGACCCGCGCTCAGGTCTATCAAGAACTGGTGCACGCCGAGCAGGATGGGCAACTCGCTTATCTGAACTCGACGATCTATGCGCACCCGTAACGTAGCAAAGCGCCTTGGCCAACGGCGGCACGATGACGTCGTTGGCTGAGATTCGTGTCCTACAAACGCTTGTAATCTGGAGCCGAGATGAAGCGAAGCCGATTCACGAAAATCCGCATGGCCTTGATTCTGGCGACCGTTGCTAGCGGTCTGCTGTCCGGCTGCGCGGCGGACGCAACGAAGGTCGCCGACCAATGTGTGGGTCCACCAAGCTATTGCAACGTCTACTTTGGTGGATCATAGGGAGTGCGCTTCCCTTGGTCGGGAAGCGTACAGTCAGCGACATGCGAAGAGGAAAGAAGCGGGAAAGCCACGATGTGTCAGATCTACCGGCAACTTTCGTCAACCCTTCGTGAGCGTGAGCTGATAGCCGTAGCGTTTTAATGTATCGATGTGTACATCCGGATAATGCGGCGCGAGCTTGCGACGCAGACGCGATATGACAAGATTGACGCTCGAAGCAGCGACGTCATCGTGATCGGGCCACGCATAGCGGATCAGATCGGCGCGTGACACAGGCACATTCGGCTGGCGCAGCAGGCATTCAAGCAGCATGGATTCGCGGCGTGTTAAATAGAGCCGCTGTACCCCCAGCACCAGTTCCCGCGTGGCAGTATCGAATGTGGGACACACGGGCACCTGTCCCTCGCGTTGGACCGCCTCAGAGCCAACGCGCCGCAATGCATGCATGCGCTCGTGCAATTCAATGAAAGACAGCGGATAGCAGAAGCAGGCGTCGCCACCGGCTCGCAGTACCTGCGTCCTTTCCTTTGCGTGAGCCGCACCGAGCGCCACGATAATCGGTGCACCGCGGCTTTCGCTCGCGAGTTTCGGTAGGGCAGCTAGCAGGCACGCATACGGCGGAACGTCTGTCGACATGACAATCACTGCGTCAAAGCGCTCCTGCCCTGCCAGGAAGATTGCATCCTTCAGATCGTCGATGTGCTCGAGGCTGTGCGCGCTCTCGATCAGGGCTTTCTGAAGCCAGGCGGCCTCGGGTTGTGTACCGGTAACTAGTAGGACACGCATGAACTGTTGAGTGCTAGGGGCTGATTGAGAAAATCGGTCATGTCAATGTTTTGGTCCAGCACTGAATCGTCACGCGCGTGCCCGGGTTCGCATCGCTGATGCGCATGGAGTAGTCATGCACATTCACGACTGCCGAGACGATGCTCAGCCCGAGGCCGGAACCCGGCAGATGTCGCGTCCGGTCGCTGCGATAAAAGCGCTGCAGGACCGCGTTGCGTTCATCCGCTGGAATGCCCGGACCACTGTCGATGACATCGATCTGCGGGCCGCGCGACGTCCGAATGAGTTCGAGCCTGACGGTGCCTCCATCCGGTGTGAACTTGATCGCGTTGTCAAGCAGATTGCTGAGAGCTTCAAAAATCAACGCGCGGTCCGCATGCGTTGTGCCGACGCTCGCAATTTGTGTGACGACGCCGATTGACCGGCTCTCGGCCAGAGGTTCAAAGAGTTCGCCGACTTCCCTCAAAAGCGAGGCCAGTTGCATTTCCTCGAAACCGCCGCGACGTTGCAAGCTTCCAATTTCGGAGATACGCAGCATCGCACGGAAGCGCTCCAGCAGCGCATCCGTGTCGCGCCGTGCGTCATTTACTAGCTTGTTCAGCTCGGCGTCCGGTAGTCCGGCTATTCGCTCGTCAATGTGCATCAACGACGTGCGTATATGGCTAAGAGGCGTTCTGAGATCGTGAGCGATTCCGTCGCAGGTTCCTTTCACCTCGTTCATCAGCCTTTCGACTTCGGCGAGCATGTGATTGACCAACTGAGCAAGCATATCGATTTCATCGCGTCCCCCGGTCGGCAGACGTTGTCCGAGGTCGCCGCGTTGCGCAATACGTTGGGTCACGCGGCGGATTGCTTTCAGGCGTCGAGCCTGTCTGACGCTCAGTGCTAGTCCGGCAATGACGCCCGCGCTGAGACAAAAAAGACCACCGCCGATCAGCGCAATGATCATGGTCTGCCGTATGCGCAAGACATGCGTAAGATCTCTCGCGATCACCAGCGTGTCGCCGTTCGCGCGCTGGGCGGCCATGACGCGAACCATTGGGGCCGTTTCGTTGGCTCCGAGTGCGAGTTTGTTTCCGAGAGTCAACCCCACGCGATTAACGGGGACACCAGGCGGGCGCACGAGTATATCGCCAGCCAGATGCCGCCCGTCGGAAGCAAACAGGCCGTAAAAGTTCGGGTGCATGCGCTCGTGTTCAGAACGCTGGCGAACGGCGTCGGCGAGACTGTCGGCGGGAGTGGTGTCGAAATAGATCAATTGCCAGTGGAGGACTGCATCGGTTTCGCGGTCCATGACGAACGTGACCGAACGTTCCACCAGCACTAACAGCAGCATGACAGAAACGGAGAAGATCGCCGCGTAGACTGTCACAATGCGCAAGGTTGTTGAATGCCAGCGGCCGCCCAGCACCGGCTGCGAGGAGAATGCCTGGTCGCTCAAGATGCCGCTAGCCAAGTAAATATCCTGAACCGCGTACGGTCTGGATCAATGGTTGCACGCCAGGCGGATCGATTTTCTTGCGCAGACGGCCCATGTGAACATCGATCAGATTAGTGCCCGGGTCGAAGTGATAGCCCCATACTGCTTCGAACAGCATCGTGCGGGTGATTGTCTGACCCGCATGGCGCATCATGTATTGGAGTACACGATATTCGGTGGGGAGCAGCACGATTTCTTTGTCGTCGCGTGTAACCGTGCGTGCGACAAGATCGAGTTTGAGAGGACCGACCCGCAAGCTCGCCTCGGATTGTGCCGGTTGCACTTGCCGGCGGCGTAGCAGCACTTCTATGCGTGCTGTCATCTCGTCGGCATCGAAGGGTTTGGTGAGATAGTCGTCGCCGCCGGCGCGCAAGCCGCGAATGCGTTCGTCGACGTCGCCCAGCGCGCTCAGCATGAGCACGGGCGTCTGAATGCCGATGCCGCGCATCGTCCTAAGTATCGTCAAGCCGTCGGCGCCCGGTAGCATGCGGTCGAGGGTGATGACGTCGTACTCATCGCTGAACGCGCGCGCCATTCCCTCGCGGCCGTCCGCAACCCAATCGACGGTGAAGCCACGACTATTTAGCTCTCGCACGATTTCGCGCGCGGTCATCTCGTCATCTTCTATGGTCAACACTTTTGACATCGTCTTTCCTCGGTTCGCGTCCAACAGAGCAGCGCGAGATGCGCTAATTCGGCATGCAGTGCTCCTGGTCGAGGGCCACCAGATGCTCGGTTATCGCTTCGCGCAGTTGTGCGAGGCTGTGCGTCGGTAATGCGAACCCGGTCCATCCCAACCCGCTATGCCGAAGGATCAGTACCGCGCCGTCATACAGCGGGTGCTTTTCGGTATGCCAGCAGGGGTCCATCTCCAGTACAAACTGCTGCTGTGGGGACGGCTGCAGGGGAATATCGGGGCGCATTCCCGCACGCAGGTAGCTCAGACGGTAAATCACGCCGTCGATGTCTTCTGCGTCTAGAAGCACCGCTACATTTTCAATACCCATGCGTATCGTGGGTTTTCCGTGTTCGTTGACGACTTCGAGACTCATAGCTTGCGGCATTGCGTGCTCCCAGGATAGATTGTCCTCGCCCATTATTGCGCGCGGAAAACCCCGGCTGTCTGAAAGAGCGCGATGCTTTGATGAAATTTTCTTTAAACACGAGACTATCCTAAGAGTTCCCGCGTTGAAGAGGCATGTTGCAGCTTAGTCCTGGTCGCATTTCAGGGCTTTCGCCCGCACATTAAAAAATTTTAATGGGGCGTCGGCTCAAGCCGGCGGCTCGACATGCCTGTATCTCAACATGTAGCCAGCGCTGACAACGGTATGGCTAGGTGCCACCGCAAAGCCTTTATCGACCTTATTCAGTAGACGATTGACAGGCGTATCGACGAGGTTCGCGCGGGGTTCGAAATCGTATGTCCATGCTGCATCGAGCGACATACTGCGCGTGACGACTTGCGGTCTCGCCTGAACTCCGATCGATGTCCATCGAGATCCTCGATGCTGCCACTGGTTGCACTGTTCAACTGCTATGCCGGCCACCATTGCTGGCGACGCAAGGCGCTGCTCTAAAAGCGAGCGCTTTTTGCAAAGTTGAGCGCTGTACCCGATCACCGACGCGCGGCCACGGCAGCTTCGACGTGCAAAGAGATTAACTAATCTTCATCGTTTGGGTAGCAAGCCGATACCGGCAGCAGACTACGCTGGTTAGCAGCCTGTTTACACGTTTAGTACCCAAGCGGTCGGCTATCCGGCTTGCCCGGCAAATCAGTATGAATGTCGTGATATCGCATTCGCGCCTATTCACTACGTCTTTGGTCGTGCCCAAACGACGATAGCCAACACCTGCAAAACGCCAACAAAACGGGAGATCGCAATTCCTTGGAGCCAATCCATGCAGTCCAGCTCAACTGACTCCCACCGCCGACAGTCGCCGATTGTCGCCATCTTTCGCGTGACAGCCGGTAATTTTCTTGAGCAGTTCGATTTTTTTCTCTTCGGCTTTTACGCCACGCAGATCGCCGCCGCCTTCTTTCCTCTGCATAGCGAGTTCGCTTCGTTAATCTCCACCTTTGCGGTATTCGGTGCTGGGTTTCTGATGCGCCCGCTTGGCGCGGTATTTCTCGGCGCCTACATCGACGACGTCGGCCGGCGCAAGGGCCTTATCATGACACTTGGCCTCATGGCCAGCGGTACCGTACTGATAACGTTCGTGCCTCGGTACTCGACAATCGGGCTGCTGGCGCCGGCTCTCGTGCTGATTGGCCGCTTGCTCCAAGGCTTTGCGGCGGGCGCCGAGCTCGGCGGGGTTTCTGTTTATCTAGCGGAATTGGCGTCGCCAGGAAAGAAAGGTTTCTATACCAGTTGGCAGTCAGCCAGCCAGCAATTGTCGATCGTCGTCGCCGCGAGTCTCGGGTTCGCGCTGAACCGACTGATGGATCCGGCGGCTGTCGCGGCATGGGGATGGCGTATCCCATTCTTCATCGGTTGCCTGGTTGTGCCGTTCGTGTTCATGCTCCGATACAAGCTCGAGGAAACAGAGGCATTCAAGAGGCGCGAGACTCGACCAGCGATGCGCGATGTGATCCGCACCCTGGCCGCTAACTGGAAGGTCGTGGTAGCTGGAGCGATGCAGGTAGCCATGACCACCACCAGCTTCTACCTCATTACTGTCTATGCACCGACATTCGGCAAGACTGCCTTGCGCTTGGGCACGGCGGACAGCCTGCTCGTGACCGTCTGTGTCGGCCTGTCGAACTTTATCTGGCTGCCGGTTAGCGGTGCCTTGTCGGACCGGGTAGGGCGCCGGCCGCTGCTGCTGTCGGCAACTGTGCTTGCGCTCGCCACCGCGTACCCCGCACTTTCGTTTCTGGCCGACGCGCCGACATTCGGCAGAATGCTAGCAGTGCTGCTTTGGCTTTCGTTCCTCTACAGTATGTACAACGGTGCAATGGTCGTGTCCCTTGAGGAAGTGATGCCACCGGAGGTGCGCGTTGCGGGGTTTTCGCTTGCTTATAGTGCTGCGACTGCGCTATTCGGCGGCTTCACGCCGGCAATCTCCACCGCATTGATCCACGCGACGCACGACAATGCGGCACCTGCCTGGTGGTTGAGCTTTGCTGCGGCATGCGCATTCTTCGGTACCTTGGCTTTGTGTCGGCATAAGCCGGCGTCTGCGAGTCCGGCTTCAGCACGCGAATCCCGGTCTGTTCCGCGACCTTAGTCAGCACGGGCGCTTATCCCTTCTGACCGCCAATCCGAATCAGCGCATGTCGAATAGCTCCTGATGGAAGTCTTCGTGCGCTAATCCCCGTGCAACCAGATCGTGCCGCAAGTTCTGGCCGAAACTCGCTGGCCCGCAGAACCAGACATCGGAGCACATCCAGTCGGGCACGATCTCACGGACGCGCTGCCCGGTCAGGCGGTCGTCCTTGCCGCTAATCAGCACGTGAAGGCGCACTTGGGCGGCAATTGCCAGTTGACTCAGCTCGCGGACAAACTCGTCGTCCATGGCGTTGGTGCTATAGAACAGGTCCACTGCGCGTTTATCGGAATGACGCTCTCGCGCTTGCATTCGCGCGAGAAATGGGGTTATTCCAATTCCACCGGCGATCCAGATCTGTCTTGGTTTGTCGCTGCGAAAGTCGAAGCGGCCATAGGGCCCTTCAACGCTGACACGGTCGCCAGTCTTCAGAACGGCCGGCAATTGCTCGGTGTAGTCGCCAATGCTCTTGATATGAAAGCGCACTTTGCCGTCGTCGTGCCACGCCGAGGAGATTGTGAACGGATGCGCACCCTCGCGCGCGTCGAACGTGACGAAGGCAAATTGTCCGGCGGCATGACCCAACCAGTGGTCCTTGAGTTTGATGACTATGCTGAGTACCCGCATCTCCCGGTAATGCACAAGCTCCTCGATACGCCCGGCTGCTTGTCGCGTTCGTCCGATACGGCGCAGCAGCGAGATGGACGTGGCCACCATGGCCAGAAAAATCAGCAGTGCTATGACTGGTCCAATCGCCGTGGTCCAGTAGCCGTGCTTCATGAGTACCACCGCATGGAACGCTAATAGCGGGTACGCAACTGCCAGCAGCCGATGTGTCTTGAAGAAATGCCGGTAAGGAAAGGCTTTCAGCAATGCAACGACGATGATCGCAACCGTTGCATAGAACGTCCATTCGCCAATCCCTTTCGCGAGCCCATGCTGCGCGTCTAGAATCTGCACAAAGGCTGACGGCGCGAGCGATGGTGACAAGGCGCGCTCGCGCAACGGCCTTTGCATCCACCCCAGGCCGATTAGCCAGTTTGGAGACTTTGCACACAGCCAGTGGAGTGTGCAAAGCACCAGTGCGCTGATACCGAGCCATTTGTGCAGTCGGTACATCTTGTCCAGGCCACCGAGAAAGCGCTCCATGCTGGTCGGCCGGACTGCCATAACGATGCCCGAGCTCATGCAGCCGATCGCGAGAATGCCGGTCAGGTTGATCATTGACAGTTGCAAGGCGCGGAATCCATGCGAGCCGGGCAATGAACTTTCAGCGATTAGCCAGAGCAGGGCCAGCCCCGTCAGCAAAAGCAGATAGGTTAATCTGATGTTTTTCATGATGTGGATGCGCCGCAGTGTGACTCCGGTGGCGCAGTCGTCGAGCCGCCCTGGAGCTGAGAACACGGTTGAAACGGCCTGCCGTTAGTTGGCAGCAGCCGCGACCCTTCGTCCGGCTATGTCGACGGTTTCTCGGGGTGCCGATCTTACTGCCGCACGGTGAGCGGGCCAGACTGACGCAATTGATCAATAGCCGAGGGGGGCGGGCGATTGGATGTATGCGATGTTGAGGGTCGACAGATCCGGGAAGAAGCTTCCGACCCGTCGCCGTTTCGTGCCTGCGCCCGCTCACTATTCTCGTGAGTTAAAGAAAGTTTGCGGACGAGCCAATGTAGCCCGTACAGCCTAAAAATTCAGCCGCCGGAACATGAAGTTATTTTTATGCAGTTGTCAGTGCAATCGCTCACCGCGCGTTGCCTGAGTAGCGTCGCGGCGAGACGCGGGCTTGCGAGATGAACTAGCTTGCTTTGCTGAGGGCGCTGGAGTCAACGTGAGTGAACGACTTGCCGTAAACATGTAATTGCGTTTTTTGCGCGTATTTCAATGTATCTCCGGTCATGTCGAACGTGATCGAGAAAACACTTGTCGCGTCGTTCTTCAGCATGTACTGAGATTCGGCTACCCCGTTAGATTTTGACGTTAGAGTCATCTTATCGCCGGCTTTTCCTTCCGCCACAACGCAGACCGCCCGGGGAATACAAAATGAGTCATAGACAGTCTGGTTCTTCTTGTCGTAAATCAGATAGCCGCGCTGGTCATGGAACTGTTTGTTGTCTCTTTTTCGGAACACCTTCAGCGTGTAAGCCATTGCCACCAGGTATTGATCGCTGGCATTCGTTGCATCCGCTGCGGGTTCAAAGGTCAACTGTTCGTAATAAGGTTCCACTGCGGGATTGCCGGTACCTACTCTGGAACCCACTTGACCGGGCGCCACGTCGAGGCCGCCGGCAGCAACGGTTCTCCAGGTTCCGGCCAGTTTGGCTAATGGACCGAAGTCCATTCCTTTAAGGACGGTTCCCTGCGCGTAGGCGGTGGACATGGTCGACAGGGCGATTGCAAAACAAACGACGTATTTATTCACGATTGACGTTCCGTTATTCAAAAGAGGTTTTCTTGTCTGATGGCTATTTGACAACAGAAACTAACGTCAATTGTTTTATGTCCTGTAATTCCAGGTTTCAAAAAAGCCTGCGCGCCGATCGATCATCGGCTATCTGCCAGTTGACTTTGCGCGGGTTTGAACAGACTGATCTCGCAACCGACGTCCGCGTCGTGGAACTCCAGCGTCATGCCGTGCATGCCGGCCACGGCCGCGACAAGACTGAGCCCCAGGCCGCTGCCGGGCGTACGACGGCTCGCCTCGCCACGATAAAAGCGGCGTAGGACGGCATCGCGCTCGGCCCGTGCGATGCCTGGTCCATCGTCCTTCACCGTGACACCGGTGCCTCTTGTGTCGTGCCACAGCGTGATATGCACGACTCCGCCATCCGGTGCGAACTTGATGGCGTTTTCGACCAGATTCGCAAGCGCCTCGAACAACAGGTTTGGATCGCCCCGGATCTCCAGCGGGCCGGACACGGTGCGCTGCAGTCGGAAGCCAATCTGCTTGTCTTCGGCGGTCGGCTCATAGAATTCGAACACGTCGTCGGCCACCGCGGCCAGATCGACGCTGGTGAAGCCGGCGCGGCGCACGCCGCTTTCGATTTCCGAAATGCGCAGCAGGGCGTTGAAAGTACGTAGCAAGCCGCTGGTTTCCACGATGGTTTCGTCAATGGCCGCGCGATACTCCGCCTCGGTTCTGGCGCGCCGTTGCGCACGTTCGAGTCCGCCGAGCACCCGCGTGAGCGGCGTGCGTAGATCGTGCGCAATCGCATCGCACACGCCTTTGACCTCGTTCATCAGGCGTTCGATTTCGTCGAGCATGCCGTTCACGACGACCACCAGCCGGTCTATGTCGTCGCGTTTCGCATGCACCGGCAAGCGCCTGCTGAGATTGCCGGCGACGATCTCCTCGATCGAAGCGGTCACCGCATCGAACCGCCGCATCGCGGAGATGCCGATCAGGGTCGCCCCGATCAGGCCGATCACGAGCGTGATCATGGCGGTGGAGAGCAGCGCATGCAGCAGTTCGTCGTCGAAGTGGTCGAGCTCGAGGGTGTTCTGGCATTGCAAAGCGATGCGGTTATCGGGCACGTGCGCAGCGATGCATCGGCCAGGCGGTTGGCCGGGCAGATTGGCGAGTCGCATCGAAAACGGCTGGTCAAAGACGGGGATCGCCGGCTGACCGCCCGCATAGCCGCCGGCAAGGTGTTTGCCGCTGGCTTCGAACAGGCCGAACGGGCGCTGGCGGCGCGGATCGAACTGGTTTTGATGTTCGAATCGCGCGACCAGTTCATCCGGCGCTTCGCGTTTCAACTCTGCGTGCTCGCGAAGCAGCCAGTCGTCGATGCGTTCCTGTTCGAAGCCGGTGATCTCGCGGTACAGGTAACCGAACAGCAGCAGCGCGATCACGCCGAACAACACAAGAAACAGCGTGGCGAGGCGGTAGCCGGTGGTGCGGTGCAGTTCAGTCAGGCGCATGGAGCATGTACCCCGAACCGCGCACGGTATCGATCATCGGAGCCGTGCCGTCCGGGTCGAGCTTCTTCCTGAGACGGCTGATGTGCACGTCGATTACGTTGGTCCGCTCGTCGAGCCGGTAGTCCCATACCGCTTCGAACAGCATGGTGCGGCTCACCACCTGGCCCTGGTGCTGCATCAGATATTCGAGCAGCCGGTACTCGCGCGGCAGCAGCGGTACCGGGCGGCCGGCGCAGGTCACTTCGCGTTTGAGCGGGTCCAGACGCAACGGGCCGACCAGGTACTCCTGCACACCGGGCGCCGCCTCCCGACGGCGCATCAACGCATCGAGCCGCGCGGTCAGTTCGATGAACTCGAACGGCTTGGTCAGATAGTCGTCGCCGCCGGCGCGCAAACCGCGCACACGTTCGTCGACCGCCGACAGCGCGCTCAGGATCAACACTGGCGTGAGCACGCCGGCGCTGCGCAACGCCGACAGCATGCCGAGCCCTTCGAGGCCGCCCGGCAACATGCGATCGAGCACGATGGCGTCGTAACTGTTGGCGACCGCGAACATCAAACCGTCGCGGCCAGTGCTCGCGGTTTCGACCCTGCAGCCGTGGTCGGTGAGCGCTTCAACGATCTCTGCGAGAGTCTGCTCGTCGTCCTCGACGACCAATACGTTCAACATGCCTTTTTCCAGAAATGAGCGAGCGTCGAACCTGCGCTGGCCAGCCGATTTACACTAGGCTCGTACCTACGACGTGGGTAGTATGCCGTGTGAAGCCGTGCAGGCGTTTCGCGCCAACATGAAAAAATTTTAATGTAATCCCCTTAACGTAAGCCGCAGCGCATGCGAATCCTGCTGATCGAAGACGATAAGCGCGCCAGCCAGTTCCTGGCGCGTGGCCTGAGCGAGAGTGGTCTGATTGTCGATTCGGTGGCCGACGGCGCGACCGGGCTCGCCTATGCGCGCGAGGGCATCTACGACGTGATTGTGACTGATCGGCGCTTGCCGGCGCTTGCCGGCATGGTCCTCGTCCAGCAGTTGCGCGCCGGCGGGGACACGACGCCGGTGCTGATGCTGTCCGCGGTCGGCGGCCTGAACGAACGCGTGGAGGCGATTCGCGCGGGTTGCGACGACTATCTCGTCAAGCCATATGCCTTCGTCGAAGCGCTGGCCAGAATCGAGGCGCTCGCGCGGCGCGCCGATCGCAGCAGGATGAGCGAGCGGCTCGAATGCGCGGATCTGGTACTCGACACGCGGGCGCGGACCGCAAGCCGCGGCGGTCGTGATCTGCGTCTGCAGCACCGCGAATTTTTGCTGCTCGAATGTTTGTTGCGCCGCGAGGGGCAGGTCGTGACGCGCAGCATGCTGCTCGAGGCCGCGTGGAATTACGATTTCGAGCCGCGCGGCAACATCATCGATATGCACATGCATCGGCTGCGGGCTAAGGTGGACCGCGATTTCCCGCGGGCGCTGATTCATACGGTGGTCGGCGCCGGATATGTGCTGAACCCGGCGCCCTGACACGCGCGCCAAGCCTTGCAAGCCCCGATTCGGTGCGCCGACGCTACGTATCGCGCCGCATTAAATTTTTTTAATCGATGGGCGAAAGCGCCGACAGGACCCGCTGACTAATCTGGCGACATTGCCTTGTTAGGGTTCTCCCATGTCAGGACCGTCCCGTTCCGCGCAGACATCGCGCACAGCGAGTCCTCCCGTGCTCCTTTCCTGCGTGCGCGCCGTATGTGCGCTCGGCCTCGCGGCGCTCGCCGGCTGCTCGCTTGTGCCTGCCTATCAACGGCCTGGCGCACCGCTGGCGCAATCCTTCGACGGGGCGGCCGGTGGGTCGCTCGCCGCTACCGTGCCAGTCAGAAGCGGCTGGTGGCGCGAGTATCACGACCCCGCGCTCGACGCGCTGATCGATCGCAGTCTGCGCAACAACTTCACGCTAGCGTCCGCGATTGCGAGCGTCGAACAGGCGCGCGGCAACGCCGAGCGAGCCGGTGCGCCGCAGTATCCGTCGCTATCGGTCGGCGCCAGCTTCGATCGCAGCCATCAGGGACGCGGCTCGACCACGAAGACCCAGAGCCTGTTCGCCGAAGCCAGTTACGAGGTGGACTTCTGGGGCTTCAACGCCGCCAACGCCAGCGCCGCCGACTTGCTTGCGCGCGCCTCCGGCTTCGATCGCGACACAGTGGCGCTGACGCTGACCGCTTCGGTCGCCGACACCTATTTTGAGGTGCAAAGCCTGCGCCGCCGGCTCGCGATCGCGCGTTCCATTTCCGACGATGCCGCGCGCATTCTGCAACTGCTGATCGCACAACAGCGGGCGGGCGTAGCGACCGAATTGCAGGTGCAGCAGCAGCGCAACGCGCTGGCCACCTTCCAGGCGGCCGTGCCGGCGCTGCAACAGCAGCTCGACACGAACATTCATGCGCTTGCGGTGCTGGTGGGCACCGCGCCTGAACACTTCGCCGTCAGCGACGCCACGCTTGCCGACATCCCGATTCCGCGGCCGCGCCCGAATCTGCCCGCGAGCCTGCTGGAAACGCGTCCCGACATCCGTTCGAAGGAAGCGCAGTTGCAGTCGGCGAATCAGAGTGTCGGCGCGGCGCGCGCGGCCTTTCTGCCGGACCTCGTGCTGACCGCGGACGGCGGACTGAGCAGCAAGTCGCTGTCGCATTTCCTGTCGAGCCCGTTCGCCAGTCTCGCCACCTCGCTGGCGGCGCCAATCCTCGACGGCGGCGCGCTGCGTGGCCAGTTGCACGCGAGCCAGGCGGCCGAAGCGAAGGGCGTCGCGGATTACCGGCAAGCCGTCATCACCGCGCTGCAGGACGTGGAGGACTCGCTCACGGCGGCGCAACAGCAGCAGGTCGCGGAAGCCGCTGACCAGGACGCCGCCGACGCCGCCCGCAAAGCCGCCGCGCTCGCGCAAACCCAGTACAAGCTCGGCACCGTCGACTTTCTGACCGTGCTCGACGCGCAACGCACGCTGTATCAGTCCGAAGACACGCTGGTGCAGGCGCGGCTCGCGCGCCTCCAGGCGTCCGTGAGCCTGTTTCGCGCGTTCGGCGGCGGCTTCGGCGTGACCGACAGCAGCATTGCCCCCTCTTCTATGGCTTCCAGCTCATGAAATCCGCAGACCTTCCGAACCGTGAAGCGCCGCGTGCGCGCCGGCGCGTCCTTTTCGCCGCAGCGTTCGTCATCCTTATCGTGATTCTCGGGGCGTCGAGCTGGCCGAAGCATCGGGCTGCCAAGCCGGCCGCCGCCGTGCCGGTCAATGCCGGCCATCCGGTTAGCCGCGATTTCCCGATCCGCGTCGCGGCCGTGGGGACGGTTCAGGCGCTCAATACCGTGGACGTCAAAGTGCGCGTGGACGGCCAGTTGCAGCGCATCGCCTTCACCGAGGGACAGGACGTCAAGGCAGGCCAACTGCTGGCGCAGCTCGATCAGGGACCGCTCACTGCCCAGTTGCATCAAGCGCAGGCGGCGCAGCGTAAAGATCAGGCATCGCTCGAAAACGCGCGGCTCGATCTCACGCGTTACTCGCAACTCGTCGGCATCGGCGCGGCGACGACTCAGGCGGTGGATACTGCGAAGGCGCAAGTGGACGCGCTCTCAGCGACGGTCGCAGCGGACGCCGCGCTGGTCCAGAGCGACCAGCTACAACTGGGCTTCACCACGCTCGCCGCGCCGTTTACCGGACGCGTCGGCGCGCGCGAGGCCGATATCGGCGCGATCGTCCATCCGACCGACACCACCGGCATCGTCACCGTCACGCAGATGGAGCCGATCACCGTGCTGTTCTCCGTGCCGCAGGACGTGCTGCCTGAAGTGCTCGCGAATCAGGCGAAAGCGCCGCTAGGGGTGAACGTGACCACGCGTTCCGGCAGCACGCCGCTCGCCGACGGCACGCTGGTGTTCATCGATAGCACGGTCGACCCCACGACCGGCCAGATCAGGCTCAAGGCTTCGTTCACCAACCAGGACCGCAAGCTGTGGCCCGGCGAGCTGGTGAATGCGCGCGTGCTGGTGCGCACCGATAGGCAGCGGCTCGCGGTGCCGAGCCGCGCGGTGGTGAACTCGCAGAACGGCACGCAGCTCTATGTGATCGCCGCGAACGGCACGGCGCAGCTGCGCCCGGTGCAAAGCGGGGTCACCGTCGATGGCATGACGGAGATACGCAGCGGCATCGCGCCCGCGGATCTCGTCGTGTTCGATGGCCAAAGCCGCTTGAACCCGGGCGTGCATGTGACGGCGACCACGGTTCCCGCCAGTTCCGAAGCGCCGCCCAACGCGAATTTGGCAGGCAGCCAGACCAATGAGGACAATCCGTCATGAGCCTCATGGAATTGTTCATCAAGCGGCGCATCGCGACCAGTTTTCTGGCGATCGCAGTGCTGCTGGTCGGCGCGGTGGCGTATTTTCTGCTGCCGGTCGCGCCGCTGCCGCAGGTCGATTTTCCGACCATCCAGGTTGTCGCCCAGTTACCCGGCGCGAGCGCGGAAACCATGGCGACCTCGGTGGCGACACCGTTGGAGCGGCAACTTTCGCTGATTGCGGGCGTGACGCAGATGACGTCGTCGAGTTCGCTCGGCAATACCAGCATTGCCGTGCAATTCGATCTGTCGCGCGACATCGATGGCGCGGTGCAGGATGTGCAGACGGCGATCAATGCGGCCGGCGGCACGTTGCCGAAGAACCTGCCGAACCCGCCGACCTATCAGAAAGTCAACCCGGCCGACTTCACGTTGTTGTCACTGGCGCTGACTTCGCCCTCGCTGACGCTCACGCAGCTCGACAGCTACGCCGAAGACTATCTGGCGCAACAGATCTCGCAGATGCCCGGCGTCGGTCTCGTTGATTTCCACGGCCAGCAGCGGCCCGCAGTGCGTATTCAGCTCGACCCCGACAAGCTCACCGCGCGCGGCCTGACGCTGGAAGACGTGCGCTCGATCGTCGGCGTGCAGACGGTCAATGCACCGAAGGGCAGCCTGAACGGCCCGGATCGCTCGGTGATCTTCAACGCGACGGACCAGATCACGACCGCCTCGCAGTATCGCGATCTGGTGGTCGCGTACAAGAACGGCGCGCCGATTCGCGTGTCCGATCTCGGCACCGTGCTGAACGCCGCCGAGGACAACCAGCAGGCCGCATGGCTTCAGTCCGAACGCGCGATCGTCCTCGATATTCACAAGCAGCCCGGCTATAACGTCGTGCAGACGATTGCCAACATCAAGGCGAAGCTGCCCGCGCTCGAAGCAATGCTGCCCGCGGCCGCGCATCTGCATGTGGTGGGCGATCGCACGCAGACCATCAATGCGTCGGTGCACGACGTGCAGTTCACGCTGATGCTGACGATCGCGCTCGTCGTCATGGTGATCTTCTCGTTCCTGCGCAACGTATGGGCGACCATCATTCCGAGCCTGACGATTCCGCTGTCGCTGGTCGCCACGTTCGGCGTCATGTATCTGCTCGGCTATAGCCTCGACAATCTGTCGCTGATGGGCTTGACCATCGCGGTAGGCTTCGTGGTGGACGATGCGATCGTCGTGATCGAAAACGTCATGCGGCATATCGAAGAGGGCGTGCCGCGCATGAAGGCCGCCTTGCTTGGCGCGATGGAAGTGCGCTTCACGATCATTTCGATGACTATCTCGCTGATCGCCGTGTTCATCCCGATCCTGTTGATGGGCGGCATCGTCGGCCGGCTGTTCCGCGAATTCGCAGTGACGGTGAGCGCCGCGATCGTGATGTCGGCGCTAGTATCGCTCACCGTTACGCCGATGCTGTGCGGTTGGCTGATCCGTTTGCCCGAGCCGGGCGGCGGCGGCCGGGTGCGCAGGCTCGAAGCATGGCTTGAAGCCGTGTTTAGCGCAGTAGAGCGGCGCTACGAGCGTGGCCTCGATTGGGTGCTGGACCACCAGAAGCTGATGCTGGCTGTCACCGTGGCGACGATCGTGGCGACCGGCGCGTTGTTCGTCGCGATCCCCAAGGGATTTTTCCCGCAGGAGGACTCCGGTCTGATCATGGGCGTCGCCCAAGCCGCGCCGGACATTTCGCCCCGCTCGATGTCGCAGAAGATGCAGCAGGTGGGTCATATCATCGAGGCCGACCCCGCCGTCGACAACGTTTACTACTGGATGGGCGCTAACCCGACCGTGAG
This sequence comes from Paraburkholderia fynbosensis, assembly GCF_902859935.1. GTDB lineage: Bacteria > Pseudomonadota > Gammaproteobacteria > Burkholderiales > Burkholderiaceae > Paraburkholderia > Paraburkholderia fynbosensis. The sequence continues at coordinate 38,817 of NZ_CADIKI010000028.1, forward strand.
CCAGGGGCGCGTCATGATCAACCTGAAATCGTTCGCTCAGCGCAAGGACAGTGCTGTGCAGGTGCTCAATCGTTTAAAGCCGCAGTTGGCGAAGCTCATGGGCATCTCGGTGTCGATGCAGGTCCGGCAGGATATTCAGGTGGGTGGCCGTATCAGCGCCGCGCAGTATCAGTACACGTTGCAGGAACCTGACATCAACGAGTTGGATCACTGGGCGGGCGTACTGACCGATCGCCTGTCGAAGCTGCCGCAACTGGCCGACGTCACGTCCGACCAGCAGGCCGCCGCTACCAGCGCAACACTCGTGATCGATCGCAGCACCGCTTCGCGTTTCGGCATCACGGCGCAAGCCATCGACGACACGCTTTACGACGCATTCGGCCAGCGGCAGATTGCGACGCTGTTCACGGAGCTGAATCAGTACCACGTCGTCGAAGAAGTCGATCCGCGCTTTCAATTGACGACGGATGCACTGGCGCATCTCTACGTGCGCTCGCCGCTCACGAACGAACTCGTGCCGCTCGATACGCTTGCCAGGATCGAAAACAACGTGTCGCCGATCTCGGTGAATCACCAGGGCTTGTTCCCGGCCGTGACGATCTCGTTCAATCTGGCGGCGGCTCAGTCGCTTGGCAACGCGGTGGCGGCGATTCGCCAGGCCGAAGTCGCGGCGGGCAAGCCGGATAGTTTGACGGGCTCGTTTCAGGGCACTGCGCAGGCGTTCCAGGCGTCGCTCGCGAGTGAGCCGTATCTGATCGCGGCGGCGCTCGTCGTGGTGTATCTGATTCTCGGCATCCTGTACGAAAGCGCGATTCACCCGCTCACCATCATTTCTACGCTGCCCTCAGCGGGCGTGGGCGCCTTGCTTGCGTTGATGCTGTGTGGTCAGGATCTGTCGATCATGGGAATGATCGGCATCATCTTGCTGATTGGCATCGTCAAGAAGAACGCGATCATGATGATCGACTTCGCGCTGGTGGCCGAGCGCGAGCGAGGTTTGTCGCCGCGCGATGCGATCCGGCAGGCCTGTGTGCTGCGCTTCCGCCCGATCATGATGACGACGCTCGCCGCGCTGTTCGGCGCGCTGCCGCTTGCGCTCGGACATGGCGCGGGCGCCGAATTGCGCGTGCCGCTCGGCATAGCGATTGTCGGCGGACTGATTGTTTCGCAAATGCTGACGTTGTTCACGACGCCGGTCGTGCACCTGTGGTTTGACCGTCTGGCGCATTGGCACGCTGATCGGCGCGCGACAGGCAGTGTCGTCGAGCGGGAGGCGGTCGGTTGACTGGCTTCTGCGTGCCAGGGGTTTTTCTTCCTGTCGCCATGGGCGCCGCTGATTCCGCGCGGCCGCCGTGCGCTGAAATCGGGCTGCAGACGTTACCGCTGAGCTTGGGACAGCCTCGCTTCGCATCTCCGATGGGTGGCTTCAACCGGACGGTTTCAGTAATCTCAAAGCACAGTTCGTGATGATCGAATGGGATTCGCCATCGCCAATCCGGGTGATGCGAAATTGTTTTGCGAATCCACGCGCACCTGTCGAGTGCGCTTCGCGTTGGACGATCTTGGTAGCGATGTTTCATCCTTCGCCTGTTTAAGGAGCCTGCCGGTCGAGTACCTGAAAATCGACGGAAAGCTCATCCGCGCCCTAAAAGATCACCGAGTGGATCGGGCTACGGTACGGTGTGTCCCCGAAAGTGGCGAGCATAAGGGACAAGAAGACCGTTGCGGAATGTGTCGAGACAGCGGCCGTCGAAAGGCTGTTGTGCGAAATCGGTATCGACTAGCACAGATCGCTGGTCAGCCGGGGGCTTGCGCGTACCTTCTTGCCTGCTGACGCCGTTTGAAAGGAACTCGATGCTGCGAAGGGATGCCACGAAACAGTTGCCGCTCGCCTTCGAGCTTCGCGAACGGCGAGTTTTGACGGCGGTAGACGAGAAGGCCGATCAAGAATAGGTGAGCGCGTGACGCTATCGGACAGACGAACGATCGTGCCTGGATCGAGCGGGAAATTAAAGGCAGCGAGTTCCAGGATGAACGGCTGACAAAACGTTTCGGAGTACTTTTGGAGCAGCCTTAGATGGTATGGGCCAAAGCGTTCGGTTCGCTTGCCAGGAATGGGCCTCAACCAAGGTTGACCGCAAATCCATTGCAACACGCCGTGAAAAACCGGGCAAGGATAAAAGCAGTTTCATTTTCCCGACGCCGTTCTGGTAGGTCGCCTCGGCTAGGCTAATGCCATCCCGCTACATTGTTCGCGGGACGACTCGAACCTTCTCGTGGATGGAATGAAAATGAGGCTTACAACGAAACCCTTTGTCACCGCCCTTCTTCTGATCGGCAGCGCGTCGGCGATGGCCTCGCCGGGACTGACACAACAGCAATGCCACGATTACCCATTCGAACAGTTGAAAGGCGAAGTGACACACCAGCAATTGATGCGGGAATTGAACGAGCTGGAAGCGGCCGGTTACAATCCCGACGACGCCAACACCTATCCTGATGATCTGGAACAGGCGCAACAGAAGTTGCAAGCCGAGTATCGCGCGGACTGTGTCCCCGCTGCAGCGCACCTCTCCCCCAGCGCCCCGCAAACGTCAGCCGGTGTAGCGCCCGCGCAAGCGGCGCATCAGCCGGCCGGTTGACACGGGCCAGCGTCAATGTACCAAGCGTAAGCATTTCGATTTAACAAAGCAGCGCGCACAACGTCATGCGTCTTGAGCGGTTCGCTGCGCGGCCTCACGCTCGGGTAATTCAACAATGTGATGGAGTGGACTATGAAGACCGTATCCGGAAGTATTGGGGTGTCGATGTCGGCGCTCGTGGCGGCGCTAATGCTCGGTTCGGCGGGCGTTGCCTACGCTCAGCAGCCAGGCGACACCGGGGGCAGCATGAGCGGTGCGGGCGCCGCTCCGGGAACGAGTCTGGGCACCGGGGCCGGCCCCAGCCCAATTCCGGGCACGGGAACCTCGCTTGCCACCACAAGAGGCATCGGCTCGGGGCCGGCGCTTAACAACATGCGGGCAAACGGCACGAGCCTGTATATGAACCCCGACCCACGCGCGCCAAATGTGACCGGCAGGGCCGCGCCGCCTCGATAGGCTCGGCTTGGCTTGGGGATGAGTTGGGTGGGGGTGATAGAACTCGCGGAACGAATAACTGAAGATTGCACGCGAAAGTAAACAGAGATTCCACGGAAAAAAGAACTGGAATTCCACGGCAAAATGAATGCCGATTCTACGGCAAAGCGATGCTGATCAAACCGCGTGGCGCGCGATCAACTGGTGACACTGATCGTGCAGTTGCCGGCGCGCCTCATCGACGTGGAAACGTGCTCCTGCGCACATCATCGGGCTCGCGTGTTCCAGCAGCATGGCAATACGGTTAAACTCATGGCGCCCAATTTTGTGGCGCCCTATAGCATGTCCGGCAAGCGCGGCAAGAACGACGCGGCGGATGCTGCTGCGATCTGCGAACGCTTTCCCTGCATTAGACGCGACGCGGTGTCGCGGAAGAACGGACCGCGACCTACAACCGGTTGCGAGGCCTGTCCTTGGAAAAATTCGGCGCAGTGCTAAATATTGCGGGCTACCTTCTGGAGCGCGCTGTCGATGGGTGTGGCATCCGCGGCGGGCGCTATATTCGGCGCGACTTGAGCCGTGACATTTTTCCGCGATACAGTCACTGGCCGACGGCGCGGGCGATCTCCCGATGGTTAAAGCCCCTTTCGAAACGCAGGCGCAGTACTTCACGAATTTTACGCGTGGGCAATTTGGGTGTCCTATGTGGCTCGCGACAAAGCGTCGAGAGTTCCGTCATAGCTTCCGCGACCGTTCAGCTTTTTCAGGCCCTGTCCAGCGCCTTGATCGCAAGCGCAGCGCCAGCCGCGCGCGTCTCGACGTGCAGCTTACGGAACAGATGTTCGAGGTGCTTGTTCACCGTGCGCGGCGCCATGCCGAGAATGTCGCCGATATCGCGATTCGTCTTGCCGCGAGAGACCCAGAGCAGCACTTCGGCCTCACGCGCCGTCAAATTGAAGCGCGCCGCGAGTGTGCTGCTGTGCACAGTGTCATCGGTCTCCTTGAGGGTGAGGATCCACTCTCCAGGATCGGGAGCGGAGGTTGCGCTCGCAGAACGCCGCACGTGTCCTGCGGTGAATTCGAGGACGGCGCCGGTTGGACTCCCGCGCCCGAGCCAGTCCGCAAACCAGTCGCGTAACAGCGGCGGCAACATGGGGTGCGCAACCGCTTGCACGAGGTCATCGGCGTGGCTGGCCCGGTAGGCAGAAATCTGCCGTGCCGCCTGCGGACTTTGCCAGCGGATCGCGCCATCGGCATTGACGATCAGCGCCGCACGCGCATCGAGCGACAGTGCAGCGTGCGCATAGAGCTGCGCGCGCGCGCGCTGCACGTGGGCGCCAATGCGCGCACAAACCTCGTCGGGCCGCACGGGTTTCGTCACATAGTCGATGCCGCCGACGCGAAATGCGCGCACCACATGCTCGCTTTCCGTCAATGCAGTCATGAAGATCACAGGCAGATGTTCGTGACGAACGTCCTGCTTCAGGCAGCTGCAGGTCTCGAAGCCATCCATGCCAGGCATCAGCGCGTCGAGCAACACGACGTCGGGCGTCACGCGTGCGAGGCGCTTGAGCGCCTCTTCGCCCGAGAGCGCGACCAGCACCGCGTAACCATGTGCCTGAAGCGTATCGGAGAGAAGTGCGAGGTTGTCCGGCGTATCGTCGACAATCAACACGACGGGGCGCTCGCGCAGCCACGCGGGCGACGCATCGGTGGAGTTCACTGCGCGCGCGTCAAACGTCCGCGGCGCGGGACAGTCGGTCGAGTTCATGCTCAAGCTCCCTTAGCTGAAAGCGTTCCGCCAGAACGCGCAATCCGTCGATCTGCTCCTGTAGCGCGGGCCATGCCGCGCGCGCGGAGTCGAGTTGTTCGACCACGCCTTGCAGGTAGCCGACTTCGAGGTGTGCGCGCAGGCGTTCGAGCACCGCTTTCGGCCACGCGACATCCAGTGAAGCGCGCGTGACGAGCGGCGCGGTTTGCGCGGACGTGGACGGCTCGGATGCGATCCAGTCGAGCACGAGTAGCTGCGCGAGCTTGTCGAGCAACAGGTTGATCTGAAGCGGCTTCACGAGATATCCGGCGCATCCGGTCGCGCTCGCGCGCTCCCGATCGTCGGCAAATGCGTTAGCCGAAAGCAGCACGATCGGGGCGTTCGACAACTGGTTTTCGCGGATCAGCCGGCTGGCCTCGTAACCGTCCATCAGCGGCATTGAGATGTCGATGATGATCGCGTCGACGCTGTGCGTCGCCAGCCAGCGCAACGCGTCGGGGCCGCTCTCCGCCTCGGCCACGTCGAAGCCGAGCGGCGTCAGCAGCTGCACGACGATGCCGCGCTGATCCGCGAGATCGTCGACGACGAGAATCGCGCGCTGCGGCCCGCTATAGCCGCGGATCGCCGCGAGTTCAGTGCGCGCGTCGGCTGCACCGTTCACAGCTGGCGCGAACAGTCGCACAATGAAGCGCGTGCCGCGCCCGACCTCGCTGTCCACTTCGAGACTGCCACCGAGCGCCTGCGTGAGAAGCCGGCAGATCGTGAGTCCCAGCCCCGCGCCATGATCGTGCGCATGCGCCGCTTCGCCTCGCTCGAACGGCAGGAACAGGCGCTCCATCTCGGCCGGAAGAATTCCGGGGCCGGTGTCGACTACTTCGAACTTCAACGTGTCGAGCACGTGGCTCACGCGCAGCGTCACAGTACCGGTGGACGTGAAGCGAATCGCGTTGCCGATCAGATTGGTCAGAATCTGACCCATGCATTTCTGGTCGGTACGCACGGTGGCGGGCAGGCGGCCCACGGTCTGCACGTCGAAAGCGAGCGCTTTCTCGAGCGCCTGGGGGCGCAGCATGGAGGTGACGTGCGCGACGAAATCCGCCAGTGACACGCGTGCGATGTTCAGTTCCAGCTTGCCCGCCTCGATACGCGCGACGTCGAGCAGCCCATCGACGAGCGCAAGCAGATGTTCGCCGCTGCGCTGAATCGTTCGCACGGCGCTGTAGCGCATCGGCGAAAACTCCTCTTTCGCCTGCAAAAGCAACTGTGCGTAGCCGAGAATGCTGTTCAGCGGTGTGCGCAACTCGTGGCTCAATCCGGACACGTAGCGGCTTTTCGCCTGATTCGCCGATTCGGCGGCAGCCGTCGCGCGTTTGAGCGCGGCGTCGGTTTTCTGGTGAGCGTCAATTTCCTGCATCAGCAATTCGTTTTGCCGTTGCGATTCTTCCTGCGTGACGCGGCGGCTTTCGCGCTCCAGCACGAACCACCACGCCGCTATGCAACCGACGAGCGAAAGCGAGAAGAAGACCTTCAGAAAGCTGTGCCCAATCGCGCTGTCGATCGACGGTCCGTCGGCGGCGAGCGAGGTCACGCTCTGTGACCAGATCAGATAGAGCACGCTCGCGAGCACCGCGAGCATCGCGCACACGAGGCTTGCATAGTGCATGAGCCGCAGCGCAGCCGGGCCGAGCCGCGCGCGCGGAAACACACGATGGAGAGCACGATCGGCTTGCGAGGCGAAGCGCGCATGCGGCTTGCAGCGATCGTGGCAGCGCGAGTCGAGCGAACAGCACAGCGAGCAGATCGTGCCGCCGTAGGCGGGGCAGAAGGCCGTGTCCTCGGGTTCGAAGGTGTTCTCGCAGATCGCGCAGCGAAGCGAAGTGGCGTCGCCCATGGGCTGCGCGGCGCGCGCGATGTAGTAACGTCCGCGCGTGACGATCGCGAGCACGGGCGCACAGGCGACCGCCACGCCGAACGCGATGAACGACGACATGGCTTGTGCCAGCAAGCCGAACATGCCGCTCTGCGCGAGCATCGCTGCTGCGGCGGCGATCAGCATCGCGCCTACGCCGACGGGATTCACGTCGTACAGATGCGCGCGTTTGAATTCGATATGACGCGGGCTAAGCCCAAGCGGCTTGTTGATGACGAGATCTGCGAACAGTGCGCCGATCCATGCGATCGCGATGTTTGCGTAGAGCGACAGCACCTTGGCGATCGCCTCGAATACCCCCATTTCCACGAGCAGCAGTGCGATCATCACATTGAACACGAGCCACACCACGCGCCCCGGATGGCTGTGCGTCAGACGCGCAAAAAAATTCGACCACGCGAGCGAGCCCGCGTACGCATTCGTCACGTTGATCTTCAATTGCGAGACGATCACGAACAGCGTCATCGCGGGCAGCGCCCAGCTCGCGAGCCCAAACGGATCGAGCAGCAGGTGATAGGCGACGAGGTACATCTGGGTGGGCTGCGTGGCCTCCGCCGGACCGACTTCATACTGGATCGCGACGAAGGCGAGGAATGCGCCGCCGAGCATCTTGAGCGCACCGGGGACGATCCAGCCTGGTCCCGCCGACAGCAGCGCGAGCCACCAGCGCGCGTGGTTCTTTGCAGTCAGCGGCGGCAGGAAGCGCAAGTAATCCACCTGTTCGCCGACCTGCACGATCAATGCAAACACCATGGTCGAGGCCTGCCCGAACGCGATCACGCTGAACGCGCGGCCTTGCGCAGCGAAGCCGGCAAAAGTCGTCCATTCGTGCACCAGGCCCGGATGGTGCCACAGCACAGCCGCATAGGGCAGGGCGAACAGTATCAGCCACAGCGGCTGAGTCCAGCTTTGCAGCCGATTGATCAGCGTGATGCCGAACATCACGATCGGAATCACGACGAGCGAACTCAGCACATAGGCGATCGCCAGCGAGATATGAAAGTAGAGTTGCAACGCGAGCGACATGATGGCCGCTTCGAGCGCGAAGAAAATAAACGTGAAGATGGCGTAGAGCAGCGAGGTGAGCGTCGAGCCGATATAGCCGAAGCCCGCGCCGCGCGTAAGCAGATCCATGTCGACGCCGTGGCGCGCGGCGTAATAGCTGATCGGCAGACTGGTAAGCCAGATGAGCACCGATACGACCGCAATCGCCCAGACCGCGTTCGTAAAGCCATAGTTGACGACGAGACTGCCGCCGATCGCTTCGAGCACCAGAAAAGACACGGCGCCGATTGCCGTGTTGGCGACGCGCAGTTCCGACCAGCGTCGAAACGAACGCGGCGTGAAGCGCAACGCGTAATCCTCGAGCGTTTCGTCTCCGACCCATGCATTGTAGTCGCGCCGCACCTTGACGATGCGTTGGGTACTGGGCGTGCCCGCTGACGGGTGACTCTGGGGCATGGAGATGATCTGGATTGGTGCGCAAACGATCGGATCGGTGTCTGATGCAAATTACATTCCAGTACGGCTGCGGGGAATACGTCAATCGACGTATTCCGATCGCCAATTTGGCTTTCTACATTGCGTCCAACCTCGAACCAGCTCTCGCAAGAAGCGCAGGGCGACCGATAAGGAGAATGTGATGTCCGCAGACGATCGAATCGATGATGATGCCCGCACGCCATCGCCGTTGCGCCGGAAACTGATCGGCGGCCTCGCCGCCGCGCCGTTGATGGCGCTGGGGCTGCCGCGTACTTCATTTGCGCAAACGCCGCCCACCGCGAAGGTGAACACCACCGGACTGGCGGTGACGGACACCACGGTGACAGTCGGCCAGTTGCATTCGGCGACCGGCACGATGGCGATCTCCGAAACCGGTTCGATCCAGGCCGAACGCCTTGCGATCGAGCAGATCAACGCAATGGGCGGCGTGCTCGGGCGCAAGATCCAGATCATTCAGGAAGACGGCGCCTCCGACTGGCCGACTTTCGCGGAGAAGTCGAAGAAGCTGCTCGAGAACGACCACGTCGCGGCCGTGTTCGGCTGCTGGACCTCGGCCTCGCGCAAGGCAGTGCTGCCGGTGTTCGAGAAAGACAATGGGCTGCTCTATTACCCGACCTTCTACGAAGGGCTCGAACAATCGAAGAACGTGTTCTACACGGGCCAGGAAGCGACCCAGCAGATTCTCTGGGCGCTCGACTGGGCTTCGAACACGAAGAAGGCCAAGACGTTTTTCCTGATCGGTTCCGACTATATCTGGCCACGTACGTCGAACAAGATCGCGCGTCGTCATATCGAGCAGCATCTGCATGCGAAGGTCGTCGGCGAGGAGTATTACCCGCTCGGCACGACCGAGTTTGCGTCGCTGATGAACAAGATCAAGCTCGCGCGGCCGGACTGCATTTTTGCGAGCGTGGTGGGCGGCTCGAACGTTGCGTTCTACAAGCAACTCAAGGCGGCCGGTATCACTCCGCAGAAGCAGTTCCTGCTGACACTATCGGTAACCGAGGACGAAGTGCTCGGCATCGGCGGCGACAACTTCGCGGGCTTCTATTCGTCGATGAAATACTTCGAGTCACTCGATAACGAGAACAACAAGAAGTTTGTCGCTGCGTTCAAGGCGCGCTACGGCCAGAAGTCCGTGATCGGCGACGTGACCCAGGCCGCGTATCTCGGCCCATGGATCTGGAAGGCCGCCTGCGAGCGCGCGGGCAGCTTCGACGTGAACAAGGTGGTGGCGTCGTCGGCGGGCATCGACGTGGCCAATGCGCCGCAGGGCTATGCGAAGGTCGATGCGAATCACCACCTGTGGAGCCGCTCGCTGATCGGACAGGGCCAGGCAGACGGCCAATTCAAGGTCGTCGCACAGTCTGACCAGCCGATCCAGCCGAACCCGTTCCCGAAGGGCTACATGTAATTCGTCAACCGCAGCTGCGCGGCGACGTAACGCGTCGCCGCGCGAGGAGCGCTCGATGTCCGCTACCGACATTTTCAACATCACGCTGATGCAGGGCTTCGCCGGTCTGAGCCTGTTCAGCGTTCTGCTCCTGATGGGGCTTGGGCTCGCCGTGATCTTCGGCCAGATGGGCGTGATCAACATGGCGCACGGCGAGTTCATGACGATCGGCGCATATACCGTCTACATGTTTTCGTGGTTCTCGCAGAACGTCTGGCACGCGTTCACGCCGGTGTACTTTTTCTTCGCGATCGTCGCGGCGTTCGGCCTTGCGTTCGCGGCGGGCTGGCTCGCCGAATGGGCATTGATCCGCCATCTATACCGCCGTCCGCTCGACACGCTGCTCGCTACCTGGGGTCTGAGTCTCGGCATGCAGCAGGTGTTCCGCTCGACGTTCGGGCCGAAGGAAGTGAGTCCTGCGCTGCCCGACTGGCTGATGGGCTCGTGGGAGCCGGCGCCGGGCCTGGATATTCCAGTCAGCGGCATGTTCGTGATGGGACTCGCGCTGGTCATGACGGGCGGGTTGCTGCTCGCGCTCTACCGCTCGCGCTGGGGCCTGCGCGTGCGTGCCACGGTTGCCAACCGGTCCATGGCCAACGCTGCCGGCATCAACACGCGGCGCACTGACCGGATGACCTTCGCGATCGGCTGCGGTATTGCGGGGGTGGCGGGCGCGGCGTTCACAGCGATCGGCTCGACCGGACCCACCAGCGGTTCTCTCTATATCGTCGATTCGTTTCTTGTCGTCACCTTTGGCGGCGCGGCGAGCTTGCTCGGCACTGTGGCCTCGGCGTTCGGCATCGCGCAGATGCAGTCGATCAGTGAGTTTTTCCTATCGGGTTCGATTGCACGCGTTCTTACGCTGCTGACTGTAGTCGTGATCCTGATGCTGCGTCCGCAAGGACTCTTTGCGTCGAAGGTGCGGCGCGTGTGAGCGCGGGGCGCCGTGCACGGCTCATTCACTGATTTATTCGTATGGAGATGGACATGGAACCGATCCAACCCGTAGTGGGGAGCGTTTCCCCGCGATCCGGTCCCGGCGCGCCGGGAGGCTGGCGCGCGCTCGCGATGCGGCTCGACGCATCGGGTTACGTGGGCATCGCGATACTCGCGGTGCTGATCGTCGTCGTGTTTCCGCTTGTGCTGGATACGTTTCGCCTGAACCTGATGGGCAAGTATCTCACCTACGCTTTCGTGGCGATGGGCCTCGTCATCGCGTGGGGCTACGGCGGCGTGCTCAGCCTCGGACAAGGCGTGTTCTTCGGCCTCGGCGGTTACGCGATGGCGATGTTCCTCAAGCTCGAGGCGTCCGACCCGGCCGCCACCCACACACAGACCACGCCCGGCATTCCCGATTTCATGGACTGGAATCAGCTCACCGCGCTGCCTACGTGGTGGAGACCGTTTCATTCTCTACCGTTCTCGATCCTCGCCGTGCTCGTCGTGCCTACGGCTCTCGCGTTCGTCGTCGGATATGCGATGTTCAAGCGGCGGGTGGGGGGCGTGTACTTCGCGATCATCACGCAGGCGGTCGCATTGATTCTTTCGGTGCTGATCATCGGCCAGCAAGGTTATACGGGTGGCGTGAACGGGATCACCGATCTGCGCACGCTGCTCGCCTGGGACATCCGCACCGACCACGCGAAGCTGGTTCTTTACTTCGTCAATGCAGTGCTGCTGATCGGTGCGCTGCTGGCCTGTCGCTGGGTCCAGCGCAGCAAGCTCGGCACGCTGCTGCTCGCGATGCGCGACAAGGAGGACCGTGTGCGCTTCTCCGGTTACGACGTCGCGATGTTCAAGGTGTTCGCTTTCTGCCTCGCGGCGCTGCTCGCGGCTGTCGGTGGCGCGATGTTCACGTTGCAGGTGGGTTTCATGTCACCGTCGTTCGTCGGCATCGTGCCGTCGATCGAGATGGTGATCTATGCCGCAGTCGGCGGGCGCATGTCGCTGGTGGGCGCGGTATATGGCGCGATTCTCGTCAACCTCGGAAAAAGCTGGTTCTCGGAGAGCCTGCCTAATCTCTGGCTCTATCTGATGGCGGCGATGTTCATCGGCGTGGTGATGGCGTTTCCAAACGGGCTCGCGGGCCTCTACGAAGAGCATGCCCGGCCGCGTATCCGGCGGTGGCTCGGCGCAGCGAACAAGGAGGCATGACGCATGAGCAACACTGACTTTCTGCTTGCGATCGAAGATTTGAGCGTGTCGTTCGACGGTTTCAAGGCGATCGATTCGTTGAACCTGTATCTCGAGCGCGGCGAATTGCGCGTCGTGATCGGCCCGAACGGTGCGGGCAAGACGACGCTGCTCGATCTGATTTGCGGCAAGACCAGGGAAACCGCTGGCAGCATCAAGTTCCGCAACGAGGAAATCACGAATCTCGCCGAGTTCCGGCGCGTGCGCAAAGGCATCGGCCGCAAGTTCCAGACGCCGTCGATCTACGAAAACCTGAGCGTCGCGCAAAATCTCGAAGTGTCGTTTCCGCGCGGACGCAGCGTGTTCGGCGCGCTCGCCTATCGGGAGGATGCCGAAGTGGCCGACCGGGTACGTGCGGTAGCCGATGAGATCGGTCTTGCCGCTTCGCTCGATCTCGAAGCCGGGCTGCTATCGCACGGCCAGAAGCAGTGGCTGGAAATCGGCATGTTGTTGATGCAGGACCCCGAGCTCCTGATGCTGGACGAGCCGATTGCCGGCATGAGCGCGCGCGAACGCGAAGTCACCGCGGACCTGCTCGATCGCATTTGCCGCAATCGCTCGATGATCGTGATCGAGCACGACATGGCCTTCGTCGAGCGGATCGCGCACAAGGTCACGGTCATGCATCAAGGCAAGATCCTCGCGGAAGGGCCGATGGCGCAGGTGCAATCCGATCCTCGCGTGATCGACGTCTATCTCGGCCACTGAATCTACACGGAGAACACATCATGCTGGAAGTCGACGATCTCGTGGTCAGCTACGGCCAGAGCGAAGTGCTGCACGGCATCGGCTTTTCCGTGGCGAGCGGCGAAAGCGTCGCGGTGATGGGCCGCAACGGCATGGGCAAGACGACGCTTTTCAAGGCGCTAATCGGTATGCTGCCCGCCAATCGCGGCACGGTGCGGGTGGGCGGCGCCGACGTGTCCAAGGACGAAAGCTACCGGCGGGTAGCGAAAGGCATCGGCTACGTGCCGCAAGGCCGGCAGATCTTCGCGTCGCTGAGCGTCGAGGAAAACATCCAGACGGGCCTCGAACACGCGCGCAGCCCGCTCGTACCCGACGACCTCTACGCGCTCTTTCCCGTGCTGTTCGACATGCGACGGCGCAAGGGCGGCAACCTCTCGGGAGGTCAGCAACAACAGCTCGCGATTGCGCGCGCGCTCGCGACCGACCCGAAGGTATTGCTGCTCGACGAGCCCACCGAAGGCATTCAGCCGTCCGTCATCAAGGACATCGCAAAGGCGCTCAACCAGATTCGGAGGAGCCACAACATCGCCATCGTGGTGTCCGAGCAGGTGTTGAGCTTCGCGCTCGACGTCGCCGACCGGCTCTTCGTGATCGAAGGCGGCCGCTTCGTACATCAAAGCACCCGCGATGCAGGCGACACCGACCGCATTCGCGAATACCTCTCAGTATGAGTGCGGCGCACCGCATTTACTGAACCTCGAACCAAGGAGCGAACGCAATGCCCGAAACTCTCATCAAGGTGGATCTGAACCAGTCGGCCTACGAAAACACCCAGGTGCACAACCGCTGGCACCCGGATATTCCGATGGCTTGCTGGGTCAAGCCCGGCGACGACTTCGTCCTCGAAACCTACGACTGGACCGGCGGTTTCATCAAGAACGACGACAGCGCCGACGACGTGCGCGATATCGATCTGTCGATCGTCCATTTTCTGTCCGGCCCGGTCGGCGTGCATGGCGCGGAACCCGGCGACCTGCTGGTGGTGGACCTGCTCGATATCGGTGCGAAGTCCGATAGCCAGTGGGGTTTTAACGGCTTTTTCTCAAAGTCCAATGGCGGCGGTTTTCTCACCGACCAATTCCCCAATGCGCAGAAGTCGATCTGGGATTTTCACGGCGTCTATACGAGCTCGCGCCACATTCCAGGCGTGAATTTCGCGGGTCTGATTCACCCCGGCCTGATCGGATGCCTGCCTGATCCGAAACTGCTAGAAACGTGGAATGCACGCGAAACCGGACTGATCGCGACCGCGCCGGAGCGCGTGCCGCCACTGGCGAATCCGCCGTTCGCAGCGACCGCGCATATGGGGCAACTCACCGGCGATGCGCGTGACAAGGCTGCGGCGCAAGGGGCGCGCACCGTGCCGCCGCGCGAGCACGGCGGTAATTGCGACATCAAGGATCTGTCGCGCGGCTCGAAGGTGTTCTTCCCCGTCTACGTGGATGGCGCGGGACTTTCCGTCGGCGATCTGCACTTCAGCCAGGGCGACGGCGAGATCACGTTTTGCGGCGCGATCGAGATGGCGGGCTGGGTACATATGCGCGTGAATCTGATCAAGGGTGGCATGGCGAAATACGGAATTCGCAATCCGGTATTCCAGCCGAGTCCTATCACGCCGAATTACAACGACTACCTCATTTTCGAAGGCATTTCGGTCGACGAGCAGGGCGCTCAGCATTATCTCGACGTGACGGTCGCGTATCGGCAAGCGTGCCTGAATGCGATCGAGTATCTGAAGAAGTTCGGCTATTCGGGCGCGCAGGCGTATTCGTTGCTCGGTTGTGCGCCGGTGCAAGGGCATATCAGCGGCGTGGTCGATATTCCCAATGCGTGCGCGACCTTGTGGCTGCCGACACAGATTTTCGACTTCGACATTCGCCCAAATGCCGATGGGCCCATCCAGCACATCAAGGGCGGTGTGGATTTGCCATGCTCGCCGGATCTGGCCAACGTCTAGCCAACGCTACCTGGAGAGCTTGTCATGCCAATCTACGACTTCGAATGCGTAAGTTGCGGTCCCTTTTCCGTCATGCGGCGCATGGCGGACCGCGAAAAGCCTTGCCGCTGTCCCGAGTGCGGAGGGGAGAGTGGCCGGGTGATCAGCGCGCCGTCGCTAGCCTTGATGGCGAATACACGGCGCTCCGCGTACGCAACGAACGAGCGCGCGGCGCACGCGCCGCGCCAGTCCGGTGACGGGGCGCCGTTGCGTCATCGGGCGGGATGCAGTTGCTGCTCGGGTGGTAGCGCGAAGCTCGCGGGATCGGCTTCGGACGGACTCAAACGACCGGCAGGACGACCATGGATGATTAGCCACTAGGGCGTGTGTGCGGAAACGGAGCGGGCGGCCCGAATTCCGCCTGCGATCTAAGGGTATTCAAGGAGGATCTGTCATGCGGCATGGCGATATTTCGAGCAGCAATGATTGTGTGGGTGTCGCGGTGACTCGTCGTGTTTCCCGAGTATTCGACGCACGGCATCATGTACGACCGGCAGGAGATGTTCGACACGGCGTCGACGGTGCCGGGCGAGGAGACGGAAATATTTGCGGCGGCGTGCCGCCAAGCCAACGTCTGGGGGGTGTTCTCCATCACGGGAGAGCGTCACGAAGAGCATCCGCGCAACGTGCCGTACAACACGCTAGTGCTGATCGACAATCGCGGCGAGATCGTGCAGAAGTATCGCAAGATCATGCCTTGGACGCCGATCGAAGGCTGGTATCCGGGCGATCGTACCTACGTGACGGATGGGCCGAAGGGTTTAAAGATCAGCCTGATCATCTGCGATGACGGCAACTATCCCGAGATCTGGCGCGACTGCGCGATGAACGGCGCGGAATTGATCGTGCGCTGCCAGGGCTACATGTATCCGGCCAAGGAGCAGCAGGTGATGGTGGCTAAGGCAATGGCGTGGATGAATAACACTTACGTCGCCGTGGCGAATGCCACGGGCTGGGACGGCGTGTATTCGTACTTTGGTCACTCGGCGATCGTGGGTTTCGACGGGCGCACGCTCGGCGAGTGCGGCGAGGAGGAGATGGGCGTGCAGTACGCGGAGCTCTCGCTGAGCATGATCCGCGACGCGCGGCGCACGATGCAGTCGCAGAACCATCTATACAAACTTCTGCACCGCGGGTACACGGGCACGATCAATTCGGGCGACGGCGCGAACGGCCTGGCGGCCTGTCCGTTTGGGTTCTATCGCGACTGGGTCGAAGACCCCGACGGCACGCGCCGCCGCGTCGAAGCACTCACGCGCCCGACGCCAGGGACGCCGGAGTGTCCAATTGAAGGGATTCCGAACGGGGCGTGAGGACTGGTTCGCCGGGCATGGGAATCGGAGGCACGTCAAACTTGACCGCCGATTGCGGAAGCTGCCCGCAGGAGCGGCGAGACAGTGCTGTCACTGATTTTCCCGGTCGCTTGCCTCTGTCTCAGTCGGACGTTGGAAGTGACCAGGGACGGTTTTTCATCGGCCTGCTGTTTTACCAACTGAAGAGTCGATGCTATGTGGTCGTCGAACTGAAGGCGACACCGTTCAAGCGCGAATACGCTCCGTCTGCGGTCTTATGAGCGATCCCTTCACGTGCCATCGCTTTGCCCAGGAATCGTCAACGTATCAGCGCCGTGCCCAGTTGCGCCGGCAACTCTGCCCGATGGAAGGGTAGTCCTTGTCCCATCTGGCTTCGAAGGCGCCCGCCGAGATGAGCGTGGGCGACACCTCGGTGCCGTACATCTCTTCCAGATGACCCTTCATCTCTCGCACGCTCAGACCTCGCGCGTACAACGAAATGATCTTATCGACGAAGCCCGTCCAGCGCGTCTGATGACGCTCCACAAGCTGCGACTCGAATGCAACGAGTCCACTCCCAAGGACTTATGGTCTATGGGGCGCCGGATGTACAGGCGTGAGCCGCCGGTTCTAGCGATGTGCATACAGTGGCAGGAAAGGGTCCTTCGACCGCGGAGCCCCTTCGCTCGTGGGCCGCGGGCCACCACCCGCAGCGATGGGCGACGGGCATTGCGGGATGTCGGCACGAGGCGTAGAAAGGCTCAACATCTTCGCGAAGTCGTCCGCTGCGCGCACGCGCGCCGTCAGGTTGAGCGCTCCATTGAGCCCAAGCAGCGTATCTGTCGTTTTCAGAATCGAGCTGTGGTCGTACACGGAATGGTCGATGGTGCCCGCAGGAACGAAAGGGGAGACGACGATGGCCGGTACGCGTGCGCCTAGCCTGTCAAACGCAAAGTTGTGGGTTTTCAGGCGGCCGTTTTCGGCGGAGCCCGGCGGCTGAGCATTTGGAGGCGTCACATGGTCAAAGAAGCCACCATGTTCATCGAAGACTATAAGCAGCACGCTGCTGGACCATAGGTTAGAACCACTGACGGCGTCGTACACTTGCTTGACCAACGCTTCCCCGTTCCGAACGTCGCCGGCCGGATGCATCGAATTGCCGTTTCTGAAGTCATTCTTGGCATCGTACGTTGGCTCGATAAAAATAAATTTCTCGGTCAATGAATTGTCGGCAAGCCGAGAAAGCAGCGTATCCATTCGAACGAAACGACTGAGCAGATTTTGCATCCCATGAATGCCGCGCGTCTGTGCAACGTCGCCTTGCACGATAAGCCAGTCCGACGCCTGAAGCTTTGAGAAAACCGTGCCGTTCGGAAAAGTGAAAAGTGGTGCGTTGAAGAACACCGCTTCGACAACTTGCGCATCACTCGGAGAATGGTCGAGCCCGGACGAGGTGCCGGCCACGGCAAAGAAACGATTCGGCCACGTCGGTCCCGGCATCGATGCGAACCAGTAATCGCATACACCATAATGGCGGGCCAGGAAGTTCAGTACTGGGAGCTGGTCCGGTGTGAAGGCGTTGAAAGCGTCGGCTACCGCGTCGGAATGGTCTTCGTACGTCGCGGCAAAGCCCATTGTCGAAGTGTCCGTCGCAAATGGTGGATAGCCGCTCGGGCCGAAAACGAGGGAGTCGTTACGCACGGTATCCCCACTGGCGACCTGTAGCCCGCACAGTTGGACACAGGCGTCGGTAAGTTCATGTCCCGGGTCAAAGCCGAGCGCGTAGGGCGCACCTTTGCCTAGCTGATAAGCTGTCCCAGTTCGTCCGAAATTGACTATCGGCGTAGGCGGCAGTCCGTTGGCGGTTGTGGTCTCACCTCCGGGTGTGACGCCCGTCAGGTTGGACCACCCAAATACGCTGTCGTAAGAACGATTCTCAAGCATTAGAACGAAAACGTGCTGTATCGCCGCCATAGGTCACTCCGGAATGCTATTGCGCGCGGTCTTTCATGGCGGCGGCAAGCCAACGCAGAAAAGCACTCGGGCCGCTATTGCCAGTTCGACTTCGCCCCAACTACTGTTGAGCGCAACGAACTGGTTTATTTATATGCTGACTTCCCGAAAACGCAATGAGAATCCACCCCGTACGGGACTGCCCACTGCGTCGTATTCCGTTATCAGCGTATCGCGTCCAAAGTGCCTGCCCGCGTCCTGCGTTGAACTGTGAGCGCTACGATTCACTGCGGCGAAGTCGCGACCGCGGTCGGGGGGGACGGTCGCACGCATGAGAGGATGCTCGGTGGTCAAGTTTCGCCTGCTGGCAGGCTTCGGGAATGCGTACCAGCTGCCGTCTCATGTCTGAAGAATAACGCGCGCGCTCTGGCTGGTGAAGACGTCTCGACGCGCACGTTCGTTTACGCCGAAGCAATGCCCGTGAACGACATCGCGAGTGCAGCGACAGCGGCGATTTAATAGGCAGCGTTGTGTAGGTTCGTTTCCCATTCAGTTTAACGGGCGGGTTCTGGTCGTTCATCTGCTCAACGTCGTGGACAACCGCGATGCTGACCGCAGAGTTGTGAGTTCTGAAACCGAATTTTTCGTGTTGGCGGACTTCTGACAATCGTCCAAACGAGGTGCTTTAAGGCTCACGCCTCATTGCAGAAGAGAACTCCGGTATTCCGTGTGGGCCCAAGGGCAGAATCAGCATATCTGCTGATTCCGGCGTCGATTGGCGAACGGAGTTTACAAGCGTGACTGCTTGCACTGTTGCGACTCGAGTGCATCGAGGCGCCTGAGCCGTGTCATCAGGGTGCTCACGCTGATACGCCTCGAACAGGTGCGAGCAGAGTTGCGCCAGTGCAGCGAGACGTACAGCCTGGTCTGCGTGCTCGACCTCCCCTGCGTTCAGCAAGTCGTCGAGAACCGGAGCGAGACGGCGCAGTTGCCGGAAATCGGCGTCGTCGAGTTTCATGTTGAACTTCCTGTCTTCAGCCGATACGGCTGGTGCCGCACTAGCCGTAGCTCACGGCTTTCCTGGTGGGCGTCCCGTATCGCCGGAGGGACCTGTTAGTGACCCGATGGAGTGTTGATGCCGTTACCTGGGAGAGATGCGCTAAAAAGGTACGGCTTACAAAGGCCGGTGCTTCGGGAGGCGTATGTGCGGCCTGGCGACCCTTCTAGGTACGAGCGCATGGTGCTCCTGGTGCGTCGTGTCGGCCAATGCCCGTGGGAAGTTTGAGTCCACTCTGATAGCTGGCGGACGAACTCGAGGCTCAATTGACTGTTGGCCTCAGCCTGGTTCCGTTTCTCCGGCCGCTCTGATTCCGTCAGAGCGGGCCGGCTTTGGCGCCGCACTGTTATCACCACTTTTTCTTTGGACCAGAAAGCCTGCATCGCCTACTCTGGAAATCGCAGCCCGGCATGACGGATGCTAACAAACGCTTAGAGGAGCTGTCAGGTTTGTGAGGGGGCGCACATAACTCGCCGTCACCCTTTGCTAGTCTTGCAGACTTGGGGGAGGTACCTGCCATGCACGCAAACCCGGTTGAGTACGCAGGCGCGACCATAGTGCCTGTGGCGTCGCTATCCGCGAGCGGATATGCCGCGATTGCCATCGTTACCACTGGACTTGGCAAACAGCGCGCCTATGGGCCGCTGAAACATTTCCCTACCGAGAAAGCCGCGTGCGAATACGCTGTGTCTTACGCAAAATCGCGGCTTGACCGCCGATGGAGACGCGGCGAAAAATGACGATGGCGACGGCATTGCCGCCTCAGACGATGCCCGGTTGGCCCACCAGAAGACACGCGCTGAAAAATTGGTCGAAACGGCTGCGGCATAACACCGTGACTTCCGTTACTCACGCCCAGCATGCGAGGGGCGGCGCCTGCACGCTTTCCTTTGGAGGCGGCCGCGGCTCTTGACTCTCCACTGATAGCTGCGGCGCGGTACCGATTTTTTTGAATCCATTGTTTTACATGGTTCATGAAACTCTGACCAAGCGGCGGAGCGTCACCAGCCTCTATCTGGAAGGCGAGCTGAACGTTCCACCGCGACCACCATCCGGTTAACAAACGCGGTCTAGCGGCCCCGGTATGTGAAGGCCCGTCGTTCTGCGCATGGATCGCCGGCCTAGCCGGCGGAGCGTTCCGCTTTGGGAAGCGCCTGGCCGCGCTTATGTCGGGAAAACTAAAGGGCGCCTTGCGGTTCAAGTCTTGGCTGCGGGCCTCGTTCCCCAGGATTGAAGCTTTGACCGCCTGCAGGTTCAATACGACAAACTTTTCGTAAGCGCCAAAGCCAGTACTAAGAAATCGGTAACTCCACTGCAGCGCAGCGGCATTCGCATGCTGGCGGGCGGCCCGTCCCCTGTGCACGATAGCTTGGCTGTCACCGGTCAGTGATGAAATGAAGGACTTATGCCAAGGCGAGACGCGGCACGGGAAATGCGGTAACCAGGACGACGGACTGCACCGACCCGGGTCGCAGCCGGTCGCTCTGCATACCGAGGAGTCCATCATGCGAGTTGCGACGAAAGGAATCTTGCTTGCTTCGGCGTTAATGTTGAGTCTGTCCGGCGCCGTCTGCGCGCAGGGTGCGGGAACAAGTGGTGGAGGGGGTGCCGGTGCAGGTCAGGGTGGCACCGGAATGGGAACGCCGAATGCAAACGGCGCTACCGCGTCACCATCCGGCGCGTCCGGCGCAAACACCATGGGTAAGTCGGGGGAGATGTCGCAGAAACAGATGAAGCCGAAAACGCAGAAGAACGGTGGCATGAACGCGCCCGCCTCTGACAGCAGCGGAATGAAGAAGACTTACTGACAAGAGCGTCGCGGGAGGCATCCTGTTTAAGCTGCCAGGTCAGCCTCGCTGTCAGGAGCGTGGTGCGGCAGGACATCAGCGACGGGGGAGAGCGTCCGGGACGTCGAGTGGTCGGCGCAAAGCGACAACGAAGAGGCTCGTTGCGAGCCTTGCGCCGCTGTCGCTGCGCCTTCAATAATTGCAACTCGACTACGCGGCTTACGACGGCTCTTCGTCAGCGCCCTGCCGGTTTTCGTCACAACGGCAGCCGACCCTTCAGGTCGGCTCCGCCCCCGCCGGCCTCGGATTCTTCCTCTTCTATCTGTGCCCGGGCTTGCTCCCAATACTCGTCGGCGCGACCGTCGGGGCTGCCGTCTTTTTCCCAGAGCTCGTAGGCCCGTATACGAATCTTCTCTTCCCGCGAAACGTTATCCATTGCACTGTCCTCCAGAGATTTTTCGCGAGCAGCTACTCGTGAAAGTTGCTCAGCGTGCCAGTTTCACAGCCGAAGGCGAAGGCGTCGACGCGAGAGCAGAAAGAGCCGCGCCGGCGAACGTGTGGAAGCAAGTGGCGTCCGAGTCATGCGTGATGACGCCGCCGCGCGCTTCGCGTTGACTTCGAATCTCGCCGCTTACTGGCGCATTCTATTTTTTCGACAGGCGCTCCCGCTCGACTCCGCCTTGAAAGTATGATGCCCGGCGACCCGGCGCCGTAGGCGGCGAAAGGACAGGCTCTCTCATAGACAGGTTTGATATTCGCGGCTTGCCTGTCCTTCGGCCCCATCTTCACGTCGAAGCTGACTTCTGATTCTCTTGCAGCGACTTGACCCTTCTGCGCCGTCAGAGAAATGAGCGAAAAGGTCTTCACTGTCATTGAACCACTTTACTGTACCGGTTACCACCATTGTGTCCAAAATCGAAAAGGCTGGCGGCTTCAGGTATCGCCGACAATCCAAGGACCATCGCCGTGACCTCGAACATGACCGGACGCCCAAGCGTACAGGACGATTTTTTGCAGATGTTCTTGAACGACAGGAGCACCGAAAACGTGTTTCTCGTGAACGGCGTCAGACTGGGCGGCCAACTGGTCGCCTTTGACCAGTTTGCAGGGCGCTGTCATGTTGACGATTTCAGGGCAAAGCGATGCAGGTGAAGGGGTCGCTCGGAACACAGCAGACGGAGTTTGGGCGATGCCAGTGAAAAGGCGCAATGAGTCAAATCGTGCGGCGAGGTGCTTGGATAGAGGGAAGCGCGCAGCACACGCCTGAAGAAACGTTTGGCGGCGGCCTTGTCGCGCCGCTTTTGCAGTAAGAGGTCGAGTTCGACGCCGTGCTCGTCGACTGCACGCCACAGGTACGGTTCGCCACGCAGGGTGACAAACATCTCGTCGAGGTGCCACGTACTGCCCGGCTTGCAACGAACGGCCTTCACACGTTTTGCGAAATCAACGCCGAACTTGTCTATCCTCCGACGGATCGATTCGTGGCTAACGACCGCGCCGCGCTCGAACAGCAACTCCTCGATACCGCGAAGGCTAAGCTGAAAGCGAAAATACCAGCGAACGGCGTGGCTGATGATCGATGCCGGAAACCCCGACCGTGCAAGCAGGAGGGTCCATGAAACAGGCGCTATTCGATAGGAACGGGAACCCGGATGCACGCAACCCGCCGTGCGTCACCTTGCAGGGAAACCGCCTGCGGTTGCCCATCGCCGCATGCGTCGATCGCGGCGGGGCAGCGTGTGCGGAACGCGCATCCCGACGGCGGTTGCAAGGGCGACGGAATCTCGCCTTGAAGCAGCAGATGCCGTCGCGCGCGCTCGACGGTCGGGTCGGGAACCGGTACGGCCGACAGCAATGCACGGGTATAGGGATGCGCAGGTGCCGCGTACAGCGCGCGTTTTTCGCCGAACTCGATCACGCGCCCCATATACATCACCATCACGCGATGGCTGATTGCTTTCACCACCGCCAGATCGTGTGCGACGAACAGCAGCGACAACGACAGTTCGCGTTGCAAGTCGCGCAATAGATTAACGATTTGCGCTTGAATCGACACGTCGAGCGCGGACACCGGTTCATCGCAGATCACGAGTTGCGGCTCGCTGATCAATGCCCGTGCAATTCCGACGCGCTGACATTGTCCGCCCGAAAACTCATGCGGATAGCGCCGCAGATGCTGCGCATTCAGGCCGACGCGTTCGAGGATGGTCAGCACGCGAGCGCGCACATCGGCGCGCGCGACATCGGGCCGATGCGTGATCAACGGCTCCGCGACGATCTGCTCGATCGTCATGCGCGGATCGAGCGACGCCAGCGGGTCCTGAAAGATCATCTGCACGTCGCGCCGCAAGATGCCGAGATCACGCTTCGCGCCCTGCACTGTTTCGACGCCATGAAGCTTGACGCTACCGCCCGACGCAGGCACGAGACCGACGATCGCGCGCGCGAGCGTGGACTTGCCGCAGCCGGATTCACCCACCAGCCCGACGGTTTCGCCGCGCCGTACATCGAACGACACGCCGTCGACAGCGCGCAGCATGGCCTTGCCAGACCACGGTAATTTGCCGCGCGGCACGCTGAAATGCACCTTCAGTTCGTTCACCGACAGCAGCGGTTCGGTACTGTTGCAAGCGAAATGCCGGTTCATCGAACGGCCTCCAGAATGGCTGAAACCGGACGGTGGCACGCGCGCAATGCGCCTGCCAGATCGCTACGCGCATCGAGCGACGGCACTGTGGTGCGGCAAGTATCGTCTGCAAACGAACAACGCGGTGCGAACGCGCAACCCGCGCCGATTTGCCCCGGCAAAGGCGGATTGCCCGGAATGGTTTGCAACGGGCGGTCGTCGTCGTCGGTGATGCGCGGCAGCGCGTTCAACAGGCCGATCGTGTACGGATGGGTCGGCGCGGCGAACAGCGCGCGCGCGTCTGCCTGCTCGACGGTGCGCCCTGCATACATCACCATCACGGTATCGCACAAACCGGCGACCACGCCCATGTCGTGCGTGATGAGGACGATTGCCGTGCCGCGCTCGCGATTCAGTTCGCGCAGCAATTCGATAATTTGCGCCTGAACGGTGACGTCGAGCGCGGTAGTCGGTTCGTCGGCAATCAAAATTTCCGGTTCGGACAGCAACGCCATCGCAATCATCACGCGCTGGCGCATACCACCGGAAAACTCATGCGGATACATGCCGATGCGGCGTGCAGCATCGGGAATCCGCACCGTGTCGAGCACCTCGATGGCACGCCGACGCGCTTCGCGACGCGACAGCTTCTTGTGCAATTGCAGCGATTCCGTCATCTGCCGTTCAATGGTCAAAAACGGATTGAGCGCCGTCATCGGGTCCTGAAACACCATGCCGATCCGGTTGCCGCGAACCCTGTTCAGCGCTGCGTTGTTCATCGTCAGCAGATCGCCGCCGTCTTCGCCACGATACAGTGCGGTGCCCGACACGCTGCCGTTCGACGACAGCAAACCGAGCAGCGCCATCACGGTCTGACTCTTGCCCGACCCCGATTCGCCGACGATGCCCAGCGTGCTGCCCGCGTCGAGCGAAAACGACACGCGTTGGACCGCATCGACCGGCGGTCCTTCACGGCGCGTGAAGCGCACACTCAGGTCCTTCACTTCGAGTAGCGCCATGTCAATGGTCCTTGGGGTCGAGAGCGTCGCGCAAACCGTCGCCGACGAAGTTCACGCAATAAAGCGTCACGCACAGCATGACGGCAGGGCAGAGCAGCAGCCACGGCATCGATTCGAGTTTTTGAGCACCGTCTTCGATCAGCACGCCCCAACTCGTCATCGGTTCCTGGACGCCGAGTCCGAGAAACGACAGCACCGATTCCGTCAGCACGATCGACGGCACTGTGACCGTGGCATACACGACCACCACGCCGATCAGGTTCGGCACGATATGCCGCGCGATGATGGCGCGGGTGCTGACGCCAGTCGCACGCGCCGCGTCGACGAATTCGCGCGAACGCAGCGACAGCGTCTGACCGCGCACCACGCGCGCCATATCGAGCCACGAAAACGCGCTGATGGTCAGCACGACCAGATAGAATGCGCGGCCGAACAGCGTCATCATCATGATCGCGATCAGCATGTACGGAATCGCGTACATCACGTCGACGACGCGCATCATGACGGCATCGACGCGTCCGCCCATGAAGCCGGCTGTCGCGCCCCACGCGACGCCGATCAGTCCGGACACCAGCGTGCCGAGCAAACCGACTTCGAGCGATACGCGCCCGCCCACCAGCGTGCGCGCGAGCAGGTCGCGACCGAGTTCGTCGGTACCGAACAGATGCATGCCGAGCCACGACGGCGGCAGACTGATCGATCCCCAGTCGCTGTCGACCGGATTGTTGGGCAGAAACAGCGGCCCCGCAAAGCATGCGACGACGATCAGCAGCAGGATCACGAGACTTGCAAATGCCGCCCGATTACGCAAAAAGCGCATGCCGGCAATCGCGAACGGTCCGCGCGAAGCCTTCGTGACGATGCCGCCGGACAGACAGCCGCCTGCGGACGCCGCATCGGCCGGCGGCGCGACGAACGCACGCGCGGCCAGGTTGAATAGACGAATCTTCATGTCAGTACCGGATGCGCGGATCGAGCCATGCGTAAGCAAGATCGACCAGCAGATTGAACAGGACCGCGAATGCCGTGATCAATGCGACCAGACCGAGCACCAGCGTGTAGTCGCGATTGATCGCGCCGTTCACGACCAGTTGCCCGAGACCGGGCAGCGCGAATACGGATTCGGTGACGACCGCGGCGGTGATCGACGAAATGCACAGCGAGCCGAGTAGCGATACGACCGGCATCAGCGCCGGTTTGAGCGCATGACGCAAGACGATGGTGCGGCCGGCCAGACCTTTCGCGCGCGCGGTCCGGATGAAATTGCCGGACAGCACTTCGATCATGCTGCCGCGCATCACGCGCGCAATCGTCGATACGTTGATAATCACGAGCAGTACGATCGGCAATACGCGGTAGTGCCAGTCGCCATCACCCCAACCGCCGGCGGGCAGCAGACCATGCTCGCCGCGCTTGATCAGGATCGCGAAGACCCACACCAGCACGGGGCCGAGGATGAATGGCGGCACCACACTGCCGAGATTGCCGAGCAACATCACGCCATAGTCGATCACGCCATTGCGGCGCACCGCCGCAACCGTGCCGAGCGCCACACCGATCACCAGCGCGATCGGCACCGAAACGCCGCCGACGCCGAGGCTGACCGGTAGGGCTTTCCACACCAGTTCGCTGACCGACCAGTCCGTGTAACGGAACGACGCGCCGAGATCGCCGTGCAGCAGCGAGTCGATATACAGCAGATACTGCTTCCACAGCGGCTGATCGATGTGGTATTTCGCGTCGAGATTGGCAAGCACGGCCGCCGACAGATGCTTCTCCGAATCGAACGGGCCGCCGGGCGTCAGGTGCAGCAGCAGGTAGCACGCGGTGATCACGGCGAGAATCGTCGGGATCGCCCATAACGCGCGGCGCAACGTATAAGCCAGCATGGCAAGGCTCCTTGCGCTCAGTGCTTGATGATGTACATGTCCTGCGACTGCCGCTGATCGACGTAGTTGGTCGGCGAATAGCCGCCCACATACGATTTCACGAGCCGCACCGCCGAGTACTGGAACATCGGAATCAGCGGATAGTCGTTCATCGCCATGTCGTGCGCCTGCGTTAGCATCGCGGAGCGCTTCGCTTCGTCCATCTGCTGGTTCGCCTGATCGATCAACGCATCGACCTTCGGATTGCAGTAGTGCTGGTCGTTCTGCACGCTGTTGCAGCGGATCAGGTCGAAGAACGACATCGCGTCGTTGTAGTCGACGAACCAGCCGTCGCGCGACGCCTGCACCTTGCCGTCGTGGCGCATTTTCAACAGTACGCGGTTCTCGACGTTTTCGAGCTTCACGTTGACGCCGAGCTTGGTGCGCCATTCCGACGTCGTGAATAGCGCGACCTTCTTGTGCAGGTCGTTGGTGTTATAGGTCAGCGTGAACGTCAACGGGTTTGCAGCGGAATAGCCCGCCTGTTTCAGCAGGTCTCGCGCGGTTTCGATGCGTTTCGCCATCGGCCACGCGGCCCAGTCGGGCTGGAATTGCGCCGCGCCTTGCGTGCCTTTTGCAATCAGGCCGTACAGCGGCAACTCGCCGCTCGCAGTCAGTTTCGACGTTAGCAGGTTGCGGTCGATCACCATGGACAGCGCCTCGCGCACGCGCTTGTCCCTGAAGGCCGGGTCGGCGTTGTTCAGCGAGTAGTAGTAGGTGGCGATAAACATCCCGGTCTTCAGTTCGGAGCCGAACTGCTTGCTCACCTGGTTATAGATGCCGGACGGAATCGAATACGTGTAATCAAACTGGCCGGCCTGATACATCCGCATTGCCGTTTCGTCGCTTTCGATCGGCAGATAGGTGACTTTCGTGATCGCGACCTTGCTCGCATCCCAGTACTTGTCGTTCTTTACCATCACGAGACGGTTGCCCGGTTGCCAGTCGCTCAACGCATACGCGCCGTCGCTGACCATGTGGCCGGGACGGGTCCATTCGTCGCCGTACTTCGCGACCGTCGCGCGGTTCACCGGCGCCATCGTCGACATTGCGGTCAGTTGCGGAAAGAACGCGGTCGGGTCTTCGGTCTTGACCTCAAGCGTGTACGGATCGACCGCGCGCACGCCGAGACTGGAGAGCGGCGCCTTGCCCGCCAGAATCGCCTTCGCGTTCTTCACGAACTCGACCAGGATCGTGTATTTCGAGCCGGTCTTCGGATCGACCACGCGTTGCCATGAATAGACGAAATCGGCGGCCGTGACCGGCTCGCCGTTACTCCAGCGCGCGTTGTGGCGCAGCTTGAAGATCCATGTATCGGGCGCGCTGCGGCTCCACGATTGCGCGACGCCCGCCACGACCGCACCGTCGGCGGCGATTCGCGTCAAGCCTTCGAACAGGTCGAGGCCGATGGTATTCGCGGCCCAGGATTCGATATGCGCGGGGTCGATGGATTCTGCCTCGACGGGTGTTTGTCGCGTGAGTTCCTGGGTGGCTGCGAGCGTGACGCCGGGCGGGATCGTCACGGAGTGGGCGGGAGAGAGAAAGGCGAGCGCCAACGCGGCCAACGCCGCCCGACTGGCGTGAATCGGTTTCATTGCGTATTCCAAGTGGCATCCGAAAAGCAAAAAAGCTGGCGGTGCGCGAGGCACCGCCGCCAATCCTCTTCAACAACGAAGAAGAGGCAAGAGGAGACCTACGGTCCTGCGATCAAGCCCGCTGCGACGATCAGAAGCGGTAGGTCGCACCGATCTGGAAGAAGCGGCCCAGATTCGTGTACAGCGACTGGTCGTAGCCGGTGATGTCCGGCGTTGCTTGCCACTCCACGTCGAACGGCGGCTCCCTGTCGAAGATGTTCTGGATGCCACCATAGATCGTCCAGTTCTTGAAGCCGCGATACGTCATCATCAGGTTGAACTGGCTATACGACGCCACCGAACCCGTGCCACCGTCGCCGAACTCGGCTGCCACTGCATTGGTGTACGGACCCGTGTACTGCCAGCTCAGCGTCGTGGTCATCTTGCGGTAATCCCACGTCAGGCTCGTGTTGCCCTTCCAGCGGGGATTCGACGCACCGAACGGTTGCAGCAGCGCGAGGTTGTTACCCGCGAAGTCCTGCGTTGCAGCGCCCGGGCTGTTCAGTTTGAAGTGCCACACGTACGCCCAGTCGCCCGACAGCGTGAACGTGCCGTACTTCGTGCCGACCGACTTGCGGAAGTTCATGTCGAAGCCGTCGGTATCCAGCGAGCCGAGGTTGACGAACTGCTGCGCGATGTAGCGGACCGTGCCGTCAGGATTGCGCACGACTCGCGACGGGTCGTTGGCATCCAGCACGGCATTCGGATCGTCGGTACCGATGACGCCGTCGATATGAATCTTGTAGAACGCTGCACCGATATCGGTCGACGCATCCGGCGACAGTTCGAAGCCGATGTTGTAGTTCTTGGTGTGCTCCGGTTGGAGGTTCGGATTGCCGTTGATCTGTTCCGTCGTGAAGTGCTTGGTCGGCACGCCGCTCGGGTCGTTCGGATCGACGAGGTTCTGGTGAGCCAGGTAGGTTGCCTGCGAGTTTTCGACCAGCGTCGGCGCGCGGAAACCACGGCTGTACGACGCGTATGTCGTCAGCATCTGCACCGGTTGGAAGCGCAGTGCGAAGTTCGGCGAGAACGCGCCGCCGAAGTCGCTATAGTGGTCATAGCGGCCCGCTTGCGTGAACGTCAGGTTGTGGATGATCGGAATATCGATCTGGTAATACGCGGCCGCGACGTTGCGTTCACCGTCGACGGACTGAACGTTCGCCGGCACGACGATCCCTTGCGACGAGTACGTGCGCGCGTTGATCAGCGAGCTTTCGTGACGGAATTCCGTACCGAAACCGATGCCGACTGGGCCGGCGGGCAGGTTGAACAGATTGCCGGTCGAGGTCTTCGCCGTTACGCTGTCGAGCTTCGAGATCGCCTGCTGATAGTCGTTCTGAAACAGGCCGTTCAGACCGTTCGGTGTCGATGCCGGGTTCGCGAAGTTGTAGCCGCCGTTCGGGCCGAGGATGTTTTCAAGCGCGGCCGTGTTGATCATGTTCGAGTACGTCGTATCGACCGTGCTCTGCGAATGACCATAGTCCACCGACCAGTCCCAGTCGCCGATCTTCGCCGTGGTGAACGAACCCTTCACGCCCGTCGACGCCTTCCAGAACGTCGACACCGTGTCTTCCCGCGCGGCAACGCCCGGGAAGGTCAGGTTGATCGGCGTATCGACACCGTACGGGTTGTACGGATTCAGCGCCGACACCGTGCGGTCGAGTTGCGACACCGAGCCGGTCGCTGGATTGAAAACGTTCGACGTGCTGCTGATGGCCGGGCTGCCGAAGTACTGGACCGTCTCGTTGCGGCTCGCCCACAGGTCGGCGTAAGCCTGTACATCGTCGTTGATCTTGAAGGTGCCACGCACCTTCGCGTTCATACGCGTCGTCTGCGGAATCAGCGAGTACGTGTTCGCGTTCTTGTACACGCACGATGCGCCCGCCGCGTTAGTGCTGCCCGGAGGGCATGGGCTCAACGCGGCGGTCGAGCCGTCGGGCAGTTGCCAGAATGACTGCTGGTTCGGACCCAGAGGACCCGCCGACCCGCCAGGGAACTGACTGAAGTCTTCGTTTTTGGTCATGTCGCGCTGGTCAAGCGTCGAACCGGAATCGCGATAGTAGCTGGCGGCTGCCGTCACATTGAAACGATCGGAGTTCAGGTCGCCGAAGCCGCCGAGCACGCTGAAGTTGCCCTGACCGTCACCCGGATGCTGCGCCTTGCCGAGCTGCCCGTCGATCTGAAGACCCTGGAAGTTCTTCTTCGTGATGATGTTGACCACGCCGGCAATTGCGTCGGAACCGTATTCGGACACGGCACCCGTCTTCACGATTTCGATGTGATCGACGATGTTCAGCGGGATTGTGTTGACGTCGAAGAACGTGTCGGTGAAGTTCACCGCCTGTGCGTAGTTCGCGACGCGTTGGCCGTCCACCAGCACCAGCGTGTACTTCTCGGACAGACCGCGCAATGCGATCCCCGAGCCGCCCGGCGCGGTGCCGTTCATCGTCGTGGAACCCCAACTGGACGCGGAGTTGGCAGACATGCCGCGCAGGAAGTCGGCCACGGTCGTGAAGCCGCTTTGCTGGATTTCCTTTGCTGTAACGGTCTGGACTTCGACGTTGCCGGTCTTGTCCGATGTGCGGATCAGCGAACCGGTGACTTCTACTTTTTCGAGCTTGCTGACGGCGGGGGGAGTCGCCGCCGCTGGCGTGCTTGCGGCCGTCGGAACGGCCGCCGTATCAGGTTGGCTTTGTGCGTGTGCCAGCGGGACGAACGCCGCTGTCAACACCAGCTCGGCTCCGATGATTCTTTTGATGGCTGAGGCCAATCGCTTTTGTTTCACTTCCGCTCCTTCTTGTTGTTGAGGCCACTTCCGTTGAACGATCACGCAAACGCAGGCGCGAGTTGCGCATGCGCTGCAGTGCGTTGACGTCAGCGAGTTCTTCGCTGTCCGGCGCATCCCCGCGCCGTCCCGCACATCCCGTCCAGGGTGCGTCGCCGATCGTGTCGGACGCGCGCCTTGGTCTTGAAGCGAGCGCAGCAAGAGCACGAGATATGCCATGTGCGAGGTCGCGGACCGTCGGAAAGGCCTTGAACGGCCTCCGCAAATGCATCGAAGCGATTGATTTGCTTAGGAATTAAGACTTACGAAAATTTTCGTTACGCCGTAAGCGTGGAAACAGATCGTTCCTCGTGCGTGTAACAGAACACAAAAAAATTTCAATTAAAAAAGAATACAGCCCCGTGGTTCTTTGTCGTTACGATTGGTGCGGGATTCGCACCGCGCGAATGCGTTAATTCCGAAATGGTGCATTAGATAAAAATGGATAAAACGAAGTTAAATTCCCTAATTTTGTGCAATCGAAGTGCATTAGAAATGTTAAATAATTAATGTAAGAAAATGACCGGTAAGAGGGTTCGCGTTGCGCGGTGCTTCTTTTGGAGCCGGGATTGGTCGGAAATTGGTATTGGTGATGCAAGCATAAAGAAAGCAACTAGAACGATAGATGTAATAAAGTTGGCTATATCACATTGGGCGTTGCACCAAGGCGTTTCAATAGCGATTTTTCGCACCATTTCGGCAATAGGGGATTAAGGACCTTGCCAGGATAAGTCTTCGAAAGCGGCTTTACGCCATTCCAGAAGTCAATTTGTTTTGCTATACGCGGGTGCGAGCGCAACGCAGGTCTCCGGGATGCGAATTTTTGTTACGCTACGTAAAGCAATGAAATAAAAGGCAAAGCGTCCGTGTAAGAGATCGGCGACGTCTTTACGGAGCAATCAGGTGCTCGACCTGGTACGGGCTTTGCATGGGTGGCAGGCCTTTTTTAGCTGGCGACCCATAAGGCAGCCGGCATCTCGATACCCACCGTTATTCAACGGCCGCTTGAGCCTGTACTAACCGGAGTCCGCAGTGCTGAATACCCTCATTAACTACTCGATCCAGTCGATGGGTCTGATCCCTCTCCTCGCGTTCATCTTCCTGCTCGGCATCGCGATCATCATCGAACGATTCATGTTCTTCTCGCGTGCCGTGCGTGCCGGCAGGACCCTCGAACATGACCTGAAACTCGTCGATGCAGCCAATCCCGACGATGCCGCCAAAGTGGCCGAGCACTACAAGCAGACCGTGCAAGGCGAACTCGTGAAGTCGGCGATGAAAGTGAAGGGCAAGAGCGAAGCCGTGGTCGAACGTGAGATCGAGGAAACGATCATGTTCCAGTTGCCGCGTCTCGACCGTAACCTGTGGATTCTCGACACGGCCGTGACGCTCGGCCCGCTGCTGGGTCTGCTTGGCACGATCATCGGCATGGTCGAATCGTTCAACGTGCTCGGCACCAGCGGCACCGCGAACCCGAACGGTGTGACGGGCGGCATTGGTCACGCGCTGACGGCCACCGCGTGCGGGCTGACCATCGCGATCATCTGCGTGATCTTCCTGAACTACTTCAACAAGCGTATCCGGATGACGGTCAACCAGTTCGACCTCATCAAGTCGCTGCTCGTATCGCGCTTCGCAGTCTGACGCCGGCACTCAAGGAGACGGACCATGCGAAACCATCGCAGCCATTACCTCGGCGGTGAAGAGAAAGCGCGCATCGAGATCATCCCGATGATCGACATCATGATGTTCCTGCTGGTGTTCTTCATGCTCGCGACGCTGAAGATGATCCAGGGCACAGGCATCAAGCTCGACCTGCCGCAATCGAGCACCGCCGAGCAGTTGCAGCAGACCGTCAAGCTATCGATCGGCGTGACGAAGACAGATGAAATCTATCTGGATTCGAAGCCCGTGACGCCGGAAGAACTGACCGCGCGTCTGCAAGGTCTGGTTCACGACTCGAAGAAAGTGGATGTCGCGATTGCCGGCGACGAAGGCACGAGCTACAAGAATATCGTCAAGGTGATGGACCTGGTGCGCGCGGCGGGCATCAGTTCGGTTGCATTGGCCACGAACCCGACGACATGAGTTCACCGGCCATCGACATGAAAGATCCGCAAAACCGCCTGGACGGCGCACTCTGGGCATCGACGACGCCGGCGCATCACGGTCGCATGCCCATGAAGCTGGCGATCGGCGTTGCGGTGCTGGTCGAGGCGCTGGTGATTCTGGGCGTATCGCACATGAAGTTCCAGCCGCCGCCGCCTCCGCCGCCGAAGGAGATGCGCGTGCAGATTGCGCCGCCGCCTCCGCCACCGCCGCCGCCCGAGGTGAAGAAGCTCGAGCCGCCGCCGGCGCCGCCAAAAGCGCAGCCGAAGCACGAAATACCGAAGCCGACCCCGACGCCGCCGCCGCCGCGACCGACGCCACAGCCGGTGATCCAGCCCACGGCGAATCCGGCTCCGAACGCTCCGGCGGTCGCGTCGCCGACACCTGCGCCTGCACCCGCTCCGGCACCGGCCGCGTCGCCGGCGCCACCCGCGCTGCATGGCGTGGTGGACGGCCGCGGTCATTGCCAGTCGGTGCAGCCGGTGATTCCGCGCAAGGCATTGACGGACGGTATTTCGGCGGACGTCATCGCGCATCTGACGATCGGTACGGACGGCAAGGTCAGCGACGTAAAGATCATGCGCGTCACGCCGCCGACGTCGGTGTTCAACGAAGCCGTGATTGCCGCAGGCAAGGCGTACAAGTGCGAGAAGAATGCCGAGCCGTATGTCGGTGAAGTTCAGTTCTCGTTCAAGACCACACCGTCCGACGACGAGTAACCACGACGAGTAACGACGACGAATAAGCTCAGCTTCGACGCGAACTTCCGGCCTTCGCAATTTACCCATCCGGCCTTCAACCCGGAACCGCGCGAGCGGTGGCTACCCGCCGCTGCCCGCGCGGTTTCGAAGCATCGCGCGTCGGTTACGAGCCGATGCGCGTCCAGACACGCATGATGACAACCGACAGGTTTCGAGGCCCGTGCGCGCGCGTCGTTAAGATGCTCGCGGCGCGGGTTGCGGTGACGCTCGTCGCGGGGATGCTGGTCGTGCCGTTGACGACCGCGCCCGCGTTCGCGAGGGCGTCGATCGCGCAGTACGACGCGCCGAAGTATCCGTCCGGGTTCACGCATTTCGATTACGCGGACCCGAATGCGCCGACCGACGGCACACTGGTTTTCCAGAACTACGACGAAGCGCAAAGCTACGATTCGCTAAATCCGTTCCTGACGCGTGGTGCGCCGGCGCCGGACATCCTGCATCTGATGTTCGATACGCTGATGCAGCGCAGCTGGGACGAACTCGCGTCGGAATACGCATTGATCGCCGACGACGTCGAGGTGGCGCCGGATGGCAAATCAGCGGTGTTTCATATCGACCCGCGAGCGCGCTTTTCGAACGGCGATCCGATCACCGCCGACGACGTCAAGTATTCGTTCGATACGCTGACCAGCCCGCAGGCATCGCCGCTGTTCAACTCGCAGTTCGCGGTGATCAGCCGCGCCACGGTGCTCGACCCGTCGCGGGTGCGCTTCGACTTCAGGCACGTGGAACGCGACGCGCCGTTGATCGCCGGCGACCTGCCGGTTTTCTCGCGCAAGTGGGCAATGCAAGCCAACGGCACGCGCATCGCGTTCGATCAGTTGACCAACGTGCCGCCGGTGTCGAGCGGCCCGTATCTGATCGAGCAGCGCAAGAACGACACGCAGATCGTCTACCGTCGCAATCCGGCTTACTGGGCCGCAAATTTGCCGTCGCGGCGCGGCATGTACCATTTCGCGCGCGTCGCGTTCAAGCTCTATCACGATCATTACACGCAGCTCGAATCGCTGAAAGCGCTCGATACCGACGTAATGGTCGAATACAGTTCGATGCAATGGGCGCGCCGTTATATCGGCAAGAACTTCGAGAACGGCGCGTTGCAGCGCAAACTGTTTCCGGATCACGGCGCGCAGATGCAGGGGCTGATGTTCAACACGCGCAGGCCGATGTTTTCGGATGTGCGGGTGCGGCATGCCCTTGCACTCGCGTTCGACTACGACTGGCTGAACCGGATGACCTTCTACGGCCAGTACCGGCGCACCAACAGCTACTTCGACGATAGCCCGTTCGCCGCGCAAGGCGTGCCCACCGATGCCGAGCTCGCGCTGCTCGACCCGTATCGCGCGAGTTTGCCGGCGGCCGTGTTCGGTCCAATGGTCAGGCAGGCCGACACGATTGCGCCGCACACGTTGCGCGAGAACCTGCGCGAAGCGCGCGGCCTGCTCGCCGAAGCGGGTTGGACGGTGCGCGACGGCCAGTTGCGCGACGCGCACGGCAACCCGATGTCGATCGAAATCATCGACGATCAGCCTGGCATGGATCGCGTACTGTTGCCCTATATGCGCAACCTGCAACTGCTCGGCATCGATGCGCATATGCGCGAGATAGATAGTGCGTTGTATCAGAAGCGGATCGACAACTTCGAGTTCGATATGACGACGTTCGTCTATCTGCGCGTGACGATTCCCGGCTCCGAACTGGAGCGTCGCTTCAGCAGCGCATCTGCGTCTCAGATCGGCTCGGAGAACTATCCGGGCGTGAGATCGCCGGCGGTCGATGCGCTGGTGCGCGCGGTGATGCGCGCGAACACGCTGAACGAACTCGAAACCGCGACCCATGCGCTCGACCGCGTGCTGATCAACGGCTATTACCTGGTGCCCGAATATTTCGCGCCGGATACGCGGATCGCGTACAAAAGCGCCCTCGGCTACCCGTCGGTGACGCCGGTCAGTTTCCAGGGCGAGGACT
The DNA here is from genome assembly GCF_902859935.1 of Paraburkholderia fynbosensis. GTDB lineage: Bacteria > Pseudomonadota > Gammaproteobacteria > Burkholderiales > Burkholderiaceae > Paraburkholderia > Paraburkholderia fynbosensis. The sequence goes on from NZ_CADIKI010000028.1 coordinate 74,445, forward strand.
GGATCGTCAGCTACTGGTATCGCAAGACGCCGTCCGCTGCGGCCAATACCGCCGAGGCGAAGTGAGGGGTTTATGTTTATCTACATCATCAAACGTCTGCTGCTGATGATCCCGACGCTGATCGGCGTCGTTACGCTGACTTTCTTCGTGACCCAGTTCGTGCCGGGCGGCCCGGTCGAACAGATGATGACGCAGTTGCGTCACGGCCAGCAGCGCAGCGGCGAAGGCGGGGGCGGAGGCAACGCTTATCACGGCAGCCAGGGCGTCGATCCGCAGCAGATCGTGCAGATCAAGAAGCAGTTCGGCTTCGACAAACCGCCGCTGACGCGCTATCTGAAGATGCTGAAGGACTACGCGAGTTTCGATCTCGGCCAGTCCTACTATCACCATCAGAGCGTATGGGCGGTGATCCGCTCGAAACTGCCCGTGTCGATCACGCTCGGGTTATGGACGGTCGTGCTGACCTACATCGTGTCGGTGCCACTCGGGATTGCGAAAGCGGTGCGCAACGGCTCGCGCTTCGATACCGCCACCAGCGTGATGGTGCTGACCGGCTACGCGATTCCGGGCTTCGTGTTCGGCGTGCTGCTGCTGATGCTGTTTGGCGGCGGCACGTTCTGGCAAGTCTTCCCGATGCGCGGCCTCACGTCCGATAACTTCGACGAACTCAGCGCGTTCGGCAAGGTGCTCGATTATCTATGGCACATCGTGTTGCCGGTGACGGCGTCGGTGGTTGGCAACTTCGCGATCGTCACGATCCTGACCAAGAATACGTTTCTCGAAGAGATTGGTCGTCAATACGTGCTGACCGCGCGGGCGAAAGGCGCGCCCAAGCGTGACGTGCTGTGGAAGCACGTATTGCGCAATGCCGCGATTCCGCTGCTGACCGGGTTGCCCGCCGCGTTTATCGGCGCCTTCCTGAACGGTAACCTGCTGATCGAAACGCTGTTTTCGCTCGACGGCATGGGCCAACTGTCTTATGACTCGGTGATCCGCCGCGACTATCCGGTCGTGCTGGGTTCGCTATTCCTGTTCACGCTGATTGGTCTCGTGACCAAACTCATTGCTGACGTCTGCTATGTCCTCGTCGACCCCCGCATCCAATTCAACAGCCTGGACCGATGAACTGCCGCCCGGTGCGTTGCCGGTGTCCGTGTCGCCTGGGCGACGCGTATGGCAGCGTTTCCGCCAGCAGAAGCTCGGTTACTGGAGCCTGTTCGTGTTCGCAACGCTGTTCGTGCTGAGCCTGCTCGGCGAAGTGCTCGCAAATGACCGGCCGTTGATGGTCCGTTACGACGGCCATTACTATTTTCCGATCGTTAAGGACTATCCGGAAACGATGTTCGGCGGCGATTTTCCGACCCGCGCGAACTATCTCGATCCGTTTATCCGCAAGCAGTTGACGGAGAAAGGCAACTTCGCGATCTACCCGCCGAATCACTACCACTACGACACGATCGATTACTTCGCGACGCGGCCGTTTCCGGCGTCGCCGTCCGCGACCAACTGGCTCGGCACCGATCAATACGGCCGCGACGTGCTGTCGCGATTGCTGTACGGCTTCAGGCTGTCGGTGTTGATGGCGCTTGCGCTGACAGTGTCGGGTATCGTGCTGGGCGTGCTGGCGGGTGCGTTGCAAGGCTTTTACGGCGGCCGCACCGACCTGATCGGGCAGCGCCTGATCGAAGTATGGAGTTCGATGCCGGACCTGTATCTGCTGATCATCTTCGCGTCGATCTTCGAGCCGAGTTTGTGGCTGCTGTTTATCCTGCTGTCGATGTTCGGCTGGCTGGTGTTGTCCGACTATGTGCGCGCCGAGTTCCTGCGCAACCGTTCGCTCGATTACGTCCGCGCCGCGCGCACGATGGGTTTGAGCAACTGGCAGATCATCTGGCGTCATCTGCTGCCTAACAGCATGACGCCGGTGATCACCTTCCTGCCGTTCCGCATGAGCGCCGCGATTCTGTCGCTGACGAGTCTGGACTTTCTGGGGCTGGGTGTCGCACCGCCCACGCCGAGCCTGGGCGAACTGCTTCAGGAAGGCAAGAACAACCTCGACGCATGGTGGATTTCGATGTCGGCGTTTGCCGCGCTAGTGATCACGTTGTTGCTGCTGACGTTCATGGGCGACGCGTTGCGCAATGCGCTCGACACGCGTTCGCGCGGGTCGGCGTTCGGCGGGGGAAAGCGATGAGCGACGCAACGTTGCACAAGCCTTTGCTGGAAATCGACACGTTCTCGATCCGTTTCGGCGACAAGATCGCGGTTCGCGAACTGAACCTGACGATCGGACGCGGCGAGCGGGTTGCGCTGGTCGGCGAATCCGGTTCGGGCAAGAGCGTCACGGCGCTGTCGATCCTGCGCCTCGTCGAACATGCGCAGACCCGCGGCGAGATACGTCTCGACGGCGTCGATCTATTGCAGAAAACCGAGCAGCAGATGCGCGGGATTCGCGGCGCCGACCTCGCGATGGTGTTTCAGGAGCCGATGACCGCGCTCAATCCGCTGTTCACGATCGGTCAGCAGATCGCCGAAAGCCTGCGTTTGCACGAAGGTTTGCGGCCGAACGCGGCGCACGCACGCGGCATCGAACTGCTGCGCCGTACCGGCATTCCCGAACCGGAACGGCGGATCGACAGCTACCCGCATCAACTATCCGGCGGACAACGCCAGCGCGCGATGATCGCGATGGCGCTCGCGTGCCGTCCGCGCCTGCTGCTCGCCGACGAACCCACTACCGCGCTCGACGTCACCGTGCGTCAGCAGATTGTCGATCTGCTGATCGAGCTGCAGGAACAGGAAGCCGCCGATCGCGGCATGGCGGTGCTGCTGATCACGCACGACCTGAATCTCGTGCGCCGCTTCGCCCAACGGGTGGCGGTAATGGAAAAGGGTGTGCTGGTCGAAACCAATACGACCCAGGCGCTTTTCGCAGCGCCGCAGCATCCCTACACGCGGCGGTTGCTCGACAGCGAACCGCATCGCGAGATCGAGCCGATCGAACCGCACGCGCGTCGGGTGCTCGAGGTGCAAGGCCTCGCGGTCGATTACCGGACGGCCGCGAAAGGCTGGCGCTCGCTGTTCAGCGGTTCGACGTTTCGCGCAGTGCACGACGTCGATCTGACGCTGCGTCGCGGTGAGACGCTTGGCGTGGTCGGCGAATCGGGCTCCGGAAAATCGACACTGGCGGCGACGCTGCTCGGTCTGCAACGGCCCGCCGCCGGTCATATCCACATCGACGGCGCGCCGTTGTCGGCTTTGCGGGGCGCGAACTCGCGCCGCGCGTTGTACTCGCGGATGCAGGTGGTGTTTCAGGACCCGTTCGGGTCGCTATCGCCGCGTATGACGGTCGAGCAGATCGTCGGGGAATGGATCGAGGTGCACCGGCCGGAAATCGACGCGCGCACGCGCCGCGCGCGGGTGGGGACGATGCTCGAAGAAGTGGGCATGCCGCAAGAATCGATGCTGCGCTATCCGCACGAGTTTTCCGGCGGGCAGCGGCAGCGCATAGCGATCGCGCGTGCGTTGGCGGTCGAAGCGGAAGTGCTGATTCTCGACGAGCCGACCAGCGCGCTCGATGTGTCGATCCAGCAACAGGTGCTTAAGTTGTTGGCGGGCTTGCAGAAGAAGTACCGGTTAAGCTATCTATTGATCACCCATGATCTGGCGGTGATGCGTGCGATGGCGCATCGCGTGATCGTGATGAAGAACGGCCGCGTGGTCGAGGCGGGAGACACGCTCGACGTGCTGCATGCGCCGTCACATCCTTATACGCAGTCGTTGCTCGCCGCGTCGATGATCGCGCCGGAGCACGACGAACCCGAGGTATTGCAATGAGCGAATCGCGTTGGGCGCAGGCCGCCCGTGCGTTGAAGAGCAACGCGGCGTTCTGGTCCTTACGGATTGTCGATGAACAGATCGACGACCACGAAGTGCGCAACGACGTCGCGCAGCCGCTGCGCACGCAGCGCGAACGCGGCGCCATGCTGACCGCGTGGGCCGGCGCGGGCGCAGGCTATGCGGCAACCACGGATCTGTCCATCGCGGGCTTGCAGGCTGCGCTCGATATCGCGACGCAACGTGCGCTGGCGAGCGCCGGCGCATCGCTGAGCGACCATCGCACGGTGTCGCGCGAAGCGCTCAGCGGCGCGTATGTCTCTCCCAATGCCGACCAGCCGCTGCCGACGCGCGCCGAATGGCTCGCGCGTCTCGCGCACGAATGCGCCGCCGCGAAAATCGACGACCGGATCGTCGAGCGCACGGCATCCGTGCAGATTACGCGCACCGAACAGGTTTATCTGACCAGCGACGGCGCGCGAATCGACCAGCGCTTTTGCCTCGTGATGCCGGAAATGAGCGTCGCGGCGCACGCGAACGGCGACACGCAGGTGCGCACGCTCGGCGGCAATTACGGCACGCTCGCGCAAGGCGGCGTCGAAGTGCTGGACCGCTACGCGTTCGACGGCGCAGGCGTGCGGCTCGCCATTGACGCGCTGACCTTGCTGGCCGCGCCGAACTGTCCGGCTGGTCCGCGCGACCTGCTGCTGATGCCCGATCAGATGATGTTGCAGATTCACGAATCGATCGGGCATCCGCTCGAACTCGACCGGATTCTCGGCGACGAACGCAACTTCGCCGGATGGAGTTTCGTGAAGCCGGACATGTTCGGCACTTACCGTTACGGCTCGGAACTGCTCAACGTGACATTCGATCCGTCGTTGCGCGACGAAGCCGCGTCGTACGCATTCGACGACGACGGCACTGAAGCGCGCAAACAGTATCTGATTCGCGATGGCGTGCTCGAACGTCCGCTCGGTGGCGCGCTGTCGCAACAGCGCGCAAAGATGGCGGGCGTCGCGAATTCGCGTGCGTCGAGCTGGAATCGCGCGCCGATCGACCGGATGGCGAACCTGAATATCGAACCGGGAACCAGCACGCTGGGCGAAATGATTTCCGGCATCGAACACGGCATCCTGATGCGCACCAATACGTCGTGGTCGATCGACGATCACCGCAACAAGTTTCAATTCGGCTGCGAGTTCGGCCAGTTGATCGAAAACGGCAAGCTCACGCAAATCGTCAAGCAACCGAATTATCGCGGCATATCAGCGAATTTCTGGCGCAGCCTGAGCGCGGTCGGCAATGCCGGCACGCGCGAAGTGTTTGGCACGTCGATGTGCGGCAAAGGCGAACCGGCGCAGCTGGTGCGCGTCGGCCATGCGTCGCCGCCGTGCGTGTTCACGCATGTCGATGTATTCGGAGGCGCGCGATGACTACCACCAATGCGGTCAATGCATCGAGCGGCTTCGATTTCGCCTCGAACGCGCAGTCGCCGGATTGGCACGCGCATTTCGCGCTGCTCGCCGATGCGATCGACACGTTGCTCAGCGGCGACGAAGTGGCGTTGACGCGGCTGTCGGCGGAGCAATCCGACTTTATCCGCTTCAACCGCGGCAAGGTTCGGCAGATCGGCCAGGTGTCGCAAGGCAAACTGACCCTCCGCCTGATCGACGGCGCCAGGCAGGCGTATTCGAGCTTCACGGTGTGCGGCGATCCAGCGACGGATCTGCGCGATATCGCCGATGCGCTGAATACGTTGCGCGACGGTTTGCGCGATGCGCCCGACGACCCGCATCTGTTGTACGACGCCACCCAATGGACCCAATCGACGCGCCGCAGCGGCAAGCTGCCCGCGCCCGACGCACTGTTGCGGATCGTCACCGAAAGCGCGCGCGGACTCGATTTCGTTGGCTTCTATGCAGGTGGCTCGATGGTGCGCGGCTTCTCGTCGTCGCGCGGCAGTCGTGGCTGGTACGAAGTCAGCAACTTCAGCTTTAGCTGGTCGTTGTACGACCCGAGCGGCCGTGCGATCAAAAGCACGTACACCGGCGACCACTGGGACGACAGCGTGTTCGCCGCGAAGGTAGAACAGGCCGCCGCACGTTTGCCGGTGCTTGGACACACGCCGCGCGCGTTGTCGCCGGGGCGGTATCGCACGTATTTGGCGCCGTCGGCGATGCTGGAACTGGTCGGCACGGCGTCGTGGGGCGGGTTTTCCGCGCGCGCGAACGCCACCGCGCGCAGCCCGTTTTACGGGCTGCACAGCGGCGAAGTCGCGCTCGATCCGCGCGTGTCGATGACCGAAGACCTGAGCCTGAATATCACGCCGCGCTTCAACGAAGACGGTTATCAGCGCGACAGCGTGCCGTTGATTCACGACGGCCGCAACGCCGGGCAACTAACCAACGCCCGTAGCGCGCGCGAATACGGATTGACGCCGAACGGCGCGCTCGCCAGCGAAACGCCCGAGTCGCTGGCGATGGCGGGCGGCGATCTCGACGCCGCCGATATCCTTGCCGCACTCGATACCGGGCTGTATGTCGGCAATCTCTGGTACGTGAATTTTTCTGACCGGATGAATTGCCGGCTGACCGGCATGACGCGTTTCGCGACGTTCTGGGTCGAACGCGGCCAGATCGTCGCGCCGGTCGACGCGATGCGTTTCGACGACAGCCTGTACCGTTTGCTGTCGAGCGAACTCGAACGTCTCGACGCCCAGCCGGAACTGCTGCTGAACGATGGAACATGGGGCGAGCGGCAGACCGGCGGCTGGAAACTGCCCGGCTTGCTGGCACGCTCGTTCGAACTGACGCTGTGAGTGAGTTTCCGATGACAGATTGAAGGCCATAACAATGACAGAACCAACGACAATATTTGAGAGCACGACACGGTTCGGGGCCGAACCGGTCGAGATGAGCATCAGGCCGCTGCATCCGGACGACGCCGCGCAACTCCACGCACTGCATTCATGCCCCGGTGTGATGCGCCAGAACCCGATGCGTCCGTATCCGACCTTGCAGCAGACTCAAGGCTGGCTCGCGAAGCTCGCGGCGCCGTCGATGGCGATTGCAGCGCTGGTGGGCGATACGCTGGTCGGCTCGGCCGATCTGCATCCGGGCGCGCTGCGTCGCGCGCATAGCGGCTGGCTGGGTATCAGCGTGCACGACGATTGGCAGGGCAAGGGCGTCGGCACGCGGCTGATGGCCGAACTGATCGATGCCGCCGACAACTGGTACGGGCTGCGCCGACTCGAGCTGAACGTGTTCGCCGACAACCATCGCGCGATTGCGCTGTACCGCAAGTTCGGTTTTTCGCACGAAGCGACCTTTCGCGGCGCCGTGCTGCGCGACGGCATGCTGATCGACTCGGTGTTCATGGGCCGCCTACGCGCGCCGATGGGTCATCTGCAAGCGGAAATCGAGGCGGCCGTATGAACGTCTCGTTGAAACCCGACACGGCGCATGTGATTGTCCGCGCCCGCGAAGTGTCCGACCTCGACGCGATCACTTCGTTGATGAACTGCCCCGGCGCGCGGCATGGCACGTTGCAGACGCCGTATCGCTCGAACGCGACGGTCGGGAGCTGGCTCGAAAAAATGCCCGCGAACACGCTCGGACTGTGCGCGGAGGCGGGCGCTCGCGTGGTCGGGATGATCGACGTGTTGCCGCGCATGCACCGGATGGCGCATTGCGCGGGAATCGGTATCGCCGTGCATGACGATTACGTCGGGCGCGGCGTTGGCACGGCGCTGCTCGCGGCGGCCGTCGAGTGCGCGGATACGCTGCTCGGCCTGCGTCGGCTGGAGTTGACCGTGTTCGTCGACAACTACCGCGCGATCGCTCTGTACCAGCGCTTCGGTTTCGTCGAGGAAGGACGCTCGCCAGCGTTCGCGATGCGCGACGGCAAGCTCGTCGATGCATTCCATATGGCCCGTTTCGCCGATGCGCCGGTGTTCGCTTCGCCGGTCGCGCTCGCACCGAACCCACACGCGTGAGCATGCCTTGGCTGCCTTTTTTATCGACCGACCGGTCTTTGCGTGGATTCTGGCGCTTGCGGTAATCATCGCGGGTGCGCTCGCCTTGACGCAACTGCCGGTCGCGCAATATCCACGGCTCGCGCCGCCGCGTATCGTGATCGACGCCGTCTATCCGGGTGCATCGACGGAAGCCGTGGATGCGAACGTTGGCAGCATCATCGAAGAAAGTCTCGACGGTGCCGACGGGATGCTTTACTACGAAACCGGCAGCGACGGCCTCGGCAACCTTGAAATCGCGGCGACCTTCGCGCCCGGCACCAACCCAGATATCGCGATGATGGACGTGCAGAACCGGCTCAAGCAGGTCGAGCCGCGTTTGCCGCAACAGGTGGTGCAGCAGGGTATCAGCGTTTTCAAGGCCGCCAACACGTTCCTGATGCTGGTCGCGCTGACATCCACCGATGGCACGCGCGATTCCGCGCAACTGAGCGACATCCTCAGCCGCGACATCATGCGCGAACTGAAGCGCGCGCCGGGCGTCGGTTCCGCGCAACTGTGGGACGCCGACGAAGCGTTGCGCGTCTGGCTCGATCCGATGAAGCTGCGCGAATTCGGCCTCGCCGCATCCGACGTCAACGCCGCGATTGCCGCGCAAAACGCGAGCGTCGCGGCAGGCACACTCGGCGACGCGCCGCTGGCGGACGGCCAGCAGCTGACCGCGTCGGTGAACGTCAAAGGGCAGTTGCTGTCGCCGGAGGAATTCGGCCGGATCGTGCTGAAAGCGCACCCCGACGGCTCCGCAGTGCGGCTTGCCGACGTCGCGCGGGTCGAGATCGGCCGCGACAACTATACGTTCTGGTCGCGCCTGAACGGCAAGCCGTCGGCGACGGTCGGGATTCAACTCGGGCCGCGCGGCAACGCGCTCGAAACATCGGGCGCGATTCGGGCGCGGCTCGCGGAACTGGCGAACCGTTTGCCGCCGGGCGTCGCGGTTCAGGTGCCGTTCGATAGCGCGCGCTTCGTCAACGTTGCGATTCACGAAGTGCTGATCACGCTGGCCGAGGCGATCTTGCTGGTGTTTCTCGTGATGTGGCTGTTCCTGCGCGATCTGCGCTACGCGTTGGTGCCGACAGTGGTGATTCCGGTCACGCTGATGGGTGCGTTTGTCACGATGTACGCATTCGGCTTGTCGATCAACGTGTTCACGATGTTCGGCCTCGTGCTGGCGATCGGCATTCTGGTCGACGACGCGATCGTGGTGGTCGAGAGCGTGCATCGCGTGATGGACGAAGAGGGCATGGCGCCGCGCGACGCGACATTGAAAGCGATGAAACAGATCGGCGGTGCGATCGTCGGCGTGACGGCGGTGCTGACCGCCGTGTTCGTGCCGATGGCGTTCTTTCCTGGCGGCGTCGGTGGGATCTACCGGCAATTCGCGGTCGCGATGATTGCGTCGATGCTGGTGTCGTCTTTCATGGCGCTTTCGTTGACGCCCGCATTGTGTGCGAACCTGCTGAGCGCGCCTGCCCAATCGGTCCGTCAGCGTGACGCGCGACGCGGCTTGCGTGGCGTTGCCGCCCGCCTCTCGACGCGTTTCGAACAGGGCTTTGATCGCGCATCGCGCGCCTACCGGGCCATGACGGCCGCCGCGATGCGCAGGGTCGGGCCGCTGCTCGCGGTGTATGCGGTATTGCTGCTGCTGTGCGGCGCGTTGTACTGGCGGATGCCGGGCGGCTTCCTGCCCGTCGAAGACCAGGGCCAGCTGCAGGTGATGATCCAGTTGCCGGCCGGCGCGACGCAGGCGCGCACGCTCGCCGTCGTCGAACAGACCGAGTCGATTTTGCGCATGCAAACGGCGGTGGCGAACGTGACAAGCGTGATCGGCTGGAGTTTCGAGGGCAGCGGACAGAACGTCGCGATGTCATTCGTCACGCTGAAAGACTGGGACCAGCGCGGCGTTGATGCGATGACGCTGCGCGACACGTTGAACCGGTCGTTCAGCCGGATTCTCGACGGCAACGTGCAGGCGCAATTGCCGCCGTCGGTGCCGGGCGTCGGGCATTCGGACGGCTTCACGTTCCGGCTCGAAGATCGCGGCGGCTTGGGCCGCGACGCGTTGAAGGCCGCCCGCGACCAGCTTGCCGAGCGCGCGAAGGCCGATCCGTCGCTGGCGTCGATTCATTTCGAAGATCTGCCCGACGCGCCGCGTATCGAAATCGACGTGGACCGCGCGAAGGCGTACGCGCTCGGCGTATCGTTCGACCGGATTGCGGACGTGTTTGGCAGCACCTTTGGCTCGTACTACGTCGACGATTTTCCGGCGGGTGGCCGGATGCGCCGCGTCCTGGTGGCGGGCGATGCGTCGACGCGGATGACGGAAACCGATCTGCTGGCGTTGTCGGTGCCGAATCAGTCGGGCGCGATGGTGCCGCTGTCGTCGTTTGCGACACGCCGCTGGACCGTCGGGCCAGTCGCATTGACGCGCTACAACGGCTATCCGTCGCTCGATCTGAACGGCCGTGCGGCGAGCGGTGTCAGTTCGGGGGCGGCGATGGAGGCGATGGAGCGGCTCGCGGTGAGCTTGCCTGCGGGCATCGCGTTCGACTGGGTCGATGCGGCGCACGAAGAACGCGCGGCGGCGCGGCTGACGCCGTTGCTGCTCGGACTGTCGCTGCTGGCGGTGTTCATGGCGCTGGCCGCGCTATACGAAAGCTGGACGATTCCGCTGGCGGTGTTGATGGTCGTACCGCTCGGCGTAGTCGGCGCCATTGCGGCGATGCTGATGCGCGGCATGCCGAACGACGTCTACTTCAAGGTCGGGATGATCACAGTGATCGGCTTGTCCGCGAAAAACGCGATCCTGATCGTGCAATTCGCGCGCGACCTGAGCCTGCGCGGCGTGCCGCTGACGCGCGCGGTGATACGCGCAGCGGGCGCGCGGTTTCGCCCGATCGTGATGACGTCGTCGGCGTTCCTGCTGGGCGTCGTGCCGCTGGTGCTGGCGAGCGGCGGCGGTGCCGAAAGCCGCCGGTCGATCGGTACGGGCGTGTTCGGCGGCGTCGTGACGGCGACCTTGCTCGGGTTGGTATTTGCGCCGGTCGCGTTTCAGGCGGTGGCGGTGGTCGCGCAGCAAGGGCCGCGCGGCGCGCTGCGGCGCTTGCGTGGCTATCGGCGCCAGTCGCGCGGATTGACTCGCGATGTCGGCACATGATCGGCCCACGCGCTGTCGATCTTCCGATACGCACGTTCGAGGTCTTCTTTTTCGAAGCCGAGCCGCTCAAGGTGTCGCGCTGTGCAGATTGTGCGGCTGGTAATTCGCCATTACGCGATGTAGTTGCAGCACCTTACCCTTTTGCATGCGGCGGCAGGCGCCCCATGAAGCGACGTCCCACGCGTTTCTGATTCGTCGACAATTGGTGAATATAAACGAACCTCGACGGAGAACTTGAGATGCTGCTGCCGACAGAAATTCAGATTGAATCAACCCGGCTCCTGATCAAACCGTTCTCGGCCAGCGACGCCGATGCGACGTTTTCATGCATCACCCCATCGCTCACCCGTCACATGGCATGGGAGCCACCGGCATCCCGGCATGATTTTGACGATGTTTGGCGGTCCTGGATACCGTCGATAGCCGATGGGTCAGACTATGTATTCGCACTGCGTCAACGCGCTGACGGGAGTTTCCTTGGGTTGGCCGGACTTCACCGCGTACATACCGCGAGCCCGGAACTCGGCATCTGGATTCGTGAAGATCGTCATCGAAATGGCTTTGGTCGTGAAGCTGTAACTCTAGTTGCGCGCTGGGCAACGCGAACCATTGGCTCTGAAAGCTTTACCTATCCGGTTGCCGAAGAGAACCGCCCCAGTCGGCGCATCGCCGAGTCGTTGGGAGGCGTCATTGTGGAAAGCCGCATGACACCGAAGTACAAGTCCGTCGTCTACCGAATTCCTCGCCAGGCAGTGACGAACGACGTATAGGTGGTTCGGTTCGGACTTCACATCGACCTCCGTCGGCACAAGCGGTCATGAACGGTCTTCGTTAGATCGGCGAGACAATCCAGATCCTGCATGCCCCTCCAACAAACGACTATGAGTAACATTCAACTAAGACGCGCGACCCGTGCCGACGCCGCCGATCTGATTGCTGCAAATTTGGCAAATCGAGAATACCATTGGCCGTGGGTCACGGCATTCACGGATCAGGCTGGATTCGACGGCTGGTTTGCACGCGGACTGACCGGATCAAATGTCGGACTAGTTGCACGGGAAAATGTCTCGAATAAGGTGGTCGGTGTGATCAACCTCAACGAGATTGTTGCGGGCGCTTTTCAGAGTGCTTATCTCGGTTATTACGGGATGTCAGACTTCAGTCGAACCGGTCTAATGACAGAGGCGCTTCGAACGACCGTCATGTACGCCTTCGCCGAGCTTGGTTTGCATCGCCTTGAGGCGAATATCCAACCGGCAAACGTGGCATCAATCTCACTCGTGCGTCGCGTGGGCTTCAAACAGGAAGGCTTTTCACCGAGCTATCTCCGCATTGATGGAAAATGGCGCGACCATGAACGTTGGGCATTGCTCGCTGACGACGATGCCCCGGGAGCGACTTGACTGAGTTGGGCGCCTCGTGCCGGACGCGCGAAGGCTGTCGCCGGCCCCACGAACGGTTGGTCAACGCGGTCTCCTGAACCGGCAAGCCGAAACATAACGGTCTGTACACAAAACCAGTTTGTGTGTCAGTATTAGCAGCATGGAACTTCGTAACGTCACGAGCAAGTCTCACCACCATCACGGTTGCTATCCAATGCGCCGTGGTTCGTTACGTCCGTAGCAGGGAATCCGGGATCTCGTTCCTCCCTTTCCGTGCACAAACGACCAAGGCGCCTTAAGCGCCTTTTTTATTTTTTACACCGAAGAGGATTCTCATGACCATGATTCGCGGAACCCGTTTCATCGTTGGTAAGGAAGCCGCGCAAACACGCGCTCTAGAAAATCAGTTCCGGAGCTATCTTCATTAACGTTGGGGCAGAAGAGGCTATTGTTCCCGCTTTGTGGTCGCAGGATACGTTCATCCAAAAGGCTGGCGGCAGTGAAATCATCGGCCAAATGTGGGCCTTTCCCGATAAGAAGGGACGCGCCTGCTGCCTAATCCCGGAGGCAACTGCTCTTTTCCAGGAGCGGTGTATAGAGTTGTTGGGTCGCCAACAGGAACGGATGTTGTTTTATATCGCTCGATGCTATCGCTATGAACGACCGCAAGCCGGTCGGTATAGGGAATTCTCGCAACTGGGATTCGAGTACCTTTGCCCTGATCCGGAATTGGCGGTCAAACGTAGTCAGGAGATAGTGATTGGCTTCTTTGATTCACTTGGACTTGGCTATGAAATCGACGGCTCAGCTCGTAGAGGCCTCAGCTACTATCTCAACGGTCGGGGCTTCGAGATGCGCTGCACTGAACTCGGAGCGCAGCAGCAAGTGGTGGGCGGCGGGGCGTATCGGGAAGGTGCGGGCTTTGGAATCGGTGCGGAACGGCTGCTGTTGGCGATGGCAGCTCAAGGGCTCGTATAGCAATACGAAACGCGGGTAAAGGCTTGTGGTTGGGATCAATTGCAAGCCTCATATCGCGCTTGATACGCTTGCGCGTGAGAGCGGGGAAGGTCCGCTTCCCGCTCTCACGACCGTCCCTTGTGGGGGCGACTACGGAAGCACGAAGATTGCCGGGCTCGCGGCGATCGCCTGCGTCCCAGTTACTTCCCGCTACGACCAGCTAGAGACGTTCGCCTATGCTGTCGCGCGGACGATCGCAGGCATCGGCAGCATGAACTAATGGTGTGAAGTCGCAGGCGCGAGGCGTCATCTCAAGTCGCCGGATGCTTCGCTTTGTTCTTCACCTGCCCCACGCTTGCACGATGACGTTAATCGCCTGGTCCTCATCCGGCTATGTCGTCGCCCAGGAGATAACTGACACGCGCATGATGCACATTCCTCTCCATTCCGCGTCCGAGAAGAAAAAGCTGCCTTCTGTCGCCAATTGAGCAATGACATCCCTCGTCGCCTGCTCGGATTGCTCGGATACCTGAGTCGAGCCGAACCGGACGAGGAATTGATTGAGCTCTACTTTGTTGAGCACATGGATGCCCGGTTCGCTGGCTGGCGCGGATGACATTCCTTCGGAAAGCCGGCAATGCCGTTCGCCCGCGCACGCTACCTCGCTCCAGCAAAGTGCCGCGCGGGGATCGCCGGGACCATGCTGTCTGACTACCTAGGCGCACTGGCGCATCGGCGCGAGGCCTTGAGATCGAAAACGCCGCTCGCTGAAGCAGACACACTCCGGCTGTATGAAGCACTGGCTAACAATCCGCTCTCCGCGGAGCGACTCGCGAGGACGACAGGCACCGATCCGGTGGCAGTGCGCCAGTGAGTGGGGCGGCAGGTGGCGCACAGCCATCTTCAGTACGACGCGGCGCGTCAGCAATACTGGATGAGCGAACAGCAGGCGTCGGCAATCGGCCAAGAGCCAGGGCTGTGTTTTGTTCCCGACGCTTTCCAGATCTGGCGTCGCGCCAAGCCTTTCGCGCGGTGATGTGAAACACGGCGACTCGTACTCCGCGCGCCGTTTGAATCCGCGATCCGGCGATCGTGCGCCACCCTTCAGGCCTGCTAGACTGGACCTTTCTGAATTCGTGGAGGGGAACATGACGACACTCTACGTGGTGAAGACGGGCGAGAAGTTCCTATGCACGGCAGAGGACGGCGACATTGGCCTGGCGCCGGAGATTAAGGAAGCCATGTCGTTTCTCTCGTACGAGGAAGCGGAAACGGTGGCGAAAGAACACGCCGATCCCGGTTACGAGATTCTGGCGGTCAATGTTACGAAACGCTGATGTGGAATTCCCTTCCAGGCGCTTGGTAAGGCGCTTCGAGCTGCGGCGCGCCTAGGCGCTCGTCGGCTAACGTGGTGCCGACAGCAATCTAGTAAGCGGATTCCTGCCGGAACACCACTTCAACTAGCCGCGCCTGGGCGCTCATGTTGCTGTCGATCGACAGCAACATGAGTTCGACCGCCGTGCGCACCGTCTCGGTCGGGAAACCCTTCGCTGAACGCAACCGGATACGGTGACGCCCAAGAGTAAGCCAATCGTATTCGAATTCCATGGTGTCCTCGCAGGGTGTTGCACGGTGTCGTGAACCTAGGGTTGGCAATCCGAATGCAAGAACAAAAAGTTGCCATCGCCCCTTCAAATTTCCGTTTCCAGTCCTATCTTGAATATTGCTCGGGCAGTCGCGCTGGGAGATTTTGGCGCGCTGCGTGTTTCGATTTGTTTGCCGGCAGCCTGGCAGACGAACTGGAGCGCGTAGGCCGGTTCGTCTTCCTGCTGGTCTGAAGGAGGAAATGACCATGAGTGATCTCTATTCCGGGACCGACCTTTTCGGCGAACTCGACCGTCTGCAACGGCAGATGGCGAGCCTCTTCGGCGGCTTCCCGTCCAGCATCCGTTCCGGGCGCTCCGGTGCGTTCCCGCAGGTCAACATCGGTTCGACTGACGACTCGATCGAGATCGTCGCGTTCGCGCCAGGTATCGATCCGGCGAACCTTGATGTGTCGATTGACAAGGGACTGCTGACCATCAGCGGCGAGCGCCGGACCGCGCAGCCGGACGCGGCTGGCGACGACACGCGTATCTATGCGCAGGAGCGGTTCGTCGGCGCTTTCCGGCGCGTCATTGAACTGCCGCAGCACGCGGACCCCGACAACGTTAAGGCGCACTACACCAATGGCTGCCTGACCGTGAGTATCGGCAAGCGGGAAACATCGAAGCCGCGCGCCATCACCGTTCAATGAAACCCGTCGCAGAACTGAGGAGGACATCATGAACGACACCACAGAACTTGCCAGGAAAGACGAAAAGGCGGTGGCGCAGCGCGAAGACGAGCAGTCGCAACGCCGGCCCGCGCTAACGCCACCCGTGGACATCTTCGAGGACAGCCAGGGCGTCACCCTGTGGGCGGATCTGCCCGGCGTGACCAAGGACCGGCTCGACGTGAAGATGCATGACGGCAACCTGTACATCGAGGCCGAGGCGGTGGTGCCCACGCCGGAGGGGCTGCGTCTGCAGCATGCGGAAATCCGCGAACCCCGCTTTGCGCGGGCATTTTCGCTGGGTGCCGACTTCGATACGTCGAAAATCGACGCGAACCTGAAGGACGGCGTGCTGAAGCTGACGATACCGCGCCGCGACGAAGCCCGGCCGCGCCGGATCGAAGTGCGTACGAAATAAAGTCGGCAGTGGGCAGCAACGACAGGAAGAAAACCGGTGGCGGTCGTCTGGCCGCACCTTCGACTGCGGAGGCCCCGATGCAAAACGTCACACATGAATGCTGGCGCGGATGCACGCTCAGCATATGGGCGGTGCCGGTGCGTGAGCTCGTGCCGGTACGTGAGCTCAGGACGCGCCGCGGATCGCGAGGCGGCCGCGGCGGCGTTCCACAGACGCAGTCCGGAATGTCGAGGGCTGTCGCGGCTTCAGCGCAATGGCCGGAATCCGGTTCTCCGGCCGGACCGTCGAGGAGGATACGATGAACACGGACCCGAAAAAGTGGAATCCCTTCAAGTTCCTACGCGGGGCGGCCCGCAAGTCCGATGCGGACAGGCCGGAAAGCCCCCCGGCGAATGAACAGTGGCGTGCCCCGTGGCCTGACATTCCGCGGCTGTTCTCACGCGAACCGTGGCGTGCTGTGGAAGAGTTCTTCCATGACCCGTTTGCAGGCCGCGGCGCGCTCGAACGATGGTTTGGCGACTTCAGTTCATCGCGCTTCCAGCCGCGCATCGACGTCGTCGACGAAGGGAAGGTGTTGCGCGTGACCGCCGAGCTGCCCGGGATGGAGCGCGAAGATTTGAATGTGAGCGTCGAGGATGGGGCGATCGTGTTGCGCGGCGAGAAGAAACAGGACGTGCGCAGCGAGGAAGACGGCTGCTACCGGCTCGAGCGCGCCTATGGAAACTTCGTGCGCACGATCCCGATGCCGGAAAACGCCGACCCCGATCACGCCCTGGCAAAGTTCGACAACGGTGTGCTCACGTTGACCGTGCCAAAATCGGAGCCGGCGCGATCCACGGGTCGCACGATCGATATCGGCTAGGGCAAACCGTCGGGAAGTGCCCTGGTCGCGGCGGACATCGGGCGAGCCGGGCCGTTAGCTCAGCTGGTAGAGCAGCGGACTTTTAATCCGTTGGTCACTGGTTCGAATCCAGTACGGCCTACCCACTCGGCACGCTTGAGTCGGACTTTTCACGCGCGACAGGACTGCACGCCCGCTGTCCGGTCAGGGTTGCCGGATGAGCGCATCGCTCGAACGGCTGGTCGGCGATGAGGTCGGAAAGTACCACTCGAAGCAGCGTAAACCCGACGGGGTTGTATCACGAATTCCCGCGTAGGATAAATTCGACCAGAATGCCTCGGTGACCTCTTTCCACAGGAGCAGGCATGCGACTCGCTGATTTCATCTTACGAAACATGGAATCTATTGTGGCGCAGTGGGAGGCGTTTGCAGCCACGCTGGTTCCAGCTGCAGCCGGCATGGAATCGCTCGCCTTACGCGACCACGCGCAGCAGATTCTGGAAGCTGTGGCCAAGGACTTGCGGACTTCGCAAAGCCGGGACGCGCACCATCAGGAATCGTTGGGGCGAGCCCCGGTACCGGTCGATGCCCCGGAAACTGCGGCGCAAACGCATGCCATTCTGCGCGCGCGAGGCGGCTTCAATATCAAGCAACTGGTCGCCGAGTACCGCGCGCTGCGCGCCAGTGTGCTCCGTTTGTGGATGGACGACTGCCAACCCAACGCTCCTGATCTGGACGACGTCATCCGTTTCAATGAGGCCATCGATCAGGCGCTCGCCGAATCAGTCGGGTTTTTCAGCGAGCAAGTCGATCGAGCCCGCAATCTGTTCCTCGGGATGCTCGGGCACGACCTGCGCAGCCCGCTTCAGACGATTCAGGTGACGGCCTCCTATCTCGCCGCCCTGAATGCGGGGGAGCGCGTATCGGGAGCTGCAGCGCGGCTGATACGAAGCGGTGCCCGGATGCAATCGCTTCTTGATGACCTGTGTGATTTCAATCGGACCAGGCTGGGCTTCGGTATCAACGTCATTCCCGCCAGCGTTAATTTGGCGGACGTGTTCGCCGATGAGTTAGACCAGCTGCGCACAGTTCATCCGGACAGACAGATCGAGCTGGAATTGCACGGTAACGCTCAAGGCGTCTGGGACGGCCAGCGTCTGCAGCAATTGCTTGGCAACCTGGTCCTCAATGCGGACAGGTACGGAGCGCCTGACTCGCCGGTGCGCGTAGTGGTGACTGGCGACGAGGCGGAGGTTCGGGTCGAGGTCAGGAACAGCGGACCCGGCATCGAGAGGTCGCTACTGAAGCGCATCTTTGATCCCCTCCAGCGCGGTCCTGATCGTGAGAATGGACGAGACGGCGAGGGCAGTCTCGGACTCGGTTTGTATATCGCCAGAGAAATCGCCAAGGCCCATCACGGTACGATCGAAGCGCGGTCTGACGAGACGGAAACTGCGTTCACGGTACGTCTTCCGCGCAGTCCGTAGGTAGTAATTGATGTCCGTGCCGCGACGCGCATGCAACGAGGTCTCTGGATGTCCGCTTTTTCCTGAAGTTCGACGATGGCTTCACGCACTGAGTCAGTCCGTCAAGCGTTTCGAGGGGAAGTGCGAGGCTTCCGAGGAGAGGCGACCCCCGCTTCCTCAATGCATTCAGATAAACGGTCTCGGTCGCGTACAGCCGCCCGCATCCGCTGGCGGGTGTTTTGTTCCGTCTCGCCTGCCTTTTCTCAGTCATCGCCCCCGGCGTCGGAGAAAACGAAACAAACCGAAGCGTTGGTCGACAAAGCCGCGCGGTTGCGTGCAGTGCGCCTGCACCGACGAGGATCGCGACTTTGTCTCGAGTGGTCGCGTCTCGTTCCCAGGCTTTACCGCGCCCATAGGACCGAATTTCCCGCGCCGTTGCGGGACGCAGCCGAGGACGGCCAGGGTTCGTCCACTTGCAGCGGAGGCGCGCAGTAGAGCCGGCAATTCGCTCAACGAGGGTTTGTCTCTAGAAATATCGATGCCGTGGCGGTCGATAAACCGACTGGGTAATCGCGTTTTGCACCGATCTCGGTCTACGACAGCAACCGTGGCGATCATCAAGATACGATATGGACGGGGAGTGCGCATGCACCGATTCAGTTTCTCGCAAAAGCTCTGGCTGCCTCTGGTCGTCAGTCTGATAGCACTTCTCGCCGTGTCTGTCTCAGCGGCCTGGTTGTCCCGGCAGACCCGCATCGAAGAACGCAAAAACGATCTGGTGAATGTTGCGCACGTAGGGCTCAGCATCGTGGCGGAGTACGCCCTGCTTGCGAAAAGCGGCGCCCTCAGCGAAGCGGACGCGCGCCGGCAGGCGCTTGAACGGCTACAACATATACGCTATGGAGAGGACGGCTATTTTCTCGTGATCGATTCCAAGCCGCGCATGATCATGCACGCGATGAAACCTGCACTAGATGGTAAAGATCTCAGCGGCACGACCGATGTCGACGGCCGGCATCATTACGTGGAGTTTGCATCGAAGGCGCAGAGTCCAGAGGGCGGCTTTGTCGAGTACGTGTTTCCGCATCCGCACGACCCGTCCGCCGCCGCTGTCGGCAAGATTGGCTATGTAGTGCGGTACGCGCCGTGGGACTGGATTATCGCGACGGGTGCCTATGTGGACGATATCAATTCGGCGTTCAGGAAGTCCTTGTATCTCGTCGGGGGAATTTTCGGGGCACTCGCGGTGCTACTTTCGACGTTCTGCTTCTTTACTAACCGCAGCATCCAGCGCGCGATTGGTGGAGATCCTGCTTACGCGGCTCAAGTGGCGGACGATATTGCTGCGGGTAATCTCGACATCGTGATCAGGACCCGTCAGGGCGACAGTTCCAGTCTTTTACACACCATGCAAGCCATGCGCGATGCGCTCGCCCGCACGATTGCGGGCATCAAGGGCGCCGCGGACAAAGTGGCGACGGGTGCGAACGAAATCGCCGCCGGCAACGCGGATCTGTCCGCGCGCACAGAAAATCAGGCGGCGTCTCTCGAGGAAACGGCTGCAAGCATGGAACAGATGACCGCGATGGTCAGGCAGACGGCCGAGAACGCACAAATGGCGAGTCAACTGATGGCTGACGCAGAGGAAATCGTCAATCAGGGTGGTTCGATGGCTGGCGACGCGGTGTCGACGATGCATGAGGTGTCGAAGGAATCACAGCGGATGGTGGAGATCATCTCGGTGATCGAAGGAATTGCATTCCAGACTAATATTCTCGCGCTGAATGCTGCGGTAGAAGCCGCCCGGGCAGGTGAAGAGGGACGTGGTTTCGCCGTTGTTGCAGGTGAAGTTCGACTACTTGCTCAGCGCAGTGCCTCCGCAGCCAAAGAGATCCGGGCGCTGATCAACCGTACGGTGGAGGGAATTCATAGCGGTGCAGATCTCGTTGATAGCACGGGCGTGAAGATTCGCGCGGTGCAGGAAGCGATTTCGAGAGTTTCTGGTGTTGCGAGCGAGATAGCTTCCGCCGCGGCAGAGCAGAGTGCGGGTATCAACCAGGTGAACAATGCAGTCACACAGATGGATAGCACCACCCAACAGAACGCCGCGCTTGTCGAACAGGCTGCTGCGGTAGCACAAATATTGACCGAACAGGCGACACTACTGCAGTCGTCGATCAGCACGTTTCGTTTGCAGACAGCGCCAATCGAAGCGCATTCTTCGCGGGTTACCACCTCGAATCGGAGGGCGGTTTCAAGAGTGAAGCGCAACAGCGGGTTTAATGTTTAGAGCCTTGAGGTTGACTTGCTGAGGCAAGGGTCGCGGCGAAGACCTCGAATGGCGAATGGAAGGCATG
>NZ_CADIKI010000029.1 GCF_902859935.1 Paraburkholderia fynbosensis
GTTCGCGGTCAGACCCAGGTCGGACAGTGTTGCAGCTTGAGTCGCGAGCGGGATCGACGTGTAGATGCCGCCGTAGTTGTAATGCTCATTGACGCCGAAGAACGGGATCGCTGGCGCGGCAGCGGGAGTTGCGGCTGCCGACGTGGTCGTAGTGGTGGCGGTAGTCGTGGACGCAGTGGCCGGAGCGCTGGCAGCAGGGCGCGGATCGGCAGACACCACCCAACTGTTCTTTTGCCACACCCACCAGTTGTTGCCGGTGTTTTGCGCATACATTTTGCCGGCATACCAGAGCAGCAGCTTGACGTTTGCCGTCGACCCAATTGTCTGGCCCGCCCGATAGACCACGCCCTTCTTCACCGACCAGACCGCACCCCATTCATCATTGATCGAGGTGGCGGGTGGAATTGTGGTCCCGCTTACCGACGGCGGGTGCCTCGCGACATCGACTACAGCTACCGGATCGACAGCGTTGGCGGCGACGGCTGTTGGGTCGCTTTTGTCATCACCTCCACCACCACACGCTGCAATAATGGGGAGTACTAAGTAGAGTGAACAATTACGTAAGGTTTGAAATTTCATTTGAACTACAAGTGAGTTTTTTTGAAAGTCCTGAACCAAGCAAGCGCTCGTCCGAAGTCCCTTGGAGGGACCTGACAGCGACTGAACACCGATGAAAGGTAGGCGGAACGACCTACGCGCCCCGGTATAAGAGAGACAACTAAACTCGCAGGTCCTGCCTTGTTTAGAACGTTCGCTCCCTGCCCAGGCAATGAAGCCGCGATGTTACGCGGCTGAAACGTTTTGAACGAGTATTCGGTCGTAACAATCTGTAACGCCGCAAAATAAATCGGTTGACTATACTTTTATATTATTAATACTAATAAGCGAAGTTATATGACCCTTTGAGGCGTCTATATATTTGAAGGTGGTGGAAAATGCAGGCAAACTCCGCGCTCTCGACCGGAAAGGCGCACACGGCAGGATATTTTTCGAATATTCACTCAAATTTGCCGGTGCGACTTCGTACGTGCCCTATTTCTGTGGGCGACGCGTTATAAGTGCCATATCTAAGTGGATATCCTGATTCATCTAAATATTAGAAGCGTCTTTTTTCTCGGGTTTCCCCTGATGCCCGTCAAATTGTTGTCGGTAATTTCTGCCGTTAGGCAGCGCGGCAAGTGGGGGCGAAATAATCGCGCCCTAAAACCCGTCAAACTGCGTTTGGCTGGCGCTACTGAAGATTGCTATGTCGGACAACTCCCGGAAAAGATATCGATTTGCAAGGGAATTTGGGGCTAGTAGTGGTCACTAATACGGGTCCTGATTTCTTTCATACTCGTCCACACTCGATGATTAATCGGCGCCACCCGGCCAGCGTCATGCCAAGGCGCGCATGCACGGGGCAATAAGGACTGGTCGTCGGTGCATGGAGGTTTCCGCGCAACTTTTACGACGACCGCACGCCGGCGGAGCCACCCGACAGAACGCCATTTAACTGCACGATCTGCCTAGGACGTCGCAACCGAACTCCTCGCTGGTCGATCTCGGCTTGCGTGGCGTCGACGTCGAGGCATCGTCAGTACAGCTTGCTAATCGTGGCAAACACAAGGCACTGAGCAGCACCCAGCGACACTGGACTCAAGCGACGGCAGCGGTTCGATCCGATCATCGGCCCTGCACTGTGTACTTGTCAGTGAGGATCGGTGCCGGGGACTTGTTGAACTTCTTCGCGAGCTCGATCATTTCATCGGCAAACAAGGCATTTGAATGACAAAAAGTCATTAAAAAAATGACATACATGCTCTCGCGAAATATTACCGAAACATCGAGAATGCGTTCCAAAGCGGCATTCGCCGTCATCGAGGAGCGAAGATCATGTTTGCAATTACCGGTGTGACAGGGCAGGTGGGCGGCGCGGCGGCGCGCGCGCTGCTGGATGCGGGGCATGCCGTGCGCGCGGTGTTGCGCGACGCGAGCAAGGCGGCGCAGTGGACGCAGCGGGGTGCGGAGGTCGCCATCGCGTCGTTCGAAGACGCCGAGGCGCTCACTGCCGCGTTCCGCGGCGCGGCGGGCGTTTTCGTGATGATCGCGCCGAATTTCGCGCCGCAGCCCGGCTATCCGAATGCGTACGCGGCGGCCGCGGTGTTGAAGGAGGCGTTGACGAAGGCGAAGCCCGAGCGGGTAGCGGCGCTATCGTCGGTCGGCGGGCAGCGCGAGTCCGGCCTCGGGCTTATCACGCAGGTGCACATACTAGAACGGGCGCTGGTCGATCTGCCGATTCCGACCGCGTTCATGCGGCCCGCGTGGTTCATGGAGAACTCGCTGTGGGATATTGGGCCGGCTCGCGAAACCGGGGTAATGCCGAGCTTTCTGCAACCGCTCGACCGTGCATATCCGATGGTTGCCACGGCGGATATCGGCCGTGTGATCGCGGACACGCTCGCGCAGTCGTGGCAAGGGCGGCGCGTGATCGAGATCGAAGGTCCGCAGCGTTATACGCAGCACGAGATTGCCGCACTGCTCGGCGGCGTGCTGGGGCGCCGGGTCGAGGCCCGGGCGGTGCCGCGCGACGAGTGGGACGCGCGATTCCAGGCGCAGGGCACGGCATGGCCCGCGCCGCGTATCGAAATGATCGACGGCTTCAACTCGGGGTGGATCGACTTCGAGGACGGGGCGAACGAGCGGGTGATCGGCACGACGGCTTTTCAGCGGGTGTTGGCGGAGTTGGCGGAACGAGCGGGATAACCGGTGGGGCGGTCATCTCTCCTCCAGATTCGACCGTCACACCGAGCGTGGACCGTCGGAGCCGTGATTGCCTTCTCACGTCCCCACCAAAGTCCTCCGCGCGAGCCGTGCTAATCTTGCTGCCTTCGTGGAAGCAACGCGGCAACCCGGACCCCCAGATGGAAGCCTTCGATCCGAACGGCGTCGACCAGACGGTCTTCGTGGTCGGCGAACGCCATGACACGCTTGACGAGCCGTGGCGAGCCTATCGTCACGCACGGCTGATTCACGTAAGCGACGGCGTGCTGACCGTGCGTACCGAGGCTGGCCGCTGGGTCGTGCCGCCCGGGCACGCGGTCTGGATCGTGCCGAACGTGCTGCACTGCCTGCACGCGACGCGTCCCGTGCAACTCTATTCGCTCTATGCCACCCCGGACGCGGCGCCCTTGCCCGTGCAAAGCGGCGCGCTCGTGCCGGACGCGCTCGTGCAGGCATTGCTGAGCGCCGCGGCCGGTCTGCCGCACGACCAACCGTTCGACGAACCCGCCAGCCGTCTCATGCAGGTGCTGCTCGATCGCCTGCCGGGCTTGCCCGCCGCGCCGCTGGGCCTGAACTGGCCGGGCGACCCGCGCATCGAACGGATTGCCACTGCGCTCAGCGCCGACCCGGCGCAACCCGCGGTGCTCGAAGAGCTCGCGGCGGCCGCTGGTGTCACGGCGCGCACGGCGGCGCGTCTGTTCGTCAAGGAAACTGGGCACACTTTCGGTCAATGGCGCCAGCAATTGCGCTTGCTGGTCGCGCTCGAACATCTGGGCGGCGGCGCGAGCGTCACGCAGGTGGCGCTCGACGTGGGCTACAACGACGTGTCGTCGTTTATCGCGGTGTTCCGCGAGGCGTTCGGCGACACACCCGCGCGCTATTTCCGCTGACGCGCTACCGGCGCCACGCGAGCGCCGGCTGCGTCACCGTATGCGAGAGGCCTGGAGCAAGCGAACCCTCGCGCCCGCGCGCACGGAATACAACAGCCCATCAACTCGCTCAATGCGCGCCCGCCGCGCCCGGACCGCCGCCGCCCTTGGCCGGCCGCGTAATCCAGATCAATGGAATGATCAGGATGAAGATGATCGCCGACACGAAGAAAATGTCGTTCAGGCCCATCATTGCGGCCTGCGTGTTCACGGTGAAATCGAATAGCGCGTGCGCCGATTGCGTATTCAGCTGCAGCAGCGACTGGGTCGTGTCGATCTGCTGGTTGAACGCGGGGTTGTTGATGCTGGCCTGTTCGGTGAGCCGCGCATGATGGAGCACGGTGCGGTTATTCCACGCCGAACCCGCGATCGACGTGCCCACCGCGCCGCAAAACACCCGCGCGAAATTCGACAGGCCCGCGGCTGCCGGAATCTTGCTCGGCGGCTGGCCGGACAGAATGATCGAGGTCAGCGGCACGAAGAATAGCGCCATCGGAATGCCTTGCAGCAGTGTGGGCAGCACCAGATGCCAGGTGTCGATTTCGATCACGTACTTCGAGCGCATGTAGAACACGATCGCAAAGCCGACGAACGCCAGCGTCGAGATCACCCTCGCGTCCGAGCGCGGCAGCACGCGGCCCATCACCGGCGCGAGTATCACCGCGAAGATACCGAGCGGCGCAGTCACGAGGCCGGCATCCACGGAGCGGTAGTTCAGATACTCCTGCATCCATTGCGGCAGCAGCACGAGGTTGCCGAAGAACACGCCGTACGCGACCGAAATCGCAATCGTGCCGCCGAGGAAGTTGCGCTGCTGGAAAAGCCGTAGATCGACGATCGGATTCTCTTCGGTCAGCTCCCACACGAGGAAGAACGCGAAGCTGATCAGCGCGGTGATGCCGAGAATCACGATCACCGGCGACGAGAACCAGTCGAGGTCCTTGCCCTTGTCGAGCATGATCTGCAGCGACGCGACCCACGTGATCAGCAGGCCGAGCCCGACCACGTCGATCGGCGGCTTGCGGGTCGGCGACTCGCGGGTGCGATAGATCATCCACGTGACGCCCGCCGCGAACAGGCCGACCGGAATGTTGATGTAGAAGATCCACGACCAGCTGTAACTATCCGTGATCCAGCCGCCGAGCGCGGGGCCCGCAATCGGGCCGACGGTCGCGGTCATCGCCCACAGCGCGAGCGCGGTCGAGGATTTCTCCTTCGGATACGAGCCGAGCAGAATCGCCTGCGACAGCGGAATCAGCGGGCCGGCCACCGCGCCCTGGAAGACCCGCGCGAGCAGCAGGACCGGCAGCGTCGGCGCAATGCCGCACAGCCACGAGGCCAGCACGAACATCAGGATCGCGCCGACGAACAGCTTCACCTGACCGATGCGCTGCGTGAGCCAGCCGGTCAGCGGAATCGACACCGCATTGGCCGCGGCGAACACGGTGATGACCCACGTGCCTTCATCGACCGAGACGCCGAGGTTGCCCGAAATGGTCGGAATCGCGACGTTCGCGATCGACGTGTCGAGCACGTTCATGAACGTCGCGAGCGCGACGGCGACAGTGGCGAGAACCAGTTTGCCGCCTTCGAGCGGCGGTGGCGGGGCAGGCGGCGCGGAAGCGGGCGCGGCGGTGGGCTGGCTCAATGGGCTCTCCGGAACGGGTGCTGCGGACGGTGTGGACGGATGGGCTATTCCCCGCGAGCGGGAGACGCCCGTCGGCGGGTCCGTCGAATGATCGCAAAAGCATACCTGTATTCGGATTTTGACGTCGTCGCGGATGCGCGCCGGGCGGCGCGGACAAGGCGCTCAGCGTATGCTCGCGGTTGGGGCTGCCGATGGCCTGCGTGACATCGTCGTGGTCAACGCAGGCCATTGCGGCGTATCAAGCCGGCAAGGCATGCGTCGGGCAGGCGCTCGCCGCGTGGACGCGCACCGCACACGAACCACGAATCGACCAACAGAAAAGGAAACGCATATGGCCTGGGAACAATTCGAACACGGCTGGCGGCGCGCGCCGGTGAGCGCGCCTGCCAAAGGCCTTGTCGTGCTGATGCACGGCGTCGGCAGCAATGCGCGCGATCTGATGCCTCTCGCGGACATCTGGAGCGAGACGCTGCCAGAGGTCGCGTTCACCTCGCTCGACGGCACCGACGCGTTCGACGGCGGCTTCGGCGGCCGTCAATGGTTCAGCCTGCGCGACGTCAACGAAGCGAATCGGGAGGCGCGCGTGAGCGCCGCCTATCCGGCGCTGCGCGGCGTGCTCGAAGCAGAACTCGCACATTGGCAGGTGGCTTTCGGCCGCCTTGCGCTCGTTGGCTTTTCGCAAGGTTCGATCATGGCGCTGTATCACGTGGCGGCCAGCGCCGAAGGCGCAGCCGGCGTCGTCGCCTATTCGGGGCGGCTTGCGTCGGCCATCGTCGCGAACAACGGCACGCCGCTCACGCTGATCCACGGCGAGAACGACGAAGTGATCCCGGTGCGCGAACTGGAATACGCCGCCGACGCATTCAGCAACGCCGGCTACACCGTTGACGCGTACGTGCTGCCCGGCATCGGCCACACGATCGACGCCGACGGCGTCGCGCTCGGCCGCGAGGCGCTGGAGCGCTCATTGGGGGCACTGTCGCGCGGTTGACACGGCCCTGATGAAAAGTGGCTCTAAAGATATTGATCTGCTTGCCGTTAAACGGTCATTAGCTTGAAAATCACCCCCGCCGCGCGGATCGCCCAATGCCGGACGGGGCGTGCCGAGCGGCTCGGGGGACCGGGGGCGCATTTTCAAACTGCCCAGCATGGGTAGACAACGACTTATCAGAGCCTTCTTATGGCCAGACCGACGCCGCATCACCCGCTCTTCGAGCGACTGTTCCGCCCTTCCGTGGCGGTGGACCTCGGCACGGCCAATACCCTTATCTACACCGACGACGGCGGCATCGTGCTGAACCAGCCGTCCGTCGTGTGTTTCCAGAAAGAGCCTGCGGCCGGATCCAAGCGCGTCGCCGCGGTGGGCACGGAAGCCCGCCAGTTGCTCGGCCGCACGCCGCGCAATCTCGAAACGGTGCGGCCGATGCGCCACGGCGTGATCGCCAATTTCTCCGCCGCCGAGCACATGATTCGCCAGTTCGTCGACATGGCGCGACCACGGCCGCTGTTCAGCCGCCGCGCCGCGTTCACGCTGTGCGTACCGGCGGGCGCGACCCAGGTCGAGCGGCGCGCGATCAAGGAAGCGGCGGTTGCGGCCGGCGCCTGGAAGGTCAGCCTGATCGGCGAGTCGCTGGCGTCGGCGCTCGGCGCGGGCATGCCGGTGGGGGACGCGACCGGATCGATGGTGGTCGATATCGGCGGCGGCACCACCGAAGTGGGCGTGATCGCGCTCGGCGGCACCGCGTATAGCGGCTCGGTGCGCGTGGGCGGCGACAACTTCGACGCGGCGATCGTGAGCTATGTGCGCAATCTGTACGGCGTGCTGCTTGGCGAGCAAACCGCCGAGCACGTGAAGAAGAACATCGGTTCGGCGGTGCGTGAGGTGCCGTTCGAGCAGATGAACGCGACCGGCCGCAGCGTCGACGACGGCTTGCCGCGCACGGTGCAGTTGAGCAATCACGATATCGCCGAGGCGATCGAAGGGCCGTTGCGTCAGGTGATCGGTGCGGTCAAGCGCGGGCTCGAAAGCGCGCCCGCCGAACTGGTGACGGACATCGCGCACAACGGCGTCGTGTTGACCGGCGGCGGCGCGCTGCTCGCCAACTTGGGGCGCCGCCTGACCCGTGAACTCGGGCTCGAAGTGCGGGTGGCCGATGAACCGCTGACCTGTGCGGTGCGAGGGGCTGGTGCGGCTGCCGCGTCCGGTTTGCTCGACGAAGCCGGCTACGAATGAGGGCGGGTCGCGGGAAGAGGCAGGGGCTTGCCGGTGGGGTGTTTTAACGCGCCCCCGCTGACGGTTCGGGCGTACGAGTCCTGCTTGTCCGTCGAGCCAATGCCGCATCGCGAGCGAGCGACCGCATGCTGCGGGCAGCTATGTGACAATACGCGTCCGCGTCCCAGTTTCAGGGTGTTGAGGCTTTTTCCCCATTCCATTTCTCGCCGGCGCCGCTGAATTGGCGTGCTGCCGCGCTGTCTGTGAATCATCCGTGAATCAATCTGTTTCCGCTTCGTCGTCTTCGCCATCTTTCATCGAACTGCAAAGCGGTCTGCGCATGCCCTACGTGGAAGCGGGCGAGGGCGAACTGCTGCTGTTCGTGCACGGCTCGCTGTGCGATTACCGCTACTGGCAACCGCAACTCGCCGGTCTTTCGAAGCAGTATCGCTGTGTTGCGGTGAGTCTCACGCATTACTGGCCGATGACCGATAGCGAGCCTGGTCTGCCGTTCAGCTGGAGCAGGCATGCGGACGAAGTCGCCGAATTCATCGACCGTTTCGGTGCGGGACCGGCGCACGTGGTGGGGCATTCACGCGGCGGCTGTGTGGCGTTTCATTGCGCGCGGCGTCATCCCGAACGCGTACGCACGTTGACGCTCGCCGATCCGGGCGGTCCGCTGCAGATCGCCGGGCGTCTGCCTGCGCGTTTGCCGGAGACCGTCAACGCGTTGCGTGCGAAAGCGGCGCAACTGATCGAAGGCGGGGAAGTGGAAGCGGGCTTGCAGCTGTTCGTCGACTCGGTGAGCCGGCCCGGTTTCTGGGCGATGAGCACGCCCGGCTTTCGCAGGATGGCCACCGATAACGCGCACACGCTCGCGCGGCAATTCCAGGATCCGTTGCCGGCCTACGTGCCCGAAGATGCGGCCGAAGTGCGCTGCCCGGTGTTGCTGATCGACGGCGAGAAGAGCCCCGAGATGTTCCGGCGTACCGCCGCCGCGTTGCAATCGTGGCTGCCCGATGCGCGCCGCGAGACGGTGCGTGGCGCCTCGCATGGAATGAACCTCGCGCATCCCGGCGCGTTCAATCGCTACGTCGACGAGTTCATTCGCGCGATGGGCGTGCAGTGAGCGATATGGGCGCGTAGTGCGGCCATTTCGCCACCGTGCCGGGCTGCTTGCGGCGCTTCACGCGCGGCAGCCCGGCCCGGCTTTCCAATCAGACAATCATCCTCAAACCTTGCGATGCGCGTCTTTATCGAGCGCGCGTTCCGCCGCTTCGCCGACGAGGCCGTGGTAATAGAGATGCACGCCGATCGCGAGCGAATCGTTGCGAATTTCGTGGAAGGCTTTCCACGCTTTCACAGGGTCTTTGAACAGCAGATAGTGCGCTTCCTCAGCGATCAGGTCCGCCACTTCATGCAGGCCGTGGCCGTGCAATACATTCACGAGCGTATCGAGACTGCGATGCGTGCGTGCGTCGGTACGCGGATAAAGCATGTGCAGCACTGCCACGTCCTGCGCTTTCAGCGCCGCTGATAACGCAACGACGATGTCCTGATGATTCAGCGCGGTGACGCTGTTCTCTTCCGTGTGAACATGATCCGGAAATAGCGTTTCGAGAGAGGCGTTCATCGGGTCCTTCCTGTTCTTCTGGCTGATTAAAAAAGCCCGCCGTGACGTGGCGGGCCAAAGACAGCGATGTGTTAGCAGGGGAAGCAAAACACGAATCCAGTATCGCAGATGCGCTGCCCCCTGCGCAGTCCGACTGGAGCAAAACATTGTTGCGCCGAGCGCGCTAACTTTCATTTGGCTGGCAGTGTCGTGCAGCGCGTGGAGAATCTTTCACGCCGTGTATGCGCGTGGTTCACATCGGCTTCACCGGCAACGAATGTTGCGTGAGCCGAGATGGATTGTTGCCGTCAATCGTCGCAATCGACGCCCCCCTGGCCCGTAGAATGCGAGGCGGAGCCTGAGCATGCCAACGCGTCCGGAAGAAACGAAGGTCGGGCATGCCGGCACGTGTGCGATGTAAAAGTATAAGGAACGTGTAGATGAACTCGAAGACACACGCAACGCTGAGCTTTTCCGACAGCGACCAGACGATTGAACTACCGATCTATCAAGGCTCGCTCGGGCCGGACGTGATCGACATTCGTAAGCTGTACGGCCAGACCGGCAAGTTCACGTACGACCCGGGCTTCATGTCGACGGCGGCATGCAATTCCGAAATCACGTATATCGACGGCGACAAGGGCGAGTTGCTGTACCGCGGCTACCCGATCGACAACCTCGCGCAAAACGCCGACTTTCTCGAAACCTGTCATCTGCTGCTCAAGGGCGAACTGCCGAACGCGCAGCAGAAAGAAGAGTTCGTGAACACCGTCACGAAGCACACGATGGTGCATGAGCAGATGCACTTCTTCTTCCGCGGTTTCCGTCGCGACGCGCACCCGATGGCGATTCTGGTTGCCGCAGTCGGCGCGCTGTCGGCGTTCTATCACGACTCGCTCGACATCAATAACGCGCAGCACCGCGAGGTCTCCGCGATCCGCATGATCGCAAAGCTGCCGACGCTCGTCGCGATGGCGTACAAGTACACCGTGGGTCAACCATTCGTTTATCCGAAGAACGACCTGTCCTACAGCGCGAACATCATGCGCATGATGTTCGCCAATCCGGCGCAAGAGTACGAGGTCAACGACGTGCTGGTGCGCGCGCTTGACCGCATCCTGATCCTTCACGCGGACCACGAACAGAACGCATCGACCTCGACCGTGCGTCTCGCCGGTTCCTCGGGCGCAAATCCGTTCGCGTGTATCGCGGCGGGCATTGCATGTCTGTGGGGCCCGGCGCACGGCGGCGCGAACGAAGCCGCGCTGAACATGCTGGAAGAAATCGGCTCGGTCGACAACATCCCCGAATTCATCGCGAAGGTGAAGGACAAGAACTCGGGTGTGAAGCTGATGGGCTTCGGTCACCGCGTCTACAAGAATTACGATCCGCGCGCGAAGCTGATGCGCGAGACCTGCCACGAGGTGCTGGAAGAGCTGGGCCTGCACGACGATCCGCTGTTCAAGCTCGCCATGGCGCTGGAAAAGATCGCGCTCGAAGACGATTACTTCGTGTCACGCAAGCTGTACCCGAACGTCGACTTCTACTCGGGCATCGTGCAACGCGCACTGGGCATTCCGACCGCGATGTTCACGTGCATCTTCGCGATGGCGCGCACGGTTGGCTGGATTGCGCAGTGGAACGAAATGATTGCCGATCCTGAGCAGAAGATCGGCCGCCCGCGCCAGTTGTTCGTGGGTGAGACGCAGCGCGAAGCCAAACCGGTGACGCAGCGTTAATGTGTCGGGGCCGTCGGCAGTCCGATGACTGCGCGACGGCCTTTTTTTTTGCGCTGAAATCCTGATTGAAGGCGCATGCTGACGGCATCCTCCCGCGAAAAAGACCGACCCCGCTCGCGTCGCCTCAAAGCCAAACCCTCTGCACGTCCTGTGCCACGAAAAAACCACGCAACAAACCTCGCAAAAAAACCGAAACTCCCCTGCGATAAGTTCGTCTGACGCGGACAGACCCTCTACAATCGGAAGCGACCGGCCGGCACGAAGCGGCGACCGAATGTGAAACTGAAAGCAGAAGCGAACCCATAGGAGTGACCCTGATGCAGCAGCCAGAAACCCTCGGTGGTGTGTCCCTCTCGGGCGGCGTCGATCACCGCGAGCCCGAGCCGGACGGCGTATTCATCCCGACGGAAAACCTCAATGTCGCGAGTGCCACCCAGCACGTACTGAAGTCGGGCGACACCTTCATCGTCAACGACCCGCTCGGCGATATTACGGGCCACGACGACGGCCTGTTCGTCAACGACACTCGCGTTCTTTCGCAACTGCGCCTGACATTCGGCGGCCGTGCGCCGTCGCTGCTGTCGGGCAGCGTCAGCAGCGACAACACCTCGTTCACCGCGCATCTGACCAATCGTCCGTTGCCGCCGCTCGGCGGCGACAGCACGCCCGAAGGCGTGATCCACGTCGAGCGCGTGCGCGTGCTGTCGGGCACCGTGCTCAACGAAGCCATCGAACTCACCAACTACGGCACGCGCGACGCGGTGGTGCCGCTGTCCATTTCGTTCGCGAGCGACTTTCGCGACATGTTCGAAGTGCGCGGCCTGAAGCGCGACAAGCAAGGCCGTATCGAATCGGCGCGCGTGGAGAATCGTCAAGTGCTGCTCGGCTATATCGGTCTCGACGACGTCGCGCGTAATGTGCAGATCGCGTTCGCGCCGGAGCCGGACAATCTGTTCGACGACCGCGCCGACTACACCGTCAAACTGCCAGCGCAAGCGTGCGTGTCGATTTATCTGTCGGTCGCGGTGCAGGTCGTCGCACAGTCGGACAAGGCGGGCGCCGACGTCTCGCAACCCGTGCATGCGCTGAGCGAAAGCCATCTGTCACAAATCGATGCGGAGCGTCCGCGCGTTGGCCGCGCGGCGGTGCGCGCCGCATTGGTCGATGCCCACCTCGTGATGCGCGAACGCCGCCGCACGACCGCGCGCGTGCGCTCGAGCAATCCGCTTTTCAATGCATGGATCGATCGCTCGTTCGCCGACCTCGGCCTGCTAACCACCGATCTCGCAACCGGCCCGTATCCCTATGCGGGCATCCCGTGGTTCTCGACGCCGTTCGGCCGCGACGCTGTCATCACGTCGTTGCAGACGCTGTGGCTGCAACCGCAACTGGCCGCGGGCGTGCTGCGCTTTCTTGCCGAGCATCAGGCGCGCGAGAATTCGCCGTTTCGCGACGCCGCGCCCGGCAAGATCATGCACGAGATGCGCAAGGGCGAAATGGCCGCCGCCGGCGAGGTGCCATTCGCGCTGTACTACGGCGGCGTCGACACCACGCCGCTGTTCATCGTGCTGGCCGGCGCCTATGCGGCGCGCACCGGCGACCTCGCGCTGATCGACGAATTGTGGCCGGCGCTAGAACGTGCCGCGCAATGGGTCGCGGGCGTGTGCGACAAGAACCGCTACGGCCTGCTCGACTATCAGCGCGAGTCGGACGGCGGCCTCGCGAACCAGGGCTGGAAAGACAGTCACGACTCGGTGTTCCATGCCGACGGCCGCTTTCCCGACGGGCCGATCGCACTCGTCGAAGTGCAGGCGTATGCGAGCGCCGCGTTCGACACGATGGCGCGCTTCGCAAAACTGCGCGGCCTGCGCGAACCGGCTGCGCAATACAGCGAGCGCGCGAAGAAAATCCGTCAATGTGTCGAAGAGAAGTACTGGATGGAAGAGTCCGGCTTCTACGGTATCGCGCTCGACGGCCATGGCGAACTGTGCCGTGTGATGGCGTCGAATGCGGGCCACCTGCTGGCCTTCGGGCTGCCGACGCGCGAGCGCGGCGAAGCGGTGGTGCGCGCCCTCGACTCCACGCTGTTTCACACCGGCTGGGGCGTGCGCACGCTGGCCGCGAGCCAGGCGCGCTTCAACCCGATGGCTTATCACAATGGCTCGGTCTGGCCGCACGACAACGCATTGTGCGCGCGCGGCCTGTCGCATTACGGCGGCAAGGCGGCGGCCGTGCGCCTGTTGCAGGCGCTGTTCCAGGCGGCGGTCAATTTCGACATGCGTCTGCCCGAGCTGTTCTGCGGTTTTCCACGGCGGCGCGGCGAGCCGCCCACCGCGTACCCGGTTGCGTGTCTGCCGCAGGCGTGGGCGGCCGGTTCGCCGTTCATGATGCTCGAAGCCTGTCTGGGCATCATGATCGACGCCGAGCGGCGCGAAGTGGTGATCGAGCAGCCGATGCTGCCCGAAGGCATCGACTGGCTTGAAATCGGCGATCTGCGCGTCGGCGATTCGTCGGTGTCGATCACGTTCCGCCGCATCGGCGAGAAGGTGGTGGCGTCGGCCGAGCAGGGCGATGTCAGGGTGGTGGCGTTGCTTTAGCCGGGAGCGCGTCTGCCTGCCTCATGGCCGACATACCGGTCGGGGATTGAAGGATGTCGTGAAAGGGTGGGTCACTTTCCCGTCGCTCACTTTGACCAACGTAATTGCCACCTCGGACCATCCTCGATGCTTTTGCATGATGAGGGTGGCCAGATAGATAGTCCTCCACACGAAAGGGCGCTTCCACGACCGGATGACCGCGGAAGCGCGCCTTCTCATCCAATGCCGCCAGACGCCCGACGAGCGTCTGTCCGCCGGCCATGTTCGGATTTCTCACCGCCACGGATGCGCGCCGACTCGCACAAATACGACACGAAAAGGCGCAAAACGCTGTGGTTCATTTGGTTCGCTTTCTGATGACATCTGTTACGCTCAATCGGCATGAAACACGTAATTTTAAGTAATGTGAAGTAAGGTCTTAAACATGTACTGGCATCGGGTCCGGCGATTTGCACGCGTCGTGCATTCGCGGGACTCGCTGTTGCGCGCAGTCTCGATCAATCGATACGTTCTAGCGAGACGCTTGCTCCTGAAGTGATCTGCTGTACCCAATTCCTCTTGTAACGACCTGGGCGGAGTACGACATGTTGACAGGATCGAGTTCACGATTGCTCGCGATTGGCGTCTTCCTGGCACTGACCGGTTGTGGCGGAGGCGGAGGGGGAGAGGGCTCGACGGGTGCCTCAAGCAATGCGGGCGGCGCGGCCAGTTCTCCAGGCGCTGCCAGTGCTCCGGGCGCTGCCAGTGCGCCTACTTCCGCCAGCACTCCGGCAGCAGCCACCCCCGCCTCAGGTGCATCGACCCCCAGCGCGACGACGCCGACGCTGGCCGCCGCCACATCGGTGATCGACGGCACGACGCTCGGCGACGCCTTCTGGCCCACGGGCTCCACGTCATCAGGTGGACGGGGTCAAGCGGTGGGCAGCCTCAACTGCACCGTGCGCAGCAGCGCCTACACTTACGCGCATCTGTCCATCTATCAGAACGGGCGCCTGCTTGCGCTGCCGGCTAATGTCGGCATGGTCGAGCCGACCATGGCAGCGCAGACTGGCTGTGCATATCCGCTGCACACGGTGGATTCAACCGGCAAAATCCACATGGACGCGAGCACCCACGTGTCATACACCTTGGGGCAGTTTTTCTCGATCTGGGGGCAAACGATCGACGCTTCCAGCGTCGCCGGCGTGAGCGGCTCGCCCATCACCATCTACGTGAACGATGGCGGCGCGCTCACGCAATACACAGGCGATCCTGCGAGCCTCGTGCTGCCCGCGCATGGCGAGGTGACGATTGAAATCGGCACGCCTTTGACCCAGATCCCGACGTACGCATGGACCGATCCGCCGCCATTCGATCCAAACCCGATCACGCTCGTGTACCTCGGTGTGGTGGGGAACAACTTCTGGCCGTCCGGTAACACCGCGACCGGGGGCAAGGGTTCGAACGTGGACGGTCTGATCTGCGCAGCCAACATGAGCGAGCTGTATCACGTCCATGCACACCTCGCTATTTTCAAGGACGGCCAGTGGCTTGCGATACCCGCCCTCGTCGGCATTCTGCCCCAGTGCAACTATGAAATGCACACCCACGACCAGACCGGCATCATCCATATCGAAACGCCGACTTTCAAGACCTTCACGCTTGGCCAGTTCTTCGATATCTGGGGCCAGCCGCTTAGCAGCACGAACGTGGCCGGTGTGACTGGGAACGTCGTCGCCTACATCAACGACAATGGCGACTCGCGGCGCTACATGGGCGATCTGCGCAACATCGAGTTGACCTCGCTGCGCGACATCACTTTGCAGATTGGCACGCCGGTTAGCACGCTCGCCACCTATTCGTGGTACGAACCGAAGTGATCGGCCGGGACACGGCGGGCGCGTGATCGTCCGCTGTGTAGTTCTTCGGAGTACTGAGGCCGTTTATCGACTACCTAGCTAGCCGGAATGCCGGCGCCGCCATGGCCGTGAAAGCGGGCAAGAAACTGCCGTGCGCGCAGCGACTCCGGGCTGCCGAAAAACTTCTGCGGCGGCGCGGTTTCGACAACCTGCCCGCCATCCATGAACACGATGCGATCGGCGACCTGGCGCGCGAACTCCATTTCGTGCGTGACGATCACCATCGTCGCGCCTTCGTTCGCCAGCGAGCGCATCACGCTGAGCACTTCGCCGACCAGCATCGGATCGAGCGCGCTGGTTGGCTCGTCGAATAGCAGCACATCGGGTTTCATGGCGAGCGCGCGTGCAATGCCGACGCGTTGCTTCTGGCCGCCCGACAGGCGCGACGGAAACTGGTCATGCTTGTCGGCGAGGCCCACGCGATCGAGCAGTTCGATCGCTTCCGCCCGCACCGTCGCGCGATCGCGTTTGAGCACGTGCAGCGGCGCCTCCATCACATTGTCAATCACGCTCAGATGCGGCCATAGGGCGAAATGCTGAAAGACCATGCCGATCTTCGCGCGTATTTTCGCGAGGTCGGCGTCGCTCATGCGGATACGCGTGTTGTCGCGCACGCCCATGCGCTGGCCGGACACATGCACGCTGCCCGCGTCGGGCACTTCGAGCCAGTTGATGCAGCGTAGCAAGGTCGACTTGCCGCAGCCGGACGGGCCAAGCAGACAGACCGTCTCGCCTTGGGCGACCTTCAGCGACACATCGCGCAGCACCTGATTGTCGCCGAACGACTTCGAGATGCCGACGAGATTCAGCACGTTGGCGCGCGGGGTCACGGCATCGGCCGGCCCAGTTTCCGGCAGGGTTAAAGGCATGGCAGCAGTCACGCTCGACGCTCCTCGGCGAATTTGTTCAGCATGCCGGTGCCTGCTTCGATCGCGAGGCAGATGCACCAGTAAAGGAGAACCGCCGCGACGAAGGCCGCGAACGGAATGAAGTAGGTGGCCTGGATGCCCGTCATTTCGTGCGTCAGTTCACCGACCGCGATGACCGTCAGGAACGCGCTGTCCTTGACGATCTGGACCAACTGGTTGCCCACGAGCGGCGTCGCGCGCAGCATGACGGGCGGCAGGATGATGCGCCGCAGGAGGGTGAAGCCGCGAAAGCCGAACGCCTTACCTGATTCGATCAGCGACGCGGGCAGTTCGACCCATGCGCCGCGCAACAGCTCGCCCATGTAGGCCGCGTTATAGAGAATCAGCGCGAGGGCGCCCGCGGACCAGTTCGACATGCGCATGCCGAGCGTCGGCAGACCAAAGTAGATCAGGTAGACGAACAGCAGGAACGGCGCACAGCGCATCGCGTCGACATAGACGGCGGCCACACGCCTCACTGCCTTGTTCTGCGACATCAGCATCGGCATGAGCAGCGCACCGAGCAGGAGCGACGCCACGCCCGAGACGGCGAGCAGGATCACCGTGTTGAGCAGCCCCGCGAGTACGGCGTCGCGCTGCTGCCAGATGATCAGAAAGTTGGCGATCAAGCGAGGCCTCCGGTGCGAAGACGTTTCTCGACCATGCGTTTCAACCGGATCAGCGCGAACACGATCAGGCCGTACAGCACGAGCGCGAAAATGAAGGGAGGCAGCGGCTCATAGGTATTCGAGCCGACCCGCAGCGCGGCGCGCGTGATCTCGACAATGCCGATCACCGCGACGGCGGGCGTCGACTTGATCTGCAGCGTCATTTCGTTGACGAGTCCGGGCAGGCTCGCGCGATAGACCTGCGGCAAGACGATGCGCCGGATGCGCGTGAAGCGGGGCATCGCGAATGACAGCGCCGCATCATACTGGTCGCGCGGAAACTCGACGAACGCACTGCGCCAGATCTCGCAGTTGAACGCCGACGTGCTGATGGTCAACGCGGCGATCGCAGCGGGAACCGGATCGAGCGACAATCCGAGTTGCGGCAGCGCGAAGAACACCAGCAAGGTCAGCGTGACGGTCGGGCACGAACGCACGATGCTCACGTACGAATACACGATACGCCCGAGCACCGGCACTTTCGCCCAGCGGATCAGTGCGAGCCCGAGCCCGAGCGGCACGCCGAGTACGATGCTGATGAGCGATAACGATATGGTCGCCAGCGCACCTTGTGTAATGCTCCAGTAGTCGTAAGCGGTCATCAGGCGGGCTCGGCAGCGGGATCAGTTAATGGATTGCGGCATCGATTCGAAGCTCGCGCCAAACCACTTCTTCTGCATCTGGTACATCTCGCCGCTCTTGCGCAGATCGAGCAGGGCGCCGTTCACCATTTGCAGCGCGGCCGTGTCACCCTTCTTGACTGCCCATGCGATATACACAGGGCTGCCGATCTTCTCGCCGATCACGAATGTATCGGGGCGCGTCCTGATCAGCGAATTCAGGTTGATCTGCGTATTTGCCGCGACGTCGAGCCGGCCCAGCGCCAGGTCCTGATAGATCTCCGGGTACGACTGATACTCGACGATCTGCTTGAGGCCCTTGCCGCCATGGGTCTTTTTCAGCTGTTCGTCGAATGCCTTGACGTCGGCCAGCATCGCGCTGCCGGTCTGCACGCCGATGATCTTGCCGACCAGATCGTCAGCCGATTTGATTGGCGAGCCTTTCTTGACCGCATAGAACGTCGTCGATTCCGCGAGCGGCGCGGTGAAGTCGAACGTGCCTTTGCGTTCCGGCGTGACGAGCACCGCAGTCACCGCCATGTCGTATTTGCCGGTTGTCACGCCGGGCAGGATGCCCGACCACGGCATGATCTGCTGACGAATCTGCACGGGCAGCTTCTTTTTCACGAGCGCGAGCATTTCGTTGTCGTAGCCGGTGGGCGTGCCGTTGTCCACGAATTCGAACGGCTTGAAATCGTCTTCCGTCACCACCGAAATATAGCCACGCGACTTGATTTCATCCGCGCTTGCTGCATTCGCGACGTGCGCGGCACCTGCAAACGCGGCGATCGCGAACAGCGTGCGCAACGAGTTCTGCGCGAGACGGCGGAGGCCGGAACGGCGGGTGGCGCCCGCTTCGGCGCGCTGGATGATGAGAGACGACATTGAGTACCCCTCTTTTAGCTGGTGTGACGCGGTTGTCGCGCGGAGAGCGCGCTTTCTTGGCCGGACGGCCGCCTCGTTCATGTGCGAAGCGAAATTCGTATGCACACTTACAAGTTTGCATATCAATCGCAAATTGCATGCCAGTCTGTGGAATGCCCGTTGACTCGGGCGTCGGCGGTTTCCGTGACCGACGAGATGCGCCGGCAGCGGGCGAAGAGCGCACCAAACCAACACCCAAAGCCCATGTAAAGCGCCATCGATGCACTTTTTTGGACCGCGTCACGCGCTGTGCGAGCAGGGGCTTATCGCGCAGCGATGACGGACCCGATGTGGAGCGCCAGATAACGCGGCAAGCGTTTATTTTGCTGATACGATGTGTACTAACGAATCGTGGAAAATATCGGATCTGCACGCCCAAACAAGGAGGCTTGACGCCATGGAACAGCATAACGAACTCGCCACGCGGGAACCGGCTTCACGCGAAGTCATCGAGCCGGGTGGCCGCTGGTCGAAAAGGCTCGAAACCGGCGACCAGTTGCGTATCGTCGATCTGGAAGGTCAGCAGGCAGTCGATTTCCTTTGCTATGGCGGCGAGATGCCGCTTGACCGGCTGAACGTGCCGAACACGGTGAAGCTCAACCGCTCGTTGTATGTGAGCAAGGGCTCGACGATCTGGTCCGATCGGGCGCGGAAAATGTTCTCGGTGCTCGAAGACTCCTGCGGCTTTCACGACACCCTGGCAGGCTGCTGCAGCCACGAGATGGATCTGCTGCGCTATGGCGTGCACAACACGCTCAGCTGCCGCCATAACTTCGTGCACGAGCTGGCCAAATGGTCGCTCGGTCCGTCCGAGATCGTCTCGAACATCAACTTCTTCATGCGCGTGACGGTCGGCGAGCAAGGCGAAATCGAAATCGCGCCAGGTTCGTCGAAAGCGGGAGATTACGTGGTGCTGCGCGCGGAGATGCCGGTGATCGCTATGCTGTCGAACTGTCCGCAGCAGAACAATCCTTCCTCGGGCTTCAGGCCTACGCCGATTGAAGTAACGGTGTGGCGCGCCTGACCCTCCGCACGCCAACACCAGAAACCGACAAGAGCACTTCATGGCCGCGAGCCCGAAAAAAGTAAAACCTGCCAAGGAGCCCGGGAGCGCCGACACGCTCACGGACTGGCGTCATACCGCGCTGGACGCGCGCCCCGGCTTCCTGATCCGCCGGCTGCATCAGATTCACGTAGCACTGTTCGTCGAAGAGTGTGCGCCGGAGGGCATCACACCCGTGCAGTACAGCATTCTCACAGCGCTCGAACAGATGGGGCCGTCCGAGCAGATCGCACTGTCGCGTGCGGTCGGGCTCGATCGTGCGAATACGGCCGATGTGATCGGAAGGCTGGTCGAGCGGCGCTTCATTCAACGCCGCGTATCGAAGACCGATAAGCGCAAGAAGGTGGCGGAACTCACCGATGTCGGGCGGGCGCTGCTAGGGCGTCTCGAAGAAGGCGTCGCGCGCGCGCATGAGCGAACGCTTGCCGCGCTCGCACCGGACGATCGCAAGCGCTTCATGGCGTATCTGGCCTTGCTCGTCGAAACGAATAACGACCTCAGCAGAACGCCCGTCGGAGGTGGCGCGAAAAAGAGCGACGAAGACGCGTAACGTCGTTGTTTCTCATCGTGCTTGGCATGTTGATATTGCCGCGTGAACCGCGCGCGTCGTCTTTCGGTGCGATTGAAAAAGGCAGCGCGACGAACGCGCCCGTTCAATCCCGCTGCGAGCGATTTGCGCGCGTCATGCATCCTTGAGGTCCTGGAGCGCCGCGGCAAACAGGCCGACGTGCGCGGCGAAGAGCCCCCGGCCGAGCAGTCCCGCGCGGCCGTCCGCACCGACCATCGCGATTGCCGCGAGCGGTGCGACGCCGCGCCGGATCACGCGTGCGGCATCGAGACCGGCGTGTAGATCGGCAAAGGCTGGGTGTGTCCCCGCGTACAACTGGGCCTGCTCGGGCTGCCAGCCGGGGGAAAGCCACGGCGCGAAGGCGGCCGCCGGTTCGGGCGCGTGCCCGAGCGCCTGCGCGCCGAAGCCGGCGGCGTCGATCACGCCGCTATCGCCGGTCAGCGGCGCGGCGGCTACGTCGAGTGCGGGATTCATGCGCGGTCCTTGCGGCGCGGCCGCGCGTGCGGTGGTCCAGTGCGATGGGCGACCCGCCAGCCGGATGCCGACATCGACGCCATTACCGCCGAGCGCGACGACTAGCGTCGATGCAGGCTCCGCACCCTGCGCGGCCGCCGACGTCATCAGGCAACAGGCCGCCATCCAGAGCGTGAGAAAAAACAGCGGCGTCTGCTGGAGCATCGCATGGACCGATGCATCCGTGAGCCGGGGCGACAGTAACGCGTAAAGCGCCGCGCTCGCGGCCGTGGTCCGGGTATGCAGATCGTCGCCGTTGTCGAGGCCGTGACGGGCGAGGGCGATCAGATCGACGTGCTCGCCCGACAGCGCGTGGCTGAGCACTGGCGCGAGCACCGTGTCGCGCCATGTCATGCGTTCGAGAATGGCGGGGTCGCGTGAACCGAAGCGCAGTTGCGGCCCCGCGCCGCTGCCCAGCAGCGACCATGCAGCGCCTGTCCGATCGGCAACTTCGACCAGCGCCGTGCTGCCGGAAATCACGGCGGCAAGCGGCGTCACCACGCCATATGATTGCGCCGGAACGAGCGTCACGCGGCCGCTGGCAATCAGCCGCTCGGCGTCCTGCTCGCTCGTCGCCCAGCCTTCGTACAGGCAGCACAGCACCGCCGAGGACAACACCGGCGCAGGCGGCTTGCAGGGGTTCGCGTAGGGCGGGCCTGCATGCAGCAATGTGAAATCGGGCAAGCCGACGGCGTCGCGTGCGCGGCGAACGGCGCGCCATTGCGGGCGGACGGCATACAGGCGTTGCAGGGCGGCATCGTTGGCCGCAGAGGTCATCGGCGTGCCCCGAAGCCGAACACGCCGCATAGCCGCGACCACAGGATCTTCCAGACCATGTTGCCGAGATTCAGCGGTGCGGCGGCAGGCGGGTTCGCACGATGAAGCGGCCCTGCGCCGGGGGTGGTCGGCGGCGCGGGCGCACCGGCGGGCTGATTGACGGGCTGATTTACAGGCTGATTTACAGGCTGATCGGCGGACCGGATTGGCGGCTCAACGGCGCCGTTATCGAGCGGCGTATCCACAGACCCGGCCATCGTCGTCGCCAGAGGTTCTGCTTCCGCCATAGCGGCCGTGGCCGTTTGCGCATCCCGCTCGACGAGTGCGGCCTGCGCAATCGAGTCATCCAGCCGCTTCTTCAAATTCGCGGCAAACGCTTCGGTCATCCGTGTCGCGAGTTCCTTGACGATCCCGCCGCGCGAGAACTGCGCGAGGCTGCCGGCAATCGAATAGTCCACTTTGACATCGACGCGAGTTTCGCCAGGTGTCGAGTCGTCGAGCGAAAACGCGGCTTCGCCCTTCACCCGCGATGCGCTTTTGCGATCCACTCCGCCGCCGGTGACACTGCCGCGCCAGGCGGCATCGTCGAGTTTCATCTCGCCGTCGCCGGCAAAACTCGCAACGATCGGCCCGAGCTTCACGGTCATCGCGAGTTTCAGCCGCCCTTCATCCGGCGGCGCGCTCAGCGACGCGCCCGGCAGACACGCGACGATGCCCGCTGTGTCGTGAAAGGAAGCCCACACCACGTCACGCGGGTACGGCACGGTAAAGCTTTGCTCTATTTCCATGAAGATGTCCGTTGGTTCGACGCGTGGAATCGGAATCAGACGGCAGCAGCCGCAGCGAGCGGCGCGGTCTGGCTCGCGCGGCGCGCGTCCAGCACGCGGCGGATCGCGCGCACGATGCCGACGTAGCCTGTGCAGCGGCATAGATTGCCCGACAGTTCGAGCCGCACCCGTTCGTCGTCGGCATCGGGCAGGCGCGTGACGATGTCGCGTGCGCTCATCAGCATGCCCGGCGTGCAGTAGCCGCATTGCAGCGCGTGTTCGGCCGTGAAGGCGGCGCGCAGCGCGTTCATCACGGCGTCGTCGTCGAAGCCTTCGATGCTCTGGACCTCCGCGCCCGCGCACGACACCGCCGACGTAATGCACGAGCGCGTCGGCATGCCGTCGACCAGCAGCGTGCAGGCTCCGCACACGCCCTGTTCGCAGCCGATGTTGGTGCCGCACAGCATCTGCTGCTCGCGCAGAAAATCGGCGAGGCTCGTGCGCGGCTCCACGGCCGCCGACACGTCTTCGCGATTGACCCGCAGCGCGATGCGCTGGGTGACGCAAGTGACGAGATCGGTCATGTCTGCTTCCTGTTGTCGCGGACCATCGCGATCGCCCGTTCGAGCGCCACGCGATGCACCTGGTATTCGTAGCTTCCCGCTTCGAGGCCGGCTGCCTCGAGATGCGGATCGAGCAAAGCGGCGTGCGCGCTATCGAGCAACGCTCGCGCGTTTGCGATCAGATACGGCGGGCCTTCGACAGCACCGATCACCGCGCGGCAGATGCCCGCCGGCGCATCGTCGAGGACGATCGCAATGGCCTCGGCGAACTCGCCTGGCTTGCGGTTGAACTTGTAGTATGCCCAGCGTGCTGCCGATGACAGACGCCGCACGCGCACGCCGGTGAGAATCTCGTCGGGCTCGAGTGCGGTGGTGAACGCGCCGCTCATCCAGTCGCCGGCCGCGAGCGAGCGCGACCCGTCAGGGCCCGCGATGAGCAGTTCGGCGTCGAGCGCGACCATCGTGTTGATCCAGTCGGCAGCGGGGTCCGCATGGGCGAGACTGCCGCCGAGCGTGCCGCGATTGCGCACGGCACGATACGCAATGCCGCGCGCCACGTAGGGCATCAATCCCTGTGTGCCGTCGTCCCATTTGCGGTCCTCGATCTCGGCGTGCGTGATGCATGCACCGAAGAAGGTCGTGCCGCCTTCGATCCGGCATTCGCGCAACGCGGCAATGCCGCGCAGGTCGACCAGCATGTCGGGCTGCGCGAGGCGCAGGTTCATCATCGGACCCAGCGACTGGCCGCCGGCGACGAACTTGGCCATGCCTTCGGTCGGACTGACGATAGCGACCGCGCTGTCGCACGTCGCGGGCTTGGCGTAGTCGTAAATGGCGGCTTTCATGCGGGCATTTCCTTCGTCGCGCGGACCTGGGTCGCCGCTCGCAACGCGTCGACGATCACGCGCGGCGCGATCGGCAGCTGATTGACCTGCACGCCGAGCGGGCGCAGCGCATCGTTGACGGCATTCGCAATCGCAGCGGGCGAGCCGATCGCGCCGCTTTCGCCGATGCCTTTCTGACCGAATTCGGTGTACGGCGCGGGCGTTTCCATATGTTCGATACG
Organism: Paraburkholderia fynbosensis; assembly: GCF_902859935.1. Lineage (GTDB taxonomy): Bacteria > Pseudomonadota > Gammaproteobacteria > Burkholderiales > Burkholderiaceae > Paraburkholderia > Paraburkholderia fynbosensis. Next base: position 23,836 of record NZ_CADIKI010000029.1, read on the forward strand.
GATCGCTGGCACTTCGGTCGCGCCCGGCAACAGATAGTCGGCGAGCGTCGAGGCGAGCGGTTGACCGTCTTCGCTGTACGGCATCGCTTCATAGAGCGCCGTGCCGATGCCCTGCGCGGCCCCGCCGTACACCTGTCCGTCGACGACCATCGGATTGATCAGCACGCCGCCGTCTTCGACGATCACGTAATCGAGAATGTCGGTCTTGCCGAGTTGCGTATCGACCGCGACGACGACCGCGTGGCATGCGTAACTGAACGTGCCCGTGTCGCGCTTCGCCTGATACGACGTCGACACTTCGAGGCCGCGCGGATCGACGTCGGGCGGCAGCAGTTGCGGGGCGAGATACCAGGTGCGCGCGATTTCCGCGATCGTGCGGCGCGTGCCGGCACCGCACACCGCGCCGTTTTCCCAACGCACGGCTTCGAGCGGCTCCTTCAGCAGCCACGCGCCGATTTTCAGCAGGCGCTGTTTGAGTTCCTTCGCGGCCTGGCCCAATGCGCCACCCGCCATCACGATCGAGCGTGAGCCCCATGTGCCCGTCGAGTAGGGCGTGACGCCGGTGTCGCCGAGCACGATGCGCACGTGCTCCGTATCGATGCCGAGCACTTCGTGCGCGATCTGCGCGAGCGTCGTCTCCATGCCCTGGCCATGCGAATGCACGCCCGCGCGCACTTCGAGAATGCCGTCGGGCGTGAGGCGGATCACGGCCGGCTCGTAGCCCGGCACCATCGGAATGCCCCAGCCGTGGTACACCGACGTGCCGTGCGCGCCCTGCTCGCAGAATACCGCCATGCCGAAGCCGAGCCGCCGGCCATCCGGCTCGCCACGCTGCTGACGCGCGCGGACCGCGGGCAGATCGATCGCGGCAATCGCGCGCCGCACGGCTTGCGGATAGTCGCCGCTATCGAAGTGCTTGTTCGTGATGTTGTCGTAGGGCATCTCGTGCGGCTCGACGAGGTTGCGCAGGCGCACCTCGTACGGCTCCATGCCGGCTTCGACGGCGATCGCGTCCATGATCGATTCGATCGCGTAGCACACGCCCGTGCGCGCGACGCCACGATAGGGCAGGATCGGCGGCTTGTTCGTCGCCACCGACCAGGTCCGGCAGCGGTAGCGGTCCATCTTGTACGGGCCGGGCAGAATGCTGCCGACCTGGGCCGCTTCGAGGCAAGCCGAGAACGGATACGACGAGTACGCGCCCGAATCGACGCTGGCTTCGCAATCGACCGCGAGCAGGCGTCCGTCGCGGGCGGCATAGGCTGTAATGTCGTAGTCGTGTTCCCGGCAGTTCGCGTTGGCGGTCAGTTGTTCGCGGCGGTCCTCGATCCAGCGCACAGGTTTGTCCAGATGCATCGCGAGCCAGCCGCAGCACACTTCCTCGGGCAGCAAGATGCCCTTGTAGCCGAAGCCGCCGCCGACGTCCGGCGCGATCACGCGCACCTGGCCTTCGTCGAGACCGAGACAGTGCGCGAGGCCCGTGCGCGTGATGTGCGGCATCTGTGCCGAGGTGTGGACGATCAGTTGCGACAGACGCCGGTCCCAATGCGCGACCACGCCGCGGCCTTCCATCGGCGCCATGCTCTGGCGCGCGGTGCGCAGCTTGCGGTGCACCTTGATCGGCGCGTCGCGGCGGATCGCGTCGAGATCGACATCCGGCTTCGCGTCGACAAAGGTTTCGAGAAAGACGTTGTCGCCCCATTCTTCGTGAACGAGCGCCGACCCGTCGCGGCGCGCATCGAGCATATCGACGACGGCCGGCAACTCTTCGAAATCGACGAACACCTGCGCGGCGATATCTTCAGCGGCAGCGCGGCTCGCGGCCACGCACATGGCGATCATCTCACCGACCTGGCGCACCTTGGCGCGCGCCAGCACGGGCTGTTCGGACGGCTTGAAGCCCGGCAGCCCCGAATTCGCGACGATCGGCTTCACGCCGTCCAGATCGGCGAGCGTGTAGACGAACTTCTCCAGACCAGCGGGCTTTTCGATTCCAACGATATGGCCGTGCGCAATCGGACTGCGCACGAACGCGACATCGACCATGCCGACCATCCGGATGTTGCCGACATACTCGCCGCGTCCGTGCATGAAGCGGTCGTCTTCCTTGCGCGGCAGCGACGCGCCGATGCCTTGCGGCCGCTGCGGCGACTTTATGGTGGCTGCACGTTTCATCGTGTCTCCTGTGAAGGGCGCGTCAGGCGGCGCGCGCCAGCGGCAGTTGCGGCGCATCGGCGTCGTAGCGCACGCCGTCGCGCAGACAGAAGCGCGGCGCGAGCATGCGCTCGGTGACGACCTGAGTGCCTTCGTTGTCTTCGAGCACCCAGCGGCCGCGCTTGTCGTCCAGCACGGTGATGTCGGCGACACCGCCGGCCTTCAACGTGCCGAGTTCGCCTTCCATGCCGATCATCTTCGCGGCGTTGCTGGTGGCCATCGCAACGACATGATGGAGCGGCAGGCCGAGCGCCAGCATGCTCGTCATGGCGCTGACGAGGCTGAACTGCGTGCGGCCGAGAAACGAATGCTCTTCGTCAGGATGACTGTCAGGCGTGCCCGCAGGCGAGGGCACATGAGTGTTGTAGCCGTGCATGTCCGCGCCGAGCGTATCAGGTATCACGCCACTGTCGAGCACCACGCGCGCCGTCTTGAAGCTGAAGTGCGAGCCATGGCCGACATCGATCTTCAACCCGCGCGCGACCGCTTCGTGCACGAGCGGATGCAGCTTGCCGTTTTCTTCGACAAAGCCGCCGGGGTGCCGGCTGAACGGATGGGCGAGGATGTCGCCCGGCTTCAGCGTGTCGACCACCTGATTGAAGATCGAATCCGGATTCACGGCCCGCCCGCCGCTTTCGGGCTTCGGCCATAGTTGCCCGAAGTGGATATAGACGGGCAGGATCGCATCGCGTCCGATCTTCGACGCTATCTTCATGACGTCGAGCCCCCAGCGAGCAAAGCCGCCGATCTCTGCGTGCGCCTTCACGCCCTTGACGAGATCCGCATTGGCGAGCGCGGACTTCACCGTCGCAGCGGCATCGAGGCAGTCCGGGCGATAGAGGTCGGGGTAGTAATGGCCTTCGAGGCCGCCCACGAGGTAGGCCGAAATATAGGCGAACACGCGGGTTGCCGCGGGCTCGGCGACGAAATGGCGAAAACCCGGAATCGTGATGCAGCTTGCACCGCCCTGGTCGACGATGGTCGTCACGCCGGAGCGCACGCCGCACTGATCCGCGTTCAGGCCAAAGCGGCCCGTCACGTATTGATAGACGTGGCCGTGCGTGTCGATGAGGCCGGGCAGCACCAGCATGTCACGGCAATCGACCACCTGGGCCGTCGGCGCCATGGCCGAAAGTGCCGGGCCGATCGCGGCAATCAATTGACCTTCCACGAGAATGTCGAGCGTGGCGTCGAGGCCGGCAGCCGGATCGATCACGCGGCCGCCTTGGAGAAGAAGCTGGGACATGTTCCTGTGCAGTTCCGGGGACGAGATGCGTGGTGTACCGCAAATAGTGTGCCGGTTTGAAGGCGTTGCTTCAAAAGTCTGGGAAACGCCTTCGTATCAAGTACTTGCAATGTCTTCATAAAATAGATGCGTGCCGTACCACGGATTTGCGCCGTCAACTCCGCACCAACATGACGAGTTCCGCTCGATGCTGCACCGAAAGCCGGCCCAATGCTTCGCGGTGGTGAATTGCATGGTATGCCACGCAATTTCCGCAAGCCCGACGGATCGCATAGAATTCAGCCATTCATCCCGTATCAGCCCGTGTTTTCCCGCTCTCTCGAAGGCAGCCCATGTCGACCTTGACCCCGCCGGAAACGGACCTCCACCCGACCCGCGCCGAACTCGAACGCTTGCAGGCGAGATCACCTTTGTTCGAGCGCCCCGGTTTTCTGATCCGGCGCCTGCATCAGATTCATGGCTCGCTATTCGCGGAAGAGACGAGCGAGTTCAATATCACGCCCGTGCAATACAGCCTGCTGACGACGCTCGAAACACTCGGCGAGATCGATCAGAACACGCTCGCCGTGGAGATCGGCCTTGAACGCTCCAGCGTCGCCGAAGTCATCCCGCGACTGCATGCCCGCGGTCTCGTCAATCGCAAGCAAGCCGCACACGACAAGCGCCTGCGGCTCGTCAGGCTGTCCGCACAAGGCCGGCGGCTGGTGGCGAAGATGGCGCCTGCGGTGCAGCGCGCGCACGATCGAACCATCGAACATCTATCGCCCGCCGAGCGTGACGTTTTCATGTTGCAGATGATCCGTCTCGTCGAGGCCAACAATGAACGGACCGTCGTGCCGTTGCGATTGCCCGAGGCGACGGCAAGCGATGGCGATGATGACACGCCCTAAAACGGTTGCTGCTGCACTGCGTCTGGGCAGACGTGCCCGATCATACGTCGCGACGCCGAACGCGCCATCGCCGTTAGCTTTGCGCAAAGCGCCGTCGCGCATGAAGCTGCGAAAGAAAGTGCACGGTTGGCAGGCTTTGTGCTTAGAACGGTGCGTCACGGGATGAGCGTGAAGCTCAGCAACTGATAGGAAAGCTAGGGTTCCGGTCCGCGGTGTGATGCGGATGTCTGGTCCGAGAGCATTCCGGCTCCGGTTACGTTCGGGGCTCCACGGAGGGATAAAAGCCCGGGAGATGCGCATGAAGCGCTCTCCCGTACATTTTCTTCCCTCAGTTCTGGAGCCTTCCGTATGCCGTTCTCACCGATGAAGACGTTGCGCACGTTGTCGCTCGCTGCAAGCATGCTTGCTTGCCTGTCGTTCTCCACTCCCGCCGCACAGGCTGCCCAGCCCTTGAAGATCGGCACCGTCGTCTGGATCGGCTATGGTCCGTTCTATGTCGCGGAAGCCCTCGATCTCTACAAGAAGTACGGGCTGTCGGTCAAACTCCAGTTCTTCAACGACCCCGGCCTGCTGCCCGCTGCGCTGGCGAGCCATTCGGTCGACGGCGCGATGCTGACCTATGACCAGGTGATCGGCTCGGACGCGAAGGGCATGAAGCAGAAGGTCGTCATGCCGATCGACTTCTCGAACGGCGGCGATGCAATCGTGGCGACGTCCGATGTCAGGAAAGTCGCCGACTTCAAGGGCAAGAAGATTGCGTTCAATCCGCTTTCGCCGTCCGACTTCCTGCTGGCCTACGCATTGCAAACCAATGGCTTGAGCGACAAGGACATCACGGCCGTCAACATGACGCCGGAGGCGATTCCCGGCGCCATGGTGTCGGGCAGTCTGCCGGTCGGCGTCACGTATGAGCCTAACGTTTCGCAGATCCTGTCGGCGGACAAGAGCAAGTTCCATGTGGTGTATTCGTCGCGCAACGCGCCCGGTCTGATCGCCGATGTGCTGGTGTTCGAGCAGCCGTATATCGACGCCCATCCGGCCGAGGTGAAAGGCATTCTTCAGGCTTACGCGGACGGCATGGCCTATATGAAGAGTCATCCGGACGAGGCGAACAGGATCATCGGCAAGGCGCTCGGCATATCGGCGGACGAAGTGAAAAGCCAGCTCGATGGCGTGTACAACATTCCGACGAAGGAAATGCCGCAGAGCTTCACGAAGGGACCGACGACGCGTTCGTACTTCACGAGCGGCGCGGTGATCGGTGGTCTGCTGCAAAAGAAAGGGCAGATCAGCGCGCCACCGGCGATCGAAACGACGATCGACGCGCAATTCGTCAATCAACTCGTGAAGTGACCGCCATGCGCAGCTTCTATCGATACCGCGACGGTGCGGTCCCGAACACGCTGACGATCGCTTATTCGTTCGGCGGCTTCGCGTCGAGCATTGCGATGCTGCTGACGGCGAAACCATGGCTCACCGTGCCAGGTACGCTGCTGCTCGCGCACGCGATGATCGTCAGCGCCTATCTGCTGCATGACGCCGCGCACGGCGCGGTGTTTCGCACCGCCGAAGCGAATGCACGGCTCGGCGCGGCGCTCGCGTGGATCAACGGCAGTTGCTATGCGTCGTTCGCGGATCTCAGACGCAAGCACATGCGGCACCATGTCGATCGCGCGGACGTGCTGACGTTCGACGCGAAGGCGTTCCTGCTGGGCAGGCCGCGATGGGTGCGCAGAGTCGTGCTGGCGCTCGAATGGGCGTATTTTCCGGCGGTCGAGCTGATCATGCATGGCTATGTGATCGCGATGCCATTCATGCGCGCGGGCAAACGTTCGCAGCGCCGGCGCGTGGCGACGGTGCTGGTCGTCCGGGCCGCGCTGTTCGCGTGGCTGGCGTGGCTCTCATGGCAGGCGGCCGCGCTGTATCTGGTGGCATGGCTCGTCTGCCTGATCGTGTTGCGCTTTGCCGATGCCTATCAGCACACCTATGACGCGTTCGCCGTGCTGGAGGAGGGTGGCGCGATCCCCGCCGACAAGATCAGGGACCACGCGTACGAGCAACGCAACACGTATTCGAACCTCGTCTCGGTCCGCTATCCCGCGCTCAACCTGCTGCTGCTCAATTTCTCGTATCACAACGCCCATCACGACCGGCCGGTCGAGCCGTGGTATCGGCTGCCCGCCGCGCATGCCAGGCTTTACGGCGACGACGACAGCCAGGTCATTCCGATGGCACGCCTTCTGACGAGTTTTCATCGGCATCGTGTCAAACGGATTCTCGCGAGCGACTACGGCGTGATGGACATCACGAAGAAGCAGGCCGACGACTTCTATGGCGCGGTCGGCGTGTCGTTTCTAACCGCGGTATAGGTGCACCGATATGCAGATCGCTCTCGATGGCAAGGTTGCGCTCGTCACCGGCGCGGCCACGGGCATTGGACGCGCGACGGCTTGCATGCTGGCTTCGGCCGGTGCGCGGGTCGCGGTGGGACACTTCAATCAGCATGAAGCGGCGAGCGAGGCGTGCCGCGATATCGAAGCGGCGGGCGGCATCGCGCATGCGTACGACTTCGACGTGACGGACAGCGCGGCGTTTCAGGCGGCGGTGGCGGAACTCGGCGAACGCTGGGGCCGCATCGACGTGCTCGTGAACAACGCGGGCGTGCTGCTCGACAAGCCGTTTCTCGAGACCTCGGAGGCCGACTGGCGTCGCGTGGTCGATATCGATCTGACGGGCGTGTTCATCGGTTGCCGTGCCGTGCTGCCGTCTATGCTGAATGCGCGGCAAGGCGTGATCGTCAATATCGCTTCCGAACTCGGCATGCTCGGCCGCGCGCACTTTGCACCTTACTGCGCGGCGAAGGCCGGCGTCATTGCACTGACACGTTCGCTCGCGCGCGAGTTTGCGCCGACCGTGCGCATCAATGCGGTCGCGCCCGGCCCGGTGGCGACCGCGATGCTGTCCGCGGACCACATGAGCGCCGAAGCGCTGGCGCTCGAAGCGGCGATTCCGGCGGGCCGCGTCGGCTCGCCCAACGAAATCGCCGCCACGATCGTGTTCCTTGCTTCCGACCATGCATCGTTCTACCACGGGCAGACGATCAGTCCGAATGGCGGAGCGTGGATGGGCTGAACTCACCTGACCGCCTCGCGCGATTCGCCTGAAAAAACGCGCGCCGGTGGCCGACAGATTGCGGAGAAGTCATCAATGAATGAAGTCCTGATGCAGCGCTTGAGCTGGGTGAACTATCGCAACCGCGTGCTGAACGACCAGGCGGTCGTGTTGTTGCCGTGCGGCGCGCTCGAACAGCATGGTCCGCATCTGCCGCTCGGCACCGATGCGTTGCTGTCGACGGCGGTTGCGACCGACGTGGCGCGCCAGCTCGGCGGCATCGTCGCACCGGCTTTCAACTACGGCTACAAGTCGCAGCCGAAGTGCGGCGGGGGCCAGCATTTTTGCGGCACGACGAGCGTGGATGGCAACAACCTGTCTCAGATGACGCGCGACGTCGTGCGCGAATTCTCGCGGCACGGCGTGCGCCGTCTCGCGCTGATCGACGGCCACTATGAGAACCAGTGGTTTCTCACCGAAGGGATCGAACTGGCGATGCGCGATCTGTCGCTCAACGGGACGCGCACACCGGCGCTGCGCGTGGTCCGCCTCGAGTACTGGGATTTCTGCACCGGGCCCACGCTGGCGAAGGTATTCCCCGATGGCTTTCCAGGCTATGCGCTCGAACACGCGGCCGTCATGGAGACGTCGATGATGCTGCACTATCACGCGGACCTGGTCTCGCTCGACGACATACCCGACGAAGCACCGGCGGATTTTCCCGACTACGACAGCTATCCGACGCGCACGTCATGGGTTCCGCTCTCGGGTGTATTGTCGTCGGCACGGGGGGCGAGCGCGCAGAAGGGCGCGTGGCTCGCCGACGAAGTGTCGAGCCGAATCGCGGCCGCCCTGAAGGCCGAATTCAACGACGCGTAGCATCGAACGCATATCGTCAACGGAGACACAGGCAAATGACGCAAGTTTTGAGAGTGTGGCCCTTGCTCACCGCGATGCACCGGTACGACAAATCGGTATCGACGCGCAATCGCGGCGCAGGCACCGATATCGACGCACCGATCCTCGCGTATCTGATCGAGACACGGCAGGGGCGCATCCTGTACGACGTCGGCTGCGACTATCGCAAGATCGCGGATCCCGCGTTGCGCGAGCGTTACTACACGCAACGGGCAAGGCCGCTGCCCGTGCCGCAGATGACCGACGAGCAGCGCATTCCGGGCCATCTGGCGCGGCTCGGCCTGCTGCCTTCGGATGTCGACGTCGTCATGATCGGCCATCTGCACTTCGATCACGCGGGGGGCCTGTGCGACGTGTGCGGCTCGGACATTCACGTGCACGCGGATGAACTCGAAGCGGCGCGCGCGCAGGCGGACCTCGGCTACTTCCAGGACGACTTCGCGGGCGACTATCGCTGGCGCGTGCAACGGGACGAGTACGAGCTCGCGCCTGGCGTGCGTGCGATCAACACGCCGGGACACACTGCGGGACATATGTCGCTGTGGATCGAACTCCCGCAGGGCAAGCCCATCGTGCTCGCGGGCGATGCCGCCGACCTAACCGAAAACATCGACGACGAGATTGCGCCCGGGCTGTGCTGGAACGACCGTGAAGACATGGCGCTCGCCAGCATCCGCAAGCTCAAGGCGCTCGCACGCGAAACGGATGCCGCCATCTGGCCGAACCACGACATTGCGTTCTGGCGAACGCTGAGCAGAGGAACCGCATGGCACGCATGACTTCGCTGCCGTATGACGATCAGCGCGCTACCGCGCCGCCTGTGCCGCAGGCCTATCGCGGACTATGGCGCCGCACGCTGCTGACGACGGGAGACGGACGGATCGATCGCGAAACACGCGTGTTCTGGATGCAGACCGAGCGTTTGCACATCGATATCCGGGTGCCCGCCGCACGCGGCACGTTCGGCGCAGCATCGGCCCTTGCGGCGCTGACGCGTGAGCAATTGATCGACCTGGCCGCGCAAATGGGCTTCGCGGGCATGACGACAGTTGACGAGGCAGCCGTTGTGGTCGATCCCGCTGACGGCCGGCTCGACCGCTGCACGTGGCATCGGCAGATCGACTTCAGCCCGCCGAGCGACGCGCGCGATCTGGGGACCATGCGCTTCGAGACGCCACATGTCGTGCTCGAAGACGGCATCGAAGCCGTGTATCACGAACGCTGGGAGCGCGATCCGGCTTCGCTTGGGTTGACGTGGGCGGTGCGGCTGTCGCGCGAAGCCGCGCATGCGGCGGGTTTGCTGGCCGACGATCTGGATGGCGCGGCGCGCGACGATGCGCCGTCGGTATTCATCGCGCGATGCGGCGATTTTTTCATGCTCGCGCGCAGCCGTTCGCCGCGCGCGCAGGCCGTGCTGGCGTCATACCGGGGCAAGCGCCTCGCCGAAGCCGTGCGCGACCCGGCGCTCGATATCGACCATGTACGGGCTTTGCTCGATTTTGAAATCTCGCTCGGGCGCGTACGTGGCAATGACGGCGCGCGCTGGACGATCGAACTTTCGACGTTGCCCTGGCGCGAAGGTCAGCCTGCATTCGCCGACGCCGTCAGCGCGGCCCTCGATCGGCTTCAGGCAACGCCCGGGTAGGGCGCCGGTTAGACCTGACGCATCACGCACTACTCAACACGGCCAGACAGGAGCTACGATGTCCACCACCGAACACGTGCTGAACCGGAAAATGCCGGCGGCAGAGAGGCCGCAGAAGCGCAGGCCACCTTCGTTATGGGCTGTGCGCGGCGAGATCAGCCGCTCCGCTTATCTGATGTTCGCGCTCGCGGGCCTGCTGGTGCCGTTACTCTCGTGGTGGGCGCTGGCGTCGGCCGGGCTGGTCGCGAAGGTGTTCATGCCGGGGCCGCTCGATGTCGTTCATCGGCTGTCGATCTGGTGGACCGACGACGGCCTGCTGACCGACATCGGCATCAGCATGTATCGCGTCTGCGCCGGGTGGGCGCTTTCGGCGCTCGTCGCGGTGCCGCTCGGCCTGCTGATCGGCACGTTCAAGCCAATGCAGGCGTTGCTCGAACCGCTGACCGACTTCATCCGTTATATGCCCGCAGTCGCGTTCATTCCGCTCGTGATGTTGTGGGTCGGCATCGACGAAGGTTCGAAAATCGCGATCATTTTTATCGGCACATTCTTTCAGATGGTGTTGATGATCGCGGAGAACGTGCGGTTCGTGCCGCTTGCGCAGGTCGAGGCCGCGCAGACGATGGGCGCTTCACGCGAGGAACTGGTGCGGCTCGTGATCTTCCCGTCGGCGAAGCCGGCGGTGCTCGATACGCTGCGTATCACGATGGGCTGGGCATGGACGTATCTGGTTGTCGCCGAACTGGTGGCGGCGAACACGGGGCTCGGGTATTCCATCCTCAAGGCCCAGCGCTATCTGCAGACCGACAAGATCTTCGCGGGCATTCTGCTGATCGGGCTGATCGGTCTCGTGATCGACCAGGCGTTTCGGCTTTCACACCGCCTGCTGTTCAGCAAATGGATGGCCAAACGATGAAATCCCCCATGAAAAAGATCGTCGTCGAAGGGCTGTGCAAGCAGTTCGGGCGCGCTGCGAACCAGGTGCAGGCGCTCGCCGATATCGACCTGACTGTCCGCGAAAACGAGTTCGTCACGCTGGTCGGCGCGTCGGGTTGCGGCAAGTCGACACTGCTGCGCATTCTGGGCGGGCTGGAAACGATCGACAGCGGCTCGATACGCGTCGACGATCGCGAGATCGAAGGGCCGGGGGTCGATCGCGCGATGGTCTTTCAGAACTACAGCCTTTACGCATGGCTGACGGTCAGGCAGAACATCCGCTTTTCACGCCTGTTGAAGGTCAACGGGCGCAACCGGACGCAGGCGGAGGTCGAAACGGCGAGCGGACGCGCCGATGCGCTGCTGCACTCGATGGGCTTGGCGCACGTCGCCGAGGCCTATCCGAACCAGTTGTCGGGCGGCATGCAGCAACGCGTCGCGATTGCACGCGCGCTGATGGGCAAGCCCTCGATCCTGCTGATGGACGAGCCGTTCGGCGCGCTCGACGCGCAGACGCGTGAAGTCATGCACGACCTGATCCTGCACGTTCATGCGCTCGAGAAAACGACGCTCGTGTTCGTTACACACGACGTCGAGGAAGCGATCTATCTCGGGCACCGGGTGGTGCTGATGGCGCCGCGGCCCGGACGTATCGATTCGATCTACGACGTGCGGTTGTCCGCGAGGCGCGATCCGGAGATGAAGCTGTCGCCGGAGTTCATCGCGCTTAAGCGTGAGATCCTTGCGCGGATACGGGAGACGTCCGGCATGAAAACGGATCTGGAGAGGCTGGAGCAGTTGACGCGCCAATGATGGCTCGCCATGCCCCGGTATAGCGGACGTGCGAGTTTCGATTATTCGGAGAAGCTTGGGCTATTCGCTTCCGACGGCTTGACCCAACTAGTAGTTTGTTGACGCGCCAGGATTCCCATCTTCTAGCTGCGGCTCAAGGCGCGGCTCCGCATCGTTTCGCCGAACGTCGACCTGTATGTCGACGATCGGTGTTGCGGTCATTGCTATGGCCACCCTGTCCGAGTCCGGCAGGAGCCCTGCAAATGCCGCGATACCGGTCAGGCATAGAGCCACCAGAGCAACAGCGGCAACGGCAATGATTGCGCTGGTTCCAACCGACTTCGTTTCGGCTGTGTCGGAAAAGCGGCATGTCATGACTGTCTCCTCGAATGCATTGCTCAATGCAACGTCCATGCCGACCGGGGCGATTGGCGCGAACTGCCCGTAAGGCGGGGGTTTGCGCCGCCGCTGCCTGCATCGAACGCAAGGAGGGAGGGTGAGATGTTGGGTTCGGACGAACACATTGGAGTCTTGCTGGCGCCGAGACCAACATGTCGATGAGAAAAGCGGTATGTCCTCTATTCTGAGCGGCCATACGGAGTGAACGTCGCCTGCAATTCATACGGCGAGTTGTTCGCTTGAATACGTCGCTCAACCCATCGCTCGACAAGGCCGTCTGGATGGCGGGCCGTGGTGACTGGTCACGACCTGAGGCAAGACATGCAATGCATGAGCACCGGGATACATGCTGAGTCACAATTGCTGACAGTTGAGTCGGGTGGTCTGTTCTACAGTACCGCTATGCACTCCCGCCACGTTGCATACAACCGAATCTGCAAGACTCTCTTGAAAAAACATTTTGACCTGCGCGCTCCGTTTGTTGCGAACGCCACTGGCTCCGATCAGGTCGGGCAGGATGGTGAGCGTCTGGCGGTGGGCGCGCCTCATTCTGTGAATCCGCTGTGCTCAGCTACCCTGCCGCCATCTCGATCCGGCGGACAGGATATCCGGAAGGTCACCCTCGCCGAGGTCGAACATCTGGAGGCCACCGGTGCGCTTACAGTGTGTCGTGTATTTCGGAGTTTCAGCTATGCAGCAAGCCTGCTTTTACATCGAGCTGATCTGGTGTATTACGCGACACTCCATCAGGACGGCGCGTTGTGGCGTGTCCTGACGATGGGCGAGCTGGAAAGCGCAGAGACCGCGTTCCGCCACTTCACGCAGCAAGCCACGCATCTGTCTGAGGAGGATATGCGCCGAACGCTCCTCGAAGCACAAAACGACCAGTTGATCCGTCTGATTGAACAGGCGCAGACCCAGTCCGAACGGCTACGCATAGATCTGGAGAGCCATGCCGCCCAGGCACAGCTGGTTGCCCAACGGCAACAGCAGGCGCGCCGGGAGATTGCGCAGCTCGAGGCGCAGCGTGTGGCCGCCCAGGCTCAGTTGAATCGGCTGCGGCGCCAGATCCATCAGCTTGATCTGGCCGGCAATGAACGCTTTCCACGTCAGCCGATCCGTCAAATTCGAACTACCGCTGCTCCTGACTAGAAACATACTCGGCATGAACCGGACGTCGCTGATCGACGGATTCTCAAGGCTTTGTCTGGATGGGGTTGTTGCAAGGTGCCTGTGGGTTGGGTAAAAAGCGCAAAATCATAAAGTCGATCCAATCATGCCGGACAAAAGCGGCCCGTAATCCCTTTGCGAAGGAGTCGAGCGCGGCAGTCGACTTTCTGGGGGCAGTTTTGTTCGCGCAGAACCGTCGAAACCAAATATTGTCTGCGGCAGAACCGATATCGTTCGCCATGCACCAGCGCCCCCGAAGACAGCCCTGTTGAATCCCCGGCCCCAGTGGTAACATTTGTTGTTATCCCTACCGGCGGCTCGCCCGATCAACGCATGCCAGACAGTTTCGACCAGCTCGCCGCCCTGATCCGGGCGCGCTTCTCCGAACTGAGTCCACAGTTCCAGATGGGAGCAGGTTTTCTGCTCGATCATCCGGACGAAGTCGCGGTCTCGTCGATGCGCAAAGTGGCCGAGCGCGCCCAGGTGCAACCGGCTTCGCTCGTGCGCCTGTCGCAGCAACTCGGTTTCCCCGGTTGGAACGAATTGCGTAATCTATTCGTCGCGCGTGTGCGCACGCGGCCCGAGCCGCTCACGAGCCGCGCGCGTTCGCTGGTCAAATCGAAAGATGCGCTGGCGAACGATCTGCTGATCGCGCAACAGCACAATCTCGATGTCACCGCCGCGCATAACGGCCGCGTGATCGTCGAAGCCGCGCGGTTGTTGCGGCGCGCGCCGCACGTGCACGTGGCGGGCTTTCGTTCCTGTTACGCGGTGGCCTTCGGCCTGGTGTACGGCTACCGGTTGTTCCGGTCATCGGTGTCGCTGCTCAACGGCGAGGGCGGCACGCTCGAAATGCAACTGCGCACGATCGAGCGCGACAGTGCGACCATCGTCATCAGTTTCGCGCCGTATTCGGTCGAAGCGGCGCGCGTGGCCGAGGCCGCACTGGAAAAAGGCAGCAAGCTGATTGCGATCACCGACAGCGCCGTTTCGCCGATCGCGCTGAACGCCGACAAGGCGCTGATCTTTTCGCACGAGAGCCCGTCGTTTTTTCCGTCGCTGGTGGCGGCTACCGCGATTACGGAATCGCTGGTCGCGCACCTGCTCGCGCTCGAAGGCGCGGGCGCCGTCGAACAGCTCGCGATCGCCGAGCAGTCCCTGCACGCGAAGGGCGCGTACGTGCCTTGAGCATTTCCGTTCTAAGCGAACCCGGTGTCTGCGCGGCGCAAGATCTCTTCATCTGAATCAGTATCGCCCTGTTTGACAACATATGTTGTTTGGAAGTATAAATGCGTACCGATTGTTGAATGAGTGCGAGCCGTGGCGTCGAAACAGGGGGTGGGTCTTTTTCAGGTGAGCGGGGAGCCGTATGACATCGGCTACCGGTTGGGTGAAATCGCGAGGCCGGTGTTCGCCGAGTACATGGCGCAGAGTCGTGCGTGGCGCGCGGTCCGGCGCTGGCGCGGCGAGCCGTTCGTGCAGACGCTGCGTGATGCGGCCCGCTCGCACTATCCCGCGTTGCTGGCCGAACTCGACGGCATGGCGGCCGCGCTGGGTTGGCCCGCCGAAGACGTGTTTCTCTGGAACTGCCGCGGCGAACTGATCCATCACGCGCCGGATGGTTGCACCACGCTGGCGGCTGTGGCGGGCGACCAGCGCTTCATCGCGCATAACGAAGATGGCGACCCGTTTCTGCGCGAGCGCTGTGCACTGGTCGAGGTTCGACCTGTCGGCAAGCCCGGCTTCGTGAGCTTCTATTACCCGGGGTCGCTGCCGGGACACACCTTCGCCGCGAGCCGCGCCGGTATCGCGCAGGCAATCAATAATCTGCGCATTCGCGAGCCCACCGCCGGCGTGCCCCGGATGATCCTCGCCCGAGCCGTGCTCGACGCCGGCTCGCTCGACGAAGCGTTGCACCTGCTGCGCACCGTGCCGGCGGCGAGCGGTTTTCATCACACGCTAGGTTGTGCGGGCGACGCGCGGCTCTTCAGCGCCGAAGCCAGTGCGCGGCGTTGCTCCGTACGAAGTGTGTCCGGACTCGCTGGCCACGCAAATCACATGATTCATCCGGGCTGCGAAGCCGAAGCGCAAATCGTCACGGAATCATCGCGTGACAGACAATTGCGTGTCGATGCTTTGCTGCCGACGCTCGTCACGCCAGTGCAACCCGCTGCGTTGCTCGACGTACTGCACGATCGCGCGCCATCGGGCTTGCCGATTTATCGCGACGACCCGCTCGATCCCGACGACGAAAACACGCTTGCCACCGCGCTCTTCGAGATCGGTGACGCCGGTGTGTCGATGAAAGTCTATCGGCAGGGACACTGCGCACTCGACACCTTCATCGCTCGCGCAATCACGAGGAACTAAAAATCATGTCAACCGTCTTTCATCGTTCACCGAAGCAATCTCTGCCGGTCGCTGTCGCGGGCGACGGCATCGAAATCGTCGATTCGACCGGCAAGCGTTATATCGACGCGTCGGGCGGCGCGGCCGTGTCATGTCTCGGCCACAGCAATCAGCGGGTGATCGACGCGATCAAACGCCAGTCACAACAGCTGCCGTACGCACACACGTCGTTCTTCACCACCGAGCCCGCCGAGGAGCTTGCCGACTATCTGGTGGCGCGCGCACCGGCCGGGCTCGAACACGTGTACTTCGTGTCGGGCGGGTCGGAGGCGATCGAGGCGGCGCTGAAACTGGCGCGCCAGTATTTCGTCGAGAAGGGCGAAACGCAGCGCCGCCATTTCATCGCGCGGCGCCAGAGCTATCACGGCAATACGCTGGGGGCGCTCGCGATCGGCGGCAATGCATGGCGCCGCGAGCCCTTTCTGCCGATCCTGATCGAAGCGCATCACGTGAGTCCGTGCTATGCGTACCGCGAGCAGCACGCAGGCGAAACCGAAGAGGCCTTCGCCCAACGGCTCGCCGACGAACTCGAGCAGAAGATTCTCGAACTCGGCGCCGATACGGTGGCCGCGTTCGTCGCGGAAACGGTGGTGGGCGCGACGGCCGGCGCGGTGCCGCCGGTGCGCGAGTACTTCCGCAAGATTCGTGCGGTGTGCGATCGTTACGGGGTCCTGTTGATTCTCGACGAGATCATGTCGGGCATGGGTCGCACCGGCGTTCTGTACGCGTGCGAAGAGGACGGTGTCGCGCCGGATCTGCTGACCATCGCGAAGGGGCTCGGCGCGGGCTATCAGCCGATCGGCGCGACGCTCGTGAGCGAGCGGATCTATCAGACGATCGTCGGCGGCTCGGGCTTCTTTCAGCATGGTCACACGTATATCGGCCACGCCACCGCGTGCGCGGCGGCGCTCGAAGTGCAGCGCGTGATTGCCGAAGACGGGCTGCTGTCCAACGTGCAGGCGCGCGGCGAGCAGTTGCGCGGCCGGCTGCGCGAGCACTACGCGCAGCATGCGCATATCGGCGACGTACGCGGGCGAGGGCTCTTCGTCGGCGTCGAACTGGTCAGGGACCGCACGAGCAAAGCGCCGTTCGACGCCGGGTTGAAACTGCACGCGGCGATCCGGCGTGAAGCGTTCGCGCGTGGGTTGATGGTGTATCCGATGGGCGGCACCGTCGACGGCAAGATCGGCGATCATGTGCTGTTGGCGCCGCCGTTCATCTGCACCGAGCGCGAGATCGACGAGATCGTCAGCCGGCTGACCGACGCGATCGACGGCGCATTGTCCGCCGTCTGAGCCCTTTGACTACACCGCCACCCGCGAGAACGATAATGACCGAACGTTTGCCTCACTTCGACCTGTCCACCGCCACGCCCGAACAGAAGAGCGTGCTGGACGACATTCTGTCCGGCCCGCGCGGCAATCTGAACGGGCCGTTTCTCGGCTGGATCCATAGCCCGGAACTCGCGCAGCAGGCGCAGCGCCTTGGCGCGTTCTGCCGCTACCGGACCGGCTTGCCGTTGCGTCTGTCGGAACTGGCGATTCTGGTGACCGCCGCGCGTTGGCAGGCGCAGGCCGAGTGGTATATCCACTATCCGATCGCGCTCGAAGCGGGCGTGGGCGAAGCGGACGCCGAAGCGATCCGTCAAGGACGCCGCCCGGATTTCGCTGACGCCGACGACGCCCTGATTCACGACTTCGCGAGCGAGCTGTACGACACGAAGCGGGTGTCGGATGCGACCTATGCGAAGGCGGTCGACAGATTCGGGCATCAGGTGGTGATCAACCTGGTGGGCCTGCTCGGCTACTACGCGCTGGTGGCGATGACGCTGAACGTGTTCGGCATGCGAGCACTGGGGCAGGAGAGTTTGCCGTTCGCCGAGTAGGAGGCGGCTGGGCGCAGCACGCCGCGCAACGCATAATACGAAACGCCCCGGCTGCGAACTTCGCAAACCGGGGCGTTTCTCCGTCTACCGCTACAACCTCACCTGCCGCGCCACTGCGTGATGCCTCCGACCGTGCGGCTCTACGCCTTACTGCCCGCGATACGTCGAAAACAGACGTTGCTGCACCGAAGCCGGCGCGCCGGCCGCCGACGAACCGCTGCTCACACCGCCGATGTCCTTCGAACCTTGCGTCGAGGCAAGCGTTGCTGC
Source organism: Paraburkholderia fynbosensis (assembly GCF_902859935.1). Taxonomy (GTDB): domain Bacteria; phylum Pseudomonadota; class Gammaproteobacteria; order Burkholderiales; family Burkholderiaceae; genus Paraburkholderia; species Paraburkholderia fynbosensis. Next base: position 41,721 of record NZ_CADIKI010000029.1, read on the forward strand.
TTGCGGCACCGTCTTCGGGTATTCGGTGTCGTTCTGATACACGAGGCCCGCTTTTTGCGCCGCGACCAATTCGCTGCGCACCTGAGCGCGCGTTACCGGACCGTCGGCCTGCTGGGCGAACGAAACAGCCGGGACGACGAGAGCGGACGCAATGACCACTGCGGAAAGAAGCGATTTCATGATGACCTCCAAGATTTTCGATTGTTGAGGGATCAGGTTTGAATCACCAGTCCTGGTCCGTTGAAACAAGTCTATTTCCTGCGAGGTCTGCAAAAAAGCGCCGTTGCGATGAAAGATTGTTACTGTTTTTGATGTAATTTCGAAAATAGCCGCCATGCGCCCGACCGCTGGATCGTCACGACGCTGGCACACGTAGCGCCTATGATGAAGTTCGGTCCACGCCCGCGCCTGCAGCGTCGCGCGACACGTCCGAAGGAAGTCTCCTAGGAGACGACCGATGCCTGAGCCGCGAAACATCCGGGCGAGACCGTCGCGGCGGGGGCATCATCTTCGGTCGACACACGCGCGCAGCAGGGCACCCAACAGGAGAGAGCAATGAAGCGCAAGGCATCGGCAGTCTGGCAAGGCGGCCTGCAAGACGGCAAAGGCTCGATTTCCACCGACAGCGGCGTCCTCAAGGAGACTCAGTACTCGTTTTCGACGCGCTTCGCGGACGGCATCGGCACGAATCCGGAAGAGCTGATCGCGGCTGCGCATGCGGGTTGTTTCTCGATGGCGTTGTCGGCGGAACTGGGCAAGGCCGGCATCACACCGGAACGCATCGGCACCACGGCGACCGTCACGCTCGACAAGGACGGCGGCGGCTTTACGATCACCGCGGTGCATCTCGACGTGGCGGTGAAGATCCCCGGTGGCGACAAGTCCGCGTTCGACAAGGCGACCGCGGATGCGAAGGCGGGTTGTCCTGTGTCCAAGGTGTTGAACGCGACGATCACGATGGACGCGAAGCTCGAAACCTGAGTTTTTCCCGCCCGTTCTGCCCGCTTCTGCCCGCTTTTTGGCAGGCGGCGCGTGACGAAGCCGGCGAGCGGGCCAAGCCCCACTGCCGGCTTTTTTACGTGCCGGCCGGGATCTCCCTTAGCGCCGCTGTCCGTGATCATTTAACCTGAAAAACGAGGGTTGCTGGATTTTCGTAACGGTTTTTAGCCGGATAAGTAGCAAACGTTTCAGGAAACGAAATCGAATCGTCATGCCTCGCAGAACAAATCCGTATTATTTGCCAGATTTTGCCTGCAACTCACCATCGAACAAGGTTCTTAAAATCCCTAGAACTTTCCAGTATGGAACTGGATAGTCCGTAGTTCGGCGAGTAGCCAGCCGCGATCCGCATGAAGCACAAATCAGCGACGGCAGCGAATTCTGGTCCAAGCGAATAAGCGTTCCGCATGCTTGGCATTGCGAGACAAGTGGCGTGAAGTGTTTGATGCAATGTTCAATTCCGGGTAATTGATGATACGTGCGCCAGTAAGCGATACCGTAGCGGCTGAAGTCATCCTCTACACATTCAAGGCAAGCGAAGGAATTGGCTTTAATGAGACTTCGGATTGAAAGCCCGTGAAGATATGCTCTCCATGGAGCCATTCAGTGGCGGCATCACCCGGATATCGGCATTTGTCCTCCGCTGACGCCAAGCTAGTGCCGTCGGGTGAGAGCGGGGGAAAACGGGCGAACCGAGCCGCCCGCATGAAATACGCGGCCCGTTGCTGTTACGCCTGATGCCCCGCCCAAATTGCGGGCCGCCGATTGATCCACGGCCGTGCGCGTTCGAGCTGCCCTCCGAGTCGCAGCAATATATCTTCTCGCGCGAATGCTCCCGCGAATTGCATTCCGATGGGCACACCTGTTTCGGGATGACTTTCTAGCGGGACTGACATCGCGGGAACACCGGCGACATTGAACGGCGGGGTTAGAGGCGAATGCTGGAATACTCGCTGGGTCCATTCGAGGCCGTTCATCGATTCCGCGCCCTCGCCGTATTCTCCAATGCGCGGTGGCATTTGCGGCAGCGTTGGCGTGAGCAGAACATCGAAGTCTTCGAACCAATACCCGACAGCCCGCGTCACAACGTTGCGCATCGCCAGCGCGGCGGCGAATGCGGACGCCTTCTCTTCCTTGCCATAGCGATAACAGGCCAATGTGGCGTGCTCAAGCGTCGTCTCATCGATCGGTCGCCCGGTCGCCGCAGCCAGGCCTTCGATCCAGTCGACCAGCGTCGCCGTCCAGATCGTCGCATTCATCCGCACGAACGCGTCCCACGACACGCCAAGGGACGGCCGCACTTCGTAGACCGTGTGACCGAGGTCCTCCAGGAGCCGCGCCGTCGATGCCGCTGCTGCCGCGATTGCTGGGTCGGTTCGATCCGCACTCCACGGATCGGTCATCATGCCGATCCTGAGTTTGCCTGGTTCGCGGGCGACCTGCGACAGGAAGCTGTGCTCTGGCGCGGCGGTGAGGTAAGGCTCGCCGATCGCGTGCCCCTGGATCGCATCGAGTAGCGCGGCGCTGTCCCGCACGCTCCGGCTCACGCCCAGTTGCACGCCGAAGCCTGCAAAGACTTCGTCGAGGGCGGGCCCGTTCGAACTGCGCCCTCGCGTCGGCTTGAGTCCGAACAAGCCGTTGAAGCTTGCCGGCACCCGGATAGAGCCGGCTGCATCGGTGGCATGCGCGAGCGGGACGGCGCCGGCTGCGACTGCAGCTGCGGCTCCGCCGCTAGAACCGCCGGCGCTCGAATCCGGCTGCCAGGGATTGCGCGTCGCGCCCTGGAGCGTGGATTCAGTGGTCGTGCTGAACGCCATTTCGGGTGTAGTCGTGCGGCCGATCGTGACGAGTCCGGCTGCGCGGAACCGCGACATGAGCCATGAATCGGCCGGGGCGACGACGCCGCTGGAGAGCCGGCTCCCAAGCTCCAGCCGCTTACCGCTCATCGCAACCGCGAGATCCTTGATCAGAAACGGTACGCCAGCGAGCGGACCAGTGCAGTGGTCCGGGTAGCCTCCGCTTTCGCTGGCCGGCCAGTGTTCGATAACTGCGTTGATCGCCGGATTGACTGCTTCGATCGCCGAACGGGCGAGCTCGGCAAGCTCCGCAGGCGTAACTTCGCGGTCTGACACGCGTTTTGCGAGCCCAATTGCATCGTGACTTGTATATTCGCTGAGATTCATATGCGCCTCCTGGTTGAAGGCGACAAGATATTGCAGGAGGGTGCTGGCGATTAGCCCAGGTTGCCGGCAAGGATTAAACCATCGGCGGCACAATCTCTATGCTAGGCTCAAGTCATCCACAACGCTCAGCCGGGATATATGCGTCGATGACCAGGGATCTCAACGACACGCTCATCTTTCATCGCGTCGTGCAATCGGGCAGCTTTACTGCGGCAGCGATCGCGTTGCAGATTCCCAAGACGACGGTTAGCCGGCGAGTACGGGAACTCGAGGCGCACCTCGGTTCGCGACTGTTGCACCGGACCAATGTGCGGCTCGATATTCTGGCGACGCATGTGCCAATAGATCTTTTCGATGACGAAGTGGACGTCGCTCTGCGTCTTGGAGTCCTTCCCGATTCCAGTCTTGTGGCACGGCGGCTTGGGACCTTTTCGACGTCGGTCTATGCGAGTCCCGCATATGTCGAACGGCACGGCTCGCCAGCCGTTCCCAACGAACTGCGGCTCCATCCTACGCTCGCACTTCATCAGGCCCGCAGCGACCGCGGTTACACCTGGCCTCTGCACAAGCTGGGACGCAAGGCGACGCACTATTCGCTGGAACCGGTGATCGTCGCCAGTGACCCCGCACTTATTCTTGACGCCGTTCGCGCCGGCAAAGGCTTGTTGCTGGCTATGGATGCCAGCGTGGCTCCCGAAGTCGAGGCAGGGCGCTTACTGAGAGTGCTGCCCGAATGGATAGGTCCACCGCAGGATTTGAACGCACTGTTCCCGCGAGAACGGGTTCCGTCGCCCAAGCTGCAAGCTTTTCTGAACTACCTCAAAACACAATTGCGTTTCGGCGATATGGGGTGACAGACATTTTGACGAATGGCTCCTGTACCGCCAATACCAGACCTCGGAAGTACGTTTAGTTGACTGGCCGATTCGGGTCGAGCCGCGTCTTTCGCGTGGCAGAGCGCTCCCGAAAAAAGCGGCCGACCGTCGGCGTGGGACTCTCAGCGGCCACAACCGGTCTCTCGACACCGACGCCTGGATCGCTGACAATCGGCGACTGCCGCTGTTATATCCGTAGGTCTTGGTCACAATAATGCCCAAACTCGCCCATCTGTTCCTCTGGATCACGCTCGCCATCCCCGTCTCGGCCTTGGCATACGGTGGTCATAATCCAAGCTACGATCAGTGCATCCTGCAGTCGTTGCAATACAGTCAGAGCAGTTTTGCGGCTCGCGCACTTAGCGACTCGTGCGACGCGCTTTATAGAAATGGTGAAATGCTTTTACCGCGCGAAAGAGCGTATCACCTGTGCGTCCTGCAAAATGTGCAGACCGTGAGAGGAGCGTTTGCGGTCAACGAGATACTTCATGCATGCCGACGTCAAAACCCGATGTAGGACGGCCCCGGCTGATGGTTGCAGAGCCCCACGTTTGCAAAATTTACTTTCGATTGCGTTGATTGTCGTCGTCCTCCGAGGCCGGGCGACCTTGGCACGAGCGGCTGCTTCCTGAAAATGCCACGGTCCTCCGAGGGTCGGCACGGCCGATTGCAATTCCGCAGTGATCGCCCACGAAGCGCCGCTCGCCGGCGCCACAGATCCGACGTTCAGGTGACGGCATGCCTCAGTCGCTGAATGCTCCCGAATCCAGTCCGCGACTTCGCACTTCGGAGCCTTTGGCACCGATGCCTCGCTACAGTGCGCCGCCCCAGTGTTGAACAAAGGCCTTTCCTTATCTCTCTAACAGGTTGGAGGTGAAACTGCTGGTCAGACGATTGGCGATATTCGCTCTCGGGGCGGACATCGCAAGTAACTTTAGATAGCCCAGCGGTAGATATTTGCCCACGGACCGGCCCGCTTTATTGCTGCGTCTGCAGCATCGAGACAGGAAGAGGCATCGAACCACACGTAATGTGGGCCTCCAGTATTGGACCGATGGAGAGGACAATGACTCTGATCAGATGGACGCTGACGATTGGCTTGGTATGTGGATGCGGCCTGGCCGGTACGGGCAATGCAGCAACAAACGACCGGGCTTTAAAGCTGCTGCAATTGCAAACCTTGAATCGTCTCGCATCGGAGAGCGCGCCGACGAAGAAGAACGCTTCGGGCGACAACAGTGCGCGCCAGGATCGTGGGGCAAACCGTCCGGGAGTCCAGTCACAGCCAGACAATCGAGGCGTGCCCGGCAACGTGCCGACGCGAAGGCCATAACGTGCGATTAAACGTCAGACCGGGGACGGCTCGTCGCGACGCGCAGTTGTGGCTTGCAGGGTGATCAGCAATGGCCACAGGGCGCCTTCGTGCCGTTTCGGGAATGGATCGGCCGGGTACATGGCTTGCTGGCTGTAGCGCAGTTCTGCCCATGCAGTCCGAGGCTGGCATGATCGCGTTGCAATTCGTTCGCGTTACTGTGAATTTTCAAAAAGGCAGCGGTTGGCTGCCAGGAACCTACGTTAGAGATGCTGTGCATTTCCGCGTAGATGAGGATGCTTCCACTGTCGAATCTTATGGAAATCTGAAGAACGACAACTGCTACCTGGGAAAACGATAAGGATCACTGTTTAACGAAATGCCTAAGCTATAGCAGTGTCCATTATTTCTTCCGGCACGCGCTCGAGGTAGGTCTATTCCGACGACGATGAGGGGAGGTGTACGATGCCAAGACACATGTGGACGAATGCATTGGCGACATCTGCGGCTATCGCGATTGCAGGTTGTGGTGGTGGAGATCATCTCGACGTTAGCGGTGCGCATCACGTAGCGGACATCGCCGTCCCGAACATCGCGGCAGGCGTCAACTTCTCATTCGATATCGGTGCCGTTTCGGGCAGCCGATACTTTTTCACCGACAGGAATAACGCATCTCTGGATGAAATCGACATACCGTCGAAGACCTTCGTCAAGACCATCCAGGGAAGCGGTCCTCTCGCGTTCACGGGGCTTGGACCCGGGCCGAACTCGCAGGCCGGTCCGGACGGCGCGACTCCTGTGGGCAACCTCATCTACGCGGGCGACGTGAACTCGGTGAAGGTGGTCGATCCCGCTGCTGGCGTCGTGACGAGCAAAATCACGGTCAGCACGACGGGCGTGCGCGCAGATGAAGGGTGTCTGGATCCTACGCACGGCATCTTTATGATATCGAGCCCCGAAGAGACGCCCCCGTTCGCCACATTCATCAACACAGCGACGCAGGCCGTCGTCGCCAAAGTGACGTTCACCGACAGCGCGGGCAAGCCCACCGCGGGCCTCGAAGCCTGCCGGTACGATGCCGCCAGCGACAACTTCTATGTGAACGTCGACGGAAGCACCGCGAATCCTCATGGCGAACTGGTGAAATTGCCCGGGGCATCCATTCGCGCGATACCGAACGCCGGCACGCAGAACTACACGACCCTTGCGGGCGTCGCGATGTACCCCGAAGGCAATTGCGATCCTACTGGGCTGGCACTCGGACCGGGAAACGATATCGCGGTTGGCTGCAGGGAAGGCACGACTGGCGCGCCCTTGCTCATGCAGATTCTTGACCGTTCGAACGGCGCGCTTCTGGCGTCCCTGAACGCAGGCGGCGGCGATCAACTCGAATATGATCCGTCCACCAATCGCTATTACAACGCGGCGAGTCGTTGGACGTCTTCTGGCAATGCGTCGACGAACGGTGCCTGCTCGGCGGCATCTGCATGCACACCCGTGTTGACTATCGTCGACGCCAGCAACCGCAGTGTCGTTACCCGCCTGAACACGGGGAATAACGCACATTCGGTTGCGGTCGACCCGGCGACCGGACTCATCTTCGTTCCATACTCTTCGGCGACATCGCCGGCGGGGTGTCCGAGTTGCGCGGCAAACGGGTTCGTCAACGGTGGGGTGTCGGTATTCGCCGCTAAGTGAGGCGCAGATCCGCGTCGACCAGGCCGACGCCGCGCGAAGCGTAACGACGCGAAGAATCAGGCGGGTTCGCTTGCCCTGAGAAGTTCGATTGCCCACTCGACGAATACGCGTACGTTCGGACTGTTCTCCCCACGGCGACAAAGTAGGTTACTGCGGCGGAACGACAAGCACAGGTGGCTGCGCGTGCTGCGAGCTACGCGTCGCGATATGCACCCTGAGCTTTTCTCGTCGACGTAAATGAATGCCTGACGGCGATGCTGGAGCTCGCCGTCGGTTATATGTCGCGTGCTGCCGATGGCAGCCTGGCGAGATTGCCGTTCGTTGACGTTGACTGCGCGACGTCTGACAGGCCGCCGTGCACTCTATAGCCGACGTTCAAGCGTCCGCGACGCAAAAAGTCGGCGAGGCCACGGTTTGGTCAGTGACCACCTGCTTGATCCGTTCCAGAAGGGTTAGACATCAGCCCGACGCCTGCGCGCTTCAGCGCATGATGAGCCCCCCATCCACCGATATCGATTGCCCCGTCACATAGCTTGCCGCCGAGCTGCACAGCCACAGCACGGCGTCGGCAATTTCATCCGGCCGACCATGTCGGTGCATCGGGATGCCTTCCACCATTGCGTCCAGTTCCCCCTTCTGGCCGGAGTCGGCCATTTGTTGCACCATCGGGGTCCAGATCAGGCCAGGGCACACGGCGTTGACCCGAATGCCCCGCGTAGCGTACTCAAGCGCGGCACTCTTGGTCAGACCGAGAACGCCATGCTTGGCTGCGTGATAAGTGCCTCGTTGCGCACCGCCCACCAGCCCGCCGAGCGAAGAGCAATTGACGATGGCGCCGCTTCCCTGCTGACGCATCTGTATCAGCTCGTGCTTCATACAGGCCCAGACACCGCGCAGATTGACGGAGTTCACGCGGTCGAAATCTTCGGGCGTGGCGTCAGCGGTTTCCGCGAGGGCATTCTGGATACCAGCGTTGTTGAATGCAAGATCAAGGCGACCGAACGCGAACACCGTTTCCTTGACCATCGCCTCGACCTGTTCAAGATCTGCCACGTTGCAACCCATACCGATGGCCTTGTATCCGGCGGCGACGATCTCATCGGCGGCTGCGCGCGCGCCGTCTTTGTTCACATCCGCCAAAGCGACTGCAGCCCCGGCCTGCGCGAATGCCTTGGCAGTCGCCAGGCCAATGCCGGACGCGGCGCCTGTCACCAGCGCGACCTGGTTCTCGAAGAAGATTTTCATGATGTCATTTCCCTGGTGGAAAAAATAGTCTTGATGCCGAGGTCCACTGTAAGGCCCATTTTTGGAACCTTGCTTGGGAGGCTATGGGCAGATGATTTGCCGTACCCGGCATATCGAGGACTTTAGATGGCCGCTTCAATATGAAGTAGACGGCAGAATCCGCATGGCGCCATAAAATCGATTCATGAATTGCAGTAAGCTGATCGAGATCCGTAAAATCCGTGAAGCTCTATAAAGGCGTCTCACCAATGCCGCGCGACAAATTCAGCGATCTTGTGGCCTTCATCGCCGTTGCCCGGGCGCGCAGCTTTACGCGTGCGGCGGCCCAGCTTCGAGTGTCGCAACCAGCCTTGAGCTACACGATTCGGGCGTTGGAAGAAAGGCTGGGCGTTAGTCTACTCATCCGGAGTACGCGCGGCGTCTCGCCGACCGAGGCAGGTCAACGCCTCCTGAATCGTCTGGCTCCCGAATTCGACGAGATCGAGGCCGAGATCCAATCACTTGCGGACCTTCGGGACGAGCCCATGGGCACGATCCGGATCACCGCCATCGACTACGCCATCAGGAGCACGCTTTGGCCCAGGCTGGCGACGTTCCTCCCAAGATTTCCCAGGATCAAGGTTGAATTGGTCAACGAATATGAGCGTGTCGATATTGTCGCGCGCGGTTACGACGCCGGTGTGCGGTTCGGCCAGGAACTGGCACAGGACATGATTTCAGTGCAGATCGGCCCGGACGTTCGCAACGTGGTGGTGGGATCGAAGTCCTACTTGGCAGGGCGGCCGCGACCCAGGACACCCGGCGATCTCACAGAGCACGCCTGCATTAATCTGCGCACGTCCACCTATGGTGGCCTCTACGAGTGGGAGTTCTCCAAGGGAAAGCGCAGGATGAAAGCGCGGGTGGAGGGAACGGTCACATTCAACAACGCCTATGACATCTTCGAGGCGGCCAAGGCGGGCTTCGGGCTGGCCTACCTGCCAGAGGATATGGTCCGATCGTGGGTCTCGAATGGGCAGCTCGTCTCAGTACTGGAGGACTGGTGCCCGCTGTGGCCCGGACTCCACCTCTACTATCCGAACCGGCGACAGACTTCACGCGCGATGACCTTGCTTGTCGAAGCCTTGCGCTACAGACCCTAACAGCGGAGTACCTCGCATGTCTGGCGACCACATTAGCGACATCCGGGCTTTTCTCGAAGTTGCACGGGAACGTAGCTTTACCCTTGCAGCCGCTCGGTTGGGCGTCTCTCAGTCAGCGCTCAGCCATACCATTCGAGCACTGGAAACGCGGCTGGGGCTGCGTTTATTGACACGCACGACGCGAAGCGTCGCGCCGACGGAGGCGGGAGAGCGCGTGATCCAGAAGGTAGCCCCTCGATTCGAAGCGATCGCCGAGGAACTGGCGGCTTTCGATGAGCTACGCGACAAACCTGCTGGAAGGGTACGCATCACGGCCCCTGATTTCGCGGTGAACACGATCCTTTGGCCCAAGCTGTCCAAGTTTCAACGGAAGTATCCCCAGATCAACATCGAGGTGGCGATCGAGCCGGGACTGACCGACATTGTGGCTGAGCGCTTCATCGGCCGTAGACGCCAGATATTCAATGGCTGTAGCGGTCTCGATAACGGACATTCTTGGGTGCGGATCCGCATAGGGACGCGCGTCCAGATCTGAGAGCAGCCTATTTGAGCCGCCTCATGCGCCGTTCGCAACCGCCTGCACCTCGCGCGCATACTGCGTGGGCGGCCGACCGACGTGCCGGGTGAAGGCCACGCTGAAGGTGCTGGCTGAACTGTAGCCGACGCGCTGCGCAATCTCAGCGATGCGGACTTCATTGCGACGCAGTAGGTCCTTCGCGAGTGCCATGCGCCAGGCGAGCAGATATTCCATCGGCGAGATGCCGACCGTGCGACTGAAGCGCTCGAAAAAGGTCGAGCGCGAGAGCGCGGCCTCCTTCGCAAGCTCAGCAACGGTCCATGCGCGTGTCAGGTGTTCGTGCATCCCGCGGATCGCGGCCGCGAGGCGGACGTCGGAAAGGCCGCGCACCAGGCCCGGCGACGCATTGGTCTGTGGCGCGGACCGCAGCGCTTCGATCAGCAGCACTTCCAGCAGTCGTGACAGCACGACCTCGCGCGCAGGCCGCTGCTCGCGTGTTTCCTCTCGCACCAGTTGCACGAGCGTGGCCAGCCGCTGTTCGCCGCGGACGTGCACGATCTGCGGCAGCAGTGAGATCAGCAGGGACGCGTCCGGTGAGCCGAAGCTGCAGTGGCCGGCCACCATGCGCGTGTCGATGGGGCTATCAGGGTCGCCGATTCTGAATTCACCGTTGCCCAGCGCGTTGGGGGCGAGCGTCTCGACACCCGGCGGTGGCGGTTCGAGGCTCGACATCGCGACACCGTAGGCCGCAGGAATCAGGACGAAGTCACCTGACAGGAGTTCGATGGGCTCATGTCCGTCGATCGCGATTCGACACCCGCCCGCGAGGATCACGCAATAGAACGGCTGGCCGGCGTCCGAGCGGCTGACGCGCCAAGGGCTAGCGCCGTGGACGAGCTTCGAGAACCGGGCTCCCGGCTGCAGCAGTGTCACGACTTCGGCCAACGGATCGATCATCGCCGGACTCCTGCAAATGAAATTCGGATTGTGGATTGTAGCAAGTACGACCCCGGCGCTCTATCGTACGGACACATGCCCACAGGAGTTCCTATGAAAACCGTGTTGATCACCGGTTGCTCTTCCGGATTCGGCCTCGAGATCGCGCGCTACTTCCTGGCGCGCGACTGGCAGGTCGTCGCCACGATGCGCACGCCACGTGCCGACGCGCTGCCGCCTTCCGATCGTCTGCGCGTGTTGGCGCTCGACGTCACGAATCCGGACAGCATTCGCGAGACCGTCGAGGCCGCAGGCCCGATCGACGTCCTCGTCAACAACGCGGGGTTCGGCGCGGCGTCACCGGCGGAGTTCGTCCCGGTCGCAACTGTGCGCGAAATCTTCGAAACCAACACCTTCGGCACGATCGCGGTGGCGCAAGCGGTGCTGCCCCAGTTTCGCCAGCGCAGGGCCGGCGTGATCGTGAACGTCACATCGAGCGTGACGCTGAGGGCCCTGCCCCTGATTGCCGCGTACCGTGCGAGCAAGGCGGCCGTGAACGCGTTTACGGAGTCGATGGCGCTGGAACTTGAGCAGTTCGACGTACGGGTGCGCCTGGTACTGCCGGGGCGTGCGCCCGACACCCGCTTCGGAGACAACGCGCGCGCCCACATGCACGGCCTCGACCACGAAGCCTATGCCGATCTCGTCAAGGAGGTCTTCGCGCGGCTGGGGGATACGTCTGCCCCGATCACCCGGGCACAGGACGTCGCCGAAGCGGTGTGGCGCGCGGCGACCGACCCGTCAGCGCCGATGCGCATTCCGGCCGGCGCCGACGCCGAAGCCTGGGCGGCCGATGCTCACTAACCAGCCAGCGGCATCGCCCTGAGCTGAACTGAAAAACGGAACTGGCTTTTGCGCGCTACAGCGCAACACCACAAGGAGATTGCCATGCAGGACAAACCCGTCGCCCTGGTCACCGGGGCCAATCAAGGCATCGGCCTTCAGATCGCCAAGGATCTCGCGGCACACGGTTTCACTGTGCTGGTCGGGTCGCGCAATCTCGAGCGCGGCGAGGCCGCGGCCAAGGAGTTGGGGCCGCACGGCCACGCGCTCCAGCTCGACGTGACAGACCAGGCTTCGGTCACAGCCGCGGCGGAGCGCGTAAGCAACGAGTTCGGCCGCCTCGACGTGCTCATCCAGAACGCCGCCATTTCGAACACGAAAAAGCGGTCCGGTCAGTCCGTCGAGGAGTACGCGAAGACGACCCGCCCGAGCAACGTGTCCCTCGATGAGATGCGCGCGGTGTGGGACACCAACGTGTTCGGCGTGCTCGCCGTTTATCAGGCGATGCTGCCGCTTCTGCGCGCGACGCCGGGCGCTCGCATCGTCAACGTGTCGAGCGGCCTTGGGTCGCTAACGACGAACTCGGACCCGGCCTTCGCCTACCGTGCGATCTTCGGCCCCGTCTATCCTGCGTCCAAAACGGCTCTCAACGCCTTGACGGTCGCCATGTCGATCGAGCTGGAACCGGACGGGATCAAGGTCAACGCTGTCTCCCCGGGCTTTACCAAAACGAACCTCAACGGCTATTCGGGCACCGAGACCGTCGAGGAAGGCGCTCGCGAAGCGGTGCGCGTCGCGCTGCTGGGCCCGGACAGCCCAACAGGGACGTTCACGCGCTGGGAGAATGAAACGATCCCGTGGTGAAGGAGTCGCGGGCGATCGAAGGGATTGATGGATTAGGCCAGGGCGAACGCAAATCGGCCGTTCGCGGCCATCAACGGCCTCTTGAGCGTGATCTTGGTGCGGCAGGTTTCCGCTGGCGGATCCGGCCTCTCGTTGCCACTGCGAAAAGCACGCCGCTCGCTCGACATACGCAATCACCGATCCAGGCACGACGCCGATAGCCACGCTGGTCCCGCCGATGCCCGGCTTTTCCGGCCTAAGATATTTCAAAGGAGATCCGTGCGAAGGGCATCATGAAAGCACTTATCGTTGCTGCGACATTGGCGGCTGGCTGTTCCGTCACCTACGCGCAAACTTACCCGCAGGGAGCGCTGGCTGATCAAAGCATGGGGGCCTATCGAGCGCAATTGGAAGCCCAGAAGCAACAGATCGAACTCCAGAACGAACAACTCCAATTACTGAAACAACAGCGCGAACTGGATTCGCTGAGACAACAGCGCCAATTTGACTTACTCAGACAGAAGCGCTAGATCGCTGTGAGGCGCGGCACATGCCTCAAGATCCGGCTGAGGCGACTCCCGGCCATCAAGCGTCGTTCACCCCTCCCCTTGGACAGACGTTCAGACGTCGGCTCCGCACTGTAACCGGTCCCGGGCCTTTCGCGACCTTTAACAGTTTCACATTGATTTCCTGGACGCATCAGGTGAGGGCGCCACACAAACAGCGGTCGCAACCGCACAGAACAATAAGGCGCAAAACGCAGAGACATCGGCAGGCATACGCAGGGGCCAACAGCTATTCTTCAGACGCTGCGACCATTGCATTTGCGCTCGACTCTGCTGGTCATCGGCAGCCCTTCGGCATGCACGCGGAAAAGGGGGGTGTATGTCACGTCCCAAACTACCTCAGCCTGCGCGACGCGCACTGCGACGTCAGCAATCAAACGCAGGCTTCTTGCTGGCCATCGGTATTTCGCTGACTGGACTTTCCCTGACAACCGTGACGCTCGCGGCTGGCCTCCTTCCACGAGGCGGCACATACGTGACCGGCACCGGCACGATAGCAAGCCAGGGCAACGGCCTCGTGATTACCCAACCTGGGGCGACGCGCGGAGTGATCGAGTGGAACAGCTTTTCGATCGGTAAAACCAACAGCGTGACCTTCAACAACGGCGCCGGCGCGACGCTGAACCGGGTGACGGGTGGTTCACCATCTGCCATCCTCGGCAGCCTCAGTGCAACGGGCAGCCTGTACGTGATCAATCCGCAGGGCATCGTCGTCGGGCCATCGGGCACTATTACAACCAGCGGTCGTTTCGTCGCGTCAACGCTCGACATCTGCAACGACGCGTTCATGCAGGGTAGCGGCTCGCTGACGCTGTCGGGCAGCTCGAACGCAGCGGTGATCAATCTTGGCAAGATCAGTTCGAGCGGCGGCGACGTGTTTCTGATTGCGCGACACGCAGTCATCAACGCCGGTACCGTGGCAGTGCCCAATGGCACCGCGGAACTGGCCGCGGGCGAACAGATGCTACTGCAGGACTCGGCCGGCAGCAGGCAGGTATTCGTGCAGACGGGCAGTCAAGGCAGGGTCGTCAACAAGGGGGAAATAACCGCCGCGCAGATCAGTCTGCAGGCCGCGGACGGGAACGTCTATGCGTTGGCGGGCAAGCATAACGTGATCCGCGCGAGCGGCACTGCGACGCGCGACGGACACGTCTGGCTGGTTGCCGACAGCGGGACCGTCACCCAGTCTGGTGCCATTCGCGCCACCAATGCCGACGGTCAAGGCGGCACGGTCGACACGACCGCGCAAAACGTATCGTTCGGTAACGGCGACAGAAGCGGCTACTTTCACAAACCGTTCGTCACGGCGGCTCTGTGGAACATTTCCGCCGCGACTTTCACGGTCAACGACGCCGCTTCCGGTGCAATGTCGCGCAGCCTGAATGCCGGCACTTCAATCGATCTGGCGACTACCGGCGCTCATGGTAGTAGCGGCGATCTGAACGTCGCGTCGAATATCCACTGGCAAGGCCCGGCATCGCTGTCGCTGGCCGCTTATCACAACCTCACAATTGCCCCGAATACGACCCTCAGCAACAGCGGCGGTGGCAACCTCACGTTGAACGGCGATGCATTGGCGCTCGGCAACGGCGGCAGCGTGACCAATCTTGGGACCGTCGACTGGTCCAAAAGCACAGGCATCGTGACCGCGCTCTACGATATGGGCGCATACGGCGGGAGCTTTACGCCGGGCACGCTCCTCAGTAACGCCGCATGGTCGGTCCCGCCAAATAGCGGCCTCGTCACCCAGATTACAGCTTATCGGCTCGTCAATTCGCTGACCGATCTTCAAAGCGTGTCGGCTGATCTTGCGGGCAACTATGCGATCGGCAAGGACATCGACGCGAGCGCCAGCACGAACAGCGGGTTCGTCCCCTTGGGCAATTACAGCACGCCGTTTTCGGGGCAGTTCGACGGGCGAGGGCACCAGATCCAGTCGCTCAGGCTCGCGCAGTCCGTGGACGGGGGCGTTAGCCAGCCCCCCTTTACGTTGCAGGCAGAAGGCCTATTCGGTGTGATCGGCAGCGCTGGTGTCGTGCGCAACATCGCAGTGAATGGCTCAATCAACTCATATGGCACATATGGCGGCTTCGGCATCCTTGCTGGCGTGAATGAAGGGACCATCGTGCGCGGTGCCAGTTCAGGTTCGATCAGCCTGGTCGGTAGCGCTTACGATGCATCGTCCGGCGGACTCGTGGGAATGAACCTCGGCACGGTCGCGCGCTCGTCAAGCAGCGTCGGCGTTTATGCAGAAGGCTTGCCCGGGGGACTCGTCGGCGATAACGAACTCGGCGGCGTCATCGAGCAGTCGTATGCGAGCGGCGCAGTTACTGCTGTCGCCCACACGGTTGGCGGCGGTGGTCTTGCCGGCGGCAATGAAGGGACGATCACGCAGTCGTATGCGACTGGAGCCGTGGCGTTCCAGCCCGACTATTGCGGCGGAACCTCCTACGCTTGCCTCTCAGGGGGCGCAGGGCTTGTCGCATCCAACTCCGGGAAGATCACTCAGTCGTTCGCGACGGGCCAGGTCACGCAGGCGGGCCTGCCCGGTCAGATTCCCCCGTCAATCGGTATCGCGTCTTCGAACACAGGCACGATTGGTAGCGACGTCTATTGGAATAAGGACACTACCGGGGCGAACATCGGCGTGTATTCCGGTACGGCCATGCCCGCCGCGAATGGGCTTACGAGTGCGCAGATGAGCATGCCGTCGTCCTTCGTCGGTTATGACTTTGAACCGAACGGCGTATGGTCGATGCCCGCAGGTGCAACGCATCCGGTGCTAAGCTGGCAGCTCGCACCTTGACAAGCGGTGATTGCCATCTTGGGAGCGACGTTTACTAAAACGTCCAGCCGACGGGGCCAACCATCGAGCGGCGGCAATCTGCCGGCGTCGAACGGGCTCACTACCGCCCAGATGAGCGACCCGACGAGTTTTGCTGGGTGGGACTTCGGTCCGAACGGCGTGTGGGTGACGCTGCCCGATGCCATCCACCGTTCTCGCCTGGCAGGTCGCCCCGCACTGAACGATGGTCTCCGAACCGACGGCTTTATAGGCGTCTACCGAGTTGCACGACGTGGCAGCGTCGTTTCCCCGAGATTTGCCTTGCCGTGGTCGTTGTTTCGTCCGGACGACGTTCAGCGATCCTGCCGACCTTACGACGTAAAGCCATCGTGCTGTCCGTACACATGGCCTGAAATCGCGAATTCGTCGATGGAGCAGTCCATCGGTCCGCCTGATCAATTGCGACGACCGATGTACACCGGAAACCGCCATTGGGTCGGTGAATGCGCGAACGGCCGAGCCGGGTCGATGAAGGTCCGACGCCACTTCGATCTCAGGTAAGCACGCTATGCAAGCATCGGACGGCGATCTGCCGGCCAGCACCGAATCGCTTCGGCCACTTCGACGTCGTCGATCTGGACAACGGGGTCTCGCTCGATTTTGCCAAATTTGAGGGTCGGTTCCAGCCGCAGCATTACGCCTTCCTGATCAGCGAAGCTGATTTTGACGCGTGAAGTATGGGTACCGCGTTCCGTTCGAGGGGCTTTTATACTGAACGATCGCTCTGAAGCCGCGTAGGCGGGTCCGACATTGGTCGGCGTTGGCGATATCGAACCGGACGCCCGCATCATGAACTGGCTGGCCAATACCGTTCTTGTGTTGCACGCGCTGATCGTACTGTTTATCGTCGGCGGGTTAATCGCTATCTGGACAGGCGCATGGTTGAAACGCGACTGGATGCGCAACCGCGTGTTCCGGATCGCGCATCTCACCGCGATAGGCGTCGTCGCGATTCTCGCTATTCTTGACATACCGTGTCCGCTGACGGTCCTGGAGGACTGGCTTCGTACCGGACGCGTCGGTCCACAGGGGTTCGTGCAGCGCTGGGTAAGCGACTGGCTGTACTACAACTTGCCGGGCTGGGTATTCGCGATGGCCTACGCGGTGTTCCTGCTGGTCGTGGCAGTCACGTGGTGTCGCGTCCCGCCGCGTTCATGAGGCGTCCACATGAGATCGTGTCGGCTGATGCACGCTGACCGCCACGTGCTGCTTGCCGATCTTCTCGCCGACCATCACCACGATCCGCAGCGGGATGGACTATCTGTAACGGGTTGACCTGAGCCAATCGTCATCGGACGCAGGTCGGCCCATAAGGCGTCATTCGCACACTGTGTCGCTGGACGTTCGCATGTCGGCTCAGCCGCCATCTGCTGCCATTCACCAGCGCATGGGGACAGACATTTGAACGGCTGTTCCGGTCCGGATTACGGACCCCTCGCGTGCATTTGAACACCATGGTCATTCGACGGCTGGGAAGGTAGACATCGCATATATTTGACACCGGAACGTTGCTTTGCGGCAGCCCGCCACTGTCCTCCCGCGCAAATCAGTCATCGCGAAGTCTGCAGCAATCGACGCGACCAGCTTCGAACAGGCGATATCGCCCCCGCTGGCCGCAGCGGAAGAGGTCACTTTGATGTGGCTTGCGTGGGCTGCTATGTATCAAGGGAATGCTTCGGTTGCCATCAAGAGATTACCGTCAGGGCGCCATCACCCAACGTCGCGCTCCCGGCGCGGTTTGTCGCGCTCGCGCGTTGTTGTAGAACGGATCGCATGAATGCAAGTCACATACTGTTGGTAATCGCTGACGAGCGTAGCGGCATTCGCGATGGAGCCAGCACCGCCGCCTGCCGTAGGCCGTCCTTACTGCGGGAGCGCTAATACCCGGCTAGTCGGTGGTACTGACGACTGCGCGACAACAGCAATGACGGCGTGTGATTGGGGAACCTCTCGATGTCCTAACTGTCAACCCAGGATGTCACCCTTTTTTAGGGGATTTCAAATGGCTGCCTCGCAATCAGGGGCGATGCCCCTCTCCGATGAGGAAGCACGGCGCCAGCTGCGCCGCGCTGTCATCGCCAGCACGATCGGTACGACGATCGAATGGTATGACTTCTTCCTCTACAGCATCGTGACCGGTCTGGTATTCGCCAAGCTGTATTTTCCCGAATCGAACCCAATCGTCGGCACACTACAAGCCTTCCTGATCTATGCCGTCGGCTTTCTCGCGCGGCCGGTTGGCGCGGCCATATTCGGCCACTACGGCGACCGCATCGGACGCAAGGCCACGCTGATCGTGACGCTGTTGCTGATGGGACTCGCCACCTTTGCCGTGGCCTTTGTGCCGACCTATGCGGCGATCGGCATCTGGGGCGCCGTCGTGCTCACGGTGCTGCGCTTCATCCAAGGCGTGGGCGTCGGCGGAGAATGGGGCGGTTCGGTCCTGATGTCGATGGAATGGGCACGCACCAACGCGCATCGCGGCTTCGTCGCGTCCTGGCCGCAGTTCGGCGTGCCGGCCGGTCTGTTCCTCGCGAACCTGGCAGTGCTGGCCATGAGCGAAATCTTCGGCAACGCATTTTTCACGTGGGGCTGGCGGGTGCCTTTCTTCCTCAGCATCGTGCTGGTCGCGATCGGCCTTTATATCCGTCTGAATATTCTGGAAACGCCGATCTTCGCGAAGCTCGTGGCTGAGCGCAGGATCGAGAAGACGCCGATGCTCGAAGTCTTGCGCCGCCAGCCGAAAGACATTTTTCTCTCGGCTTTTGCGCGCATGGCCGAACAGGCGCCTTTCTATATTTTCACGGCCTTCGTATTCACCTATGGCGTCACGACGCTAGGCGTATCGCGAAACCTGTTGCTAACAGCGGTACTGGTGGCATCCGTGCTGGAATTCGGCACGATCCCGCTGTTTGGACATCTGTCCGATCGGATCGGACGGCGACGCATGTACATGATCGGGGCCGCGGCTGTCGGCGTATTCGGCTTCATCTATTTTGCAATGGTCGACACCAAAAATCCAACGTGGATCTTCGCGGCCATTGTGCTCTCGCTGGTACCGCATGCGATGATGTACGGTCCGCAAGCGGCGTTGATCGCTGAATCATTCACGGGACGGCTGCGTTACAGCGGCGCATCGCTCGGCTATCAGTTGGCCTCCGTCATCGCCGGCGGCCCTGCACCGCTGATTGCTACCGCGCTATTCGCTTACTTCCATTCGGGCTATGCGATCGCGATCTACATCCTCGCATGTGCGGTGCTCAGCCTGGTCGCCGCTTCGCGACTGGGCGACTACACGAACAAGGATATTTCGCGGGAATACGATGACCCGCGGCCGATCGGCGACAGCGGGCATGCCACCCCGAGTGCATGATCGATCAGCATGGCGCGGCCGGTCGCACACGGATCGGTCGCGCAGCGGCCTTGCCGCGCGCAGAGCGTGCAATTAGCGCAGGTCTGCGCGCGGCTTCAGATGCCTCACCGCTTTTCCAACATCGAAGAAGAACGCTTCGGGCGACACAGTGCGCGCCAGGATCGTGGGGCAGACCGTCCAGGGGCTCCGTCACAGCCCGACAATCGAGGCGCTCCCGGCGACGTGCCGGCGCGAAAGCCATAAGTTTCGACGGTGTCACTCCAGAAGGGCCATGCGTGCCACTGTCGCCGCCACAACTGTGATTCGCGCACAAAGTCTTTGTAGCTTGCGAGGCTGGAGTCAGCGGAGGCGGTCCACATGAATGGTTTGCAGTTTTCGTTGTAGTGGGAAACGAACTGATCGATGCGATCAGTTGCCTGACTGAACCGAACGAACCGCGCCGGATGGCCTTATCGGTGATCAGCGCGAAGAAGCTGTTGATGTTCGTTAAATCTGGGAGCGGACGAAAGGTGGCGGAGTGTTCGTTCAACGTCGAACGGACTCAGGCGACCTGAGATGCGGGTATCGGTTCCGAAAGCAGCTTTCCAGTCTTCCATCGAGCAGCTCGACGCGGGTCCGCAGCAGATAGTGTGCGCCGTGCATGGACCAACGCGTTTGTTGCCGCTTTGAGAGGCGACGATTGGTCAAGTGATTCATCACAGACTCCGTCGAAGCTTATCGTAGGCGTTAATCTGGTCTTGCGCCACGAGTTGTTGCGACGCTGCCAGGAGTTGAAGACCGTCGGCAAGAGACAACCCGAAATCGGCGGGGCGGCGCCATTCAGTGGGCTCGCATCGCGCAGATTCTCGACCGTGCAAATTCGTCCGCATTCGCTGCGACGTCCACCACGTGCATCGAGGTTCGTCGTTGCTCAAGCGAACGCAATATCGCCAGGCAGACGAACTGAGCGTGCTTTAACACGGTTTGTTACTTCGCTAGAGCGCGATAGCACGTCCATGCATAACGCTCCGCTAACGGCCACCACGAATGCTCTCGTGATCGCGCACAATCGTGCGCATCCTCTGTACGTGTGCGTCGATCGCGCGGCGATTGGCAAGCGCCCACGGTAGCCCGCGAAGCATCTCGACCGCGTCGCGCGCGAGCGTGCCTTCATCACGCATTACGGCCAGCGCGTCGATTGTGGCGTGTAGCGATTCGCATATCGGAAGACGAAGCCACGCGACCCACGCGGCGTTGCGGGCGAGCAGTCTTCTGCGCAAAGCGCTGTCGCGCGACTGCGACGGATGATGATGAAGGATTAACTCGTCCGCATAGACCAGCGCGCGGCCGGTCGCCAAGATGTCCAGCGCCACGAGCGACTCCTCGCCGCCGATGAACAGGCGAGGCACATAGCCCCCCACTTCGCGGAACACGGTTGTGCGAAACACGGTCGCTCCCGCGATGTAGCCGACAAGCGCCGGCCCCGGCAAGCCGCGCGCCCCGAGAGGGCTGTCGCGCATGCGTTCGCAGGTCTCATCGGCTTCGTCGGTGCTGCCGACGACGACGCGTGCGTTCAGCACCGCCACGTCAGGCGCAGCGTCGAGAATCTCGACCGCGCGAGAGAGCGAGCCGGCGTGCCACCACATGTCGTCGTCACAAAAGGCGACGTACTCGGTCTTGACGCGCGCAACGCCGAGATTGCGGCCGGCCGCCCCCATGTTCGCCGGCGCGACGACCAACTCGATGAACGGAAATGCTTCCGCGATGCGCGTGGCCGTGGCGTCCGAGGACGCATTATCGACGACCACGATGCGGGTGCGATCCGGCAAGGCGGTCAGCCTTGCGAGAGTGCCGAGCACCTCATCAACCCGATTGTGCGTGAGTACGACCACCGAGAGGCGCGCATTGAATCCCGACTGCGATGCGGCATCCGGTGCATCGGGGCGCTGCGCTAGGGTATTCATCGGCTATGCCTCCACTATCAAGCGTTGCCCGATGCTGAAGTTAATCGGTTTGCATCGATGGTGCACTATTGCGGATTGACCATGCTCGACCTCGCGAGGGCCGGCCTGCGTCGGTAGAGCGCTCTCCATCGTCGATTCGACTCGCTGGGCAACTCTCATGCGAAGCCCAGCGATTCGCTCGTCTGACATTGTCGTTCTGCTGGTCGCCGGCATCTTCCGGTTCTGGTGTTGTTGGGCTACTTCGGTCTCGATGGTTCTCACGCTTCCGACCTCGGGTCACAAGGGGAGCAACGAATGTTCCACGGAAAGGATGCGCGCGTCGCGGCGGCCACCGCGAAGTGTAACTGTCTCCCGAGCCCTCGTGCACATGGCCTGGCAGCGCGCTATCACCATGCCCGACGGGCTCGGAAATCGCACATTAGAGACGGTGCGCAACGCACGGGCCCGACTTTGCGGTCGTCGGTATCGGCGCGCCAGCAGGCGGGGCCGCGGCGCTTCCGCGTTTTTTTGAGTCAATGCCGCCGCCGGGCATCGCGTTCGTCGTGATACTGCATCTGCCACCCGACCCTGGCAGTCACGCCCACGACGTCATCCAGAATGTCACTGGACAGAACGGAGTTCTGGATACGCCGAGATCGTTGCGTCAGCACGTGGAGGGATGCGGTCGTGATTCGACCCGCGAAGCTATTTCCGAATATGCTGCGCGCGCCGGCCGTCGCGGAATGGCGGTTGCTCAGAATACTACTGATTGCGCCCGCGGTCGCTTCTGTCAGCAGCCACCGCGAGCCGCGAACCGTCCAAACAAAGATCCCCTTCGGCGCTTCGATGAACAAGGGGGTAGCCTGGCGCATGGGACAAACACACGACAACCGCTGGACCGACGACCTGCTGCGGCGAATCGAGGAGGGACAGGTCGATCCGTCTTTCGTCGTCACGCATACGTGCCGCTGTCGGAGGGTCCCGGTATGTACAAGACGTTCCGCGACAAGGAAGACGGTTGTATCAAGGTGGTGCTCAAGCCCTGAGCCGAATGTATTCACCGCAGCCCGGAAGTCCATCAATGCAGGAAGTGGGACGCCGGACTGCTCGTCATGTGAGGTGCTGTCATGGATTCTCGTTTCGAATCGGATCAGCAAGACGGTCGTGGTCCCAAGGGATCAACGCCGAGGCCGGAGGCCGTCGCGCGCGGCCTTGGATGGCTCAGCATTGCGCTCGGTCTCGCAGAACTCGTCGCGCCGCGCGCCATGGTTCGCGTCGCGGGCGTGAAAAGCAGCGCGGGCGCCATGCGAGTGTATGGACTACGGGAACTGGCGTGCGGCGTCGGTATTCTTGCCTCGCGTAATCCGAAGCCGTTTCTGTGGGCACGCGTGGGCGGCGATGCGCTGGACCTCGGGACACTCGCGATAGCGGCAAACAGGCCGAGCGCGAGCGACCGGCAACGCGCCACGCGAGCCGCGCTCAGCGTAGCGTGCATGACGGCCTTCGACGCTTACGCGGCGGCCGCAATGAACGCTACGACGGTCGCTGGCAATCGCGCGTCACCGACTCTGGATTACAGCAATCGCACCGGCTTCACGCGATCGCCGGACGAAATGCGCGGCGCGGCGCGTTCGGACTTCGAGATTCCCCGTGACATGCGCACGCCTGAAGCACTCGCGCCGTTCACCCGTGACGCGACCGCCGACGCGAAGAAGGAACGCCGGCGTGCGGGCAGCGTGAGCGTGCACCTCTGAGCGGCGTTTTCGGCCCGGTCATGGGCGCACGCGAGTGAACCGCATGGTCTCGCGGCGGGGCCGCTCTGCACTGTGCGCCGCGCATTGGCCGCTTTGCTATAGCGGCCTGAACGTGGCCCGCGGTCCCACTCACGCCGAGAGATCGCTTTTTTCCGGTGGGATGTCCGTTGGCTCCGCCCGGTTCAAGATCGGGACCGTCGTGGTCGTGTTCGGGGGTGTAGGTCTTCGCCTCGGCTTCGCGTAGCGTTTCATCCGGAGGCGCCGTTACCTCGCCGCGGTTACCAGGTTTCCCGGTTTTCTGGGACTCGGCCAATTGGATAATCTCCCGGTTTCTTTCTGCGCACGTAGTTGCGCAAGACTTTTCTGCATGCACGAACGCTGGCTATCGCACGCCAGCGCGCGGGCGAAAGAGCCGCTCGCCGCCGCATGCCGCTGCGGCGAGCAGTGTCGACGCGTTAGCGCGCGCGTTGACGGTCGAACGGGGGCCGCGCCTCAGACAATCGGCCGCTCACCGGAGCCAGGATCCGCACCTGTGACCGCGTCTGTATTGCGGTCCGATGCGGTACGCGAAGCCGTTGCGCTGCAGCACTTCGACGTCAGCAGCCGCGACACGAGGCCAGTCTATCTCCGCCATCCACCACGGGTTGCGGGGACTCGACGTGCTCCCATTCGGATCCTTCATTCCACGGGCGCCGGGAGAGTCTTCGCCGGACGACACGTTGTAGTAAGTATTTGCAAATCGAGGATGCCTGGCAACTTACTTGGGGAGAAGTTTGGGTGGATCGTGTGTAGCGCATTTTCAAACGACTTCTGGCGCGCGATCTCGCGGGTCATCAGAAAGCGGAGCGCTTCGTTGATGCCTGGATCGCCCGTGATGTTGAGCAGTCGCACATACACTATCTTGGCGCGCGCTTCGGCGGCGATTTTCGAGCGCAGGTCCGTTGTCGGTTCGCTGATGGTGTCGCAGGCATAGCCGTTGCGGCTCATGGTGCTCTCGATCACTTTCACAGGAGTTTCAAATGGCACAGCGCAAAACCGTCGAAGACTTGTTTGTACACCTGCTGTCCGACATTTACAGCGCGGAGAAGCAATTGACCAAAGCTCTGGCCAAGCTGTCGCGCGCCGCTTCCGATCCGCAACTGAGCGATGCATTCAAAACCCACCTCGAAGAAACGCAGGGACAGGTAGAGCGGATCGACAGGGTGGTCGAAACGTCCGATATCCGTTTGAAGAGAATGAAATGTGTGGCGATGGAAGGGTTAATCGAAGAAGGTCAGGAACTGATCGACGAAATCGAAAAGGGCCCCGTGCTTGACGCCGGTCTGGTCGCCGCGGCGCAGAAGGTCGAGCACTACGAGATTGCTGCCTACGGCAGTCTGTGCGCGCTCGGCAAGCAACTTGGCTTCGCAGAAGGAGTGAAGTTACTTAAAGAAACGCTTGAGGAAGAAAAAGCAACTGACCTGAAGCTGACGGAATTCGCCGAAAGGGCCGGGAATGAAAAAGCGATGCAGGAGAAGGGTACAAAGGAGAAGGCCGGGCGGACATAGTGCGGCTGAATCGTCGCCGGGGCGATGGCGGCATGGCGGCACCGCTGTGACGCTTTCCCCCGATGGAGTAACTGCCAACGAAGGCCGACGGCGCACGTCGGGAGGCGCCTGCCCGAGGCTAGATCGCGGCGTTTTCCTTTCCACGGGCGTCGCTCTCACGTCGCGCGGCGGCGCCTCGGAGACGGCGCATGCCACCGGTGACGAAGGACTCGCAGGCGCGGTCTGACAGTTATCATGTTCGACCCGCTTTACGAGCTTAGACTTTTGCGGTGCAGCACGAGCGAGGGAGTGCCCGGAAAGAACCCGGCTCAGCACAACGTGCGGCCCGGAAGTGCGCAATGCGGCGGGGCCACGTCGATAGGTCACTGGGCATGAGTGAAACAACGGCGGAACGGAAGCCCCGCGCCGGCATCGATGGGCCAAATGCCGCGCTCGCCTCCAATATGTTCGCCCGGACGTACGTCGGTCACACGGCGCTAGACGTAGCTGACGTCACGAAAGCGGAATGACGACTGCGGATTGCTGGCGAGCACAAATGCGAAGGGGACCTCATCATGGAGTTCGAGCATCGACGCTGTATCGTTCATTTGACGGCTGGAATTGAGAACAACGCAATTGTCGGTCACGCACGAATTGAACTTCCGCGTAGAGCGGTTAGCACGACCAGTGGCGAAGATGTGCATGACATGGAGTTTCACCGAGATTTCATCGACGAAAACGAGGCGATATGGTTTGCAAGGGAGGGGGCCATTGCCTGGATTGATGAGCATGTTGAGAGTGGAGATCCGGACTGACCAACGCCGTTCCTGTGGCGTGCCGCAACGCCTCAGAGACCTGCCACCGCGAAGGTTGCGTGGAGCGCACCGGCCGCCGTCATATCGCGGCTGGAGCATCATCGTAAATTGGACTCGCGCGACATGGGCCAAAAGGAGTGAGCAGATGGCACGGCCAAAACTGGTCTTCGCGAAGTCGTCGATTCGAGCCACTGTCGCGCCGTGTGTAAATGCGAGTGACTACCGGATTTACGCAACCTATAGGCGAACCGGTAGCGGCGAATTTATGGGCGAACTGAAGGTGGTTAGGACACTGGACGGCCGGCTACTCTTTCCTTTTGACGGAGCGCCGCCGATAGGTCCGTTTCAGGTTCCGTCCGAAGCACGGGATGCGGCGAAGTCTAAAGGCGAAGAAATAGTCGCGGCGGATCTCGCCAACCCGGAACATTGACGCGGGAGCGAATGCGCCGGCGAGACAGTGACCGTGATGGTCCATCAGTTCGGGTGGAACTGCGCTTGCGCACCGACTGTGCTATCCGTGAACGAACGGGGCTCTCAATGATCCTCAGCAATGTTTCCGATCTGAGTGGGCCGCCCGGAATCGCCCCGGCAAGACCGTTGACGCAAATCGATGGCCCGATAAACCCATTAATAATGGATTGTCGAACTCAATGGAGGATGTGGGCGATGTCGACCGACCGGATGCACGCGGCCAAGGTAAGGCCTCAGCCCCTGACCGCCAAATGCTTTCATTGACGAGCGTTGCGGCGCAACGCTCGTCAATGCCGTCACCTGAGAAGGATACAAGGCGACAAGGTCCAGTTCGAACGGTGGTCTAAGTTGCATATTCATTGATGTACAGAAAGCGCTGAAAGCGCCGGGCGCCGGCGAGTCACGCAAATCCGGTGCGCTGGAGCCGCCGACGCACGCACCGGTCCCGAAGCTCAAGGTTCGGTCTGGCACTCGGCAGGATAGGGTTTCGCCGTCATCCATTCGGTGCGCGGCAGCGATGAACGACGTGTAGGTCGCCACCGTCGTTTCTTCGCACAGAGCCACTCATTGCGGCTTGGGCGTCGCGCGGTTTTTCTTCGTGATGCCAACTGTCGTCTGGACGAGTGCCGCGACTGCCATTAGAGTCTCATGACCCATTCGAAGAGGGTCCGGGGAACATCTCATATTACGTTTTCACTACCGATCATCGCAGGAAGCGGATCGCGCAATAGCCCGCGCAAGCCCCAAGACTGGGTGGCCCTGGAAGCAGGGCGGCATGATTCTTACACGTAGCGTTGCAGTTTTTTCACGCTGCAGTTCGCAGTCGTGCAGCGGATTTTATAGCCGATGCGAACAAACGTCGAAGCGTCGAGGCGTAAAGGGCATTTAAAAAACTGACCCTCTCCTGAAATTTCCCAGCGTCGGCAGTGGCGTTCCCACATGCCTCGATTCCGCGCGATCGACGTTCCAGCTTGCAATGGAACGCGTGTGGCTTTTCGATTAGCGCCGCTCGACGTGCTCCGCATCGCGCCTGCTCGCCTACGCCCCACGGTGGTCCGATCGCAGATCGCGACATGCACGCGCAAACCGGTCGCCTGGAGGAGCGGGCATCGTCAACAAGCAGTGTCGCGGCGAGCGGACCTGAAGTGGCTGCGCCGGCAACTGCGGTGAGCGACCGTCCAGTCGGGCCGAGCCAGTAAGGCGTACATCTCTCGGCAAGACGCCAGCCGCAACGTGGCCCGTGGACTGGATGTGGTGCGGGCATACGCGGTAGATCGATGTAGACGGGGCGCCTTGTGGCATCGATACCGCCTGCCCGGACGGTTCAGCGCGAGGCATCGACCCGCGGGCGTGGCTGTTCGGGAATGGTCATTGCACACCTCGAAGTGACGTTTCAACCGCTACTAGCGAGGTGCGACCATGCAGACCGATCCCACCGTCGATCCCGTTGCCGATCCGGCGAACGAGCCATTAGACGAGCCCGATACGCAGCCTCGTCCGCTGCCGGGTAGTCCACCGGATTATGGTCCGCTCGCTCCGGGCTCCTCGCCCGAGGACGAGGAGCAGCTCGGTGAATCTGAGGCAACGCGGCCCGAGCAACAGAAGTAATCGAGAAGGCGAACCTGTTACGGGTAAGGACATATATGTGTCCGGGCTCGCTCAATAAACAGCCTGCCGGCGTCTGCGTGACTGCGGCAGGCAATGCGTGATACCGAACAACAGTATCGAGCCGACCAGAAAAGTGGCGACTGGAAACGTGCCCGCTGTGTTCACGGCAATTTCGCCCGGCCGTTCGCCTAGCAATTGAAGGCGGCGGCGCGTCATGCGCGCGCCCAAAGAGCGGAGATCGCTTTTGAGAGCACGCTCGGCGGCTGGCAGCAGCACCGTTTCTTCGTCTGCCACGTGATGCATGACCTCCCGCATCAGTTGCTGGAAGAGCCCGTCATAAGCGGCATTCTCGGGCCCGATCGTGCGCAGCTTGTCGATCGTCGCCCGCATTTCATCGTGCTCTGGCCGGCTTTTATTGAGCGTAGCGTCGTCGGTCAGTACTGAACCCAACGCGGGGTAGAAGATCTCCTCCTCCAGTCGCGCGTGGATTTCAAGGGCTATGCAAGTCGAATTGACGATCGCGCGCTTACGCCACCACGGACTATCGACGTTATAGCGATGAAACGCCGCGAGCGCATGCATGTGGTCCAGCCGGATCATCGAAGTGATCGTCGGGGAGATCGAGGAAGTGTTGTCAGGCATTACCATTCTCCGATTGGCCCGCGCAGTCACGAGGCCGGAAGTTGCGGGCGTCACGGCCTCGCCGAATGAATTTCCAGGCGGCCGCTCGTGCTGTAGCCAGATGTCGGATTTCTCCAGGAGCGCGTCGCTGCCGCGGGTTTCTCGCGGCCGCGATTTGGAATTAAAGACCCAGTCGAGCAACCCATCGTATGCTCCTTCGCGACTTGGCAGGCAGCCAAAGTTGAGCAAAGCGCGGGCCTGGCCAGACGACGAACCGCTATTCCGATCGCTAGGTTGGTGACGCCAGCTCGATGCGGCGCACTGACTTTCGCATCAGAGATTTGCTTGTGATCCCTGCATGTAACCGGAGCCGTTATTCCGAAAGGGTGCGATGGCACTGTGCCACGGGTGCAATCGTCGCAGCAATCGATGCGACGAACTGGAAAAGATCCGGCACTGGCCTGCTCGGCATGAGCGTCGCTGCGGGAGATGCAACGCGAATCCGTGGATGTCGCGCGGCACTGCCTACCCAATTAAATGGCCAGTGGGGAAATGCGAAAGATCCCCGTAATTGCGCTCGTGTGCACCTGCTTTGCCCTGGTTCCGATCGCAGGGAGCGCCCAAACGCAGGCCGCATCCACCACGGCCGCCAATCCACTGCCGCAGGTGGACAAAGACTTCGTCCAGGCCGCCAGCATGTCTTCGTCGACCGAGATCGACGCGGCCAAGCTCGCGACCAACAACTCCAGCGACAAGGACGTGAAATCATTCGCCCACCACATGATGTTGGACCACACCAAGCTGACGGCGCAGCTGAAAATGGCAGCGCCGCACGGCGTCGAAGTGCTCAAGGACATTCGGATCCCGAAGTGCTGGATGCGCTGAAGCCGCTCAAAGGCAAGAAGTTCGATCAGGCATGCATCAAGAAGGTCGGGCTAGAAGGGCATAAGAAGACGATTGCAGCTTTCGAAAATGAGATCGCCGACGGGCGAACGCCGATCTGAAGAAGGCGGCGCAGAAGGGGCTGCCTACTATTCAGGAGCATTACAAGCGGGCGCAGGATCTTGCCTCAAAAAGGGTGTCGCGGAGTAGCGGTGACAGGAGGGCGGCCGTGTCGATTGTGAGCGATGCGCTCGTGCTGTGGAACGCCTTCGAGGCCGCACATTACAAGGCGACGCGGCGTTGTCAGGTTGCCGTGGCGGTCGCGTAAGACGCTAGCCGTCAACCCGGATCAGCGCGCCATCGCTGCGCGGATGATGTTCACCGACGGCCACTACGACCCGTTCCGCCCCAATCGCTGCGAATTCTTTGAATGACGTTGGAATCAACTGAACCGCCGCCCGTCTCCGACGCGTTCCCTTGTGTATTCATCTAGACGACTTGCTAGCGTCACTGCGCCGTCATGTTGCATTCTTAGAATCCATACGACGCTGCAGTTCTCGCGCGTCATAGTGAGGACATCATGGATGCAATCCACATCGAACGTCTATGCAAGACGTTCAACAATGGTCGAAAGGCGCTCGACTCCGTCGACCTCAATGTAGGCGAGGGCGAAATGGTCGCACTGATCGGCGCATCCGGTTCGGGCAAGTCCACGCTACTGCGGCACATTGCTGGATTCACCGCGTCGGACCCGGCGCCTTCGCATGTGACGCTGCTTGGGAGGCCCATTCAGCAGAATGGCAAGGTGGCACGCGAAGTCCGCAGCATTCGTCGCGACGTCGCATTTGTATTCCAGCAATTCAATCTAGTTGGGCGTCTCACGGTCCGTACAAATGTGTTGATCGGCGCGTTGTCGCGTGTGCCATTGTGGCGGCGCTTGATCGGCCGGTTTCCACGCGCCGAACAGGAACTTGCGGCGGCCTCGCTCTCGGCCATGGGTATTGCCGACCATATCAATGAGCGCGCCAGCACGCTATCGGGCGGCCAGCAGCAGCGCGCTGCGCTTGCTCGGGCGCTGGTCCAGCGGGCACGCATTGTCCTCGCCGATGAACCGATCGCATCGCTTGATCCCGAATCTTCACGGCGCGTGATGGGACTGCTCCAGTCGCTGAATGAAGATCACGGCCTGACGGTGGTCGTGTCGCTCCATCAGATCGACATTGCGATGAAGTACTGTGCTAGAACGGTCGCGCTGCGTAACGGTTGCGTAGTGTACGACGGCCCTTCCGCGAGCCTGACACCGGCGTTGTTGCGCGAGCTCTATGGTGCGGCGGCCGAAGAATTACTGACCGATACCACTATCGACAGCGATACCGATGCCGACACAGGCCCGGCCCAGCACACCCGGGTTCGCCAGGTCGAACGTGCGGCAGCGCACGTCGAAGCCGCATCGACTCGAGCAGCGGCATTCGCGTCGGTCGCAAGCTCGTGATCAGACAACGTTTTGTTTTCTTCTAAACCTGGACCCACTCGATGAAATCAGCCCGTTTCCTTCTGGCCGCCGCGGTGTGCGCTGCGTGTCTCGTATCGCAGGCAGCGCTTGCCGAAACGATCAACTTCGGCATTATCTCGACCGATAATTCCGCCGCGCTCAAACAGCGCTGGCAACCGCTGATCGACGACCTCAACAAGCAGACCGGCCTCGAGGTGAAGCCGTTCTTCGCGACGGACTATGCCGGCATTATCGAAGGCATGCGTTTCAATAAGGTTCAGATCGGCTACTTCGGTAATGCATCGGCCATTGAAGCAGTGGATCGTGGTAACGGCGAAGTGTTTGCGAAAGTGAAGTACAAAAGCGGTGAGGCGGGGTACTACTCGCTGCTGATCACGAACGTGAACAGCAAGTGGAAAACCGTTGATCAGGTACTGAAAAATACCCACGACATCAACCTCGGTTTCGGCGATCCGAACTCGACCTCCGGCACGCTCGTACCGTCGTATTACCTGTTCGCCAAAAACGGTATCTCGGTGCGCAACGACTTCAAGAGCGTGCTGCCGTCGAGCCATGAAGCGAACATGCTGGCCGTCGTGAACAATCGCGTCGATGTTGCGACCAACAACACCGACATGGTGGAAACATTGCGGCAACAGCATCCCGAGTTGCTGCAGCGCGTGCGCATATTGTGGAAGTCGCCGCTGATTGCGTCGGATCCGATGGTATGGCGCCGTGACTTGCCGCAAGCCACGAAGGACAAGCTGCGCAATTTCTTCGATCATTACGCGCAGACCGACCCGCGCGAGAAAGCGATCATGGAAGGCATCACGGGCTTGTCGGGCTTCACCGATTCCACCGACGCGCAGCTGATTCCTATCCGTCAAATGGCCCTGTTCCAGAAGAAGGAGCAGATTCAGAATGACGCCCATCTGTCCGACGAAGACAGGAAAGCGCAGATCGCCGCGCTCGACCAGAAACTGGCGCAACTGGATAAGGTGGCGGCAAAGTGAAGCACACCGTCGACGCTTATTCGTTCGACGGCGCCGGGGCGCGCCCGCAAGCCATCAAGCCCGGGCCACATGTACCGAAACGCAGCTGGTTGTCGATGCTCGGCTGGACCGCGATCCTGGCCGTCCTCGGGCTGTCGTGGCACAGCGCCGACATGCGTCCGCTCGACCTGTTCGCCGATCCCGGCAACATGGTGCAGTTCGGCAAGGACTTTTTCCCGCCGGATTTTCACGACTGGCGTACCTACGTTCACGAGATGATCGTGACGCTTGCGGTAGCGGTGTGGGGCACGGCGTTGTCGCTGGTTTTCGCGGTGCCGTGCGGGTTGCTATCGGCTTATAACATTGCGCCGGTGTGGGTCGTCCAGCCCGTGCGACGCTTGATGGACGCCTGCCGCGCGATCAACGAGATGGTCTTCGCGATGCTGTTTATCGTGGCGGTCGGGCTCGGCCCATTCGCGGGCGTGCTCGCGCTTTGGGTGCATACCACGGGTGTGCTTGCCAAGCTCTTTGCGGAAGCCGTTGAAGCAATCGACGCGCGTCCCGCCGAGGGCGTGCGCGCCACCGGAGCAAGCAGTCTGGACGAGGTGCTTTACGGCGTGCTGCCGCAGGTTTTGCCGTTATGGATATCGTTCGCGTTGTACCGGTTCGAATCGAACGTGCGCTCGGCGATGGTCGTTGGCATGGTGGGCGCCGGAGGTATTGGTGTGGTGCTGTACGAGGCAATTCGCTCGTTCAACTATGCACAGACCGCAGCCGTATTGCTCATGGTCATCGTGATCGTGAGTCTGATCGATCTTGGCTCGGCGTGGCTGCGGGAGCGCGTAATCTGAGGTTCCTGGTTAGGAAAGTATCGGCCGGTGCCAACCTGGAACCGGCCGATATTTTTAGAGAGCCAGTTTCAGCGGCTGATTGATCGCAGCCAGGAGTTGTTCTCCGGCATCGGCCAGCAGGCCCGAGTTATCAATAGTTGTGATCTGCGCCTCGTGCGGCAACACGAGCGCCGGACGCCGCGCAAGACGCGCCTCCATCTGCTGCGAATCTTCGCGGCCCCGCCGTTCCAGACGCGCGGCAAGTACAGCTGGGTTTGCGTGGATGTGGACGAACTGCGTGTGCGGATAACGTTCAAGCGCAGCAGGCGCGTGTTCACGCGAGCCGTTCACGATTACCATCAAGCCACGCGCGAGCCACGCGTCGATCTCCACGCCGATCCCATAGTGCAGTCCGTGGCTCTGCCAGTGCATCGAGAACACGCCGCTTGCGAGGCGCGCGGCGAATTCATCGTGCGTGAGTGCAACGTGATTCTCGCCCTCCGAAACAGGCCGCGTGATGTATCGATGCGCAAACATCACCTGCGACCCGATGCGCTCGCGCACGAAGCCGAGCAGCGAATCCTTGCCTGCGCCCGACGGTCCCATCACGTAGATCAATCTGCCCCAATCGGCGCTCATGCGCTTTCTCCTGCATCGCCGAAAGAAAGGCGCTGCGAGAGAGAGAAGGGCGCGCCCCGGTTCTCCTGAACGAAAAGCGCTGCGCCATGAAAAGGCAGCGGACCGAGTGTTTCGCTACGTGCTCGCCAGAGCGTCCTGATTGCAGCGCGCAACGGCGCCGAATCGATGGAGTCGGAAAGCGTCATATGGAAACGGAATTCGTCGAGCACATAGGGATAGCCCCATTCGTGCAGCAACGCTAGTTGCCGGGCGTTCAGACCCGACGCCAGCCGCCGCTGCGTGTCTTCATGCGATGGGCGGGCGCGTAGCGAGGCAAGGGCGTGCAAGGCGCTTGCTGCGATGTCGCGGATGACTTCGTCGTGCTCGGGTTGCGCGGCTCGAAGTGCGACGAAACGGTCCATTTCCGCTGCCTGCATCGGGACATTGAATGACGAAATTTTCTTCGCCCATGCTTTCGCAGCGGCGACGACTTCGTCCCGCGTGCCACCCTCGGCGATGTGGAACGGTGGTACAAGCGTGCCGTGCCATCCGTATCGGCGCGGTGCCACGGTCAACGACGCAACGGGCTGCGCGAGCGCGGGAACACGAGGCGGCTCCATGGACTGGCCGGATTCAGCATCCCGGCCAAGCCATTCGCTGCCCGCCTGCCACCATGCGGACGCGGAGGGCGGTGCGTAGTAAAGCGCGATGCGCGCGTCGTTCGTCCACGCGCTCATACGCCGTCCTCGACCAGCAGTTGCACGCGGTCCGCCGCGAAATGAGTGATGCCGTATTTGATCGGCACGCCGGCTTCATCCACGTCGACGCTTTCGACCCACATGACAGGCTGCTGGCGATTGATCTGTAAACGTCGCGCGACCTCGGAGCTCGGCAAAACGCAGCCTATACGGCTCCACTTGCGCGTGTAATCGGTCACGCCGAATTCGGCTAGCGCCTCGCTTACACCTGGCTTGCCCGCCAGCACCGC
The DNA here is from genome assembly GCF_902859935.1 of Paraburkholderia fynbosensis. Taxonomy (GTDB): domain Bacteria; phylum Pseudomonadota; class Gammaproteobacteria; order Burkholderiales; family Burkholderiaceae; genus Paraburkholderia; species Paraburkholderia fynbosensis. The sequence goes on from NZ_CADIKI010000029.1 coordinate 75,617, forward strand.
CGGGAAATCGGCGAAACGCATGGCGGGATACCAGCTCCGAGCATAGGTCAGCGGTACGTCCTCGGAGTCATGGCGCGTCTCGACCTCGTAGACAAGCGTGCCCGCACGAATTCCGAGCGCCTTGGCGGCGACCGGATCGGCCTTGATCTTCGCGCTCGACAACACCACGCCCGCCGATGACTGATTGTGGCGGCGCAGGTTTTCTGTGAACCGCGTGCGCCGTCCAATCTGATAATCGATCGCGCCAGGCTGCACGAACGTGCCCCGTCCTTGCTCTACGCTGACCAGTCCCGTCGCTGCAAGGCGCAGCATCGCGCGGCGCACGGTGTGGCGGTTGACGTCGAAGCGCCGTGCGAGTTCTGCTTCGCTCGGCAGCCGGCCTTCTTCGCCAAAGCTCTTCGCCGTGATCTCCGCCGAAAGGATCTGCTCGATCTGGCGCCACACGGCTACGCCGGCGCCGCGCTCTACTGCAAGCGTCGGTGTCGCCGTTTCGTTGGATGTCATGGTGGTGTCATTCCTGTCGGTTTGAATATCGTCACTGACATTGTAGTACCCCGCCGATGATGGAAATGTGAAAGCGGCACACACGAAACTACGTTGCATCCACATCGGTAGACGTCTAGACGATTAGACGACAGTTCAAGCAAGACATGAGTTTTACGGCACCATCAAAGACACGAGGTTGACGATGAGCATTTCTACGCGGCCGTCCGAATCGACACGGCCAGCCACCCGGCGCGAATGGCTCGCGATCCTGGCGCGTACGCCGCACGCCTGCATGAAGGAAGCAATGGACGGGGCGCTTGGAGCAGACAGTCCGCCGCAATTCGACTGGCTGCGTGCGCCGGACATTGGCCTCGCGATGGTGCGTGGGCGCGTCGGCGGCACGGGCGACGCATTCAATCTCGGCGAAGCGACCGTCACGCGCGCAACGCTGCGCGTGCGCTCCGATGACGGGCGCGCAACGGTCGGCATGGCGGTTCATATGGGACGCGACAAGGAGCGGGCAACGCTTGCCGCGTTGGCAGACGCGCTGCTGCAAATGCCGGCGTTCGAAGCGCGCATGCAGCAGCACGTGATTGCACCGCTGGCTGCGCGCATTGCCGAAACCCGTCGGCGAAAGCAGGCGCGCGCGGCGGCTACGAAAGTCGAATTCTTCACGATGGTGAGAGGTGACTGATGCAAAGCAATAATCCATCGACAGGCGCACGGGACGCGAGCGCGGGCATCGACCTGTCGACGCTCATGCCCGGTTTCGCCGATACCATCCACGACTCGCAGGGCGTATTTCGCTCGCTTCTGGACGCGTTGTCCCGGCCAGGCAAGATTGTCTCCATTGACGCAGCCGTGCCGAACCTGACAAACCGGCAGCAGGAAATACATGTGCCGCTCGCGGCTTACGCCGCACTGCTCTCGCTCGCCGACTATTCGACGCCGGTGCTGCTGCAGCATGAACATCGTTCATTGAGCGACGCGCTGCGATTCCATACCGGTGCGCCCGTGACGCGTAATTGTTCGGAAGCGGTATTCGCGTACCTCGACGATGCCTTTTCCATGCCATCGATCGGAGAATTTTCGCTCGGTGAGCCAGAGACGCCGGAGACAGCCGCGATGTTGTTCATCCGCGTGAACTCGCTGACAAGCGGTGCGCCGACGACCTGGCGCGGTCCTGGGATCCGTGAGTCGGAGACCGTTTGCGTGGAAGGCGTGCCGGCCTCGTTCTGGGGCAAGCGCGCCCAGCTCGCGAGCGATTTCCCATGCGGCGTCGATTGCTACTTCGTGCATGGCGGGTCGGTGGTCGGCCTGCCTCGCACAACACGTGTGGAGGTGATCTGATGTACGTCGCAGTCAAAGGTGGTGAACGGGCGATCGAACGTTCATGGGACCTGCTTGCGGAAAAACGCCGTGGCGATCAGGGATTGCCCGAGCTCAGCGTGAGCCAGATCCGCGAGCAGCTCAGGCTTGCGGTCGCGCGTGTGATGACTGAGGGATCGGTCTACGACGAAGAACTCGCCTCCCTCGCCATCAAGCAGGCGGCGGGCGATCTGGTCGAAGCGATCTTTTTGCTGCGCGCTTACCGGACGACCCTGCCGCGATTCGGCTATACGCTCGCAATCGATACAGAAAAGATGTGCGTAGAGCGGCGGATCTCGGCGGCATTCAAGGACATCCCCGGTGGCCAGATGCTGGGTGGAACCTACGATTACACACAGCGTCTTCTGGATTTCAAACTGCTTGCGGAAGGCGCAGCGTCCGATAGCTCGAAGAACATCGCTCACCTAGCGAAGCAGGATCCCATGCCGCGCGTGCTTGCCATGCTCGACAAGGAAGGCCTGATCGAACAGGAAAGGGCACATGCGGATACGCCGGAACCCGGCGATATCACGCGCGAACCGCTGACCTTTCCCGCCGATCGCACGGTTCGTTTGCAGAACCTCGCACGCGCGGACGAAGGTTTCCTGCTTGCGATGGGCTACGCAACGCAGCGCGGCTATTCGCACACGCATCCGTTCGCGGGCGAGATTCGCAACGGCGAAGTCGCGGTCGAAATGGACATAGAAGAGTTGGGATTCCCGATCGAGATCGGCGACATGGAAGTCACCGAATGCCAGATGATCAATCAGTTCGCCGGCAGCGGCGACGTGCCGCCGACTTTCACGCAAGGTTATGGACTCGCGTTCGGACACTCGGAGCGCAAGGCGATGGCGATGGCGCTCGTCGACCGCTCACTGCGCGCGCCGGATCTGGGCGAAACCGTTGCGTCGCCGACGCAGGACGCCGAGTTCGTTCTTTCCCACAGCGATAACGTGGAAGCATCGGGCTTCGTGCAGCACCTGAAATTACCGCACTACGTGGACTTCCAGTCGGAGCTGGAGTTGCTGCGGCGGCTTCGCGAGGGCCGGGAGAAAGAACAGCTGGAGAACGCAGCATGAACGCGCGTACGCAGGAAAGCGCCATTGCGCGAGGCTACAACTTCGCTTACCTCGACGAACAAACGAAGCGTATGATCCGTCGTGCATTGCTGAAGGCCGTTGCAATTCCGGGTCATCAGGTGCCGTTCGCATCGCGCGAAATGCCGTTGCCTTATGGTTGGGGAACGGGCGGATTGCAGGTGACGTCGGCGATCATCGGGCGCAGCGATACGCTGAAGGTGATCGACCAGGGGTCCGATGAAACGACCAACGCGGTCAACATCCGGCGTTTTTTCGCGCGCACGGCCGGCATTGCAACGACCACCCGAACGGTGGACGCATCGATCATTCAGACGCGTCACCGGATTCCGGAAACGCCGTTGACGGATGCGCAGATCATCGTGTATCAGGTACCCATGCCTGAGCCGCTATACCGGCTTGAACCGCGCGTGACCGAGTGCCGCAAGCTTCATTCGCTGGCCGACTACGGCCTAATCAACGTGAAGTACTACGAGGACATCGTGCAGCACGGCAGCATCGCGACGACCTACGATTACCCCGTGCTGGTGAACGACCGCTATCTGTCGTCGCCTTCGCCCATCCCGAAGTTCGATAACCCCAAGATGCATATGAACCCCGCGTTGCAGCTTTTCGGCGCTGGCCGCGAGCGGCGCATCTACGCCATTCCGCCTTACACAAAAGTCAGAAGCCTTGATTTCGAGGATCATCCGTTTCGCATCCAGCACTGGGAACACGAGTGCGCGTTGTGCGGGTCGCGTGAAAGTTTCCTGGACGAGATGATTATGGATGACGAAGGCAAACGCGTTTTCGTCTGTTCGGACAGTGACTACTGCCAGGAACACCGCGGCGCGAATGATCGGGAGGACATATGAATTTTCCGGCGCCAGTGCTGCCGTTGCTCAGCGCGCGAGGACTCACCAAACGTTATAACGGACGCGGCGGATGCACCGATGTAGACATCGATATCTATCCGGGAGAGGTGTTGTGCATTGTCGGGGAATCCGGTTCGGGGAAATCGACGTTACTGAACGCGCTCGCGCTGCGCACGCCCTCCGACGACGGTGCGCTGACGTATCGTACGGCTGAACATGAAGTGCTGGACCTGATCACGCTGCCGATGCCGCGGAGGCGCGTGCTTGCTCGTACCGACTGGGGCTTCGTGCATCAGAATGCCCGCGATGGCTTGCGGCTTGGAGTGTCTGCGGGCGCGAATATCGGCGAACCTTTGATGGCCAACGGCGCGCGTCATTACGGCAAGCTTCGCAATATCGCATCCGACTGGATGAGCCAAGTTGAACTGGACGCTGCGCGGATCGATGAGTTGCCATCCGCGTTCTCAGGCGGCATGCAGCAGCGGCTGCAAATCGCGCGCAATCTCGTAACGAACCCACGCCTCATTTTCATGGATGAACCAACGGCCGGGCTCGATGTATCTGTGCAGGCGCGCTTGCTGGATCTGTTGCGCACATTGACGGGAAGATTGCACCTCGCCGCGCTGATCATCACGCACGACATTGGCGTGGCGCGTTTGCTCGCACATCGCCTGATGGTGATGAAGGATGGCCGCGTGGTCGAAAGCGGACTGACCGATCAGGTGCTGGACGACCCGCAACATCCTTATACGCAGACGCTGGTTGCGTCCGTGCTGCCCGTTTGAGAGCCTTGAGATGAATGCCAATAGCTTCAATGAACTTGCCGAAGCCGCTGTTTTTGCCGACCGAAAAAAGCTGATGCTGCGCGCACGCGACGTTGAAAAAACCTTCACGTTGCATCAACAGGGCGGGGTGAGCATCGCGGCGCTCGGCGGTGTATCGCTCGATGTGGAGCGCGGGGAATGCGTGGTGTTGTCGGGACCCTCGGGGGTCGGCAAAAGCACTTTGCTACGCTGCATGTATGGCAATTATTTGCTGACACGCGGCGTGGTTACGATTCGCGATGAGAGCAGCGCTTCCGGGTTTCTATCTCTATCGGACGCGCAGCCGCACGACGTGATCCGCCTGCGCCGCACGACCGTGGGTTACGTCAGCCAGTTTCTGCGCGCCATTCCGCGAGTTTCATCGATCGATCTCGTCAGTGAACCGCTCGTGTCGCGTGGCATGGATGAAGATGAAGCGCGCGAACGCGCCGGTGCCTTGCTGGAGCGCCTGAACGTGGCGCGTCGATTGTGGGCGCTCGCACCGGCCACGTTCTCGGGTGGTGAGCAACAACGTATCAACATCGCCCGTGGGCTGATCGCGGGACAGCCTCTTTTGCTGCTCGACGAACCGACCGCATCGCTCGATGCCGAGAACCGGCAAGTGGTCGCCGATCTCATCGTCGAAGCGCGCGAGCGTGGCACGGCGATCATCGGTATTTTCCACGACGACGACACGCGTGAACGCGTCGCCACTCGGTTGATTCAACTCAACGCTGCTGCCGGGCAGGCGGCCACGACCACTAAGAACTTGCAAACATGCTGATCAAGAACGCACGGATCGTCACTCGCGACGAAGAGTTTACAGGCGTTGTACGCGTCGCCAATGGACGCATTGCTGAAGTCGCGCCGGGTACGACTTCAGCCAGCGATGCAGCAGACTGGGGCGGCGATTACCTGTTGCCAGGTCTCGTGGAACTGCACACGGATAACATCGAAAAACATATCGCACCGCGCCCAGGCGTGCTGTGGAATTCCGAGGCAGCAATCGTGGTGCATGACGCGCAAGTGGCAAGCGCGGGCATTACGACTGTGTTCGATGCGTTGGGCATTGGCTCGCGCAGCGGCGTGGGCGTACGCGGCAAGGACCTCCAGACCAGCAACGCGCGCGCCATTGAACGCCTCGCGGCGCAGGGCGTGCTGCGCGTCGATCACTTCCTGCATCTACGCTGTGAGATCGCGGCCGCCGACGTCCTGGAAGTTTTCGATGGCCTGGTTTCACACCGTCTGCTGCGGCTCGTTTCGGTGATGGACCATACGCCGGGCCAACGTCAATGGCATGACCCGGTGCAATGGCGCAAGTACCAGGAACGTCATGGCAAATGGACCGATCAGCAGGCGGACACCATGCTGAACGAACTGACCAACGATCAGCAGCGTTACGCGCGGCTTCATCGAGCGGAGATTGTCGCGCGCTGCAAAGCGCGTGGCCTGCCGCTCGCAAGTCACGACGATACATCGGTCGAACATGTTCTCGAAGCAGCGGAAAACGGCATTGCGCTGGCTGAATTCCCGACCACGCTCGTTGCGGCGCAAGCTGCGCGCGAACGCGGCATCTCGACGATCATGGGCGCACCCAACATCGTGCGCGGCGGATCGCACTCGGGCAATGTCTCCGCGTTGGAGATGGCGAAGTCGGGGCTGCTCGACATTCTGTCGTCGGACTACGTACCGTCGAGCTTGCTGACGGCCGCGTTCGAGCTGGTCGACAAAGCCGGCTGGTCGCTGCCGCAAGCAATGCGCACGGTGTCATCAACGCCGGCCAATGCGGCGCGCTTGACGGATCGTGGCGCCATCGCGGTTGGGTTGAGAGCCGACTTTGTACGAGTCGCAATGCCGGATCGGCTGCCCATTCCGCGTGCCACCTTTCTGGAAGGAAACCGCGTCGCGTAATCAAGCAGAAGCAGTTTACGGAGGGCGGTTCTTGACTTGCATCTTAGGCACGCACCCGTGCACGTATTCGATGCGCCGAAGTCATCCTACTGGATATCGATGGTTGAATTCCTGAAGGACTACTACCCTGATCTGCTTGGCGAACACGACTTCAAGTTCAACTACTCGCAGGAAGCGCGGCGGCTACCGCAGATCCTCGAAGGCGAACACGTGTTGTTCCGGCGGGTCTGGTACAACCGCCACTGGAACCTTCGCCACGAGCTTGAGACTGGCAAACATCATGTCGTCGCGGAGAAGGACTACAGCCGGAACCCGTATCGGGCGGACCAGACGCTCGATACCGTATGGGAGGGCGCACTCGCTGCCGCGAAGAGGACCGAAGACGAGGTCGGCATCGAGAACCTCGGCCCGTGGGACGACTTCGAGTGGGGAATGATCAACGGCAAGCTCTCGTCGTTGCGATGGATTCTCGGAGACGTAGGGACATGCTGGACACGTAGGTGTCTCAATCAAGCGTCGAAGAAGCGCACCAGCTTCGCGCGTTCGAGTTCGTCGTTCGTGAAGGTCGTGCGTAGCGATCGTGTCGACACGCCAATGTAGCGGACGTCCTCGATCGCTCGACGCAGTTGCGGGATCTGGCCGGTGTCATTGCATGGTCGGAGTGCCTTGCGTACGCTCGGATTGACCGCGAACACGCCGAAGGTCTCGTTGGCCTCACCAGCGTCGACGATCTCCTGATTGACATGCCGCGGTCCACGACGGCGACTTCGGGTGTGACGTCGCTCAGGATTGCAACCTGTTCCAGTGCCTCGACGAGTGTGTGGCCGTCGTGCGGGTTGCCTGGCATCGAGCGTGCAGGCCGCTCATGCGCGTGAGTCAAGCACGAAGCGATTGCCTGCAGAAAACGCTAATCTTGAATCTCCTTGGACTCGCTTCGAATCCGGCAGCGGGCTCGATTAAGACCCGCTTATATGTGTGCTCCACAGTCCGCTTGGAACGTCCGCTCACCTTCTGATTGTGTTGAAAAAGTCTTGTTTTGGCTCGAAGCGCTGAAGTCCGCGGCACGTTTTCGAGTTGTGGTGATCGGCGAAGCGGCAAACTTGAACGAGGCAACGATC
>NZ_CADIKI010000030.1 GCF_902859935.1 Paraburkholderia fynbosensis
GGGTCTATCAGCATGCGGTCTCCTGTGCGACAGCTCGTCCAGTAGCCGAACGAGTATGACCGCTTTCCAGGCGCTTATCGGCTTGCGTTAGATTGACTTCCCGCATAGGAAGCGAGCATTTGCGAGAGAGCGTCCGTCATCTCGCTGTCGTCGAGATGCAAGGGCCCGGATCGTTTAGCGCTGCATTGATCATCGTGGCGACCACGACCTGAAAGGCAACACGCAATTGCACCAGCGCCGTAAGCATCTGATTTGTACCGTTCCCCGCCTTGCGTAGAAGATGCAATCATCGGCTGCGACGGACACGAGTGACCGACTGTGTCGACAAACGTTGCGCGCGCCTTGATATCCTTCACCGATCGCCGAAAGAGAGACGCGTCCGCAGTAAGACCGTACCCGTCTATCAAAGGAATCTGGCCGTCGAAGTTTCGCGGTTGACGCATCCGATTTCGCGCGGGTCGAATCAGCCTTCGTCAACCAGCGCCGTTACGTGCGGCAGCAATCGCTTCATCACGAACTTTGGCAGCCGCCGCCTTCTGCCTGTTGTAGACCCTTTTCGCGGCAGCGACTTTCCTGTTGTATTCCTTGTTGGCTGCAGCAATCTGCATGCGCATTTTCACTATCTCATCGGGATGTGCGTTTGATGCTGCGTTCGCTGCCGGCTCCGATGCAGTTGCGCCCAGACCACAGGCGCGAACATATTGGCGCACAGACAAACCGTTGCGATGATTTTTTTCACAGACCCTCCAACAGGATTAAGTTCGCGGCAGACGCCATAGGTATCAAGGACTTTCCCGGCGTGCCGGAAGGCTAACGAGCGAGAAACACACATGACTCGTTCGCCAGACATGCCGACTTTAAATCAGGTTTGGTCAGTTGACTGGTTTCGCTCGCAGACTTTGTCGCGGCAGCGACCTATTAGCTGTCCAGTTAGAGAAGACGCTCGTCAATAAGCAACGTTTCAAACCACGATCTTTCGAAGTTATATGCGACGAAGTTTACGTGTTCAAGAACATTTCTTCACTACATGCGAATGGGATACAAAGGGATGTCGCACGTCGAAGCGGAACTGGAGAAGATTGGAGTTGTGACGCTGCAAGTTTGCACAATCCGAAAGCGCCGGGCCGCGACGAGGCTGGCAGTCAAAGCTGCCCGCAGGGGCAATCATTTGCACCAAGTACCTATTGACTCGCACTACCTCCGATAGCACACTGAGCTGTTAGCCGCACAGTGTCCCACGACAAATTTCGCGACCCGGATGGCTGGTCGGCCGGTGGCGATGCGTCGGCGGCGATCGTGAGGCTTGGTGCGACGCTTCGTTGACACGACTACGATCGTCAAGCCATTCGGTCAGCGAGACGCAGATCCAAACTCCGTGCTGCTCGGTATCTATTACCAGTCTGACGTTCCCGCGAGCCCCGACCCGGAAGCCCGGCCACCCTTGTGCCTGGGCAACGTCAGCGACAACGAGGTTACCCGCGAACTGATGCCAACTTGAAAATTGCGCGGCGCCATCGTCTCAGTTCGCAACTTCGGACGAGTCCCGTCCTCGTCTCTCTGACCGGCTCACCTTACACCGGTTCTCGAAGTTAGCCGCTCGACGACGGGGATATCGCCGCCGACCTCGCAAATTGAGAAAAGGTCGCCCGCGCAGATCGGAGGGAACTATGAATCTGCTTAGGCGTTCACGGGGTTATCACATCGTGGTAGAAGCATTGGTTGCTTTGTTCGTCTATTCGCCGACTTTGGCCAACGCGAGCGAGGACCCCAGCAATGCCAATGCGGAGGTGGCTGGCCAAAGAGCGCATTTTGCACGAGAATTTTGCAGCGTGCCGGCCGAGCAGATAGAGCAATATAAATTGGAGTTCAAGGGGCGTTCAGAGGCCAGTGACTTCGAATTATGGTGGGCACGAGGATGGCATAACGAAGTTAGCCAGGCAGTCCAACTTCGGGCCATGCGAGACAGTAACCCAAAAGAGTACGCATTGCGTGTCAAGGGTAGCTGTGCCCGTCTCAAATGGCAGGCGAAAAACGCGTTGCGTAGAACAAAATAGATTGCGACACCAGATTCGGCTTCCTCAACATATCGTCGTTGGATTGACAGGCATTTCCGTCAGCGATCTGAGCTCGCAGGTGACGGGATGCCAGTAGTTCACCCCAGCGTTGAATGGGACAAGCCGGCTCTATGGGACATCGGGCTGTGGCGCAAGCACCCGCGTACGGTTCAGGTCGCCGGGACGTTGCTGACAGTGAGCATTTTTTGCCCCATGTCCAACACGGCTGCAGCGCAAGCTGCAGCCGTGCCTGGTTTTACGGGATTGGACGTACAACGGCGCGCTAACGTCGTGCTTGCCATGCTGTCCTTTCCCGTCACAGCGGATCTCTCTGCAAGTACACTCGCACGACGCCTCCACTAACCCGATCGGGCCGACCGATTGACCGGTAGTCTAGCCCTAGTCTCTACGGTCGAGCGCGCCTCAGCGTTTCGCTCGGGAGCTCTCCGAACATGGTGCGGTAATGGTACGCAAATCGTGACAGGTGATGAAAGCCCCATTTCCTCGCCACATCGGTGACGGAGCAATCTTCAGTCGGCGTAAGCAGATCGCGTAGTGCACCGTTGAGGCGTATGTTCATGAACCATCGCCCGGGCGTCATGCCCACACTACGCCGGAAAATCAGCTGCAACGAGCGAAGGCTATAGCCGCTGCGTTCAGCCACCTGAACCAGCGCGAGGTCAGTCTCGTCGCTAGACATCGCAAGTCGCTCGCACGCCAGAATCAGGCGATGGTGACGGTCGGCCGTCGATGAGGTCGAGGCCGTGGTCGGAATTTGTGCATCGCACAGGGCGCTCGCGTATGCGTCCACCATGGCATCGGACATTTCTCGTGCGAGATCGGGCGCCATGCCGTCGGGTTCGAGGGAGCGGGCGAGCGACATTGCGTCGTCGACGAGAAGGGCAAGCGCAGCGCGTCCGCCCCGCTTCAACGGTACCGATGCAGCCGACCGCGTGGGTAATTTCAACGGACGGCCGCGGCGCACTGTCGCGACCTTTTGCAGGCGTCCTTCCGGGACATTGAAATTGATCCAGCGTGACGTGCCTGCTGCGTGATAAAGCAGTTCGGCACCACGAGGATAGATCTGTATCTCGTCCGCATGAATAGAGGCCGTGTTGACGCGGGTTATCTCAGCCCCGTCCGCCATCAGGCCAATGCAGACTGAATTGCGAGGCATGCATCCATTCGCTATCACAGGGAAGTCGTAGCACCCCGTTTCTATCACGATGTCGCCCAGCGTTAGGCGCTGGTGAACCATGTTTGCAAGTTTCGACGAGAGCAGGCGATGCTCGAAGCGACCGCCGGAAACCACATCAAATGCCTGGGACGGCCCGAAGCCGGAGTAAGTGTGACGCAGATAAGTTGAGTCAGTCTGCACGCAAAAATTCTCCGCAAGGATTTCGCTTTCTGGATAGCGGCCGTTTGAGCCGTAACCTATTGTAAGACTACAAACGGTCAAGTCGAGACGAGACTGCATGGCACCCACTTACCGCGAGGTCAAGGAGCACATCCGTGAACTGGAGCGCGAGGCGGAAATATTGCGCCGCGAGGAACTGCGGGAGGTTATTGCCGACATGCGCAGAGCGATCCGCAAATATGGGATCACGCCCGATCAGCTCTTTGGCCCTGATCTCTCCGATCTGGTGAGATATCGCGACCCTGAGACGGGCAAGACCTGGAATGGATTTGGTCGGCCGCCCAACTGGATCAGAGGCAAGGACCGTGCGGCATTTCGCGTCGATTAAAGCAGCACTCCAGTGCATCCCCTTGCACGCGTGATGACCGTGAAGCTCCGGCGCGAGTTCACCGAGAGGCGCGCGGCGAATCTGCTTGAAAACTGTGCGTAGAGCCCGATCAACACGAGGGAAAGACAGATGACTGGGAGTCGTTGGCTTGGGTGGATAGCAGGCAGTATTGGCGTGCTGATGCTGGCGTCGGCGCCTGTTTATGCTCAAAGTGATTCGGACTTAGCAAAGCAACTGAGTAATCCGGTTGCCGCATTGATCAGCGTACCGTTCCAGTTCAACTACGACGGCAACATCGGCCCGAACCGGGATGGCGACAAGTACCTGCTGAACTTCCAGCCGGTGATCCCGTTTCACCTGAACGAGAACTGGAACCTCATCTCCCGCACCATTGTGCCGGTCGTATCGCAAAGCAACATCGCGCCGGGCTCGGGATCGCAGACGGGGCTGGGTGATGTCGTCCAGAGCTTTTTCTTTTCGCCATCGAAGCCGACCGAAAACGGACTGATCTGGGGTGTGGGCCCCGCGTTGCTGTTACCGACCGATACCGACCGGCTGCTCGGCGCCGAAAAATGGGGTGCCGGGCCGACAGCCGTTCTGCTCTGGCAGGCTAACGGATGGACCTATGGCGCGCTTGCCAATCATATGTGGTCATTTGCCGGTAACGGCAACCGGTCCGGCGTCAGTTCAACCTTTTTGCAACCTTTTCTTAACTACACCACAAAGGACGCGTGGACGTTCGGTGTGAATACCGAATCGACCTACGACTGGAGCCGTCACCAGTGGTCAACGCCGATCAACGCGACCGTCACCAAGCTGCTCAAATTCGGAAAGCAACCGGTGAGCGTTGGTGGGGGGCTCCGTTACTGGGCAGCCAGTCCAGATTCCGGGCCTCACGGATGGGGCGCACGCCTTGTGGTGACACTGCTTTTCCCGAAATGACTCCAAGAAAGCGCGATGCGTTTTCCTGATTATCGAGAATAACGTACTCGCGAAACGTCCTGCCGATCAGGCAGCGCCCTGTTAGCTGGCATTCCACTCGACGAAGTCATGAATCAGGCAATCGAATGTGCGAGAACAACAGAAACCGACGCCCGATGGTACTGCGACGGCCTTAAATGACGAGGAACGAAATGAAGCTCCGTGCAAGGCAAGTGACTGTAGTGGCAGCCGTGACGATGGCCACGCTGGCTATATCCGCCCAAGGCAAAGCGGCCGCTGGAGCGGGGCCGAACGCGACGTTCGAGGTCCTTGCGCAGCAACCTTTTGAAAGCGGTTATCCAACGCCGCAGGCGATCCGCACGCTAGAAGACGAATTGTTCTTTCAACGCGCGGTGCAGGTGTACCACTGGGCATTGCCGGCCGTGAACATGTTCTCGATGAAAGAGGGTGCGGAAAAGAATTACGGATCGGGATACAACGTTGTCAGCATCTGGAAAGAGCGGCTCAATGCGAAAACCCTGATTACCACGCCGAACTCCGATGTCATTTATGGCATCGGTTTTCTGGATCTAGCCAAAGACGGTCCGATTGTGGTTGAGGCTGCTCCGGGGTTGCAGGCACTGGTCGACGATTTCTGGCATCGACCAATCCAGGGGCCGACCATCGACGGCCACACGTATTTTGCTGATATTGGGCTGCCCGGCCCGGATAAGGGTAAGGGCGGACGCTATCTGGTCGTGCCGCCTGGCTACAAGGGTACGGTGCCAAAGGGATATTACGTCTATCGGAGCGAAACCAACGGCGTCTTTCTGTTCCTGCGCGGTTTCTTCCAGAAACCCAGCGACCTTGCGCCGGCAGTCGGGAACATGGAGCGGATCAAGGTCTACCCACTGGGACAGGAAACGACGGCCAAACCGATGAAGTTTCCCGATGCATCCGGCGTTTCGGCGGATCTGCTACCGCCGTCAGATGGACGCTACTTTGACATCCTGAACCGGTTCATCCAGAGCGAGGTGGTCGATCCATCGGACCACTACATGCGAGGCATGGCGGCCGCCATCGGTATCGTCAAAGGGCAGCCGTTCAACCCGGACGAGCATCAACGAACGCTGCTCAATCTTGCGGCGCAAACGGCGTGGAAGATGGCGAAGGTGGTTGCTTACGACGAGTTTGAGAAGCAGCCCAAGGCCAAATGGTATCCCGATCGCCAGTGGTTGGCCCATGTCCGCAACGGCGGTGACGACTTCCGCAATTCGGTCGACAACTTTTATTTTCAGGTGAACGGCGAGCATTACACGGACCTCGATGCGCAGCTCCACATGTTCATCAACGCCTATTCCATAAGCCCCGGCATGATGACGTCCGTCCCCGGCGTGGGCGCCAAGTATCTGGAAGCGGTTAGGGACTCCAGGGGAGAGTTCCTCGTCGGTGGCTCGACGTACAGGCTAACCCTGCCTGCGAACGTGCCCGCCAAACTGTTCTGGTCGGTCACAGCCTACGACGCAACAACGGCGTCGGGACTGGACAACGGTCAGCCTTTCCCCTCGATCGGTTCTCGCGATGAGGTCAAGCCCAATGCTGACGGCTCGATCACGCTCTATTTCGGACCGACTGCTCCCGCAGGCAAGGAGTCGAACTGGGTCAAGACCGTGCCGGGCAAGGGCTGGTTCAGCCTGCTGCGCTTGTACGGGCCCGAGAAATCGTTCTTCGATCGGTCGTGGATTCCGGGCGACTTCGAGAAAACGCAATGAGCGACTCGCATACCTTCATCAGGGAGAACACCATGAAGCTCGGAATTCTAAGTCTCTTGATGGTGGCGAGCATGGCTGGCATAACCTCGGCGCGTGCGGCGGGTGACCGCGGCGTTCCGTTGGACAAGGCCACACTGCACGGAGATGAAAACATTCAGACATCAATCGGCGTCATCAGGTTACAGGACAGCTACTTTGACGATGACGCTTCCCGACGCCTGTACGACGAGATGGACTATCAGCGGGCCAGCCAGGCGTATATCTGGAGCATGCCACTGGTGAGCATGATCAGCTGGCGCGACAATGAAGGTAAGGCCTATGGCGTGACCAAAGACACCGACTTTGTCGTGCTGGAATCGCTCAGGGAAAAGCGGGGCATCGTCACTGGCAACCTGACGACGCCGTATATCTTCAACTTCATCAATCTCAAATCCGGACCTCTGGAGATCAAATACCCGCCAGGCAAAACCGCCGGCGGCGTGCTTGATTTCTGGCAGCGACCCTTGTTCGACCTAGGCTTGACCGGACCCGACAAGGGGCAAGGTGCGACGTATATCGTCGTCGGCCCCGAGGACGATCCAGCGAAATACAGGAAGGACGGTGTCTACGTCTATCAGAGCGCCACAAACAATATTTTTATCGGACTGCGCATCCTCGAATCGGACCCGGGCTACTTCGACAAATTCACTTCCGAGTATCAGATGGGCCGCGTTGGGCAACCGCTGGGCACGAGCCGGTTCATCAGAGGCAAGGATGTGGAATGGAGCGCCACCGCGCCGCGAGGCCTGCAATACTGGAAGCTGCTTTCCGACATCCTCAGCGATGAGCCTGTGCGCGAGGTCGACAAGGCATGGGTGGCGATGCTGCTGCCGCTAGGAATCGAGAAGGGTAAGCCCTTCCAACCGGATACGCGCCAGAAGGGCATTTTGCTCAAAGGTGCAGCGATGGGCGAACTGATGATCCGCAATCTGCAGGTCAACCCGCGCTTCGCGGAGGTGTACTGGCCCGACACGCATTGGTACAAGAGCTTCGACTTCCACACTGCGCAGGAAACGGCCGATCGCGTTGAACTCGATGAACGCGCAACCTGGTTCTATGAGGCAGTGACGAGCACCGAAGGCATGGTCAATCCGACGCCGGGCGCGGGTCAGGTGTACATGACAACGAAACGCGACAGTCAGGGCCGCATGTTGCGAGCCGACAGGAACTACCGGCTTCACGTTCCGAAGGACGTACCCGTGAAGCAGTTCTGGGCCCTGACGCTTTATAGCGAAAGCACGCGTCGCCCCTACGACAATGGCGGCACCGAGATTCGCAGTGTCAATCTCGACAGTCGAATGAAGGATCTCAAGTACAACCCGGACGGCAGTATCGATCTGTACATTGGGCCCAAGGCTCCGAAGGGATTCGAAACCAATCACATGAAGACTGTCGACCATGACGGCTGGTTCGTGTACTTCCGCCTGTATGCCCCGTCGCAACCATTCTTCGACAAGTCCTTTAAATTGCCCGATTTTGTACGTCTCGACTAGGCAACGAATGGGAGCGATAGCAGTCAAGCCGATCGTCGTAGAGCCGCACCTTCATCCGATGTCTGGTCAGGCGTGAGGGTGCGCTGTAGAAGCTGCATCAACAGTAAAGGTGCCACGGCGCGTCACAGGCGCCTTGTCTCCAGCGAAGTCGCTAGTACTGTATTCGCCTTTTAGATTTAACGACGGGGAGGGGCAAGAATAGGGCTCTTGAGTGGCCTCCCGTATCAACACGAATGAGGAGTCTGCCGTGAGAGAACTTGCCAGAGCGGTAATTCACGTGATCGACGATGACGCACCCCTGAGGAAAGTCTTGACCACGCTGCTGCGAAGCGCGGGCTATGAAGTGTGCGGCTATGTATCGGTAGGAGACTTCCTGGTTCGCGCGCCGCACACTGAGGAAGGCTGCATTCTTCTCAACGTTGTACCAGGCAGTCCAGGTGGTCTTGAGCGTCAGCAGACACAGTTGTGCGAATCTCAGTCCTTGCCGATCGTATTCATGAGCGCGTTTAATGACGTTCCCATAGCCGTGGCCGCGATGAAAGCTGGGGCAGCCGACTTTTTGCTTAAGCCGTTCGGCTCACACACCCTGTTGCGTGCCTTGGGTACCGCGCTTGGTTTGCGCGCAAGGCGACTGGCAGCCGGCGCACAGGCCATCGGCCTCAGTGAGCGCGAACAGATCGTCATGAACGGCATTCTGGAAGGGCTACGAAACAAGGAGATCGCACGCCAGTTGCGGTTGTCTGAACGCACCATCAAAAGCTGCCGCGCTGACCTGATGCGCAAATTCGGCGCGACGTCGCTCGCCGACCTGCTCCGGCGCGCGGCGCCAATCGTCGACGCGAACGCCCTGCCTGGCGCCTTCGGTGGGGTACGCGCGTTGGGTCCAGAGGCGGTCGTGAGCCGATCGGGTCTTCGACGTCTCTCAGCATGCGGGCACCATGATGTAGTCCAGTCGCAGCCAGTGTCCGGTTTGGGAACGAGTGAACAGTGGCATGAGCCTGTTGCTTCGCGCGCGGAAGCCGGTCATCGACCAATGGCAGATCGGCCGAACTCTGTTAGTAGCGCGATGCTGTGCGATGGCCCCCGGATCGACACGTATCCGTCCTGGTAGTACAGCAAGCTCACGCAATGCGCGGCGCAGTTACGACGGACGCTAGCCGGCCAGGCATTACGTAATGCGAGAGCACTGCCCCAAACCCTGACTGTGCTCATCTGCGGTGCCCCTTATGGTGAGCGCTAGGCCTTGATGCGGCTGATACACACTGCAAGGTCAGAACTTTGCCGAACGGGCAATGGAATTGCCCTCACTACCTATGGCGGATCTCGGGAAAACTACCAAAACTTACGAAGCGACATGACGGGCTGTGCGGCCAGGCCGCAACGTATGGGTCGGATCGGCACGACCTTGACAGCGTGGCGCCCGGCGACACGTTGTTCGTGCGGTAGTAACGCCGTGTCGACGTTGTTCGTTCTCCTGCTGATGATAGGTGCTGCCATGAACCACATCTACCGCTTGTGCTGGAACCAGTCTCTCAGGCAATGGGTCGTCGCATCGGAGCTTTCGAGACGGCATTCGGGTAGAGGCGCGTGCCGGATTCGGAAAGGTGTGCGACGCGCTGTGGCAATCGTCCTCGCAGGCGTGCCATTTCTATTGGTCGTCCCGGCATTTGGTGCGGGCGGACCCAGCGGCGGTCAGATCGTGTCGGGCGTTGGCTCGATCAGCCAGTCGGGCGCGGTCACCACGATTCGGCAGGGCAGTCCCACGCTGCAACTGAACTGGCAGAGCTTCAACGTCGGCGCGGGTCAATCGGTGAACTTTATCCAGCCCGGCAGCAATGCGCTTGCAGTCAACCGCATACTCGGCAGCACGCCTAGCGCCATCCTAGGTCGCCTCAGCGCCAACGGCCAGGTCTGGCTGATCAACCCCAACGGCGTGCTGTTCGGCCCGTCGGCGCAGGTGAATGTGGGCGGCATCGTGGCGTCCACGCTCGACATCGATCCGGGCAGCCTCGGCAGCAGCACGCGCCGGTTCAGCGGGAACGGCAAGGGCAGCGTCGTCAACCAGGGCATGATTACGGTGGCAGACGGTGGCTATGCCGTCCTGCTCGGCAACAAGCTCTCCAATCAGGGCTTGATTTCAGCGCGGCTCGGCACAATTGCGCTGGCGGGTGGCAGCGCCGCCACGCTGACGTTCGACGGCTCCCGGCTCGTGCACGTTCAGGTGGATGCCAGCACGCTGAACAACCTCGCGGAGAACCGGCAATTGCTGGTGGCCGATGGCGGCCAGGTCATCATGACGGCGGGCGCCAGGGATGCGCTGCTCGCGAGTGCAGTGAACAATACCGGCATGGTGCGCGCGCAGACCGTCGAAGACCGCCAGGGCAAGATTGTGCTGCTCGGCGGCATGGAGGCCGGGCAGGTCAATGTCGGCGGCACGCTGGATGCGAGCGCGCCGAAGGGCGGTAGCGGCGGATCGATCGAGACCTCGGCGGCGAAGTTCAACCTCGCACCCAATACGCATATCACGGCGGCCGCGCCGTTCGGGCGGGCCGGCACCTGGCTCGTCGATCCTACCGACCTGACCATCGACGCCAACGCGGCCAGCACGATTTCGAGCACGCTCAACGGCGGCACTAACGTCACAGAGCAGACGACGGTATCGGGGACGTCGGGTGCCGGCGTGCAGTCGCCCGGCGCGGGCGACATCACCGTCGCCTCATCGATTAGCTGGACCAATGCGGCGGCCACCCTGACGCTCGATGCGTACAACGCCATCAACGTGAACGCAGGCGTGAATGGCGCGGGCGGGGTAGTCATGCTTGCGCGCGGCGCGAACCTGTCGATCGGGGCGGGCGCGGCGATCACGGGGGGCACGGGCGTGACGCTGGCCACGAGCGGCAACTTCGTGAACAACGCGGGCAGCGCGGCCGTGAGCACGGGCACCTCGGCGCCGTGGCTGATCTACTCGACCAATCCGGCGAACGACACCGCCGGCGGGCTCGCGCCCTCGTACGTCCAGTACAACGCGCCGTACGGCACGAGCCCGGCGGCCTCTGGCAATGGCTTTCTCTACAGTCTCGCGCCCACGATCACGCTCACGGCTCTGACCGGCAGCGTGACCAAGGTCTATGACGGCACGGCCACGGCGAATCTGACAAGCGCGAACCTGCAGATGACCGGGCTCGTGAACGGCGACGTGATTGCGAGCGCAACGGGTTCCTATGCCACGTCCAACGCGGGCTCGAACATCACGGTCAACTCGCCCACGACGTTCGCGGGCGTCGTCATCAACACTGCGACCGGCATTCCCGTCTACGGCTACCAGGCGAAGGGCATGGCGTCGGCTAGCATCGGCACCATCACGCCGGCGCCGCTTACAGCCACCATCGTCAATGACCCGACCAAGGTGTACGACGGCACCACTTCGGCGCCGCTCACAGCCAGCAACTACGGCTTCACGGGCTTCGTGGCCGGACAGGGCGCGAGCGTGAACCAGGCCAGTTCCGTTTCGTACGCGAGCGCGAACGCCGGCACGGGCATCGCTGTCAACGCGACCTTCACGTCGACCAACTTCGTCGCGAACAGCGGCACGAACCTCGCGAACTACACGCTGCCGACCTCGGCGACGGGCACTGGCACCATCACGCCTGCGCCGCTCATCATCAGCGGGCTCGTTGCCAGCAACAAGGTCTACGACAGCACGCGCGCCGCTACGCTCAACACGAGCGGCGCATCGCTGTTCGGCGTCATCAGCACGGACAGCGGGCAGGTCTCGCTCGATTCGAGCGGCGCGGCCGGCAATTTCGTCACGCCCAACGTGGGGAACAACATCTCGGTGGTGCCCACGGGCTTCACGCTGACGGGCGCCAAGGCAGGCAACTATCAGATCTCGTTGCCGACCTACCTTGCCGCCAACATCACGCCGAAGTCCGTGACGATCACGGGCGTGACGGCGAACGACAAGGTGTACGACGCCACCACCACGGCGTCGCTCAACCTCGGCAGCGCCACGATCACGGGCCTCGTGCCGTCCGACGCAGGCAATGTCTCGCTTTCGACAGGCGGCGCTACCGGCACGTTCAGCCAGTCCGACGTGGGCAATAACCTGCCCGTTTCGGCCAATGGCTTCACGCTGGGAGGTTCGGCGGCCGGCAACTACTCGGTGACCGGGATCTCGGGGCTCACCGCGAACATCACGCCCGCGCCGCTCACGATTACTTTCGTGGGCTCGCCCACCAAGGTCTACGACGGCAGCGCCAATGCCACGCTGACCCAGGCGAACTACACGATCTCCGGGTTCGTGGGCGGGCAGGGCGCCACCATCGGACAAACGTCGGCTTCCTACGCAACGCCCAATGCGGGCACCGGTATCCCTGTCACGGCGGTGCTCAGGCCTTCGGATTTTGTGCCGGCGGCCGGCACGTCGATGTCGAACTACACTTTCTCGGCAAATGTGACCTCGGCGACGGGCATCATCACGCCACAGCCGGTGCAGGTCAGCATCATCAACAACCCGACCAAGACATACGACGGCAACGACGTTGCCTCGCTCGGCGCCAACAACTATCAGGTGAGCGGCGCGATCCCCGGCGAGTCCATCACCCTGAATCCGTATCCGACGTCCGGCACCTATGCGTCGTCCAACGTCGGTTACTGGGTGGTAACCACGAGCCTGCCGGCAGGCGACTTTCAGGCGGGTCCGAACACGCTGCTGTCCAACTACCTCTTGCCGGCTGCGGCGACAGGCATGGGGACGATCGTGAAGCGGCAGATCAACCCCAATACCTTGACGGCGGCGATCACGGACAACCCGTCGAAGACGTACGACGGCAACACGATCGCCACGATTCCGGCCGGCGATTTCACCTTCAGCGGATTCGTCGCCGGTCAGAGCGCGACGGTGAACCATACGATCACCGGGAACTACGCGACGAAGGACGTCGGGACGCAGCCGGTGACGGCAAGCCTCGCGCAGTCCGACCTCACGGCGGGGGCGGGCACCGACCTGAACAACTATTCGTTCCCGGTCGCGGCTTCGGGGATGGGCTCGATTCTGCCGGCCCAGCTCCTCGTCTCGATCATCGGCAATCCGACCAAGGTCTACAACGGCGACACGATCGCGCGCGTGAACGGCCCCAACTTGCTGATCAGCGGCTTCGTGAGCGGCGAGGGCGCCAGCATCACACCCACGGCGCAATTCAACTACGGCCAGGCGAACGCGGGCACGCGTATCATCAGCGGCTCGCTCGTGCCGGGGAACTATACGGCCAACAGCGGCACTCTGCTGAGCAACTATCTGTTGCCCGCCTCGGCGACGGGCCCCGGCACGATCACGCCGGCGCCGCTTTATATCATCAACGCCAACGCGACCAACAAGGTCTACGACACGACCACGGCCGACGCGCTCGACGTGAGCAGCGCGCAACTCGCGGGCGTGGTCTCGACCGACGCCGGCAACGTCACGCTCAACAAGTCCACGACCGGCACGTTTGCTTCGCCCAACGTGGGCAACAACATCGTCGTGACGGCCAGTGGCTTCAGCATCTCGGGCAGCGCGGCGGCCAACTATACGCTGCAGCCGCTCACCGGGCTCACCGCGAACATCACACCCGCGCAACTGCTCGTGAACGGCGCCGTGGCCAACAACAAGGTATACGACAGCACGACCGCTGCGACCATCAACAGCAGCAACGCGACGCTTTCGGGCGTGCTTGGCAACGACAACGTCGCGCTATCCTCGGGCGGCTCGACGGGCCAGTTCATCACGGCGAACGTGGGCAACAACCTGCAGGTCACGGCAAGCGGCTTTACCCTGAGTGGCGCGCAGGCAAGCAACTACACTGTGTCGCAGCCGTCGGGGCTGTTCGCCAACATCACGCCCGCGCCGCTCACGGTCATGATCACCGGTAACCCAATCAAGCAGTATGACGGCACGACGTCCGTGGCGCTGGGCGCGTCCGATTTCACCATCTCCGGCTTTGTCGGCAACCAGAGCGCCACGGTCACGCAGACCGCGTCGTCCGGCTACCACTCGCCCAATGTGGGCACCAACGTCGGCATTGGCGCGACGCTCGAGCCCTCGGACTACTCGGCGGCGCTTGGCACGAACCTCTCGAACTACGCGTTGCCGACCCAGGCCACCGGCACGCTTGGCGAGATCACGGCGAAGATCATCAACCTGACCGGCACGCGCGTCTACGATGCCACGACCAGCGCGGATGCGAGCCTGTTCTCGAGCGGCGGCGTGGTCAACGGCGTCAATGGCGAGACGCTGAGCCTGACTGGCTCCGGCGTGCTGAGCACCAGGAACGTGGGCAAGCAGCAGCCGTTTGCGAATTTCGGCACGCTGGCGCTCGGCAACGGCAGCAACGGCGGCCTTGCGAGCAACTACACGCTCGTGGGCGGCGTCGACTGGGTGACCATCACGCCCGCGATGCTCACGGTGCTCAACACGACCGCGGACAACAAGGTGTACGACGGCAACCGGAACGCAGCGTTGCACAATGCCCTGCTCAGCGGTGTGTTGGGCAGCGACACCGTCGCGCTCGGCAACGACACGAGCGGCCTGTTCGACACCAAGAACGTGGGCACTGACAAGCCGGTGTCCACCAGCATGACGATCTCGGGCACGGATGCCGGCAACTACACGCTGGTGCAGCCCACGGGCATTAAGGCGAACATCACGCCGCTTGGCGCGGTTATCACAGCCACCGGCATCGACAAGCAATACGACGGCACGACCACGGCGCAGGTCAATATGGGCAGCGCTGCCGTGGTGGCGGGCGACCAGGTGAGCTTCAGCGATACGGCGGCCAACTTCTCGCAGTCGGATGTGGGCAACAACCTCGCGGTGCACGTGAGCGGCATTGCCGCGAGCGGCGCCGACGCGGCCAACTACACGTTCTCCAACACGACGGCGGACACCACCGCCAACATCACGCAACGCGTGCTGAATCTGCAGGGCTCGCGTGTGTACGACACCACGACCAATGCCGCCGCGACACTGTTCGGCACCAACGGTACGCTCCAGGGGCAGAACGGCGAGACGCTGACACTCAGCGGGACCGGGCAACTGACAGACAAGAACGTGGGCAACCAGAAGCCGTTCGCGGCGAGCGGCCTGGCCGGCTACACACTGACCGGCGATGGCACGGCCAAGGCGAGCAACTACACGCTCGTGGGCGGCACCGATTGGGTCACCATTACGCCCGCGCAGTTGGACGTCCTAAACACGGTAGCCCAGAACAAGGTCTACGATGGCAGCACCAATGCAGTGTTGCAAGGTGCCACGCTCAACGGTGTGCTGGGTTCGGATGTCGTGGCTCTGGGTAACGATACCCAGGGTCAGTTCAACGACAAGAACGTAGGCGACGGCAAGCCGGTGACCGCCAATATGTCGATCTCGGGCACGGATGCCGGCAACTACACGCTGGTCCAGCCAACCGGTCTCGCCGCAAACATCACGCCGCTCGGCGTCACGGTAGAGGCGAGCGCCAGCAACAAGGTCTACGACGGCACAACGACGGCAACCGTGCAACTTGGCAGCGCGGGCATCGTGGCGGGCGACCAGGTGGCCTTCAGCAAGCAATCTGCCGATTTCGACACGAAGGACGTCGGCACAGGCAAGCTGGTGACGGTTCTGGGCATCACCGAGTCCGGCGCGGATGGCGGCAATTACACGTTCACGAATACGACCGCGACGACCACGGCCGACATCACGCCGTTCGTGCTGAACCTCACGGGCTCGCGCGTCTACGACGCGACCACGGGCGCGAACGCGAACGTGTTCACGCAAGGCGGCACGGTCGCCGGCGTCAATGGCGAGACGGTCGCGCTGACCGGTTCAGGCGTGCTGTCGGACAAGAACGTGGGCAACCAGAAGCCGTTTACGCTCGGCACGCTCGCGCTCGGTGACGGCACCAGTGGCGGCATCGCCAGCAACTATACGCTCGCGGGCGGCACTGACTGGCTCACGGTCACGCCCGCGCAACTCACGGTCAACGGCACCACGGTCAACACGAAGGTCTACGATGCCACGACGAACGCCACGCTGAGTGGCGCGACGCTCAGCGGTGTTCTTCTCAACGACGTCGTGGTACTCGGTAACAACACCATGGGCACGTTCTCGGACAAGAACGTGGGCACCGGCAAGTCCGTGGCGACCGCGCCGATGACCATCGGCGGCGCCGACGCTGGTAATTATGTGCTGACTCAGCCCACCGGTCTCACGGGCGATATCGTGCCGCGTCCGGTCGTTGTGGACGCAACCACGCCCAACAAGGTCTATGACGGTACGACTGCCGCCCCCGGGACTGCTGTTGCCACCACGGGCGTGCTGTCGGGTGACACGGTGAATTTCGGCTATAGCGGCGCGGCCTTCGCCTCGCCGAACGCGGGCGCCGCCGTTCCGGTATCGGTGACCGGCATCGCCGGGACCGGCGCGGACGCGGGCAACTACGTCTACAACACCACGGCGACCACCGCGGCGAATATCCTGCAGTACACGCTGAATCTCACCGGCACGCGCACCTACGACGGCACCACGAACGCCGCCGCAGCTCTCTTCGGGAGCAACGGCGTGCTCACAGGCACGAACGGCGAGACGCTCACGCTCACCGGCTCGGGCACGCTCTCCACGAAGAACGCGGGCAACCAGCAGCCATTCGCGCCCAACGGCCTCACCGGCTTCACGCTCACGGGCAACAACGGCGCGCTGGCCAGCAACTACACCTTCGTGGGCGGCACGGACTGGGTGACGATCAACCCGTTCGCGATCGGGATCACCGCAACGGCCGAGAACCGCTATTACAACAGCAACGCCACGGCTACGGCCACGATCACACCTTCGGGCGTGCTGGCGGGCGATAACGTGAGCTTCGGCTTCGGCAGCGCGAGCTTCGACACGCCGAACGCAGGCAACGGCAAGACGGTCACCGTGAGCGGCATCACCGCGATCGGCGCGGATGCGGGCAACTACACGTTCGCCACCACTGCGACCACCCTGGCGGACATCTACCGATACGTGCTGGGGCTACAGGGCACGCGTGTCTACGACGGCACCACCAATGCCGCCGCGAGCCTGTTCGGCAACGACGGCGTACTGACCGGCGTGAACGGCGAAACGCTCACGCTCTCCGGCACCGGCGCGCTTGCGAGCAGGAACGTGAACCCGCAGCAGGCGTTCACCGCGAACGGCATCGCGGGCTTCACGCTCACGGGCAACAACGGCGCGCTGGCGAGCAACTACGCGCTCGGCAACGGCGTGGGCGATTGGGTCAACATCACGCCGAAGCCGCTGACGATCTCGGCCGTGGGGCAGAACAAGGTCTACGACGGCACGACGGCCGCGCAGTTGAGCAACTTCACCGTGAACGGCCTCGTGGCGGGCGACAACGCATCGGTCGGCTATAACTCGGCGGATTTCGCCACGGCTAACGTCGGGCAGAACATCCCGATCCTGGTCGGCCTCTACGGCAACGGCACAGATATCAACAACTATTCTTTCGGCAGCAAGGTGGTAACGACGAGTGCGGACATCACGCCGCGCGCGCTGACGATCGCGGCCGGCGCGCAGAACAAGATCTACGACAGCACCACGGCGGCAACGCTCACAGGCCTGACCGTGACCGGCTTCGTGGCGGGCGACACCGGGACTTTCACGGCCGGTAGCGCGAACTTCGCCTCGCCGAACGTGGGCAATGGCATCCAGGTCAACGTGGCGGGCATCACGGGCACGGGCGCCAACCTCGGCAACTACACGTACAACACCACGGCGATGACCTCGGCCGACATCTACCCGTTCGTGCTGAACCTCACGGGCAACCGCGTCTACGATGGCACGAACCTGGCCCAGGCGAATCTGTTTGGCAACGGCGGCCAACTCGCGGGCGTGAATGGCGAATTGCTGACGCTTTCGGGCACTGGCACGCTCACGGACAAGAACGTGGGCAACCAGAAGTCGTTCGCGGCCGGCGGCCTCTCGGGCTACACGCTGACCGGCAACGGCGCGACGCTCGCGAGCAACTACACGCTCGCGGGCGGCGTCGACTCGGTCAGCATCACGCCGCTGGCCGTGACCGTGGGCGCGACGGCCGCGAACAAGGTCTACGACGGCACGCGCGCGGCTTCGGTCGGCCTCGCGAGCAACGGGATCCTGAGCGGCGACAGCGTGAGCTTCAGCGCCCAGTCGGCCAACTTCGTCACGCCCAACGCGGGCTACGGCATTCCCATTCTCGTGACGGGCATCGCGGGCAGCGGCGCGGACGCCGGCAACTACACCTTCGATTCGGTGGCATCGACGTCCGCCGACATCACGCCGGTCGTGCTCAACCTCACCGGGGGGCGCGTGTACGACGCCACCACCGGCGCGGCGGCGGGCCTGTTCGGCATCAATGGCGTGCTCCAGGGCGTGAACGGCGAATCGCTCACGCTCTCGGGCACCGGCACGCTCACGGACAAGAACGTGGGCAGCCAGAAGTCGTTCGCGGCGGGCGGTCTCTCGGGTTACACGGTGACCGGCAACGGGGCGGCGCTTGGCAGCAACTACACGCTTGCGGGTGGCGTGGACTGGGTGACGGTCACACCGGCGCCGCTCACCGCAGTAGGCACGCAAACGACCAACCGGGCCTACGACGGCACGGTGTTCGACGCGCTCTCGGGCGCGCGGCTCTCGGGCGTGCTCGGCAACGACACTGTGACGCTCGGCAACGCCAGCGTGGGCTATTTCAACGATCCGGCGGTGGGCTTCTCCAAGCCGGTGAGCACGGCGATGACGACGGGCGGCGCGGACGCGGGCAACTACGTGTTCGTGCAGCCGAGCGGACTGACCGCCGACATCATCTCGCCTGTTCCGCCAGTGCCTCCGGGCACGCTGGCGAGCCTGCACGCGCGGATGGGACCGGAAGCACCGGTGACGCCGTATGGCACCGCGTCGGACGCCGCGCAGGGTAGCTACGCGGGCAACCAGAAGCAGGAGGAGCATCCCAATGAGCGCAATGTGGCGCGCTCGGACTTCCATCCGGGGTTGGCGCTCACGGTGCTCAACGGAGGCGTTCGCTTGCCCGCGAACTGAGTCCTCTAGGTGGAGGAAAAGACAACGCACGCGCGGCAGCGCGCCCCACGAGAACTTCAAACCCTGACATGATCGAGACTCGCCCGAACCGCTTGCGCAAAACACGAACCTGTCTCGCCGTCACGCTCGCCGCGACGGCCCTTGCCGCGCACGGACAAGTGCGCGTGCCGACGCCGCCGAATGGCGGCCAGTTGCTTCAGCAGGCGCCGCAGCCCTCATTGCAGCCGCCGCCCTCTAACCTGGACCTCACGATCCAGCAGCCGAAGGAAGCGCCCGCCGACAATACGAAAACCTTTCCGGTCCGCAACATCGAGATCGCGGGCAACACGGAGTTGCCCACCGGGATGCTGCATGACGTAGTGGCCTCGAGCGAGGGCAAGAATCTTACGCTCGCCGATCTGAACGCGCTCGCCGACCGCATCAGCGACGTGTATCACGAGCATGGCTACCCGCTCGCCACCGCCTATGTGCCGGCGCAGACGATCGAGAACGGCGTCGTGCGGATCGATATTGCCGAGGCGCGCTACGGTGCCGTCACGCTGAACAACCAGAGCCAGGTGTCGGACCGCGTGCTGAACAACACGCTCGCGGCGCTGCAGGCGGGCCAGCCGGTCAGCGAATTCCAGCTCGAGCGCACGCTGCTGCTGATGCAGGACATTCCGGGCGCGGAGGTGAGTTCGACGATCCGGCCCGGGCAGCAGGTGGGCACGTCTGATCTGCTCGTCGGCGTGACCCCGCAGCAGCGCGTCACGGGCGACGCCGGCGTGGACAACTTCGGCGACCCTTATAGTGGTCGCGTGCGCGGCAGCGGCAACCTGAACATCAACGGCCCGTTCAATCAGGGCGACCTGCTGGACTTCAGCGCACTGACGTCGGGCCCCGGCATGACCTATGGGCGCATGGACTACCGGTATCTGCTCAACGGCCAGGGCACGACGCTGGGCGCCACGGTGTCGGGGCTGAACTACCATCTGCGCAACGACCTCTCCGACCTGGATGCGCACGGTTCTGCATTCGTCGGCGGCGTGGTTCTGTCCCAGCCGCTGATCCGTAATACGCGGGGTAATCTCTACGGCCAGGTCGAGTACGACTTTCACAGGCTCAACGACAATATCGACGTGATCGGCCTCCAGAACGACCGCCACACGAACAGCTTTACCACGACGCTGGCGGGCGACCAACTCGACGCCAATGGCGTGACCAATGCTCGCCTCGCGATGACCTATGGCGTGCTTTCCGCGAATAACCTCCAGACCGATATCATCGACCAGCTCGGCGCGGACACGGCGGGTCATTACGTGAAGCTCGCACTGTCGCTGTCGAGACTGCAGCAGATCACCCGCAACGACGCCCTTTACCTGGCTTTTTCCGGGCAGACGTCGAGCAAGAACCTGGACACCTCCGAACAGTTTTACCTTGGCGGCCCCAATAGCGTGCGAGGTTACGACGTGGGCGTGCTGTCGGGCTCGCGCGGCTATCTGGCGACGGTCGAATACCGGCACGACACCATGTTCCAGAACATCCCCGGCATCTGGGAGTTCTCTGCGTTCGTCGACACCGGTTGGGCGCAGCTTTACAAGGATTCGTTCGTGCCCGGGCCCAACACGGGCCAGCTGAGCAGCGCGGGCTTCGGCGTGCAGTGGAATGGACCGCACAAGCTTCTCGTCACGGCGAGCGTTGCGTTCCCGTTCGGGCGGCAGCCGGAGATACTCAGCGTGAACAGCAATACCTCGCCGCACTGCTGGTTGCAACTGCGCAAGGCGTTCTAGTTTCGGGCGCTGGAAGAAGAGGGCACCGCCTTGCGCGGCGCCCGAGTACTACGACTGCTTCGAGGCCTTGGGAAGCGGGCCGAAGAACATCGTCTTGAGCCGTTTTTTGCCGAGCGCCCGCGCCAGTTCCGCAATCACGCAGTAGTTGAAAATCAAGGTCAGCAGAAGAATCTGTACCGCCCAGAAGCGCGGCCAGCTGACATGAGTGAGCAGCTCGTGGTTTGCGGCGGCGAAATTGTGGGTTTCCTTCCAGAAGTCATAGAGCCGCTCGAGATAATGGATCACGAGGGCGACCAGCGTGTACATCAACGTCTTCCACGAGACGTTCCAGACGAGGGGCTTGTCGGGAAAGCGGTTGATGAAGGGCAGCATGTCCGCGATCAGCACGGATTTGCCGAGGATCAGCGAGGAAATCAGCACCGACGCAGTGGTAGTCGGCGTAATGCCGGTCTCCCTGACCATCAGCGTGCGGATCAGCGCGACGATGTGAAGAATCACAAAGAAGAAAATCGTGGGCGGAAGCACCTTCAGGAATTCTTCCTTGATCTTTTCCGTCACCGAACTCATGGATGTCCTCCCATCATGACTGATACCCCTCCAGCGAGCCGCCTGCCGGCGGCCGCCTTGAGGGGCGTGCGGAACTCACGGGGTGTCCAGTCTTGCAACCGGGGACGGGACCGGGTCTCAATACGGCGCTTGGACGACGATGTATTGCGAGCCCTGCGGCTGATACCAGGTGCTGCCGCATTGCTGGTAGATCATGCCGCCATAGTTCACGGGTACGCAGTTCGACGGCACCGAGTGCACGATGGAGCCCACCACCGCGGACGTCACGGCCACGGTGGCCGTGACGGCGGCGGCCGTGGCGACGGGGTGATAGTCGTTGTCCCAGCCGCCGTGGTGGTAATCGCCGTGCGCTTCCACATTGACGTTGCGGTTCACGTTCACATTGTTCACGCTCGTGTTGCGCACATTACGGGTACGCGCATCGGCGTGCACGTTATTCATCTGCGGGCGATTGGCGTGCGCGCGCCCACCCCCGGCAGGTCGCTCTCTCGCCGCGCCTGCGCCGCGCCCCACGGCGTTCGCGGGAGACGGTGCCGAGCAGGCAATGCTGGCAGCGAGCATGAGCGTGAGAAGACGTGCGGGATTTCGCATGAGTCTGGTCTTCATCGGTCTACCCCTTGTTCTTGACAGGAACGATTTCGATCTTCTTCGCGCCCGCCGGCGGATGGAACGCGAAGTCGGAATCCTTGAAGCGGGGGGGGATCGTCCAGTCGAGGATCGAGACCGACTGTGGACGTGCATCGTCGTCGCGCCGTGTGATGACGATCTTGCGCGGCATCGGACTCGCGCCCGCGCTGATCCAGATCTGCCAGTCGATCGCTTTCTGGCGAAACGCGTAATGATTGCAAAGGTCGTCGTTGATATAGTCCTGCCCCGCGTACATCGCGGATTCGAACTGGCCGGTGGGCGCCTCGGGCGTGCCCCAGACGAACAGGTCAGCAAGCGGGATTTCCACGCCGTAGTTATCGCGCAGCCTGTCGATCAACCCGCCGATCGTGCCGTCGAACGCAACCGTCGAAAAGTACTTCTGGGCAGGCGTGTAGAGCGTCACGGCCTTGCCGTCGAAGAAGATCTCCCGTTTGCCGCGTGCAGTGGTCAGGACTGCGCGAATGCGGTGCGGCCGGTCCACGTCGAGCTCGGCGTTCGCACTGTGCTGAAGCTTCTGCCCGTCTTCCAGCACGCGCTCGCCGGTGAGGTCGGTCGATACGCTGAAGCGCTTGAGTGACTGGAGCCAGGTGCCCATCTTCTGCAGCGCCTCGACTGCGGCAGGATCGACCGGATTGGTGGCGTTCTGCGCCGCAGCCGGTGCTGATGCCTGTGCGAAAACAGGTGGCGCGGCGAGGGTCGTCGCGGCCAGCATGAGTATGCATGAAACCCTTTTCTTCATCGTATTCTCCCGGCGTGCGAGCGAGAAGCCGCAAAAACGTGGAAGCAACGTCGTGGCAGGCGTTTTCCGGCATGACACAGTACGCCTGCTGTGGGTAATGTAATAGCCACCGACGGGAAAGGGAAGATCGCTGCCCGATATTGCCCAATGGGGAAATCCGACTGCCCCGAGTCCCTATTGCTGGACAGGGTAATTGGGGCGATGCTGCAAGGTGATTCACCGACTGGTGCATGTGGGCCGGCTAGGCGAGCGACCACGCCCTAATCCGCCTCCGCGCATAGCTTCCCCTTCGAGGGAGGATTTCCGCATGAATGAAACGGATTACCTGGGATTGCGATGTAATCGCATGAAACCAAGCCGGTGGCGCGGCCCTTTGTGTGCAGGCTCACCCGAAAGTCAACGGGGCCTGCCCCAGCTCTCTCACGCGCCGCGCGCGTGTTTGTACAAGACTCCGAGACTGTTTCCATTGGCGGCGTATGGACGTAAAACGACAGACGATCCTGATAGTCGAGGACGATGCAAGCTTGCGTCTAGCGGTCGAGCGGTCGAGCGGTTGCAGCGGTTATCAGGGTTTCACACGCGACCGTTTCGCAGCGCGGAAGATGCCGACGTGTTCGAATTCGCCAGCACGGCGCGTTGTCTCGTCATCGACGTCAACCTGCCGGGGACGTCAGAGCCTGCGTTTTACGCGATGCTGGATCTGCCACGACCGCCCGCGGTGTTCATGACGGCTTTCAACGGCGCGCGCACGCGACGCGCCGTTGAAAGCGCGGGCGCACATACGCTCCTGACGAAGCCGTTCCCTGGCGAGCCGCTGGTCGACGCGGTTGCAAAGCGACCGGTGGCTCATCTTGAAGGTCGCTGCCTCACACAGATGCGTGGTCCGTTCCGCGTCGAAGCGGAGATTCAGCGAGTTTGAGGTTGATCGAAACCAAAAGAAAATGCATGGAACCTGATTCACACGTTGGGGTGGCGCACGCCCGTGATGCGCGCATCGTGCTTACTCGCGAGGGCGGGGACACGTATCAATGTTCCAGTGATTGAGCCAGCCTCAACAGATTCTGGGGCTGAACATGAATGATGCCGCCACGCGGGCTGTCTATATCTGCAATGAGTGCAAGGGACAGTGAAACCGTAACGGGCAAAATGATGATCAGAAGGCCAACGCTGAGTTTTCCCTTTGCCCCGTACCCCTGGATCACGCAGCCGAAGATTGCAATGGCGATCATGAGAATCCAGGACCCGAGAGGCACACGGTTGATTCGGGCGGCCTCCGAATAGTCCTGGGAGTTGAGCACGTCGTTCATGCCAGCCACGACCAGGGCGCCGACAGGCGTGGGTTTGCCTTCGGCCACCGCGGTCGCGAGCTTCCACAGTTCGGACTGGACGGTGGTCGTGTCTCGCCCGATGCGTGCCAGCTCGCCGGGGTCTCGCGTCAGGTAATCCTCGATGCGGAGATGAGCATAGCGGACCAGGGCTGCCTTCATTGGAGGCCGGACTTCCGGAGATGCGAGATCCGCACGTGCATATTCGGTGCCTATGGCATTGGCCTCCGCCTCCTCAAGATTCTTGCGCTGATCGTAGCGATTCACCGCCATCGAAAGACTGAAGCCGATGAGCAATGCGAGCAGTGTGAGCGTCGAGGTAAGCACGACACTGAAGTCGTCCCGCTCTTCCCCTGGGAGCACGATCAGACGTCGCAGGACGAACGTGCCGAAGGCGATTGCGCCAAGGAATACGAGGAAAAGGACCACGAGCATAACGGCTGGATGATCGACGAATGCTGCCATGTAATGCCTCCGTGAGCGCGTCGTGTGCCAGCGGGAAGTCGATATTCCGCGCCTGGACAGTTGATATTTTGATAAGCCAATATGGAAAAAGCACCCCATCATCGTGCCAGAAACATGGGCTCTTCTGCGTTATTTTGGTCTTTGAATCTCCCGCGACGTGTTATTGGTCCGGCAATAACCGGGGCTCGCCGTGAACGGCCGTCCGCCTGCACGCACAGTCACGACGACGTAACGACAAGTTCTTCGGCTCCTGA
This sequence comes from Paraburkholderia fynbosensis, assembly GCF_902859935.1. Lineage (GTDB taxonomy): Bacteria > Pseudomonadota > Gammaproteobacteria > Burkholderiales > Burkholderiaceae > Paraburkholderia > Paraburkholderia fynbosensis. The sequence continues at coordinate 24,863 of NZ_CADIKI010000030.1, forward strand.
TCGATGTACCCGCTGACATGGGTCGCAATGATGTCGTGACGATTTCCGGAGCCACGACTGCTCCATTCGGTTGTTTGGCTATCGCTCCTGTGTTCAGGACCGCACGGTGGCGGCAAGTGCATCGATGTCTTTCTCGGCGGGGTGAGAGTTATCGGCGCTCCGCCCGGAAAGCCGGCTTCGCTGGCCATGCCAGCGCGCGAGCAGCAGAACGCCACGGATGCGTCCGCACGCAGGGCTTCCGATTGAATCGTGGTACGACATGAGCGATTCCAGTGCCCCGAACAGCGCCATAGCGGAAAGGAACGTTTGGGTTTTGGCGCATATCTGTGTCCTCCCAGATTGTTTCCCTGATTCAGCGGGTTCGCCAGTAGGACTTCGGGAAGCGCCATTGCCCCCTCGGGCAATTCATATTGCCCCGTGTCCCTATGGCAACGCACGGCGGCAAGCCCGAAACTTCCAGCTGAAGGACTTGCGCCCGGCACTGCCGGGACTGCAGTCCCACACGGCGACCGATGCGGTCGTTATCTCGCCTGCTTTCTGGTTTACGGTTCCTGCGGCGATTCGAATACAAAAAAACGGAGAGTGAAATGCAACCACGTCTTTTCATGCTTAAGGCTTCTGTGGCTCTCGGCGTTCTGGGCACAGTCCTGGCGGGATGTACGACGACGGCAAACGAGCCCGCCACCCAGCAGTCCAACGCGGATCGGCGCCAGTCCATCGACGCCAGTGTTGATGGCACGCTGTCGCGTCTTTACCAGACTACGCCTGGCTCGCGCGAACTTGTCGCGAAGGCTCGGGGAGTGCTGGTCTTTCCGTCCGTGATCCAGGCTGGGGTACTGGTAGGCGGAGCGCATGGCGACGGTGCGTTGCGTGTGGATGGTGGCACCGTGGGCCATTACAGCCTCACCTCGGCATCGTTTGGTGCCGAACTCGGCTTACAGTCGAAGGCCGTGGTTTATCTTTTCATGACGCAGGATGCACTCGACAGATTCCGTAATTCGAACGGCTGGTCAGCGGGTGGTGACGCGTCGGTCGCTATCGTGAAAGTGGGCGCCAACGGGCAGATCGATACCACGACCACGACCAGGCCGGTGGAGGTTTTTGTACTCACGAACAGTGGCCTGATGGGTGACCTTTCGCTGTCGGGGACCAAGATCAGCCGTCTGAGTCTGTAAGGCAGCCGGGGCGGTCCGGATAGCCGCGAAGGAGTGGACACGCCCCGTCCGTGGCGGCAGAAGAAGTCTGTGCAGGGGCGTTGTCACACCGGACCCTCAGTGTTCCTGCGGAACCCGGCCCGGAGACTGCGTGAGGCTGCGCCTGCAAGGATCCAACCGCGGTGGGGAAACGATCAGGATGGTCAAACGAAACATCCTGAACATCGCGTTGATGGCGGTGGCGCTGCCGCTGGTGTGCAGACCAGTATTTCCGCAGAGCGACGAAGATCTAGCGAAGCAGCCGAGCAATTCCGTGGCTGCATTAATCAGCGTGTCGTTCCAGTTCAATTAACGAACCTCGTCTCACGGACCGTTCTTCCGATTGCATTGCCGGACGACGTTGCGCCAGGAACGGCTTCACAGACGGGCTTGGGCGACAATCCTTCAGAGCTTCTTCTCCCGACAAAAGTCGACCGCAAACGACCTGATATGGGGTGTCGGTCCCGCGCTGCAGTTGCCCTCGGCTACCGATTCCCTGCTGGGCAGCGGATAAGTGGGGGCCGGTCCGGCGGCCGTTCTCCTGTGACAGTCCAACGCGTGGACGTATGGCGCACGGGCGAATCCTCTCTGGTCGTTTGCGGGCGATGGCGACCGGCCCGGCGTCAGTGCAACCTATTTCCAGTCATTCCTGACGTACATGACGAAGGACGCGTGGACTTCGGCGTCAATCAATAGGAATCGACGTATCATCGGGAATATCACCGGTGGTCTACGCCGATCAATGCGAAGTGACCAGATCGTTGAAAGTGGGCGGGCAACCCCTTAGCATCGGCGAAGGTGTGCGCAACCGGGCCGCGAGCCCTGAAACGGGACCGCACGATTGGGGCGCGCGTGTGATTGCCACGTTCCAGTTCCCCGAAGGAAAGCCGCAGCACGGATTCCCTTGCACGTGTTCGCGCCTGATCCGTTCACCGCCATGCGCTGCCGACCTGGATATAGAACGCGTTCTGCCCGGGGCCGTGTGCGATGTCGACACCCATCGTCATACCCAGCTTGCGGGCGATCAGGTAGCGAAAGCCTGTACCGAAGCCGAAGGCGGTCGGCGCTTCGGAAAAGGTGTGCAGCTGTCCATAGGCCCGTCCAACGCCGCCGAAGCCGAGCACCGACCAGCGTGGTGTGACGTAGTAGCGCAACTCCAGTTCGCCGGTAATCTGGCGCCGGTCCTGGAACTTCGCCTGCGACACGCCGCGCAGATCGACATAGGGTTGCGCGAAGAACGGAATATCGCCCTGCGAGAAGCCCAGATCGGCGCGCAGCCCCAACACCCATTTCGATGACAGTTCAATCCAGCGATAAGCCTTTGCCGCCTGCATTTCGAAGGAACGGTCACTGCCCAGCCCTCCCCGGGCCAGTTCGGCCTCGAGTTCGGCATAGGTGCCACTGCGCGGATAGAAGAAATTGTCGCGCGTGTCGTAATCGATAACGATACCGCCTTTGCCGACTTTCAGGTCACGCTGGAAGTTGTGAATCCCTTCAGGAATTGCGGGGCCGAGGCGCGTTGTCGAGTCGAGAAAGGTATAACGCGGGCCGACGTACCATGGGCTATCGCTCAGCCGGAAGAGCAGTTGCTGAATGGTGCCGATGCCGCTCAGCTGGTAGGCGTTAGCGTTGCCGCGGGGGCCATAGTAGTTCAGGTTTAGATCCAGCTTGCCGAGCACTCCGAGATAGCGGATATGGTCGTCGTCCCAGGTGTGGAAGTGCAGAAGGCCCGCTGCCCAGCTGTGCGTGTTCGTTACGAATCCGCCGACGCCCGTGATATTCGGCGGCTTGATCTTGTGTGGCTGTGTGTCGTCGTTTGTTCCGTCGCTCGTGTTATCCGGTTTGGCTGCGGGCGGTACGGTGAAGTAGAGCAGCGCGAGTCCGAACCCGTACCCGATCGCTGGCTCCGTGATGATGTCCGGTACCGGCAGCACGCCCTTATGCTGCAGCAGCATGTTGCTCATGTCGAACTGCCCGTCCGTGGCGTCGAAGAACGAGGGACGGGCGTTATTGTCGGCGCCGTGTGCGAGCGCGGCGATCGTGACTAGCAGCGGCGAGAACAACCGCAATTTGCGGGAGAATTTCGGGATGCTGGCCGACAGTGTCTGCATGTTTGACTGGGTGTTTTCAGTACATGTGGCATCGCCACGGTTGGGTTTTCTGTGTCTGGATGGAGGCGTGCCAGCTTGGGGGCGTGATGATGGCAGCACAGGGTGATATGCCCTACGACGAGTCGCCCATCCGCGCCTCCAGGACGCACGTCGTTCCTGAGTGTCGGACAGATCTACCTCGATACGCCATAGGTATTCGGGGCAGGACGGTTTCCCTTTTCGGGAAAAACGTCGCTGCATCGCCCGCGTGACAAGCCTCTATGCTGTCAGCCCCGTACTGGAGGGTGTTGCAGAAGTGCCTCGCCGCGCTGCCCGGAACGTGGCGCTTATGCTAGCTTCCGGATAAATGGCATAGTTCGGCCCGGCCTTTAAAGGGGCCAGCGCGTTAGGCCTGAAGCTGCATCCGCTGGCACAGGATGTGACTTTGGCCGCATATAACCAGGTGACTCGCATCATGAATCGCAGTGCTAATGGACTAGCAGCGCTCCTCATCGCAGTCTGCAGTACGCCGTCGCTCGCGGACGATCCGGGCTCCGCCGAAACGGACGCGCACTGGCAGTTCGCACTCGCGCCTTATCTATGGCTGCCGAGCGTGAGCGGAACATTGCGCTTTACGCTTCCGCGGGGAGGGGCCGATGCGTCCACCGGGCCCTACAACTATCTGCAAAACCTGCGGTTCGCGCTGATGCTGCAGGGCGAAGCACGAAAGGGCGACTGGAGTATTTTCGGCGACACAATCTATCTGAACTTCGGGCGCCATGAGGGCTCGGTCAACGCATTCAACGGCGCCCTCGGATCGGGTGAGACCCAGCGCAGCGTCGAGACGAGCCTGAGCGGTGGACTCGTCGAGGTAGGCGGCGGACGTACCGTGCTGCGACAGCCCTGGGGCAATGTCGACGCGATAGTGGGTATGCGGTACCTCGGTATAAAGGCGACGCTGGACGTCTTGTATTCTGCGAGCGTCGAAGGCGGTCCGTCGGTGAACCCGAATGTTCACGCATCGGAAGTCCAGAACATATTCAACGGCTTCGCTGGCGTGCGTGGACGTCTGCTGCTTAGCGGGGACGGGCGCTGGTATGTCCCGTACTATCTCGACGTCGGGACCGGAAGCTCGAGGTTCACCTGGCAGGCGCTGGCCGGGGTGGGCTACGCCGCGAGGTGGGGGGATGTCAGTCTGACGTACCGATACCTCGCGTTTTACGGCTCGGGCGATCAACTTGTACAGACACTGCGCTTCAGCGGTCCGAGTGCGAACATCACGTTCAGATTTTAGGGGTGGCGGTACCCACGCCCGCAGGACGCCTGTGGACAGGTCAATGCAGCTCGATATCGGTGGATTGCTGGAAGCCCTGGAAGACGTGAGGCGTGTAACGCGACGCACTGCGCACCAACTGGGTCGTCCGATATGGACACATTAGCCGAGCTATTGGCTGTGCGGCGCGAACTCTTCGTCATGGCGCAGCGGATTGTGGAGCTGGCTAATTCGTGGTTGAGACCAGCTGCAGTTTTTCAGTCGTTTTCGGGGCGCAGAACGTCGAAACAACTTACGCCGCCAAACTGCCCGGAATGAGTTCCAAGCTAGTGGTCGTTCACCCGCGTGTCAAAGTTCGTCCGTGGGAGCATGACGACATGACGCTCGCAAGGTTTGCGGTATATGCGTGAACCATCTTCGCTCGCGCATCCGCAGTCAGTACGCTTTGCTTCGCACGGCGCCAGCGGATGTGGCGCAGCGCAGAAGGTCTTCCGGATCGGCCGCGCTCCTGCGTAGCCCGTCGGTTTCGTGTGGTGCGTCAAATACGGAAATCCGCCGCCATGTCTTCGTCGCTACGAGCCTGGATCTTCCCGGATCGGCATGCACGTACGAACACCCCATAGTCCTTCTCATTCTGCTCGGCATAGGCAAACGCGTATTCGGTGAGCGCGTCGGCAAACCGGTTTCCGCTACCCAGATAGGCCGCAATCTCGATGGCCTTTCCGCTTGCCTTGGCGTGAGATCGGGCGAGCGCCCAGCCGCAGATGCGAGCGTAGCCTTGCATGATCGTGTTGTTCATGCGCTCGACTTCGGCCGACACTTTCATGTCGCGCAACTGACGGAAGTAGAACTCGCGGCCCGCGGGGCCGGTGGTCCAGCCGAGAAAGGCATCGCTTGCGGCCTGCAGCAGCCGCTGCCCGGAGACCACGCGCTGCCCCTGGCGTTGCACGGCCTCAGTGGGGAAATAACGCGCGATGACTGACTCACGCGCCTCCTTGACCTGGAGGAAAAGCGGAGCGCCGTGGCCGTCAACGAGCAGCAGCACGAGGCAGAAGGTGCCGACGCTGCCGACGCCCACGACCTTGAACGCCACGTCCTGAAGCTCGAACTGTTCGATCAGCGCCCGACGCTCGGTCGAGAGAGTGCCGAGATAGTCGTCAAAGGCGCTGGCGAGTTTGCCGTCCCACGCCGTCGTGTTGGACCACGCCTCGTCCTTACCGAGCAGGGTGTTGGGTCCGGCCGGATGAAACAGCGCGGGTGGCGCGTCCAGGAGCGACCACCGACCGTTATCCTGCGTCGCCATCCTGGCCAGCATGCTTTCATTGGTCCGCCCGACGGCCTTTTCCTTCGTCTTGAGCAGCAGGCGCCGACCTTCCTCGGTGGCAGCCGTGTCCATCATGTGTTCGAACGTTACGATCTCGTGCCAGAGATCCAGCGTGCTGTACGCTGAGTACTCGCGCATGCGGTCGCGATACTCGTGCGCGACGGTCGCCACGAAATCGCCGATCGGCCCATTGCTCACGCCCATATGCTGCCCCGCGATCACGAAGCTGGCCGCAAGGCGTTTGACGTCCCATTCCCACGGTCCGGTCGCGACTTCGTCGAAATCGTTGAGGTCGAAGACCAGTTGCCTCTCGGGCGTGGCAAAGCCGCCGAAATTCGAAAGATGGGCGTCGCCGCAAATCGGAAACGTGATTCCGGTGTTCACCGTTGCCGCGAGATCGTGCGCCTGGAGTACCGCACTTCCGCGAAAAAACGTGAAAGGCGAGACGGACATGCGTCCATATCGCAGCGGCACGAGTGCTTTTACACGCCCGGCACTGTTTTGCCTGAGCAGTTCGATCGGATCGCGGTCGGTGTCGCCGATTTGCGCGTGCAGGGATCGCTTCGCGCGTTCCCGTGCCTCGCGCCCAATTTCCTGCCGCCGCGCCAAGGTTTGAATTTCTGCCATGATGCACTCCACCATGTGGAACCGAACATCGACGGTTGCCCAGGCGCTGCACGTCGGGCGCCAAGGAAAAGGGAAACGGAGTATCGGCCTGGCATCCAGATTCCAGGCTTCAGTTCTTTCGCTGCAGTTGCCATGGGCCGCTGGCGGAGCGGCAATACTGCGGGTGCAAACTCATCGACTGCCCTTTCGCGTTCAGCACGACGGCGACGAACCGGCATGTCATGTCGCCGTGCTTCTCCGTGTCGCCAGGCGTGAGCGTGGCATCGATCTTCACGCTGTTGCCCGTGCCTTCATTCCTCCACTGCGCCGACTCGCCGTCGCTCTTCGTATTCAGGGCGAGCTCGGCGGCTTTCTTGATTGAGTCGATGTCGGGCTGCTTCATGTAGCTCATCGGCGTGTCGTTCAAAAAGCCGAGGTTCGCGCACGACGCCGCGTGCGCGCCGAAGAGGAGCGCGACACCCAATATTGCGCGGGGTGTAACGCGCAGGATTCGAATCATCCGGATGTGTGGACGCATGTGTTTCTCCATCAAATTCCATAACGCTGTTCCGCGCGCCCAATTTCGGCAGGCCAAGGGGCCGCCGCATGCATCCAGGCGTCGTGGTGCCAAAACGCAAAAAACGGGGAACTGGTGCACCTGACCGTTCTTGCACGCTTACGGTGTTCAGTCAGTACGAGAGTGTGATCCACGCCACGGCGGTTATCGATAGGGAGTTGGGGCAGTTCGATTGCACCTTCGGGCAATTTGGGGCAGTCGCCTTCCAATCCGCCGATGCGATTGATACATTACGCAGTTGGAAACTGCGCGAGCGTCGACGCCACCCGACGTCTGGCAATGCGTATGAGCGCCATTACCCCGGCGTAGACGTCGCCGAAATGACGACCCAACTGGCTAAGCTCTGCACTCACCACCGGAAGAAAGGATGAGCATGCTGAAGATATCCGTCGATGTCTTTCGATGCCACCACTGCCAGAGGACTCGCCTTTACGCATGCGCACTGCTGCTCGCAGTAGTTCAGTCGTTCGCGCCAATCGGTGCTTGTGCGCAAAGTGTTCCTGCCTGGACCGGACCAGATGTTCAGCGACGCGCGAATGGCGTGCTGGCGCTTCTATCGTTTTCAGTCACGCCGGATCTTTCGGCGAGTTCGCTTGGCATCCGCAACGGCGCAACCGGGAATCCGTCCCTGAACATGACCCAGGTTGGGGGCGGCTTCACGCTGAGCCCGAACTTTCCGCTCTATCTGGAAGGCGCAATCGGCGGGTCGCGCTACGATCCCACGTTCGTTGTCTCGGACGGCCAGCAGCAGCGTGCGTTGCCGACCCGATGGACCAACGTCGCCGCGACTGGCGGCATCGGCTGGGACTTTCCGCTAAACGAGAAAAAGGATCTGGTCATTCGCCCGATCTTCAACTTTTCGCTTGGCGAGGTGCTGAGCGACGCCAGCGCAGCGCAATTTCTCGTCAACCGGAAGGTGGACAAGAACATTGATTTCATCCGCGACGGTTCGCTCAGCGCCTATGGCCTGGGAGGTTCGTTGATGCTGGGCTGGTATCCCCGCAAGGAACCCTATGAATTCGATCTGGAGCTTCGTTTCACCGACATTTATCTGCAAAGTTTCGGTTCCTCTGGCGCGGTCCGCGGGTCGGCCAACGCGCAGTCCACGAACCTGTATGCGCGCTGGCGCGCGCCGACCGGCCTGCTCGTGCTGCACCGGCCGCTGCGGTACGTCCTGGAACTGTCGCATTCGACCTACCTCGGCAGCCAGGCCGACGTCCTCGGCTTTAATCAGCTGACATCGCTCGGCGCCGGCCTGGAAATCGACACGGGCGCCGTGACGAAGCTCTTCTCTCGTGTGCGCATTGTCGCGCGGTATGCTTTCGGCAAGGACGTGACGGGCGCGTCGCTGGGCCTTGCGCTCAGCTTCTGACCGTTGATGCGACGCGGCCCCGGATTGGCAGGCGAGCCTGATACTGGCTCTGCTGCTGCAACCAATGAAAATGGTTTCGGCAAGACACAATGAAAAGATCGGCCCATTGGCTCGTCATACTCAGTTTCCTCATATTGGCGTCGCCCATGAACGGGGCCGCGGCTGAGGCGATCCGAGCAGTGGACGGTGCTGGAAGCGTCTCGGCGTCGGCCGGTGGCGCGAGCGGCCCGGTGAGGGTCGCGATTGCTCCCATCGCGCCCTTTGTGCTGCCGCAAGAGGGGACGCCGGAGGGCTTCAGCATAGACATCTGGAACGAAGTCGCACGCCGCATGAGTGTCGACTTCATCTGGCATCGGGTTCCGACGCAGTCGGATCTGCTGTCCGCTGTTCAGCGTGGTGAAGCGGATGTCGCCATTGCGGCGATCACCATGACACCGGAGCGCGAAAAAACAGTCGACTTCTCTTTGCCTTATTACGACTCCGGCCTGCAGATCATGGTGCGCGCGCAAAACGACAACCCGTTCGTTGCATCGTTCTGGTCGGTTCCGTGGCTCGCCATCGGTCAACTCCTGCTCGCAGCGGCTCTCATCGTCTTTCTGCTTGCCAATCTGGTATGGCTGATGGAGCGCAAGCACCACGTCAACTTTCAGAAGCCGTGGCTGCGTGCAGTGGGCGAGGGCCTATGGGTGACCATGCTCATCATCGCGACGGGCGAGCACGGCGAGCGCGAAACGGCGGGCATATGCAAGCGGGTACTCGTGCCTGCAATGTGGTTGATCGGCGTCGTGCTGATTGCCCAACTGACGGCCACCGTCACCTCGTCGCAGACGGTCGCGCGCCTGCAGTCGAACATTCGGGGACCGGAAGATCTGCCTGGCAAGACGATCGGCACGGTGCCGGGAACTGTCGCCGCGGATTACCTCACCGGTCGCGGCCTGCCGTTCCAGAACGTGAACAATGCGGGCGAAGGGTTCCGGATGCTGATGCAAGGCGACGTGCAAGCCATTGTCTACGATGCACCAACGCTTCAATACTGGGCTGGCAGGCTCGGCAACGGCGCACTTGTCGTGGTCGGTCCGATATTCAGGCCCGAGAGGTATGGCATTGCCGTCAGCAACGGCAGTGCGTTACGCAAGTCCATCAATGAAACGCTGCTCGCCATGTACGAGGATGGAACCTACGAGAAGATCTACGGGAAGTGGTTTTCCCAAGCCAGATAGGCGTCCGGATCATGGATGATTTGAGGGCTGCTGTTGAATTGATCCAGCGAAGGCCAGGCGGGCGAGAGGACTCGCGTGAAGTGGATGAATGGCTATCGCTGACCATCCTGGTCATCGCGGCGGGAGCTGGCAATCGGTGGATCTCATCCTACCTATGGCCTGATACGGCGTGAGTCCTGATTGACGTTACTCGTTGTCAGAGCACTGGACGCGGTTGCATCCTGTACTGTTAGCCGCGTACGGGCTTCAGCAGACAGATTTGCTGCGCGGCGTCCGCAAGGCTTTCGTTGACCGGGCCCGGGTCGGGCAATGCCGCATGGTTCTTCGGGTTCGACGACTGCTTGCCGCTCGCGGCGTTCGGAGAATTGCCGAAGTTGACGCGACGATCATGTAGACCTGGGCTTCGGAAATCCTCGGCAAATTCGGCGTTAGGCCGACGTCGAACTGGACGGGCGCGAGCGTCTTTACGGTCGTCGCATCGTCGAGTTCCGCGGTCAGCCTGGCGAACATCTCCGCTTGCAGGTTCGCGTCGGAGATCACGGTCGGCAGGATGAGGCTGCTCCCACCGTATCCGGCGTGCGTGGCTGTCGTCGGGGGTGCCGTGGCGGTCCTGGGTGCGGATATGAGGAAGTTGCTGCGGGTCGTCATTGGCGGCAGGTGTTGAAAAGGAAGTCTACGGGCGTGCGCCCGGCCGTCAGGACAGGAGTGGATTTGCCCGACGTCGCGTGATAACGCGAGTCGACCGCGGTGATCTGAAACTGTCTCGAGTGGAAAGGCAGACGCGCCGCAGCGCTCATGAACTAGAAGCGCCTGCTCCGGATCAAGGTCAGTCCAACTGGCCGCATCTGCGAGGCTGCGCAGTCCCGCGCGATCGAGAACCGCCGGGCCCTGCGAACCGGGCGTTCTCGTGGAGGTGTGTTCGTACGCCGCCCGTTCCAATCGGGGGAACTTGCAATAACGCCAGATAGCACTGCCGTTTATGAAGCCAAATCCTGTTTCGTTAAAGGGCAAGCTGCTTGCCCCAACACCCTATGGCGCCGTATTGGCATCTGTCGCAAACTGTCCTGGAGAGCGAATGTTGTCTTGAAATAAAAAATGCGCACAGTTCGGTCACTGCGGGTGTCGCTTCCTTGCGTTTGCCGGGCACTGTCTGGTAAGTCGGACTATAAAACACAATACAATGAAATGCTCTATCGGATTCATCGCTGATGTGCCCATGGCCGTGCTTTTCATTACGGTGGGATTGGGCTACCTCATCGGGAAGCTGCGTGTCGGACCGATCCAGCTCGGAGGCATCTGTGGAACGCTGATCGTCGCTCTCGCGCTCGGACAGACCGGCTGTCAGTTGCATGGTGAATTGAAGGATGTCGCCTTCGCGCTTTTTATCTTTGCCATGGGTTATTCAGGGGGGCCGCAATTTTTTGCGAACCTCAACCGTTCCAGTGTTCGATACATGATGCTGCCGCTGCTTGAGGCAGTCGTCGTATTGACCGTCGTGCTCACTGCCGTGCCGATGTTCGGACTTGACGCCGGCACGGCCGCCGGGCTTGCCGCTGGCGCCGCGACTGAGTCGGCTGTAGTCGGGACAGCCGCCGAAGCGCTGAGGCATCTGGGTCTGGATGCCGCCGGGGTCACTCGCATGGAAGCGAACATCGCCACGGCGTATACGCTGACATATCTGGTGGGGCTGATCAGTATTGTTTTCTTTACAAGCCAGATAGCGCCTGCATTGCTACGGATCAACCTGCGGACTGCGTCAAAGGAGTTGGCCGCCAGGATGGAAGCCGCCTCCGACGAGGACGTGGCAAGCCAGCCCGCATTGCCGCGGCTGGTAGGTCGGGCCTATTGCGTCGAACGTGCTGCCGGCATGACGGTGCAGGCACTGGAGCGTGCGGTCGGCATGCGCACGCTTGTAATCGGTCTGTTCCGGCAGGGCGCCAGGATCGAAGCGGGACCAGACGCAACGCTCGTCGAAGGAGACATCGTTGCGCTAATCGGCGTACGGGACCGTATTCTTAAGGCCGGAGAACTGACCGGTTCGGAGGTACTGCTGCCCGAAGGGCACTCCGACGCGCTCCAGTTAAACGAGCATCAGGTGATCATTAGCGGGTCATTCATCAATGGACGTACGCTCGCGGAACTTGCACGGGCCGCAACGCAGAAGCACCTTCGCGAGGTGTGGATCCAGCAGGTCATACGCTCCGGTCACAGCCTTCCGATTACGCCCGCCACGCGCCTGCAGCACGGCGACAAGGTAACGATCGTAGGCGTGGAGCCTGCCTTGAGTGCTGCGACGCGGGAACTCGGTGCGCTGGCCCGTACAAGCGAAGTCACCGATCTCGTATTCCTATGCATCGGTATATTGGTCGGCCTTGCTGTCGGCAGTCTGACACTGAAAGTGGGGCCCATTCCACTTTCCCTTGGCAGTGGCGGCGGCGCATTGCTCAGCGGGCTGGTGTTTGGATGGATCAATTTCAAGAAGCCCGAAATGGGTGCGATACCGGGCGCGTCCGTCCAACTGCTGAAAGATCTGGGACTGGCGATCTTCGTCGCGTGCGTCGGATTGTCTGCTGGTCCCGATGCGATCGTGCTGATCCGCAAACATGGTGCGGTGCTGCCGCTGATCGGGCTAGCTGTCTCGCTGGGGCCTGCGTGCATGTCTCTGTGGATCGGTCACAAGCTTCTCAAAATCGAAGGGCCGTTGCTCATCGGTGCCATTGCTGGCCAGCACGTCAGCACGCCGGCCATCAGCGCTATCACGGCAGCCAGCGAGAGCTCGTTGCCGCTTCTGGGCTATACGGTTACCTACGCGATCGCCAACGTTCTGCTTCCGGTGCTTGGCCCAATCATCATCGCGCTGGCCTACGCCATGCGGTAAGCGAGACGCTGCGCTGACCGAGAGCTTGCGCTGAGTCCACTGTTGATTTATTTGCGGATGTAGCAGCCTGGCGGCACGGGGCAACGATTTCATATAGTAGGCGTCGACATGTCGCTCCCTTTCGCTCGACGACGGAAAGCCCGTCGCCCGCGACGTTGAACGGGGTGGGCAAGTGATGATCTGGGAAAATTGCAATCACAAACTGCGTCGAAGTGATCTTGACTACGATGCCGCGATCTACGCGGTATCAATGACACGGCTTTCGTGGGCAATCGATGGACTACCAGCAGAAGCCATGGGATTGGAAACATAGGGCGTGATATGCGTGATGGTAATTCGTTTCGTTACCGTGCATATGCCGACAGCAGAGTCGGCCTTCTCGACGCCCGGCGGATAGATCTGGAGTTCGTCCTCGCGATTCAATGCGGTGTTGTAGCGGGTCGCATTGGCGCCGCTAGCGACGACCCGATGCAAAGGCCGTCGCGAGGCAGGTTGCCCTGGGCTACCACCGAGAAATCGTAACTGCCGGTCTCAAGCCGTACGTCGTCCACCGCTAGCCGCTCGTGCCGCATCACGGCATGGCTAGAACGCAGAAGCCGATGCTCAAAATATCCCCCGGACACGACATGAAACGCGTCCAGTGGCTCGAACCCGGTGTAGATGTGCTCCAAATACATTCGACGCTTTCTTTTCAGAAAGATTTCGTTTCTTGGATAACATCTTCCGCAACCACCGTCTACTATTACACACGTTTGAAGCGGCACCACTGCTCCCCGGACATGAAAGCCAACCATCGCAATGAGGCGCGCGAGGAAGGATTTCAGATGGACCGATTGCGCCGGGAAGAGCTAGGGCGATAATCGAAGGGATGCATTTCAAAATCAGCGAATTGGGAATTGCGTCCGAACAGCTTTTCGCACCGGACCTGTCCGATACGGTGCGATTCCGGGACCCTTTGACCGCAGACCTGGAACGGATTCGGACGTCTCCACTCCTCGTGTTGCTGACTCAAGCTGGGGAACGCGAGGTATCTATTGCGGTTCTCGTGGGCACCGGTTGCTCATGGCCTGTTTGCCCGGCCACCTCCGTGGTATGGAGATCTACCCTGCCAAAGAATCCGATAAGCCGGCCAAACTGGCCATCGGGGTCAGGGGCAATGTCATTGCCCTTCAGGGCAGTGACATTGATGCCCTCTCTGTTGGAGCGCAGAAACCGTTCTTCATCCGTCGCGAACGAGCGTTGCGGGAATGGCCACGCTACCCGAATCGCGTCCTTTACTAGCATCAATATTGCAGCTAGTTCCTATGAATCGGCAAGTTCTGCGTTGCGAACCTTTTCCTCGGCATATTCCGGTACTCAAAGCGTTGGGCGGTGACCGCCCGGTGCGGTCATCAGGCGTCGTTCGCGAAGCTTACCTTTCGTCGTTCCGTCTCCGGACATTCCTGCGGTCGCGAAGTGAATCATTCAACCTACATGAAAAGGGCGCGATCTTTGTCACTGATCCAGTTCGGGGGAGCCGGGGCAATGCACTTTATTTTGCAGTGGAAAAGTGGTAGCAGGGGCGGACGAATTCCGATAGTGTTTTACACCGGCGACGGCGAACATGTATCTAAATCGCTTTTGGCCGATATGTCGTTGAACCACGTCCCAATCCCGTTGAGCTTGGTTGAGCCGGCTACCAATGAATCGAATGCCGCAGGGCAATTTTTTATCCCCGAAGCTATGCAATTGGGCTCCCGAACAACGTCCCTGCGGGCGATGGAACCGGCAGGGACGAACCTAATCCGGGCAAATGCAGCTACGGGTCCTCCAGCGCACGAGTCACTCAGATTTCCTCGCCCGCGGCTTACTGGCCGGCTGCCGAGGCACGGCCATGCGCGTCAGCATGGTGGGATTGATAGTTGGAACCGGGGCAATAGTGTCCAGCCATGTCTCACGGCCGAGGGCACGAAGCACGAGGATGAGGGTACGCATCGACGATCCATTGCCAGTTTCAAGGTTTCTCAGCGAGCGTACGCTGATGCCGGCGCGTGCCGCCACCGTAACCTGGTCTAGGTTCTTGTGCACTCGAAGAGTCTTCAAATGGTGCCCGACATCGGCTTCCAACTCTTCGGGTGTCCGAGCCCGCCAAGTGTTGTTCCGGATTTCCATGTGATCAACCAGAACGACCTAAAATGTGCCTGCAACAACCAGCAATCTTTTGCCTGACGTAGCGGACAACGCGCACAAGGGGAATGATTTTGCCTCTTTTGCTGCGCCATCCCAACGAAGTGGCGCCTCGCAAGCGCCCATTTCACACCATCATCCCGGGCTTCGTGACGCACAATGGCCAACCGCTAATGAGCTTTGGACTGATGGGCGGATCGATGCAGGCCCACGGCCATATGCAGATGGTCACCCGCATTGTCGACCAGGGGCTGAATCCGCAGGCAGCGAGCGACGCGCCGCGCTTTCGGGTGCTCGACGACAACCACGGCGTTGCCGTCGAATGGAACATGCCGCAGTCTACGATCGAGGGACTGGCCTCACGCGGGCATCCGGTCTCCGTCTCACCGCGCTTCGATGTCGAGTTTGGCTGCGCGCAGGCAGCATAGCGTCTTGACTACGGCGCCTATGTGGCCGCGTCCGATCATCGCAAGGACGGATATCCGGTTGGATTCTGACGCAACGCCAGCAGATCCCCTGACTCTCCCCGTCCGCCGGCACCGTCCGGCGTGCATTGGCTGTCGCACTGATGAGGAGACGCTGGCGCCGCACATCAGCGACGACAGCCAGGCGACTGACTGGCATGAGCGCCTGCCGCCCGCACCGAACTTGTCCCTCCGCTACGCGGCTACGAGCTGAACTGACTCAATTGAAACCTCATTGCATTGATCTTTCAACGCTAACGCATGCCGCCGAGGCTCGAATTCGCCGTTGCTGCCCGCGACGCGAGGATCAATCGGATCGCCGCCAGAGAGTGTTCGGCCACTGGACTTGGCGCTGCCTGGTGTGCGGTCGAAAATTCAGGGGGCTGGACTCCCAGGCGCCTGCAAACGGCGGAGAGATAAGGCTTGTCGGACTTTGCGCAGCCTTCGACAGCCAGAGCAATCGCGGCATTACCGACATGGCGGCGCAGCCACTCGAGCGTCCGCCGATCCCTCTCGTTGTAGATTCTCACCAGGTGCTCCATTTTTCGCCTCCGGCAATACTGTGCAAATACACAGTACTGTTAATATATACAGACTCGTCGGAAACGGCAAGGCCAGCTATTAGAATCAGCAGCGCGTCCCCGAGTCCTCTCCGCACCGCGGAGAAAATCCGGCCGGGCGATAGAGGCGCAGGTTTCCACGGATCCGTGGTTTCCAGGGAGGTGCCCCTTTGTGCATCGACGCCGCCGATGCCGCGGGTTCGACGCCGGGTCGACGGTCACCGGCACTTGCGGGAAGTTAACGCGGTCGACGTCAATCCGAAGCTGCGGCAGTGAAGCAACCGGTAGATTCGCGCAGAGCCGGCAACGGGTCAGGCACGTGCAAAGAGTCCCGACGTAAGAGGAGCGGCTTTCCCAGGCGTCGACCCACCTCACCTGGCGGGCACCGGCGCTGCGGGTTGCAACCGGCATTGATATCAGCACTGTCGCATGCAGGTCAGAAGAGCTTTGGGAAGCGTATGGATTTGAATGACGGTACGCCGGGATATCAAGCTGGGAGCGGCTCCTCGCGAGGAATTGCCGCTTCGGGGGCGACCGTTGATAATCGATGCAGTTCGCCAGCAGTTGCGGCGCCATGTTTCACAGGACAGTATGACTGAAGTGTCTTTTACCGCCGCTGACTATCACGCCTGGCTAAGCGACCTTAAAGTCCCGCGTCGAGCACGCGCGGCAGCGCGCCGCGTTGTCGGTCAACCGGGAGCTGGTATCGCTATATTGGCAGATAGGCCGCGAGATCCTCGAGCGGCAGCGGCGACAAGGGTGGGGCGCAAAGGTCGTCGATCAGCTGGCGCGCGATCTGCGCGCGGCGTTTCCCGACATGCGCGGGTTTTCGCCGCGGAACCTGAAGTACATGCGTACGCTGGCCGAAGCCTGGCCGGGCGAGGAATTTGTGCAATACCCTGTTGCACAATTGCCCTGGTCTCATGTGGTCACGTTGCTGGATAAGCTTAAGACATCAGAGGCGAGCGAGTGGTACGCCGCCAAATCGATCGAACACGGCTGGTCCCGGAACGTGCTCGTGATGCAGATCGAAAGTCGCCTGCAGGAGCGCCAGGGCAGTGCCGTCACCAATTTTCCCGACCGTCTGCCTCCGCCTCAGTCCGACCTTGCCCGCGACACACTCAAGGATCCGTATATCTTCGATTTTCTGGGCCTGACCGAAAGCGCCCAGGAACGGGACATCGAGCACGCGCTCACGCGGCACATCACGCGTTTCCTTCTCGAACTGGGCGCCGGCTTCGCATTCGTCGCACGGCAATACCGGCTTGAAGTGGCCGGCGACGAGTTCTTCATCGACCTGCTGTTTTACCATTTGAAGCTCAGATGCTACGTGGTTGTCGAACTGAAGGCGACGCCATTCAAGCCCGAATATGCCGGTCAGTTGAACTTCTACCTGTCAGCCATTGATGCACAGGTCAAGGGATCGCACGACCAGCCCACGATTGGCTTGTTGCTCTGTAAGGAAAACAATCGGCTGGTCGCCGAATATGCGTTGCGTGGCATCGCCAACCCGATGGGCGTCGCCGAATATCAGTTGCTGCGCGACATCCCGGCGCCGCTCATGCCGGACCTGCCGTCAATCGAGCAGATCGAGGCGGAGCTTGGACCGGATGAAGGACCTGAACTATCTGGGCATCCCTAAGATGGACTATCGGATCAGCTATGAGCACAGTCTCGGAGCTGCGCCGAACGATTTCATCGTGCACGTGTCCCATCGCAGATGATCTGCGATGCACCGGTCACGGTGCGTTGCCTGTGTGCCGCGCCAACTGCAGTGTCGCGCTGCGGGAGCATTTCCGTGTGCAAGACTATCCCATTGAGGCGACTCCTGGATTTTCGCTCGCAGGACAACGATCCGGATACGCGAATGCGCGTACAACAGACGCTCGACCGTGATATCCAGTCGGTTATGAGAAGTCTTGTTTCGGCTCGCAGCAACGACGAATTCAGATTAGCCGAGTTTCCAATTGGCTAAAGTTTCAGTTCTTTCGTTCGGAGTTTCGCGGGACTGCCCGGCGTCATCGGACCGCCCTGCACTGCCCCCATCATCGAGCGACACGCATGGAAGTGATGAGAGACGCCGAAGCCTTTACCGATGGCGCTTCCGGCCCTGTCCGCAATAATGTTTCCCGCGATGATGTTATTCAAAGCCATTGCTATTTGCACATCCATCGAGCTTGGTGGATTGACAACCCACAAAATTGTGACTCCATATGCGCCTAGCCCGCATTATATTCATTTAACCCATTCCTGATAATACGACTTATCAGGATTGAACGCGGCATACGACGCGTTCCTGACCAGCTGAAACGGGTCCCGCGGGCGGGGCGATGCGCTCAGTGGCGCGGCTGCCGGGGGCGCCCTCGCGAACGAAGGGGTAGTTGTGGCTATGTACCCCTTCATTTCGGGACAAACCGGCCATGCGGCGCGGTCAATGACGTCCCGCCGAGGCCCGCTTCGCCGAGACGCGGTTTACTGGCTCGCTACGCTTCCTGTTGGATGCGGGGCAAAGACTGTGACGACTGCGTCAGACCCATTACGCCGGAGTTCCGGCACGCGGCCTTGCCGTGACGATAGGTGAGTGTCTTCGGGAGGTCGCTTGCTGGATCGGGACACAGGCGGCGAAAGGGCGGGGCGACATGAACTGGTGGTGCAATAAGGCTTATCACCATCGAGCGCCGTGAGAGGGCGTGCCCGTGACCACCGGCACCGGGTTGAGCGATGGATCGCAACGCTCAGCGTCGCGCGGCTACTTGAGGGCGCCCTGGGGGAAAGGTAGAGGGGGTAGGGGAGTCCGTTCTCTTAACTGCGGCTCAGGCTTGACACCGGGTGACGGGTACCCTAACGGTGACCTGTCGCAAAGGAGTTCCGAGACTCGATGCATTAAATGCAGTTTTGCTAGTAGCAGTTATCAAAACTAGGGCGACGAGAATCGTCGGGCCGTTCTTCGCTTGTTGTCGCCGTGCGCTCGAGGGGACAGGCGGACGAACGGGAGCGCTGGCGCCGTCTGGGAAGCGGGTCGCCCGACAAAAGGTGACCTTTGACGGCAGTGCCACCGGTGGGCAACATTGGCCGCATTGAGGCCAGCTCGGTGGCGCCGCTCCGAAGTCGGTTGCGCACCGGCCAGGGGATCAGGTACGGTGGCGGCATTCAACCCATCGTGAAGGACATCACCATGAACAAGCAGGACCTCGTCGACGCCGTCGCCGCAAAAGCCGGCACCAGCAAGGCGCTGGCCGCTGAAACGCTCGACGCGCTGCTCGGCACCATCACAGCGGCCGTCGCGAAGGGCGACTCCGTGCAGCTGATCGGGTTCGGCGCGTTTTCGACAGGCGCGCGCGCCGCGCGTGTTGGCCGCAACCCGGCGACCGGCGCCGAGATCCAGATTCCGGCCGCGAAGACGGTCAAGTTCACGGCGGGCAAGGCGTTCAAGGATGCCGTCAACGCGTCATGACGGAGGATGCGATGATGCCCGGCGATTACGCCGGGCTGCCCGAGGAAGTGGTCAATGTCGTCGAGTCGGCGCGACGCACGGCGGGACGCAGCTTCAATGCCATGATGATCCCCGCCTACCGCGAGATAGGACGGCGGATTGTGGCCACTGAGCAGGGCGGGCAGACGCCGATCGCGCGACTCGCCGACGACCTGACACACCGGTTCGGCCGCGGGTTCCCTCGATATCAACCTGGAAACTGAGAAGATGAGCGGCAGCAATTTGGCGGAGGACGACTACGGCGCAACCCTGAGCGACGTGATCGCACTGCTTGAAGAGGCGCGGCGGGCCGCGGCGCGCAGCATCAATGCCCTGATGACGGCAACCTATTGGCTGGTGGGCCGGCGGATCGTGGAACTCGAGCAGGGTGGGCACGAGCGTGCAGCGTACGGGCAGGGGGTCCTGCAGCGCTTGTCGAGCGACCTTACCGAGCGGTTCGGGCGAGGCTTCGGAGCCGACAATCTTGAATTAATGCGCCTGTTCTACCTGAGTTATCCGCCTAGCGAAATTTCCGAATCGGTGATTCGGAAATCCGGCGCTCCCGCGGTCGAGCCGAAATCCGAATCACCGATTCGGGATTTCGCGCTCCAGCAGCTCGGCGAACGTTTCCCGCTTTCGTGGACGCACTACGTCAGGTTGATGCGACGGACGCGTTCTCCCGAAGAACGGATGTTCTACGAGGCGGAAGCCCTGCGCGGAGGCTGGAGCGTCCGGCAACTCGAACGGCAGATTGGCAGTCAGTTTTATACGCGCACGCTGATGTCGAGAAACAAGCGCGCAATGCTTGAAAAGGGTGCGGCCGCGAGGCCGGGTGAGACCGTGAGCCCAGACGAAGCGATCAAGGATCCTTACGTACTCGAGTTCCTCGACCTGAAAGACGAATACTCCGAGAGTGACCTTGAGGAAGCGTTGATCCACCGTCTCGAGGACTTTCTGCTTGAACTTGGTGGAGATTTTACGTTCGTCGGACGGCAACGCAGACTACGGATCGGTGACAGCTGGTTTCGCGTGGACCTGCTGTTCTTCCACAGGCGCCTGCGATGCCTTGTAATCATCGATCTAAAACTTACCGAGCTTCATCATGCCGATGTCGGGCAAATGCATATGTATTGCAATTATGCAAAAGAGCACTGGACGCTACCCGGCGAAAACCCGCCGGTCGGCCTGATTCTGTGTGCTAGAACCAACGCGGCAATTGCGCGTTATGCGCTTGACGGTCTGCCCAACAAGGTGCTTGCCGCTGAATACCACACCGTACTTCCGGACGAGCAGTTGCTTGCTGAAGAATTGGCGAAGACCCGCCGCGAGTGGGAGGCGCAGCATCCGGTCCTCCCTGAGAGCAAACATTCCGGTAGCTGACAGCCCTAATGGGCCCGGTCGCTAACGCCGGTTACCGCGCTACAGATCCTTCAGTTCATCCTGCGTTGCCTAAGAACGCAGCGCAGCGTGTCCCCCAGATTCTCTCTCACCCAACACCAAATGGTGTGACTCCCGTTCCGGTTTGTTCCGAACTTGCCGAAACGCTGACATCGATCGCAGCATCGGTGTCAAGAAAGTTAAATTTCACGAACCTCTGCATTGCATGCAGTCTAGGTGCTGGCAAGTCAGTTGCACTTGCCATCCCTATCCCGCTATGCGAGACCGAGGCCAAAGCTCGTACCCTGAAGGGAACTCAGCCGCCGCGAACGGCTAATCGTTATGCATAGATGGCGGCCAGCCAAAAACTTTATCGTGTACCAGCCAGCGGTGCCTACCGTGCGATTATGAGTTCGGTTATGATCGTCATTTCTGATAACACAAATTAAGACCGAAGTGAAGGTCAACCCGGGGCTAGGATGGCTGAGAGAGTAAATATCGCGCGTATCGCCGAGATCGTGTCGGCCGATATTTTTAGCAAGCTTGGATGGGAAGCGCATGGCGTACCTAACGAGTCGTGGGAATGCAACGAGCCAACCCACGAAAAGCGAGATCATCCTACTGACGTAACTTTTGTGTATCAGGATCCGTACTCGGCGCGGAATGTGCATCTCATTACCGACCTGAAGAGCTATGCGGCGGGAAGCATCAAGGAATTTTCCCTCCGGGAAACGATCGAATCCCTAGCGCTTGCGGTCGATTGTGCAAAAGACAATCCGAAGTGGAAAGAGCTGTACTTGAAGGCCGGGGCCGAATACGAAATCCAAGGCTTGGTCTTCATCTATAACCACGACAGCGAATACGACAAATCGTTTCCGGAGCAGTTACACGTCGTGTTCCAGGACGATCTGACTATTCCGCGTGGCGTTAAACTTTCGATCATCGGGCCAGATGAAGTCTGGTACCTGAATGAGATGCTGACGGATATCGCCAGCCTTGCGCGAGATGAGGTCATACCGACCGATAAGAAAGCATTGAAATTCTTCTATCACAGTCATTCCCGAAGCAAAGTTGTTTCGCAAGACCACAGCATGGTCGCGACTATTGACATGCTGAAAGGGAAATATCAGATGCTCGCGTATTCGCATGCGAACCAGTACGGCGGATTTCGAGGTATGTTGGTCTACTACCGGGGATACGGTGAAAGTGAAAGGGAATTCATTGTACTTATCGATATGCTCAGAAGCTTCGGTGTGCTGGATAACTACGATAGAATCCTTGTTCGATCGGCGCGTGGCTGTTCAAGGGCTGCAAATAACTTCAACAAAGCAGTTTCTCAGTACGCTACGTATGGCAACCATGAAATGCTGCTAAAAAAGCTTGATTACGGATCGATCGCTTCCGTGCGGCCAAGGCTGACCCAATTTGAGGTAGCACTGAGGGGTGGTCATGCTTAACGTTCGTCCAGTCTTTTATGCAACCTATCGCGATATTTACGATGCGTTGATCTCTTCAAAACAAAGGGTGAGCGTGGAGTTCATGCACGACTTCCTGCGCGTTCGAGGTATCGTCTTCGGAAATCAAGCCAGCCGTGGCGAGCTCGTGGAAGCGATTGCGACGTATGCTTACGACAGCCCCGATCTTGATGAGTTGTGCGATCAGCTTGAGATACATTCGAAGGCGGACCGCGTCACCCACATGTCCCTAAGCGAGAAAATTTCTTCCGAGGTGCTGAAAGCAGCTTTGGCAGAAGTGAAAGCTGAGCGTTCAGGACATACTGAGGTTGTCGAGTTCAATAAGAATGAGGGTGGAAGACTGGAAGTTTCGATTGATTACTACGAACTCGACGAGGGACGAACGTTATTGCGACAGCAACGCCCGAAGCACGGAAAGATCGAGTTCATGACGGCTGGGGACGGCATGCGTGTTCGATTCCCCGGCGCGGAGCGAGTTGCGGATTTCGCGACTGCCTTATTAGAGAAAATTCAGGCATCAGCGCCAAATATCACCCAGAAGACCATCGACCTGAGTGCGTTCAATAAGTTGCAGCGAACACAGTTTTTCCAGTTGATGATTCAAAAGCTGGAGAGCTATCGCATGGCGGACGTGAAGAAAGTCAACGTCAACCAAGATATTTCGGAGCCGGTATTCACCGTGGACGAGAGTACTACCGCGGATGACGCAGACGACGAGGCCGATAGTGCGCCGCATTCAGGAGGATCCTTAAAGCGTGAGGTCGAGCGTGAGGTAAAGTCGTATTTGAAACGCTGCACTCTAGATGGGTCCGGAATTCTCCATGCAAGCGAGCTCCGGCGATTTCTGGACTCGGGATTTTTCATCAGCCGAATTGTTTGGGAAGCTCAACCTCGATCGAAGAAGGCCGGGAAGCCGAAGGCTGAGCTCGAGGCTTTGATAGAGCGACCGGCTGAAGGGATCGGTTTCAAGTATACGGTCCGTGGCGTGTATTCGCAGAGACGAGACAAGCGTTACGCCGTCACTAAGCGAAAACCGAAGGACATAGAACGCGAAGAATTACTGGACGCCCTTGAACTGGCTGCGCAGGCCGCTTACGTCGAGGTGGTGGAAAGCATTTCTTCCGAGCTAGAGTACGATGAAAAAGTATAAATGGGCAAATGCCACATTCGGTGTTGCTTTGACTACCCTCGGGGATCGGCTTCGTAAAGTTGAACTTGACCTATCGGAAGATGATACGGAAGGGTTTCGAATCGAGGAGCGAAGCGCGACGCGTATACGAGGAGTGTTCATCGAGCGAGAAACGTCTCTAGAACATATCTCGTTACCGACAGGTCATGAATATGAAGAAAAGCGCTCACGTATTACGGTCACGGAATTTCTTGTGACCGACGGGAGCTCGTTGAATTTGCTCTTGATGAATCCTCCGCGAAGGACGCTGCCATTCTTCAATGCTGTATCGCTCGCGACGAACTATCGATTTTCGGTCGAGATGTTAGATGTCGATGTTTTGAAATGGGTGCAGTTTTTAGAGCGCCAAGTCGGCGATGTTTCGGTAACCTATCTCGATTGCAACAGCATCCAATTGTCGCCGGAGGTGACGGGGAGATTTGCTTTCCGGGGGACTCGAGACGTTAGGCAAGAAGCTAAGCGAACAACGAAGACTTCGGACGTTGCAGTCGAGTGTGCGCGCTGTGAACTAACGGCAGGGGGGTATAGGACGACGATCGAACTATTGCGGTCGGGCGCCGTGAAGCTGGCGTCGCCTGCTAGCGAAGAATTATTAGCCGTAATTCATGGTTCCTTGGCGAGGGCATGCTAACAGAGTTTGCGGACTCGCTGTTGGTTTGCACGGAAACCTGATCCCAACTCCCCTGTTTCTCACAATGGACGGCTATGCTGGCGACGTTGCTGAACTTACTGGCGCCTCTGTGGACATGGCTAGGATCAATTTCGAACGCGAACACTTGGGAGCAGGGGCGGAACGAGGTGGAGCGGGTACGTGACGCGTTTTCATAGCCGCAAGTCCGGCGCAAAAATCCGCTCCTTTGATAAGAAAACTTATCTTGATAGCCCGATTGGGTCGCACGTTTCTTGGGCAAATTCCGTTTACCTAATTAAAGTGTACCTAGATTTCAACTAAAGTTGTGGCTACCGCCCTAGTCCCCCCGAATGCCCAGTCGAGCTGCCGTGCGCATGCCGGGTAGAGTGATGTTGTAGCGATAGACGCGTGGCGCAGGTGGTCGGGCAGCGTGGCCAGTTCCATGCCACGCGCGGGCACGTGGGAGGCGTGGGTATCGCGGATCCAGTGCGGACTCGCCCGGCGCACCTCCAGCTTTTCACCTTGGCATTCGGGTGTTTGGTAAGACCGTGATTTCTTATCGCGAAATGAGGGCGATCGGCGGCCATGAAGACACGGGTATACCTTATATTCTGGTAAGGCCAATTCACATAAACTTGTCGCGCAGCCGCGATTTCGCGGCAGGTTGAAATGTTCCGGCCTGACCAGCTGAGAACCGAACGAGGCACTTATAGACATGCAAGCCATTGTTTACGAAACTCCCCATTCGCTTCAAGTCGCTGAACGATCGGTGGCTGAACTCGTCGCTGCCGTTGCTCCCATAAGCATTCGTCGGGTTGGTTTCTACTGTTTTCATGAACAGCCTCGGCTGTGACTTGTCTCGGCCACTGGCCAGGTCGCGGGCGAAGCAAACCTCATGTGCTTCATCACCGGACGCGGTTCGACTTACGGCTGCAAGCCTTGTCCTTGCATCAAGTCCGCCACTTACATGTCGCTGTTCGCCAAAATGAGTCTCCATTGGACTTCAACGCTGGGGCGCTCTCGATGGAATCACAGCCTGTTACAGGCGGCAGAAGCGCTATTCGATCTGATGCTCAATGCAGAGTCAGGACGATGCATTGCCGGCGAGGAAAACCAGGCGGGAACAGCGGATTTGTTCCCCGGTAGATCGGCGCGGGTGCTATGACCAGGCGCATCTGTCTAAGCGAAAGGTCAACGACAGTACGTTTGTAGTACTAACAGCATGCTCATCTCGAAGGCTTTGCCGCAAATCTGAGCGAAAAATACTTCGCAGTGCATGTTTCGGATTGACGGGTCAGGCCAATTGCAACGATAATGGCAAAAATAGCATGTTTGGCCTGACCAAATGTGGCGGCTAATGTTCCAATGGAGGAGAGACGATGATCCAGCTTTCTTCGCAAGCGAAGGCTGCGACGGAGCCCTTGAATGGCGAAAAGGCACTTGATAGCAACCGCGTCAGAGATAGGCTCGACGCGGGCGTGATCTGCTACGGCACCTACATACGCTTTCCCGGTCCAGCTCCGATCGAAATCGCCGCGCAGGCGGGGTTCGAATTCGTGCGTATCGACGCATATCACGTTGCATTTGATCCACAGACACTAGACGACATGATCCGGGCGGCGCACGCGCATCAGGTCACTCCTTGGATCCGTTGCCGCAATGATGCCTACGAGATCACGAAGGTGCTCGATATGGGCGCCCACGCGATCAGCGCTCCAAACGTAGGAACCGTGCGGGAAGCCCAAGCGTTGGTATCCGCCGTGAGGTTCGCTCCCAAAGGGCAACGTGAGTCTTCCAGACCGGTCCGTTACCACGGTATGGGCCTCGCCGAATACGTCGAGTGGGCTGAGCGCGAAATTTTGGTCTCTTGCCAGATCGAGGGAGCCGAGGGATTGGAGAATTACAAGGATATCGTTAAGGTGGAAGGACTGGATGTGATTCAGACAGGTCGCAACGATATCGCTCTCGCTCTCGGTTTACCAGGTCAGCAGTTTCATAAGGATGTCCTCGATGCTGAGGCGCGCATTGTTGATGCCGCTCTGACCGCAGGAAAACAGGTCTCACTCGCGCATCCGTTAAACGAGGACGGCATCGAACGTAGTCTTCGGTGGGCAGAGAAGGGCGTGCGTATTCTGACAATGGGCTCGGATATCGACTCACTCTTCCTGGCATTTAAGAGCGGGGTCCGCCAACTCCGCTCTGGCCAGACTAGGTCGCTATAGCGTGTTGCGAATCTGAGGAACTGTAATGACTGACACCGCAGTTACTAGTGCGATGAGCCCAGAGACACCTCTCGAACCTGAACTCGAGATACTGGACCCTCATCATCATTTGCTAGAGAAAAAAGGAGTGCACGCTTACCTTCTCGACGAGTTCAAGGCCGATACGTCCTCTCACAAGGTCGTTGAGAGCATTTTCGTGGAATGCGCATGGCCGGCCCTGGACTCTATCTCTGAGGTTCGCAAGGCTTTCGAATGGAGTCGCGACAGCGCGACTACGAGTGGCACGAAAATCACGGGTGTCATCGGCTTTGCCGACCTTCGCCAGGGGGCCGCGGTTGGCGAGTTACTGGACGAAATGAGCTCCATTGCCGAGTCCGGAGGCGGCTCGGGATTGTTCAAAGGCATCCGACACGGTGCCACATGGGATGCTTCTCCTGAGATTCGCAATCACCGCACTGGGCCAAGCGCCGATCTTTACGAAGAGCGCGCATTTCGCGAAGGCTTTGCCCAGCTCGCGAGGCGCCACCTTACG
Organism: Paraburkholderia fynbosensis; assembly: GCF_902859935.1. Classification (GTDB taxonomy): domain Bacteria; phylum Pseudomonadota; class Gammaproteobacteria; order Burkholderiales; family Burkholderiaceae; genus Paraburkholderia; species Paraburkholderia fynbosensis. Next base: position 51,484 of record NZ_CADIKI010000030.1, read on the forward strand.
TTCGACGCATGGGTTTATCACCCCAAACTTCCGACCGTGGCAAGCCTCGCGGACGAATTCCCGGACACGCGAATCATTCTTGATCATCTTGGAGGGCCGTTGGCGGCTGGGCGCTTCGCGGGGCACGCTGACCAGGTCGATGAACACTGGAAGCATGGGATGAAGCTCGTTGCCGAACGCCAGAATGTCTTCCTCAAGATCGGTGGTATTGGATTTGACCTGATGGTGGATTCGACCGTTGTTCCACTCCGACCCTCGTCCAAGCAGTTGGCGGACCATTGGCGCTCACGCATTCTGTGGGCAATCGAGGTTTTTGGAACCGATCGATGCATGTTCGAGAGCAACTTCCCCGCTGACCGGGGCGTGTGCGACTACTTGACGATTTGGAACGCATTCAAATTGATCACCGGTGACTTTAGCGATGCTGAGAAGGCTGACCTATTTCGGTTGAGCGCGCGCAAGGCCTATTACGGCATCGCCTGACCGCACCGTATTTGCATCATCGCCGCGACTTTGTCCGTTCAATCTTCGGATTTGCATGCCTGGTACTACCAGGCAGCAAATCGGAACGCTTATGAAAATGACAGAAATTTCCCAGGAGCATGTTGGGTCCGTGAGTCAGCCGGATGCGTTTGTCCAGTTTAAGGACGTTTGCTATAGCTACCCCGGCGGTACGCCGGCACTTAAAGATGCCAACTTTTCGATCGGACGCGGAGAGGTGGTCGCAATGGTTGGCCCAAGCGGTTGCGGTAAATCTACGTTGCTAAGCCTACTGGCCGGCTTACGCAGACCGGACTCGGGCACGCTAAAAATCAATTTCTCGGACGAAGAGCGACGATTTCTTGCCAAGGCGAGCACGCCGCCACTGACGATGGTGTTCCAGACAAACACCGTGTTTCCGTGGATGTCGGTCGAAAAGAATATCCGCTTCGGCTTGCGCACGGCGAAGCTTTCGACAGCGGAGAAGGACGAGCGAGTTTCGACCATGCTTCAGATGGGTGGCCTTGAACAGTTTCGCAATTCATTGCCCCATCAACTCTCAGGGGGGATGCTTCGACGGGTCGCGCTCCTTGCGGGTATCGCTCCGATGCCAAAGATTCTCCTTCTGGACGAACCGTTTTCCGCGCTAGACGAGCCGACCCGCGTGATCCTTCATCAGGATTTGTTGGAGATTATTCGGAAGTTCGGGATCACTTGTCTGTTTGTCACCCATGACATCGCGGAAGCGGTTTCGCTCTCAGATCGGGTGCTTGTATTCGGAAAGCGTCCAACAAGCGTGCGCAATGTTCATGATATCCGGTTTGAACGACCGCGAGATCTCATCAGCATGCGAACTTCGAGTGAATTTGACGATGCGTATGGGGCTGTGTGGCGTGATCTGTGGGCAGCGATTGAGGAGGCTAAGGCATGACCATGCAGCAGCTTGCGAAACAAAAAGAGGCACTCGTCGCGGCATCACGATCAAGAAATGCGCCCCCCATGAAAAAGGATATTGTCAAGCCTGCATCTCTCGGACCCAGTCGAGCCTCGGTGTTCGTATGGCAATGCCTGATCGTCGTAGGCTTCCTTGCAGCGTGGCAATGGACGCCTGAGATTCCTTGGGTGCATTCACACATCAAGTTTGCCTCACCATTCTTCATCAGTTCGCCATCTCTTGCGTTTGAAACCAGCTGGCGCTTGATGTCCGGAAGTGCGGGAACTGGGACAATCTGGAATGCGTTCGGGCTCACGATGGGTGCTGCGCTGATTGGAACACTGATATCCGTTGTTGCAGGCGCCGTTCTGGGCCTTCTGCTAAGTCACTGGGATTTCGCAAACGCGGTGGCGAAGCCCCTTGTCATCATCATCAATGCGATTCCTCGTATTGCGATTATCCCGATCATCGTGCTGATCGCAGGCGCCTCGACACAGACCGATATATGGACCGTCGTCACCGTGAACCTGTTTGTAGTCTTTTACAACGCGTTGGCAGGCGGCCAGCACGTCAAACCGGAGATGCTTCAGAATGCCCGGATTCTGGGCGCAAGCAATCTTGATATCCTGCTTCACGTTCGAGGGCCGTACGCGCTCGCCTGGACCTTTTCAGCGCTGCCGAACGCGGTTGCATTCGGGATCATCGGCGCGGTGACCGCGGAACTCTTCTCTGGTGGAGACGGGATGGGGCGACTGTTGATGACAGCCGTCGACACGACCAATGCCGATCTGACTTTTGGCGTCATCATCATCCTCTCGATTACTGGTGTTGTCCTCGTCTCGCTAGTTGAGAGCCTTCGCAAGGTGCTGATTCCCTGGTGGGGAAAGGCAGGTGGCCTGTGAACGCGGTCCATCTTTTTCCTCTGCGAGGAATCCTCGGTCTGCACCGCACGATGGCTCTCGATCAGTCAACTGCGGGATCGTCAGGTGTTCCAGTCGATGGTCCAACGAAGCTCAGTGCGATCAATCGATATTGGCCGATGTGGTTAGCGACGCTGGTCACCGCTGCAATCATTAGCCTGTGGGCCTGGTCGGTCTATGGTGACCAAAGAGCCTCGCGTGCAGCAGGTTTGCCTCACGTGACGATTGCGCTCACGGGGGTGTCGACGAATGTGCAGGAGTGGCTGATGGCTGATGCCCTCGGATATTTCGAGAAAGCCGGGGTCGACGTCACGATTGAGAACTACAACGGGTCCGGCAATGCCCTCGCGGTTAGCGGTCAGGTTCCGCTGGTCATTCAGGGTGTTGGAGGAGCTATGAAGCCCGCGATAAGGGGGATACCGATCAGAATCGTGTACTCGCAGCAGACGGGGGATCCAGCAGGCGCAGTGACGGTTGCCACGTATTCGCCGTTTCACGATCTAATGGACCTCTCGGGCCGTAGGGTCGGGACGATCAGCGCCGCGGGTAGTTGCTGGGGAAGTGCCGCACTCTATTCGGACTACATTGTTCGCCATGGCGGAAAGCCGCTCCAAGTGACGCCGTATTCATCTCCGTTCGCGCTAAGCAGCGCATTGAATAGCGGTCAAATTGATGCGGCGATCTGCACGGCAGATACCCTGGCCAAGAATATTGATGCCGGCAACATGCGCAATCTTCTATCGCCGTCTAATCCCGTTTTGACGAACCTGGCGGGTGATGCCGTTCAGGTTGCAATGTGGGGAACTCGAGATGCTGTCGAGAAGAATCGCGAAGCGATCGTACGCGCCGTCGGCGCAGCGCAGGCGGCTGCGCAGCAGATTCCAGGGTGGTCAATCGACTTCATGGCGAAGCAGATGTCCAAGCTCCCTATCTTTCTCGGTTACTCAGAACAAGACATCCGACTTCAGCTTGAACAGGACAAGCCATACGCCTCGACGCTTGGCGGCTACATATCGCGTGATCAATGGCAGCGAACACTCGATGTTTATAAAAGCTACGCCTTGCGCATCAACCTCAAGGACGACGCACTCCAGTACGACAAGCTGGTTGACGCTTCAATCAGTGAGGATGCTGGACGCTATCGCGACCTCGTGTTGAAGAAGATCAAGGCGCAGAGCGCAATCAATCCAGCAACGAAACCATAAAGGTGACATTACATGTCAAAAGACTCCTGGGGGATCTATCAGCGGCCTGAGGGTACGGAGCCCTGGTACACCCGGCTGCGCCGCTCGACACTGATTGTGCCAGCCAATGTCCCGCGCTTTGTCGAGTCGGCAAAAAGGTCGAAAGCTGACGTGATCATGCTCGACCTCGAGGACAGCATTCCGGTTGCACAGAAGGCGGCGGCACGAGAGACACTCGCAAAGAGTATCGATGCGCTGAAGAAGGTCATCCCGGAAGTTGTCGTGCGAGTCAATCGCGAATTCGATGTGTGTCTTGCGGACATTGAGGCGGCTGTCTCGGCGGGCTGTGACGGTATCCGGTTTCCCAAGGTGCAGAACGGCGGCGAACTCCTGTTTCTCGACAGATTCCTTACTCACCTGGAGGGCCGCTATGGTCGCGCGATCGGATCCACGGAGCTGGGAACGTCAATCGAAACGCCGGGCGCTCTCTTCAAGCTGGAGGAGATCGTCAATTCGACAGACCGGCTCGGAAACCTTTCGTTCAGCACGGAGGACATGTGCGCGGAACTCGGCGTATCTCCGACTCATGAAGGTTTCGAGCGACTCATAGGCAATGCACTTGTTGTCCTTGCTGCAGCGGATCGCAAGATTCTCGCCACTGGCGTTCTCGGGTACATCAGCAACTACAAAGACCTTGAAACATATGAGATCGCCGCCAGGCGTGGTGCAGCGTTTGGGTTTCAGGGCGCAGGGGCAATTCATCCTAGTCAGGTTGAAATTCTCAACCGGGTGTTCATGCCTTCGGAAGATCAAGTGGCCGAGGCTTGGAAGGTTATCGCGGCTCTTGAGGTTGACCCCACACGAGGTAGCGCGAGCGTCGACGGTGTGATGGTTGACGTCGCTAGCGTCAAGCGGGCTCGCCGGGTTCTTACTCGCAGTGAGATGGCCGCCGCCCGGGAGGCGGCGGTCAAGTCCGATGGCATTTGATTTACCTCACCTCACCTGCAATCTCAATTCAATTTGATGAGTCAATGAAGATGGAAAATCTGGAAAATCGCGTCAACGCGGTTGAAAAGCTGCTCAACGCCCGATCGATCGCTGTCATCGGCGCGTCGGACCGTCTCGACTACGGTGGGCGCCTGCTACAGAATCTTCGAAACGAAGGCTACGAAGGGAAGATATTCCCGGTCAATCATCGCCGGAATGTCGTTCAGGGGCTTAAGGCGTATGCGGACGTCAGAGACATCCCCGAAGTGCCCGATATGGCGATTATTGCGATACCGGCTGATGCAGTCTGCGCAGCGGTGGAAGCATGCGGTATCAAGGGAATCAAGGCAGCTGCGATCATTAGCGCTGGCTTTGCCGAGAAAGGAGACGACGGCGTTGCCCGTCAACGGCAGCTAGACGAGGTTGCTAAACGGTACGGGATCTACTACACGGGGCCAAACTCGCTAGGTGTCACGAACGTCCACACCAAAATGATTGCTCATGCGTCGAGACAGTGGAATTGCGGTGGCCTGGTTGCCGGCGGCCTGTCGATCATTTCTCAAAGTGGCGCATTGGGGATGGGCACGATCTTTGACCGCGCCGCAGGTGCAGGTATTGGCCTGAGCAAGCTGGTAACTATTGGCAATCAGGCAAGCCTGTCCATGCTCGATGTACTTGAGTACTTTATCGAGCACGATGATGAAACGCGTGCTGTAGGAATCTACCTGGAAGGTCTGCCGGCCGGCTCCGGACAGCGACTGATCGAGCTGGGCAAACGGGCCGCAGCCGTGGAGAAAGGCATCGCGATCTTGAAGGTCGGGCGTTCTCCTGAGGGGCGCGCTGCAACGGCAGCACATACCGCGGCCCTCGGCGGTGACGATCGCTCCTACGACGCGGCTTTTCGTCAGGCGGCCATCATCCGTGCGAACGAGATCGACGATATCTGGCTGATCGGCGATACTTTGGCGGCCTTTCCCGTCGTGGAGTTGCGCGAAGGCGTAGCGGTTATGACGAACTCCGGTGGCCTTAACTCTCACGCGGTAGATCTTTGCGCCCTGGAAGGTGTGCCAGTCGCGCCGCTTCGGTCTGAAACAATTGACGCCATCTCGCAACGGCTTGCCGGTCGGGGAGCGGCAGGTAATCCGTCGGATCTGTCGGGGCAACTTACACGCTCGAATGACGAAGGTGTTGCGTGTGGAAATCCTGCCATCGGTGACTATGTGACGTACATGGCGAACGACACAGGCGTCGATTTCACGATTCTTGGGATAACCGCACCTTCTACGGGACGCGCCTCGGTCGAAGCTGCCGAATTCATCATAAAGGCGTGGGAAGTGAAGAAGCAACCGCTGGCCGTTGTCTGGGCAGGGGGCAATCTGGTTGATCAATTCCCGAGTGTCACCAACGCTGGCTATCGACGCCTTCGCGCTGCCGGCATCCCCGTGTTTGAAGATGCTTCGACCTGCGTCAGGACCGTAGCAGCGCTACGCCGAAAGTCCGCTCTGAGCCGTGGCAAAGGCGCATCTACGGACACGCGTCTGGCGGGGCAAAATGCACTCGCCTGGAGAATGGAAATGCGGCCGGCTGAAGAGCTTGAACTCGTCGCACAACTCGGCATTCCGATCGTCTCCACACAAGTCGTTCCGGATGCCGTGTCGGCAACAACTGCAGCCGATGCCTTTGGACTACCGGTGATGATGAAACTTTACAGCCCCGACCTGATTCACAAATCCGATGTCGGAGCAGTCCGAGGACCGCTCCGTAGCGCAGAAGAAGTGAAAGCGGCATTCGATGCATTGACCGAGGTCGGCAAGGCAATTGGCGCACGGGATCCGCTTGTCGGTGTCCAGGAATTTGCGAGCGGAAAGCCAGTCGAGATGCTTCTGAGTGTTTTCCGCGACGAGGTATTCAATTCTGTGGTGATGGTGGGCCTAGGTGGTATCTGGGTCGAGACGCTCAAAGACGTATCCTGTGGCGTTGGTCCGCTCAGCACTGAAGACGCCCAAGCCATGGTCGAAGAGTTGAAAGCTGCGTCCATGCTGAAGGGCGCCCGAGGATCAGTTCCGCGCGATCTCGAAGCTTTGTATCAGGCGATCGTGAACCTCAGTCACGCTTTCGATCGTGACGAACTTTCGGACATCCAGACACTGGAGATCAACCCTGCAATGCTGATGGGAAAGAGCGAGGGCATCGTTGCTGTCGATGCTCGCCTATCGCTAAAGGGTTCCGCTTCGAACTCGTTGTTGGAAGAGGAAGTTGCATGATCATTGACGCCCAGAGTCACGTCACGTCTGGCCAACAGCGAGTGTGGAATCGCGGTGGGAGCCGCGGTTCTCATGGCGAGGAAATGCCGGACAGTGACGACCTGCTCAAGGAGATGGATCGTGCGGGGGTCGATGCGCTTATCCTGGTCCCGCCACTCGGCAAGGACAAGGTCATCGACAACGATACCGCCGTGCAGGCTGCGCAAGAGCGGCCGAATCGATTCAAGGTAATGGGTCGTTTGCGTCCTCTTGACGACGGTACCTTGGCCAAACTTGAGGCGTGGGCCGCACGTCCCGAGACATGCGGTATACGTCTGAGCTTCACCGCCGAACTGGCTGGTCTGTCGCTTTTGGACGAACAGCTCCGCGATTTTTGGGAAACGATTGAGCGACTGCGCGTCCCGATTGCCCTCAACGCGCCGGGACGTGCTGCGGAGGTAGGCGAGCTCGCACAACGCCACGAGACACTTTCGGTCATGATCGATCATCTTGGGCTGGCGCCGCGCCGGCATTCGGATGATCTTGACACCTCGTTGCAGTCCACTCTGGCGCTCGCCAGAAGGCCCAACGTCGCTGTGAAGGCAACAGGTCTGCTTGCTCGCCTACCCGAAGAGAGCATTCGTGGCCATCTGAAGGATTGCATCCGAAAGGCAATTGATTCGTTCGGACCATCGCGAGTCTTCTGGGGATCGGACCTCTCCAATTTGGACTGGGAATATCGAGACTACGTCAACTTTTTTCGTGAATTTCTGGACGGTCTCGGCGGCAACTGCCGAGAATTAGTAATGGGCGGTGCTATCGCTGCGTGGCTCGGCTGGGTCCCTTCAAAGGACCACTAGTCAAAGGTCCCTAGCGAATATTCATTTATCAGCAATTGATACAATTAGGAGACTTAACTGATGGATGATTTACACGAAAGCAAGGCACTCTCGAACAGGGGGCGTCGTGCGTTCATCGGGGGAAGCGTCGGGATCGCCGCAATGGCTCTTTGGGGTTCAAGCTCATTGGCTCAGGGGAGTTCGGCGACGGTTGCTCCTGCTTCTGCTGCTAGCCCCAATCTGGCAGCGCAGCTGGCAAATTACGCCATGGGTCTTCGCTTTGAGGACCTACCCTCAAGCGTCGTCGAGGCGGCAAAGCTGCATTTTGCCGACGCAATCGGCTGTGCGATCCCCGCGATCGACGAGGCGACGGTGAAGCAATGTCGATCTGTCGTGCTTGCCGAGGGAAGCAAGGGAAAAGCGACGATCTTCGGCGTGCGGGGCGGCACTTCTCCCGATCTGGCCGCGTTCGCGAATGGAGTGGCACTTCGATACTATGACCTGAATGACGTTTACGTCGGGTTGAGCACGGCACATCCGAGCGACAACATTGCCGCCGTCTACGCGGCTGCCGAGGCGACAAATGCAAGTGGCGCTGAGTTCCTTTGCAACATGGTGCTTTCTTATGAGGTCAATTGCCGGTTTCTGGACGCGGTAAATCTCGACACGCTCGGCTGGGACAGTACCGTCCCCAGCCTTCCAGCGGCCGCACTGTCGTGTGGAAGGCTCTTCGGACTTTCCCGCGCGCAGCTTGAGCAGGCGGTCAATATTTCGTTGAACGATCACATCGCGTTGCACCAGACCCGGGTACAAACGCTCTCGGACTGGAAGGGCATTGCCGACGCGGAAGCGGCACGTAATGCGCTGTTTGCGGTTCAGCTGGCGCAGCACGGAATAACCGGGCCAGCCCCTATCTTCGAAGGAAAGTTTGGCCTGGAAAAACAGGTAACGGGGCCAATAAATGTCAGTCTATCCGATTGGGGCGGCCGTGATCGTCCATTCAAGATCTCGCAATGCTCCATGAAGCCGTATCCGGCCCAGGTGACCACACTGACGGCTATCGCAGCCGCTCAAGAGCTTCGGGGCCAGGTTGGCGCAGTAGATCAAGTGTCTGCGATCACCATTGTGACGTCAAAAAACGGCCTTACTAGCGCAGGCACGGGTTCCGAGAAGTGGGCGCCGCGCACCAAGGAAACTGCTGACCACAGTCTTCCCTACGTGGTTGCTCGCACGTTCCTGGACGGTCAGATCAACAACGGCAGCTATACGAAGGACAAGCTATCTGATCCGAAGGTGCTTGCGCTGATGCAGAAAATCAAGGTTCAGGAAGACCCAGCCTTTACAGCCATGGCACCCGGTGCGCTTCCGACGCGAATCATCGTCACACTGGCTGACGGGCATGAACTGCAGGCTGAACGCCGCGATGTGCCGGGTTTCGGCTCGCGCGCAATGAATCGTAGAGATGTGGAGAACAAGTGGAAGGCAAACGTTGCGGGTGTAATGAACGAACGGGACATCTCGCGACTTCTGGAGGTTATCTGGAATCTGGACACCGAGAAAGATCTTTCGGGCTTTGGTAAGCGCATGAGTGCATTGGACTAAGAGCGGGTGACTTCCGCGAGAATCAAAAGGAGAATTCATGAGAGCGAGACAAAAAGACATGCAGGGAGGCCTTCTTTCGGATCAAGTGATCCGAATGGTCGGGCGAATGGCGGTCGCAGCCGCAGCCGTCCTTGCGACGTTTAGCATGAACGCTAAGGCTGAATCGCCTTCGCCAGCGGAGTACATGTATGCTGGAACCTGGAACAATCTGGATGGTGGCAATGGTCTGGGCTTTGCGCTAGGCGTGTACGGATGGCGTCTGAATGCTGACGGAAGCGCTACGTCGCTTGGGCTCGTCGCAAAAACTGATGCCAGTCCTGATAACCTGGAAGCAAGTACCGATGGTCGGACGCTGTATGCCACGAACTACAACAGTTGCATTTGCACTCGTAGCTGGCCGTTTCCTGGAGGACCGAAGGCGGGAGTGTCCGCGTATCATCTAGATCCCAAGACCGGCAGACTTACCTTCCTTAATCGGGTCGACGGGCTCGGCGACATGCCTTCGGAGATCGCCACAGACAAAACCGGACACACGCTGATCCTCGTCAACTATTACGGCGGGAACGTTGTGACGTTCAAAGTCCGGCCGGATGGGCGACTTGGCAAGCTTGTCGACAATATCCGTCATGAGGGGCCGAGCGAACACTCGGTTCCTGGTCCACATCCTCATGGTCTCGCCTTTAGCCCAGACAACCATTGGTTTTTTTACGCAGACCAGGGACTCGATCGGGTGTATGCCTATCGGTTTGACGCGACGCACTCCCATTTGATCGATACTTCGCATCCTTATCTGCAGTTCCGACCGGGCACTGGTCCGAGGACACTCGCGGTCCATCCGAACGGCAAATGGATCTACGTCAACACAGAGCAGGAGGGCTACGAACATGTGCTTGAACGTGAGAGTGGCGGTGGACTCCATGAAATTCAGTCGCTTCCAATCTTCGCTCCGGGGACGCCGAACGGAGGAACGGGGACGTCGCGAGTTAGCCCGGACGGCCGGTTCCTCTATGTAAATCAGCGTCCGAACGAAGATATCGTGATCTTTTCGATCGACCAAACCACCGGAAGACTGACGCTCCTTAAGCGCACCACGCTTCAGAGCGCGAATGCCGAAACGGCAAATAAAGTGCCGTTTGCGCAGCGCACCTTGTGGGAGAAGATCGAGAGCGGTGCCAGAGCGTGGAACTGGGACGACGACGCGGAGAAGGTCGCATTCGCTCGCCTCGGCGAGAATTCAATCGTGTTGCAGAATCGAGATGAAGCAACCGGTGACGTGGGTGGCAGCACCCAGATCTTGCCGGTTCCGCAACCTAGTTACGTCTTGTTCGTGAGGCCACAATGAAACTGCGCTTTGTTATTGCTTTAGTCTGTATGGGTCTTGCCTCGCTCGCGCATGCCGAGACTTCGAATCCAGCTGACGACGCGCGTGTGCTCAAAGAGTTCTCGACGAACGCGACGGTCCCAGGTGCAGTCCTGCAATTGACCCTGCTGACCAATCGGTCCATGGACGCCCTCTGGCGGGACGATGCGGCAAGAAACACCTTGGGCATCGAAGTCTTCAATTCCGGAACCAGCTTTCTAGTCACCGGTAAGTCCAGCGGAAAGTTCGGTCCGGTAACTGGCGTTGCTCTGGTGCAGGACGGAAAATCAACTCCTGCGAAGATTGTGAACGTTTCGAACCTGAACGGAACCGAGGTTCCCTCCGGCCAGAAGATCCTTGGGCTTCTTGAGTTCAGCAGCAAAGTTGATTTGACGAAACCTTTTACCGTTGTTGTGAATGACTCAAGCGCGAAGTTCTCGGTGACGCGTGACGCCGCTGAACGCTGGGGGGCGGTCACACGTCCGCCCGGACAGGGGTTCTGAGTACATTCGTGATTTGTCCGCTTGCCAGACCGTTGGCGGAAAGGAGGCAGCGCCCGGAACTCCAGGGTGCTGCCTTCGACTGGTCGAAGAGGGCGTTATCAATTTCGCTTGTGACCAGCAAAGGCCGCCGTACACGGATGATGTCAGGTGCCAAGCCATCGAACTGCTGAATTGTGCAGATGCATTCGCATTGCTGCTTCGGCTTGTCCAGGGTCTTTCGCCTCGAGGGCAGCGTAGATCAGTTCATGCTCGAGTTGCGCCTTGCGCCACGTATCGGAAGACTCTGATTGACCTCTCAGTTTGGCCAGCATGATGCCTTGACGTTCGTCGAAGAGTTCTCCAACGATGCGCATTAGTACGCTGTTGCCGGTTTGGGCGGCCAGCATTACATGGAACTGCCTGTCCTGATCAAGAGGAACTCCACCGTCGTGGATTGTCGCTCGCATGTTTTCAAGCAAATTTTGCAGAGCTGTGAGGCCTTCGTTTGTCACTCGCGCACACGCCTTGGCGGCCACGGCCCCTTCGATGGAAGCTCTCGCGTCCATGATTTCGCTCGGACTCTCGCCCAAGCTTGTCGACGAATCCGCGACATCGATGTTCAGGGTGACATACACACCGGAGCCAGATCGCACTTCGACCGCGCCCTCGATCTCGAGTGCGATCAGAGCCTCGCGCAATGATGGTCGCGAGACGCCGATGAGTTGCGCCAACTCGCGCTCTGGCGGCAGGCGTGATCCTTTTGGGAACTCCCCGCTATAGATATGCGAGCGGATCTGGTCAGCCACCTTTTGATAAAGACGCCGAACATCGTTCGGTCGCGTGAGGTTTTCCATGATGTTCCTGAGGAGGTGTTATTCGGCTCGATGGCACCGAGACCTCAGCGATTTTACCGACGTTTTTACGGGTTCGGAGCGGCCTGCTCGATGTCTTCTCGAGTTAAATTATTTTAAGCAAGGTCCATACAGAAGGCACGAAACGAGGGTCCCACTGGCGAATGCGGGTGAGAGGGAAGCTGTGTTGTGCGGCTGAAACTGATAGTCCGAGTCGCTTGATGACAATGCCATTAATAAAAGTATCTGCTCATGCTTCCAACATCGGGAGCCAGACGGTGAACATTTCTCCCAGGATCGCGGCCACACGCAGAGGGGGCCATCATTATGGTAAACGATACGTTTGGTTTGTAGACAAAAACACAAATGGACGCTAATCTGGCCTGACCAATCAACTGTTTTGTCCATTTGGTCTGTCCAGTTGGTTGGTTGTTTTGGCAATGCTCGCACGGTTCGGGAAGAGCTTCGATAGCGTTCCCTGGTTGGATTAGAGAGATGCCCCTTAAAAGGAATTCGGGCAACGTCCGGGTCTCCTCAGTTCAACGTTCCAGTGCGTGTACGCAAGCAACAGAACGAAGGTTTCGTCAATTGCCATGGTCAAAAAGGGTTGCGGATCTGCATCCCTTGTCAATGTCCGTGGATCGCTTTGTGAGGCGCGCATGCAAGAGGGTTTCACCGTTCAAGAAATCACTGATCTCGCCGTCGAGATTTTGAAAAAAGCCGGCTTGGAGCAGGAAGTTGCGACGGTTGTGGGGGAGAGATTGGTCGAAGCCGACCTCTACGGGCACAACACGCACGGGCTCGCTTTGCTGGGCAAGTACGTCGATGAAATCGATGGCGGACGTATGACGACCCGGGGGTCCCCAGAAGCAATCGCTGACGCAGGCGCGATGTTGCTTTGGGACGCGAAGCGGTTGCCTGGGGTATGGACCACGCATCTCGCTGTCTCGATGGCCTGCGAGAAAGCCGCGCAGTTTGGGTGCGGCGTAGTTGCTGTACGCAATAGCCATCACATCGCTTCACTGGCGACATACCTTGAACAGCCTGCGAGAGATGGCAAGCTGGTGATGGTCCTTTCGTCGGACCCGGCGACCGGGCACGTGGCGCCGTTCGGTGGAACGAGCCCCGTTTTGACACCGAACCCCATCGCCGCCGGAATTCCCGCTTCTGCCGATCCGATACTGATCGATATCAGCACCTCGATTACGACTGCGGCGCAAGTTCAACTGGCCGTTGCGAAGGGTGGTCACTTGCCGGGGATGTGGGGGGTGGATGTACAAGGACATGCCACGGATGACCCTACCGCGGTTCGCGATGGAGGAGCGCTTTTGCCTCTAGGGGGACTCGACCATGGTCACAAAGGGTATGGACTCAGCATCCTCGTCGAAGCATTGACGCAGGGATTGTCTGGGTTCGGTCGTGCCGACTGCCCGAAAGGATGGGGAGCTAGTGTCACGGCTCTCGCGTTCGATCCCGCTCGACTTGGGGGGAGCGAAAGCTTCTTGCGCCAATCAGACTGGCTTGTAAACGCCTGCCGTTCGGCGTCCGTTGCGACTGGCAAGCCGGCTGTTCGTATGCCCGGTGAGGCGGCGTTAGCGCGAAAGAAGGCAGCTCAGGTCGCACTGCGGCTCGATCGCGAAATCATCAGCACGCTGCAGGCGCTTGCTGCCCGTTTTGGCTTGCACTTGCAAAACTAAGTGCGCGGATCGATGGCCCGCGAGACCATCGATCAAGTCTCTGGGTCAGCAGCCTTCACGATTCACATCCGTCGTAGCGGACTTAGTCTGGGCCAGGTGCGCTGTACACAGGCGAGACCTGATACAGCAGTGCAACGATGAAGTAGACAGAAGATAAAACACGGTTCACATCCATCAGTTATTTAGTAATACTAAAAATCAAATGAAAAAATGGAGACTAAAATCTAAGCGGATTGCTGCCGCCGCTTGTATGGTCGCCTGCTCGGGGCTTGCACACGCCCAGAGCAGTGTGACTCTCTACGGCCGACTTGACACCGGGATTCAGTACTTGACCGGAGTCCGCACGGCGAACGGAAGCAAGTCAGTGTTTGGCCTGGAGGATGGTAATGGCGGCGTTAGCTTCTTCGGTCTGAGAGGCGCTGAAGATCTTGGCTCTGGAACGCAGGCAATTTTCCAGCTTGACACGATGTTCAGCACGCTGAACGGCAGCATTCCCGTCGCGGGAGATATCTGGGCGCGCCACGCCTACGTTGGTTTGACCAATCCCAACTACGGCACGCTGCATCTCGGCGAGGAGCCTTTCATCGCCAATGAAATATGGATTTTTGATCCATTTATGCAAAGCAAATGGTCGTCTGCTTCGCTGGTTCACGGTCGAAACTGGCCAATCTCAAACAACAACATCTCGTATCGCACACCGACGATCGGTGGATTCCAGGTGTATGGTCAGTACTCGCTTTCCAACTCCACCAGTTGGAACGGAAATGGATCTACGCCGCAAGGGCGACAGGCCGGCATCAGCATGACATATACCGCGGCCTTGTTTCAGCTAGGAGCGCTGTATGACGAAATCCGAGATCCAGCGAACGGGCGATTCGATAACGTCTACGAGTATTCGCGCGAGTACACCCTCATGGGGAATGTATTCGCTGGTCCAGTGAGGTTTCAGTTGGCATATCAAACTTCACACGCCCCCGATGCGGCTATTGGTACTTCATCGGTCACGCAACATGGCTGGGCCGGCGCCACGTGGCAAGTCAACCCCTTTTTGGCGCTCGTTCTCGCGGCATATCACATTAACGCGAACAACGGTGGGGGTAGCGGAACCTTGTACACGTTTGGCGGTTCTTACAGCCTGTCGAAACGGACCTCCATCGAATGGCAGGCGGCGACCGTCCGGAACAGCAAGACGGCGTCCTTTGGATTGCTGCCGGTGCCTTACGGAAACACCAACGATCCGCTCGCCGGACATACACAGTCCGGCGTCTATGCAGAAATTCGTCATCTTTTCTAGCGAGCCTCCCTTGCCAATCAGGAGATACCTAGCAACGACCTTCTTCGGGCAGTCTATTTGAGGCTGCCCGTAAATCTGCAGAGAGTCGGAATGTGGGACTTCGTTGCGAGTCGCTCAGCTTGAACGCGACATGATCTACGGCGCGCTACGGTCGATTGATTTCTGTTTGCCGAATCGGCCATGCAAAGTCAACGGTGCGATTCCGCGCAACGGTGATTGAGCCTGAATTCATAGTCAGGTCGGCTCGGGCGCGCTCAGCCCTGCGGTGGGGTCACAGCGCGCAGAATCGACATCAGATTCTCACGGGCGTTGCTGATATGGCGCCTCATGAGTCGTTCTGCCTCGTTGGCATCCCGCTTTTCAAGCGCGTCAATAATGAGCATGTGTTCGTCTACCGAAGCGTTGGCGCGGTGACCAAAGCTTGTCGGGCTGAACTTGAACAACCGAAGTAGCGCGTAGATATCACTTAGAAACCCTTCAAGCCATCGGTTCCGGCTACCGCGAATAATCTGCAGATGGAAGTCGTTGTCGTTGGTGCCGCTTCGATACACACCACCAACTCCTTCAATCATCACTTTCTCAAGTGATTCCACCGTGGTCCGCCGTAGCGCCCGCACTTCAGGTAAGGTCATCATCTCGGCCGCCTGTCGGCAAGCCATGGCCTCTAGTCCCTCCCTCGCCCACAGAATTTGCTCGAAATCTTCTGCCGAAAGCTCGACGAAATGCGCACCGTGATGTGGCGTGCGTGTCACGAGGCGGCGGCCTTCGAGTGTACGGACGGCCTCGCGGAACGGTCCGCGGCTTACGCCGAAAGCCGCAGATAGCTCCTGTTCCGAAAGACGTTGCCCCGGCACGAGCTGCCCGCTCAGCAGGGCTTCTTCGAGTCGTTGAACAGTCTCATCCACTAGCGCACTGGGATTTGCGGTTCGTTGAGCGTTACTCATGGTAAACCATACCTAATAGTTGTAGACAAGTACCGTGATATTGTAAACAATATGGCCACGCTGTACGACACGATGGTAGCAGATTGCAGAGAACAGAGAATCAGCCCAGCGAAAGTAAATGTGCATTGCCTTCGTCGGCTGCGCGGACCTCGTGGCAGCTGTATTCCCGTTCTGTAATTGAAGACTTTATGAAACGCAAAATCAGGATCGAAGTGGCGCACCCCGAACCAAGCCTGATCGGAGAATCTCCTGTCTGGTCTGTGGCGGAGCAGGCGCTCTACTGGATCGACAACTGGGGCGAGAAGATTCATCGGCGCGGACTCGATGGAAGCCACCGCGAGTGGAGGTTGAACGGGCGGATTGGCGCTGTCGGTCTGCGAGCGGACGGAGGGCTGATCGCCACGAAGAATGACGGAATTTATAACGTAGATATCGTCGGTGACCAGGTGGAAGAGCAACTTCTTGTTTGCCCCGACCTTCCGCCCGGTGGGCGGCTGCGTGAGGGAAAAGTCGACAGCTCCGGCAGGTTCTGGTTTGGCTCGATGGGTGCCACCCGCGACGCCGCGAACGGCGGCTTATTTAACCTGTTTGCCGACGGACGTTTGACGCAGCAGGACTCCGGATTGATGGTTGCAAATGGGATCGCGTTCGGGCGTGATACGACGACCATGCTTATGGCCGATACACACGCTGACCGTTTGTATTCATACTCGGTGGACTCGCAAAGCGGGGCCGTAACTCATCGCCGCGACTTCTTCTCGACCTACGACTTCCATGGATTGATGGACGGCGCGACCATGGACACTGACGGTGGCTACTGGTGTGCGTTCTTTGACGACTGGTCCATCGTCCGGATCGCCCCCGATGGACACATCGACCGGATGGTAAGGATGCCAGTGCGCTATCCGACGATGTGCGCATTCGGTGGGCCGAACCTGGACATTATGTATGTGACGAGCGCGAGTGCATTCGTATCGGAGGATGAGCGTCCCTGCCAGCCGCAGGCTGGGATGCTTTTTGAGGTTCATGGCTTAGGGGTCAAAGGTATTCCCGAGCCGGTGTTTGGAATGAGCGTGTGACGATGAGTCCGGTAGTAACGCCCGATCAGGAAGAGGTACTTCTGCCCAATTTACCCATTGTGGATGCTCATCATCATCTTTGGGACGACGGACGACCGCGCTATTTAATTGACGATCTGCTGTCGGACGCGACATCGGGACACAACATATGCGCTTCTGTTTACATCGAATGTCAGTCCAATTATTGGACGAATTCGGAAGAATGCATGAAATCCGTGGGTGAAGTTGAATACGCCGCCCGCGTAGCGGCGCAACTCGATGTGTCTCAGCCAAGGCTATGCCAAGGCATTGTCGGATATATTGATCTACGCTGCGGTGATGACGTCGGCCGTATCCTTGACGCAATGGAACTGGTTGGGGAAGGCCGGTTTCGCGGGATCCGGCAAGTGGCTGCACACGATCGTGATGTGAAACAGTACGCACCAGACGGCTTGTTGCTGGACCCACGGTTCAGGCAGGGCTTCCGCGAACTTCAACAGCGCGGATACACCTTTGATGCATGGCTTTACCACACCCAGTTGCCAGACCTCATCAGCCTATTGAATGAATACCCGGAGAGTCGGCTAGTTATCAATCATGCCGGTGGTCGGATCGGGATTGGCCGCTTCCTGGAATCAACGCGGGAAACAGAAGCAGATTGGAAAAAGCGCCTGTGGGAACTGGCGCGCTTTCCCAACGTGTATGTCAAGCTTGGTGGACTTGGCATGCCGATGTGTGGGCATGGATTTGATTCTTTCGCCAAACCGGTCTCGTCGCTATTACTCGCGCAAGTTTGGCGTCCGTATATGGATTTTTGCATAGACGTATTTGGCAGCGAGCGATGTGTTTTTGAAAGCAATTTTCCGGTCGACGGGGTCAGCTCATCGTATCGCAATGTATGGAATGCATTCAAGCGGATAGCATCCGGGGGATCAGAAGACGAAATGACTGCACTCTTTTCCGGTAACGCCGCAACCTTCTACTCTCTGTCAAAGGTGAGACAGCTGCCCGGTTAAGAGATACCGCGGCAAAGAATGGAATCGAGTAAATGAAATAGTACTACGAATGAAAAGTATGTATTGTGGACGACGCTACTGGCCGAGATCGGTTCCTTGGCGTGAGTCCGTGAATCTGTGTACCCGTACCGGGAAATGTCCTTACGGAAACGAATAGGAGAGCAGTTGTGAGCAAAGCAAAAGAATTACTCGAACTTATCAAGGCGCCTGGAATTCTTGTGATGCCGGGAGTCTACGATGGATTTAGCACGCGCCTTGTAGAAAAAATGGGCTTCAAGGCGGCATCGATCGGAAATTCAGGTTTGAGCGAGTCGAGGCTGGGCTGGGCGGACGTCGGCATCATCGGCTACGACGAAAGTGTGCACGCATCGGCTTCGCTTGCTGCGTGTACCAACATTCCACTGCAGGCGGATGCTGATACGGGATACGGAAATGCTGTGAATGTTCACTTTACCGTTAAGGGTTACGAGAAGGGCGGTCTGGCAGCGGTCATGATCGAAGACCAGGTCTGGCCCAAGCGGTGCGGCCACATGGCCGGCAAACAGGTGATCTCCGCCGAAGAAGGCGTTGAAAAAATCCGTGCTGCGGTTGAAGCAAGGTCGGACATTCTCATTAAGGCCCGCACTGACGCGTTCGCGACCCACGGTGTCGACGAGGCGATTCGTCGGCTCAACCTGTACGCGGAAGCGGGGGCAGATTTTCTGGTAGCGGATGCGTTGCTGACGCGCGATGACATCCGAACCGTTGCTAAAAACGTAACCGCGCCGCTCGTCGTGAACATGGGCTTTGGTATCCGCAAGCGACCAACGACGGAGTTGATTCCTATTCACGAGCTCGAAGACATGGGTGTGGCAGTGGTCACACTTCCACGACTTCTTACCGCATCTGCGATGAAAGGAATGATGAATGCGCTTGAAGCGTTTGGCGTCGGTCTTCGCGAGCGGAAGCTTATCGAACGCGAAGATCTGCTTGTCTCCTTTGAGGAGATCAATGAACTCATGGGGTTCCAGACAATCGCGGAACTGCAGGAAAAGTTTGTCAGCTCGATGCCAGCTGTGAAGCATTGATGTGTTTGGTTCGCGGCGAACAGTTAGCCGCGCCGGCTGCCTGAAAATTGCACAGCCTCTGTGTCCAGAGGCGACGACGGCGGCTGCTGTGACGCAAACTGATTGGGAAGTGTATGGACAAAATGGACGGAAAGTTTTCCTACGCCGGGCTTGTCGGCTCAGCAATCGCAATCCTGGAGAAAGCTGGTCTCGGCAACGAAGCCGCGACAATCGTTAGTGAAGGACTGGTCGAGGCTGACCTATACGGCCATACGACGCACGGCCTTGCTTTGCTTGCGAAATATGTCGATGAGCTCGAGTCTGGAAGCATGAGATCGCAAGACGAGCCCGAAGTTGTTGCCGACGCCGGTGCAATGTCTGTCTGGGATGGCAAGCGTCTGCCCGGAGTATGGACCACCCACCTCGCTGTCTCCGAAGCCTGCCGGAAAGCAGCCCGGTTTGGCTGCGGTGGTGTCGTTGTGCGCAATAGTCATCACATAGCCTCGCTGGCCGTGTTCCTTGAAAAACCTGCGCGTGACGGCAAGCTCGTTCTAGTTCTTTCGTCAGATCCTGCGTCTGCACACGTTGCGCCTTTCGGTGGCACGAGCCCTGTATTGACGCCGAATCCTATCGCTGCAGGTATCCCCGCCTCCGTGGATCCAGTGCTTATCGACATCAGCACTTCGATCACTACCGCAGCACAGGTTGAACGTGCGCGTGCTAACAACGGGCGGCTACCCGGCAACTGGTTGGTCGATGTACATGGCCATGCGTCGGACGACCCGGCCGCTGTGCGCGAAGGTGGGGCGCTCCTTCCGATTGGGGGGCTAGATCACGGCCACAAAGGCTACGGGATGTCCATTCTCGTGGAAGCGCTGACCCAAGGCCTTGCTGGCCACGGAAGGGCAGATAAACCGACTGGCTGGGGCGCGAGTGTGACAGCACTTGCATTTGACCCTGCGCGTCTTGCTGGAGGTCCAGCCTTCAACCGGCAGTCCGACGCGCTGATCAACGCGTGCCGTAGTGCTGCGGTGCCGCCCGAAGCCGCAGCCGTCCGCATGCCCGGCGAAGCTGCGCTCTCACGTAAAAAGGCGGCGCTAAGCACAGGGATCAAGCTTGATTCTAAGGTTGTCGATTCGCTGCTTGCACTCAGCGAACGGTTTGGCGTGCCCCTCTAATCGGTAGAGGCTCGAAATCCCTAATGTGGTAAGGCCAGAGCTTCCGACTAGGGCGCTTAAACCCTGAGTTTTAACGTGTCACGCGGGTTTACGTCTATAATTGGTAAGGCCAAATAGAGTAGACTTGGGTCTGCGAACCCTATACGACGGCGCTCTGGTTGCCCAGCACGCAACGCTATCGAACGAGAAATCGAAACCATGCGAACTATTCTTTGCGACACCCCAAATTCCCTGCAAATCATTGAACGCGCAATTCCGTCGCGCGCAGAAGACGAAGTTTTGATTCGTGTGCGCAGGGTAGGCGTTTGCGGTACAGACCTCCATATCTTCAAGGGCGATCAGCCATATCTCAGCTACCCGCACGTGATGGGACACGAGCTGTCCGGCACAGTTGAAGAAGCTCCCGCGGGGAGCGCTCTATCGAAAGGTGAAAGCGTCTATGTCATGCCGTACATGTCTTGTGGGACGTGTCGAGCCTGCAAACAGGGAAAGACGAACTGTTGTTACAACATCAAGGTGCTCGGCGTACACAAAGATGGCGGAATGGCCGACTACATTGTGGTGCCCCAACAGTACGTCAAGTCGGCAGAAGGCGTATCGCTCGACGATGCGGCAATGATCGAATTTCTTGCCATCGGGGCGCATGCGGTGCGCCGATCAAACGCACAACCCGGCAGTCGCGTCCTTGTCGTCGGCGCCGGTCCGATTGGTATGGCGGCGGCCATCTTCGCGACGCTTCGGAACGCGGAAGTTACCATTCTGGATACGCGCGAGTCTCGTCTCAACTTTGCATCGCAGCACCTTGGCGTAAATCATATTGTGGTTGCCGGAGAAGGGGACGAGGCCCGTCTCTCGGAGCTAACCAATGGTGAATTCTTCGACTTCGTGTTCGATGCGACAGGCAATCCGGCGGCGATGACTCGAGGGTTCAGGTTCGTTGCTCACGGAGGCACCTATGTGCTGGTGTCTGTTGTTTCGAGCGACATCACGTTCTCGGATCCCGAATTCCACAAACGCGAGACGACACTCCTGGGCAGCCGTAATGCGACCGAAGAGGACTTTGATCTTGTCGTCGAGAACATTCGGGCGGGAAAGATCCCGACCGCCGCGATGGCAACCCACCGACTCGCCTTTAACGAAGTGCCGGCGAGATTTGGCGAGTTGCTCGACGTAAGCAATCCTGTTGTCAAGGCGCTGATCGAGGTCGCGTAGTGATGCATACCCCTATCATTCAGTTTGGTACGAGCAGATTTCTTCTTGCGCACGTTGATCTTTTTGTTGATGAGGCGCTCAAGGCCGGACGCGCGCTCGGAGGCATCTCTGTGGTCCAGACGACGGACAATCCGCTTAGCCGCAAGCGAGTCACGGCGCTCGCTTCCGGCAGTGGATATCCTGTTCGGATCAGAGGGTTGGAGCGCGGTGAGCGGATCGACAGAGAGCAACACATCTCTGCGGTAACGAACGCATATGAGGCGGCGCTCGACTGGCGTCTTATTCGCGACGAATTGTTCCAGGCGGCCACTGTCGTTATCTCGAATACGGCTGATGCGGGTTTTCTGCTGAACGAAGCAGATTCAAAAAAGTGTCTGGACGATCCGGGTAGCATTCCGAAAAGTTTCCCGGCAAAGATGCTTTGCCTCCTTCATGCGCGCTGGAAAGAACAGCCAGACCAAGGTCCGTCTATATTTCCCTGCGAACTTGTCTCCCGGAATGGCGACAAGCTGAAAGGAATCTTAATCGGTCTTGCCAAGGAATGGGGTTGCGACGAAGCATTCGTGCAGTACCTCGACACGCGATGCGCGTGGGCCAACAGTCTGGTCGACCGAATCGTATCTAAACCGATTGAACCCGTGGGGGCTGTCGCGGAGCCATATGCACTGTGGGCGATCGAGCGCCTGCCTGGCTTGGTTCTCCCGTGTAGCCACGCAGCGATCACTGAAACAGACCAGCTCGAAAAATATGAGCGCCTCAAATTGTGGGTGCTTAATCTGGGACATACGGTTCTAGCCGAGTGCTGGTTGCGCGATGGCGCACCTGCCGGTGAAACCGTGCAGCAAGCGATGAGTGTCGCGACGCGCCGGGACGTCCTCGAACGAATTTGGACCAGCGAGGTCCTGCCGGTATTCAATGCAATGGGAGAAGGCCACGAAGCAAGCGAATACGTAGCGACGGTCAGAGATCGGTTTCTCAATCCATATCTTGAACATCAGCTTGCTGACATCGCGAAGAATCACCGCGAAAAAAAGGTGCGACGTCTGGCACCCGTCGTGGAACAGTCACGCAAACTCGGGCTGGAATTGAGTCAGCCTCAGATCATGGCTACCCTCGGAGAACTGCAGCATGTTTGAAGGACCACGATGCCTTCTCCTTCATGAGGAAGACAATGTCGCCGTGGCGCTGACCGGTGGTTCGGCAGGCGAAAAGGTAGCTGTCGGCGAGCGTCTATTCACGCTGGCAGACGACGTTCCGAGCGGGCATAAGATCGCAGTCAAGGACATCTTGGCTGGCGCCGCGGTCATCAAGTTCGGCCAGTTGATCGGTGTAGCGACGAGCAACATCCTCCAGGGCCAGCACGTTCACGTGCAGAACCTGACCGTTGGTGACGAGCCTCATGTGCTTGCTGTGGTCGCAAGTACTGCCGTGGTGTCACCGACAGAAGATCGACAGGCTCTTGCTCGAACCTTTATGGGCTACCGCAGACCAAATGGCAAGGTTGGTACGCGGAACTATCTCGCCATTCTCTCGAGCGTCAATTGCTCCGCGACGGCGTGCAGGCAGATTGAAAAACAAATCCAGCCTGAGATCTCAGGGTTCGCCAACGTTGATGGAGTCGTTGCGCTGGTTCACCAGAGCGGTTGTGGCATGAATGCCGATGGAGACGGCTGGAAAATTTTCTGTCGTACGTTGTCCGGCTATGCAAATCATCCCAATTTTGCTGGCGTTCTGGTCGTTGGGCTTGGGTGTGAAGTTGCGCAGATTTCATCGCTATTGCGCGAAATCGAGCCGAGAGGGGAAGGTCTCCTCCAGCACATCACCATTCAGGATGCCGGAGGCACCAGACAGGCTGTCGAGGCAGGGCTGGTAGCCCTTCGGGAGATGCTGCATCTGGCAAATGGAAACGAGCGTGAAATCGTACCGGCGGAGCACCTCGTTGTTGGCTTGCAGTGCGGTGGGTCCGACGGCTACTCGGGCATTAGCGCCAACCCGGTGCTAGGCAAGGCAGTTGACCTGATCGTGCAGGCTGGCGGCACTGCTATCCTGTCCGAAACACCTGAAATTCATGGCGCGGAAGCTTTGCTGACAGGCCGCGCGGCGTCCCGTGACGTAGCGACTAAACTTCTCGACCGTATGGAGTGGTGGAAGGAGTACACGGCACGCAATAACAGCGACATGGACAACAATCCATCTCCCGGAAACAAGGCTGGTGGCATCACCACCATCCTTGAGAAGTCGCTAGGTGCAGTGGCGAAAGCGGGTAGCACGCCGTTGATGGGCGTATTCCTGTACGCAGAACTGATAAGTCAGAAGGGTCTGGTCTTTATGGACAGCCCTGGGTATGACCCAGTCTCGGCGACCGGTCAGGTGGCAAGTGGTGCAAACCTGATCTGCTTTACCACGGGTCGGGGTTCGACGTACGGTTGCAAGCCAAGCCCCTGCATAAAGATTGCGACAAATAGCCCGTTGTTCAGAAGAATGTCTGAGGACATGGATTTTAACGCTGGTGTTGTTCTTGACGGTGACATGAATATTGATGAGGCGTCCGAGGACCTGTTTGAATTGATCCTGGATGTAGCCTCAGGGAGAAAGAGCGCCAGCGAAGAGAATGATCTTGGTGATAACGAGTTCGTGCCTTGGCACATCGGCGCAGTTCTCTAGCGGTTAAGCCGGGTTTGTCAGAACGATCGAAAAATTTAGAAGGAAGAGTTGTTTGCATTAATTAGGCATTCTTAGAAATTAAAGTTGATTTTTTGATTGGGCGGGTGTGTCGACTAGTTGTCGGTGCCACGGATTGTGGATGAAAGAGACTGAGGAGGCGAGAAATGGAACATAATCAAAGTCGCGGCTACGCACGCGCCGAAGGGGACGGTAGAGTGAATTATTCTGGAGAAACAGCGTCGACGAGATCTACGATGACGACCCCACGGGATGCGATAGTCGCGGTCGTGCTTCTCTGTCTTACCAATCTTGTCGGGTACCTGGACCGCCCGGTTCTTGCGCTGATGGTAACGCCCATCAAGGCATCGCTTCACCTTAGCGACGGGCAGATGGGCCTGATGCTTGGCCCAGCATTTATCTTTTCGTACGCGATCGCGGGTTTGTTTATTGGACGTCTTGTCGATCGTGTCAATCGACGCAACATCCTGATGATTGCTGCGGGTATCTGGTCGTTGAGTACGGCCGCAGGCGGGTTCGCTAGTAGCGGTACGCATCTCTTTATTGCACGCATGGGCGTCGGAATTGGGGAGGCTTCGCTGTTTCCCGTGGCAGTTTCTCTGATCGCAGATTACTTTCCATCGGAGAAGCGAGGTAAGCCACTAGGTTTCTACATCATGGCTGCATATTGTGGAAACGGTCTTTCCCTCATCCTCACCGGCGTTCTGCTTCCGCTTGCAACCTCCGTTGCAAAGTTTTTCGCGTCAGAAGGGGCGCCTCTTGAACCTTGGCGAGTGGTCCTCTTCATGATGGTTGTGCCCGGGATCATCTGCTGCGCGTTGCTCTTCCGCGTGAAGGAGCCAGCTCGGAGGCGTGACGATGTAGAGTCGCAAGACAGCAAAGCGGGTCACGCAGACTGGATGGCCCATGTGGACGTGTATCTTCCGCTGCACCTTTTCATGGCGCTCGTAACGCTCGCTATGTATGCGGTGACGTCATGGATTCCGACGGTCCTGATCCGTGAATATCACGTGCCCATAGCTTCGGCGGGCTTCTTCTCTGGTTCAATTATTGCGATAACCGGGATCCTTTGCGTAACTTCCGCCGGTGCTCTTTCTGACCGGGCGAGCAAGAAGGGCGGGGCAACCGGGCCGTTGCTCATGACGCTTTTCTGCGTCGCGCTCGGGCTTCCGGGGTTCGTCATGCTCTGGTATGCATCTGGTCCGGTCGTCCTGATGCTCGGCGTATTCCTGACGCTGATTCCACACAGCATGGCGCTTCTTTCGGGACTTGCGTCACTCTCAAATCTGTCACCCGCGCGCTCCCGCGGATGGATTACCTCAGTTCACTTTCTCCTGACGGGCATCCTCGGCGTGGCAACGGGCCCCGTACTTGTAGGTTATGTGAACGACTGGATGGGCGGAGCGGCGAGTGGAGATCTCGGTCGAGTCGTAAGTCTGGTAGGCATTGTCTCGACGGTCGTCGCCGTACTGCTCGCGTGGCTTGGCATGGCTCGCGCGAAAAAGATGGCTCGCCACACGGAGTTCCAGGTGGGCGTTAAAAGCCAATCTGTCTGAGCAGACCCCAAGCCGTTGACGGTCAGGCGTCCTGTCGGACGCTTGTTGAGCAGATCCTAACCATTGCTGGCCGTTCCGGCGCGTCTTGTTTCGTTGCCGCAAGGTATGCATCCAAGAATTCTCGATATAGGCCTCGAGGCGGGCGAAACCTGCCTCGCAGGTATCGCCATGCCCGCGATGGCAGTTATTTTGACTACACAAGCAGGAGTGAATATCAATGCACATTGGAGTGCCAGCCGAGACGCGCGGTTTTGAAACGCGTGTAGCCGCGACACCCGAGACGGTGAAGAAGTACGTCATGCAGGGGCACCGCGTGACCGTTGAGCGCGGCTTGGGAGCAGCCGCAAGTTTCTCTGACGATGCCTATGCGGCGGCAGGTGCCGAAGTTGTCGACGCAGCTACTGTGTTCAGCGCCGACCTCGTGCTGAAGGTCCAGTCCCCGACCGACGCCGAATTGCCATCAATTAGGCGCGGCGCAGTGTTAGTCGGCATGCTCGATCCGTTCGATGGAGGAAACGCTTCCCGGTTTGCGGCGGCGGGCCTGACGGCGTTCGCACTGGAAGCCGCACCGCGCACTACCCGTGCACAGAGCCTCGACGTGCTGAGTTCGCAGGCCAACGTAGCCGGATACAAGGCGGTGTTGCTTGCCGCCGAACACTATCCGCACTTCATGCCAATGATGATGACGGCGGCCGGCACCGTGAAGGCCGCGCGTGTGCTGATTCTCGGTGCGGGCGTCGCAGGTCTGCAGGCGATCGCGACCGCGAAGCGCCTGGGCGCCGTCATCGAGGCGTCCGACGTGCGTCCGGCTGTGAAGGAGCAGATCGAATCCCTCGGCGCGAAGTTTCTCGATGTCCCGTACGAAACCGACGAAGAACGCGAGGCCGCGCAAGGCGTCGGCGGTTACGCGCGGCCGATGCCGCCGTCGTGGCTCGCGCGCCAGGCGGCGCTTGTGCACGAACGGGCAAAGCAGGCCGACATCGTGATCACGACCGCGCTGATTCCCGGCCGTCCGGCACCGACGCTGATTTCAGTGGAGACCGTGCAGGCGATGAAACCCGGCTCGGTGCTGGTCGACCTCGCGGCCGGACGCGGCGCGGGCGTCGATGGCAGCGAAGGCCGGCGCGGCGGCAACTGTCCGCTGACCGAGACGGACCAGGTGGTGGTGCGCTACGGCGTGCAGATCGTCGGTTATACGAATCTGGCCGCGATGGTGCCCGCCGATGCGTCGTCGCTGTACGCGCGCAACCTGCTCGACTTCCTGAAGCTGATCGTCACGAAGGAAGGCACGCTCAACATCGATCTCGCGGACGACATCGTCGCGGCCACGCTGCTGGCGCGCGACGGTCAGGTCACGCGCAAAGCCTAGGGGGCCGAAGATGGAAGTCATCAATCACACCGTGATCAATCTGATCATCTTCGTGCTGGCGATCTACGTCGGCTATCACGTGGTCTGGAACGTCACGCCCGCGCTGCATACGCCGCTGATGGCGGTGACCAATGCGATCTCGGCGATCGTGATCGTCGGTGCGATGCTCGCGGCGGGGCTGACCGTCGGCGGCGCCGGCAAGTTCTTCGGTACGATCGCGGTCGCGCTCGCCGCCGTCAACGTGTTCGGCGGATTCCTCGTCACCCGGCGAATGCTGGAGATGTTCAGGAAGAAAGAGCCGAAGAAACTTCCGGCAGCCGGTAAGGAGGGCGCGTAAGGAGCCTGAACGTCGTCACGCTGCTTTATCTGATCGCGTCGGTGTGCTTCATCCAGGCGCTCAAGGGGCTGTCGAATCCGAAGACCGCGCGGGTCGGCAACACCTTCGGCATGGTCGGGATGGCGATCGCGATTCTCACGACGCTCGCGCTGATCTCGAAGCAGGCCGCGGTGCTCGGCTCCAACCTCGGCCTTGGACTCGGCTTGCTGCTGTTCGGGCTGGTGGTCGGCGGCGCGATCGGTGCGTTCGTCGCCGCGCGCGTCGAGATGACGAAGATGCCCGAACTCGTCGCGGCGATGCACTCGCTGATCGGTCTCGCCGCGGTGTGCATTGCGTATGCGGTGGTGTCGGAGCCGGCCGCGTTCGGTCTCGTCAATCCCGATGTACCGATCGAGGGCTTCCTGCCGTACGGCAATCGCATCGAACTGTTCATCGGCACGTTCGTCGGCGCGATCACGTTTTCGGGCTCTGTGATCGCGTTCGGCAAGCTGTCGGGCAAGTACAGGTTCCGGCTCTTCCAGGGCGCGCCGGTCGTGTACAGCGGCCAGCATCTGATCAACCTGATGCTCGCCATCGCGATGCTCGGCTTCGGCATCATCTTCTTTCTCACGCAGGC
>NZ_CADIKI010000031.1 GCF_902859935.1 Paraburkholderia fynbosensis
AGCACCACCCTCATAGCGCATTGAAGTACCGCTCGCCACGCGAGTTCAGGCGCAGGAACGATTTATCAACTCAAGTGTGAGGCGGTGTCCGGAGGTACGGGGGCAAATCCAGGTGTGCAGCACCTTCTCGAAAGGGCGCAGTGGGATGCCGACGCGACGCGGGTCCGACGAATATCGCTGTTCTCAACCGCAGCCCGGGGAGTTCCGGCATCACCGGCGTGTCAATTGGGCTACAAGCAAAAATTCTAAGGATGGGATATCGGCGGTTGCGTGGAGTACCGCCGATTTCGCAAGCAATCAAACAAACCCTCAACGGAGCCGATATGCATCGGATTACAGTGAGAGGCGTCACATTGGTGTGCTTGCTCTTCCCATTGAATGCGGTCGCACAACCGGAACAGCCCGCAAGCGGCAATTCGAACGGTGAAGTGGCGTCGGCACCGACATCACCAAAAACAGTGCGCGCCGCAAACCGGGCCTTGTCTAAACGTGTTTTGAAGGCGCTCTCTCACATAAAGGGACTTGACGCTACTGGAATATTTGTTAAGGCTAAGCTGAACAAGCCACTAAATCGGCGACGTGTCAGCGACTTGAACGTCGCCAAGCCATGAGGCCGAGCTTAAGCCATTGCTTTTCGGCCCTCGCAGGCCTGTTGGGCGGGCACTTTGCCCGCCTTTCGCCCACTATGGGCGTACCGGTGCCACCAGTTTCTTTCGCGACAGGTAGACGTTCGCCAGCGCGAGCGCGACGAACGCCCGGTTGGCGTTCTTTGCCAGCCCGCGATAGCGCACCTTGGTAAATCCCCACAGTCGCTTCACGACCGCGAAGACATGTTCCACCCGGGCGCGAATCTTCGACTTGTTGCGGTTCTTGCCACGCTGCACCTCGTCGACTTCGCCTCCCGCACGGCGCGTGCGCTGATTGGTAAAGTCGCGCCCTGGGCGCCTTGCTGTGGATCAGTTCCTTCTGGCTTGCATAGGCGCTGTCGCCGTAGACGCGCCGCTCCTGCCCGTGCAGCAATTGCGTCAGTGGATGTTTGTCATGCACATTGGCCGGCGTGAGCACCGCGCTGTGCGCCAGGCCGCTCTGGCTGTCCACACACCGATGTGCAGCTTTGCACCGAAGTACCATTGCTTGCCCTTGCGGGTCTGGTGCATCTCGGGGTCGCGCGCCTTCTCATTCTTCGTCGAGCTCGGCGCGACGATGATCGTCGCGTCCACGATGGTGCCGCTTTTGAGCTTCACGCTGCTGGCCTGCAGTACCCCGCCGACTTCGGCAAACAATTGCTCACCCAGTTTGTGCGTCTCCAGCAGGCGCCGGAATTTGAGCAGCGTCGTCGCGTCCGGTACGGCTTCGCAACCCAGGTCAATTCCGGCAAAGCGACGCAGGCTGGCGCTGTCGTAGAGTGCCTCTTCGCAAGCGAAGTCGGCCAGATTGAACCAGTGCTGCACGAAGTGGATCCGCAGCATGCGCTCCAGACCAATTGGCGGGCGGCCATCGCCGCGCTTAGGATAATGCGGCTCGATCGTCGCGCACAACTGCGGCCATGGCACGATCGCATTCATCGTGTCGAGAAACTCGTCGCGCCGCGTGCGTTTGCGGTGCGTCTCGAAACCCGCGCCTTGATCGGCTGCCATCGCCAGCGTCTGCTGCTTCATCCTGTTCTGCCTGCCTCTTTAAACACGATCTATGTAACGCGTGAAGTACCAACTCGGTGGACTTGATCAGCATTGCCTTAAGGCTTCTGACGGCAACATTGTCCTGTCTGGAGTGGTCCAGGAAGCCAGTCAGATTCCTTTCGCGATCCAGGCGGCGGGGAACGTCGAAGGTATGAGGTCCGTTCGCGAGAGCCTTGTTAGCTACGCAGCCCACACAGTGATATACCGCACCGTGCAATTCACGCTGGTTCGCATGTCTTGCGAACCAGCGGCGTTGCCCGACGCGCTTTGCCTTTCGACCAGGGATACGCTCGCGCCAGTCGTTCCAATGCTTCACGTTAACGCGTGGGGGATGCCCTTTTCGGCTCCGCTCGTGGGAGCTAGGCTTGTCTTTCCCGGCGCTAAGCTCGATGGGGAATCACTTTCCACACTTTTCGCAGAGGAAGGCGTCACGATGTCAGCTGGAGTACCGACAGTGGCTCGCCTTCGTGAAGCATCTTGAGCGCACCGGAAGGCGATGTAGCACCCTTCAGCGGGTGATCGTCGGAGGCGCCGCCTGTCCGCCGAGTCTCGCCGCAAGCTTCAGGAAAATCGGGATTCGTGCCGTGCACGGTTGGGGAATGACGGAACTTTCACCGTTAGGAATTCCCCACTCGGTCGCCCGTGCCGAGGGAGCTCTGTTCAGTGGGGGTCCGACAGTTTTCAGTTCGATCGCCGGCACGGCTCGCCCCTGCTTCGAGTCAGTCAGCAACCGCTCTTCAGGCATTTTTTTGCTGTAGCCCCTTGGGGGCGTGCATACGATGGATGAAATCCGTTCGCAGCCGGATTTGATGACATCCTTGCTCCGATCTGTGATATGCAAGAAGCCTTCCTCGTCTATAGTTGCTACGTCGCCTGTAGCGAACCACCTTCACTAATCTTACTGTGTCAATAAAATACGATACCTGGTAGTATGAACTAATAGAGACTACGGGCGATCGCAATGACAGAAGGTATCGACGAGTTTGAAGCGTATCTGAACTATCTGGCACAAGAGTTAGGACACGCGGATCGCCACGCTGGCCTTAAAGGCTACTGTTCTGGCCTGGTGCTGCCGCTGTCACGAAAGAGCGTCGAGCCGATGGCCGCGCATATTGATCCGCTTCACGCGAGTGCGAAGCATCAGTCGCTCCATCATTTTGTTGCCAAGGCAGATTGGTCCGACAAGGCGATCATGCAGCGGGTGCGCGAGTGGGTGATGCCCGCACTAGGCGCGCATGCCGCTGAAGAGGCCGGCTACTACTGGATTATTGATGACACCGGTTTTCCGAAGAAGGGCCGCCATTCGGTGGGGGTTGCACGCCAGTACTGTGGCCAGCTCGGAAAACAGGACAACTGTCAGGTTGCAGTGAGTTTATCGATCGCGACGCAACGCGGCAGCCTGCCTATCGCCTGGCAACTGTATGTTCCCAAAGAATGGATTGACGATCGGGAACGTGCCCGTCGTGCGGGCATTCCTGACGATCAGGACTTCGCAACCAAACCACAGATTGCGTTGGCTCAACTGCGCGAAGCGATTGCATCCGGAATTGCACCGGGCATCGTGCTGGCCGATGCAGGATATGGTGATGAGACTGCCTTTCGGGATGGCGTGAGCGAGCTGGGCTTGTTATACGCCGTGGGGATTCGCCCGGGCACCTCAGTGTGGGAGCCAGGTACGGCGCCGCTGCCGCCCAAGCCGTGGAGTGGGCGCGGCAAGCCACCTACGCTGCTGCGTCGTGCGCCAGGCCATGAACCGCAAGCGGTCAAGGCGCTGGCCATGCAATTACCCGCGAACGC
The DNA here is from genome assembly GCF_902859935.1 of Paraburkholderia fynbosensis. Classification (GTDB taxonomy): domain Bacteria; phylum Pseudomonadota; class Gammaproteobacteria; order Burkholderiales; family Burkholderiaceae; genus Paraburkholderia; species Paraburkholderia fynbosensis. The sequence continues at coordinate 3,477 of NZ_CADIKI010000031.1, forward strand.
CTGGCAAACCGTCACCTGGCGAGAAGGCAGCAACGCGGCACTGTCCTCACGCTTTGCTGCCCTACGGGTTCGTCCCGCTCATCGCGACTATTGGAGCAGTACCCAGCGCGCTGAAGAGTGGTTACTCATTGAATGGCCCGATGGAGATACAGAGCCGCTCAAATACTTTCTCAGTACGGCTCCCGAGGAGGTGACACTTGAACAACTCGTATTCGTGACCAAGATGCGTTGGCGCATCGAGCGCGACTATCAGGATCTGAAGCAGGAGTTCGGGCTCGGTCACTACGAAGGGCGTGGCTGGCGCGGCTTTCACCACCACGCCACTCTGACTATCGCGGCATATGGGTTTCTGATGGCCCAGCGGCTCAGGATGGGTTCAGGGGCCTGCGATAAAAAAAACTTCGTTGAACGCGCGCTGCCTGTCCTTCCCGCGGATTACATCGCACGCGGCAGTCCAGCGCGCACAACGCCACGTTCCTGATTCCATCACTACCTTGCGTATCTTGCTCGGACTGCGCCTCACGCAACGCTTGCACCAATCATCGAAGCAGTGGCCCGCATAATATGTGACACAGTAAGACTAAGAAGCTGTTGCGAAATTAGTTAAACAGTGTTGGAGAATATCGCGATCTCCCATCCTGAAATTCGGGGCGCTGCCTGCATTGGCCGGGCGCATTCGAAGTGGGATGAACGGCCTGTCTTGATAGCGGTGTGCAAGGAAGGCAGTACGGTTGCGCCGCCAATTCCTCTCGCAACGCAGACAGATTTACTACGTTCTACGTATCATGATCCCCGTCCTTTCGTCGCAGCATCTAGAGCCAGACGATAAACCGGGTTCCCGAAACCAGGCTGCTCACCGTCAACCGCCATTCGTGCGCCAGAGCGATTTCCTTGCAAATGGCGAGCCCGAGGCCGGCGCCGTCGTGCCGAGCATCCGGGGCACGCCAGAACCGCCTGAAAAGAAAGGGAAGGTATTCCTGCCTGATGCCAGGCCCCTCGTCCCGCACCTGGATCGAGACGTCATCGATGATCAGCGTGACAACGCTATTGGGCGGCGAAACATTGATCGCGTTCTCGACGATGTTCTTCAGCAGGATAAAGAGCGCACTCTTGTCCGCCCAGATCGACGACGGCGCTTTCAGTGTTTCCAGCTGAAGCTTCACGCGTTTCCTGTCGGCCCGGCGTTCCAGATAGCCGACGACATCCTGCGCGACGTCCACACTGCTCACCTCGGTAAAGGTAAAATTCTGTGATTCGCTGACTTCGGCCAGATGCAGTAATTGCCGCACCTGGCGGGCCATCAGATCGATCTCGCGAAACAGCATTTCCTTGCCCTCGATATCCGGTTGCAGTTCGATCTGGCCGCGGATCAGAGTCAGCGGCGTTTGCAATTCGTGGGCGGCTGACGCCAGAAACTGTTGCTGCACCGTGAAACCATTTTCGAGTCTGCCGAGCGTCTCGTTGAAGGCGCTGATCAGCGGCCTGATCTCGCTCGGAATGCCCTCGGAGGACAGGCGTGTCGTCAGATTGCGCGGTGTGATCAGCGCAGCGGCGCGCGACGCCTTCCTGAGCGGTTTGAGTACCCGATGCACGGTAAAGGTCAGCGTGAGCCCAAAAATGATCGTCGCAATGAAAAACGTGATCCGGACGATGTCCGGTATCGGTGCGATCTTCACGCCGATCAGCGCCTGGTTGAGGCGCTGACTCGTTGCGGTCTGAATGTAATAGACCGCCTGCCCGTGTGGAACCTGCTGCGTCATGATGTCGAACGGCTTGCTGTCGATGCTCGCCTGCATGATCCTGCCGTTCGCGGTGGCTGGATCGCCCTCAAGCCATGGACGACTGTCTCGCGTGTCGCCCGACGCGAACAGCACGCTGCCCCGCTCATCAAGCACGCGATATTGGATTTCAGTGGGCGCCACGTTGAACAGCCACGCCTCGCGTTCGGGAAGCCGTACCGAGACCAGATGACCGGCATCGTCGAAGACGAGCCCGTTTACGACATGCATGACCTTCTCCCGCTGTTCGCTGCGGCCAAGCGTCTCCTCCGGGAAGTGACTGAACACGTAGATGACGAGGGTCGCCAGCACGGTCAGGCACACCGCCAGCGCGGCAATGCTGGTCAGCCACAGGCGCGCGGACAGACTTCGAATCCAGTGATTGAGCATGTCGAATGAGTAGCGGTTGGTTGCCGGTGCTGGATGAGCGCCGGCGGGTTAGCAATTTACCTGAGGCTGGTTCGAACCGGCTCTGCCACGGACGGCGGCATGGACGCATGGTACTTTCGCGACACGCCAAAGCTCCAGTCGTCCGATCCCGGACGAAACACATACCCCTTTGCGCGCACCGTCTGAATCAGTCTCGGCATGGCGGCGTCCTGCTCGATCCGTCTGCGCAGACGGTGCACCCACACGCCCACGGCGGCCAGCCGGGGCGGCGCATCGGGCCAGATGCGCTGCGCGATAACCTCTTTCGATAAAACCCGCCCGGGCGCACTCGTGAACAGATTGAGCACCGCGTACTCGGTTTGCTGGAGCGGAACCGGTTCGGCCTGAAACGTGAGGGTGCGCGATGCGTAATCCAGTTCGAAGCCGTTGAAACTGAACGGCGGCTTGAATGCCGGTTCTTGCAGGGGAGCCTGTGCGGTACGTTTTAGCACGCAGCGGATTCTGGCCAGCACTTCATGGACGTTGAACGGCTTGCAGATGAAATCGTCAGCGCCGCATTCAAGGGCCACAATGCGCTCCGTGACGTCATCCTGTTCGCCGAGCATGATGACCGGCAGGTCGTCGCCGCCGCGTCGCAGCGCCTGCAGCGCGGCAAGGCCGCTGCCCCTGGTCGCGCCGCTCGTCATCACGATCAGTGCCGGCCGTTCCACTTCCACGCGCTCTGCGACCTTGCCCGGGTCGTACAGCACGGCCACATCGAAACCGCTCGACTGCAGGTAGGTGCGCAATGCGTCACGACACGCGGGATCGCTGTGGACTATCAGAATCAGCTGTTTCATATGCCCCTCTTTGCTGACACAGGTCGGTCGGGCAAATCGCCCTGTCCGTTTTCGTTAGCGGCCTGCAGCGCGAAACCTGCGCCACGGATGTTTGCGAGCCGCGCCGTGGAGCCTAGCGTCGCCAGCTTCTTGCGCAACCGGTGCAAGGTCACTTCCAGCGCGTTGGGCGTCACCGCCTCGCCCAGGCCCCAGGCTGCATGTTCGAGTGCCGCGTGCCGTACGGTCCGGCCGGCCGCCTTCACAAGGCACAGCATTATCTGCAATTCGGCCGGCGCGAGCAGGACCGCCTCGGCACCGCGGCACATCGCGCGCTGCTGCGGATCCACGATGATGTCGGCGAACGACAGAACCAGTTCCGCCAGCGTCGACGGCCGGCGCATCAGCGTGCGTACCCGGGCGATCAGTTCACTCATCGCGAACGGCTTGGTCACATAGTCGTCGGCGCCGCTCTCGAGGCCGTCCACGCGGTCATGCAGCGCATCGCGTGCGGTCAGCATCAGGCAGGGCGTCATGTGGCCTGCTGCACGCAACGCGCGCAGGAAGGTGAGCCCATCCCCGTCAGGCAAGCCGCGGTCGATGATCAGCACCGCGTAGTCGCCCCGGTTCACACCGTAGCTGGCCTCGGAGACAGTAGAGAACAGATCGGTTTCGATTCCCGCAGACGACAGGGCCTGGCGCACCATCGCGGCCAGGCGCTTGTGGTCTTCGATCAGTGCGACTCGCGACATGACGCTGCGCTCATTTGAATTGGTAAAGGTAGCCGAGCTTGACCTGAGGAATGTATCTCTTTCCGACGATCGGGCTGTCGGTGATGCCGGTGCTGAGATGGGTCACCCCTAAATCGAAACTCACCATCTGATGGCGGGTGAACCTGTAGTCCACTCGCGTACCGATCGACATGTCGTAGGCCGCCTTGCCCGTGTACTCCGGGCGTCCCGCCTGCACCTCCGACGGCCGTACGCCATAGTAATAGTTGATATATTTGCTGCTTAACCATTCAATGCCGGCGTGCGGCTCGACTGACCAGTTGCCCAGATCGAAGGACTTGCTGAAGCCGAGGTCAGCCGTCTCACCCTTATTCCCTCCCAACAGGTAGTCGCCCGACAGCGTGCCGAACGCGGTTTTCCATGCGAGCGCCGGACCATACCAGAACGCGCCGCTGCGGTTTTCCATGCCGTTCAGGATCGGCGCGTCGGACCCCTTGTAGCCGCCAAAGACGTCGAACTTGCCGCGCAGGGTTACGGTGACGTCGCTCCACTTGCCGACCTTCAGATCGACCGTGGTGCCGAAGGCGTGCACCCATTTGTTGTCGAAGGAGATCAGCGGAATCGCCGCGACCCGGCTGCCGTCGCCGCGGTAGGGCGACGACTCGATTCCGACTGCCGCACCGAGGCCCCAGTGCGTCGCGTTCGTCGCATTGCTCAGCACGGTGAAGCCGCTGTCTTCCGCCTCGGGCGGGTCCGCGCTGACACCGTCTGCCCAGGCCGCGCCCGAATACAGAAAGGCCGATGTGACGGCCAACAGCAGCGGGTGCTTACGGCGGAGAGTTTTTTTCACAGTCGTTCCTAAAAGTGGATGGATGAGACGGAATCGACTTTAGGACCGGCCGACTTACTCGTTACTTACTCACAAAAAGGCGGCGAATCGAGCGAGACGCGGCCCAGGTGCCGCGCAGAAGCCCGGCTCAGCGGGCAGTCACCCCGCTCGTATCGCGCCGCCTGGACCTGCCGGGCAAGCGGGCAACCGAGCGCCGCAGGGCGTCGACGTAAGAGAACACGACAGGCACCACCAGCAGGCTGAGCGCCGTGGAGGTCAACAGGCCGCCGATCACCGCAAAGGCCATCGGCTGCCGGAAACTCGCGTCGGCGCCGAAGCCGAGCGCGATCGGCAGCATGCCCGCGGTCATCGCGACCGTCGTCATCACGATGGCCCTCGCGCGCTTCATGCAGGCATCTGCGAGTGCTTCCACCATCGGCATCTGCCGCAGCTGAAGATTGCGGATCGTGTACTCGACAAGCAGGATCGAGTTCTTCGTGACGATCCCCATCAGCATCACGAGGCCGACCATCGACGGAACGTCCAGCTCGCTGCCGGTCACGAGAAGCATCACGAACGAACCGCCCAGGCACAGGGGCAGCGCGGACAGGATCGTGAGCGGCTGGAAGAAGTCATTGAATAGCAGGACCAGCAACAGGTACACGCAGAGGACACCGGTCGCCATCGCGAACAGGAAGCCGGACGACAGTTCGGCCATGGTGTCCGCGTCGCCGTCTTCGAGCAGGGCGACATCCCCAGGCAGCGCACGCACCGACGGCAGCGCCCTGACCGATCTGAGCGCCTCGCCGAGCGCCGTCGCGCCCAGATCAGCCGACACCGTGACGAAACGTTTGCGATCGTGGCGCGCAATCTCCGCGGGACCGCTGCCCACCGAAACGCTCGCCACCGATCCCAGCGGCACGAGGCCGTCGCGGCCTTTCAGGCGCAGGCCGAACACCGAGCTGACCCGCTCCAGGTCGGGATTGGCGAGCCGCACGCGCAGGAAGATCTGGCGATCGTCGAGATTGAGTCTCGCCAGTTGCGCGTCGAAGTCTCCGGTGGTCGCTATGCGCACGGTCTCGCCGATCGCCGCGGTGCTGATGCCGCGTTCGGCGGCAAGGGTCATGTCAGGCCGGATCTCGATCTCCGGCCGCTCGAGGCTCGCCGTCGACGCCACGTTGTTCAGCCCGGGAACCCCGCGCATCTCACGCGCGACCCGGGCCGCGCTTTCGGTCAACGCCGTCGTGTTGTCGCTCGTCAGGATAATGGCGAGCTTCTCGCCAAGGCCGCCGTCGCCGAGCGAAAAACGCGCGCCGGGCACAGCGGCGAGGCGTTGCCGCACGATCGCTTCGATGCTCGCCTGCGCCGGGCGCCCGCCACGCGGCGCGAGCATCAGGGTCATCGTGCCGAAGCGCACACCGGCGGTTCGCGCCGAATCGAAGCGCGTCGTGGCGTTGCCCCCCGCCACGCTGAAAATGCGCTCAATGCCCGCAGCGCCGCGCAGCGCCTGGCGCGCATCGCGTTCGACCGCCAGCGTTGCGTCGAGCGGGCTGCCCGGCGGTAACTCGACATTGGCCACGATGTAACCGCGATCGGACGCCGGCACGAAGCCGTTCGGAATCAGCGGAATCAGCGCGACCGAGCCGGTCAGAAACGCGACGGTCAGCGCCAGCGTGGTCTTCCGGTGAGCGAGGCACCAGCGGACCTGCGCGAGATAACGCTGCATCAGGCGCGATGGCGGCCGCGCGCCAAATGGTTCGTGCGGCGGCTGATGAGGCGACGTGTGCTTAAGAAGCGCAACGGCCATCATCGGCGTGAGCAGCCGCGCCACCAGCAGCGACATCAGCACGGCAACCACCGCCGTCCAGCCGAACTGCTTGAAAAACAGGCCCGGCACGCCGCTCATTTGCGCGGTGGGCAGGAAAATCGCAACCAGCGTCAGGGTCGTGGCCGTCACCGGCAGCGCGATCTCGGTCACCGCATCGGTGGCAGCCTGCAGGATGGGCTTGCCCATCTGAACATGCCGTTCGATGTTCTCGATCTCGACGATCGCATCGTCGACCAGCACGCCGATCACGACCGCCAGCGCCAGCAGCGTCAGCGTGTTCAGCGAATAGCCGAGCCACTGCATGGTTGCGAAAGCCGGCAGAATCGACAGGGGTAACGCGGCAGCGGCCACCAGCGTCGCGCGGCGATCGCGCAGGAACCACCACACGACCAGCACGGCCAGCAGCGCGCCCTCGTAGAGCATGTCCATCGAACCCCGGTACTGCTCCTTTGTGTAGTCGACGGCGCTGGAGACCCGTTGCAACGAGATCGCCGGGTCCGCTGTGCGAAGCCGGTTCAACGCCGCTTCGACGTCGGCCGAGATGCGGGTCTCGTCCGCGCCCTTTGCGCGGTAAATCCTGAAGCCGACCACCCGCTTTTCGCCGAGCAGCGCGGTCTGGGTCGGTTCGGCAAAACCGTCGCGTACGATCGCAACCTGGTCGAGACTGATCGAGCGGCCATCGGCGAGCACAATCGGAAAGCGTGCGAGACCGGCCGCCTGCGTTACAGTGCCGAGCACGCGCATCGACTGTTCGCCGAGCCCGAAGCGTCCACGCCCGCCCGACGCATCCATCTGCATCGAGCGCAGCGCGCGAGAGACGTCGACCGCCGTCACGCCGGTCGACGCGAGGCGGACCGGGTCAACCTCCACCTGCACCTCGCGCGTGACGCCACCGACACGCTCAAATTGCGCGACGCCCGGCACTGCGAGCACCGCCTTGCTGACGGTGTCGTCGACGAACCACGACAGGCGCTCGTTGTCGAGCCGGGTAGAGGCGATTGCAAATGTCATGATCGGGTCCGAATCGCTTCTCACCGCGGTCACGACCGGGGGATCGAGATCAGCGGGCAGCCCGGAGCGGATGCCGTCGAGTGCGTCCTTCGCCTCGTTCAGCGCATCGGACAGATTGCGCCCGATGACCAGCGAGACCTCGATATGAACCTGTCCGTCCACGATCTGCGTATTCAGATGCTTGAGACCCTGCAGCGTGGCGAGCGCGTCTTCGGCCTTGCGCGCGACATCGGCTTCGAGCTGGAGGGGCGCTGCGCCGGGGAGCGTCAGTGTGACGTTGAGCGTCGGCAGGTCGAGGTCGGGCATATCCTGGATCGGCAGCCGATGAAACCCCCACAGCCCCGCCAGCGACAGGAAGATGAACAGCACGACGACCGGAATCCGGTGGTGCATGGACCACGTAGCAAAGTTCATTGCAGTGCCCCGCCTGTCATCGACACCACGCCCGGCGCAAGCGTGACGAAATCGCCTTCGTTCAGCAGCGCGGCCCCTTCGCGAGCGACGTGCTCCGTATCGGCCACTCCACTCACAATCTCGACCGAGCTACTTTCGCGTCGGCCGGTCTGTACTTCCCGCAACGTGACCCGCCCCACGCCGCCGCGCTCAGCGACGACCGCAACATGGCTGCGCCCGTCGAGCATCGCTAGCGCCGAGGCGGGCACCACCAGCGCGTCGCTATCGCCCAGCACGATGCGCCCGCCCGCGTACATGCCAGCGCGCGCATGCGAGCCCGGCTCCAGGTCCGCGTAGACGATGGCGACGCGCGACTGCGGGTCCAGCGATGGCGCGATCCGGCGCACCATGCCTCGCGCATGGCTGCCGTCCGGCAACGCTAGCAGGACATGCTGGTCAGGCTTGACTGCAGCAACGTCGGCGGCTGTGACTTCGGCTTGCCATTGCAGGCGGTCCTGCCGGATCAGCCGAAACAGCTCCTGGCCGACCGGCGTCACGGAACCGAGAGTCGCAGCGCGGGCGCTGATCGTGCCGTCGTCGGGCGCGAGGACGCTGGCGTTGCGCAAGTCGAGCCGGCGCGCCTGCAACTGGGCGCGCGCGACGTCGACCTGGGCCTTCGTGACCGCGGCCGTGGTCCGGTACTGCAGCAGATCCTGCCTGCTGATGCCGCCGCTGTCCTTCATCTGCAGCGCGCGGGCCTCGTTGGTGCGCGCCTGCTGCGCACTCGCCTCGGCCTGCGCAAGCGCCGCAGCCATCTGCGCGGCCTCGGCCTGCAACAGCGCCGTGTCGTAACGGGCCAGTACCTCGCCGCGCCTGACTGCATCGCCGACATCGACGCGCACTTCCGAGAGGCGCGCGCCGGTCACGAGCGAGCGGATTGTCGCTTCCTGCCAGGGCGCGATTGCGCCGGATACGTCGATTGACTTGCTCCAGCGCTCGTGCTGCGGCTTGAGCAGCGCGACCGTCAGCGCGCTCGCGGCGGGCGCGGGGGTAACGTCTGCCGGGCGGCTGCGCATCAGCGCGACGCCGGCGCCCAGCGCCGCCAGCAGGGCAAGCACGATGGCCGTGGTGACCAGGCGCCGCCTGGTCGCGGCACGGCGCCGGAAGACGGCGATGCGGGTAGTGAATGACTGGGACATGGCGTATCAATCCGGTTGAGAAGGCATGGCGGTGAAGGTGGCGGCATTGCCCGATGCACGGACGACGTCCACCCAGGCCTGGACGCTGGCACGCGCGGCGTCGACCGCTGTTTCCTCTGCCGCTTGCCGTTGCCGTCGCGTGTCCTCGAGCTGGAACAGGCTGACTGCGCCGGCACGCCATTGCGATTCGGTCGCTTCGAGCGTCGCCTGGGCTGCGTCGCGCGCGCGCGCCGCCGCGGCGAGCCGCTCGCGTGCATGCGCCTGCGCCGACAGCGCGTTTTCGATGTCTTGCGTGGTAGTACGTACGGTCTCGCGCAAGGTCGCGAGCGCGGCAAGGTAACGGGCGCTGGCGGCATCGACCGATGCCGCACCTGCCCCAGCGTCGAAAATCGGCCCGCTCACGGCAGGGATCAGCGACCAGGCCAGATAGGAAATCGTCGATCCGGAAGCGCTGATCCAGTTGCCGGTGAGCGCCGCCGTCAGATTGAAGACCGGCAGCCGGTTCGCGCGCGCAACGCCGATTTCCGCGTAGGTCGCCGCGACCTCGCGTTCGGCGGCAATCACGGCCGGATGCCCGGCCAGCACGCTGGCCGGAAGAGCGAGCGTGGCCTGCGGGACTTCTGGAAACGCAAACTGGCGATCGCCCTGCCCGCCCGTTGCCGTGCCAGCTGCGGCGCCGGTTGCGCGCACCGCACCGAGGCGTTCGGTCACATCGGCCGCAGTCAATCCGGTGAGTTCGACTAGCGCGTCCAGGTCCTGCACACAGGTTTCGTCCTGCGCAACGAGACTTGTCTGCGCGTCGGCAAGGGAACTGAGTGCGCGGCTTTCGTCGACCGGCGGGGCAAATCCCAACGCGACTCGCTGGCGCGTCAGCGCCAGGTCGCGCTGCTGCGACTCGATATCGAAACGTCTGACGTCCAGTACGACCCGGCAGGCGCGCAGCGACGTCACGGCGCCCGCTACCTGGGCGGCCAGCAGGAGCCGGGCGGCGGCCGCATCCGCGGTACGGGCGGTGAGCCGGCTGCTGGCGGCCGACTGCGCCTGCCGCAGGCGGTCGAACAGGTCGATTTCCCACGCCAGAGTCGGGCCGCCCGTGACTTCCGAGCCCACCACCGTGTTGCCACCGCCGCCACCAATACCACCGCCGCCACTTTGAACGCGGGCATGCTCCGCGCTCGCATTGAACGAAACCTGCGGGCGGCTTTGAGCGGTCTTGAGGCCGAGCGTGGCGCGCGCTTCGTCCAGGTGCGCCGCGGCCAACGCCACCGACGGACTGCTCGCAAACGCGGCGTCGATCAGGCCGTCCAGCACCGGGTCTCCAAGCGCAGTCCACCATTTCTCTTCAGGCGGCAGCGGGTCCGGCGCGAAAACCGGCTGGTTCGCCCAGACCCCTTGGTCATCAAGCGTGGGCGGCAGGTAAGGGGGTTGCACCGCGCACGCACCCAGTGCAGTGCATACGACGGCAGTGGCCAATTCCTCCCAGGTGCCCAATGCCCATCTTGCGGCGGGCTCGCGGCGGTTAGCACGCATGTGCGCGGCTCCGCCCGGCGCGTCCGGGCGCGCGTCCGGAAACCGGGCCAACGGCAAGGGGAAAAAACTGAGTTCTTGCCTGTTCGATCAAAGGCAGGTTGTTCATTGAATAGTCCAGACGGGGTTGCGGCCGGTCGACTCGTGCCGAATCAGCGGAATCGGGCGCCGGACAACCCGGCAGCTGCAGCGCCTGATGCAATCGTGCGGCCACGTGACTTACTCATCACTTACTACCCACGCATGGCTCGCTCGTATGCCGATCGAGCCTGCATCCGGAGATCCGGCAGTAAGTGGTGAGTAAGTCGGCCAGCCCGATCATGGAATCGACGAACAGCCGCGACACTCCAGCGCGGCATCGCCGGCCCTGTTCTCAATCCTTCTGCCGGGAGACTCTGGATGAAAAGCCGTGACCTGCAAGCCTGCGCACTCATTGCCGCGACACTCGTCTTATGCGGCTGCGCAACGCATTCTGAGCGCACCGCCGGCGACCCGCTCGAACCAATGAACCGGGCGATCTACTCGTTCAACGACAGGCTGGACAAGTACGTCGCCAGGCCAACGGCGACCGCCTATCAGAAGATGACGCCGGCGCCAGTGCAAACCGCGGTGCGGAACTTCTTTTCCAACCTCGGCGATATCGGCAACTTCGCCAACGACGCGCTGCAGTTGAAGGTGACGGACGCGACGGAAGATGCGATGCGCTTTGCGTTCAATTCCACATTGGGCATTGGCGGCCTGATCGACTGGGCAACGCCGGCGGGGCTACCCAGACATCATCAGGATTTCGGCCTGACGCTTGCGCGCTACGGCGTACCGATCGGGCCGTATCTGGTGCTGCCAGTGTTCGGTCCGAGCAGCGTGCGCGACGTGAGCGACGTCCCCGTCAACGGTCTGCTCAATCCATTCTCGGCGGCATCGCTGCCCGTCCAGGCGGCGGTGGGCGGCACTCACCTCATCAGCAACCGTGCCGATCTGCTGGGCGCTTCGAATCTGCTCTCGCAAGCGGCGCTCGACGAGTATTCGTTCACGCGCAATCTTTATCTGCAAAGGCGGCGCGCGCCTTCATCGAAACCGGGCGACGCCGCCACACTCCCCGATTATGGCGACACCGCATCTCGGTAGCCTTGGGGCCCGCGCAAAGACGGCCGGCGCAGTGCGCCGGTAAGTGTCGGGTAAGCCATGCACGCTCAGCATGACGGTCATGTCCATCCGGCGGTGAACCCGCGTGTCATGAAACTCACCACTGCAACAGCGCTGCGCGCAAACATCGTGCTCCTCTCGGTTTCCACTGGGATAGCCATCATCCCCTGCCTGAGCCTTGACTTGCTGTTCGGCCTGCCCGACAGCGGTACGCCCACGTTGCCCTTTCAGGGTGGCACCTTTGCCGTGGCGCTTCTGATCATGCTGTTGCTGCGATGGTGGGCGCGGCGAGCGTTCGATGCTGCCGTAGCGGCACGCAAGGTCGAAATGGGTGAAAAACCCGGGGTTAAAGCACTGATTGCCGATGATTGCCGCCGTGCGTGGCTGGTCCAGTTGCACCTCGAACTGCATGGTCGTCAATGTGGCGACTGATTTTGCCTGGCGAACCAGCGGTAGCACCCATTCTTCACAACTCGCGCTGCCCCATGCTCCGGAACCCGATACGAGGGGCGCCGGACAGCCCATTACACGGAAACAACCATGAAAACGCTCGGGTATTGTCTGCTCGTCGGTCTGCTGCGGCTCCTGTCGGTCCTGCCGTACCCGCTGGTTGCCCGCGCCGGCAGCGGTCTCGGCGCCGCGCTGTATCTGATACCAAGCCCTCGCAAATACGTGGCGCTCGTCAACCTGCGGCTGTGTTTTCCGCTGAAGACCGAACCTGAGCGCGAGCGTCTTGCGCGCGCGCATTTCCAGCATGTCGTGCGCAGCTATCTGGAGCGAGGGTTTCAGTGGTTCGGGAGCGCCCGCGCGATTGACCGGATGGTCGAGATGGACAGCCGCATCGACCTCCACGATCCGCACGCCGCACCGACGATTTTCATGGGGTTCCACTTCGTCGGCATCGAGGTGGGTTGCATGCTGTATTCCTCTCAACTGCCCGTCGCGGGCGCTCTACACGCGCATGTCGAATACGCGCGTCTGCGAGCTCGCAAAACGTCAGCGTGGAAGGTTCGGCGCGAACATGATCGAGCGTAGTTCGAGCGCGAAACACATCGTGAAGCTCCTGCGCTCAGGCACTCCAGTAATGCTGGCGGCGGACATGGACCATGGCACGTCGGGTTCCGTGTTTGCCGCGCTGTTCGACGTGCCGGCCTGTACGCTCACCTCCGTATCACGTCTCGCAAAACTCGGTGGCGCGCGCGTCGTGCCCTTCGTAACCGAGGTGTTGCCGGAATTTCGGGGCTACAGGCTCACCATCTTTGAGCCGCTTGAAAACTATCCTACGGACAGCGAGTCGCACGACGCACGCACGATGAATGCCTTCCTTGAGCAGCAAATCCTACGCTTTCCCGAGCAGTATTACTGGGTGCACAGGCGTTTCAAACATCGTCCGGCAGGTATGCCGGCAGTCTATTGAAATCCAGGGGTCATGTCATGAAAGTCGCCGTATGCCTGACGACGTTTAACCGCATCGACTGTGCGCGCATCTCGATGGAGATCATCAAGTTGAACTGGCAACAAACGTGGCCGGTGGTACATGCATGTTCTCACGCCACTTACGAACCCTATCTGGAAGATCTGCTCCTGCGACGGCCACCACGACCCTTGACGACAGGGGCACTCGACCTGCTTGTGGCTTCGATCCAAAGCGCGGTTGAACGTTTCGATCCCGACTTCGTTGTGCACCTTGAAGCAGATACCTGGATCATGGACCAACAGGTCATCATCCAATATCTGCACAAGTTGCGGGCCGATCCAGACGCGGTGATCGCGGCCTCTTCCTGCAGCGACGATCGCGCACCTGCATGGAAACACTCCCAGGAATTGGGCAAACGGGCGCGCCATGCGCTTGCGCGCATCTTGAGGCCACTGGGTTTCGGATATGGCATCCGCCAGACCCGGACCATTTCCACGCAGTTCTTCGTCGCGAAAGTAACGCCTGTGTTCATGCAGATGATCACAGAACTCCGTGCTCGCGAGGATGATTTCCTCGAAAAGGTGCTGTATTCAAAGGTCGTCCGGCGTTTCGGAGCGAAAGCAATTGTGGGGATGCCTGAGCGGGAACCCGTTCATCCGGGATTCCGCAATACCTGTGAAGCACTGAGCCTGTACTGCCAGCATTGGCCAAGTAGCGAGGATGCGCCGTCGCTCGATAAAGAACCGCTCATCGATCCCGCCGACCGGCCTCAGGGGAAAAAAGAGAGTCTCGCGGCAGCGCGATTCGCGCTGCAGGGCCCTTACATGCAACGGCTGCTGGAGAGTGCCGATTTGCGATACTACAACGGCGATGCGCAACGGTCATGAGCATGCACCTGAGAAAGCCGCAACCGCCATCCTCTCGTACAGATCCACCCAGCAAGCCGTACATGGACACACTGTTCCGTGAGACGCCCCCTCCCCGCTCGATACTCGTGATCTGTACGGGCCGCATCGGCGACGTGTTGCTTGGCACGCCTGCAGTGCGCTCGCTAAAAGCGCACTGGCCCGACGTGCAAATCGATATGCTGGTATTCGACGGTACCGGCGGGGTGCTGGAAAACAATCCTGACCTCCGGGGTGTGGTCTCCATCGCGCCACGCGCCAGACAGGTAGAGCGCTTTGCCGAGGCCCGCAAACTTTGGCGCCGTTACGATCTCGCCTGCTCACTGCGCACGTCCAGCCTCGCCAGCTTCCTTTGCTGGATGGCAGGGAACAGGCGGATTGGCATTGTTGCTTCCGCTCGCAAAACCTGGATCAAAAGGTTAGTACTAAACCGCTTTGTGGTCGATCGCGATGACAGCCTGCACGTGGTCCAAAGCGGTTTATCGCTTATGAGCCTGCTTGGGATCACGCCCTGCTTCAACATCGTCCCGCCAGCCATGTCCAATCGCCCGGAGCAGCTCGCACAACTCAATCTGCTTCTCGGGTCCGCAGCCGGTCAGCCCTACGTTGTCGTGCACGTGTATCCGCGCTACGCGTACAAGATGTGGCATGCCGAAGGCTGGGTCGCGCTCGTCGAATTCCTGCATGCGCACGGCTATGCGATTGTTCTGACAGGCGGACCAGCGAAAGACGAAGTGGCGTATGCGTGCGAGATCGGAGAGCGGGCGGGAGGTGACATCATCAATCTGGTGGGAAAGCTAAGCCTCGCTGCAACCGCCGAAGTGATTCGACGCGCGAAGCTCTTCGTCGGTCCTGACACGTCCGCCACGCATATCGCGGCGGCTACCGGCACCCCGACCCTCGCCCTGTTCGGTCCATCGAATCCGGTTCGCTGGGGACCGTGGCCGAAGGACTGGACCGACAGCAGTCCCTGGCTGATATCCGGTTCGGGGCGACGCGGCAACGTCTATCTGCTTCAGGGTGCTGGCGCCTGCGTACCCTGCAAGCTGGAAGGCTGTGACGCCCACATTCACAGTCGGAGCGATTGCCTGCTGAAGCTCGGCGCCGATCGCGTAATCGATGCGACGACAGAATTGCTGGGCATTGCACCTGACCACAAACGCCGAATTCCAATCGTCGCGCGCTCCTTCGCTGGCGCGCGCCTCGGAATGGCAAACGTGGATGACCGCGCGGTGTCAATCGAATCCTGATTTCTTTCTGGAGCTTACCTGATGAGCGTCCTTCGTTTTGCCGCACCGCTGGTCCTATTCGTTGCCGCGTGTTCACCCGCGTGGTCCTACGCCAGCGTTCAGCCGGTGCAAGTCGTAGAGTCCGATACGCTCACGCCCAACCAGGCCACTGTATCTGGCCCGAGAAATGCTGCGCAGCCTGCGGATAGGCCAGTGCTTAGTATCGGGGTAAGTGATCCCAACACGCAGTTGTTCCTTCCGCGGCTCCTCACCGATATCATCAATGCGGTCAATTCGCGGGCGTCTGCCAACGACTTTCTGCGCAACGTGAGGCACGACATGTAGCCCCTCTGTTTCTATGGCCGTTCGATATCCATCAGTTAGCCAAAATCGCAATGCCTCGGGCTGCACCTCAGTGCCGGAGCCATAGTTGCTGGCCACGGCCTGACCGGCGCACAGCAATCCTGTCGAGCGCAAGCGACATGCTGATGTTTCTACGCCGTAAGTTATTCACCTGCCCCCTCATGAGCTAATTGCCGATCGCAATGTCCGAAGCACCCCCGACCGTGTTGGAACGTCGGCGTCTGCCAGTCAGCGCCGAACAATGCAATTGTTACTTGCCGGGAACGGCATAGCACGTCACGCCTAGCCATGGACCATCTCGCGCAAACCCGCGGCTCTCGCGGCTGAGAAGTCCATTGCGATCTGGCCGCGCACAACTCTGCCGAACGCAATTGGCATCTCTCGAATGGGGAGCCGCTGGTCAGCAAAGCGCACGAAGAACGAGTCCTCAAATTCGTCGTCATGCCTTCGCATCCTGCGGTACTTGGCAACGTCCGGCCACAGAGAATCGGCCGCCAGTGGCCACCAGCCGGTTGCCGGAATGATCACGGATACATCCACCCTGCGAGGCGAGCCATTGAACATGCGTGTTAGCGTGAGTCGTCCGTCCTCGAATGAAAAGCACAGGTAGCCGTCATCTCTCTCGTCTTTGGTGCACAGCAATCTGAGCGCCTTGACGAAATCATCTCTACCCAGCTCGAGCCGGTATTCGCGTTCCATGCATCGTCTTTTGGTGCTCAGAATGAAGAAGCCCGCGATGCCGGTCGGCGCGTCGCGGGCTTGATGCTGCGTAGGGTGGCGTTACGCGAACGACATTTCCAGGCTGATGCTGGCATAGTTGGCCCGTGGTGCAACCTCGCGGCCGTCGCCTTTCTCGAAGCGCACCTGGCCGTACCGCTCCATCGTCTTAAGCGTGCGCGACAGGTTGGATTTCTCTCGTCCGGACGTCCCTGCAAGCTCCGACAACGATGACGGGTTTGTCTTCGCGATCAGTGGCAACTTGCGTTTCTGCCGCAGCGTAGTCCAAGCTTTTTGCGTAGCCTTTTTATGCGATGAACACCGAGCCGCACGCCGTGCTCGTCAAGATGCTTCGGCAAGCGTTCGGGCCCGAAGCTCTCACGTGTACGCTGATGCGCCGCGAGCACTTCGGCCTCCAGTCTCGGCTCCTGCTGTGCCCGCAAAGACGGCGAGCGCTTGCGCCACGCGTAATAGCCGCTCGCGGAAACACCCAGCAGCCGACACATCGGCGGCACCGGATATTCCTGTCGCATCTGTTCGATCACACTGTACTTCACCGCGACTCCCTCGCAAAGTACGTCGCGAATTCCTGAGAAACTCCTTTCCTTCCGATACGCCAACGCCCTCGGTCATTGCAAGCTTCACCGCCTCTTCACGGAATTCCTTCGTGTAGACGGCTTTGGGGATTCGGTTCATGTATGCCTCCATTCCTCAATTTTACGAAATGTTGGCTTCCACTTTTTCCAGCCGGCCTCATTCCTGACAGCCCCGCCGCTGCGGTTGCCAGGAGCAGCTGGCTCACCAGCTGCACCGGTGGCAACAGTTTAGAACCCGTGGGTGAAGCGGCAGGCCTGTCCTTTTCGACAGGCCTGCCGTGCGATGGCAAACCCATCGCGTGACAGATCTGCAGTAAGTCCGACTTGTTCCTTTCGCCATACCACCGGACCTAAACAGCCTGACATCGTACAGACCTTCGGACGCGCGCCTTTCCTTGGTACAAATTTTCCGGCGTGGATATCCTCTACAAATATTGATATGCACACCCTTCTCATGCCATTCTTATCACGACAGACCGCATCCTTACTCTTACCACGTTTATAACGTGAGATCCTATGAACAGGCGGATCGTCGACACCCCTGATACGTAAAATCAGGGCGTCGATTCCAGTTCAAAGGAGAACATCATGCGCACAGATCTGTCATCCGCGACCGACCGCGATGAACTGCTGCTGGCGGTATCGATCGAGCTGGGCACAGCAAAGTGGAAGGTCGCGCTGCACGACGGCCAGCGCGAAAAGCCAGCTATCCACACAGTGGCAGACGCGCGCGCTGCTGGCCGTCTGCAGGCGGTGCTGGACCTGATCGACGCGCACAAGCAAAAATGGTCACTGCCTGCGGATGTGCGCGTGGCAGTGAGCTACGAGGCCGGCCAGGACGCGTTCTGGATCTATCGTGCACTGCAGGCGCTCGGCATCGAACGTTATGTGATCGATGCCGCGAGCATTCCCGTCGAACGCCACAAGCGGTGCGCAAAAACCGACCGGCTGGATGCAATCAAGCTGGTGACCAACCTGCGGGCATGGTTGCGCGGCGAACGGGACCGGATGCACGTCGTGCGTGTGCCTTCAATGCAAGACGAAGCGTCACGCCAGATGATGCGCGACCGCGGATAACTGCAAAAGGAAGTGCTGCAACACCGCGACCGCATACGCAAACTGCTGATCACGCTCGGATGCTGGGACGATGTCGATCATCGGGGCTTCGCCGGTCGCCTCGCACGTGGCGAGGTGAAGTGTTACGACGGCACACCGCTGCCGCCAGAACTGCGTGAGCGGCTGCTACGCGAATGCGAACGGCTGGCACTCGTCGAACTGCAATTTGCAGCGCTTGAGAAAACGCGCCACACGAATCTGCCGGCGGCCGCACACAAACGGATCGAAGACCTGTCGAGGCTAAAGGGTGTGGGACCGGTCGGCGCGTCGCGCCTCGCGCTCGAACTGTTCTGGCGGACATTCCACAACCGCCGTGAGGTCGGTGCGTGCGTTGGCCTCGTACCGCAACCGTACGATAGCGGTGAGAGCCGGCTGGATCAGGGGATCAGCAAGCAAGGCAACCGGCGCGTGCGCGCGCTGTTGACCGAGCTGGCATGGTCATGGCTGCGCTACCAACCCGGCAGTGCGCTGACACAGTGGTTCCACCAGCGCACTCAGGGAACGCAACTGAATCGCCGCTCCCGACGCATTGCGATCGTCGCCGTTGCGCGACGTCTCGCCATTTCGCTGTGGCGCAACCTGAAGGATGGCGTGATACCCGAGGGGGCACAACTGAAGTCGGCATGAGTTAAGGGGGTAACAACGTCACCAGCGGAAGACGCGAAACACGATGTATGGACGGTTTGAAGTGAACATGCCCGTGGGGTGCCCGGGTTACTGACGTGACCGATTCTTGAGATGGGGCATGCTCCCGGAAAAATTCCGGCGCAACGCGCATACAGGATGAGGCTGGCTACCCGCCAGCGGATAGAAGGTGGTGAGACGTTGGATCTCACGAGCGCGACGATCGGCTTCAGACCTGTGACTTAGCGCTGATTTGCAGCAGTGATTGCCTTCCTATGGCGGAGGCGGGAGAGTAATTCATCGACGATTCGCAACCCGCCTCGCAAAACACCTTGACAACTTCCTGCTCATAGAAGGCACCCCGAGCGCGAAGGATCATATTTTTTCGTTGAAGCGGTATCGCCACTGCGTCGGCCCAATCGCGAAGTTCCTGACGAACGCATTTCTCAACCGCTCCTCACGGCCAAAGCCAGTGCGCCGAGCGACTTCCGATAGCGACAACGTGGTGGCCGTCAGCAGCGATTGTGCCCGTTCGAGGCGCAATCCTTCAAGCGCCTTGCCGGGAGTCATTCCCATCTTTTCGGTGAAATGCCGAATGAAGGTGCGCGGCGACATGCCGGCTTCGTCGGCGAGATCGGTGACCTTCAGCGACTTGTGCAAATTCTTGTTGATCCAGTCAAAAAGTGGCCCAAAACTATCGGCGGTTTGCAAAGCGAGCGGCGTGCTGAATTGCGCCTGCCCTCCCGAGCGCCGCATATAGACCACCAGTCGGCGCGCGGTTCGGGTCGCCAATGCACTCCCCAGGTCGGCCTCAACCATAGCCAGCGCAAGATCGATGCCGGCAGTGACGCCCGCCGAGGTCCAGATCCGGTCATCCCGCACCCAGATCGGATCGGGCTGCACCTGAACTCCGGGGAATTCCCGGGATAGCTCCGCACACGCACGCCAGTGCGTGGCCGCATTGCGCCCTTCGAGCAGCCCGGCCTGAGCCAGTAAAAAGGCTCCGGTGCAAACCGAACAGACCCGCTCGGCGCGTTCGGCCAGTTTCTTTACCTGAAGAACGATCTCCGGTGACTTGCGTGCCGCATGCACGCCCGGGCCGCCGGGTATGACGAGCGTGTCGAACCGCGCCCCTTTCGGAAGGGGTTCCGTGAGCACTGTCATTCCGCTTTGCAACCGGATGGGACTGCCGCCAACGGAAACGATGCTGCATCGATAGCAATTTCCCATCGCTTCTTCGCTAGCGGTGTCAAAGGTCTGGAGCGGGCCCGACACGTCGATCGGTTGTGCCCCTTCGTACACGAAGATCACGATCCGACGCGGGCCAGGTTTGCAGATTTTGGTCATTGGCAAAAAATACGCTATTTCTGTCCTTTTTGCCAATCAAGTCGCTGGTCTAATGCGGTCACTACCCGGAGGAACTCACTCATGACGCAACAACGCGAAAAAAAAGTCGCAGGCCTGCTGCTCTTTCCCAACATGACGCAACTGGATCTCACGGGTCCGCTGGAAGTGCTCGGCCGGCTGCCAAGCTGGCGCGTGGAGATCGTTGCGCCGACCCTAGCGCCCGTACGCACCGACAAGGGTCTCGTCATTCAACCCGACGCCTGTTTTAAAACGGCTTCGATATACGAATTATTTGTAGTGCCTGGCGGTCCCGGAACGGACGATGCAATACTCGACCCGGAAATCGTCGATTTCGTTCGCGATCGATCGAATGCCGCTGCATACATCTTCGGTATTTGCACCGGGTCGCTGCTGCTCGGCGCAGCGGGCCTGCTGCGCGGCCGCCGTTCGGGCGGCCACTGGCAAGCCCGCGATTTGCTGAGTCAGTTCGGTGCGATCCCGTGCGACGACCGTCTGACGATCGACGGCAACATCTACACGTCGGGCGGCGTCACTGCCGGAATCGACATGGCATTGCGTGTCGCGGCGGAAGTGGCGAGCGAGGAGGTCGCGCAGCAGATTCAATTGCAGATCGAATATGACCCCGAGCCCCCGTTCAAGGCCGGGACGCCGTTCGTCGCACCGCCGGAGATCGTCAAGCGGGCGCTGGCCGCGACCGCCGAGCGCCGCGCGATTCGCGTTGCGGCTGTGGAAACAGCCGCGAAGCGGCTCGAGACTCTGCTCGATTGACGCGGGTGCCGTCAATGGGGAACTCATCTTCGTTGCTGGGCGAATGCGTAGCCGCCGCTTGCCAAAACACATCGGGAATACTTCCATGCAGCTAGATATTGAAGGTACGGCAGCGTCGACCGCTCGCACACTCATCACACTGAATCTCTCGCTGATCGCGGCATGCGAGTTCCTGTTCACGGCGACGCTCGCCGCGGCAACACGTTGCTGGGCGTCGTCGGGAAAACGTTGACGAGCAACGTGCATCTTGTGACCGCGCCTTATGCGGTCATGACGTTGCTCGCGGCGTTGACGACGATTGGCGCTTCCGCGTTGATGCGCCGCGTCGGGCGGCCCCAGGGCTTCGTCGTTGGCGCATTTGCCGCGATTCTCGGCGGCACGCTTGCCATGTGGGCGCTTTGGCTGCACAGCTTCTGGACGTTCTGCGCGGCGTTCGGACTAATCGGCGTTTATGAGGCGTTTGCGCAGTACTACCGCTTTGCCGCTGCCGAAGTGGTCACTCATAGCAGCTTCGCGCTCAAAAGCAACGGGATTTCCGTTGTCCTTGTCGGCAGTTTTGGCGCTGCGGTATGCGGTCCGTGGATTGCGGCGAAAGTTCGCAACCTGGTGCCCGCGCTGCCTTATGCAGGTTCTTTCCTGTCAATCGCGTTGATGGGCGTTTTATCGCTGCTTCTGGTGGCGGCCCTGAAATTTCCGCATGGGGCGACGCAAACACCCATGGTCCGACCAAAAACCCGAACAGATCTTTTCGTGCTGTTGCGGCGCCCGGAGATCGTGGTGGCGATCACCTGCGCGACGATCGGTTATACCGTCATGGCCGCGATGATGATAACGGCGCCTTTGGCCATTATCGGCTATGGCGGCTCAGTGTCGGTGGCGGCGATCATCATGCAGTTTCACGTCGCCGGTATGTATGCGCCATCCTTCTTTACCGGCAAGATCATCGGCAAATATGGCACGCGCCCCACGGTGCTGGCGGGATGTCTACTACAGCTCGTTGCCTCGCTGATCGCGTCTTACGGCGAGATGGTTCCTGCTTTTGCCGCTGCGTTATTACTTTGCGGCATTGGTTGGAATCTCATGTACGTAGGCAGTACGGTAATGCTGACGCATTCGTGTAGCGATGAAGAACGAGCAACGGTCCAGGGCGCGAATGAATTCATCATGTTTTCATTCGTGACGGCAGGCTCCTTTGCGATCGCAACCGCGCTGAATCGATATGGATGGCACGGGATCCAGATAATTCTGGCGGCGACTCTGTTGATTGCTGCGGGTGTCACGCTGCGCTACCGCTGGTCTTATGGACAGCATGATAAAGGCGGACAATAGAACCGGAGATGGTGAATAAGAATCAGACGATGCGGTGGTTTGAAACGATCTGCTCAAGTGACCGATGACCGTTCGACCGGCACGCCTACCGAGGACTGGTTGCCGGCACCCTTGATGAACTCGCCTTCGCAGCAGCCGGTTCAACAGCAGGCCGTACTAGCGTCACGTCGTCGGTGACGCGAGCTGCTCCGCCCTCACCGGCCTTTGATAAAGATATCCTTGGGCGAATGGCACCCCCGCCGCCAGCAAAGCCTGATGCTGGGCTTCGGTCTCGACGCCTTCCGCTATGACCTGCAATCCGAAGTGCTTCGCGACAGACACGATGCCTGAAATCAGGTCGGCTCCGCCCGCATTGGCCTGATTCACAAACTGCCGGTCAATTTTCACAAAATCGAACTGAAACCGGCCGAGCAGTTCAAGGTTGCTGTGGTGGGTGCCAAAATCGTCGATGGCAAAACTGACTCCCTTTGCCCTGAGCGTCTTGAATGTGATAGCCGTGCGCACGCTTTCGCCAAGCAGAAATCGTTCGGTCAGCTCGAGTACGAGACTGACTCCTGGTGGCAGGCCGTCGCTCACGGATTCTACCTGTGCGACGAAGCCCTTCCGCTCCAGGTCACCCGGAGCGACATTCACAGCGATTCGTAGCGGAATCGCGGGGGGTCGCCGACTCATTTCGGCGACTGCCGTCCGCAGCACGAACTCCGTGACCGGCGCGAGCATTTCGCTCGACTCGACTTCAGCTATGAACGAAGCCGGACTTATTGCGCCCCATTTCGGGTGATGCCAGCGCAACAACGCCTCGACGCCAACCGGTTCGCGGCTGGTAGTCTCGATAATCGGCTGATAGACGACATGAAACTCTTCACGCCGCAGCGCTTGGCGAACCGCGTTCAGCAGAAGTCGGCGCGGTGCGAACGCGAGCAGGTAGACCGCTGCATTCAGGCTGTCGATCAATAGTCCGATAGCCAGGCCTGCCAGTCTATACTTCCAGTGCATGCCTGAGATGAAAGCACCGGAGGACGACACCAGAATGGCAAACGGCCGTGCACGAGATGCGACGCGCGTCGTGTACGTAGCCTGCGGCGCAGCAGCTGGCAAGAATGTCCCATGATCGTTCAGAAGCCCCGCACCCGTCACCGACATCGCCGCCGTCTGCGCACCATATCGGACACCGTGCGCGAGCGCGTCTGCGAGATAATCACCCTCAACGATGGACAGTACGCCCGCACCTGCGGCTGTCCTGTCAAACATTACGAGCACGGGAGCGCCAGGCTGGTACCGTGTCTGCGCGAGAAGGCCTATCCTGTCGCCACCGCCAGTCGAGAACGGGTAGGCCAACAGGGGAACGTCGATCGGTCCGAGCGCGGAAGAGCAGTAAAGATGGCCGTCTGATACGAGCGCGACTGCCCGTACATAACGCAGCTGCGTCTGCAACTCTGCCAGCGAAGCCCTCGCTTGCCTGCACGATTTGCCGGCGAGCGCCGCGAGCTCGGTCCGGCGCCGCGAGCTGACGCTGTCCAGAATCCGGTCAATCGATGCAACCAGATCATCGCCAATCAGCTCCTCTCGGCCGGTTATCGCAACGTTCGCCAGGTGTTCGCCCAACATCAGGGCAACGAGCATGACCGACACGCCGCAAACGACGCAGAGGAACAGTAACAATCGCGGCACCTTTCCCTGGAAGACGTTGGCGGACTGCGCTTGACTCGCTAGTGTGGACTTGGTTGTAGCCCCGGTGGTATCAGACATGGCGTATCTAAATTAGAAAGCGCGGAGTGCCCGGAATCCGCATAACGACCGCGAAGAGTCCGTGTATGAACATCGCAAGGTAAATATACCGGGCTGGCCGGACGTTCACCGAACCGCATCAGACGTATGCCTCGCCCGGCCTGTCGCCGAGCGCTATCTCGCCGGAATCGGCCACCTTCACGCCGAATTCGTACGGCTTGCGTGCCTTGCCCTTGGCCAGACACTCGACTTCTGGCGCATGCAGTGCGTAAAGCTTGTTTTTGTCCTTCTGCTTCTGCGTGAGAATGCGCTTCGTGCGGCCAATCAGATCTTCCAAAGCCGCTCGACTTTGCTGAGCGACGCCGTCCAGCTGCCGCTCGATGTCACGCATCACGCGCCCCACGCGCGAGCGCAACGTGCGCGGCGCTTTCTTCATCCGCTTGTACTGCTTCGCATGCGCATAGCGGCCGATCTGGCCCGCCAGACGCGGCGCTTCTCGGTTGTAGTTCTGCCGAAGCTTCAGCCCGTGCTGGGCCGCAGCCTTCACCAGATGTTCCCTGCAACGTTCGAGCAGGCGCAAATCGGTGGGATGCGCTATCGCCTTCTCCATCACCGTCGTATCGACTATCACCCGCTTCAGGCTCGAAGTCTTGATCACGTTGGCACCTTTGGCCGCTTCGATCGTCTCGGCCAGCAGCTCTTCAATGCCGGCTTCGCCCATCCGCTTGCGCCAGCGCGTCATGCTCGACGGATCGATCGGCGGCTTCGTCTGCAAGTACGTCTCGCCGGTGAACACCTGCCAATACGGGTTCTCCAGCCATTGCCAGACGACCTCCTCGTCCGACAGGTCGAAGGCGTGCTGCAAGTGCAGCAGCCCTGCGATCAAACGCGGCGACGTCGCCGGTCGGCCACGATGCGACACGAAACTCGCGCTCTTCGCCGTGCTAAACCGATCCCAGTCGATCAGATCGGCCAGGCCAACCAACGGATGCTTCAAGTTGAACTGCTCGCGCAGCGGTTGGCGGAAAAAATCTCCCTCTGTCACCGGCGTCTTCGGACCCATCCACACTCGTCAGGATTTGCAGGATTCACGCGTGAATATGCCGCGCGTCGTCTCTGCCCGTAATCCTACAGACTTGCCGGACGTTCGCTGACGACGCAACGCTTACCGCGGCGCTCCTCGACCGGCTGCTTCATCACGCCCGCGTCGTGCCGATCTCCGGCGACTCGTACAGGCTGAAGGAAAAACGTCAGGCCGGCATGATCAACCGCGTGCCACCGCCGCATCTAAACGACGCGGACGACGTTAGACGCAAACGCAATTCGAAGGAAACAGCACTCAGCTAATAACCGTATCCGCAGGTGTATCAAATTTAAATTGCGTTTGCGTCCGAAGCTGTATCAACTTGAGATTGCGTTTGACATTGTCATGCAGGGGCGTGGAATTCGAGATCCGAGTCCGCGGACAATCGTTCTTGTGCGGTGCTCGACAAATCGTGCATGAACGCAATTGCCAGCACGTCAGACAGTTCTATGCAGTGTGATCGGCGCGACACCTGGCACTCGGGCTCTCCTATTGCGTCGCGGGCCGGTCCTCGGTGGAAATACGCACCAGTCACCGTTTTCGTGGTGGAAAAAGAAAGCAATCGTCAAGGCGTTCGATGGTCGGTGCACCTCGACGAATCGCACACCGTTGGCTGTGCGCCCGAACCGAGTAACCCGTAGCGGTGTCGCTGTGCTTGGCGCGAGCCATCTCTCAACGAGCATACGTAATGATCTTGTTTCGGTGTTCATGCTCATCCCATGATCTCTTCAGGGATACCTGAAGCAAGAAAGACCTGACCGTCTCCCTGCATTGGGTCGGGTGAATGGTTGGTGTGCCCCGATCTACGAAGCTTGTCCTGCATCACGACCCGCACTGGACAGACGGATTTTGAGCGAGAGCGTCGAGTGCACGATTGCCATCGTGATGTGCATCAACCTCCTGAGCGAACGTGACTTTGCTGTATGCGAGAACCTTGAAACCGCCGCCTGCGACGCGCGGGATTGCAATGCCCCAATGCCATCCCCCATCCTGTTCGAAGACGTGCAGCGTCAGGTGCGGCGCCGACGTTTGGGACGTAACCATACATGCTCTCCTTTCACAACTATGGTACTCAGCCGGAGAGAGGTTCCCAGCCCCACTGATTCAGCCTTCAGTGCTCGCCGAAACCCTACAAGCCTATTGCAAAGAACGGGCCTGCGGGCGCGCTCATAGGCTTCTAAACTGTAGCGACCGGGGTGACCGGTGAGCCAGCTGCTCCTGGCAACCGCAGCGGCGGGGCTGTAAGCAGGAACCTGTTGCGACCATGCTCGCGCAGCCACCGATTCAGGGGCGAGAGTAACCATTGCTCTCCGAGCGGTACTCCCAACTTGAACAGGCAATGTTCGTGAATGGTGCTCGCAGCACCCGGTGATGGCGGAAGAATCTCAACAGCACGATTGTCCGAAATGAGGGCGACGACACCGGAGTCCGTGATCCATTGCAGCAGTCGAGAGTCGGATCCATCGAGCCCCGCGCAACTGTTGTGCAGTCGCCAGGGGTCCGGTGCCCGGTTCATCTCGAGCAGCAATTCGTCAAAACCCGTGCACAAACACAGCATGTCTCCGGGTTCGACCTCCGCCCCGTCGTCATCAAAAATCCGCATGAGTTCGTCATAGCCAACGCGGTGGTGTTCGCGGCCAAAACGCTCGAACAAGTCGACCATCACGCCGCGCCCTTGCACGCATGTCGCAGCCATCGTGTCGATGCCTAGCGGTCCGGCGCTGACGCCTTCATGAAGCGCCCATTCCTCGGCGTCCTCCCGCGGCGGTGGTGTCACAATATGTTCGCCACCGCGCCATCCGTTGTAGTAGACGACCTCGGCGACGCCGTCACAGTCCGCATCAAACTCGGCGCCAACGTGTGCAAGGCTGTCCCATTGGGTCGAGTATTGCGTGGAGAGCAGCACCGCGTCGTCGCAGACAACCGACCGCCGCCCGGTGCCCGGCACAAGTCGCGCGTGGTTGTGAAAGCACTGGCCGCCATGCATCGCACCGAACAGCCGGGGCGGGTGTCGCCGGGGATTGGCGACATCGCCTCCGGGATAGTCAAGCGGCAGGCTCAAGCAAAACGTGATGCCATCTTGTGCTTCCGCAAGGCCCTGTCTGACCTTTTCGGGTGTCAGAAGATTCAGCCTGCCGATCTGATCGTCGTCACCGAAGTCGCCCCAGTTCGACCCTTCCGGCCGACGCACCCACCGCTTGCTCATGCTGTCTCCCTGAACCCGAGTTTTCGCTGAACATACAGTTCTCGGGAGGAGAGTGTCAATATCGACTGACAGTGTCGACATAAGAATCAGGCTGGCAAAACCCCGTTGTAGTTGACCTTCCAGCGTACTAGGGGCATCTCGTTTTGCTGCTCCCACGCATGCGCCACCCAACCGGCAATACGTCCTAGCCGCACCAGATTCGCGTCCGGCTCGGCGCCGATGCGGCGGTTTACATAGGCAGCCAGCAGGGCGAAATCCGGTTGCTGGCCCGTAAGATCAATGGCGAGGTCGATGGCGCGCTCGAAGCGTGCGAAGTTTCGGTCGGTAGCCAACAGAACTCGCAACGAGGCCCACAACGCCGCCGAACGTGGGTCTGGCGCATTGAATGGCGAGTAGCCAAACCCAGGAATGTCTTCGCTCTCTCGCACGCGAATCCTGACTGGCTCGGTCGTATCCAGCGCGTTGTCGATTTCGGCCAGGAACCGGGAAAACGCACCGACGCGAACAGCCGGCAAGCGTTTGCCCGTGGCGGCCGAGAGGCCAGCAATCACGCACCGATAGGGCGTTGCGCCGGTGCTGGCAGCCGCGCGAGCGACGTAGGTTGCGGGATGCAAAGCCTGATCGGCCGAAAGAACGAGCACCCTGCGTACGGCATCCTCAAGTTTCGGCCCGCATTTTGTCGTCGCACCAATGTAGCGATGCAGCGGCAGCGTGGCCGGAGACGACTGTCCCAGCGTCCAGGCTGCGAACCAGCGCAACACGTCTGCCCCGGAGCGAAGAAAGCCATGCTTACCGAGGTCGTGCGCGCGAGGATTAGCTCCCTCGATCGCGGGAAGCAGCATGATGGCGCGGTCCAGCGCACTATAGCCCGCACAGGCTTTGAGCAGCGCATCACTCTGCGGGGGGAGCGCGGTCGCAAGGCCTTCAAAGGGATCGAAGTCGCCAGCATCCCACAGCAGCCGGGCAACGTCCTCCAGGGTGGCCTTCTCTGCCAGATCGATGGCACTCACACCGCGATAGAAGGAACCCGCCTCCGTCATCAAGGTGATAGCCGACGAACCCGTCAGACCCGGCGCGGTGTCGCGTGCCAAAGCAGGCGCTATCCCCGACCTGATCTGTTCAATATCCGAGCGCAGGTACCGGCTGACCCGGCTGCCCCGAGTCTTGTGCGCACGGATGTTCTTGCGGCTGACATAGGTGTAGAGCGTGGGCACGCTGACATTCAGCGCGCTCGCGGCTTCCTCGGCCGTCATATAAAGGCCATCGCTGGAGCCCAGCGGTACGGGGGTGGTGCTTGTCATGGGGGTGTGAAGGTCGAGTCGATATATCGACAATTATCATCGAGATTGACGGACGATGCCACATACATCGACACTTGTTCCTACCGGGCCATTGATCATCCGGATGGAGACAACATGAAGGAATGCAGGTTTATTGCCGCGAGCGGGATGCTCGGCATCGGCGTCCCGGAAGACAGTTTGCGCAAGGCGATGGCATGCGAGCCACATTTCGTTGCTGCCGACGCCGGCACCACGGACGCCGGTCCGTTTGCATTGGGAATGGGCGTGTGCGCGTTTCCACGTGAAGCGATCTTGCGAGACCTCACCACCCTGTTGCGAAACACAGTGCCCGCCAAGGTTCCACTGCTGATCGGCTCGGTAGGAACGGGCGGCGCGGACGTGCACGTTGACTGGTTCATGGAGATCGTGCGCGAGGTGGCAGCCTCTGAGGGGCTGGATCTCAAGGTAGCCGAGATTCGCTCGGAGCAGTCCAAGGACTTCCTGCTGGAAAAACTTGAGCAGGGGCGAATCCGCGCGCTCAACCCGGCTCCCCATCTCGATGAAACAACGATCCGGCGCAGCGAGCGCGTAGTCGGCATGATGGGCGTCGAGCCGTTGCAGGCCGCGCTCGCCGCTGGCGTCGATCTTGTTGTGGCTGGGCGCTGCAGCGATCCGGCGCTCTATGCGGCTATGCCGATCCAGATGGGCCTGCCGCATGGGCTGGCCTGGCACGCGGGCAAGGTTGTCGAATGTGGCCCCTCGGTTTGCGAAAGGCCCGCGCATGGGATGGTCGTCGGCTATGTGCGGCCAGACGAAGTGGTGATCCAGCCGATCGGCCCAGGTTTGCGTTGCACGACACAATCCGTCGCCGCGCATAGTCTCTACGAGAACGCCGATCCGTTTTGCTTCACTGAGTCCTCCGGCGTACTGGACATTAGCGAGACCGTTTATGAGCAGATGGACGAGACAAGCGTCCGGATACGGGGAAGCAAGTTCCGACCAGCTGAGGGGACCACCATCAAGCTCGAAGGCGCCGAACTTGTGGGATATCAAAGCATCATGGTGGGCGGCATCCGCGATCCATTCATCCTGAGGGAATTTGACGACTGGCTCGGCAAAGTGATCCAGCGTGTCCAGCTGTCGGTGGAAAAGGTATTCGGCAAATCATTGGAAGCGATGGGCGCCAGGATCGACTACCACGCATACGGCCGCGACGGCGTAATGGGGGCGCTCGAGCCAGATCGCGCACGAATCCCGCACGAGATCGGGCTCGTTGTCGAAGCAACCGCTCCAGACCAGCAGACCGCCACCGCCCTGGTGCAACTGACACGGCAACCGTTGCTGCACCAGCCCACGACCAAGTGGAAGGGATCCATCACGGGCTTCGCTTGCCTGCACAACCCGGCGCACATTGAACGCGGACCGGTGTATGCCTTCAACATGAATCACGTCGTGCTGCCGGATACGCCAGTATCAATGTTTCGGACCGCCATCACGCATATCCAGGAAGCAAAGGATGCAACTCTCTGACATCGCGGCGATGATCCGCAGCAAGAACGCAGGCCCATTTGTTTTGACCTTTGACATCCTGTTCAGCGACGACGAGAGCTATCAACTCGTCAAGCGCTCCGGGGCACTCAACGCGGAGATCTTTTCGCACCTGTATCACACCACGCCCGAAAAGGTCCGGTTCTTCGAATGCGACAGCGCTCGCGCGTTCAAGTTCAGCATCCCGCATCCATCGACGCAAGGTGCACTGGGGGCATCAGATCTGCACGGCGGGCAGCAGTTCATTCCGCTATTGAGCGTCCGGATCGACTGACCGGTCGACCCAGGAGGAGACAACATGCAAAAAATATTGACGGCTGCAAGGGCCATGGAAACTCGCGCGTCCGCTCGCAACGATCCCGAGAGTGCCGCCGCAGTGGCACAGATCGGTGCGCGCATTGACTTGCTGAACGGGTCAATGCGCCTTTGGGGGTGGGTCGCCCTGGTTGCGGTGGGCGGCTTCTTCGAAGTTTACGACCTTGCTTTGACGGCCCCCCTCTCGCCGGGCCTCGTGGCAGCGGGAATTTTCAAGACAGGTAATGCTGGCCTGTTTGGATTTTCCGACCAGGCAACCTTCATAGCAGCTACCTTCCTCGGTCTGTATGTCGGTGTGATCGGCTTTGCAGGATTAGGAGATCGGTTCGGTCGCAAAGCCGTGTTCGCCTACGCGCTGGTCTCCTACGCTCTTGCGACGTTCGTCATGGGGTTGCAGAACGACTCAATCTGGGTCTGTTGCTGGCGATTCATGGCGGGTGTCGGACTTGGCGCCGAGTCTGTTGCAATCGACTGCTTCATCGTGGAAATCATGCCCAAGCACCTCCGGGGCAAAGCATTCGGCATGTGTAAATCCATCGAGTATTCTGCAATCCCTGTTGCAGCCCTGCTGGCGGCCATCTTGATCCCGCGCTCGATATTCGGCATCACGGGTTGGAGGTGGTTGACCTTCCTTCCAGCGGCGGGCGCGGCGGCATTCTGGATATTTCGCCGAAATCTGCCGGAGTCCCCGCGTTGGCTTGCATCCCAAGGACGTCGGGAGGAGGCGCACACCGTGCTCGATGCTTTTGACGGTGGAGGGCAGCCTGGCGGCCAGTCCGCGCCGGTTGCGCCAGCAGCGACAGAGCCCCGTACGGCACACAGCACTTCCCCTCGCTATGTGCGGAATGCCATGTTGATGATGATTGTCTACTTCGTCTTTCAGAATATCGCCTACTACGGATTCAGCAACTGGATCCCCACCCTGCTTGAGGCGCAGGGTGTGCCGCTGAAGCACAGCTTGTTCTATACCTTCGGCGTCAGTCTTGCAGCGCCGTTGGGGCCAATAATGGTCGCCTTGCTGGCAGATCGATTCGAACGTAAGCACCAAATCATCGTTATTGGCCTTGTTGCCATTGTATTGGGTCTCATCTTTGCACACTCTGTCTCGTCCATGGGCTGGATCAGCACGGGCGTCGGCCTGACGTTTGCGAATGCGGCCTTGAGCTTTCACGGTCATGCCTACCAAAGCGAGATCTTCCCCACGTCCATAAGGGCCCGCGCCGTTGGCTTCGTGTACTCATTTACGAGACTGTCGGCTGCGATCAGCGGGTACATCGTTGCCTTTGCTTTGACACGTGGCGGGGTCGCCACAGTGTTCCTTACGATCAGCAGTTGCATGCTCATCGCGGTACTCACCATCGGGCTGGCCGGCCCACGAACGCGCAATAGGAGCTTTGAAGAAATAACAGGACAACCGTGAGCGAATCAGGCCAACATGACAACTTGGTCCCGCATGTACGCACGGTGAAGCATTTAATACCTGAACAATAAATCGTGAAAATCTCGCTCCAAAGCGGCTTCGCTGGACGGCGTCGAGGAGCGAGATCATCGCGACGGCCGGTAATACCTTCGACCGCCGGACGCACCGGCATAGCCACTCCCGCTGGAGAGCCATCTCTTAGCTTGGATGGTATACCGGATGCACTCCGTCGCAGGAGACCATGTTTTTTTTGCTCTCAACCGCGCCGAAAGGCTGCGGTCGCAGCGCCGGTTTTATCTGCCGTTTGCCGGTAAGCCGAAGTTCTTGGAAGCGGCATTCCGGCAAAGATGTTTGGGCGTCGAGGAGACAGACGCCTTTGGAGACCGTTTCCGATAACTCGCACTGCTGGCCCAAGTCTGGCGGACACGATTACGGGTAACGCTTAGACCATCACAATTCAAGTTTTTATATAGGTCTACTAATGAACAAGACACCTTTAGCTGCAATCTTGCTTTCCTCCGCATTCAATCTTGCACACGCACAGTCAAGTGTGAGCCTGTTCGGTATTGTTGGCGGAGGCGTCAGGTGGGTTAGCGGAACGAAGGGAGGCTCGACAGTCGAATATTCCAACATCATCGCGCCGAACCGGTTCGGTCTGACCGGCTCAGAAGACATCGGAGGTGGAGTGAGGATCATTTTCCGTCTGGAAAATGGCTTTAACTCCTCGAATGGCTCCCTGGCGACGAATAACGTCCTGTGGTCCCGTCAGGCATATGTTGGATTGGATGGGACATATGGACGTCTGACGACGGGACGCCAGTTCAGTTCCTTTGAGGATTTAGGTATTTCTCTGGATCCCTCGCAGATTGGTGGCGCAGATCCTGCGGTCACTCCGGGCGGGCTTCTCGGTGTTAACTTTTTCACCTTAGATAGCCGCTTCAACAATTCAGTGAAATATACAAACGGCTTCGGCGGAGCAAAGCTTAGCGCAAGCTATTCATTCGGAGGTGTCGCCGGGAACCAGCGTGCAGGATCCAACTACTCGGCGGCCGCTAGTTACGATACGGGATCTCTAAGGGGCGGTATTGCCTATCAACGCACCTACAATGCGGATGCAAGTCGGATAGCACAGAACTATTACGCCGGCGGCGTGTGGCAGATTGGACCCGTTCGCGTCTATCTCAGCTATCTGGTATTGACCGTGAGTGGTTCAGCGAAAGCTCCTTCACAGCGACGTAACGACGTACCGCAGGGCGGCATCGTCTGGCAAATTACGCCGGCATTGGCGGTGACTGCTGCCTATTACGATGACATCGCCAGCAACCTCGGCAATGTAAATGGCGCCAGTGGTCACAAGCGGACCGCCTATGTGATAGGCGAGTATTTCCTCTCGAAGCGAACTGAGATTTACGTGGAAGCCGACCGAAATCATTTTTCCGGTGCCTACAAGAACGATCCGACGAATATCGCTGTTCTCAACCGCAGCCCGGGGAGTTCCGGTATCACCGGTGTATCGGTGGGGCTACAAACAAAATTCTAAGATGGCGTATCGGCGGGCGCATGGAGTTTACCGCCGATTTCCCAAGCAATCTAACAAACACTCAGCGTAGCAGATATGTATTACAGTGAGGGGCGTCACATTGGCGTGGACGACTCCGGACGCCCCAGCTTCACCATTTGCCTGAACATGAAGTGCGGCGCAACGCGGCTGGCGATTTTCAGCAGATTGCTTAACCCGGGGCGAATCTCGGGTTTCCCGGCTTCGATACCCTCGATCGCATGCTTCACAAGCACACTCACGTCCATGCCCCTTTCCCCTTTCATTTCCTCGGCGAATTCGCCACGGAACAGTGGCGTCTCGGTGCCTGGAGGCGCTAGTTCGACTACCGACACGGAAGAGTCCTCCAGCTGAGCTCTCAGACACCGCGTATAAGCGTGAATCGCGGCCTTTGACGCGCTATATACAGGCGAGGCAGGAAACGGAATAAACGCGAGGCCTGACGATACATTCACGATCAGGCTGCCCTTCCGACGGCGCAACAAAGGAAGGAACGCCTGGATCATCCACATTGGTCCCTTCAGATTCCCATCGATCTCGGTAGTCAGATCACTCAACTCATATTGCTGCCCGAGCTTGATGTTACGCATCGTACCTGCGTTGTTCACCAGCGTGTCCAGCAATGGAAACCGGTTCGACACGATTTCGTACAGTGACTCGACACTCGCTGGATTGCTGACATCGCTCTCAAATGCATGCAGCCCCTGTATAGCTTGTTGCGCCGCTTCCAGCCTCTCGGGCGAGCGCCCAGTGACAATCACAGTGTTGCCTCGCGCGGTCAGTTGCTTCGCGAACTCCAGACCAATACCGCTGGTTCCCCCCGTAATCAACACGGTCCTTCCGTTCATTTTCATCAGGTTGCCCCTACCAGGTTGAGCACGAGCGTAGTTTGAAGGGCATACTCGCCATTGGGAAGAAGGCACCTGAAAGTCATATACTTACCAAACGGAGAGTGTCGATATGGCGCAAGTCCCCAAGTTCACCGAGGAACAGATTGCGGCCGCACAGTACTACGCCAGCCTTACTCCGCCGATCAATCTTGATCCGCGGATTGTGTCCCTGGTCAGGGATCTGATTGGCCGCGTTGCCGATAAATGGACGATGTTGATTCTCGATGTACTAGCGGAGAAGTCACCGCTCCGTTTCAGCCGCCTTGGCGAGATGATTGGAGGTATCAGCCAGAAAATGCTTACCCAGACCCTGCGCGCAATGGAACGGGATGGCCTCGTTGTACGCACCGTGTATCCAGTCGTGCCGCCCAAGGTTGAGTACAAGCTCACGGATCTGGGAATCACATTGGGTGCGGCGTTTTGTGGGGTGTGGGTCTGGGCTGCCAACAATCTGGACGCGGTCGAGGAGGCGCGCCGCGATTTTGACAATCGTGCGGCGGGATGAGGGCGGCGGTCATTGCTCGGCGGGCAGTTCTCAAGCGAGATCCACGGCCACTGCATAGTAAGGGGCGGATAATTTGTTGGCTGAATGGCCAGCGCCTTTTTACGATCACGATCGTGCATTGCCACGGCAGTCTTGGCCGCACCTACCCTGCTGCAATAGAGCTGTTCACCACGTGGTACGCACCGGTCTGGCTCGTCTGGGCGAGGCGATTGGCGGTCTCGGAGGTTCGCTGGGAAGTGGTCGTATCCTGCTCTTCCTGTCAGGCCTCGTACCGCTCGTCATAGGCTTCCTGTGCCTGCTCGATTTCACGCAAATGCTTGATCGACCATTCATACACCGCACCGAACGGAACCTGCAGTGTACGACCGAGTTCGGTGATCGAATATTCGACGGCGACTGGCGAGGTATCGAGCACCTTCCGGGCGATCAGTCCATTGCGCTCCAGACGCCGCAAGGCTTGCGTGAGCGCCTTGTGTGTAATTCCTTCCAGCCTTCGTCTTATTTCGTTGAAGCGTGTCGGGTTCTCGGTGAGCAGCGTGAGGATCATGACTGACCATTTGTTGGCCACCTGATCGAAGAAAGAGCGCGCAGCGCAGTCCGCGAAGAACACCGTATCAACCTGGCATGTCATGCCGATATCCCCCCGTATATCTACGCACTCACAGGTGCGTAATTGACCGTAGATATCCAATGTATACCATAGACGTCACGACCAACTGCTCGAAGTTCCGAGCCTGGCTCGCGCTGTTGGCGCAGGTGACCAGCCGACGACCTGGGGGCATCATGGAGTACAAACGATGGAAAAAAAATCGGCGCGACCCGTTTCGATACGACGGGTTGAATCTCGCTGTCAGCGGTGGAAATGCAACGACGCTTCCTCTGGGCGGCGCTCACTTAACGACTCGACCGAGCGCGAAGCTCTTCGCAACGGAGGCTGGCGCTGGCAAGAACGTGATGTTCCTCCACGGCTGGACTTGTGATTCCCACGACTGGAGCTGGCAACTGCCATTGTTCGAGAGCAGGTATCGCGTCATTGCCGTCGACCTGCGCGGACATGGCAGATCTGAGGTCATGCCGTCGGGTGCTTACACGCCCGACGACTACGTTGACGATATCGAGGCATTGATGTCGATCCGCTATCCCGGCCAGGAGTTCATCATTGTCGGCCATTCCATGGGCGGTCAGATCGCCGCCCGCCTCGCCGCCAAGCGACCGGATCTCGTCAGCGCCGTTGTATCTGTCGATGGTGCGCTCGGTTTTTCAGGTGATGCCGTGCAAGTCTTCGCCAAGACCACAGAAGCGCTAAATATCGGAGACCCGAGCACGGTGGTCTCAGCCTTATTCCAGAACGTCTATGGTCCATTGACCGATCCGGCATATAGGCGCTGGCACGCAAGACGCGTCCAGGGTATGCCGCCGCACGTCGTACGTGAATCGTTCGGCCCGCTTTTCTTCGGATCTGACCAGGTGGGCCTGGGCGAAGCGAGTGCGAAATTCTGCCGCAGCCTGACTGTTCCCTTCTACCACCTTTGTCTCAATGAGGCTCAAGCAGAGCACATGCGCGCGTGGTTCTCGCACCCGAAATCGAAAGTCGAAGCCTGGGTCGACGCAGGACACTGGATCATGCTGGACCACAAGGACGACATCAACAATGCGATGACCGCGTGGCTCGACGCGCTCTAACCAGGCAACCCTTCTTAATCCCAAGATATCCGACGTCCAATCTTGACGTCCTATTCAGCCCCTACCGGCTAAACGCCCTCGATCTGCCTAATCGCGTTGTCATGGCTCCGATGACGCGGTCCTTTTCTCTAAACGGAGTCCCGACCGCCGAGGTCGCTGCGTATTATCGCCGCCGCGCGGAGCACGGCGTCGGTCTCATCATCACGGAGGGGACTGGAGTCGCTCGACCGGCTGCACTCAACGAACCTCATATCCCCTGTTTCCACGGTGAAGCAGCTCTTGGGGGCTGGAAGAAAGTGGTAGACGAGGTTCATGCCGCAGGGGGACGCATTGCCCCGCAACTTTGGCATGTAGGAGGGAAGTGCTCGAATGCTGTGCCGGACTGGATACCGCCAGCCCCCTATGAGAGCCCTTCGGGCCTTTCGATCACAGTCGAGTCCATCGGCCAAGCGATGAGCGAGATCGACGTGGCCGACACCATCGATGCTTTTGCACGCGCGGCGGCCGATGCCGAGCGACTGGGTTTTGACGGCGTCGAACTGCACGGTGCGCATGGTTATCTGATCAATCAGTTTTTCTCGGAAGACTTCAATCTGCGCAGCGATCTGTATGGCGGTTCGACGCTCATCGAGCGCTCCCGCTTTGCGATCGAGATCCTCAAGGCAATCCGTTCGGTAGTGAGCCCAGGATTTCCGGTCATTTTGCGCCTCTCGCAGTGGAAGCCGAAGGACCTCAGTGCGCGGCTCGCTAGTACGCCACAGATGCTCGAACAGTGGCTCGGCGTGCTCGTCGACGCCGGTGCCGATGCATTTCACCTCTCTCAGCCGACATTCTGGCAACCCGCCTTTCCCGAGTTTGACGACCAGCTCAATCTGGCCGGCTGGGCCAAGAAGCTCGTGGACGTCACATCCATCACGGTCGGCTCCGTGGGACTAAGCGGAGATGTCTATGAATCCTTTGCGGGAAAGAGCGCCCGCGCCGCATCGCTGAACGGGCTTGTTGCACGACTAGAGCGTGACGAGTTCGATCTGGTTGCAGTCGGACGTCCGTTGCTGCAGGATCCTGTATGGCTTGAGAAGATACGGCAAGGGCGCTCCGATCAGATTGCTGATTTCACACCGGCTGCCTTTTCGACGCTGAGTTAGCCAATATTTCGGGATTTGCGGGCTATGCATCGCGATGCAACCACCAGTCGCAGACGAAGCGGCCCACAGTGCCAAGCAAAGCGTGGCCCGATGGAGTTGCGACGTGAAGGATCGTTGCCACCAGAGTTGTCGAGCCTGTGAGATTTTTTGTGTGTCGAGGTCATGAGACGATAACGGAAATAATGTCCAATGACCGAAACAACAGTGACCAGGAAGAGCAAGTGGCGCTCACGCAATTCAAAGGCATCCCGCGCGCGTGAGCGATACATCGAGCGGCTCGAGCAGAAGCAGGCGAAAGGTCGGGTGATCCAGCAGGCCACGCGGATCGTGATGGACTCGCGCGGCATGTCTGAGGAAGATGCGTATCAGTTGCTGCGCACGCAGGCCATGCTCAAGCGCGAACAGATCGAGACGGTGGCTGGCGAGATCGTCAAGGCGCACGAAACGCTGAGTTTCTAGCGGCGGCGCGGCGGTCCGTCAAACTGCGTCATGACGCACGCCGAAGGCCTTAACGACATTCACCCAATACGTTGCGCCCACAGGTAACGCGGCGTCGTTAAAGTCGTAATGCGGATTATGCAAGGGTACCGCACTGGCCGCAGCACCGGTCGAGCGTTGCGGCATACTTCACGCTGCAGAAGAACTCAGTGAGGTGCAAATGGATTCAGCGCAGGACAAGATCACCGGCGAAATCGTCGAAGCCGAACAACTCTGGCTCATCTCCGAGGTCGACAAGAACCGGTATGCATTTACATTTGCTCCTCTTTAGTATTTGCGATAGCATAGAAGCTACGAACAATAGCCAAAAAGCAAAGGACGTTAACTTACGGAACGGAAGGGGGAGCGAGCTATGACTAACTTTTTCGACACGGACGGGGGCAGGCTTGCCGTAGAGATTGAAGGTGAGGGGCCTCTCGTTATCTGTTCGCCGGCGATGAGCGATACTCGCGACGCCTATGGACCGCTCGCCGAGTTCCTGGTGGCCCGCGGATATCGCGTCGCGCGTATCGATCTTCGCGGACATGGTGACAGCACGACGAACTTCAATCGCTACGGCGACGAAGCTATCGCCGAGGATTTCCTGACCGTCATCGAAGCGCTTGGCGGAGGCCCGGCGGTATTGGCAGGTGCGTCCCTATCGGCCGCCGCCGCCGTGATGGCGGCGGCCCGTCGTCCCGATCAGGTTGCCGGTCTCGTGCTCCTGGCGCCTTTCCTCCGCAACGGCATCAGCGAGCTGATGCGCGGGATTTTCAGGTTCATGCTCCTGCGGCCGTGGGGCCCCCCGTTCTGGCGCGGTCAATCCGCCAAGCTTTGGCCGGGTCTCGGCGACAAGGCCAGCGAGCGGGCAGCCATCAAAACCGCATCTCTGATGCGCCCCGGGCATTGGGCCGCCTTCCAGGCTACGGTCGCCGGCGCCGATCATCGTGTCGCCGCGCCGTCGATCGGTCGCGTCAAGGCTCCGGTTCTTGTCGTGATCGGTGATGTTGATCCGGACTGGAAAGACCCGTTGGGTGAAGCGAAATGGGTGGCATCGAACTTCAAGGATGTGGATACACTCACGGTGACCGGAGCCGGCCACGCACCCATGCTTGAACGCCCGGAGATCGTTGGCCCAGCCGTCTCCAAGTTTCTGGAGAAGATCCGCGTGAATGGCGCTTTCAAGCCCAGCAATTCCTAGGGCTGGGCCAGACTGGAGAAGACCATGAAGGTCGCGTTCAAAGATGAGTCAGTGGCTTACCTGCACGAGGTCGTCCTCAACTGGCTCGATGAAGCGTTGGGCGGCAAGTTGAAGACCAATGCCTAGGCAAGGCCTTGACACCGAAATCGTCACGGAGGCCGCCGCGCGCATCGTGGATGCCGACGGTCTTGCCGCACTGACACTTGCACGGCTCGCGGCTGAGCTCGGCGTGGCGGCGCCCAGCCTCTACAAACATATCGCCGGGCTGGACGATCTGATCCTTCGGGTCACTACGCTGTCGATCCGTCGGCTGACCGACGATCTGACGGCCGCCGTTCTTGGACGTTCCGGCCGCCAGGCGCTCCTTTCGGTCGCTCAGGCTTATCGACGCTTTGCGGTCAAACACGCCAGTCTCTACGCGCTGACGCAGTCGGGCATTGATCCCAAATCAACTGTGCAAAAAGCCGAGGCCGCGCGTGCGGTCGAAATTCTGGGCGCCGCCATCAGAAGCTACAACTTGCCGGATAACCGCTTAATCCACGCGATCCGCGTGGTGCGGGCCGGATTGCACGGGTTCGCCGACATTGAAGCGCGCGGCGGTTTTCAAATGCCGCTATCCGTGGATGAGAGTTTCCTGGTGCTGATCGAAGCGCTTGACGCCTCACTCACAAGCCTCGGCAAACGCACTAAAAAGAATTAACAACAAAACAATGGTCGCGCTCGCGAGCGCTAAGGAGGTTCGGATGTCCGGCGAAACTACGGGTGCGGTGCGTGTCGTACTTCGGCCTGAAGGCGTGCTCGTACTCATTGCGGCCTGCGTGGCCTATTCGAAGTTCGGTCTCGGCCGAGGAACATTCGCGCTATGGTTTCTTGCGCCCGATCTCTCGTTTTTCGGATTCCTGGCGGGGCCGAAGGTCGGCTCCATCGCCTACAATTCGGCCCACTCATACAGCGGAGCGAGCTGCTGTATCAGTGCCGGCCTCCTTGTTTCGGCGCCAATCCTTCTCAGCGCGGGCATGATCTGGTGCGCCCACATCGGCTTCGACCGGGCCCTCGGCTACGGCCTTAAATACGGCACCGGTTTTGGCTTCACTCACCTCGGCCGCAAAGGCAAAAAGACCGCGGTTTCGCCAAGTCAGCAAGGTGAATTGCAGCCATGACGACTTCCTTGAACTGGGTACATACGGGCCCG
This sequence comes from Paraburkholderia fynbosensis, assembly GCF_902859935.1. Taxonomy (GTDB): domain Bacteria; phylum Pseudomonadota; class Gammaproteobacteria; order Burkholderiales; family Burkholderiaceae; genus Paraburkholderia; species Paraburkholderia fynbosensis. The sequence continues at coordinate 43,785 of NZ_CADIKI010000031.1, forward strand.
AGCGAAAAGGCCACGGTTGTTTTCATCCATGCTATCGGACTGGACCTAACCTATTGGGACCGACAGATCGACGCGTTACGATCGAACTTCCGTGTGGTCGCTTTCGATTTGCCCGGCCATGGGGGTTTTGTCGCAATAGCGATGCTGCGGTAAAGTGCAGGTTGCCAAAACTTTGCTTGTGCCCACAATGAAGAAGACCGCAACACCACGAATGGCCCTTGCTGCTGGCGTTGCCAAGGTGCTGCAGCGGTTGCACTATCCGCTGGACGTGATGTTGTTGTGCGCGCGGTGGTATGTGGCCTATTCGCTAAGTCTTCGGAATCTTGAGGAGATGATGGCTGAGCGCGCCATTGGCGTGGATCATTCAACAGTGCATCGTTGGGTCATCAAGTTGGTGCCTTTGTTCGAAAAGACATTTCGCAAGCACAAGCGCCCGGTGGGCAGAAGTTGGCGCATGGATGAAAGTTATATCAAGGTCAAAGGCTCGTGGAAATATCTTTATCGCGCCGTGGACAAGGCGGGCAACACCATCGACTTTCTGTTTAGAGCCAAGCGGGACAAGGCTGCTGCCCGGCGGTTTTTTGAAAAGGCAATCGGTCAGAACGGCTCGCCCGAGACGGTGACCATCGACAAGAGCGATTCCAATCTGGCAGCGCTTCATGCGGTGAATGCCGAGCGCGAGACGCCCATCAAGATTCGTCAAGTCAAGTATTTGAACAACGTGGTCGAACAGGACCATCGGGCCATCAAACGCATCACTCGGCCGATTCAGGGGTTCAAGAACTTTGACTGCGCTCGCGTTATTCTCAGTGGCATTGAGACCATGCACATGATCAAGAAATGGCAGATGAAATGTCAGGGTAAAATCCCGCTGTCCGCTGCGCAGCAGTTCTACTCGCTCCTCGCTCGTTTCATAAGGTATCCTTTGGTTATCGCATTTTCTCGTCCCTCGTCTTACTGCGACACAACCCGTTCACGCCGGTTGCGGCAGCGAGCTCTTTATGGCGCGACATTTCTTTGCCCTGGTCATAAGTGAAGCTCTGGCGCAGTGGCGCGACAATCGAATTGAGTTTGGCCGAGAAGCCCGCCAACGCGGAAGCTGCGGTGGCGTCTCCCATCTTTCCGAGCAGCACCAGGCGGCTGGTCCGTTCAACCAGAACGCCTACCGCGGACTGGTTGCCAGCCCCCTTGATGAAGTCGCCTTCCCAGTGTCCAGGCAGCACCCGGTCTTCGATTTCGGGCGGCCGCACATGAATACTGACCATGTCCGCAATCTGTCCGCGCCGGTCGGTGCCCCGTGTACGCGGCATGCGTGTGTTGTGACCATGGCGCAGACAGGCAATGAGCTGACGGCGTAGTTCGCCGCGCGGCTGAGCGTAGATGGCCGTGTAGATGGTTTCATGCGAAACCTGCTGGGTCGGGTCAGTCGGATACATACGCTTGAGCGTGCCTGATATCTGCTGGGGTGACCATTTCCATTCGAGCAGGGTGAGAACGATACGCCAGCAGACACCTTGCAGGCAAAGCTTTGTGGGGCGGCGGCCCGCGCTGCGGCGTGCGGCGCTGAGCGCTTCAGCCGGCACCGATGCGTAGCCTGCAGGAGAGCTGTTTCGCGTCAGTTCACGGCTAACGGTGGCCGGCGAGCGCCCGAGTATCTGGGCCATGGCCCGAATACCCGAACCCTGCAGATGCAGGCTTGCAATGATGAGACGCTCTTCAGGTTGAAGTTGCTGATACTGAGTTCTTTCGCGCATCGCAACACCTTATACGAAACGGTGTTGCACTTCAGATTTGAGGCCGCCCCAATTCAATCTTTTCATACCAGCTCGAAACTCCGCGCCTTTTCGTTCGCGAGGCGTTTGAGCGTCCCTCCGACATCCCAGTCGGCTGATAGGAATCTAGTCTCTATAGCAAGTGGGCAGTAGTGAGCCGTGAGGAATTTCGGTTATTCTCTTGAGGAATGGGTTTGGTCGACGCAACTCTCAATTACACGGCGAGCGCTTCCTCGACGAACTCAACGAATGCGCGTGCTTTCGCCGTCACTAGCCGTCCCGAGGGGAACACGGCCCATAAGTCAAGCGTGGGCAAAGTCCAGTCGGTCAATACGGCCTTGATCTTGCCCGACGCCAGTTCGGGCGAAAACATCCAGCGCGACGCGACGGCGAGCCCCATTCCGCTGAGGACGGCCGTCCGCATTCCTTCAGCCGCGCTCACGCGAACGCGTCCGGACACGGTCACGTCGACTTCGTCGCCGTCCCGGTTAAACGTCCACGATTCACCGCCGCCGCGTTGCGAATAAACGATCGCCTGATGCTCGCTCAGGTCGGAGGGCGTCGTGGGCATGCCAGCACGCGCGAAATATTCTGACGTGCCGACGACGAGCCGTGGGCTCTGGCCGATGCGACGCGCAGTCATCGCGGAATCGGCCAGTGAGCCCATTCGCAACGCTACGTCCAGGCCCTCTTCGAGCAGATCGATATTCCGATCTTCAAGCCTGAGGTCGATCACAATTTTCGGATGTCGACTCAGGAAGGCACCCAGCGCCGGCAACACGTGAATACAGGTGAACGTCACCGCCGCGCTTACTCGCAGGGAGCCCGACAGGCTATCGGACGCATCCCGGACGACCTGCTCGGCCTCGTCGGCCTCCTTTATCGCGAGCTTCGCCTGCTCGTAGAAACGCTGACCGGCGTCCGTCATCGTCAGCCCTCGGGTCGAACGCAAGATGAGCCGCACACCGAGGCGCTCTTCGAGCTGCGCGACGGACTTCGAAATGGAGGGCTGCCCGACATTCATCCGCTTCGCAGCTGCCGAAAACGAACCCGCCTCCGCAACGCTGACGAAACTTTCCATTGCAGCTAGTCGATCCATATCAAGCTTCTCACGCTTCATTGGGGGTAGTCATTTCGCGGTCGCCGACTTGTGCCACGACGATTCATTCGCCAAAAAACTCAATCGCCTGCCCGTTCAGGCGGGGATGATCGACGACGACGCCGAGGCAGCGCCCACTTTCATAGTCGAATGCAATTACTCCGTCTTGCGCCACACAATAAAGATGGCCATCGGGCCCCCACCGCAATCCACGCGGACGGCGAAACGGTACGTCGTCCGGAGGAGAGAAGACACGCACCAGGGCGCCGCTGCTGGCATCGTATTCTCTAACAGTTGTCGCGGCTGTCGGGGAACCAAACGGACACTCGCTCGAGACCAGCACGTTGCCCCCTGGCGCGATAGCCAAATCCAGCGGACTCATTGCGTCGCTCGCCGCGAGGATATTTGTGCTGAGCACATCACTCGCCAAGAACCGCAGGATTACACTTTCTCCCCGCCCATCCGGTCCGACGCCTGACGCGAGAAACAGCGTGCCATCGTCGGCGAACGCAAACCCACGCGGAAACGGGACGATTCCGGGCGGCAGGATTGCCGTGCCGATGCCGTCGAGATCTCGCGGGAATGCAGCAACGGTCCTCTCTGTGCGCAAGCCCACATAGTAACGACCGTCCGGTCCGAGGTTGCCGCCCCCTGCATTTAGCCCCGGGATATGGCCAGTATCAAATTGAACTTCGCCCCACGAGTCGAGCGCAAGGATACGGTCGTCGCCGCTGTTGACGTAAAGCAGCTGCCGGTTCGCGTCGACTCGAAGTCCACGCGGATCGACGATACGCGAGTCGTTGCTGAAAGCGCCCTGCGCGACCCCATCCATCGTGAACGCCAGAAGCCGGCTGTATCCACCGCCGTTCGCACCGCTGGCACTCGTCACCAGTATCTTCATGTTGATATTCCCTTGTGCTAACTTGCCGTCGAGAATGTTGCGGCCTCGCGGTAAGCATTTCTGCGTCGATCGCGCGATCCGCTGTCAGTTCCGTTCGACGATCGGTCGTTTGTATCATGCCCTTCCTTGCGTCCTTGCAACAGTCACGTATCCGGAATAGGTGCCATTCCCCGCAGGCATGACCGTCTGACCGACTCGGACGACATGCCAAATGGGAATGACTGTTATCACTTCAAACCCTCTTCCCGCACCCGACGCCGGCGGCCATTATTCGCTCATCTTTCACTCTTCCATGAGGATGAACAAATGAACAGGCTCTTCAGCCCCACCCATGTCGGATCTTTCAAACTCGATCACCGTGTTGTGCTTGCGCCGCTCACGCGGATGCGCACTGAGAAAGGCAATGTCCCGGGCGATCTGATGGTCGACTATTACACGCAGCGTGCGTCCAAAGGCGGTCTGCTCGTCACCGACGCGACCGCCGTCTCACCGCTTGCCATCGCCTATGTCGACGCGCCGGGTATCTATACGGAAGCGCAGTTGCAAGGCTGGAAGCGCGTGACTGATGCTGTCCATGCGAAGGGCGCGCGCATCTTCGTGCAAATGTGGCATGCGGGACGTCAGGCGCATCCCGGTAACACGGGTGGCGTCGTGCCAGTGGCTCCCTCTGCGCTGCGCTCGCTCGAACACGCTGCTATTCGTGACGAAGACGGCAATATCACCGAAGCGGAGCTGGTTGTGCCTCGCACCCTCGAACTCGAGGAGATCTCAGGGATTATCGAGCAGTTCCGCCGTGGCGCCATGCTTGCGAAGGAAGCGGGCTTCGACGGCGTTGAGCTGCACGGAGCAAATGGATATCTCTTTGAGCAATTCCTTCTGGACGGCACGAACCAGCGCACTGACATGTATGGCGGCGCAATCGAAAACCGCGCGCGATTCCTGTTCGAAACGCTCGATACCGTCGTCTCCGTATGGGGTCCGGGCCGCGTCGCCCTTCGTCTTTCACCGAGTGGCACATATGGCACGATGTCGGACAGCGATCCACATGCCACATTCGGCTATGTGGCCGAGCGACTGAACAGCTATGACCTTGCATATCTGCACGTAATCGAACCGCGCATTCGCGGTATTGTCGAGCAGGATACGAGTGAGTCTGACGTGACGTCGAAGGACATCCGGCGCATCTATAAAGGGACGATCATCGCTGCGGGCGGATTTACGGGCGAAAGCGCCGAACAGATTCTCATCGACGGACATGCGGACCTCGTCGCGTTTGGGCGCATGTTCATTTCGAATCCCGACCTGCCCGAACGACTGCGCACCGGTAAGCCGCTCACCCGCTATGACCGCTCAACATTCTATGGCGGCGATGCGCGCGGCTACACCGACTACGCGTTCCATTCCGGGACGGCAGCTGCCTGACAGAAGTGCCACGGCGATCTAGACCCCGAAGAGGAGACTCCCGCTTTTCCAGGCCGAGGCCCAGAGGCAATACCGTCACTCAATCTTAGAAGGACACATATGATGCGACTTGCAAACAAGACCGCGATCATCACAGGCGGCAGCAGCGGAATCGGCCTCGCAACCGCACAACGGTTCGTCGACGAGGGCGCTTACGTCTTCATCGTTGGAAGGCGACAATCGGAACTTGACAAGGCCGTACAGCAGATCGGCCGGAACGTGACGGCTGTACAGGCCGACGTAACAAAGCTCGATGACCTCGATCGCATGTTTTCGATAGTTAACGAGCGAGGCAAGATCGACGTTCTATTCGCCAATTCAGGTTCGATTGAACACCGGACGCTCGATGAGATCACGCTGCAACACTACGACGCGACGTTCGACGTCAACGTGGGCGGAGTCATCTTCACGATGCAGAAGGCGCTCCCCCTGATGGCCGAAGGAAGCAGCGTCATCCTCACCAGCTCGATTGCAGGCATCAAAGGCCTGCACGCTCACGATACCTACAGTGCAGCAAGGCCGCCGTTCGCTCGCTGGCGCGAACGTGGACTATCGAGTTCCAGGGTCGTGGCATCCGCGTCAATGCGGTCAGCCCGGGGGCTATTGACACACCGATCATTGACAGTCAGGTTTCTACCGCGGCCGAAGCAGCCAAACTGCGAGCGAAGTTCGCCGCCGCGACGCCGCTGGGACGCATCGGCCGCCCCGAGGAAGTCGCGTCGGCCGTGCTGTTTCTCGCATCCGACGACAGCAGCTTCGTCGCCGGTACCGAGCTATTCGTCGACGGTGGCATGGCGCAGGTTTAATCAGTGAAATCTGGCCACGTCGTCTCGATGCTGGCTGCTCGAGTCGCCAGATCGTTGCGCGCCTTAATCAGGAAGGCTTGCTCAGCCCTCGCGGCAAGCCCTTCACGTTCGCAATGGTCGAATTGATTCGCTATATGTACAAAATTCCCGTGAGCTGTCCGGTGCGACTCGACGAGTTCACGGTGCAGTACCCCGCCGGGCGTCTGCACATCAGCATCCACGTGGTCTACTATGGCTCGGTGCGGTGTCGTCGAGGCCCCCAAACTGGGTATACGGGGGCTGTGGTGGATCGCGATGAATCGCGCCAAAGAACGCTAACTGCGTGACTGGGTTCGCACTTCAGGGCATCTTTATCCGCAACGTTCCAACAGTCATCTGTGAAAGGTGCGTTATGAAATCATTTTAGGTACTCCCAGTGGCCGCTGCCTGCCCGTCGGCGAAACGGGTTGAAGCAATCGGGTGGTGAGTGCCAACGCATCGCAATCGCGCGTGCGCTCTAGGGGCATTGGGAACGCTCACTTACCCGCAATGGTCGATCGACGGTTTATGGCCGGCGCCGAGCAGGTCTCTTCAGATACAGCCACGGCAGTGCCGCGCTTACACGGGGCGATTTCCTCACATACGGTGGCACAATCGCCGAATTGAACTTCACGCCTGATCCTGATCGATCGCGCACCTTCGGCACCTTCACCGGAACCGGCCCGGCGGCCGTCAACACCTCGCGTTCCGGCAGGTAGCCGTTGCGCACCACGGCGCGTTGCCCGTGCAAAGTCTTGACGTTTGCGAACCGCTCCATCAGCTCTGCCAACTCCGCCTCAATCGCTTGTTGAATCACCTGCCGTGCTCCGTGGCGGATCAATTCGTCCAACCCCAGGCCGGCGCCCGATAGACCGAAGACTGCTTTTTCCGTAGACTTGCTCATGGTGGATGGTTTGTTTGCTGGTTTCCGACTTCGACAATCAGATTCTCAGCTGAAACCTCCACCGCCTTCAACCTCTCGCCGCAACTCCCCCGTACACCACTTCCGACTTTAGCTCGCAGATGGCCGGCACCCGCGACAGGCATTTTTCGCAGTAACGGCTGCTCGCACGATGCGCGGCATCGATGTAAGGATAGGCAGCTGTCGCTGCTTCCCTGCTGCCCGCACCGGTGATCAACGTGAGCCCGATGGCCACGACCTTGGCGGCCGAATACCAACTGTTTATTGACTGCGTCACGGCTCGCCACGGTTTCTAGAACGATGCGCCGGCCGATTACCCGATCAGTTTGTCCAGCGTTTGCACCGCGGCCTTCAGCAATTTGCGTTCTTCGCGATTCGTCCTGCTCAGCAGTCGCTCCGTCAGCCATTGCGCGCGCGCAGCGCGCTCCTGCTCGATGTGCTCTCGCCCCGTGCCGGTCACCTGCACGAGATAGGCGCGGCGATCTTTGTCGTCCTGCTTCAACGTCACCAGTCCCTGATCGACGAGCTTCAGCACGATCAGACGCATGGTCTGATGCGTGACACCTCTGTGTTCGGCCAGCACCGCAATGCTGACGGAACCGCTGCGCTCCAGCACAGCAAGCGTTTCGTTCTGCGCATTCAAATGCGTGCCGCTATGTTCGCGCACGCTTCTGACAAGACGGCCGACTACATCTCGAATGGCCTCGGCGAGCAGCGCTGCTTCGCCCGTGCCGGCCGTCGACGACTTCTGTTCTGTGCGACTCATGACTGCAAGCTCAACGCTGGCCGAGTTGCGCGACGACGGCTGCCAGCGTATTGACGCCCCAATGCTCCACATAGCGGCCGTCACGCACGCGCACGATGTCGATCACGTCGATGGCGATCTCTTTTCCGGTAGCTTCGACGCCCGCCAGCGTTCCAACGTGTTTGCCGGAAATAGTCTTGCGCGTGGTGACCTTGTCGCCGTCGCACAACTGCTCGTGGATCTGCACCCGCATGGTGCCGATTGCCGGGCGCAGCACGGACGCAAATGTGTTCCACATCGTTTCGGCGCCGCGCAGCGCTTCGTTCGGCGCCGACCAGTTGATGAAATCGGGCGCCATCAGCGCGTCGAAGGCGTCCCGCTTGCCGTCCTGAATCACGTCGCGATTAAAGCGCGCGACAACCGCCTTGAGATCGTTGCTGTTCATAGCCTGCCCGATGACTGATGACGATCGGCCGCTTCGAGTAGCGGATGTACATGATGATACTATACAGCATGGCTGTATATTTCAAGGTCGACGTGCAAGCGCCTGCCGAACGCCGGATCTTTTCGTCCGCGATCGCCGTGTCGACCACCTGCCTCTCTTGCACAACCGCATACACTACGTATACTTACGGTATAACTTTCGCGAGGCAGCGTGGCTACTTCTCCTTCTGCAGGCTCTGAAAAATTGGGCGAACTGGCGTATCACACGTTACGCCGAATGATTCTCGACAAAGCGTTGCGCAGCGGCGGCCCGGTCGTCGAAGGGCGTCTTGCCGAAGAACTCAACATCTCCCGCACGCCCATGCGCGAGGCGCTGCTGCGTCTCGAAGGCGAAGGTCTGCTGGTGCGCGCGGGCGCACGCTCCTACTCGGTGCGCTTTGTCAGCGCGCAGGAGTACTTTCAGGCAATGAGAGTTCGCGAATTGCTTGAAGCGGAAGCCATTGGTCTTGCAATCGGCAAGATCGACAAGAAGGTCGTTCAGCAACTGATCAAGAAGATCAAAGGGCTCAGCAGTGGCCAGCAGGAGCAGGCCCACTGGCAACTCGACGATCAGGTGCACACCATGATGGCGCGCGCGAGCGGCAACGGGGTGCTCGCGCATATGATCGACCTCGTACGCACCAATAGCCGCCTGTTCGAACTGGTGACGCCGTTCAACCGCATCGAAGACGATCGCGCGGAACATCTGGCGATTCTCGAAGCGTATCTGACCGACGACGCGGAAGCATCGCGCGCGGCGGTGCGTCAGCATTTGCAGAACCTGCGCCACTTCGTGCTCGAACGCCTCGCGGAAGGTACTTACAGCTAGCCGTGTTGGCAGACCTGCTGCGCGTTGCAGAGCGCAACAGGATCGCGCAATCACTCGCGTCAGTGGCGCAAGATCTTGCCGACGAATTCGCGCGTTCTCGCTTCCTGCGGCGCGTCGAATACCTGCTGCGGCGTGCCGGATTCGATCACATGACCGCCCGCCATGAATACAACCTTCGACGACACCTCGCGCACGAAACTCATTTCGTGCGACACGATAAACATCGTGATGCCGTCCGAAGCGAGCTGGCGGATCGTGTCCAGTACTTCGTTGACCAGTTCGGGGTCGAGCGCGGCCGTCACCTCGTCGAGAAACAGCACTTTCGGTTTTAGCGCCAGAGCGCGCGCAATCGCCACGCGCTGCTGCTGACCACCCGACAATTCGTCGGGGTAAGCATGCAGCCGATGCGCGAGACCGACACGCGTCAGCAGATCGATCGCGTTTTTTTCGACTTCCTGACGCGGCCAGCCCTTTATCTTCGTCGGCGTAATCATCACGTTGTCGAGCACTGTCATATTCTGGAACAGATTGTACTGCTGGAACACAATAGCGATGTCCGAGCGCAATGCGCGCAACGCGGCCTTGTTCGCGTAGTTCACCACTTCGCCGTTCAGCGACACGCGCCCATGTTCGGGCGGCAGCAGTCCCATCAATACGCGCAGCAACGTACTTTTCCCCGATCCCGACGGGCCGATCAGACTGACGATCTCGCCCTTCTCCACCGACAGGTTGATGCGCTCGAGCACGGTATGCGGTCCATAAGACGCTTTCAGGTCAACGATTTCGAGTTGCGGCAAGTTTGTTCTCCATGCGCTTACCCAAGCGCGACAACGGATACGACATCAGGAAATACAACACCAGGATCGCGCCATACACCAGCGTCGCCGAGAAGCCCTTGTTGCTGAGCACCTTGCCGGCCGACGTCAGTTCCATCACGCCGATTTGCGACGCGAGCGCGGTGTCCTTGATGAACATCACGAAGAACCCGAACGTTGGCGGCACGATCACGCGCCACGCTTGCGGCACGATCACATGCCGCAGCGTTTCGAGGTAGCTGAAATTCAGCGTGCTCGCGGCCTCCCACTGATTGATATGCACCGACTCCAGCCCACTGCGCACGATCTCGCCGAGATACGCGGACGCGATCAGACAGACGCTGATCAACGCAACGTTGAACGTCGACAGATTCGCATTGAGCGACTGCGTGGCGAAAAACACCAGCATCAGCGTGACGAGAAACGGCACGCGGCGAAACACGAGGCAGTACGCGAATACGATCGCGCGCACCGGCGCCATCGCGCGCGAACGCGTCACACGCAGTACCGCGACGGCGAAGCCCGCGATAAAACCCGCGAAGCAGCCGATCGCCGACAGCACGAACGTCGCCGCGAGTCCTTCCAGCAGCAACAGCAGGTTGTAATACGAAAACAGATGCGTGAGTTGAGTCATCATCGAACCGGCCATCAAAACACCTTTATCTTCGCACGGCACACGTGACGGCCGAACATCGCGAGCGCGAAGGTCGCGAGTATCGTGACGCCGATGTACATCACGGCGGCCACGCTGAACGCCTCGACCGACAGATACGTCTGCGACGCAATATTGCTGGTGCGCCCGGTCAGTTCCTCGACGCCGAAGATCGATGCCATCGAGGTGCCGAGCGTCATCACGATGAACTGATTCGACAGCGGCTGGAACATCACCTTCATCACATGCGGGAAGATCACGTGACGCACGATTTGCGGCGTCGAGAAACCGAGTACTTCGGCCGCCTCTATTTCGGCCCAGCGTACCGACGCGAATCCCGCTCGCTGGATCTCACAAAGATACGCCCCTGCGTTAAAAGTCGCTCCTATCAGCACCGCCGTGAACGGCGATAATGTGATGCCGATTTCTGGCAAGCCGAAAAACAGAAAGAAGATCTGCACGAGCTGCGGCGTGTTGGTTGCAAAGCTCACGTACGCCGTCACGATGTGGCGTAAAAGCGGCGGCCCATAACGCAGGATCGACGCGCACATGAGACCGATCACCATGCCGAAGATAAACGCGAGCACGGCAATCTGCAGACTGAGCCATGCACCACCGAGCAGATAGGGCCACTGCTCGAGGATAGGCCCGAACTGAAGCGTCATCGAATCCGCACTCCCTGAAACGAGTGGCGCGGTGCCGTGTCTTCGTCGACGAAGACGCCTCGCACCACGGCCGGTTGATCAATTACTGCGCTGCGACGGTCGGCGGCGCGGCGGTCGGGTCGTACAGCATCGGGCTGCCGAACCACTTCTTCCAGCTGGTGGCAACGTAGCCATCTTTTTGCAGCGTGCCGATTTCCTTGTTCAAACGTTCGGTCAGCGCCGTATTGCCCTTCCTGATGCCGATGCAGTCATAGTCGACTTCGATCGGCGCATCGACCACGCGCCATTTCGTCTGATAGTTCTTCGTGTAGCTCAACATGAAATCGAGCACGTCGATCAGTGCATCGGCGCGGCCCTGCGCCATCGCGCGCACCGCATCCGGGTAGTTGTCGAGCAACAGCAATTGCGCCTTCGGCAGCTTGTCCTGAATCAGCTTGATCGGCGTCGTGCCGCGCACCTGCACGAGACGTACCGACGGGTCGTTCAGCGCCATGTAGTCCCTGTACGGCTTGTCCTGCGTCGTCAGCACGCCCAGCACTTCGGTGTTCACCGGGTCGCTGAAGTCGATCACTTTCAGGCGGTCGGCGTTGCGCGTCATGCCGCCCATCACCGCATCGATCTTGTCGGCCATCAGGAAAGGCACGCGATCGTTCGAGCCGACCGGCACAATTTCCAGCTTCACACCGAGCGAGTCGGCGATCTTGCGCGCAATCGCGACGTCGAACCCGTCGATATTGTTTTTCGCGTCGTAAGTACCAAGCGGTGGCAGGTTCGGATTGATGCCGAACACGATTTTCTTCGACGCAATGATCTCGTCGAGCGTCCGCGCGCCGGCGTCGATCGAGCCGAGCAGCGCACAGGCCGCAAGACCGGTTGCGAGCAGGCGGCTCAACATGAGCGAGGGTTTCATACTGTGACTCCGTGACAGGGCGTGATGGTGGTTTGACTACTCCAACGAGGTATTCGCAGTGTCTCGTTTTTTTGGCGACTTTGCGTATACGTATCGTATACGTTAGCATCAAAACATCGCCTAAATTAGTTGTCAAGCGAGACGGACAACGCCACCGGCAACGAAGTCTGAAGAGGACGCAATGCGTATTCACGATCCCAACCGCCCTGCTGCGGTCGAACTGTTTCTCGATGGTAGACGCTATTGCGCGCATCCGGGCGAGAGCGCTGCCTCAGCGCTGTTCGCCGCTGGCGTAAAGGCGCTGCGCGCAAGCCCGCGTTTGAATCGCCCGCGCGGCATGTTCTGTCTGATGGGTTCCTGCCAGGAGTGTCTGGTTATGGTCGACGGTGCGCGGGTGCTGGCATGTCAAACGCCTGTTGCAAGCGGCATGCGTATAGAAACCATTCCGGAGACTGGTGTCGATGTCTGAAATGAAGTCCTTGTTCGATGTGATCGTGCTTGGCGGCGGCCCCGCCGGCACGCGCGCGGCGCTCGCCGCGGCGTCCACTGGCATGCGCGTCGCGCTGTTCGATGAAAATGCTTCGGCGGGCGGCCAGGTGTATCGCGCGCCGATCGACGGCGTCACGTCGAAGCCAGACGCCGATCAGGCTGACGGCGACGCGTTGCGACGCGAGCTTGCGACGAGCAGTGTCACGACGTTCTTTCGTCATCCCGTGTGGGCGGTGACCGGCAACTATCGCGTCGATGCGACTGGCCCCCATGGACCGCTCCATTGCACCGCGCGCGCGCTGATCGTCGCGTCCGGCACCACCGAGCGCGTGGTCCCGTTCGAAGGATGGACGACGCCTGGCGTCATTGGCCTCGCGGCGGCGACCATTCTGCTGAAGTCGCAGCACATGCTGCCCGGACGCTCGACGCTCGTCGCCGGATGCGGTCCTCTGCTGGCGGCGGTCGCCGCGAAGACGATCGAGGGCGGCGGCAAAGTAGAAGCGATCGTCGATCTCGCGAGCACTGGCGACTGGGCGCGCTCGATGCCCGCGTTGCTCGGCCGACCGGATCTGCTTCGGCAGGGGTTCAAGTGGTGGAACGTGATCCGTCGCGCGGGCACGCCGCGCTACGCTCGCCACACCATCGTTCGCGTCGAACCGCTCGGCGAGTGCCTGCGTGCGACGCTCGCGCCGTGCGACGCCGCCGGACGCGTGATCGACGGAGAACGCAAGACGGTGCTGAGCGATTGCATCGCGGTCGGCCACGGTCTCACGCCGTCGAGCGAAATCACGCGACTGTTGCGCGCGAAACATCGGTATTCGCGCGCGGCCGGCGGCTGGATCGCCATCGCCGATGCCGATGGCCGCACTTCCCGCCCGCTGCTTTTCGTGGCCGGCGACGGCGCGGGCATCGCGGGCGCAGCCGCAGCCGCGACGCACGGCACGCTGGCAGGACTCGCGTGCGCGCGCGATCTCGGCGCGCCTCAAGCGACGGCCGTCGAACGCGTCGCAAAACTGCGCGACGCTTATCGTGACGCGTCGCGTTTCGGCCACGCCATGGCGAAGCTGATGGCGCTGCGGCCCGGTCACGTCGACAGCATCGCGCTTGACACCATCGTCTGCCGTTGCGAGGACGTGACGCGCGCCGAGATCGACGCGGCCTGCGACGCGGGCGCGCACGACGTCAACCAGTTGAAGGCATGGACGCGCTGCGGAATGGGCCCATGCCAGGGCCGCACTTGCGGAGACGTCGCGGGCGAACTGCTGATGCGCCGCCTGGGCGCGCCGTCGCGTGACGACGTCGGATGTTTTTCCGCCCGTACGCCGCTGCGTCCGGTGACGATCGAAGCGCTCACCGGCGATTTCAGTTACGACGACATTCCGATTCCGAAGGCTGCACCGCTATGAACGAACGGAACACACGTACCGTCGAAACCTTGCACAAACCGTTCGACGTCGTCGTGATCGGCGGCGGCGTGATGGGCTGCACCACGGCGCTGTTTCTCGCGCGCGGCGGCATGCGCGTCGCGCTGATCGAACGCGATGCGCTATGCCGCGCCGCGTCCGGCGTTAACGCCGGCACGTTGACCTTGCACATGACGCGCGCTGCGCTCGTGCCCTACGCGATCCACGCATGGAAGATGTGGATGGAAGCCGACCAGTGGCTTGGCGAGGGCGTGCTCGCGACGGCCGCGCCTGGCATGTCACTCGCCTTCACTGACAGCGAGCGCGAGCTGCTGCGTGCGCGCGCTGCCACGCGCCGCGAATATGGCGCGCAAATCGATCTACTCGATGCCAACGCCGCGCTGCGCGTCGAACCGAACTTGAATCCTGCGATGCTGGAAGCCGCGCATTGCACGACCGACGGCTTCGCGAGCGCCTATCTTACCGGCCGCGCGTATCATGCCGCGCTGCGCGCGGCCAGCGTGCAGATCGTCGAAAATACGCCTGTCACGCGCGTCGAAAGGCTCGCCGGGTGCTATCGCGTGCATGGCTCGCCGGCCGGCAACGCGCCGCTCGCGATCGACGCGACGCGCGTGGTGATGGCGGGCGGCGTATGGCTCGAACCGCTGCTCAGCATGCTCGACATTCGCATTTCCGTCAAAACGCTGATCAACCAGTTGATCGTCACCGAGCGGATGCCGCCTGTCATGCGCACCGTGCTGAGCATCGCCAACGGTCTTCTGTCGATGAAGCAGTTCGCGAACGGCAGCGTCGTCATCGGTGGCGGCTGGCAAGGCGTGGGCGATCGCGAACGAGGTCCCGTCGAAACCATTCCGCAGAATCTGACCGGCAATCTACGGCTTGCGCAGCATGTGATTCCCGCGCTCGCGAAAGCGCGCGTCGCGCGCATCTGGCTTGGACTCGAATCCGAAACCGCCGACGCCATGCCGATAATCGGCGCGCTGCCCGGCCTCCACAACGCATACGTGATCGGCTGCGTGCATTCCGGTTATACGAGCGGCCCCTATATGGGCAAGCTGCTATCGCAGGCAATGCTCGGCGGGACGCCCGAATTGCCGCTGTTCGATCCCGCGCGGCTGATCGCGCCCACTTCCGCAGATGCTGCGCCCGCCCTTTCCCATCGAGAACCCATGCAATGATTCCCTCGGACGACGCTCCCCTTAACGGCATCTATGCCGCCACCTTGTGTCCGCTCGATGCGCACGGCCGCCAGCTCGACGAAGCCGCGCTCGCGACTCATCTCGACACGCTCGCGTCCGTCGACGGCATCGTGGGCCTGCTGATCAACGGTCATGCCGGCGAGAACTTCGCGCTGTCGCGCGAGGAAAAACGCCGCGTACTCGACATCGCGCATGAAGTGTGCGGCGACCGTTCGATCATCGTTGCGGGCGTGAATTCGGAGGACAGCTTCGAAGCCCAGGCGCATACCGACGATGCAAAAGCCGCCAGCGCCGATATAACGCTGCTGTTTCCGCCGTATTCGTGGGCGTTGTCGACCGATCTCGCGACCGTCGTCAATCATCACCGGATTGCCAACGCGAACGCGAAGCTGCCGATGATGCTCTATCAGGCCGGTGTCGGCACCGGCGGCATGGCCTACACCGCGGAGATGCTCTCGGCGCTGGTAAAGCTGCCCGAAGTGGTTGCGATCAAGGAAGGCAGTTGGGAAACGGCCCGCTACGAAGCGATTCGCCGCTACGTCAAATCTGTCGCGCCGCATGTCGCAGTGATGGCGTCCGGCGACGAGCATCTGTTCACGTGTTTCGCGATCGGCACCGAAGGCAGCGTCGTCAGCCTCGCGGCCATCGTGCCTGAACTGGTCGTCGCCCTGTATCGTGCGGTGCAGGAGCGCGATCTGGCCGAAGCGCAGCGCCTGAACGAACATGTTTATCCACTCGCGAAGGCCATTTACGGCACGGCGCCGGGCACGCATGCAAATGCGCGCCTGAAGGCCTGCCTGCATCTGCTCGGCAAGATTCCGCACGCCGCCGCACGCGCGCCGATTCCGTCTCTGCAGGCGGCCGAGATAGCGCTTCTCGACGAGGCGCTGTCGTTTGCCCTTTCATTCGATGTTGCGATTGACCACGACCGGAGCGCTTCATGACGCAAACCTCGACCCGCACGCTGATTCGCGGCGGTCGCCTGATCACGGCCATCGACGACTATATCGCCGACATCGTCATCGAAGGCGAGCGGATTGTGTGTATCGGCCAGCAGATCGAAGCCGGCCCCGACACCAAAGTGATCGACGCACAAGGGCTGCTGGTGTTCCCCGGCGGCGTCGATGCGCACACGCACATGGAAAACACGTTCGGCCCATCCGTCACCTGCGACAACTTCGATTCCGGCACGCGTTCCGCGGCATTCGGCGGCACGACGACGATCATCGACTTCGCGTTGCAGGAAGCCGGCACCAGTCCGCTCGACGCGATCGCACGCGCGCAGCAGAAGGCGGGATCGGTCTCGCACATCGACTACGGTTTTCATGTGATCGTCACGCACGTCGACGATCAGGTACTCGCCGACATGCAGCACGCGATCCGCCACGAAGGCGTGTCGAGCTTCAAGATGTTCATGGCGTATCCGGGCACGGTGATGTCCGACGACGCGTCGATCTTCCAGGCAATGCGAATGGTCGGCCAGCACGGCGGCATGATCGCATTGCACGCGGAAAACGGCACTGTCATCGATCTGCTGATCCGCGAAGCGCTCGCGCAAGGCCACACGTCGCCCCGCTATCACGCGCTGACGCGTCCCGCGATCATGGAGGGCGAAGCCACGCATCGCGGCATCAAGCTCGCCGAACTCGCCGAAGCGCCGGTGTATTTCGTCCATCTGTCCGCGAAAGAAGCGCTGAAACATGTGATCGAAGCGCGCGATCTTGGCATTCCCGTGTTTGCCGAAACCTGCCCGCACTATCTGTTTTTCGACGAATCCGCGTACGCCGACGATAGTTTCGACATGGCGCGCTACGTGATGAGCCCGCCATTGCGCTCGAAAGAAGCACAAAACGCGCTGTGGACCGCACTGAAAACCGACGACCTGCAATTGATCTCCACCGATCACTGCCCGTATTGCCTGAAGGAAGGCCATCGCGGCAACATCAACCAGAAGCCGCTCGGCGCCGACGATTTCTCGAAGATTCCGAACGGCGTGCCGGGCGTCGAAACGCGGATGACCGTCGTCTACGACGGCGGTGTGCGCACCGGCCGCATTTCGCTGAACCGTTTCGTCGAATTGACATCGACGGCGCCCGCGAAGCTGTTCGGGCTGTTCCCGAAGAAAGGCACGCTCGCGATCGGTAGCGACGCCGATGTCGTGCTGTTCGATCCGCGCGAATCGCACAAGATCAGCGCCGACACGCAACATAGCGATTGCGATTTCACGCTGTTCGAAGGTCATCACGTGACGGGGCGCGTGAAAAAAGTGCTGTTGCGCGGCGAAGTGCTGATCGACGACGGCCAATGGGTCGGCCCCGCTGGCGGCGGACAGTTCGTCGCGCGCGGCGAGCTCGGCACGCATTTCTGACGCGATCCGCGCAATGCCTTTTTACAACTACCGTTGCGCGCAATGCGGTGTATTCGACCAGATGCGCCGCGTCGCGATGCGCGACGAAGCGGCGCTGTGTCCGCAATGCGGCGCGCCGTCGGTACGCGAGCAGAATGGGCTTCCCGTTCTGCTCGCTCGCAGCGAAGACACTTCGATGACGGATGAAGGGGAAGGTGCCTATTTAGGCAGACACGCGAGCAGTTGTTTTTGCTGCGTTTGAGATGACGATGTTCGTCGGTGTGAACTGCCTGATTCGCTTGATTCGCTAAAAAAGGGCGTTGCTCGCTGCAACGCCCTTTGTTTCTATTCGGAGCGTCAAATCGCTTCGAACGTGATGTCTTGTGCGCCCTCCCACAACACCTTGACGCCGAGCTTGCGCAGATTTTCCTTGCCATCGACGACAGTCAGGAAGTGATTGCCCGCGAGCTGGCCCAGCTTGCTCGCGAACAGGCACGATCCGTACGCCATGATGATTTCGGTTTCGCTATATCCGCCCGGATAGAACAGAATGTCGCCAACCGACGGGTGGCTTGTGTGGTTCTCGAAGCCAACTTCGACGCCGTCGTTTTCGAGCTTGAACTCGCCCAGCGGAACCCAGCAGCCCTCGCCGCTCCAGCGCACGTGGATAATTTTTTGCGTGTAAGGCAGCAGCTTCAGAAACGCAGCGACGGTCTGCGGTGCGTCGGGATTCGTTTCAGCAATGAAAGTCATGCCGCAGGAAGTGATACGAAGTCGGGTCATGGCAAGGTTCGGTTGAGGATGGATGCAGGCCGGTTCAATCGGGAGCATTGTGTCGGCGCCGACGACGCATCGACAGGGACAATTAATTCGGATTCCGTCGGGCCAGTTTCGCGCACGATGCCGCACTGCGTCAAACGTCAGCGATATCAGTCTGCGGTTTTCAGAGTGTTGCATTGAGCCATCAATCGTCGGCTCTCAAAGCGGCAACAAATGCGTTGGTCCATGAAGGGAGCTCACTATCTGCTGCAGACCCGCGTCGAGCTGCTCGATGGAAGACCGGAAAGCTGCTTTAGAAAACGATACCCGCATTCCAGGTCGCCCGATGCCGTTCGACGTTGAACATACACTCCCCCACTTTTCGTTCGCTCCCAGAATAAGTGGACACCAACAATATTAGTCATCGTCAATTGCGTCCGCACGGCTCCACCGCGATCGCAACTCGCCGTCATCCGAAAGTACG
Organism: Paraburkholderia fynbosensis; assembly: GCF_902859935.1. Lineage (GTDB taxonomy): Bacteria > Pseudomonadota > Gammaproteobacteria > Burkholderiales > Burkholderiaceae > Paraburkholderia > Paraburkholderia fynbosensis. The sequence continues at coordinate 62,565 of NZ_CADIKI010000031.1, forward strand.
AAGATCTGCGAGGCCACCGCGACCCAGAACTGAAATGACGACATCCAAGAAGCTCCCAACGTTCCGCCTGATATGCCGGATACCCATGTTCTGAACCCAAAACGAAATCGCCAGTATTCTTGGATTCGCTGCGTTGCATACTTGATTTGATTACAGTTCCACCAATGCCCCCAGCGATAGTCCCACGCATCATTGAAAGCGAAGTTCTGAATCAGCGATCCTTGCAGTGAAGTGACGTGCGCTCGTTCCGCCCCTCCTGGGAAAACGACTCTACCGGGCCAAGAACTCATACTCTTCAATCGAAAATCGCAAGTTTCCTTTTGAAAGTTTGGGTTCAAGCTCGGGAATTCCCGGCAACGTCACAATAACTGCGTGCTTATTCAAGTTGCACACCTGAATAGGCTCCTGGTATCGAAGGCCAGCACCGCGAACCTCAAGGATCATCTCGAGCCTAGAAACTTCTTTCTTCAGCGAACGGAATGCTACCCGACACGCTCTCGGCTCGGGATATCCAAAATGTGGAAAACTGACGTCGTATTCGACGCCATCCCAAAGCTCGCTCCAACTTGACCCGAGCTGCGTACGCTTCATCCAGGTCAGGTGAGAATGGCGATACGTCGGCAAAATGAACCAACGGGTGAGCTTGTCAACGAGCCAAGAAGAAGTCTTCTTAAGAATACTCAAGACCCATCGCAGAACCCCAAACGATACGTGCATAGACATTGAAGTATTCCAATTTAAATTTTGAGACGTCACGGGCACGTGAACACGGTTTTTAATTTTGTCGACGACCATCATGCCCAACTTTTCCCAGGCTGAACTCACTCGTCATCGATTGTGAGTGCAATTGAGCCCGGCATAAGTGACGCTGCGGCAGTGCCATACAGCATATGCCCGGACCGCAGTTAGCCGGTGCCCCATCCTTTCGACGCCCGACGATAGGGGCAGAACTGTCTGCTGGCGACTGTCAGCCGCGGACGCCGTTCACTGCGTCATTGAATGCCTTGCCCGCGGTGATCTTCACGGTCTTCGCCGCAGGAATCTGGATCTCGGCACCGGTCGCCGGATTCCGCCCGACCCGCGCCGCATGCGCCCCGGTCGAAAACGAGCCGAAGCCGATCAGCTGCACGCTGTCGCCCTGCGAGAGCGCGGTGGTGATGGTACCGATCAGCACATCGAGCGTTGCGGCGGTTTCAGCCTTGGTGGAGCCCGTCTTCGCGGCGACAGCATCGACCAGATCCTATTTGTTCATTGTTTGTCCGGTAGAGGGAGTAAAGAAGTCACCACCCTACCCGATTCACCCGCGGCCGCGCAATCGGCACGCAGCGGGTGAAGCCGGGATATTCCCCCTGCCCGCACCTTGTTATTCACCGCACAACGGCGACCGCCTCCGCGGTTTCGCTTTGGTTCAATGGATGCACATCTATCCGATCCTCAGATTTCACGACTCGCGGTCGGGCCTAAGCGCTTCGCAGCTATTACACCATGTCCACTCAGCGCAGTGATCCCCGAGGCCGCGACAAGATTTGCCGTCTCGCGGTTAGAACGCGAATAGACGCAACCATGTCCGTCATCGTGGCAGTGCCTACCGATTTTCCGTGGCTTTGACAGCTAGACGCGAATATTCCGGCATTGCTTGATCCCGCTTCTGCCATCAATGCCGAGGAAGCGGCGCATGGAAGCCTGATGTGTGCGATGCAGCATCCGGGGACATTCTGGTCTGTTCGGCGAGTATTCGCCGGATATGCGCCAGCGACCGCTCCCCGGTAGCCGTTGGCGCATGCGCGGACGCGCGGAGCGCTGGCACCGTCAGCCCAAGCTGGCGGCAGACCGTGGAAATATGGGGCTTAACTGGATCACATCGGTTGGTGGCTTTTTTTAAAATTGCAAGAAAGGCTTGATCGTCCTGCGCCTGCTTTGCCCTGTCCGCGCGCTAGGCCGGCCATCGGCTTCGAGAATTTCCTGGGTCACCTTGTTTTCATTGCTCACTCACTTTGCTGTCTTTTGTTCGTGTAACTTTCTCAGGGCACATCCACAGGTCTACAGTTCTGACGTGTCGGCTATCCGTCCGGTTTGGTGACACGCCGCCTTTTTCACGACCTCAGCGCCCGCGCAGCCACGGTTGTATTTATGAATGAGCAGACGCCATGTCGCCGCAGAGTACCGTTTCAAAAAGCCCGCAGGCCCCTCCCGTCCATGTGAAGTCGTAACTATTGGCGCCACGCCGTCGACGAAAGTCATCACGCAATGGGCGCGCAGTCGGCCAGAAACAATGATGGCGCAGAGGCCTAAAACGCGGAATTGACTCAAACCCCGCGAAACTGCAGACGCATTGACAGGACGCGCGGTTGGTGGCGGCTCCGATTGAGATTTGGCTACAAAGTTAATTGTGTACACGCTCGAGTTTTCCAAGAAAACATGCCGCTCAATGTAGCTGTTAAGATAAGTTTTCTTATCTTAAGATGACTGTTCATGCGCTAAACTCCCATGCATGAAAACGCGTCTCATCCTGCCCTCCACGCCCGCCCCTGATGCTGCATCGACTTTCCCCGATGCCGACGAACTCGCCGTGCTGCGCGCGTGGTATGCGGGCGTACCGGTGCGGCAGGCCGTCGCGCGTTACCTGCCCTCCGCACTCGGCGACGGGAAATCGGCGCGCGGCGTGCTCGGGCGCATCCGCGGCAAGCTGCTGGACGTTGCGCGCGCGGCCCATCGCGACGACCTTGTCGCACTCCTGACTCATCCGGCGGCGGGACGTGAGCAGCATGCGAAAGGCGCCGCGCTGGCGATCGAGGCTTTGCGCACCGCCCGCCCGCCGGAACCGCAGATCGCCGACGACATCGCGCAATGGCTCGCGCCACGCGCGGTGCAGGTGCTGCGCGCGCACGGCGTCATGACGCTCGCCGATCTCACCGTGCGCATTCCGCGCCGGCGCCAGTGGTGGAAGGCGGTGCCGGGCCTCGGCATGGCGAGCGCCCGTTCGATCGAGGCTTTCTTCGCCGCCTGGCCCGCGCTCACGGACCGGGCGCGTGCGCTGGTGGTCGCGAGCCAGCGCGGCGACATCGTGCCTTGGGAGACCCTCAAACTGCCGCACGAAGTCGACGGCTCCGCCGGCACGTTCCGCGCCCCGCCCGCCACCTGCACGCTCGACGCGTCCAACGACTACGAGGCCGTGCAGACATGGCTGTCCCTGCACGAGTCGCCCGCCACGCAGCGGACCTACCGCAAGGAAGCCGAGCGGCTGATTCTCTGGGCCATCCTCGAGCGCGGCCGCGCGCTGTCGTCCCTGACGACCGATGATGCGATCGCCTACCGGACGTTCCTGCGCCATCCGTCTCCGCGCGGACGGTGGATCGGCCCGGTGCGCCCACGCACGTCGCCTGACTGGCGGCCGTTCACTGGCAGTCTGTCCGCGCGTTCGGTCGCGCACGCGCTGTCGATTCTCGGCGCCCTCTTCCGCTGGCTGGTCGAACAGCGCTACGTGCTGGCCAATCCATTTGCGGGCATCAGGGTGCGCGGTGGCAAAACCACATCGGCGCTCGACGCGTCGCGCGCTTTCACGGACGGCGAATGGGCCCTGTTGCGTACGATCGCCGACGGCCTCGAATGGTCTTACGGCTGGACGGCTCAGGCCGCACAGCGCCTGCGGTTCCTGCTCGACTTCGGTTTTGCAACGGGCCTGCGCGCGAGCGAACTGGTCGGCGCGACGCTCGGTCACGTCGAAACGGACGCACGCGACGAGCACTGGCTGCGCGTCACCGGCAAGGGCGGCAGGCTGGCACGAGTGGCGCTGCCGCCACTCGCGTGGGACGCATTGGCGCGTTATCTGGCCGAGCGCCAGCTGCCGGCTACTGCTGCGCGCTGGCGGCCAGACACACCGGTTATCGGCAGCCTGGAAGCGGATAGCGCAGCGACCATCAGCAGTGTGCGGCTGTGGGGTGTCCTTGAGCGCTTCTTCTGCGTTGCCGCCGATGCGATCGAAACCGATCACCCGCCGCTCGCTGAGAAACTGCGCCGTGCCAGCCCTCACTGGATGCGGCATACGCACGCCACCTACGCGCTCGGGCACGGCGCAGAACTGACGACAGTGCGCGACAACCTGCGGCACGCCTCGGTGTCGACCACGTCGATCTACCTCCATAGTGACGAGGTGAAGCGAGCGCGGCAGATCGGTGAGGCATTTAGGAGCCCGAAGTGAGCGCGACGACCTGTATGACCGCTAGCCCGGTGGTTGACTGTTTCCTGATAACCGGTCGATCGCCGGTACAAACCGGCAAGCGGAGCGCGCAATGCTCCGCCGACTTTTGTGATGTCAGGCAGCCTGTGGCCTGATGCCGGCGACCATCGCTGGCATCACCGGAGCGATCGACAGCCTGCTCACTCGCCTACGAGATAAACGCCCGGAACCCGCCATGGAAAAACCTGAATTCGAGCCGCAGATTCTGGCAAATCGACAGGGCGCGTCGTTCTGGCTCGTCCGCGGAAACACCACCGTCGAATGCATCGTCACGATTGCAGCGCCGGAGACCCATTTCTGGCTTGAGCCGCGGGCCGGAGACGCCCGGATCCTGAGGATCTTCCGGGACGGGTACAGCCGCATCCGCGCGATCGCCGAACGGAAGCTACTTCCGCATTCGTGCGCACTCCTGGAACTGGCACCCGATGACTTCGAGCGCCCCTGAACGGCGCGGGCGCATCGGGCACGCTTCTCGAAGCATGAACAATTTGGCCGGCGGCCCCTTTTTGCGCAACGCTGTTGTGGCGGAGCCAAGCCGGCCGCTGTGAGGGCCTGACCGTTAGTTGCAGACCAACCAATCGGTTGATTTTCTTACGCGGCACTACCTCCAGCACTTCTTGGCTGGAAAGGAGAATCGGCGGCCGCTGCGGCCTGTCCCTATGCGCGAGATCCCAGCGCCGCTCCTGCCTGCTCAGCCGGTGGTGTCCCTCGATGCGAGGAAAGCCCGAAACGTTCCGTGCCCCAAGAGCCCGTCTCGGAATGGGCGCATCGCCCCGTCAACCCGCTCTCCGCCGGGACGAAGCGGCACTTCAGCGGACGGCTAGCTGAGCGGTCGGGCAGCGGTCGGTACTCCGGGAGGACGGCAAGTCGGCCGAAGCCGTCATTCGAGCATCGGCATCTGTCAGGCTGCTGCCTGCCGCTTCCCGACATTCGCGGGTGGGCGGACGCGAATGACAGGTCTGGCGAGTGCCGAATGCGTACTCTCGACCCACTCCTGCCGTTCGCCACCCCTGCGTTTGAATGGCGGTTTCCAAATTTGCAGCAGCCGTCCATCTACTCGCCTCGATCGAAGTGTGTTCGACGCAGTGGTCGCGGGTAACCGACGCCCAAGGCTGGAGTCAGACGCCTGTGGATTTCACGGGGGCCAATACGACATCAACGCTGGAACAACCGCATGATCGCCCCAACCGTTCTAGCAATCGCTTGTGCGTGCGACGCGTCATTGCCTACCACGATGGGCGATGCGTTGTTCCGTTTTCCGGAGGTCTGTTTGGTGGCCTCCCGGTGCGCGTGCAGTAGATCTGCATAGAGCCGAACGTCGTTACCTGCCATTTTGGAGATTTTGTCTCGGGCGATTTTCTCGTTGAAAGCCTCCGCCACATATTTTTCGAGCAAATTGGAGGATTGCCCCTTTCCAGAGTTCTGCTGGAGAGTCTCCCGGTATGCACGCATTAAGCCGGCATAGAACTGGACGTCGTTGCCCGAGAGCCTGGAGATTTCATCCCTAGCCCTCTTCTCGTCGAAAGCTTTCGCAGCGTATTTCGCAAAGAGTGGCTCCAAACTTGAGTCGTTCAGCATTTTTACAGGCACTGGCTTAGCCGCCTTCTTTGCCGGAGTGACCTTCTTTGCCGGAGTCACCTTCTTTGCCGGAGTGACCTTCTTTGCCGGAGCGGCCTTCTTTGCCGGAGTGACCTTCTTTGCCGGAGTGACCTTCTTTGCCGGAGTGATCTTCTTTGCCGGAGTGACCTTCTTTGCCGGAGCGGCCTTCTTTGCCGGAGTGACCTTCTTTGCCGGAGCGGCCTTCTTTGCCGGAGTGACCTTCTTTGCCGGAGTGACCTTCTTTGCCGGAGCGGCCGTCTTTGCCGGAGTGACCTTCTTTGCCGGAGCGGCCTTCTTTGCCGGAGTGACCTTCTTTGCGAGAGCGGCCGTCTTTGCCGGAGTGGCCTTCCTTCCCGGAGTGGCTCCCTTCGCCGGGGCTTGCGTACCCGAGAGCGCAGCTAGACGCTCAATGATCTGTTGTCCACGCTCGTTGAATTTTTCGATCGCACGATCAGTCAGCTGAAAGTCAATGTCATGTGCCTCGAAATTCCGAACCTGATTGAAGCGTCGAATCTCTGTCTCAAGATCTTCTGCAAGAATGCCACGCGCATTCTTTAGCTGTTCGCCGATTCCGCGCCCCGCGATCCCCATAACCTTCAACAGATGCTCAATTCTTTTCGCGTTATCAACGAGTTTCGAACCCATTCACCACCCCGATTTGACTGATCTGGATATAACCTTTCAGAATATCATAGGACGATGCGATCTCCCAAGCTCGCAAGATGGCGCAACAAACTTAAATCTAGAGCGACATGGCAAGCCGCATATACGCCTTCCCCAATCGAACGGCCGATGACTAATGCGGAACCGACGTCTGAGTGACCGAGTCAAGTCGCGGATGAATGACGCGTACTGGCCGGTCACTGCCTTATGCAATTGGCATAGGCAGCTTGAGCTGCGAACACCCTTGATCGTCTGCACGCCACGGCGGATTCAACCGGTGGATGCAACACACTAGAAGCTGCGTGAGCAGTGGGAGTGTTGCAAATGAAACAGCGACGCCGGATTTATTACAGTGAGGCGCAGAAAGCACTGAT
>NZ_CADIKI010000032.1 GCF_902859935.1 Paraburkholderia fynbosensis
TCCTAAAGCGACGGCAACCTGCGCGGGTTGCAACAGCCCCCAGTCGCGATGCGTCGCGATAAAGACCACCCAGCTGCTATCGCGCAACTCGACGGCCAGAAAATAGGCATGCGGATGGGCAGCGCGATCGTACGTGATTGCGCGAGAGAGCGGATCGTCGGAGCTGAAAAACAAACGGCGACGCTGGCGGCCTTCTGTCAAAAAAACCACCCGGCCAAATCCGAATACGCATGGACGGGTTGCTCCGCTGCGAGGCGACGGGCGACCTGCGAAGCGGATTCACCCGCAAGCGTTACACGATAGATCGCGCCAAAAATTCTCATGCTATTTTCGTCCATGCTTCCCACCCAGAAGCATCCATCCGGGTCAACCTTCCCACCATTGAGTTGGTTGCCGGGCCACGGTCTTCGCCAGGTTTAACCAGAAGCTGAAGGTCGCCAGTGGTTGGACCGACGAGGTGAAGCCCAGTCTTGATCGCGAGTGCGCGTTGCGGTTCTCTCGACGGGAGCTGACGGTCGACTTGTCCCCTATCAAGCTGAAGGCTGGCATTGAAGAATAACAAGGCTTCTCCGGTTTGAGCCTTCGCGATCGCAGCCATTCATGCCGCCAGTGCAGAAATAAACGCGAGCAAATGCCAAGCTTGGCCCAAACGGCTTTGCCTTGCCAAGCCAAGTCCGCTTTTTTTGCGTCAGGACTCTATTCCATCTGGGCGTCAAGATCGGTGCGCTGCTGAGATGGGCGCTTCGGTGCGGTCCGCATGTTCGCCTGCTCCGGTTGAACGCCCTCTGAGGCCTTGCCAGATGCCTCGCGAAGCAGCAGGCGGGAGCCGACTTCCACGATGGAGGTAATCGCAGGCAGCAATTCTCGCCCCAGCGATGTCAACGCGTACTCCACGGAAGGCGGCGAAGTCGCCAGCACATTGCGTTCGAGCACACCTCGCGCTTCCAGATCGCGCAGTCTGCCGGTTAATACCTTCGCGGTGATCGTCGGATTGTCGCGCCGCAATTCCGAAAACCGGCGCGGACCATTACTCAGACACCAGACGAGTTCAGGCGTCCAGAGGCCGCTGAGCAAAGCCATACATTTCGACATGGGGCAGCCGCCTGGCGGCGGGGCCACTTTCTTACGCGTCTTCAGGCTCACGTTGTATATCCATGGAGGTTTCCAGATGGTTACCTACATTCCGGCTGGTAACCGGAAAATGATGGTAACTGATGGGTATGTGGTTTCCAAGAGAAACTTTCATCCGTAGACTTGTAGTTCTTCAATCGATGCAAAAGGAGAACACAACATGTATGCGATAACGGGCGCAACGGGCCAGCTTGGCCGTTTGGTGATCGATGCGTTGCTGGACACTGTTCCCGCCGATCAAATCATCGCGGCGGTGCGCAGCCCTGCCAAGGCGCACGACCTCGCAGAGCGAGGCGTGGCCGTGCGAGAGGCCGATTACGCGCGGCCTGAAACGCTTACGACCGCATTTGCTGGCGTCGACAAAGTGCTGCTCATCTCTTCCACCGAAGTGGCGGGACGCCTGCCGTTGCATCGCGCGGCGGTCGAAGCGGCGCAACGGGCTGGCGTTTCGCTGCTCGCCTATACCAGCATGTTGCACGCCGACACCTCACCTGCCAGGCTAGCGATCGAACATCGGCAGACGGAAGAGGTCATCAGGGCCGCGGGCGTTCCTGCCGTCATCCTTCGTAATGGCTGGTACACCGAAAACCATCTAATGGCGCTCCCTGCGGCACTCGAGCATGGCGCTTTTATCGGCGCTGCGAAGGACGGTCGCTTTTCGTCTGCGGCGAGGAGAGACTATGCCGCAGCAGCGGCCGTAGTGCTCTCAACCGAAGGCCACGCGGGGAAAACGTACGAGCTGGCCGCAGACCATGCGTTCACGCTCAAAGAACTCGCTGCCGAGGTCTCACGGCAATCGGGCAAAACCATCGTGTACAACGATCTTGCACAAGATGCGTACGCAACCGTGTTGACAGACATCGGTCTGCCCGCAGACCTTGCCGCATTTCTGGCCGATGCCGATGCTGCAGCCGCTCGTGGCGCATTGTTCGACGATACCGGAGCGCTGGCGCGATTGATCGGTCGGCCTACAGTGACATTGGACAAGCTCGTCGCCGCGGCTTTGCGCGCCTAAGGCAGTGCGCGACAGCAGCGTTAGACTGGTGCATTGCCGATGAACGCTTCGGCACCACGCCCATTCCATTCGTCACCGCTGTCGCGCGCCTCGCGTTATCTGACGGCGCCCGGTAGCGATGTGCAACATGCAAACAAACACCGCTCGCCACCAGAGGGAGCATGATCCTCCGCCCTTGGAATTGGGACGACCCGCGCCATGATCCATGGGATGTACGGGGGCATCGCTGCAGGTTTCATTGTGCTCGTACCCGACACCTGCAGTCGGTACGCGCAACGAAGGTGCCATGTCATCGAAGTGGTTACGTTTAAGCTCAGGCACAATGCCACCAGCGCGCGAATGCAGGCGATTGCTTACGAAATCCGCACGAGCTTCAGATGCCCATTCTTCTTTTGGCTAGAATCGGCGTCAAAGCCGAGTCTTGAAGGCAAGGAAGCGACCGGCTCCCCTATCAGAACCGAGGATGGAACATTGACATGCTCTACGAACTGACAACCCTTTCGTGCTCTCTGCTTGAGCAGGATGCTACATCCGACGGCGCACGCCGCTGGGTGTCGGATGCCGATGCGAGCGGCGTCCTCCTTGGTTCATGGCGAACGGAAATTGGCGAACTTGCGCAAATCAAGGTTTTACGCAAGTTCGAGACTATGCAGGAACTGCAGCATGAACGTGAACGCGCCTACATGCACACAGAGCCGTTTCATATCGAGAACTCGCATATGCAGTTGGATCTCGAAAGCTATGCGCTGTTTCCTTTTTTTGCCTGAAGTCGAACCAGTGGTATCGCACAAGTTCTTCGAGTTTCGCCGCTACCTGTTGAAACCGGGTGGAATCGCGCCAACCATTGCAGCCTGGAAACAGGCAATCGCGCCGGCAAAATCCTACACCTCACATTTGATCGCAAACATGTACGCACTTGACGGTCCCCCACGCATCACCCACATCTGGGGATTCTCAAGTCTGGAGGAGCGTATGGCGTTGCGGGCACATCACTACGCCGAGGGTCTTTGGCCGCCTAAGGGCGGCCCCCAGCAGATCGTGAAGGCAACCTCAACCATTTGCCTGTCTGAAGCGTGGTCGCCAATGCGCTAAGATCGACCGGAGCGACGTGTAGATCTTCGATTGGTTGCTTGGCAACGGCTGGTTAAATGAAGGCGGTGGTCGGGGGCTTCGCGCTAAACACGATCGCCAGCGACCACACTTATGACCGTATTTTTTTCGAGCACTGCAACCGGCGAAATTGGGCAGCGACGTGTTTTCAGGTCAAACACGCGAGGATAATCGCGTACGCTGCGCTGACCTTCAGCCGCAACACTTCAGTGTGTTTCGTCCAAAGGAACCAGCATCATCGCCTTGCCGCCCAATCTGGGCGCGAGCTGCTGCTGGACTGCAATCACCGCCGGTAGCGGGCGCCATGCCATGGTCATGCTATCAACGAGGCCCGCATCGTCCAAATGCATATGGTCCATGCCGTCAATCACATTGTCACCGAGTCTGATAGTGAACACGGCAACAAAGTCAGCCCCGTCACGCAGTAGAAGCTTCGGCTCGAAGGCGTCCACCACGCCAAGAAGCTGGGTGAGCACTTTCACCACACTGTCCCTTCCTTCAAAGGGCGCGGGAGCGATCGGGCTGCGTAGGACGACGCTATCTGCCAGATGGACCCGGGTCCCTTCGACGTCGCGTCTGCCCATGGCTTCGAGGTAGGCGTCAAGATGTTCAGTGCTGGTCATAAGAATTCGCTCCTGATAAAAATGGGCGCTTCAGCTCAGTGCGTTCAGTCGCCAACGCTCTGGTGAGCATGGGTCGATCGCCTGATCCAGATGGTGCGCAAGCAATTAAAAAATCGGCTGAAACCTCATAGAGGCAACCCGCCTTTCGAATCCATGGTAGTGCATTGACGCAGCACCATTAACGGGGGTACGGGATGAGCGCGTAGAAACCTATCATGCGATTGTTTTCGATCACGAGACATTTCTTGTAGAACTCGCGAGCCCTATCCTTACTGATGTGCGTCTGTGACCAGATCTCCTCTGCACTTTCATGTTTGGCAAAGAGCATGACAGCCGTCTTGCGCGCTTCATATTGATGTAGCAGTCCTTCCTCCTGCAGCATGCTGGCATCCGGCTCGGGCCAGGTTTCGAAGGCCGGCACCCGGTCGCTGGCAACAATGGGCGGTCTTCCAGGCCGGCCACGACGGCTGCGACTGCCTTGCGTGTCCAGGATACCGGCATTGCCTGGCGCCGGAAGCAATGCCAGTTCCGATTCCGCCCGCTCCCTCAGCAACTGCATGACGTCAGGTTTATCCTCTGCGACCGTCCTCAAAATCGTGCTCGATGAAATTACGCGCATTTCGAGGTCAGCAAGTGCATGACCTCTATGAAGCAAACGTGCGATCGCGCCTAACCCTGCGCCCCGGTCGATATCTGGGCGGCGGCCAAGCAGCTCATCGAAAGTCAGTCGTTCCTGCACCCGTAGTTCGCTGTCGAGCTCGGCCATATGATCCGCCCAGCTCGATAGTTGGCGGGTCGCGGAGATGGCACGGTTTAGTCTGAGCCAGTTTTCGAATTTGATTTCCCAGAACTGCAGTTCGTCGAGCCACCGCACCCGGTAGGTAACGCCAAGGGACTGGGCGCGCGCGACGCACCGCTCTTGCAGTTCAGCGCGCACCGAGGAAGATTTTTCCCGAAAGACTTTCCACCACTCTGTAAGCCCGGAAGTGTAAGTAATTACGAGATCAGCGGCTTCCCGCGGCAGTTCGTTTGCTCGCATGATTTCATTGACCGAGTGCCGGACGGCGGTAAAACTCTCGACGTCCCTGTCGGCAACCAGCTCGCAGAGCGTAAATATCAGCACGGCATCGCGCCGAATTACCGAATACCCTTTTGGATTTGAAGAAAACGCCAACGTATATCGAGTCCGGGCGATCCCCGCGCTGATAACTGATCTTGTTGAGTGTGGGGGTCGGGCTCAAACAGCGGCAAAACCACAGGAGCAATATCGTTCATGGGATAGGATTTCCTGAGAAATCGCAGGTACGAACGCCCCCCTTGACTTTCCCGCAGGAAAAGCCAAGAATGATGCCGTCCTAAGGGGTCCGTCCCGCGGAACTGGGTTAGAGGGAGTTGCGCCAACAACTCCCTGTTCTGCTTACAGGACATGGGCGGTGCTCTAGGTCATCTTCGTTCTCTCCATTCCATAGCACCCGAAACTCGCATTTAAGTTGCCAGGTGGGTCGCCATCAGTAAAAAAATCTATTACTTCGCGTCGAATTCGAGATTTTGCATAATCATGAAATATTTTCAATAGATTTATTTTTCGCTATTTTATGCGGATGCGTTATTTCGTTACAAAAAAACATAACACGTAGATATAAATATCGAATATTTAATAGCGCACGTGTTTTGTTGCTCCTGAAACCGGGATGGGGCGAAGCGATGCCGCGTTATCTCGTAAGAGAGGACATTTAAGATCTCTCGTCGACCTTTATTTCGCATACCTACTTATATCGTTTTTTTTGGTTGATCTGGCCACCACGTCCGTATGCACGCCGCTCGCGCATAGCCCGGGCGACGCAGGAGCCTGTTGAGCAGGCGAACTCAATCCTGGGCTTCCACGAGGCAATCCTTGTAATCCCGCGCGATGGAAGATCCATGTCCGTCGCCGCTGCCGCGATCGGCGGCAACGCTTTGTCAGGGCAACTCCGATTGTCGTTCCGACAACCCTTGCACGGCCACACTCCCATTGGCCCTAAACCCACATTCAAGCCAATCGACGTACCGTTGAACTCGAGTCACCCGCGCTCTCTAATCGCTTGACCTGGCACGAGCGTAACCAACGAGGTGGTGCCAGCGACGTGTTGGATGCCACATAAAGTGAAATCTGTGCCGGTTAAGTAAAAAAATCGCCGCAAACGGCCGAAGTTCGCCTTGCCCGCAGTACGGCTACTCTGATAGCGTTCGCAGGAAACGTACCGGACGGCTGCCCCTTCCCGAAGAGATCTACGCAACTCGACGGAATTGCAGGAAATGATGGCAAGACGGGTCGAGTCGCAAGCACAGCGCGCCACATCGAAGGTGCCGGAATTTCCCCACCAGATATCGAAGACCTCACTTTAAGGTCAAAGCGGCCCACTCACATCCGGGCTTGCGACTGCCCATCCGACAGGGTCACCAATGCGCGCAAACTTGCAGCTCGTCGGCACTAACCTCCATACCTCCATCATTCGACTACGGTTTCCCTGAGCGATCGAGCCCTAACAGCTGGCTTACAGCCGGAGGAGATCAGATGCAGAGACCTGTCTCGGCCTCGAGGAACGAGGCCTGAATGATCTTTACCCCCTGATTTGTGTACACAAAAACTGGCCGAGATATTTGCCACCTGATTTGTGTCAATGCCGAAAGGTGCAACGCTCCGAAGCCGCCTCCGTGTACAGAAATCCCGGTGGTTATCGGAAGTGCAGCTAGATTTGGCAGCCGTTTGCGGGCCGGAATTTCCACCCGGATTTGTGTTCCATCGATTCCTGTTAGCCCGGTCGAGTCCATGAGCGCCGCCTTGAAATCATCCATTGATGTAGTAACATGTCTACATTGCAAGGAGTTCACCGTGAGCACGACGACCATCTCCAGCCGGGAATTCAACCAGTCGGCGAGCGAAGCCAAGAAGGCTTCTGCCAACGGCCCCGTGTTCATCACGGATCGGGGCCGCCCGTCCCATGTCCTGCTGAATATCGATGAATACCGGCGGCTCACCGGCGGCTTCACGACGCTACTCGAGGCCGTGGCCATGAAAGAAGATGACGTCAACGATGAGTTCGACGCGCCACGCGCGGAAATCGGGATTCGTGCGGCTGACCTGGACGAGTGATGTTTCTCCTTGATACGAACGTAATTTCCGAAATCCGTAAGCCGAAGACCGCCGATGTGAACGTCATCGCATGGGCGTCTTCTGTACCATCCGCCGCGCAGTTTCTTTCCGCCATCACTGTGCTTGAATTGGAACTCGGCGTTCTGCAACGGGAGCGGAAAGACCCCGTACAAGGTGCGACCCTGCGCCGATGGCTCGAAGTCCAGGTGCTCCCGCAATTCACGGGTCGGGTACTGGCGTTCGATCTGGTCGTCGCCCTTCGCTGCGCCCGGTTGCATGTTCCGGATCCGCGCGCGGAGCGCGATGCGATCATTGCCGCGACAGCGCTCGCGCATGGCATGACGGTCGTGACCCGCAACATAAAAGACTTTGAGGCTACCGGCGTTCCGTTGCTGAATCCATGGAAACCACAACCCTGAGTCATCCACGCAGCTCCGGCCCGTAACTGCCCGTCTGCACCGGTCAACGAAGAAGCCTCCGTTCCGGCTCGACCGCATCCGGGACAGTCACCACGAATGCGCGCCCTACCCGGCATGTCCGTTAGCCTGCGACGAGCAATTCCGCGTGCTGACTGGCAGCGCCGCGCATGTTCAAGCTCAGGCTCGACCCGCGGTAGCGTGACTCAACAGGAAAAGCAGAATTTGACCGAGATCTCACAATTTTAACTAAAAAGTTCACCGACTGGACCCTGACATCTGCCTCGCGTTACCCATCGGCACGCACGCATCACCACATCGACCAGCACGAAGAACACGCGCGAGAGTTGCTCCGCGCTGGGCGACACCGGCAGGGCAATCCAGCGCTGCGAATGGCTACGGCACATCTCCATGTACGCCGGGTCGTCGCAGTTCCAGAACACGAGCGTATGATCGAACGCATCCACGATCTCCCGGACCTCCCCCTTGAGGAGGCCGAAGTCATAAACCATCTGACCGTGATCGAGCGCATCGGCCTCGAGAATGATCTCCACGCGATAGGAATGGCCGTGGATCGACCATGCATGCCGCACGACATGCGCACCTTCAAACGAAAACAGCGTGCGGATCAACATCAGTCATCCCCTACGGTCACAATCCGTTCGCGATGCGGCGGTATCCCTGAACGAGCCTCACATTGGTCTGGGCGACGTCCTCGGAGAACTCTGACGCACTGGCAGTCACGCGGCCGCCCCACGCAGGGAACGGGTCGTCATACTGCGTCCATGCCTGCGGACCTTCAGCCATTTCAGCGTCGGTCAGCAGGCACGCATCCAGGCGCTGGCGCAGTGCCGGCTCGTTCATGTCGACACCAATCAGTACAAGTTCCTGGCGCGCATCGCCGACGTCCGGCTCCCAGTTGTGGTTGATGAATTCGAGGGATTCGGGATCGGTCGGCCAGTGCGATTTCGGCACTGCCGCCCACCAGAGGCCCGCCATGCCGCGGCGGCACACCGCGCCCGCCTGCGACCACGAGCTCGCGTACGTGGGACGGCTCGCGAGCCAGAAGAACCCCTTCGAGCGCACGACGCCCGGCCATTCGCTGTTGACCATATCCCCGAAGCGCTCAGCCTGCCTCGGACGCCGTGCGCGCCGCACGAAGCTGCGGATGCCATATTCTTCCGTCTTGGGCATGTGCTCCCCGCGAAGTTCCTTGAGCCACCCCGGCGCCTTCGACGCTTCCTCGAAGTCGAATAGCTTCGTATCCAGCACGCGGGCGAGCGGCGCGGACATACGGCGATCCGGCATGGCGATCACGTCGACTATCTGCACGGCGGTGTCTGCACCACCCGCACGGCAACCACTGCGACGATCACGGATCGGTCAGCATCGTTCAGTAACATCGCATCGAGCTATCCGGCGGAACGTCCGACGTTCGTCTGACCGGCCGGTGCCTGATCTTGCGACAGCAGATGGACACTGTGTTTCCCGAACTGACGAACCAGAAGGAGGAGGCCAAACCAGCTCATGTGGACATGTCGATCGAGGCGGACGGCACCGTGCTGTGGAACGGCACCGCTGTCGACGACGCGGCGCTGCGCGTCAAGACCGTGCAGGCCGCGCAGGCGGATCCGCAGCCGGAACTGCATTTGAACGCGGACCGCAAGGTAGCGTACGAAAAGGTCGCCCAGGCGATGTCCGCCGCGAAGAGCGGCGGCCTCACCAAGCTCGGATTTGTCACGAATCCTGCGCGACGCTGAACAGAAGCGCAGGTGAAACGCAATCTGCGACAACACATCACGACGAGATGAAGAGCAACGTGGCGCGAAGGTCGATTCTTCGCGCCATCGTCGGCAACATGACCGCGTCCAGCTATCGGTTGTTGATTGGGGCGCTTGCCGCCGGCACCCAATTAGCTGCAACAGGCCGTACAAAGCCTTATAATGAGAACGTTTCTCATTTCAAAATATAAGCCACATGCGCTTGTCCGAACTTGCCAAAGGTGCCGCCGCGCTCGTCGAGAGCGTCCAGGACGTTCACGATGCCGATGCGATCGCACAGCGTCTACGCGATCTCGGCTTCGTGCCGGGCGAGCCCGTACGCGTCGTGGCCGCTGGCCCGTGGGGCGCCGACCCGATCCTGATTCAGATCGGCTCCACCCGCTTCGCCTTGCGACGTGCTGAAGCTAACCGGGTCAATGTGCGCGAGGCAGACCGTTCATGAGTGCCGGCAATTTGCGCGTCGCCCTCGTCGGCAATCCAAACTGCGGTAAGACCGCGCTCTTCAACCAGTTGACCGGCGGTCGCCAGAAAGTCGCCAACTACGCTGGCGTTACGGTCGAGCGTAAGGAGGGGCGCTTCACCGCGCCGTCGGGACGACACGTCCAGTTGCTCGATCTGCCAGGTGCGTACAGCTTCGAATCGACGAGCCCCGACGAGCGTGTCACTCGTGACGTGCTGCTGGGCCAATATCCGGGCGAAGCGATTCCCGATCTGATCGTGTGCGTGGCCGACGCGACCAATCTGCGTCTGCATCTGCGCTTCGTGCTCGAGGTCAAACGGCTGGGACGGCCAGTCGTACTGGCGCTGAACATGATGGATGCAGCAGCCAGGCGCGGTATAGAGATCAATGCTCCCGAACTCGAACGTCGGCTCGGGGTGCGGATCGTGCAGACGATTGCCGTACAGCGCGGCGGCGCCCGCTCGCTGATCGAGCTGATCGACCTCGTCGACGCACAGATGACGCCGACGCGAGCCGCGCCGGCCGATACCCAGCAGCGCAATAGCGACCTGCACGCTGAAGTGCGCGCCCTCCTGGCTGCAGCGGTGACAATGCCACGTGCAACCGATGCGCGCGACGACGCAATCGACCGCTGGGCATTGCATCCCGTCTTCGGTCTCGCCATCCTGGCGTTGGTCATGTTTCTTGTGTTTCAGGCGGTCTACTCGGTAGGCAAGCCGATGACCGATGCGATCGGTGACGGTTTCACGTGGCTTGGCACGATAGCTGGAACCTGGTTACCCGACGGTCCGTTGCGCAGTCTTGTCACCGACGGTTTGCTTGGCGGTCTGGGCACTGTGCTCGGCTTTCTACCAGAAATTCTCGTGCTCTTTCTGTTCATTCTGATTCTGGAGGAGTCGGGCTATCTGCCCCGCGCGGCGTTCCTGCTCGATCGAATGATGGTTTCGGTGGGACTCACCGGGCGCTCATTTATCCCGCTCCTGTCCAGCTTTGCCTGCGCGATTCCAGGCATCATGGGCACGCGCAGTATCACCGATCCGCGCGATCGTCTGGCGACCATACTCGTTGCGCCTTTGATGACCTGTTCGGCCCGCCTGCCGGTTTACGCGCTTCTGATCGGTGCGTTCATTCCGACCTATCGTGTTTTGGGTATTTTCAACCTGCAGGGGCTCGTGCTGTTCGCGCTGTACATTGCGGGCATTGCCGGCGCAATGGCGGTGGGCTGGGTGCTCAAGCGCCTGCGCCGCGATCACGGCGAGCATGCGCTGCTCATGGAACTGCCCTCCTATCGACTGCCTAAAGCGCGAGATATCGCCATCGGGTTGTGGGAACGTGGCAGCATCTTTCTGAAGCGGCTGACCGGCGTGATCCTGGCGCTGACGGTGCTGATGTGGTTTATCTCGACGTTTCCCTCGCCGCCAGTGGGTGCCACCGGCCCTGCGATCGACTACACATTCGCCGGTTATATCGGCCACGGCCTGCAGTACATCTTCGCGCCGCTGGGATTCAACTGGCAGATCAGCCTGTCGCTGATCCCCGCCTTCGCCGCGCGCGAAACGGCAGTCGCCGCGCTCGCCACGGTTTACGCAGTAGGCGGAGATGCCGATACAGTTGGTCTGGGGCACGCACTCGCCGCCAACTTTTCTCTTGCAAGCGCGCTGTCGCTGCTTGTGTGGTTTGCGTTTGCACCACAGTGCATGTCGACGCTGGCGGTCATTCGTCGCGAAACGCGCTCATGGCGTAATGTGGCGATTTCGTTTGGCTACATGTTCGTTCTCGCCTACGCCGCGTCGTTGCTCACCTACCAGATATCGAGGTGGTTGACGTGAGCCTGAGTCTCGACGTTCAGTACATGGTCGTTGCAGTGCTGGTTGTGCTCAGTGCGCTCTACACTTTGCGCAAACTCGCTCCACAGCTGACCACTCGGTGCCAGGCAACGATTGCAGCCACGCTGCTGCAACCCGGTGGCGGGCGAGCAGCGCGGGCTTTGGGCCGATGGCTGCAGCCGAGCCAGGCGACTGGGAACTGCGGCGATGGATGCGATGCCTGCGGTAGCTGCGGCACACCGCAGGCGCCCCGAGGAGGTGCGGAAGAGCGCCCGCTGGAGTTTCGACCGCGACAGAATTCGAGCGACGGTGGCATGCGGCACTGACACCGCGCGCACCGTCGACCGGGCAAGGCCACCTCCCACGCGCCAGGCGCCAGGCGCCAGGCGCAGATTACCTCGGTCTCGCAGCAAGGAATCGACGGCAGCCTTTTCCGCATCGAGCAGTTCGAACAGGTGCCTCTCGGCGGCATCACCTTATAGCCTTGCAGTGCGTACTGCAGACGGACCGCATTGCCTTGCGCGATACGCGGCGCCCATTCAGCCCTGCGCCCAGTTCAGGCGCACCGCGGCACTCACTGGTTCGACTTTCTCTGCTACACGCCTGATGACCGGCGCCTCAGCGCGCGTTGGCGCATCAGACCTCGCGCGCTCGATCGACTCAAGTGCCCGCGCTGCGGTTTGACCGTTGTTCATCCGGATTTGCAGGCTGTAGTAAGCCGCAATGTTGACGATGTCAGTGTCGGACAAGGGTCTCGCCATCGCAGTCATCGTGGGGTCCTGCCGTTGTTGCCCCTCACGATAGGCATGCAAAGCCTTCTCGAGATAGGCACTATCCTGCCGCCGAGATGCGGCACACGCGCAATCTTTGAAATTCCTTCGGGCGAGTGACAGGCGAAGCATACCGCCGCACGCTGCTTGCCCGTCAGCCAAATGGAAGCTTGAATCGTTAGTCTTCTATCATTTAACTAACCGTCCCTCATCCAGGATGGAAATCATGAACTCAAAAATCAGCCGCCCCGCACTCGTCGCCGCCGCGCTCGCTAGCCTGGCAGTCGCAGGCGTCACCTCGGCACAGGCCGCGGAGAAAGTGGCGTGTTACGGCATCGCCAAGGCTGGCCAGAACGACTGCGCGAGCAAAACGGGTGTGCACGGCTGTGCCGGCGAAGCAAAAGTCGACAACGACAAAGGCGACTTCAAGAACGTCCCGGCGGGCACCTGCAAGAAAATGGGCGGCAGGACCGACAAGCACACCTCGTAAGCCATTGCCCCTGCGCTGGACGAATCGTGTTTCGAAGCAGATCCCCAAACCCGTCCGCATCCGCGCCACGAGGCGTAGGCATCGGGTTGCGTCACGCGCACTACCGTGACTTTCTCGACGGCGTGCCGCCGACCGACTGGGTCGAAGTACACAGCGAAAACTATTTCGGCGACGGCGGCTTCGATCTGCATGTGCTCGAAACCGTGCGTCGCGATCTACCGGTCAGCTTGCACGGCGTAGGTCTAGGGCTCGGTTCGGCAAGGCCGCTCGACCTTGCTCACGTCGCCAGACTGAAACGCCTCATCGAGCGGATCGAGCCCGCGGTCGTTTCAGAGCATCTGTGCTGGGGCGCGACGTCGGCAGGTCATCTCAACGATCTTCTACCCATGCCTCTCACCAGCGAGGCGCTAACGCTGCTCGCTTCGCGCGTCGCCGAATTGCAGGACGCACTGGGGCGGCCGGTTCTCCTGGAAAACGTCTCAACCTACGTGCGCTTTTGCGACGATCAGTACGGCGAGACAGCCTTTCTTGCAGAGTTGGTCTCTCGCACCGGTTGCAGTGTGCTGCTCGACGTGAACAACCTCTACGTCAACCAGTGCAACCATGGAGAGGACGCCATTGAGGCCATGAACGCGCTGGCGGTCGGGACGATCGGCGAGCTTCATCTTGCTGGCCACGGGGTGACCGATGTCGCGGTCATCGACGATCATGGCTCACATGTCACGAGCGAAGTCTGGGCACTTTACGAGTACGCACTGCAGCGGTTCGGTAACGTCCCGACACTGATCGAATGGGACACCCATCTTCCCTCGCTCAACGAGTTGCTCGAAGATGCGAACCGGGCACGCGGCATTCAGGCCGCGCTGCCTTGCGCGCCTTCTCTGCATGGCGATTCGATCGAATCGGATACTGGCCGTGCCGAGGCCTATTGAATCGCTGCAGCGCGAGTTTGCCCAGGCGCTGGAGGC
This sequence comes from Paraburkholderia fynbosensis, assembly GCF_902859935.1. Classification (GTDB taxonomy): domain Bacteria; phylum Pseudomonadota; class Gammaproteobacteria; order Burkholderiales; family Burkholderiaceae; genus Paraburkholderia; species Paraburkholderia fynbosensis. Next base: position 13,724 of record NZ_CADIKI010000032.1, read on the forward strand.
CTACGGGCGCCCGCCCGCCCTCTCCGGCGGGCACGCTTCGCAACGCGAGCGCATCGATCTGTATCGCAGCAGCGTTCGCAGCCATCGGCGCACAGCACTCGCCAGCGCCTATCCTGTCCTGCTCGCGCTGGTCGGCGATGCCTACTTCGATGCCCTATCGGTTGCCTACGCGCGAGCGCATCCTTCGTCAGACGGCGATCTCAACAGCTTTGGCGCAGCATTACCGGTCTTCGTCGAAACGTACGAACAGGACGCCCGATTTCGCTATTTCGCCGACCTCGCGCGCCTCGAGTGGTCGCTGCACAAAGCTTACTTCGCCGCGGACCCTCAGGCACTCACGGCGCAGCAGTGGACGGCCATCCACCCGGACGATCTGCTCGGTGCACGACTCGCCGTGCATCCGGCCTGCGCGCCGATGTCGTCGCGCTTCGCGATCGCCGACATCTGGACTGCGCATCGACCGGGTGGCGTCTTTCCCCCCAGCCTCGAATCGCCGACCCACGTCCTTGTCGTGCGCCCACTATGGCGCCCGGAAATACGCGTCCAAAGCGCCGCTGCGCATGCTGCGTTTGTCAGCTTGCTCGACGGAGCAAGATTGAACGATGCACTCGGGGCGGCGTTCGACATCGATGCCGAATTCGATTTCATCGCGCAGTGGCGCGTCTGGATCGAGGCCAACGCGATTACGGGCCTCGCCGTCGAATCGCCATAGCTCCGCCGCATGTCGACAGCACTAATCGACACGGGTATAAGCTTTTCAGGTACCCCCGTTGAAGCGGGAAGCCGGTAAGGATCCGGCACGGTCGCGCCACTGTAATCAGTTGAAAGCACATCACAGCCCAGACTGAAAGTCAGACCTCGCTTTTTCATCGTTCAATCTCGTTCGGGACGCGTCATCCCACGGGGCAAGTTCATGATTTTCCGGTTAAAGCAGATTTTCGGTGATTCGAGTTCGCGCATTCGAACCCGCCTTTGCCGCATTTATGGCGTACTGATCGTCACTAACCTACTTGCCTGGGTTTAGGCGCTCGTGGCGTTCCGCCACCACCCTGTTTGCTGGGTACTGCGTTGCTTGCCTATGGCTTCGGCCTGCGTCATGCCGTCGACGCCGACCATATCGCCGCGATCGACAATGTGACTCGCAAGCTGATGCAGGAGCAGAAGCGGCCCGTCACGGTCGGCTTTTTCTTCTCGCTCGGGCATTCGACAGTCGTGGTATTGGCTTCTCTCGCGGTCGCCATCACCACGTCCGCCATGCAGGGACGCTTTGACCAATACAAGGAAGTCGGCGGAGTGCTCCGTACGCTGGTCTCCTCTCTGTTCCTGTTCGCCATTGCCCTGATGAATCTGATCATTCTGAAGTCGATTTATCAGGCGTGGCGCAAGGTGAAAAACGGCGGGCGCCATGTCGATGACGATTTCGACATGCTGCTCGCCAATCGTGGCTTCTTCTCGCGCCTCTTCAAGCCGCTGTTCCGGGATGATCACGCACAGCTGGCGCATGTACCCCTTGGGCTCACTCAGCTATCTGATCATCGGTGTCTTTGTGCTCAGTTGGGCCGCCTCGGCCATGATAGATGGGTGCGCCGTGAGATCCGGCTCCGCTGCGGGCTAATCAAATAGCGACTAGCTATTCACTGAAATAATCGTAAACCCGAGCAAAATGTCGGGGCCATGAACCGATTACGCCACCTGCTGACGCAGCACGCACCAGGACGCTGGATCTCGTATCTGGGCCTTCTCGTGCTTGCGCTGCGTCTGCTGCTTCCCACAGGAATAATGCTCGATACGGGCACGGCGGGTGAGAAGTCGGGCCTCGTGATTTGCAGCGGCCATGGGGGTCCGGCGGCACGCCTATCTGCTGCCTACGTCAGGTGCGTTAGGCACGAGCGGGGCTCGATTCGATCCCGCCCCGCTCGTGCCGCGGCCGGGCGATCAGCCATATCGCTACTCTCCCGGCCACGCTTAGGACTCCAACCTCCTCGTCCTGGCGGCAACACCTTCGCCGATTGATAACCGAGCGGCCTTGATGCCGCCATCTACGCGCATATCCACGCGTCGTCCAAACATGATCCGCAAACTCACGCTTTTCGCTGCCGCATCGCTCAGTACTTTCCAATCGGTCGCCCACGCCCAGGAGGCGAATAAGGACGCATCCGCCAGCACCTTGCCCGCCGTTAGATAAGCGCGCAGAAAGCCACCGAAATCACACGCCCGCTGGAAACCGGATCACATCTCGGCTTGAGTTCGCTCGAAACACTGGGGAGCATCGAACAGATCGACCGGGCCACCCTCGTGGAGCGCGGCGACGCGAGCATCGTCGACGCAGTCAGCCGGGCGACGGGAGCGCCATACCCCGAACCACCCCGCGGATCGTCTAAACTGCAGAATGACGAACAGGCCATTCCCGCTCGGCTACCCCCGCCATGGCGCACATCTTCTTCGCTGCTTCGATTCAACGGCATATCGCAACGCCCGAGCGCGAGATCGACGCGCGCACGCTCGGTGAAGGACTGGAGGCCGTCTTCGCCGCGCAACCTCGACTGCGCGGCTACATCCTCGACGATCAGGGCTCACTGCGAAGGCATCTCGCCGTGTTTGTCGACGGTCGGCCGGTGCGCGACCGACAACATCTGTCCGATGCGCTCGTTGATGAAAGCCGGGTTTACGTCATACAGGCGTTGTCGGGCGGATAAGAAGGTTCCACTCTTACTCGAGCTTTGCATGGGACCAGAGTGAGCGCTAAAGCGCCAACTCTGGCCGACAGGAGACACTCCACATGAGCGATCGATTGCTTGTTGCAACCCGTAAGGGATTGTTCGTTCTGCAAGCCGACGGCGCGGGCGGCTGGACGCTCGGTGAGCCGTATTTCGCCGGTGAGCCGGTGAGCATGGTGCTGCCTGATCCGCGCGACGGTTCGCTGTATGCCGCGCTCAATCTGGGCCACTTCGGCGTGAAACTGCATCGTCGGCGCGCGGGCATAGAGGATTGGGAAGAGTGCGCGGTCCCCGTCTACCCGCCGCAGCCTGCCGACGAGACGCATACCGGTGACGGCGCGGACAATGCGAGCGCCGCCGTGCCGAGCCCGCCGGCTCCTCCCTGGACGCTCCAGCAAATCTGGTCGCTCGAAACCGGCGGCTCGGACGAGCCGGGCGTCCTGTGGGCCGGCACGATTCCCGGCGGGCTCTTCCGTTCCGACGACGGCGGCGACACATGGCTGCTCATCCGGGCGCTGTGGGATCGCCCGGAGCGCCGAGAATGGTTCGGAGGCGGCTACGACGCGCCGGGCATCCATTCCGTGATGGTCGATCCGCGCGACAGCCGGCACGTGACGATCGGCGTGTCGTGTGGCGGCGTCTGGCAAACCGCCGACGGTGGCGCGACCTGGCGCGTTAGTGCCGAAGGCATGGAGGCAGACTACATGCCGCCGGAGCGGCGCGGCGATGCCAACGTGCAAGACCCGCACCGCGTCGTGCATTGCGCCGCGAATCCAGATGCGCTGTGGACGCAGCATCACTGCGCGATCTTCCGCTCGACCGACGGCGCGGCGCACTGGCAGCGGATCGAAGCGCAGCCATCGAGCTTCGGCTTCGCGGTTGCCGTGCATCCGCGCGAGCCGGACACCGCGTGGTTTGTGCCCGCCGTGAAAGACCAGTGCCGGATCCCGGTGGACGGCCAGTTCGTCGTCACGCGCACACGCGACGGCGGCCGCACGTTCGAGCGTTTCTCGAACGGGTTGCCGCCTGCACCGGCGTATGACCTCGTGTATCGGCACGGGCTCGCTGTAGATGACTCCGGCACGCGCCTCGCAATGGCGTCGACCACCGGCGCGCTATGGACGTCCGACGACGGCGGCGAAAGCTGGCATTTGATTTCAGCGCATTTGCCGCCTGCTTATTGTGTCCGGTTTGGATGAGGGCGCGTGGCGGGCTGGTGAGACATGAAACGCCTACATTGCCATTCATGCGCCGGACATAGCCTGAATGCGTGCATCGGCGTGATGGATCGATCCTCCGAGCTGTAGGCGCCGGCGACCCGCTTTGTGTAGCTCGGCTTGTCACAAGAGACTTTTTGACACTTCGCCGAACGTCTGATCAGCACCAGCAGTCACGCAGACGCCCCTGCGCGAGAGACAGCTTTTGGCGGAGGACTCGGCTCATTTTCGCCAATCGAACGGCCGTTTCCAAGCGCGGAGCCGCCCCCTGTACGTCCGGAGAATGATTCTGACGAATGACCCTTCATGGCCGAGTACAGCCCGATGCGGTCGGCTGAGGTCCACGCGTTGCGGACTTTCAGCGTTACAGAACGGCATCCCGGGGGCGAATTAGCGGGGATACCCGCAACAGATGTAACGGCAGGTCGGTGCTACGGCTAGGACGCCGCGCGCAGTGCCGCTCTCATGCTCATTTCTATGTCGTGAAGTCTCGCGCCGAGTTCCTCAAAGCTGCTGCGCCCCTCGCCGAATAACTCGCCGTTCATGTAGATCGTCGGCACAACGCTAATATCACGCGCCGACACCTCACTTTGAAAAAGCCCCCCGTCGATCGTAATGTTGTGAATCCGTGAATTGATCACCGTCATCATGTTCAGCGCTTGCACAACGTCCACACAGCTTCCGCAAGATAGTGAAATGAAGGTCTCGAAATAGTAGTCACGTTCCAGCGTTCGAATCCGTTCAATGGTCATACGGTCGGCTATGACGGGATGTCCTCCCACCTGGAGTATTGCAAGGACAAGGGACGAAAATTCAGGCCCTGTTGGAGTGGCGGCAAACCGAATGCCGGGTTTTGCTCCCGCCTGCCCGATTGAAAATGATGGCTTGCGTTCCTCGCCCTGCTGCTCCTCGATTACCGTCACCAGATCTGTCAACGACGCGATTTCGTTCAACATCGTCAGCATCTCGGGCGATTTTTGACCACCGTCCTGCGACACGATCAATTCGACAGGTCTACGGATGTTTCGCAGATACGTCTGTAATTGTGACCGGAGGCTGGTGTTTAACATGTCTCGATCCCCTAACGACTTTAAGGTTAGACGAAGAAGTGCAGGAACTGAAAGAGATCTGAACAGAACGTGCAGCGCCTTCTGCCATTTGGATCAAGAGGTTGCCGGACGATGCTCCCTAACGTCGGTGCGCTTTGGTGCGCTATCGCACATATTCCCTCAGTGGCCGCGCTGCCGCAGCGCCAGCAGCACGAGCTGCACGCTGCGGTTGCTCTGGCCGTCGACCGGGCGCCCGGCGAAGATCGGGAGGTCGGTCTCGGGCAGCTCGGCGACGAAGATGCGCGAAGCGGCGATTCCGCCTTCGGCAATCAGGGCGCTGCGCACGACCTGTGCGCGCCGGGCCGCCAGTGCCCGAGTGACCGCGCCGCCGCCGCGTGTGTCACTGTCGGCGAAGGCCAGCACGGCGGTGTCCGGATGGCCGCGCAGGTAGTCGCGCGCCTTCGCGGGTTCCGCCATGCCCTCGGCCGACAGCGCTGCCTGCCCGGTCTTGAACAGGATTGGATTCACTGCTGGCCATGACGGTGTGATTCTACATTCCGATCAAGGCTGTCAATACACGTCCATTGCCTTTGGACGGCGCTGCCGCGAAGCAGGCGTACAGCCGTCGATGGGCACGGCCGGCGATGCCTATGACAACGCGATGTGAGAGTCGTTCTTCGGCACACTCGAAGCCGAACTGCTCTGTCGCGAACACTTCGCGACCCACGAACAGGCACGGCGGCGTCTGTTCTCGTTTCTGGAGAGCTGGTACAACATACGCCGCCTGCACAGCAGCATCGGCTACTGTTCGCCGCTCGAGTTCGAAAATCTGCATGCGCAAGGTCAAAGCTTATCGCCGCGCGGGTTGTCCACCGCCGGGCAGCATCGTGGTCATGACAGGCGACCCGCCGCCCGGCCATGGACCACCCGCGATTCAACCTTATCGGGAGGTGCCACACCGCATTAAACTCAACTGCAAATCTATCCGTCGAACCGGTCAAGCTCACCGCAGGGATTTGTCGAGGCAGGTCGTGCGCATTGCCGTCGGACGACGGAGGTTGAACGACGAAAGGCGAAGCAACCTCGGGGGCAGGCGTGAACAGGCTGACGAAGCCCGTCCTGATAGTCGTAACGGCACTTTGTGGGAGCCTCAAGGCTGCGCCGCCTGATAGAACTGCGGATGAGACCACGCAGTTGAACTCGTACGGTCCGAGCGTGGAGACGAAAGCGTCATCGCGGCGCACCGTCGCCGCTATCCCGAGCCGACTGCCAGCATCGCCCCATCGGGAGCTTGTGGAATCGATCGATCAACCGGGCGGTGGGATGTCTCTTGCTCCCGCAAACGAAGAGGTCGCAGATAGGCTTGACGTACGCGGGCCGTTTCGGACCTGCTTCGGCGCTGGCAGTTTCGCTCTTTCCGCGCTCGGACATAGCGCATCGGTACCGCATTCACGCTCGTGATGTCGGTGCGATTGATCAACGGACACCAGTAAGGCCGCTTCCTGGGTGTAGCGGACATCTTCGGATGGGGTAGTCACTCGGCTGTTCGTGTCGCGCCCTCACCCCGTTGTTGCAACTGCGACACCGAAGCCAACCAGCAGCAACCCCTGCGCAAAAGGCAGCCATCGCGCTTGCGGCAGCATTTTTTCGAGCATCACGTAGATCGACAGAGCGGCCACCCAAAGCACGTTCATGACGCCAAACACGAAGAGCAACGCCATGAGTGCCCCGCAACAGCCGACGCAATAGGCCCCGTGCCGGAACCCCATGATCCAGGCACCGAGGGTGCCGTCGCGCCATTCGGTCAGAAGAAAACCGAGGGGGGAAGCACACTTGCTAAGGCACGCATGCTTTAAAGGAGTCAGCTGGAAGACTCCAGCAATGACCAGGAGAGCGCCCCCAAGCAGCGGGGTTGCGCTCACCATCATAGGTGTAACGAGGCGGGCCTCGAGCAGGCCCCACTGCGCGAGCGTCGCCAACAGGCTGAAGCCGGACCACACGGCCAGGTAGCCGAGAACAAATACGCTCGTGTGCACATACGGCAGTCGCTGCGTACGCCGCTGGCGGCTCAAGAACGCGAAACTCAAAACCATCGGTACGGTCGACGGGAGCATCATGGCGGCCATCATGATGGCCCACATCGCCAGCACCAGCAGCAGATCGAAGGCGCCCCAATCCGTCATGCGCGGCATGATGGCCATGGCTGCTCCCGCGTCCATGTGCTCCATGCCCCAGCTCATGTACAGCAGATAAATCCACGCGAGCGTCGCGGCAGCCGTGAGTCCCGACAGTACGATCACGCGGTCCCGCACCGGCAGCCGTCGCCTCACGAACCCACTCCGAAAACCTCGCTTAGCCATGGTAGGCGAACGGAGAATAGAAGCCGTTTCGGTCTGAGATTTCTCTGGAAAAGCCGTGGTCGGTGAAGCGAAAGCGCGTCGATTTCCCGATCACCGCCGCGAATCCTGGGACAGGGGTAAACGGGTGATTGCTGATGGTGACGTCGCCTCCATCCTGACCAGGCAACGCTTCGATTTCCATGTCCGCGACATCGGGTATGCGAAGGCTGCGACGCTTCCCGTCGAGGTGGTAGTCGATCGCGGCTGGTTTGACGCCCATCACTTCGCCAATCATCGGGCCCAGCGCGGCAAGCGGTCCCCCGGCTTGACCGGAGAAGATCTTACCCAAGGCCTCTTGCTGCGTCGGTGTCCCGCGTTCGTCGAGATAAAGCGCCACCCTCCACTTGTTTTGCAGCATGTGACCCGGCGAATACGCAAAGAGAGCGATGTTGAGTCCGTCCAGTGTCACGTCGGCGAACTCGCCTTGATCGACGTGCCAACCGATCAGCACCGCGCAGTCTCCATCCGACGGCGGACCGAGACAAACGCAACTGCACGGGGCGTAGCAGTTGCAGCTTTCGAAATACGTACCGGCAACCTTCCAGTTCTCAGCCATGGCATTGACCTCCGTCGTTCGGACGCGGGCAGGTGCGCGCGCTTATGGCATTCGCGCACGGCGCGTTTGCATCCGTCAGTGGCGATCCGGACGCCGGACTTGGCGAGCGAATCAATCCAAGTCTAGGTCGAAATGGCCGGGGCCGTGGGCCGCACATCTCGAACGCCGGGTCCTACGCGAACCCGGGGGCTGGAGGTTCGCAAACATGGCTGCCTCTGTCCCCAATTGCATGCTCGACTTGCTCATCGGCTGTCCTGCATCCTTCCCATGCCGCTCGGCATAGCACGCGGGCGGCACGGTCCGATGAAGGGAAAGTAGGTGCGTTTTCGAACTAGAAGTTGTAGTTGGCCACCGCCAAAGCCGCGACCGCTCGTCGGGTCGCAGGCGAAGCCGTTCCGCCAACGGTCAACGGGGCGACCCGTTTCGCCGCCAGTGCTGAAACACAGCGTGTCCCACACTCGCTTCTACGGCTTGTTCTGCAGCCGCAGCCGCGCCGTCTCAATTGACTGGTGAAGTTTGGCCTGCAACGTCTCACGCGACGGCAGCACGGTCAGATATTCGGCGACGTGAATCCCGCTCTTGTCCAGTTCGAGCAGTTCAATCTGCTCCTGTTTCTTTCCGGCGCAGAGGATAATGCCGAGCGGCGGCAATTCGTCCGGCTCCTGCTCATGTTTTGCCAGCCAGCGAAGATAGAGTTCCATCTGGCTTTGTGCTCGGCCTTGAAAGCGCCGAGCTTCAGTTCGACGGCCACCAGTCGCTTCAGCTTGCGGTTGTATAACAGCAGGTCGATGTAAAAGTCGTCGCTATCGATCTGTAGCCGCTTCTGGCGAGCCACAAACGTAAAGCCGGCGCCAAGTTCGAGCAGGAATTGCTCCATTTCCCGGCGGATGGCATCCATCCTTGATACGGCGCAGTCTTCGCGACGCGCCCGTTCCAATCACAGAAGCCATTATGTGGAGTTCCAATCAAGATGGCAAACGACTAATATTAATTGCATCTAGCAGGTTTTCGAATGGGTTGTCAGGATGATGGTGGATCTCGATTTACTGCGGGCCTTCGTGGCCGTCGCCGAGTCAGGCAGCTTCACGGCGGCTGCCAACGTCGTTGGACGTTCCCAGTCCGCTGTCAGCCAAAAGGTGTTGCGCCTTGAAGACGCTTTGCATGTCCGCGTCTTCGAGCGCACGAGCCGGTCCCTAAAATTGACGCGTGACGGCGAACGCGTGCTCGCTGCCGGCCGGCGACTCCTGGCGCAACACGATTCATTTATGCGCGAGCTTCGCGAGCCTCCTCAACTCACGCGCTTACGGCTAGGCGTTTCGGAAAACTTGGTGCAGCCGCAACTGCCGCTTATTCTGGCGCGATTTGCGCAGCGCTTCCCTTCTGTCGAACTCGCTCTGACCACCGGTTCCAGCCAGGGCCTTATCGAGGATCATGAGGCCGGCCTTCTGGACGTTGTGTTTGCGAAACGCAAACGTGAGGGTTCAGGTCATCGCGGGCGCGTGATTTGGCGGGAACCACTTGTCTGGCTGGCCGCAAAAAATTATCGAAGCGAGCCGGGCCGCCCCGCGCGCCTAGTCATGATGCCGGCGCCATGTTCTTATCGGGAAGTGATGATGGAGTCGCTTGATGCGTCTCGCCGTGAATGGGTCGTTGCCTGCACAGCCAGCAATTTGGTTGGCGTGCAAGCCGCCGTCGTTGGTGGACTGGGAGTCACCGTGCTAGGCAAGTCTTTCCTGCAGAGCGGCATGAAGATTTTGCCTGCGTCGGCGCAATGGCCGGCGTTGCCTGCTTCCGAGGTCGCCGTAATCGGCGAGGACCCGGCGAAACAGTTTATCCTCGAGCCGCTTGTCTCCATGTTTGTCGACGTCTTGACGGAACGTTCGTCGACGACATCGGATGCAGAGGTTGAATCGCTATAGGACACGGTGGCAAAACACCTTTGCGACCGATCGCCAACGCGGACCAACTCACCGCGCGTTACTTCGCGACCGGAGAAATCTAACGCCTCCTGTCGACCTTGCATCAGAACGAGAACCAAGCTACATCTATCACTTTGCTTCGGCTTCCCGCGCCAGCACCGCCAGCATGGCCGTATCGTCACGCTGGCCGACGGCATAAGCGGCAATGGTCGCGATTCCGATCGGTATCGTCAGAAACATGAAAAGCTCGAGGAAGTGCCATTCGAGGCCCAGCAGGATCGCTCCGACATACGCCCCCGATATCGCGCCGAAGCGTCCGATGCCCGTCATCCAACTCGTGCCAGTCGCGCGCATCTCCGTCGGGTAGTAGCTGGCGGCCATCGCCGTCCATCCTGTATTGGTGGAGTTCGTGCAGTAGCCGAGCAGGAACACCATCGACATCAAACCCGAAAGCACAAAAGACATCTTCGCCAGAACGACCGTAAAAATCCCGGCGGCGACGAGCGTCGTCATCATCACGGTGTACGCCTTGAAGCGATCCATTTCCCATCCGATGACGATGTTTCCGAGCGTGCCGCCGACCTGCATCATCGCCGCGACCATCGCGGCATCGCTCATCGAAAAGTGATTGCCCTTCACCATGATCGGAAGCCAACTATTGAGGAAATAGACCGTCATCAGGTTCATGAAGAGACCAACCCAGAGCGCCACCGTGACGCGCGTATGCGGCTTGCTCACGATCAGCTTCATGGCGGCGCGTCTCGCATGACCGCGCTCGCTGGTCACGAACACGGTCGACGGATCGACCGCGGACGGGTCGATCCGGTTGAGCACGCGCATCAATGCGTCGCGGCCGCCCTGCCTGACCGTCAGAAACCTCGCGGACTCCGGCAGCAGGACGGCAAGGACAAGCGCAAAAGCAATCGGAACGATGCCGCCGATCACGAGTATCGACTGCCATCCGTGACGTGCAATCAGATACGTCGATAAGAAGCCGCCGCCGGCGGCACCCAGCGTGAAGCCGCAATAAATCACCGTCACCATGATCGAGCGATATTTCCGTGGCGCATACTCGGAGGCAAGCGTCGCCGCATTTGGCTGCGACGCGCCGAGGCCCAGCCCCGCCAGAAAGCGCATGACCGACAGCACGGCGAGATTCGGCGACCACGCTGAAAGCAGGCTCATGACGCCGAAGAAGGCTACTGCGCCGATCACCACGCGCCGTCTGCCGAATCGGTCGGCGAGCGGGCCGCCCACCAGTGCGCCGATCGCAAGGCCAAACAGCCCCATGCTCAGCACCGGCCCCAGCGCCGCGTGACTTACTTTCCAGTCGTCCAGAATGGCGGGAGCAATGAAGCCCATCGCCACGACATCGAATCCGTCCAGTATCAGTACCGTAAGACCAAGCGCGAGAATCTTCCAGTGAAACGCCCCGAACGGGCGCGTGTCCAGAAACTCCTGTACGTCGAGTTGCTTCACAGTGGGCATCTGTGTCTCCGTGTTCGTTGCAGGCTCGCGGCGTTTAAAGCGTCATTCGCGATCCATAATCTATGTAGTTGTCCGAATCAAAAATCCCTCGACCGGATGGATCACCGGGTTGCTGCCTTTTGTATTGGATGCTTCGAGTGTAGAAATCGAGGTGAGCGGCAGTCAACGTATTTTGCGCAACAGTTTCCATCTGTGAACAAACAAGGGTTAATCCGTAGCGGATATTTTGGCGAAACGCTCTGCGTTTCTGCTCTTCGCGACGAAAATGCTTGTTCCCATAGCGCAACTCGTTCACATTTGGATATTTAAAATAAGCCACCATTCGAGGAATCCATGCAAACACCAACCAAAGGCTTTGGAGGCAGTACGTTTTCGTTCATGTGGCGCGAGTCTGCCTTCGATGCCATGCTGAAAATGCGCGACATTGGACTGAACGATTTCGATGCCCTCGTCGTTCCCGGCCACCTATGGCCCGACGATCTCTCGCCCGCCGACCGATCGAGTCTTGCCCGCGCGTTGCGAAACGAAGGCATTCGCATCGAATCGCTCAATCTGCCCGCACTCGACCTGAATCTCGTCAGCCGCGTCGAATCGTTCCGGCAATACTCGGTCGATCTCTATATCCGCACGATGCAGCTCGCGGCGGAACTGGGTTGCGGCGCGGTCGTTGCGGTGCCGGGCAGAGTATCGTCGCTCTTTCCTCCGCCCTCGAAAGACTCCGAGCTTCTGCTGCGGGACAGCCTGGAACAACTGCTTCGCGTAGCGGAGCGGCTCGACCAGAAAATCTTTCTCGAGCTTCATCCGCAAACCCCGATTCCGACCACCGCCGCGATGCTCGCGTTTCTCGACACCCTGCCTCACGAGCGACTGCTGATCGCATATGACGTCTCCAATGCAGAATTCGTCGGCGAAGACCAGGCCGACGCGATCAGACAATGCGCGCCTCGTCTCGGTCAGCTTCATCTGTCGGACGGCACGCGCAGCCAGTGGCGTCATGACCGTGTCGGTCTCGGCTTGGTCCGCTTCGACGAGATCCTTCGCGCAGCCGAGGACGTGAACTTTTCCGGCGTGTCGATTCTGGAAATCATCTCTTCGACGCCGCTCGACGATCTGCGCGCATCGGCGGAAGTTCTCGCGATGCACGCGGCCCCCGGACGGTCTGACGGCGAGGCACGTTCATGATCGAAGTCACGACGCAGATGCGCTCCCATCGCGGGCAGGACGTCCGGCTGGCTTATCGCCGCAGCGGACCGCCCGACGCCCGCCCAACCGTCCTGCTGCTGCACGGATGGCCGCAAACTTCGTGGGCATGGCGACATGTCATGCCGTTGCTGAGCCGGGACTTCGATGTGATCGCGCCCGATCTTCCTGGCTTCGGCGATTCGTCCAGACCGGAAAGCGGCTTCGACAAGAAGACCATCGCGCGCAGGCTGCATGAACTGGTCGATGCGCTCGGCATCACGCAGGTCGCCGTCGTCGGACACGATCTGGGCGGACATATCGCGTACGCGTACGCCGCACAATGGCCGCAGTCGGTGAGCCATCTCGTGTTCGTCGAAAGCAGTCTCCCGTCCTTCGGGCAGGAAGAGGCGATGGACGTATCGCGCGGCGGAAGCTGGCATTTCGGCTTCAACATGGCCGGCGACATTTCGGAGTCGCTGGTGCGGGGGCGCGAGTTCCTCTTCATCGACCACTTCGTGCATCGCGAATCCGTAGGCGTGTTCGATGCCGACTCGATCAGTCCCGACGATATCGAGGTCTACGCCCGTGCTCTCGCACGCCCCGGCGCGTTGCGCTGCTCATTCAGCTACTACCGCACCCTGCCGCTGGACCGGCAGGACAACGTCGTCTGGGGAAAGACACCGCTTGCCATGCCGGCACTGGCCATCGGCGCACGATGGGGCTACGGACAAGCGTCCGCCGATACGTTGCGCCGCGTGGCCGCTCACGTCACGGAGAGGTTGATCGACGATTGCGGTCATTACGTGCCCGAGGAACGGCCAGCCGAATTCGCCGAAGCCGTGCGCGAATTCATCTTCAAGCATGCCACGACGCGTCGACAAGCCCTATCGAAGCTTTGAATAAGGCTCATCGATCCGGCTTTATGGACACCCTCAGACGATCACCCGATACTCGACTCATGCCGGCAATCACTTCATGGCCCGGCCAGAGAATACGGAGACGTTTGTGCATAGCGATACACGGATGAACGTGGAGCAGTTCATCGATTCACAGCCCCTTTCGGCGTTCCAGAAGCGCGTTCTGGTGTTGTGCTTCCTGATCGTCGCCGTCGATGGCTTCGATACCTCGGGCATCGGCTTTCTCGGCCCTGCAATCCGCGCAGAGTGGCAAGTGGCTGCATCGGCGCTCGCGCCGCTGTTCGGCGCAGGACTGCTCGGCCTGACTGCAGGTGCATTGTTGTTCGGGCCTTTAGCGGATCGCTACGGACGCAAGCGGATCCTGATCGTGTCCATCTTTCTGTTCGGCATCGCGAGCCTCGCAACGGCCGCATCGCCCGGTCTTACCGCCCTCGTCATCGCCCGCTTCTTCACCGGTGTGGGGCTCGGCGGCGCCATGCCGAATGCGGTCACGCTGGCGCGCGAATACTCGCCGGGATCGCGGGCATCGAGCCTCGTCACGCTGATGTTCTGCGGCTTCACCATCGGTGGCGCGTTCGGCGGCCTCGCGAGTGCGCAGTTTGTCGGCATGATCGGCTGGCGCGGTGTGCTGGCGATCGGTGGCATCGCGCCGCTCCTGCTCGTACCCGTCCTCGCTGCGATGTTGCCGGAATCGCTCGGCTTCCTGCTCCTGCGCGGCACACCAAAAGATCGTCTCGTCGCAACGTCCATCGCGGACCGCATTCGCATACATGATGCGGGCCAGGTCTCGCTGTATGCCAACGCAAAGCCGCTTGATCGGACGTCGTCGGTTCGCGAGCTGTTCGCGCCCGGTACTGCACCCGTCACGCTGCTGCTGTGGACGACCTTCTTCATGCTCCTGTTGATCGTCTATCTGCTGACCAGTTGGCTGCCCGTGCTGCTCGCGGCCGCAGGCGTGTCGCTCAGGCAGGCATCGCTGATGACGATGATGTATCAGGTCGGCGCCACGATCGGCGGAATCTGGCTGGGCCGTCGCATGGACCGTTCGGACCCGCAACGTGTGCTCGCGCTGGCGTTTCTCGTCGCGACGGCGCTGATCCTGATCTGCGCGTGGTCGGAAGGATCGAAGCTCATCATCGTCGGAACGGTGCTTGGCATAGGTTTTTGCATTGGCGGCGGCACGATTGGCGGCTACGTGCTCTCGGGTAGCTACTATCCGACCAGCAGCCGCGCCACGGGCGTGGCATGGGCCAACGCCGCAGGGCGCGTCGGCGCGGTGCTCGGCTCCATGGCGGGCGGTGCGCTGATCGGCTTCGGCGTGAACTTCGAAACGTTCTTGCTCCTGCTCGCCGTGCCAGGTGTGATCGCCACGTTGGCCATGTTCGGACTCGAACGATTGCGCCGCGACGGGCGTCGGCGGATCACTTCGATGCGCGCTCCGCCGAAACCGAGTGAGCCGGCATGACCGATCCCGATGCATTCAGCACAGTGGCGATGTTTCGAGAAACAGGTCCGCGACGACCGACCGTAACCACCGATGCCCCGCGTCATGATGGTTGCGCGAATGCCAGTGCTGTTTCACCGCGTAAGCGGACAGATCGAACGGCAATGTGAACGAGCGAATCGACTTTTCCCGGAGCATCAAGGCTGCGAGCCGTGACGGGATCATGGCGACGAGGTCGGTGCGTGCGGCGATTTCCGCAACGCCGAGATAGCTGGGCACTTCGAGCATGACTCTCCGGTCGAGCTGCATGCCCCGCAGGATCCGATTCAGGATGGAGTGCCCCGTTCCGGATGGTGTGACCGTGATGTGCCCTTCCGCCAGAAACTCGCTGACGCTGGGCTGATCGCTCAGGCGCGGATGGTCGGCAGCAATGATGCCGATATACGTTTCCTCCATAAGCTTCTGTTGATAGAAACCGTCGTTGAGCTGGGGCATGAATCCGATGGCCAGTTCCACCTCGCCAGATTGCAGCATGCCCGGCGTTTCGTCGGCGATGTGCGTGATCGTAAGCTTCACGTCCGGCGCGATGGATCGCAGCCGGTTGAGCCAGCGGGGCAGCAATACGTTTTGCGCGACGTCCGTCACGGCAACACGAAAGTTTCGCGCGGCCCGTTCCGGATCGAACAGCGTCCGGTATTTCGACACGGCCTCGAAGGTGGCAAGCAGGCCGAGTACCTGTTCGTAGAGGTCGACGGCAAAGGGAGTCGGTTCCATGCCGTGAGCCAAGCGCACGAACAGCGGATCGTTGTAGTGCTCGCGCAACTTTGCCAGATTGAATGACACCGTCGGCTGCGACAGGTCCAGGTTGATCGCGGCCTGCGAAACACTGCCGGCCTTGTAGGTCTCCGCGAACACGGTGAGGAGCCTGACGTCGAGTTCTGCCATGTTTTTAACCCATCGAAAAGAGTCAACGTGCACTCGGTGGATGTTTTCAAGCTGGTGGGCTTGTCAGGTGCATCGATGAGGTTATCACCTGAGCCTGATCGCAGGCATTGCAATCCCGCATTTTTATTCGAAGGAAATCTTATGAAAATAAACGCGCCAGTCGCACTGGTCACAGGCGGCAGACGTGGCATCGGCCGTGGGATCGTCTGGCGTCTTGCGGACGAAGGATTCGATATCGTCATCAACGATCTGTTCGATGACGATGCCATGCGCGAGACGATCGACGGTGTGGAGGCCAGAGGACGCAAATGCGCGATCGCGCTCGGGGACATTGCCGCACTGGACCAGCAGGACGATTTCGTGAATCGTGCGTGGCAAGCCTTCGGACGCATCGACACGCTCGTGAATAACGCTGGCGTTTCCGTATTGTCGCGCGGCGATCTGCTCGATGTTTCGGTCGAAAGCTATGACCGCAATCTGGACGTCAATCTTCGCGGGCCGTTCTTTCTGACCCAGCGGTTCGCCCGCCGGATGATGGACATTCCCGATCCGGAACACTATCGCTCCATCGTCTGCATCTCATCGACGAGCGCGGATACCGTCAGCATCAACCGTGGCGAGTATTGCATCTCCAAAGCGGGCCTCTCGATGATGGTCAGGCTGTTCGCCACGCGACTCGCCGCACACGGCATCGCGGTGCATGAGATTCGCCCGGGCATCATTCGCACCGACATGACAGCGGTCTCGGCGGCGAACTTCGATGAACGCATTCGCGAAGGACTCACACCGATCCGTCGCTGGGGCACGCCGGACGATATCGGTAGCGCGGTTGCTGCACTCGCCGTCGGCACGTTTTCGTTCTCGACCGGCAGCGCTTTCGAACTCGACGGGGGCATGCATATCAACCGGTTCTAGGTTTTCAGTCGCGCGTGCATCGCGCCACTCGACACTCAGGAGGTCTCACATGAAGCGAACCATCGTTCTGATACACGGCTCATGGCACTGGGGCGGCTGTTTCCAGAAAGTCGCCACGCTGCTTGCCGCGCAGGGACATCCCGTGCTGTGCCCCGATCTCAAATCCCACGGCCTCGATCCGGCACGCTACGAGCAGGTCACGGACATGACCGACTACACGGCAGCCGTCAGCGCATTGCTCGACAACGCGGCCGAACCCGTCGTCCTGCTCGGACACAGCATGGGTGGCGTCGCGCTGACCCATCTCGGCGAGCAGTACCCGGACAAGATTAGCAAGCTCGTCTACCTGACGGCTTTCATGACTCCGCGCGACAAGTCCGCGAACGACTATCTCCTCTCCGACGGATACAGGAACGATCCTTCCGTCGCGAAGCTCTTCGATATCGTGATGCCTTCAGCGGACGGCAAGGGCGTTTCGTTGAACGTGGAAGCGCTCGCCACGGTGAGATCGTCGTTCTACGGCGATTGCAGCGACCGGGACGTCGCCGTCGCCGCTGCCAACGTCGTGCCGACGAACACGGCCGTGCCCTATCACGCCCGGACCGAAACGACGCAGGAACGATTCGGCTCGATTCCTCGCGTGTTCATCGAGTGCACGCAGGACTTTGCGCTTCCCATCGATCAGCAACGGCGCATGCAAGCCGACGTACCTGGCGCAAAGGTGGTCACGATGAACACCAGCCACTCGCCATTCTTCTCTCAGCCAGAGCGTCTTGCTGAAATCATCGGCGCGGAAGCCGGCTAACACTCGCCTTGGCGCGCACCCCAAAACCTGCATGACGACATGAATCGGAAAACACGATATGACGTTCGATAGCCCACTTTCTCCCGATCATCTTCCGGACGGATTCCGCCACGACACCGCATACGTGGAAGACGTGAAGCTGCACTATGTGACGGGTGGCCAGCCACTCGGCACGGCGCCGCTCATGCTTCTCATCCACGGCTTTCCGCAGAACTGGTGGGAATGGAATCGCGTGCTTCGTCCGCTCGGCGAGCATTTCACCCTGATCGTTCCCGACCTGCGCGGCGTAGGCTTTTCCGACAAGACCGAATCCGGCTATACGAAGAAACAGCTTGCAGCCGATCTGTTCGGTCTGGTCCAGAGTATCGGTGACGACCCGCCGCATGTCGTGGGCCACGATATCGGCGCGATGGTCGCTTACGCCTATGCATGGCAGTTCCCCACGCGCTCGCTCACCGTCCTCGATGCCTCCATTCCTGGCGTCGGCGATTGGGACGAGATTGCATCCAGCCCGCTGCTATTTCACTTCTCCTTTCATCAGAAGCGTTACCTTCCCGAGGCCCTGATTTGCGGTGGCCGCGAGCATATCTATATCAGCTCGTTCATCAACGATCGCATCGACAATGCGGCGGCGATCTCCGCAATCGATATGGCCGAGTATGTTCGCGCCTATTCGCATCCCGGTGCGTTTCGGGCGGCGATGGAGATGTATCGGCAATTCCCGCAGGATGTCATCGACAATCGCAACGCACCACGATTGCCCGACTCGCTTCCGGTTCTCGCGCTCGGCGGCGACCGTCGCTGGGGACCGCACATCGTCGGGCGGATGAGCGCGGTGGCCGACAATGTGCGTGGCGGTTCGCTGCCGCGCTGCGGGCACTTTCTCGCTGAAGAGCAGCCTGAACTGCTCGTCGCCGCTCTACGCGAGTTCTGCGAGCACTAAACGAGCGAGGGCGTCGCCGGCCGCGACGTCCGCGCCGCCTCGACTACGGCGAGCGTTGCCGCAAGCGTCCGGGCAGCGTCGTGTCCGTCGATCATAGGTCGGGCGTCGCCCTTCACCACATCCAGGAAATGACGTAACTGTGCCGCGTACACGTTCTCCGCGACGCAGGAAAGGTGCGTATCGTGAATGGGCTGATCTCGGCCTTTCTTTCCGCGATACGACCACAACGCGAGATCCGGCAGCGTGAGGGCACCATCCGTACCCGCGAAAAAATGCGTGGGTACGGGACGATAATCGAAGAGCGCGCGATCCTCGCCTGCCGTCGTGTCCCAGTTCCACGGCGCCGAAGTCGTGTCGGACAGACTGACATTGGCGAGCGCGCCGCTTGCGAGTGTCAGCGTGCACGCCGCAGAATCCTCGACCTCATGCCTACGAACCTCGTTCGACGTCACCGCCTGGACAGAGACGATTTCGCCGCACAGATGCCGAAGCAGGTCGATCTCATGAATCAGGTTAATGAGAACCGGCCCGCCACCGGGCTGACGCCGCCAGGGAACCTCGAAGTAAGCGTCGGGCTTGACCATCAGGCACATGATGTTCGCCAGAACCAGTTTGCCGATTCTGCCGCCGTCGATCGCGTCCTTCACTGCGCGCACCGCCGGATTGTGCCGGCGATGATGCCCGACCAGCATCGCGATGCCCGCCGTGGCTGCCGCAGCGGCAAGCGTACGGGCCGCATCGAGATCGTCGGCGATGGGCTTTTCCATCAGCAGCGGCAGCTTGCGCGCGACGCACGCCAGCCCCACTTCGAGATGCGTGTGATTGGGCGTGCACACGATGACGGCATGCACATCGCCGCTCGCGAGCGCCTCGCGATAGTCGCGGTAATACGGCACGTTCAGCGCCTCCGCGTACGCGGCCGCCTCGGGCGAAGGATCGGCAATCGCCGCGAGCCTGCATGCGTCGTTGTGAGCGATTTCATCTATATGACGCTTGCCGATCACGCCCGCGCCGATCACGGCAATATTGATTCGTTCGGCCATTCAACTCTCCTTTGTCGGTACGTGCCGCGCGAGAAACGGAACGAGTTCGCGCAACACTTCTTCATGCGATTCTTCCGGCAACAGATGACCGCCGCCGATGCCGCATCCGCTGACGTCGTCCGCCCAGTTGCGCCAGATGTCGATGGGCGTCGCAATCTGCCCTGCGCGCTCGCGCCTGCTCCAGAGCACGAGCACGGGGCATGCGAGCCGTGCGCCGCGCGCCCGATCGGCTGTGTCGTATTCCGAGTCCTCTTCGACTGCCGCCCGATAGTCTTCGCACATGGCGTGACGCACGTCGGGATCGCGGAAGGCGCGACGGTACGCGTCCAGCGCGATGGGATCGATGCGATCGAGACCGCCCGCCATCCTGGCCAGCGCGCGCTCGATGAACGCGTCGGGGGCCGCCGCGAGCATGCGCTCGGGAAGGTCCGCAGGCTGCGACAGGAAGAACCAGTGCCACGCATTCATCGCGAAGCGGCGATCCACGGCATCGAGCGCATCGATGATGGGCACGACCGTGAGCGATGCATAGGCCGCCACGCGCGCCGGATGATCCAGCGCAAGCCGATATCCTGATCGCGCCCCACGGTCGTGCCCGACGATGCCAAAGCGCTCATGGCCCATCTTGCGCATCAGTTCGACCAGCGCGTGCGCGACACGGCGCTTGGTCCATCGCGGCGTGCCCGACAAGGTACGACTGTCGCCGTAACCCGGCAAGTCCGGCGCGATGACGGTATATGAACGCGCCAGCACCGGCGCAATGTGACGCCACACGATGTGGGTTTGCGGATAGCCGTGAAGGAGCAGGACAGGCGCACCGGCGCCGCCCATTACGCCTTTGAAACGCACGTCGCCGGCTTCGATATCGAAACGGGTGAAATCATTGAACATCGCGAGTCCTCGTTAGGCTTGCACCGACGCGCCGTTCCAGTCGAAGGCATCGTCCAGTCCGAAGAACGATGCGGCGACCGGCATGGCATGGTTCATCATGTTCCTGCCGTGATGAACCTTGAGTCCGCGTGCGCTCGCTGCATTCAGGAGCGCGGTCATGTGCGGGTCCATGATGACGTCAGCGACAACCGCATGCGGCGGCAAGCGGTCGACGGCAAACGGCAGCGCGTCGTCCGCATCGAGGCCGAGCGGCGACGCATTGATCGCCACATCGACCTCGCGCATGTCGGACCCGTCCGCCATCGTGCCCACTTCGATGAGCGCCTTGCTGTCCTGCCGGATCGCGTCCGCTAACGCCTGAGCGCGCGTTTCGTCGAGATCGAACACGGTGAGACGGGCGATATCCTGCGTCGCCAGCGACCAGCCGATACTGCGTCCCACACCGCCGCAACCATGCATCGTCACGTGCGCATCTTTCAGTCGTACGCCATCGGCACGCAGTCCGTCGACGAACCCCGTGCCGTCGACGTTGTCGCCTTCCCAGCTTCCATCGGCGCGACGTCGCAGCAGGTTGATCGAGCCGATGCGTTGCGCGCGTGCGGTTAGCACGTCGGCGTGCTTCATCGCCGTGAACTTGTGCGGCATGGTGAAGATCATGCCGTCCACATTCGCGACGTCTTTGACACCGGCAATCGCAACGTCGACATGATCGGAGTGGACATCGGCGGGCAGCATCAGCGCATTGACGCCATAACGCTTCATCAGCGTGCTCCAGACGACCGGCGCGCGCACATGCGCAATCGGCGAGCCGAAGATGAAATACAGGCGCGTGAGTGCATCGGCGGGTGCATCGAGCCGCAAGCGCTCCGCGTTGGCATCGCTGGATACGGACATAAGCATGTTCTCCGGGTGAGGGGTGTAAGTCATGCGCGGCCGCGCTGTTCGCCATGCGCGTCTCCGTTGACTCGTCTCCGTGTTTCCATCTGGATTATTGTTCCATGTTAGAAACTTTCATTCCTATACGTCAACGCTTTTCAGCACGCGATTTCCATATGGAAACGAATTAGGGATTGTCCCGAGAAAGCATGATTTAGTCTTGACGTCCCGGCTCATGCTCAATCACTATGGGAACTACTTTCCGTATGAGAACACAAGGATAAATCGATGAACGAAGACATGCAGGAACGGATCGCGATCCGCGAAGCCATCGAAAACTGGGCAATGTGGCGCGATGCGGGCGACTGGGAACGCTTCGCCACGCTGTGGCATCCGGATGGCGTGATGATGGCGACCTGGTTTCAGGGCACGGGACCGGAATTCATCCGCGTCACGCGGGAAGGCTGGGCGCGCGGCGTCAGCATCCTGCATTTTCTGGGTGGCACGGCGATCGATCTCGCGGGGTCGCGCGCCACCGCGCAGACGAAGATGACCATCTCGCAGCGCGGCGACGTGCACGGTCATCGTTGCGATGTCGTCTGTACTGGCCGGTTCTACGACTTCTACGAAAAACTCGATGGACGGTGGCTGTTGCGCCTGCGTCAGCCGATCTATGAGAAGGATCGGCTCGATCCCGTGGATACCGGCGTGAAGCTCGATCTAGACGCGGAAATCCTCGGCCGATTCCCCGAGGGTTATCGGCACCTCGCCTATATCCAGACGAAGATCGGCTATGCGGTGAAGCGCGACATGCCGGGCCTGACCGGTCCAGCTGTCGAAGCGCTCTATACGCGTGGTCGCGCGTGGCTCGAATCCGGAACGCTGTGATGGATCGTCATGCACAGACGTTCGCCTACGAACCGTTGCCGGCGCGCGTCCTGTTCGGCGCAGGCCGGCGCGCGGATGTGGCCGACGAAGTCGCGCGGCTCGGCTGCGCACGTCCACTCATCGTGACATCGCCCGAGCAGCACACGCGGGGCGACGACATCGCTGCAGCATTCGACCCTGCATCGGCGAGCCGCTTTTCCGATGCCGCGATGCATACGCCCTGGCACGTCACCGTCCGTGCGCTGGACGCCGTTGCACGTGGCCGCACCGACTGTCTGATCGCGATAGGCGGTGGCTCGGCCATCGGTTTGGCGAAAGCCATTGCGCTGCAGACCGATTTGCCGCAGATCGTCTTGCCGACCACGTATGCAGGCTCCGAAGTGACGCCGATCATCGGCGAAACGCGGGACGGCGAGAAGCGCACGCAACGCACGCGCAAGGTGCTGCCCGAGGTCGTGATCTACGATGTCGAACTCACCTCCACACTGCCGCCGGCCATGAGTGCGGCAAGCGGCCTCAACGCCATCGCGCATGCAGTGGAGGCGCTCTACGCGGCCGATGGCAATCCGATTACCTCGCTCATGGCGGAGGAAGGCATTGCATCGCTGGCGGGCGCGCTGCCCGAGATCATGCGAGCGCCATCGTCAATCGACGCGCGTCGCATCGCGCAATATGGCGCATGGCTTTGCGGAACATGTCTCGGCGCGGTGAGCATGGGTCTGCATCACAAGATCTGTCATGCCCTCGGCGGAAGCTTCGACTTGCCGCACGCGCAAACGCACGCGATCATGATTGCGCATGTCGCCGCCTACAACGCCGATGCCGCGCCCGTCGCCATGATGCGTATCGCACGCGCGCTCAATGCGCAGGATGCATGGACCGGTCTGCACGAACTCGCGCGGGCGCTGAACGTGCCGCTCTCGCTCGAGGCAATCGGCATGCCGGAAGACGGTATCGACCTCGCCATCGAACGGATCACGCAGAATGCCTATTCGAATCCGCGAACGCCCGATGCGAGCACGCTTCGCGTCATGCTCACGCGCGCGTGGAACGGCGAGCCGCCAGCGCGCGTCGAATGAAGGCAACGAACACGTCACGTCAGGACGCACTCATGCGAAATTTCAACGAAGACAACATCACGCAAGCGGTTCTCGACCGACTGGGCGCGTGCACGAACGAACGCACGCGGGCCATCAGCGAGGCGCTGGTGCGGCATCTACACGCCTTCGTGATGGAGATCGAGCCGACCGAGGCGGAATGGGCGCAAGCCATCGCCTTTCTCACCGATACCGGGCAGATGTGCTCCGATACGCGTCAGGAGTTCATTCTGCTATCCGATACGCTCGGTGTGTCCATGCTCGTCGATGCCATCAATCATCGTTTCGCTGGCCGCGCGACGGAGACGACCGTGCTGGGACCGTTCTACGTCGAGGAGGCACGCGAAGTCCCGCTCGGCGCCGATATTTCGCATGTTGCCGACGGTCCGCCGCTGCTCGTGCGCGGCACGGTGCGGGACCCGCGCGGCGAACCCGTCGCGGGTGCACTGGTCGAAACGTGGCATGCGGACGATGAAGGTTTCTACGACGTCCAGCGCAGCACGGGCCGCGCTGCACTCGACATGCGTGCACGTGTTCGCACCAATGAGAACGGCTGCTTCTGGTTCCGTTCGATCGTACCCGCCGCGTATCCGATTCCGAACGACGGTCCCGTCGGCAAGATGCTCGACGCACAAGGCCGCCATCCGTATCGGCCGGCGCATGTGCATTTCAAGCTGAGCGCACCGGGCTTCGAGACAATCGTGACGCATGTTTTTCTCGATGGCGATCAGTATCTCGATTCGGACGTGGTATTCGGCGTGAAGGACGCGCTGATCCAGCGGCTCGGGTCGGTCGAAGACGAACCGGACACCGCCCTGCTCGTCTATGACTTCGTATTACCCGACCATCGCCCAAGCTGATTCGCCAAGGATTCCCATGCACAAGCTGTCCCTGCACCATCTCACGATGCTCGATGCACATCCGTTGGAACTCGTCGATGCCGCGCATGCGGGCGGTTTCGACTATTACGGCTTGCGCGTGGTCGCGCCGACCGCAGCGGATCGCATCGTCGATGTCGCACACGATGCCAGGCTGATTCGCGAACTCGAAGCCCGCATGCATGCGACGGGCGTGAAGCTCCTCGATATCGAAGCCATCTGGCTCCAGCCGGCTACCGACATCGGCGACCTGTTGCCTGCACTGGAGGCGGGGCATCGGCTTGGCGCATCGCATGCGCTGGCGGTCGGCTTCGACGACGATCGCGCACGTCTCATGCAGAACTTCGTCGCGCTCTGCGAAGCGGCAGCACGCTTCGACATGACCGTGGGTCTGGAACTGATCACCTACTGCGCGATCGGCACCCTGAGCGATGCACTCGCGACCGTGCGCGACAGCGGCCAGCCGAATGCGCGGCTCCTGATCGATGCATTGCAGCTCTTTCGTTCGGGCGCAAGCGTGGAGGACGTCGGCCGCATCGATCCCCGGCTCCTGGAATACATCCAGCTATGCGATGCGCCGCTCGAATCGCCGGTCTCGGTAGCCGAGCGACGCACCGAAGCACGGACCACGCGCCTGCTTCCCGGCCAGGGCGAACTGCCGTTGCATGCGCTGCTCGATCGACTCCACCCGGATCTGACGCTCGCGATCGAGGCGCCGACGCTGGCCTTGCGCGGCCTGCCGTTCGATGAACAGGCGCGAATCGTCATGCAGGCGACGCAGCGCTTTCTGATGCGTTAATAGGCCTATTCCGCGAGATATTGACGCTGGATGCGTGCGGCGGCCGCCTTGAGAATCGTGACCGAACGCTCGCCTACTTCGCTCGAAAACCGCACGGCGGGGATCGCGAGATTCAGCGAGCCGAGCGGAAAACCCGTCGAGGAAAGGATCGGCACGCCTACGCCGACGATGCCCGGCGTGTACTCTTCCATCGATTGGGCAAAGCCATGCGTGCGCACCAGCTCCAGCTCGTTCAGCAGCGCCTTTTTGGTCGAGATCGTGTTCTTCGTGAAACGCTCGAACGACAGCGAACGCAGGTATTCATCGCGCATCACATCGGGAAGAAACGCCAGAATGACCTTGCCGCCCGACACCGCATAGAGCGGCGCGAGATCGCCCAGGCGCATGTGCGACTGCAGCCGTTGCTGACTGACGACCGTAGCCACGACCTCGACCTCTTCGCCTTTCAGCTGATTGAGCGCGCACGACTCCGCGGTCTGCTGGGTGATATCGTGCAACACCGGTTCCGCGCACGCGATCAGACTGCGCAACTGATTGGATTGCTGCGCAAGCTTGAGAATGGCATCGCCCAGCCGATAACCCTTTGTCTCCGGCACGAACCGCAGATAGCCGCGATCGGTCAGATTCCGCATGAGCTTGGTGAGGCTGCTCTTGGGGATGTCGAGCGCCTCGGCAATTTCCGCATGCGCCATCTCGCGCCCCCAGCGTGCCAGCAGTTCGAACAGATCCAGCACCCGATCCGCCGACTTGACCGTGCTATTCGACTCGATTTCTTCACGCCGCATTGCTGCGCCTCCGTTCATATGGAGGAACAGTTTATCGCTCGTAGAAAGCCTGTCAAGGATGTCCTGACGTTTCGCATTCACAAGCGGAAACGCTCAGCGCGAAAGCGTCGAGTTCAGGAACGCCGCGAGGTCGCGATTGAAGCGATCCGGTTCCTCGATGAAGGGCGCATGCCCCGATTCCGCTTAGACCGCGCTTCGGACGCGAGGGTTGATCGCACGCGCACGCGCTATCGCAGCATGGGCGTCGATGAGTGCATCGCGCGCGCCATACAGCAGCAACACGGGCACCTGTGCGTTTCCGAGTCCTTCGATCACAGGCATGCTCGTCGACTGGACCGACGACTGCATCTCCCACAGTCCGGTTGCGTATGAAAGAAGGTGAGGAACGTGCGTTCGCCATCGAGATGCGTTTTCAGGTCCGAAGAGACCATGTCGCGATAGACCTCCGGATGCGCGACATGAAACACCTTCGTGATGAATGCGCAGATACAGCGCCTGATCGCAACCGGCTTCAGCCTTGCCGACATCCGCTCCTTTCCGGATTGCATGCGTCTGATCGAAGGCGCGGCTGACTGTCCCGAAACGAAGGCACTACATCGGGAGCGCCTGCAGTCCATCTTAAAGCAGATAGCCGATCCGGAAGGGCGCCGCAGCGTCTTCAGGAGACGCTCAACGAAGGTCGCGCGTCTTCCCAGGATTAGCGCGCGAGAGCGGTCCGTCGCCGCGAGCGGTCATTTGAAACGGACGACCTCTCCGGACTCGGCAGACCGTCTCACCGATGCCGTGATCTCAAGCGTTCTGGCGCCGTCGAAGCCATCGCAAAGCGGCAGTTCCTCCTTGCGTATGACCGCGCCGAAGTGGCGCATCTGCTCGACATAGGGATTGGCCGCAGCATGACGCACCTGTTCATCGGCCAGCGGATGGAACCATCCGCGTTCGCCCGCGTAGTGCCACATGCGCAAGCTCGGCAACGCCACCGAACCCTCCGTGCCGGAGATGAAGTGACTCTCGACGGGATGCCTTGCAAACGAGGGGTTCTCGCCGGAAGCCGTGTCCCAGCTCCAGGGCGAAGCAGCCGTGTCGGATAAGGTAATGGTCGCGACCGCGCCGTTCTCGAGCTGAAGGACCGTGGCGACGGTATCTTCCACGTCGAAGCCGCGAACCGCATTGGACGTCATGGCATGCAGGCTCGCAATCTCGCCGCAAACGAAGCGCAGCAAATCGATCTCGTGGATGAGATTGATCAGCACCGGCCCCGCCGCCGCCGTGCGCCGCCATGCTTCGTTGAAGTATGCGTCCGGCTTGAGGAACGTCGCGAGCACCGACACGCAGACGAGCCGACCCAGCTTGCCATCCCGAACCAGCGAACGCGCCGTGCGGATAATCGAGTTATGTCGCCGATGGTGACCCACGAGCAAGGGAACGTTCGCATCGGCTGCCGTCCTGGCCAGGCGCAGTGCTTCCTTGACCGTATCGGCAATCGGCTTTTCGACTAGCACGCCGACGCCCGCGCCAATCAGTTCCAGCGAAATCGGCAAATGCAAGGCGTTAGGCGTCGCGACGATGGCGCCATCCAGCTTCATCTCGTCGACCAGTGCACGATGATCGGCGAACCAGGGAATCGAGAACTCCTCGGCCAGCGCCCTGGACGCCACGTTCGGATCGGCAATGCCGACGATCTCGACGCCTTCTGCCTGCGCTGCACCGACCAGATGCGCGCGCCCGATTGCGCCCGCGCCGATAAGACCCACTCGTGATACTGACATCGCTGCTCTCCGATTCAATGCGTGGTTGCGCGGCGCAACACCGGGGCCGCATTGCCATGTACCCGGCCCTGCACATACGCTGCGACGATGGCGATGGCGACAGGCACCGTCAGGAACAGGAACAACTGTCCGAAGTTCCACTTGAAGCTGAGCAGTACGGCGCCGATCGATGCGCCGAAGATGGCGCCGAAGCGGCCGATGCCCGTCATCCAGCTCGTGCCCGTCGCGCGCATCTCGGTCGGGTAGTAGCTCGCCGCCATCGCGGTCCAGCCGGTGTTAGTCGAGTTCGTGCAGTAGCCGAGCAGGAACATGAGGGTAATGAGACCGGCCAGACCCAAGTTCAACTGCGAGATGGCAATCGTGAAGATGAGCGCCACGAACAGTGTCGCGATCATGACCTTGTGCGCCTTGAAGCGGTCCATCTCCCAGCCGATGACGATATTCCCGAGCGTGCCGCCCACCTGCATCATCGCGCCGACCAGCGCCGCATCGGGCAGCGAGAAGTTGTTGTCCTTGACGATGATCGGCAGCCAGCTATTGAGAAAATAGACCGTCATCAGGTTCATGAACAGCCCGACCCACAACGCCAGCGTGACCGTGGTATGCGGCTTCGACACGATGAGCCGGATGGCGCCCTTCCCCCCATGTTCGCGCTCGGCCGTCACCAGTTCGGTGGAAGCGTCCACCGTGCCCGCCTGAATCGTGTTGATGATGCTTGCGAGCGCCGTGCGTCCCTCGTGCTTCACAGCAAGAAACTTCGCGGACTCGGGCAGCACGAAGAACAGCAGCACAGCGAATAGCAACGGCGCGATGCCGCCGACCACCAGAATGGAATGCCAGCCGTGCGTCGGAATCAGATAGCTGGAGAGAAAGCCGCCGCCAGCCGCACCCAGCGTGAAGCCGCAGTAGATCACGGTCACCATGACCGAGCGATGCTTCCTGGGCGCATATTCGGATGCGAGCGTCGCGGCGTTCGGCTGCGATGCACCCAGCCCGAGTCCCGTCAGAAAGCGCATGACCGAGAGCACCTCGACGTTCGGCGACCACGCGGAGGCCAGGCTCATCACGCCGAAGAAGATGACGGCACCGATGATGACCTTGCGGCGGCCGAAGCGATCCGCCAGCGGTCCGCCGGCGAGCGCGCCGATCGCGAGGCCGAACAGTCCCATGCTCAGCACCGGACCGAGCGCGGCGCGGCCGATCTTCCACTCGGCGATCAGTGCGGGAGCGATAAAGCCCATCGCGACCACGTCGAAGCCATCGAGAACCAGGACCACGAGGCCCAGAAAAAGAATCTTCCAGTGGAAGCCGGAAAGGGGCCTCGAATCCAGGAACTCCTGGACGTTCAGTTGGTTGCCACGGGTGCTCATGTCGTCTCCTGTTTTTTATTCGGCGCAGCTCAAAGCAGTCCGCGCATGTATTCGATGCTGTCGGCGATCGCCTTTTCGTCGTCTTCGTAGGCGGGATGCAGGTAATCGATCTCAAGCGCCAGCAAGCCCGCATAGCCATGCTTGCGCAGCGCGTCGAAGGCGCGCGGCACGTCGATGAGCCCTTGTCCCAGCGGCACGCTCGGCCAGAAGGCAAACTCACGCGGATTACCGCTTTTCGCGGCGATGTCCTTGATGTGCGTTGCACGCGCGTAGGGCGCAAGCTTCTCGATGGCGAGCGACGGGTCTTCGAGCATGCGCAGGTTGTTGGCCGTATCGAGGCACACGCCGAGTGCGGGCGAATCGACGGTCTCTATCAGCTCAACCAGTTCGTCGGCGAGCAGGTCGATATGGTTTTCGATGGCGAGCACGACACCGTGGCTTCTGGCGTGACGGGCAGCATCGCTCAGTAGCGGCTCGAGGCGGGCCTTGTGCTCCGTCCAGTCGTCGATGCGCGTGCGGCGCCCGCCGCAGCAAATGCGCATCACCTTCGCGCCGACAGCCGCGGCAATTTCCGTATGCCGCTTGAGGTCTACGACTTCGTCCGGCGCCGCGCCCGAGCGCAGTCCGCCCGGATGCCCCCACGCCCACACCCGCTCGAGTTCGAGGCGGTCGAGCTGCGCGCGCAGACGCGCGATCTCGTCGGGCGTCGGATTCGGCAGAAAGCACGATTCGAGCGAAACGCCATCGACGCCCAACTCTTTTGCACGGTCGACGAAGCCCTCCATGCTGATTCGCGTCCCGGGGTCGTGCTCCAGGCCGGGATAAATCTCGCCGAAATAGCGGTGGTAACTGTATGAATCGATTGCCAGCTTCATGTTGATGTCTCATTTGGTGGTTTACCTTACCAAATGGATTATCAAACCACATTTCACGTTTACCCGATCGATGTTCAGGTGAAACAGGAATCCAGATGGGATAGAATGACCAGACTTCATTCCTGCCTGGCTCATCATGACCGCTGTCCGCGACCGAGCGCTTGCCATCGTCGAGCTGCTTTCCCACCACGTCCAAGGCCTTCCGATGTCCGAGGTCGGCGACCGCCTCGGCATTCCGCGCACGGCCGCGCATCGGCTGCTCACCGACCTGAAGGAAACGGGATATGTGAAGCAGGACGCGAATACCTCGCAGTACCGGCTCACTGTCAAACTCGCGTCGCTGGGGCTGAGCTACCTCGCGGCCACCGGCATTACCGATGCAGCGCAACCACTGCTCGACGATCTGGCCGAGTTCAGCGGAGAGCTGGTCCGGCTTGCTGTCGCCGAGGGCGACGATCTGATCTGGGTGGCGAAAGCGCAAGGCGCGCGCACGGGGCTGCGGCTCGACCCCGACGCGGGACTGGAGATTTACTTACCTGCGACGGCGAATGGCATTGCGTATCTCGCCTCCTTCGATGACGAGCGCGCGCTTGCGCTGATATCGCGTCAGGGCATGGAGCGCGCCCGCGAGATGGGGCCTGGCGCGCCGCAATCGCTACGCGCGTTGCTTGAACAGATCGAGCTGGCGCGCGAGCGGGGCTATGCCGTCGTGTTCGATGCCTACGAGGCGGGAACGAGTGCGGTCGGTGCCGTCGTGAGGCTCGACGATGACAGCGAGCCGCTCGGCACGATCAGCATTGCGGGACCGTCCATTCGCATGACGGCCGAACGCATGGATGCGCTGGCGCCGAAGGTCATCGAATGTGCGAAGGCGATGGCAATCGCCAGCCGGAGCTCTCCGCTGTTTGCGCGCGGTTGAGCGCGTTGGCATTTCCGGTCGGACAATTCTCACGGGCGCGTGAAACACGCTCGGCCAAAGCAGGAAGGCCAATTTCCGATCACGGATCACCGATCGTACCGGAGCAGTCCCTCCGGGACCGAAGAAGAACTGTCCCTTTGATAAGCGGCAAAAACGACACTTTGACTGGAATTTGGAAGGAGCAGCCGCTCTAGCGTCCGCGAAGGGGACTCGCCAAACGTCTCAAATTGGCCGCTTGGCGCCGGATGACCAAGAGCGGCGATCTCCTCGGCAGCAGCTTTCATGAAGGCATGAGTCGACCCCGCAACGGACCTTCGCCCGGCCTGATAACGGCCATTCGATGGCCATGTATGATGCCCTGCAACACCCCATCGTAGGAGTTTCGCAATGGTAGATGCAGTGAACCCGAGTGAAGTTTGGGCGCCCTTCGGCGCCTTCTCTATGGCGGTCATTCAAGGCGATGGCCGGATCGCTCACCTGAAGGGCCAAGTGTCGCTCGATCGGCACGGACAAATCGTCGGGCGAGGGGACATGCGCGCACAGGTAAGGCAGGTTCTGGAGAATATTCGCAGCGTCCTAGCGTCGATTGGTGGACAGATGGCGGATGTGATTTCGGTGGTTCACTATGCAACGGACATTGAGGCCTTTATGGTCACCGGCGACATTCGCCAAGAGTTTTTTGGCGCGCCGTATCCTGTCACGACGACCGTCCAGGTCCAACGTCTATACCGGCCTGAACTGCTAATCGAGATCGCGGCGATCGCCGAAATTCCCCGCTCGCGGTTTCGCCATCCTGGGCCGGGCAACCAGGCACTACGTGAGTGATTTCCTCGCACGGCAAGGCCTGGCCGGCTAGCGCCCCGCGACCAAGCGCGGCGATCGCCGCGGGCGCGGCCTCTCGCACAAAGGGCCTAAGGCGACTCTGAAGGGACATTGGCCTCGCTCCATAACAGCCATTCCTAGAATGCATCTACACAGCACATTGACGAGTGACGGGAAGCCCGCGCCGATTTGCGTTATCCGCAGTCATGCCATACTTCGAGCATCATTTACCTCGCGACAAAACAACCCATATGGCTGCACCGGGAAGCCTTCATCATTTGGAAATCAACGTTTCATCACTAGAAAGGTCGCTGCGATTCTGGGCGCCGTTACTCGAGCGGTTCGAATATACCGAACATCAGGTTTGGAATGGCGGCAGAAGCTACATACGCGACACCACTTACCTCGTGTTCACGCAAGTCGACAAGGTCGATGGCGCTTACAACAGAAGGAATGTGGGTTTGAACCACCTTGCATTCCATGCGGCGTCTCAAACGCAAGTCGATGAAATAACGCGATGGGTGAAGTCAAATGGATATCGCGTGCTCTATGAGGATCGTCATCCTTTCGCCGGCGGCCCCCAGCACTATGCCCTCTACTGTGAAGACCCCGACCGGATCAAGGTCGAAATTGTCGCCCCGGCCGGCTAGACTTCGAATGCTCGGGATGCCGCTCGAATGATCGATCCTAGCCGACCCCGAGGGGACGGTTAGGTTGCTCGACAACGGATGTTCAGTACCGCGGGTAAGGAGCGCCGCAGCCGGCTTACTATCTTATCGACACTCAGGCCAAGTCATTGCGGAACTGGCGGAATGAGGAATCCCTCTTTCTGCAAATCGGCGAAAATTTGCGAGACCAACATTCGAATCTTCACTTCGTTCAATGGAACCTGGTCCGGGAGACGGCCGTCATGGATACGATAATCGCTGTGCCAGTATTCTGTGCCAGTTGACGAATCGCGAAATATTGCGTGAAAAACGAAGTCGCTTCGCCGCCCCGCATGTTCAGGTTGCCGCCTTTAACGAACAGGACAAGTTCCTTCGTGCTCCTTCGTTCCACTGCGTCGTAACGACCCGGCCTATGGCGCAATCCCGGCATGGAGTTTGCGCCCGCAACGGAGATAGTTGCTTCAATATCCTTCTCGCGAGTCGTTTCATTTTTTCTTGATGATGACGCAATCGCGGCCCGCTTTCCGGCAGCGACAGCGCCCAGCAGGATGCCATTACCTCGGTTTACGGCAGGTGTTTTGAGATCTGCACCCCACGATTGGCTGGCTTTGACGATTCCAGCCATTGCGCTTCCGTTTTGTAGTCCGTTGATCGAGGTTCATGGTGCGTCAGCGGGCCGCTGCTGCAGGTAGTGAGACATCAGCGCCAAGGACATCTTGGACCACCCTTTCCCCTTCGATGTTGAGTCTCCCATCGTCCTCGAAAGCCGATCTTGACCGGTCACTGCCTTCTGTGACCGGCACGCGTTGCATGAACTTCGCAAGACAGCGATCGGCGGCACGCGACCCACATGGAATGGCCGCGTCATCCCGAAGCGGCCGTCCGCGAAGGAACGAACAATGACGCGGCGGGCAGCCGCGACGGCGGGTTCGCTCAGCTCTTGGGGAGAGAAAATATGTTGACGAGATTCCCGTCAGGGTCGCGCAGCAAGAGCGAGCGATTGCCCCACGGCATCAACGTCGTCGGCATCACGATGTTTGTCCCGGACGCATTCATCCGTTCGAACACCGCGTCAACGTCCTCCACTTCGAACTCCAGGATCGCCGATTGATTTGCAGCCGCAGTGGCAGCTCCGACGTTGAAAAGCTTGATCAGATGCTCAGACGAAATCGCAAGCGTCGCTCCTTCGAATCGCATTTCAGCAAACCCATCGGCCGGACGTACGGCCTCCATAACGGAAAGCCTTTGATAAAAATCGACGAGGCCGTCGATATCCCGGGTAACAACACGAACCGAAGCGAACTTCATTTTGAGCTCCTCGTCAAGAAAGGAAGCTCACTCTAATGGTCGATACTGTCAGATTCTGGCAGTATTGTGCGGCTGGCGACATGATTGAGCCTGCGCCACTCACGAAGCAGTGTTGACCGCCTTTTAGGGTAGCGCTCTTCCAAATGCTCGACGTTCGAGATCCGGTCCGAACGGAAATTCCGGAAATCAGCACGAAGCTCGCAGCAACACATCAGGACTCGCGCCTGGTCAAAATACACCAAGGCAAAGGGCCAAACGACACGGTGCGAGTGGATACCACTGGCGTCCAAGTATGTAATATTGAGCTTCTGTTCTTCTCGGACTGCGGCACGCAGAATGTCAGGCGAGACTTTTTGGGCGGCTCTCTTCAACGGTGCGCCGACTAGCAGCGAAGACTCCTCCAGTTCATGACGCAGTTCAGTGGGCAGTACGGCGGCTATCTTCGCAAGCGTGCTCAGCGCGGCGGACGATAGCGTCTTGTCGCAGCGATCGGCCGCCCAGCGCATGCCAAGCACCAGGGCGTCGAGTTCCTCTGAGCGAAACATCATCGGCGGCAGCAAGTAACCTGGTTTCATAACATAGCCAACGCCCGGTTCCCCCTCGATCATTGCTCCTTGCGCCTGCAAACTGGCGATGTCCCGGTATAGCGTGCGGATGCTTACGCCGAGTTCCTCGGCCAAGGCTCGGCCACGCACGGGACGTCGATAACGACGTAACACTTGCAGGAGATGAAGGAGACGTTCGGAGCGGGACATACGTGAATCCTGATATCGACACTGAGGCAAATCGACCACGCTATCGGTTACTTCAAGTCGAATGCAATAGGTCGCGTCCAGAAAGACATTGCATTGTTGACGATCGATGCGGCTCTGTCGAACGTCTCAATCTGGCTCGGGTTCTGTCTCATGCCGTCCGCATTCGCGCCTGAGCATCGGCGCCTTCGGCTTTCAGCAGCACGCGAGCCGCCCCGGACGGTCCCCACAACTGAAGCTGATCAAGATCTGCGGGCACTTTGCTGAAAGCTTCCGCCTATTCCCGGTCGCCGAATAAGGGTGAACCCTTATTCAGACAATGATCGATAAGGCGAATAATATGCTGTTCTCATACCGAATGAAGGTTCGAATAGCGAACACCCAATGTCGAAGGCCTGCCGGCGTCAACGCGTGAAAGGCTTTCGCCGTCAACCGTATCCCAACCGGATGGCGGGTGCGTGCCATGGCTCAAGACGCACCGGCCATCACCGGCTGGGCGTCACAAGAGCACTGCCCCATGAAGCGCAACACCGTTTCACCATCTACGGCTGCGGCTGGCCATCCTGCCGCCCCGCGCGGACTTGTCGAAGGTCTGGTTTATGTCTTCGAGCGCGTGATGCCAGATCCGTTCGTTCTGTCGATCTGCCTCACGCTCGTCGTTGTGGCGCTCGCGTTATTCATTGCGCCGCACGGCGAAATGCCAACGATCCTCGACGCCTGGTATGCGGGCACGTTCGGCATTCTCGGCTTCGCGCTGCAGATGATCCTGATCCTTGCCACCGGGTATGCCATCGCGGAAGCGCCGCTCGTACAGCGCGGCCTGCGCACGCTTGCCGTCCATGCGCGCACGCCTGCACGTGCGGCGTGTCTCGTGTTTCCGGTCGTCGCCTGCGCTGCATGGCTGAACTGGGGACTGGGGCTGATCGTCGGCGCGTTTCTCTCGCGCGAGATCGCGCGCCGTGTGGATGTGGACTTCGCATGGCTTGTCGCCGGCGGCTATTCGGCATGGTCCGTTTGTAACAGCGGGCTGTCAAGCTCCATCGCACTGTCGCAGGCTTCGCACGGCAACGCGCTCAATCTCGTTGAGAAGGCGACCGGTCACGTCGTCCCCCTCAGTCAGACCATCTTCGCGCCCTTCGTTCTCGTGCCGACGGTACTGGTTGTAATCGTGATGACCGTCGTCTTCATCAGGATGCATCCGAAGCCTGAGAATGTCGTGGCGTTCCGCGATACCTCCGAAGAAGCGGCCGACGCATCCGGCGATGACCCGCACGCGCGCCCGAGCGGGGCGGCGTCGTTTGCATCGCATCTCGAGCAGTCCATATTCGGCACGCTGTTCCTGCTCGCACTGGGCGTCGGCTATCTCGTGGTGACGTGGCGCAAGGAAGGCATCGACCTCGACATCAACACTACGATTCTCATCTTCCTGATGATTGGCCTCGCGCTTCAGCGCACGCCGATCGCGTACGCGAATGCAATTCGCCGCGCCGCGCGCCAAACCGGTTCGATGCTGCTTCAGTACCCGGTCTATGGCGGCATCATGGGCGTCATGAAAGGCACCGGTCTTGCGTCGATGATCGCCAAGGCGTTCGTGACGATCGCCTCGCCAGCGATGCTTCCGCTCTGGAGTTTTCTCAGCTCGCTCATCATCACGTTGCTGGTGCCGAGCGCGGGAGGCCACTGGGCCGTGCAGGGTCCGTTCGTACTGCCCGCGGCACTCGATCTGCATGCATCCGTACCGCGCACCGCGATGGGCGTCGCCATGGCGGAAAATGTGTCGAACATGCTGCAGCCGTTCTGGGCCGTGCCGATTGTTGCTATCGCGGGAATTCGCATTCAACGCGTGATGGGGTATACGGCGGTTACATTCGCCGTATCGCTTGTGATCTATGCGGTTGCGCTCTGGCTGGTTCCTTGAAGTCTGGCGGCGCAGTGTTCCGCTCCAGTTCTGCGCCCTTCGGGTGTCGGCCGCCCAGGAAAGACCGCTGCCCGGGCAGGAAATTTTTCCGTTCCTCGTGCAAGGGACATCAAAGCTTCGACGTCGTCGTGCCGGCGTCGGTGAGAGTCGACGTTCGATGTTCTGCTTTGGTCAGGTTGGCCATAGTTGGGTCGGGAGTCGCCTGATGGTGAGCGGGTGCACTTCGGCCATTGCGGACGTTCGTCGTTCGGGCGCCGTGCGGCGGCTGAAGGTTACTTTGCTGCCGCTGGCAATCAAGGGCCAACGAAAGTCGGCTGCGACAGTATCCGAGTGAGTCGTACCGTCCGATGCTGTTGAAAAAGTCGCTGCGCGGCGTTTCCCATGTGCCACCGAAAAAATCGACCTCCCGGATCGGCCTACCAACCGCTCGAGAACATCGGTCAAGGGTAAGAA
This sequence comes from Paraburkholderia fynbosensis, assembly GCF_902859935.1. Taxonomy (GTDB): domain Bacteria; phylum Pseudomonadota; class Gammaproteobacteria; order Burkholderiales; family Burkholderiaceae; genus Paraburkholderia; species Paraburkholderia fynbosensis. The sequence goes on from NZ_CADIKI010000032.1 coordinate 50,328, forward strand.
GACCCTTGCAACCTCGCGAGAAAGACGGTCAGCGACTTTTCCAGCAACACCGACCGGAAGCTGACCGTCGAAATACCTGGAGCCTAACTTACGGACCGACAGTTCGCTTCCGGTTGCAGACACAGCCAGTGCTCGATTTCCTCCGACGCTGCGATCAGATCGTCGCAGGCTAGATGCTGCGGCATGCGCAGGAACGAAGGGCCACGGACGACCATGGTGACGGGCATGTGCAGGATGGCTTGCGACGTCGCGCAGACTGCTGCGAGACGCGCGCGCAAGCTTGACGCATTGCGCACCCTGGCGGGCCCGCGCGTGCACGCCCCAGCGCCGACGTTCGCTCGGTCATTGCGAGTCCGTTCGGCGCTGGGCCATCTCACTGCGCCCGAACTTCGATGGAGACCCGCCGGTCCGGTTGCAGGCAAGCGATGAGCGACTTGCTGCCGCCGTCCGGACATTGCGTTGTCGAATCGCGGGAGCCCACGCCGGTTGCATGAATCGAATCACCGTTCAGTCCATGATCGATCATGTACTCCCTCACCGTCTGGGCACGCGCGAGAGATAGCGGCTGGTTGACTGCGTCCGGCCCAAGCCGGTCGGTATGGCCGACGACCGAAATGGACTGAACACCACTGCGCTGCTTGATACGCGTGATGACCTGATCGAGACTGGCCACTCCGCCCGGCAGCATTGAAGCGCGGCTTGATTTGCCGAAGGCAAACAGCGCATCGCTTTGCAGCACGAACTGATCAACCGTTTGCGCCGCAGCTGCGACCGGCTGCGAGGCCGCTGCAGCCGGCGTAACCGTCGCGTCGCCACAGGCAAAGGTAAGCCGCCGCGTGACGTCGGTCTGGTCATTGTCCGGCAGCAGGCGCCCGACTTTCTGCACCGGGCGAACCGGTTCGCCATGACAGATCCGCTCGGCGACCTTCATGCAGGTAGCCGGTCCCTCGAATATGCCGTGACATTCGACCTGATGAAGCGTGGAACCGTCGGCGGCCGTAACCGTATAAGCATTAAACGTCGGCCCCGAGGCACTCGAACATCCGGCAAGCAACACCAGGCTCAGCGATAAACTCCAATCAGAAAGCTGCTTCATTACGTTCTCCATACTGTTTTTTCGTACGCCCGGTTCGGCGCACGATCAGGTTGTCCGCACTTGAGCGAAGGCGTCCGCGCCCTACCATTGCATGGCCGCGCCCATCCCGAAGGTTGTGCCGCCGGGACTCATGCCGACGCCTGCTTTCATCTTGATGTTCTCGGTGAGACGAGCGGTTCCGCCCAACGCCACAGCCTGATAGCCACGGAAGCCCGCCGTGCCGATGCCAAATGACAAGGTCTTGTCCTTGTCGACCTCCGGAATCATCGTCAATGCGGTTGCCGCGGCGATGCCAGAATAGGCATTCCGCGCGACCGAGTTGATGCCCGATTGCAGTTGGTCCACGCGCTGGTCGGTATAGGCATTGGCTTGCGCCAGTCCGGCATTGAGCTGGTCGACGTTGACTGCGTCCGTCCCTTGCGTTCCCGCCGCCACATTCGCCACCTGCCGGGTGTCGTTGAGCGAGCCGACGGACACCACGTTGCTGCGGCCTCCGTCCGAGCTGCCGGCCCCCAGCGCCACCGAGTTATTGCCGCTCGCGGCCGCGCCGACCCCGACAGCGGTCGCGCCCGTCGCGCTGGCTTGCGAACTGTTGCCGACCGCCGTGCTATTGGATGCCGATGCCGACGCGCCCTGCCCGCCCGCCGACGAATTGGAGCCGGTGGAGGCCGGTGGCGTCGGCGTGCCCGGCGAGGACGAGAAGCTGCCGCCGTTGTTGGTGGTCCGCTGGTTGATCAGCGTGGTCAATTGGGTCGACACCGCGTCCAGTTGCGAGACGTTCACGGCGTCGGTACCGGCCTTGCCGGCCGCGACACCGGTGATCTGCCGATTGCCGATGTTGAGCTCACCCGCGGACGACTGCGGACTGCTCAATCCATACGCGATGTAGTTGCTCAACGCGCCAACCGTCGTCACCGATCCGGCACCCAGCGCAACGCTGTTTGCCATCGTCGCGCTCGCGCCGGAGCCCATTGCGATTGCATCGATGGCGCTGGTTTGCGCCCCCGAGCCGATCGCAACGCCGCCTGCGTTGGCCGCCTTTGCGTTCGCCCCTTGTGCGATCGACTGGGCGCCGCTTGCGATCGAGCCGCTGCCGAGCGCGATCGCGTCGGCCTGCGCCGCATTCGAGCTCTCGCCGATCGCAACGCCGCCCGGCGCCGTGGCATCGACGACGGCGCCGTTGCCGATGCCCACGCCGTTGTCACCGTTGACTACGGTCGTCGGTCCAACGGCAATCGATTGCGCGCCGACCGCCAGCGAATCCGCGGCCGTCGAGTTCGCATGAAAGTACATCTGCCCCGACACGGCGAACGACGACAGCGCGCCCGCAAGCTGTCTGATCGTGACGGCGTCCTGCGCCTGCGTGCCGTCCGCGACGTTAGTCAGCTGGCGATAGGTGTTGCCGGCCGCGCTGCCGAAAGACACGGCGCCGAGCAAGGTTTGATCCGATGTGTTGAAGGGGATCGCATGGCTGCCGTTCGCAATCGAACCGATGCCGGACAGCACCGCGCGATCGGACACGGATGCCGAGCCGATGGCGACTCCGCCGGCCACCGAAGCGCTCGACAGCGCGCCTAATGCAAGCGCGTTGTTCGCCTGCGCGGCAGCGCCATTGCCGCCGGCAAAGCTGCTCACGCCGGCGGCCGTTGCCCCCACGCCCGCCGCCAGTGCATTGACGCCGGTGGCGCCGTCGTTGTTGTAGTTGCCGCCTTGCGTGCCGCCGTCGTTGACGCTGTAGTAGTGCGTCTTGCTGGCCGTCACTACCCCGGCGAGGTTGTCGACCGCCTGATCCGTCGCGTAAAGCTGCGAACCGTTCACCGCGTCGGTACTCGCCGCGTTCACCTGGCCGGCCGCTACGTTGGTCACCGTGCGCTCGTGACCCGCGCTACCCACGCTGACCGTGCTGGTCGGGGCAGTACCGGCGTACGTGTAGGCCGTGCCGTTGATCGTGCCGCCGGACGTTGCCACCGCCGCTGCCGTGGTCGAGCCGCTGCCCAGCGCCACCGCGTTGGCGTCATTGGCCACCGCGCCCTGGCCCAGCGCCGTGCTGTTGGCGCCGCCGGCGGTGGCGGCTACGCCGGCCGCAAGCGCATTGATACCGGTGGCGCCGTCGTCGGCGTAGTTGGCACCCTGTGTACCGTTGTCGTTGACGCTGTAGTAATGCGTCTTGTTGGCGGTTACCGTCGCGGACAGACTGCTGACCGCCTGATCGGTTGCGTACAGTTGCGAACCGTTTACCGCGTCGGTACTCGCCGCGTTCACCTGTCCGGCCGCTACGTTGGTCACCGTGCGCTCGTGACCCGCGCTGCCCACGCTGACCGTACTGGTCGGAGCCGTACCCGCGTAGGTGTACGCCGTGCCGTTGATGGTGACGCCCGGCGTGGCCACCGCCACAGCTGTTGTTGAACCGCTGCCCAGGGCCACGCTATTGGCGAATGTCGAGCTGGCACCGGCACCAAGCGCTACGGCGTCCGTGGCGCTGCTTTGCGCGCCGGAGCCGACCGCCACGCCTCCCTGGTTCGCGGCATTCGCGTTGGCGCCCTGCGCAATCGATTGCGCGCCGCTCGCGATCGCGCCGCTGCCAAGCGCCATTGCGTCGGCCGCGGCCGAATGCGATTGCTGGCCGATCGCAACACCGCCTGGCGCGGTTGCATCGACCACCGCTCCGTTGCCGACACCTACGCCGTTGTCGCCATTGACGACGGTCGTCGGTCCAACCGCGATCGACTCCGCGCCCACGGCGAGCGAATCGGCCGCTGTCGAATTGGCGTGAAAATAGTTCGTGCCGGTCACCGAAAACGACGACAATGCGCCCGCCAGTTGCCTGACGGTGACCGCGTCTTGCGCCTGCGTGCCGTCGGCCACGTTGGTCAACTGCCGGTAGGCGGTGCTGCTGCCGACGGACACTGCGCCGAGCAAAGTCTCATCGGAGGTATTGAACGGAATCGCGTGGGAACCGTTGGCGATCGATCCCGCTCCGGGCAGAACCGTGCGATCTGAAACCGATCCTGAGCCGATCGCCACGCCGCCGACAACCGAAGCCGTCGCTTGCAGTCCGAATGCGGTTGCATTGTTCGCCAGCGCCTGCGCACCATTGCCCAGCGCCGTGCTGCTCACGCCGGAAGCCAGAGCGCCGACACCCGCAGCCAGCGCGTTGACGCCGGTGGCGCCGTCGTCGGCATAGTTGGCACCTTGCGTGCCGCCGTCGTTGACGCTGTAGTAGTGCGTCTTGTCGGCGGTTACCGTCGTGGCAAGTGCGTCGACCGCCTGATCGGTTGCGTACAACTGCGAGCCGTTCACCGCGTCGGTACTCGAAGCGTTCAACTGGCCTGCGGCAACATTCGTCACGGTGCGTTCGGCGCCCGCCTTGCCGACGCTGACCGTGCTCGCCGGCGTCGTGCCGGCAAACGTGTACGCGATCCCATTGATCGTCGCGCCTGGCGTCCCCACCGCGACGGCAGTCGTGCTTCCCGCCCCCAGAGCCACCGCACCGGCGTTGGAAACCGTGGCACCGGAGCCGATCGCCACGCCTTGCGTCGCCGCGGCCGACACCGTTGCGGCGTCGCCGAACGCGACCGAACCGGCATTGTTCGCTTGCGATGCATTGCCCAGCGCGACGGCGCCCTGGCCGCTCGCGGTATTGGCATTGCCGAGCGCCACAGCGCCCTGGCCGTTGGACGTATTGTTCGCGCCCATGGTTATCGCACCGGTCCCGATCGCCGAGTTCGGATCGCCGATAGCAACCGCGCCATTACCGCTCGCGGTATTGCCTACGCCGATCGACACCGCCTTGCCGCCGGTGGCGGTTGCCGTCTGACCGATCGCAATGGCGCCGGCCGTGTTCGCGGTTGCCCCGGTGCCCTGAGCGATCGAATCGCCACCCGTGGCTTGAGCCCCGTTGCCCAACGCTATGTCGTTAGCTGTGGTCGGTGTGCCGTTTACGCCGGCCACAGCATTCATGCCTTGGGCGATCGAATCGTTACCGTACGCATTGGCGACCGGTCCCACCGCGATCGCATCAGTGCCAGTGGGAACACTGTCAGCCAATACCGAATTGGTGTGGAAATATTTGATCCCGCCGCCATTGTTGATGTTGGCAATCGCTGTGGTATTGGTCGACACCTGCTGGTTGGTGGCGAACAGCTGGGACCCATTCACCGCGTCCGTGCTTGTCGCGTTCAATGCGGCCGGCGCCATGTTGGTGATGGTCACCGGAGATCCGGCTCCCCGCCCCGCCGGTCGCACCGAGCGTGATCTTCGTTCCGCCCGCCGCGTCGTACTTCACCGCGATATTGGCGGTGTTGTCGATATTCGTATTCAGCGCGGTCAACGCGCCGGCAACCGTCGTCTGCGGGTTGGGTCCGCTTACGGCTCCGGTAGCGCTGACGGTGTTGACCGGCTGGCTAAAGCCGGTGATATCGCCGGTCGCCGCACTATAGCTGGCGCCGCCGCCCAACGTGCCAGCCGTCGACGCGCCGAGACTATTGACGCCGGTGACAACCGCGTTCAGTTGCGAGCCGTTGATCGCGTCGGTGCTGGTAGCCGAAATCACACCCGCTGCCACGTTCTGCAGTTGCCGCTCTTTGCCAGCGGAGCCGACCGACACCACGCCATTGGCCGCGTTCGCGATGCCGGCCGCGGTGCCGCCGTAAAGCGCAGTAGTGCCCGTATGGGGCGCTGCGGTCGTACTGCCCGCGCCCAACGCGACGTCGTTCGCGTTGCTGGTCGATGCGCCGGCACCGAGTGCAATCGCATGGGTCTGGTTGGCCACTGCCGAATCGCCGAACGCCAGGGCGCTTGCGCCGTTCGCGGTGCTCGCGTTGCCCAGCGCGACCGCGCCTTGACCATTGGCGGTATTGCCGTTGCCCTGCGCTACCGCGCCGTCGCCCGTGGCGGTATTGTTCGCGCCCACGGCGACCGCGCCATTGCCGGTCGCGGTATTCGGATCGCCAATCGCGACTGCGCCGTTGCCGCTCGCGGTCTGCGCCTGACCAAGCGCGACTGCGCCCGTCCCACCGAGCACCTGGGAGTTATGGCCGCCGGCGAACGAACCCGCGCCGGCTGCCGCGGCGACGGTACTGCCGTCGCCGATCGCAACCGTGGAGGCGGCGAGCGCTCTTGCCGCATTGCCGATGGCGGAAGCATTAGCCGCGTTTGCCGTTGCGGAGGTACCCATGGCGAGGGCATCTGTGCTGGCGCCCGTGAGCGCCGAATCGCCTATCGCAATGGACGAGGAACCCGCCGAGCTCGCGCCGGAGCCGATCGCAATTGCGCGAATGCCCGACGCCGCGGCGCCTGCCACCGTCGCCGGGGTAGGCGCGCCGCCTTCGGCAACGGTATCGTATGACCCCAACGCTATCGAATTAGCACCGGTGGCTTGTGAGCCGTTCATCATACCGAGCGCGTTGAGCCCTGAGGCGGCAGCGCCCGCTCCCAAAGCTACGGCATTCTGTGCCGTCGCTTTGGACAATGTGCCGGCGGCGAGCGAAGAGGGACCGGTCGCAGTCACGTCCGTGCCGACGCCAATCGCACCCGCCGCCGTTGCGCCTGTGCCGGCGACCGAACGCGGTCCGAGATAAACGGCGTTGAGTCCGCTGGCGATGGACTGAAAACCGACAGCGACAGCATGCGTCCCGGAGGCCGCGGCGGTGTAGCCCACCCCGACCGCTGCAGGTCCGCTTGCCACAGCCTGGAAGCCAATCGCAGCGGCATAACTGGCGTTAGAGGTAACGTCAGTCCCGATGGCGATGGAGCCCGTTCCGGTCGAACCGGTGCCCGCCGCAGTGCGCGCGCCCAGATAAACGGCGTTCGCACCAGTGGCACTGGCCCCCGAGCCAACGGCTATACCGTTGGTCTGGGAGCCTGTGGCACCACTGCCCAATGCGACGACGCCCGAGGCCGCAGCGTTGGCACTCGAACCCATTGCAACGCTATTGTCTCCAGTTGCTTTCGCCAGGGGGCCAACAGCAGTAGACACGTTGCCGCTCGAGACAACGTCAACGCCAATCCCGATGGCCGACGTGCCGCTGGCGGCGACATCCGTACCGATGCCAATAGCCGACTGCGCGGTTGCGCCGGTACCCGGAGCTGTGCGCGCGCCCACGTAAATGGCGTTGATACCATTGGCAATAGCCTGGAAGCCGAAGGACAACGCATTAAGTCCCGTACTGCTGGCGGCGTAACCTACCGCAGTGGAGCCGCCGCCAGAGGCTGTGGATTGAAAGCCCACGCACGTGGTGCTGCCACTATAGAAGTTGTAGGGCGCCGCCGAACAGCTCACCTGCGCTTGCGCCTGCGCGGCCCATCCCCCGAAACCCATTAGCAACAGCACGGTGACGGCACGCGATCCCGAACCATGCGACGCCGCAGCACCCTGCTCGCCGCAGCGTGCGTCGCATATAGAAGCAGCCGCTCCCGACTTTCCCTTGCCGCGCGACGCGTCCAACTCCGACGCGGCTACGAAGGCGCCCAGCGCCTTGTTCCAGATGGTCCGATATTCTTTGTTCATGTCGTTGCCTCACGAGGTAATTGAAATTCGAAATTCGCAAAACACACGCGTGTTCATGCATCCCAATCTACTCAGGATGCCTATTTATCATGTTTAGGCCGTCTCGTTGCGGCGCACGTTCGTTTAGCGTTGGAACTGCGGCAAGTTCCTTCCGCCCTCGGTGAATCACGAATCTTGAGCGCGAGCGAATACCCACGCCCACAACGCGATTCGCATGACTAACTAAAGAATGAGGGTCGGTCAGATAGCCAGTTTTCGGCGAGCTGGCCGCTGAGACGTTTGACGAATGTCTGGGTTATGAAGGTCCGAAGGGCAGACGCAGACGAAAGGCGATCGCGTGGCGGAGCGCCGATCGCCGGTCAGATTGATATGATTTCCTCGCCGAGGCAGCGCCCGACTCTATTCCGACTGAGATGCTCATCGTTACTGCCCCCTCGGTAGCCTGTTGCAACGTTTCCTTGGTTCGTGGCATGGCAACTAGTGTCGCGCCCGTTACACGCACCGTTTCTCTTTCTCGCAACGTCTTGAGCACTGTGTGAGACGAAGGCCGCCAAGCTATTCGCATGGAATGCGGCGTCGCCCTTTTATTTGAGTCGTGTAACAAAAAGAAAGCTGAGTGCTCGCGGGAACTTTCTCATAGGTCTTTTCATTTGTCTACAAAAAGCCTTTGGTGATAGCCGGATATTGCGCAATTAGCAACGGGTCACCTTATTGCCACTCCGAAGGGGAGTTAGGAGCTTCTGACATCCGTATGGAAATCTGTAATTTTTTCGCTATTTTTTTAACTCGATTTCGTGTGGCAATGCATATTAAAAATGCAGGACAGTTAATGTAGAGAGAATAGGAATCTGTTCGCCTGCCCGCTGCCACAATACAACGGTGGCAGTAGCGGGCACCCAGGTTACTTACCAGCGGTAGCCGACGCCCGCGCCGACGGAACCGTGACCGGAAATGCCCGTCGCGACCGAGCCTTTGATCATCCACTTTTGCGTCGCGACCGACAGACCCACAGCCATCGCGGACTGACCGCCGTAGTTGCCCGCTGCGAGTGCTACAACCTTCTCGCCAAGCCAAAACAGCTTGCGGCAAGTTCGCCATGGCGATTGCGGACGCCGAACCGGCGTTCGCGTCACGGCGGTATTTCTGCACGTCGTCGCGAACGCTGTTGATCGCTGGTGATTGACGCGAGATCGGTCCAAAGCGCCGAAACCTGCAAAGCAATCGAGAAAAGCTGGGAGCCGTTCACCGCGTCCGTGCTGGTGGCGCTGATTTGACCAGCGGCGACATTTTGCAACTGATGCTCCTGACCGAATACGAAGACGCGCTGAAGGAAATGCACGCGATCCGAAGTGGCGAACAGGGCGTGCTTCGCATCGGTTACTTGCCAACGGTGCCAAACGCGCTGGTACCGGGCGCGTGCCGGCAGTTGTTGAGCGAACGCCCGGCCGCGCGTCTGCGACTGCGGCGTCGGCTCGCGCGCGATCTGGTCGACCTCCTCATGGCGGGCGAACTCGGTCTGGTCGCGGCGCCCGAGCCGACTCGCAGTGTAGGCGACATGACCTTCGTCGAGTTCTTTCGCGACTCGCTTTCCGTGCTCGCCGACGAAACGCATGCACTGCATCGCAAGCGCAATCTGCGGCTCGCGGATCTCGCGGATCAGGATTGGTTGCTGCCTGGACCGAACATTCTGCTGCAACAGCAAGTCGACGCGGCCTTCGAGCGGCAGGGGCTCGGGCCGCAGAAGCTGCGCGTAGAAACCGATGACGTAGCACCTCGCTACTGCATCTGCTGCGCGGTACGACGATGCTCTGCATAGCAGGCACTGAATCGTTCGAGAGTCTCGATGGATTGCGCGCATTGGATATCGGCACGGATGAACTCGACCTGCGCCGACGTATTGGTGTGGTCTTTCGCACCGGTGCTTACCTATCTCCGCTCGCGCAGCGCATAGTGGCACTGCTTCAGGAGCGGAGTAGCTGAACCGGCTAGCGGCCGGCTATCGGGCCAGCCAGGCCGACCAGCTGGCATGGGATCGGTCGCTGCGCCCGAAAGTCTGCAAGCTGGTCGAGCACCGGAAGCTGGCTCATATCGTGGCCAACAAGCTCCGGTTGCAGTGGTCGCCCATCAGACGCGCTATGTGATGCTGGTGAAGATCGCCAGCAAGGACAGCGAAACAGTAGTCAATGCGCCCATCAGACATGCTGGAAAGCTGCCGAAGGAACTGTATAAATCGCTTACCTGGGATCGGGGAACAGAGATGGCGGACCACAAGCGGTTCACCATTGCCACCGACATTGCCGTGTATTTCTGCGATCCCAAACAGCCCCTCGTAATGCGGCTCGAATGAAAATACCAACGGCCTGTTAAGACAGTACTTTTCGAAAGGCATCGATCTGTCGGTCTACTCGCAGGCCAAACTCAACACCGTGGCACGAAGGCTGAACGAGCGTCCAAGCAAGACACTGGACTACGAGACGCCCGCCGAACGATTCCAGCAAACTATTGCATCGACCGGTTGAATCCGCCACCCCACACCGGCCCTTCAGTCTTTCCCCAAAACAGCCAGTCACGCCAGTCAGCGAATGAGCAAAGGCACCGCGGATATTCGCGGCCGCGACCCTGTCCCGGAAGAAGAATCCTTGCCGACGGAAGATGATTCCCCGAGCAGGGGCAACCTCGTGGAGCCTCGCCGCCAGTCAACTCACGTTGCATCGTTCAGGACATTGTCTTGCGATAGCGCTTCCATCAGATCATCTGCAGACATTGGACGTCCAAGCAGGAAACCTTGCAGGGAATCGCAACCAAGTCGGGTCAGGAAGTCTCGCTGCCCCGCCGTCTCCACACCCTCCGCAACAATCTTCAGATTGAGTGTCTGGCCCAGCGCCACGATTGCGGAAACAATCGCTGCGTCTTCGGTGTCACTTGTGAGATCACGGACAAACCCGCGGTCGATTTTCAGTTCGCTGGCCGGTAGCCGCTTGAGGTAAAGGAGGCTCGAATAGCCCGTGCCAAAATCGTCGATTGAAATACGCACGCCCATGTCGTGCAGCTGCTGCAGGATTCGCAGGCTTGCATCGGCATCGCGCATCGCCGTCGATTCGGTGACCTCGAGCGTCAGGCAGTGTGGCTCCAGTGCATAGCGCTCCAGGGTTTCCCGCACCGTTTGAATCAGGCTCGCATGGCTAAATTGCAGGGCCGACAGATTGACCGCCATGGTCCAGTCCCAGTGGCCTGCTGTGCGCCATTCACTGATCTGCCGGCAGGCCTCGTCCAGCACCCATTCACCGATTGGCACGATCAACCCGGTTTTCTCCGCCATAGGGATGAACAGGTCCGGTGCAATGAGCCCGCGAGTGGGATGCGACCAGCGCACCAGAGCTTCTACGCCGATCACCGGTCCGTTGGGTGCGGTGAACTTGGGCTGGTATTGCAGGATTAGTTCGTGTCGCACAAGGGCTGAGCGGAGATCCTGCACGAGCTGTAGCTGCTCGTGAACGTGGGCATTCATCGACGCTTCGAAGAAACAGTAGACGTTGCGTCCGAGCGACTTCGCGTGATACATCGCTGCATCGGCATTGGCCAGCAGATCGCCTCGATGGCCGCCATCGCCGGGGTACATCGCAATACCGATACTGGTCGAGATGCGCAACACGCGGCCGGCCACCTGAAACGGCTCTTGAATGGCCGTCAGAACTTTGTCAGCGAGCGTCGCGGCATCCGCCGGTTCGGCTACCCCCGCCAGTAGCACGAATTCGTCTCCACCCATGCGGGCGATCGTGTCCTGTGGCCGGACGTTTGCCCCGATGCGCTCAGCGACTTCGACGAGCAACAGGTCGCCAGTGTGATGTCCGTAGGCATCGTTGACCGTCTTGAATCCATCGAGGTCCATGAACATCAGGGCGAAGCGGTTATTCTCGCGATTCGCGCTCTGGATCGCACGATCGAGTCGGTCTTCCAGCAACAAGCGATTAGGCAGTTTGGTGAGGTTGTCATGCAGCGCAAGGTAGGTCAGTTCCTGATTGGCCTCGGCGAGTGAAATCGCCAACATGGACGTGCGTGACTCCAACCGCAGGTCAAGTACTGAAATGATCAGCGCGATGGCGAGCACCGCGAGCGTGACGACGATGATCACCAGCGCCAACCATCCGGCGTTCACCCCATCGCGGGCCGCCCCACACACGCTTGCAAGCGGGAACTGCGCTGCCGCCATCCCGGTGTAATGCATCCCGACAATGGCAAAGCCCATTACCACAGCTGCTGCCGCACGCAATGGCCGAACCAGCGGTGAAACGCGGCGCAGGTTGAATGCAATCCACAGCGCCGCGCCCGAAGCGACGATCGCGATGACGACGGACAGAATGAACACGGACGGGATATACCGGATGCCCGGTGCCATGCGCATTGCGGCCATGCCCGTATAGTGCATGGCGACGATCCCAGCGCCCATCAGCAACGCGCCGCAGAACAAACGCGATGACGGCAACTCGTTCCGGCCCACGAGCCACAGCGCGAACGCTGAGGCTGCGATTGCGATCAGAAGCGAGAGCACGGTGATCGCGGGATCATAGCCGAGCGGAATCGGCAAGCTAAATGCCAGCATGCCGATAAAGTGCATCGACCAGATGCCGGTGCCCATCGCGACTGCACCGCCGGCCAGCCACCAGTGGGCTGCACGTCCCTGTGCGCTAGAAATGCGACCTGCCATGTCCAGCGCGGTATACGAGGCCAGAATCGCGACAAGCAGCGAGAACAGGACGAGCAGGCTGTTGTAGCTGCTAGCAAACATTTTGGTTGTCCCCGTAGACGTTATTCCGATTTGCCTGGATTCCTTCCGATTCGCCTTGGCACGACATCGTCAATGAAAGAACTGCAAGTTCGTCACGTTAACGGCCTGGTTCGCATGCAACTTTAGGGAAAGTCTGCAAAAGCCATCGGACCGGTTAGCCGGCGCGTTGCGCCATCTGCGGCCGGACGCTGGGTTCTGCGTCGATTTCAGATGAGCGCACCTGGCCGGCCCCGGTCGCACGGCGAACTTGCGTAGGCGACCCCGAGCGGTCATCCAGATTTCTACAAAGCAGCCCGTCAAGTCTGCGATCTGAGGATCCCCTTCGACGAATAGCTCGCTAGCACGACAGAAGTGGTCACGGGCCCGAATCTGGCAAGCGCGTCGATTGCGGTTTCGAGCTGGGCCATCTCTTCAACCACAATCCGAACGATGACGCAGTCTTCACCAGTGATCCGGTGCGCCTCGACGGTTTCGAGTTGTGGTGACGGCGAAGCGGCAAACTTGAACGAGGCAACGATCCCCGTTGCCCGTCATGCGACTGCCTGGTTCATCTGCTTGCTTCCTGGCACTAGCCGCTTGGCCATTCTTCGCAGATTTTGCGCAGTTGCTGCCATCAGAAACCCATCATGGGCACCGCTTGGACCGCGCAGTCGCAGACGGTCCAGTTTCAAGATACGTTTGAGATGGGCGAAGAGCATTTCCACCTTCTTTCGCTCACGACAAGATTGGTTGTATTCAGGCGTGTTCGCAATACGTCTCGTTTTGTCGCGCACAGCTTCATGGATGATTCGAGCAATCTTGCGGAATGGTGTATTCGGGCAGCAGCGATCCTTCATCGAACGGTTCTCACAGTCAAACTGGCTTGTCCGATAGATTATCGTGTCAGCCTTCGTGACTCGCGAGCGCGGATTTCTGAACTTGTGCCGATCACTGCGTAGTGCGTGCCCGGTGGGGCAGCGATATTCATTGGCCAGTTCATCCCATTTGAACTCGCTGCTGGACAATGTATTGTCCTTGCGCATCGTCTTATCCCAGAGCGGAACATGTGGTGCAATTTCCTTCTCTTCGATCATCCAGGCAAGCATCGCCGCTGAGCCATACGCAGTGTCGCCCACCAGACGTCGAGGTTTGAGATCGCACCGCTGCTCGACGCGCTCAATCATCGTCCTGGTTGATTCCACTTCGTGGGAACGGTTCGCGGGCGTCGCCTCGACGTCAACGATGATCCCCGCTTGCAGGTCAATCAGATAATTAATCGAATAGGCGAAGAACGGCAAGCCACCCTTGGCGGCTGTCCAGCTCGCGGCGGGATCCGTCAGAGATATCCTCTCTGGAGGCGTCGATGTCTCTGTCATCTCCGCCGCTTCGGTGCCTGCTGGATTCGCCTCTTCCAATGCTTCCAGATACTCCCGCACGGCACGGCTTTGGCCCGTGACACAACCCCAGTCGATTGATTCAGAACCCGGAACACCGCGTGCAGAACTCGCGTCGGCTCTGATGATGCTCGCGTCAATCGCGAATCCTTCACCCTTTACGAACCCTTCGGACATGCACCGACCCAGCACCGACTCGAACACATGGCGCAGCACATCGCTATCGCGGAAGCGACCGTGGCGGTTCTTGGAGAATGTCGAGTGTTCGGGTACGGCGTTCTCCAGGCCCATGCGGCAGAACCATCGATACGCCAGATTCAGATGCACTTCTTCGCATAGCCTGCGCTCTGACCGGATGCCGAAACAGTAGCCCACAATCAACATGCGGATCATGGGCTCTGGATCAATCGATGGCCGTCCCATCGGACTGTAGAACGGCGCGAGATGCCGGCGTAGATCACCCAGATCCAGGAAGTGATCATGTCGCGTCGTTCAATCAGACTGGCGATCGAGTCGCCGCTACCCCCGCGCAACGGGCCGACCTTTACGGTGGCGTATGCCCGTGCGACACCCATCGCGCCTCGGTCCCGGCCTTCGGCATGGAAGCGTGTTCTGCGCCCGCTGCCGCTTGCACTCAAGGTCTGACCACCGCGCAGATGAGCATGCCGTCCAGCTTCGGCCCGACGTACGATTTCAGCCCGCATGGGATCTGGGCTATGCCGCCGGGAGGAACGCACTCTGTGTTGCGCTGGCAGCTAGCGCACTGAACCTGGCCGAGGCGCACTTTCCGACACGTTGCTTTACAGTGAAATGGAAAAGACGTCGGGGGAAATGTCCATTGTCTCGTGCGGACGACGTTCGAACGTCCGCGTGAAAGCATCGGCGAACGTCCGTAGTTGGCCGCACAGCGACGGATGGCCGCCCACAGCCTTGGCTACACTTCATTCAAATCCCACCGGGCTCATGTCGACCCAGGCCGTGTGGAAACTCGACGGAGTTGCAATCCGACGGGGAAACCTGGCCCGTCGGCGCGTTTGGCTGTCTTTGGGGGTGTCGCGGCGATGACGAGACGCTGAAC
>NZ_CADIKI010000033.1 GCF_902859935.1 Paraburkholderia fynbosensis
GCCGCAGGCATTGCGCCGCATCGTGGGCAACCTCGTCGACAATGCATTGAAGTTTGGCGGCGCAGCCGAGATCAGGATCACGGCGGTGCACGATGGGCAGACGACGATCAGTGTGCTCGACAGTGGGCCCGGCATTCCGGCCGAATCGCTGGAAGCGGTGTTCGAACCGTTCTACCGGCTGGAGACATCGCGCAATCGCCACACGGGCGGCACGGGGCTCGGTCTCGCCATCGCGCGGCAACTCGCGCTGGCGATGGATGCAACGTTGACGTTGCAGAACCGTGAGGGGGGTGGTCTGGAGGCGCGTCTGACGCTGAGCAAGCTGCTTTAGACGCGGGCAGTTCAGTGAAATGGTGCAGCGCGATGAAGCGCGAGATGCCGGCCGCGATTCAAATGTGGAACGCATCATTTCATCGAATGCTCGCGTTTAGAAAAATCCGCCGATTAAGCGCAGGCGATTTGTCCGTGCGAGAACGTTGGGTGATTGGTTTCGACCCAATATTGCCCCGATTCACGTCTTCCCAGTCATCGCCGCTGATAAAAACACAAAGTCGCCCTATCGAAAGTTCTTGTCGATTGTCGATGGTCGACATGCTGAATGTCGAGCGATCGGCCCTGCAGCGACTCTCTTTCTAATTTTTCCCTGTGCGAACGAATCGAGCCAGCAAGTAATCGGCCTGACCCGGATTGTCGTATTAACCAGGATTGAACCGGCGACATATAAGCGTCATGCATGTCGATATGCGTGGGTCAATGCCAGAGTCGACACTGGGTAAAGTCATACAGTGCGCAGAGGCGTCTGTAATATTGACTCCCAATCAATTGACAAAATCGTGTCGACGTACCATTCTTTTCCAGGTGGCGGTTGCAGAGTAGTGCCGCCGCGCTGCGCATGATGAAGCTGTGATAGATACGTTACGTTCGAAACTACCACCCTGGTTAACAAGGTAACTAAAAAGGAATCCGAATGGCGTCCACAGCTCAGAAAATGTCAAAGATGCAGCTCACGGCCATGGTGGTGGGCGGAATGGTCGGAGCGGGGATTTTCTCCTTACCTCGAACTTTTGCAAACGCCACCGGCCCACTGGGCGCCGTCATTGCGTGGCTGATTGCCGGCACCGGGATGTATATGCTGGCGCGAGTGTTCCAGTCTCTCGCTGAACGAAAACCTGAACTCGATGCCGGTGTGTTCGCCTACGCCAAAGAGGGCTTCGGCGACTACCCCGGCTTTCTTTCCGCCTTCGGCTACTGGATTGGTAGTTGTATTGGTAACGTTTCCTACTGGGTGCTGATCAAGTCGACACTGGGGGCCTTCTTCCCGGTCTTTGGCGAGGGCAATACGGTCGTGGCGATTGTCGTCGCCTCGATAGGGATATGGCTCTTCCACTTCATGATCCTGAAGGGCGTG
Source organism: Paraburkholderia fynbosensis (assembly GCF_902859935.1). Classification (GTDB taxonomy): domain Bacteria; phylum Pseudomonadota; class Gammaproteobacteria; order Burkholderiales; family Burkholderiaceae; genus Paraburkholderia; species Paraburkholderia fynbosensis. Next base: position 1,409 of record NZ_CADIKI010000033.1, read on the forward strand.
CAGCAGGCCGCCTTTATCAACACCGTGGTCACGGTCGCGAAGGTCATCCCGATCCTGGTTTTCATCCTGATCCTGATCTTCGGGTTCCGGATGGGGCTGTTCCGGGTCAATTTCTATGGCGCAGGGTTGGAAGGCGGCATCTTCGAGCAGGTCCGGGCGACCATGCTGGTTACGGTGTTCGTCTTTTTGGGCATCGAGGGCGCGAGCGTGTATTCCAGGTACGCGAAAAAGCGCTCCGACGTGGGTGCGGCGACAATCACGGGCTTCATCATCGTCACCACGCTGATGGTGCTTGTGACTTTGCTTCCCTATGCCGTCCTGATGCGCCCCGACGTTGCAGTCATGCGTCAGCCGTCGATGGCGACCGTTCTCGAGGCAGTAGTGGGGCCGTGGGGTGCGGTCTTCGTCAGTATCGGGCTGCTCGTCTCGGTGTTGGGTGCATACCTCGCGTGGTCGCTGATTTGCGCCGAGGTGCTGTTTACTGCCGCCAAGACGAAGGACATGCCGTCTGCCTTCGCGAAGGAAAACAAGAACAAGGTTCCCGTGGTCGCGCTGTGGGCGACCAACATCGTCGTGCAGTTGATTGTCATCACCACGTACTGGTCGCGGGACGCGTTTTCGCTGATGCTGAATCTGACCAGTGCGATGGCTCTGATTCCGTTCCTGTTGGTGGCGGGGTATGGCCTGCAATTGACCAAACGCAGGGAAACCTATGACGTCCGGCCAGGGGAACGCAACCGCGATTTCATCATCGCCGTCATCGCCACGGTTTATACGGCTTTCCTGCTCTACGCCGGGGGCATGAAATTTATTGTCCTGTCAGCGGTTCTCTATGCGCCGGGAACGGCGCTCTACTTCTGGTGTCGACGCGAGCAGAACGTACCCGTATTCACCAAAGCGTCCGACTGGATCATTTTCGTTCTCGCGGTTATTGGCGCAGTCGTCGGTATCTACTGGATCGCGACAGGTTACATCACCATTTAACGAATGGAGTTCGTCATGGCGACTACAGATGTGAAAGATGCTGGGTTTGGTGTGCACTCGGAAGTCGGACAATTGCGCAAGGTGATGGTGTGCGCACCAGGGCTGGCCCATCAGCGGCTCACCCCTAGCAACTGCGATGAACTGCTATTTGATGACGTGCTATGGGTCGAGAACGCCAAGCGCGATCACTTCGACTTCGTCACCAAGATGCGGGACCGCGGTGTGGAAGTGCTGGAGATGCACAACCTGCTGGCGGAAACCGTGGCGGTGCCCGAGGGCAAGAAATGGATTCTCGATAACCAGGTCGTCCCCAATCAGGTAGGACTCGGTTTCATCGACGAGTTGCGCAGCTATCTTGAAGGTCTCGAGAATCGCAAGCTCGCTGAGACGCTGATCGGCGGGCTGTCGACTCACGATTTCCCGGAAGCGCATGGTGGCAAGGCGCTGGAGATCGCGCGCGAAGCGGCAGGGGCCACCGAGTACCTGCTGCCGCCTCTGCCGAACACACTTTACACGCGCGACACGACTTGCTGGATTTACGGCGGGGTGACGCTGAATCCGCTGTACTGGCCGGCGCGTCATGAGGAAACGATCCTCACGGCGTCGATCTACAAGTTCCACCCCGACTTCGCGGGCAAGGTCAACGTGTGGTGGGGCGACCCGACTCAGGACCATGGTCTCGCGACGCTCGAAGGCGGCGACGTGATGCCGATTGGCAAAGGCGTCGTGCTGATCGGCATGAGCGAGCGCACCTCGCGCCAGGCAATCAGCCAGTTGGCGGCGACGCTGTTCCAGAAGGGCGCGGCCGAGCGCGTCATCGTGGCGGCCATGCCGAAGATTCGCGCGGCCATGCACCTCGATACGGTGTTTACGTTCGCCGACCGCGACTGCGTATTGCTCGCGCCGGACTTCATGAACAAGACGCGTACGTTCTCGTACCGCCCGAGCAGCCATCCGAGTGGCGTGGAACTGCATCGTGAGGACAAACCGTTCGTCGACGTGGTGGCTGAAGCACTGGGGCTCAAGAAACTGCGGGTCGTGGAAGCGGGCGGCAGCGACTATCAGCGCGAACGCACGCAATGGGACAGCGGTGCGAACCTCGTGTGCGCGTCGCCGGGTGTGGTCTATGCCTACGACCGCAATACTTACACCAACACGCTGCTGCGCAAGCAGGGCATCGAGGTGATCACGATCGTCGGCGCGGAACTCGGTCGGGGCCGTGGCGGTGGCCACTGCATGACCTGTCCGATCCAGCGCGATCCGGTGGACTACTAACCAGCGAACCGCGTTGGCGCCGCGTCGCCCGCCTGCCGATGTCGCGGCGAGCAGGCGGCGCGCTCGCGCCGCTACGGGACTTCATCGAAGCATTATCAGATGGGCCACAGTTGTTGCCGACATGGGGACAAGCTTAAATGAAGAGGCCCGAATCACCCGAACCGGTGACGATGATCGAGGCGATCATCCCCGTCGCCAGCCTGATTGTGCTGGTGGGCCTGTCGTACTATCTGTTTGGCGATGCCGGTGCCAGCGGCCCGAACCAGGTGGGCCTCGTCGCCGCGACGATGATCGCGGTGTTTATCGGCTGGCGTCGCGGGCATTCGCTGGCCTCTCTCGGCGAGGCCGCGGCCGCGAGTGTCAGCACGGGTATCGGTGCGATCTTCATCCTGTTTGCGGTCGGTGCGCTGATCGGCACGTGGGCGCTTAGCGGGACGCTCGTGGCGATGGTCTATTACGGCCTCCAGCTGCTCAATCCCAACTACTTCTACGTCACCGCGGCCGCCATTTGCGCGCTCGTTGCGGTGAGTATCGGCAGTTCGTGGACGGTGGCCGGCACCATCGGCATTGGCCTCATGGGCATTGCTCACGGCATGGGGCTGAATCCCGCGATCGCGGCCGGTGCGATCATTTCGGGCGCCTATTTCGGCGACAAGTCTTCGCCGCTCTCCGACTCCGCCAATCTCGCTGCTGCTGGAGCCGGCGTCGATCTGTACCGGCACATTCGCGAGATGTTTCTGACGTCGGCCGTGTCGATGACCATTTCACTCGGCGTGTTCTATCTGTTGGGGCAGCCCGGCGATTTCGACGCGAGCGCCGAAGTAGAAGCCATGCGTGGCGCCTACCACATCTCGTTGTGGTTGTTCGTGCCGCTTCTTCTCGTGATTCTGCTGGCGATCTTCAGAATGCCGCCATTCACGGCAATCTTTCTCGGTGCGCTGGCGGGCGGTGTGCTCGCCGTGTGCGTGGCCCCCGAGCGTGTGATCGCGTTTGCGTCGGCGAAAGAGGGCGTGCCGGGGTGGCTCGCGCTTTTCAAGGGCGTATGGCTCGCATTGGCGAGCGGCTACAAGGCGTCGACGGGCAATACCGAGCTCGACATACTCGTGACACGCGGCGGCATGGACAGCATGCTGAACACGATCTGGCTGATCATCACGGCGTTGGCGTTCGGCGGCGTAGTCGAAAAGTGCGGGGTGCTCGAACGGCTGATTGGCCCGGTCATCGAAAAAGTGAAATCGGCCGGTGCGCTGGTCGCTTCACTCGTGGCGGCGATCGTCGCCACCAACGTGGTCACCGCCGACCAGTACATCGCCGTGGTGCTTCCCGCGCGCATGTTCAAGACCGCGTTTGCGCGGCGCGGGTTCGAGCCGGTGGTGCTGTCGCGCGCAGTCGGTGATGCGGCCACGCCGACCGGCGCGCTGATCCCATGGAATAGCTGCGGCGCCTATATGGCGGCGACGTTGGGGGTATCCACGCTGAGTTACGCGCCTTTTGCCGTGTTCTGCTTCGCGAGTCCGCTGTTGACCATAGCGATTGCGTATGCGGGCATCCGGATGTGGCGTCTACCCGCCGCGCAGATCGAGACTGCAACTGGGGCCGCTGCGCCGCCTGGCGATAAATGAGGGCCGCTGGCGAACGATTTAGTGGGCCGAAATTTTGCCGGCCATTTTGAAAGCGCCGGCTATTGCCGGCTTGACCTCGCGGGCTATTGGCTATCAACGGGCATCCCGGCTTGAAGTCGAACGTCCTTTTACTATACTCAGATCGACTACGAGTAAAACCCGAATTAACACTTCTTTCCTGAGCATGTCGGGTAATTGCATTCGGAATTTCTGTCGCCGAATACAATGAACATCGAGTCATTCGATTGGCTACGGTATCGGCCCCAGATACTCTTCGAACCTTGCATTGCATAACCAGGCAGTCTATCCATGGCATGAATGCGGGTGTCGCAACGATGCACGATTACCTTCACATGAGTCGAGCAGTCTGTGGAGAGAATGGGCATGGTGACGTCGAGAAGGCATTGGACGCTGTGACACCCTAACCTTTCTTCCACAGCAGGGAGGTTTGATCATGAACAAGCGGATCATTGTGCAACTCGTCGCCCTTTCTCTCTCCGGCATTTCGCTCGTTGCCATCGCGGCCGGTCCGCCGCCGGGAGGGGGCGCGCCGATGGCCAATTCGTCAATGGGCCGCCAGCAGGTCATGCCGACGATTCCCCATCGGGACTGGAAGAAGGGGCAACGCATTCCCACCGAGTACCGTACCTACAACTTCATCATGGACGACTGGCGTGGTCATGGGCTCAATGCGCCGCCGCGTGGACAGAAGTGGCTAGGCGTCAACGGAGACTACGTGCTGGTCTCGACCAGGAACTGGACTATCTCCAACATCGTCTCCGGAACGCCCTGACGCGGCATACAGGAAGCGGATGCAACACACGTGCCGCGTACGCAAGCGTGCTGCCGGATCGGGCCGAAAGAGACGCTCGCGTGCGTTGGGTGCTACTGCGGATTCCCGAACGTCCGCCGCTCATTGCCTACACAGTTTGGCGGCCATGTTCGGCCCGATCGTTCACACGCGTTTCAGTGTGCATGGCGGGCTAGTTGTGGAACCGGCTGTTCAATCGCCTGCGCCGCGAGCAGCACATTTGCGTCATAGGTACTCGGCGTTTGCGTCCACGCTATTGCAGGAAACGTGCGACAGGCTCATCGGCGAGACGAAGACGTCGGTAGCGTATCCGTGAGATGTATCAGATGTTGATGCGTCAACCCGGCGAGTTCCCGGGCATGGAAGTGGTCGCGAAAGCGCTGCAGATGACGAGCCGCACGCTGCGGCGTCGGCTGGAAAGCGAGGGCACGTCGTTTGTGGCGATTGTCGATGACGTACGTTGCTCGCTAGCGACCGAATACCTGAAAACCACCAGGATGAGCACCGACGACATCGCGATGCTGTTGGGATTCAGCGACCCGGCGAACTTGCGGCGCGCGCTGAAGCGCTGGACGGGCAAAGGGCCGGGGGAATTGCGTCGCTAGACGGCTAAGTCGATTGCGCAAGCTTCCTGTTCAACCGGCGCATTCCATCGAAGACCGCATCGGCCACGTCCATCGGGAAATCCGTGGGCAAGCGCGACGACACTTCGTCGATCACTGCGTCGGTGCGTGCCGTCAGTTCGCCAATCATGCCCTCGACGGTCGCCGCGGAAAAGCCGACGCGTTGCCCTTCGGCAATCCAATGCCGCCGCTGGATCTGATTGAGCAGATAGTGAACGTTCCTGCCGTGCACGGCCATCGCCAGCTTGACCTTCTGCGCCGGCAATCGGCCGGCGCCCGCACCGATGATCGGATGAGCGGACAGCACGTCGTAGAGCGGCGTGGATTCGTACTGGTTGCCCGGCAGGTGCGCGATGCTGAAGTTCTTTGCATGACCGTCGGTCGCGGCGAGTAGCCAGAAGACCATCTGCGTGATGAAGAAGTTGCGCCGATCGAGCGCCGCGCGCGCGGAGCCGGAGAGTACTTCCATGATGGCCTCGATCCCTGGGCCGCCATCGGACTCGTACTTGTGGAGCGCCGAGGTGGCCGTCGCCTGGCACATGTCCTCTTGCGGCAGCCGCACGATCCATGTTGCGTCGCTGGACGGACGGCGATCGAATCGCTCGACGATCAGCACCTTCTGATCCTCGAATCCGGCGATCTCGCAACGGGCGACGGGCAGTCCATAAGCCGCGACGATTTGCGAGCAGAGCCACTCGTTTTCGACGGAGGTGCGCATGTCCGCTCGCATGTTGCCAACCAGTCCCAGTGGCAACTTGAAGATATGCGTGGTCGGCGTGCTACCTTCGGGCAGCAGCCAGCGGTCACGATGCCGGAGCAGGGCGGTCTTTTCCTGCGCGCCCGCGATCGACAGACGTAGATCTTCCAGGGGATCGTGTTGTCCCAGCGGTGACGTCGAGGTCGTGCCGCGCAGCAGCTGGGCGATCTCGCCGTCGCTGAGTTCGCGGCCGTGGATGCTCGTCAGGTTGGTGGGGGACTCGTCCGGCGGCAGCATCTGCAGCGCGCCGACGCAGTCGCGGCCGAGCGTGGCGAGCAGTGCGAAAGGCGCGGTGCTGCCGGTCCGGTAGCGTGTGGCGATCCGGCGGCGGATCGGTTCGCTGTCTGGGAGCAGGTTGTCGAAATAGTCTGCGACGACCTGGCCGCGATACGGCTGGTTACCCGGCGTGAAAGGCAGCGACAGCGACAGCGGGCGTCCTTGCGGATCGTCGAGCCAGTCGTCGCGGTATGCCAGACGTTCGCCGTTACGCGCCGTTTCCCAATGTCCGACCTGCAGGCCGTTCATCCAGAGGTTTAGCCGGCTGGGTTGCGTGCTTCGCGCCATGCTTACCAGTTCTCCCGTTTCTTGCTGACGCGCCTCGCCTTCGCGGGGGCGCGTTGGGCCTCAGAGGCGGTATTGCCGCCGACTTCCCGCGTGTTTGTTCTCGCGCCAGGTTTCGCCTGGCTTTTGATGCGCGCCGGGGTTTCGGCGGAAGTTGTCTGCTTGCGTGTCGATGGCGTTTTGCGTTTGACGTCGCCCGTTGCTGCGGCCGATGCTTTCTTTGCGGGGCGTGCGGACGTGGTGCGAGCTGCTACAGGCGTGGCGGCGCGGACAGACGCTGCATTTTCCACGGCGGCGCTTTCGGCTGACTCGCCAGCGGCTTGGGTGAGCTTCAGATCGACCTGGAGCACTCGCAGGACCTTGACGAGCCGCTCCACGCTGACCGCGGCTGGATTGGCCTCCAGTTGCGCGTAGGTCTGCTGCGTCACGCCGAGATGACTCGCCATCGCGGCTTGGGTGAGACCGGCGGTTTTTCTGAAGCCCTGCAGAATTGGCCTCAATTGGCTCAGTGTTTTGATGGAGTAGTCCACGGCGATTCTCCGGCAGGTGCGTTGGCACCACGACAGGCTAAAACCTGTAAATTGTCGCTACAGTCTATACGCTGTATTTTGCAAATACAAGCTAAAGACTGTTAATAGTAGATGCAGGCAAAACGGACCCGGCGTCGATGCCGTGTGCGCTCCCGGTTCGGACTTTTTACGCAACTAACGGTCAAGTCGCTTTTCCCGCCCCAGGCGCGGCCGCTGCTGCAATACCGCTATCCGAGAAACCGGCCGCGATCAATGACGGCACCGGACGGTAAAGACACATCTCCCAATTCCGCATCTTCTTTCGGAATTTTCAATGTTTATTAGATAGGCTGCGAATTATTCTGACGTCGGCTGAACGCACGGGCGACGGACATGAGAGTGAATGAATAAAAGGCTGGATTCGTTGCATCAAATGGTCAACGAGGAATTGCCTTTTGCGGGTCCGATCAACCTTCAAGGCCGTTCAGAATTTTGCGCAAACGCGCTGCTGCAACCTATCCCGCGAGCCAACGTAAAAAATTTCTCGAAGCAGAAATTGCCAAATGGCGCTTCAAATTGCAAAGCGAGGTGCATGACGCACGATTCGATCATGTTCGTCATGTTGTTCGGGAGGAACAGCTACGCCTGCCGCCCAGCCAATAACGCGCCGCAAACTGAGCATCCCTTCGACGTGTATTGAACAAAGACTCAATTGAGATAGAAGTGCGACGGCACGGGGAAACTGCAGTCCATTTTTATGATTGGAATTTTAAAAAGATAACTTTTTATATTTAAATAACAAAAATGCGTGAAATTGCTGTGGTCGGAATGGCGTGCCGCCTTCCGGGCGGGCTGGACGATCTTGATTCGCTGCTGGCCGCCCTTCGTGAACGTGTCGTCACTGCCGGTCCCATACCGGCGGATCGCTGGGACGCCGCCCGCTACTATTGCGCCAACGAGAGCGTGAAGGGCAAGGCGTATGTCGACAAGGCCAACTTCCTGAAGCAGGACGTCCGTTCGATCGACGCGGAGTTTTTCGATCTGCCCGCGCGCGTCGCCGAAAACCTCGATCCGCAGCAGCGGCTGCTGCTCGAACTGATCTGGGAAGCCTTCGAAAACGCCGGCCTCGATCTGCCTGCCCATGCCGGTCGCAAGGTCGGCGTGTATGTCGGCGGCTTCATGCTCGATCACATGATCACGCTGATGCAGGTCGAGAATCGCACGCGGCACAACGCCAGCACGGCGGCCGGCATGATGATGACGATGTTGGCGAACCGCCTGTCGCATGCCTTCGATCTGCGTGGGCCGAGCCTGTCGATCGACACGGCCTGCTCGTCGTCGCTGGTCGCATTCAGCTATGCGTGCCGCGACATCTGGTCGGGCGACTGCGACGTCGCCGTGGTCGGCGGCGCGAACATCATGACGCGGCCCGAGTATTCGATCGGTATGAGCAAGGGGCAATTCCTGTCGCGCGACGGGCAGTGCAAATCTTTCGACGCTCGCGCCGATGGCTACGGCCGAGGCGAAGGCGGCGGCATCGTGCTGCTGAAGACGCTGGAAAAAGCGCTGGCCGACGGCGACACGATTCTCGCAACGGTCGCGGGCGCAGGGGTCAATTCGGACGGCCGCACGCCCGGCATCTCGATGCCCAGTGCCGATGCACAAAGCTTGCTGATCCGCGAGGTATGCGAACGCTTCGACATCGATCCGGCGCAGGTGCGCTACGTGGAATGTCACGGCACCGGCACTGCCGTCGGCGATCCGCTCGAAGCGGCGTCGATCGGCTCCGTGTATGGGGTGGGCCGCACTGGGGACGAGCGCGTCGTGCTGGGCTCGATCAAGAGCAACATCGGGCATCTGGAAGCAGGCGCCGGCATTGTCGGCGTGATCAAGGCGGTGCTCACGCTAATGCATCGCGAGGCGTTCCCGCTCGGCAATCTGCAAACGCCGCATTCGGGCATTGCGTTCGAAGACCTCGGGGTGCGTCTGGCCGACAAGGCGATCCCGCTTGCCGCTTCGCACGAGCCGTTCCTTGTCGCAATCAATTCATTCGGCTACGGCGGCACCAACGCGCACGTGGTGCTGCGCTCTGCGCCGGAAGCTGCGCCCGCTGGCGCGGCCGAAACAGTGGCGGCCGCGCGTCCTGAAGGCTTTCCGCTCTACCTGCCGCTGTCCACGCGCAGCGCACCGGCGCTCAAGGCACTCGCGCGACAGTATCTCGACCGGCTGTCGAAGGTCGACGCTCCGCTCCAGGACCTGCTGCATTGCGCCGCGCTGCGTCGCGCTTCGCTGAGTCATCGCGCGGTCGTGCTGGGCGCCGACAAGGGCGAATTGCGCGACGCGCTTGCTGCGTTGCTGCAAGGCGAGAAATCCGACCATGTGGTCACCGGCCAGCAGCCGGTCGCAGGCCGCCCGCTGCCGGTGTGGGTGTTCACCGGCATGGGCCCGCAATGGTGGGCGATGGGCCAGCAACTGTATCGCGACGAGCCGGTGTATCGCGCAGCCGTCGACCACGCGGACGGTCTTTTTCAGCAAATCGCCGGCTTCTCCATTCTCGCGGAAATGCTGAAAAGCGAAGCGCAATCGCAAATCACGCGGACCATTTACGCGCAGTCGGCGAACTTCATGATCCAGTGGGGCATCGCCACCGTGCTGCGCGCCGCGGGCGTCACGCCGGGCGCGGTCGTGGGCCACAGCGTCGGCGAAGTCACGGCTGCTTGCGTGAGCGGCGCACTGAGCCTCGAAGACGCACTGCGCGTGAGCTACGAGCGCAGCCGCCTGCAGGCGCGCACGGCGGGCTGCGGCAGCATGCTCGCGGTGGGCATGGACCATGAGGGTGTCGTGGCGTTGCTGCAGCCGTTCGAAGGGCGCGTCGAAATCGCGGCGGTCAACGGTCCTGGCACGCTCACGTTGTCGGGCGAGACGACGGCGATCGAAGCGCTCGCCGCCGAGCTTGCCACGCGCGAGGTATTCCATCGCGTGCTGAATGTCGAGGTGCCCTACCACAGCCACTTGATGGACCCGATTCTCGACGAACTCGCGTCGTCGTTGCACGCAATCGTCGCCTGCGAGCCGGCGGTTCCGCTGTATTCGACGGTCACCGGCGGCCGTGTGGAAGGCCCGTCCTTCGGCGCAACCTACTGGCCGCAAAACGTGCGCCGGCCGGTTGCCTTTGCCGGCGCGGTCCAGTCTCTGCTCGACGATGGCTTCACCACCTTTGTCGAAATCGGACCGCACCCGGTGCTGTCGGGCGCGCTGCGTGATTGTGCAAAAGCGTGCGCGAAACAGATCCAGCTTGTGGAGACACTGCGCCGCAACGAAGCGGAGCGCGTGCGCCTGCATCGCGCCGTGGCGCACGTGTTCGCGAGTGGCTGCGAGATCGACTGGACGCCGCTCAATGGGTTGGGCCAAGCCGTCGTCCTGCCGAACTATCCGTGGCAACGCGAACGTGCGTGGGTCGAAACCGAGCGCGCGGTCCATCAGCGCGTCGGCACGACCGAGCGCCCGCTGCTCGGCTGCGAGCAATACCCCGCGCCCGACGTGTGGGTCAACGATCTCGAGCATCAGGGCCTCGCCTATCTGAAAGACCACATCGTCATGGGGACGTCGATCATGCCGGCCGCGGGTTATGTCGAAACGTTGCTCGAAATCGCCGCGTTGCTGCATCCAGACGCGCCGGGCTGGCGCGTCAACGATGTGGAAATCCACGCGCCGCTGGTGATCTCCGGGGACCGCGCGATCGACTACGTATCCAGCTACGAGCGCAACACGCGCCGCGTGGCGATTCGCAGCCTTGAAAGCGGCAAGATCGGCGATGGGCAATTGCATCTCACTGGCAGCGTCGGAGCATTGGAGTCGGCGGAAGCCCGTGATGTCGATCTGGCATCGCTGAAGGCAACGCTACGTGTCGAACGGGACCCGGCGGTGTTCTATCGCGAGTTGTCACGCATCGGTTTGCAATATGGACCGCACTTCCAGTCGGTGCGGTCACTGCGTATCGCCCCGCAAGGCGGGCGCGTGCTCGCGCTGATCGAGCGCGGCCCCGATCTGGCCAGCACCGGCTATTGCGCGCAGCCTGCGATGCTCGACGCGTGCTTCCAGGTGCTCGTCAGCATGCTCGACGACAACGAATCGACTTTCCTGCCAACCGGCTTCAAGGAGTTGCGCCTGCTCGCGCCTGCATTGCCGGATCGTTACTGGTGCGATGCGGTGCAGGTCAACGCCACGCCGCATCACGTCGACGCCGACCTGACGATCGTCGACGACACGGGCCGCGTGCTAGCGGTGATTCGCGGGCTGCGCGTGAGCGCGTCGTCGGCAAAGGTGGAGCGTACCGACGCGCACGGCGATCCGGTGAAGCTGCAGATGCCGCGCTATGAATGGAGCGATGCCGGGCGCCTGTCCGAGCCAAGGCGTCTCGGTCACTGGCTGATCGTGCAAGCGCGTGATACGGCGGCGCTGGCCGAGCGCCTGGCGGGCGGCCTGGAAGCGTTCGGCGCGCGAATCTGCGCGCGGCTCAGCGCGGGTTCATCGTTCGACGTCGAGGGTGTGCGAATGACCGCGCGCTCCGACTCGGCCGACGACATCGCCCGCGCACTGGAAGCCGCCGGCACGCTGCATGGCGTCGTGTTCGTCCACGGCGCGAATGCGAAGCTCGACGGTGCTGATCCAACCGGCACGCAGGCGCTGCTTTTCATGCACGCGGTCACGCGGCAGCTGGCAGGCTTGCCGGTGGCGCAACGGCCGCGCGCCTATGTGCTCACGCGTGATGCGTTCAGCGTCACCGAGCATGATGCGCCGGTGCAACCCGCGCAGTGCGCGCTGAATGGTTTCGCTCGCGTCGCCTTCAACGAACTCGAAGGCATGCGCTTCAGCACTGTCGACATTCCGGCGTCCGCCGCTGATGACGATCTCGATGCGGCGATCCTCGAATTGCTGTGCGACGCGCCGGAAGACGAAGTTGCGATCCGCCGCGGTCGCCGCTATTTCAGCCGACTTGCGGTAAGTCCGGTGCTCGCGCAGCCGCGCATTGAGCCGATGTCGCTGAGCGCCGAGCGCGCAGTCCAGGTTCGTCATGTCGGCGAGCATGAAGAAAGCGCAGGCAGCGTCAAACTGATCGAGATCGCCCGCCTGCCGCTGCGCGACGACGAGATCGAACTGAAGGTCGATTGTGTCGCGTTGACGATGCGCGCGTTGCGCGACTCGAACGGCGACTCGCTCGATGCGGATTTCGTGGAAGTCGTGGCAACGGTCCAGAGCATCGGCGCGCAAGTGGCCGACCTGCACGCCGGGCAGCGGGTCTACGGTCTTGCGCCTGCCGAATTCGCCAGTCACATTCGCGGCCCGCGCTCAGCCTTCCATCTGGTCGAGGTGCCCGACGACGTCGCCGCGGCGTCGTTGTTGCTGGCAACGGTGCGTGAGGCCGTGTCCGAACGCGTGATCGAACAGGCCGATCTCGACGAGCACGCTCGCGTGCTCGTCGAAGCGGACGAACTCGGCGTGTCGGTGCACGCTGCGCTGCGCCGGCGCGGCATCCATACGACGCTGCTCGCGCGCCCGGACGCCACGAACGCGCAGCAGGTGGCCCGCTGCACGCCGATCGCCGGCACTCATGCCGCGCTCGAAGCGGCGGTCGCAGGCAGTACGAACGGCAAGGGCTTCGACGCGATTGTCGGTCCACTCGCCGCATGGGCCGATACCTTCGGCTGGCGTGCACTTGCCCCCGGCGGCGTGCTGATAGACACCGCACGGCGTGCAAATGCATTCACCGTGCCGAATTCGGCATCGTCGATCGTACGCGCCGATCTGTCGGTGCTGACGCAGCGTGCCGGCCGTTTTGCCTCAGCGCTGCACAAGGCCGTCGAGCGCGCGCGTAGTGGCGAATTCGCCCGGGCCGAAAGCCTGTCGGTGTCGATCGTCGATCTCGCTACGAGGAAGTTCGCGCTGCCCGATTCCGACCTGCCACTGATCGTCAGTTTCGACGATGCGTTGACCGCGTTGCCGGTGCACGTGCTCGAAGCGATGACTTTCAGGCCCGATGCGACTTACCTCGTCACGGGCGGCCTTGGCGGCTTCGGTCAGAAGACCGCGCGCTGGATGGTGGAGCGTGGCGCGCGCCACCTCGTGCTGGCCGGGCGCAGTGGCGCGAACACGCCCGAGCGGAGCGCTTTCCTCGACGAACTGCGTGAGCGCGGTGCGAACGTCGTCTGCGTGAAGTGCGATCTCGCGCACGAAGGTCAGGTTCGCGACCTGTTCGCCACGATTGCGTCCGAGGCGCCTGCGCTGCGCGGCGTGTTCCATGCGGCGGCGGTGATCATCGACCAGCCGATCGGAGAGCTGGTCCCGCAGGACCTTGTTGCGGTGATGAACGCGAAGGCCGAGAGCGCGAGGTTGCTGCACGAGCTGACCCGCGAGATGACGCTCGATCATTTCGTTCTCTATTCGTCGATCGCCAATCTTGTCGGCAATAGCCGGCAGGCCAGCTATGTCAGCGCGAACGGTTTTCTCGACGGCCTCGCATGGCACCGCCGCGCGCTCGGGCTGCCCGCGACCAGCATCAACTGGGGGGCGATTGCCGATGTCGGCGTAGTAACGCGTGACGAAAAGCTTGAACAGTTCATGCGCTATATGGGGCTGCGCGGCATGGAGTCGGCCGAGGCTTTGCACTGGCTCGAAAGGGCGATGTCGCGTGAGCTCACGCAGCTCGGCGTCACGCTGATCACGAACTGGAGCGAATGGGGACGCTACGAAACGCTTGGCGCGCAGTCGCCCCGCTACGCCGAACTGATTGCCGCCGACGCGAGCCCGGACGCCAATCCCGCCGCCGTGTTGTGCGCCGAACTGGCGGAGCTGCCGGCTGCCGACCGCTTCACGGTACTGGCGAGTCTCGTCGCGTCGCTGATCGCCGACGAGCTGGAAACCGCTCCGGAGGCGATTCCGGTCGACCGTCCGATCCTCGATCTCGGCGTCGATTCGCTGATGGCCACCGAAATCCAGTTGTTGCTCAGCCGTGATCTCGGCATCAGCGTGTCGGTGCTCGAGATTCTGGACGACCTGACGATTCGCGCGATCGTCGACAAGGCGCTCAACGCTTTCGGCTGGGGCGACACGGGCGACGCCGTCGCGCCGGCCGCCCAAGCCGCATGACGTTGCAGCGAGCGGCGCTTGCCCGGGCAATCTCAAAGAGAGTTGAAGATGAGTTCTGATATTCACGTCGAGCGCCTGCGCGCCAGATTGCTCGGCAAACAGGGGGGCGCGCTGGTGGACCGTGAGGCGCAGGCCGCGCGCGCGGTGGCGCCGAAGGTCGCAACCGGTCCGGAGCACTACGACTTCGCGCAGTTCCCGGAGTTGCGCGAGTACGCAAACACGCGCTGGTACTACGACAAGCAGGGCTACGAGTGGAACATGTTCCGCGAGCACGCCGGCGTGGTCAGTGCCGAGGTCGACGTGGCCGGTCGGCGGATGATCAATTTTTCGTCGTACAACTATCTGGACCTGTCGGGAGACCCCCGCGTGCAGGCTGCTGCGAAACAGGCAATCGACGACTACGGAACTTCGACCGGGTCCGGCCGCATCATCATGGGCGAGATTCCTCTCTTCGCCGAGTTCGAGAGGGAGCTGGCCGACGCACTCGGCGTCGAAGACGCGGTGCTTGGCGTCAGCGGCTACGGCACCAACGTCGCGACGATCGGCTACCTCGCGCGCAAGCAGGACCTGGTGCTGTACGACGAACTGGTCCATAACAGCATGCTGGTCGGTGCGAAATTGAGCGGCGCGCGCCGCTTCGCGTTCGCGCACAACGATTGCGACGCGCTCGAGCGGCTGCTGATCGAGCATCGCAGCAACTTCGAGAGGGTGCTGATCCTGACCGAAGGCGTGTTCAGCATGGATGGCGATATCCCCGATATGCCGCGGCTGATCGAAATCAAGAAGCGTCACCATGCGCTGCTGATGGTCGACGAAGCGCATTCGATGGGCGTGATCGGTGCGCGCGGCTTCGGCGTCGTCGATCACTTCGGGCTGAACGGCGCGGACATCGACATTCACTACGCGTCGATGAGCAAGGCCTTCGCGACGATTGGCGGCTATGTCGCCGGGCGCCGCGAGCTGATCACGATGCTCAAGTACTACGCACCGGGCCTCGGGCTCTACATTGCGTCGCCTATGCCGGCCAACGCCGCGGCCGGACTGGCGGCGCTGCGCATCATGCGCGACGAACCGCAACGCGCGCGGCGCGTCGTGGAGAACGCCGGCTATTTCCGCGCGCAGGCGCGGCTCGCGGGCTTGAACGTCGGGCGCAGCGAAGGCTCGGCTGTGATCCCGGTGATGCTGCCCGACGCCGAGCTGGCGCTATGGATGGCCGCGCGCATGTTCGAGAACAACATCTTCACGTTCCCGATGATATTTCCGGTCGTGCCGCGCAACGCCGCGCGCCTGCGCTTCTTCGTCAACACCGCTCACACGCGCGAACAGATTGACCGCACGGTTCGCCTGCTGGTCGAACTGAAGGCCGTCGCGCCGATCAGCAAGGGGCTCTTTTGAAACAGATTCGTTTCGACAGGTTCGGCGTGCCGTCGCAGGTGGCGCGCTGCTGTGAAAGCGCGGCTCCCGGCGCGCCGTCGGCGTGGGAGGTACTGGTCGACGTCGAGGCTTGCACGGTCAATTCCGCCGACCTCGCACGGCTCGCCGGCCGCTACGGCGAATTGCCGAGGTTACCCGCCAGCGTGGGCCTGGAAGCCGTGGGGCGGGTCGTCGATTGCGGTGCATCGGTGCACGAGTTGGCGATGGACCGGGTCATCCTGGTCGGCAACGACAACTGGTGTCAGCAGAAACGACTCGCCGCGTCGCAAGTGTTCAAGGTCGCGGCGGATCTCGATCCGCTGCAACTCGCCGCGCTCAAGGTCAACGCGTGCACGGCACTCGAACTGGTGCGCCGTCACGCGGCATTGGAGCGCGGCGCGTGGATCGTACAGACGGCGCCGCTGTCGGGCGTCGGCCGCGCGGTAATGCAGATCGCGCGTCACGATGGCTTGCGCACGGTAAACGTCGTGCGACGCGCCGATGCGATCGCGCAGGTTCGCGCGGCTGGTGGCGATGCCGCCATCGTGGACGGTCCCGAACTGGTGCAGGCGGCCAAGGCCGTGACAGGCGGTGCGCCGATGGTGCTCGCGCTCGACGCGGTCGGCGGCGATGGTGTCGCGCGCCTCGCACCGCTGCTCCAACGCGGCGGCTCGATCGTGAACTACGGGATGTTGTCCGGTAAGCCGATTCAACTCGATAGCGACGCGCTGATCTTCAGGGACATCGTCCTCAAAGGCTTCTGGCTGACGCAGCGTTTGTCGCGCATGACGCTCGTGCAGCGCGACGCACTGATGGCGGAAGCCGTCCTGCTGCTGCGCGCGGGCGTACTGCATGCGGAAGTGGCCGCGACCTATCCGCTCGAAGCCGTTGGCAAAGCGCTGCGTCATGTCGACGAGCCTGGGCGCCGCGGCAAGGTCTATCTGCTGCCCAATGGGCCTATCGGGTCGTTTGTCCCAGGTGGCTCCGTCGATTCGATCGGCAGTGCCGCCGCAAGCCCGCACGCGATAGCGGCCCGCACCGCTTCCGGTTCGACTTCGCAAATACATTGGGGACACTCGTGAAACTCGAACCGCGTGAAACCGCGCTGCCCGGCGCGGACATCGCGTCGGCCGCGAGTTGTGCGGCGCCGGTCGTACGTCTGAGGGGCGTCGGCAAGACGTATGGCCAGATCCACGCGCTTGCCGATATCCATCTGGATGTTCAGGCCGGCGAGATGCTGGCGATCGTCGGCCCGTCCGGCAGCGGCAAGACCACCTTGCTCAATCTGATCGGCCTGCTCGACAAGCCGTCGACTGGAGCGATCGAAGTGCTGGGCGAGCCGACCGCCTGCCTGAGTGCAGCCGGGTACGCGCGACGTCGTCAGTCGTCGATCGGCTTCGTGTTCCAGAGCTACAACCTGATCCCCGTGCTTGATGCGCTCGACAACGTGCTCTTGCCGCTGCGGCTTGGCGGACGCACGAGTGCCGCGCAGACCGCACAGGCGCGCGAACTGCTCGATGAGGTGGGGCTCGACGGGCATCACCACAAGCGCCCGGACCGCATGAGCGGCGGACAACGGCAGCGCGTGGCGATTGCACGCGCGCTGATCGCGAAGCCGTCGCTCGTGATTGCCGACGAGCCGACGGCCAGTCTCGACGGCGGTAACGTGCACGCCGCGATGCAATTGTTCCAGCGGCTGAACCGCACACATAGCGTGACCTTTGTGTTCTCAACCCACGATGAGCGCGCGCTGAGCTATATGACCCGCTCGATACGCCTGTGCGACGGGCACGTGCGTGATGGAGACAAACGTTGATGCATTCGCTGGTTCTTGCACTGAAGAACGCTTTCCGCCACCGTCGCCGGAGTGTTGTCACGCTCGCGGCGATCGCGCTCGGCCTCGCCGCGATCAATCTGTTTAGCGGCTACATCGCGAATGTGTACGCGGGCCTCGAGCAACAGGCCGTGATGGGCGAGCGGCTCGGGCATCTGACTATCTTCAAACGTGGCTTCCTGCTCGAAGGCAAGCTGCAGCCGAAGCGCTATCTATTCACGCCGGAAGAAGCCCGCAAACTGGAGGCGATCGTCATGCACGAACCCGGTGCGAGGCTGGTGTCGCCGCGCCTGAGTCTGAACGGCCTGATTTCGAACGGTGAGGCGTCGACCGTGTTCATCGGCGAAGGCATCGTCGCCGAACATAACGACATGCTCGGCGCGGCCGACGAGAGCGACGCCGGCGGCCGGCTCGACCGGCACCGGCAAGAAGGCGTGGCGGTGTCGTCGGATCTCGCCAGGCTGCTCAATCTTCGCAAAGGCGAGACGTTCAGCCTGCTCGCATCGACCATCGACGGCCAGGCGAATGCGGTGGATGCGGATGTCGTCGATATCTTCAATACGGGTAGCGCGGGCACCAATGACAAGTATGTGCTGACCAGTCTGGGACTCGCGCAGTCGCTCATGAATACCGACTCGGTGGAACGCTTCATCGTGCTGCTCGACAACGCGGCATTGACGCAGCGGGCGAAGCGGGACCTTCTCCATCGACTGCGCGCCCGAGGTTTCGACGTCGAGATCAGAACATGGCAGGAAATGTCGAGCTTCTATACGCAGGTGAAGGGGCTGTTCGACATGATCTTCTCGTTCATTGCGAGCATCGTGCTCGTCATCTCCGCAATGAGCGTGGCGAACACGATGTCGATGGCGGTGGTGGAGCGCACACGCGAAATCGGCACGTTGCGCGCACTGGGGTTGACCAATGCGGGTGTGATTCGCCTATTCGCGTTCGAGGGACTCTGGATTGCGCTGCTGGGCTGTCTGCTCGGGCTCGTCGTCACGCTAGCCGCCGCGTGTGCGATTAACGCATCCGGGATCGGCTATACCCCACCCAATTCGTCCGATCGCGTGTTGCTGCAGATCGATCTCGACTGGCTGCGCATGGGCGCGATCGCCCTCGCGGTGAGTTTTTTCGCCGTGCTGTGCGCGGCTTATCCGGCCTATCGCGCAACCCGTATCGAAGTCGTCGACGCACTGAGCTTCGTGTGACGGCGCGGCCCGCTTTATTGTTGATTAATGAGCCATCGCGAATATGCAGTGTTATAAAAAATCCATTCTTCTGCTGGCTTCATTGCTTGTGGCGAGCGCGTCCTTTGCAGTCGGTGCATCGGCAACGGAAACCCTGGACGCCGCGCAGATCGTCGCGGCAAGTGATCGCGCGCGCGGCGGTGGGCTGAGCGGCGTGCAATGGACCATCGATATCACGGGCCAGGATTCCGGCGGCCCGATCGACAGAAGGACTTACATGGTCCGCGCGAGCGGCGAAGACAGCCTTGCGCAGGCCACGTATCCTCCGCGGGAAGCGGGTAGCCGCCTGTTGCAGAATGGCCGCAGCATGTGGTTCGGCAAGCCGACGCTGACCAAGCCCGTGTTCATTTCGACGCGCCAGAAGATGGTCGGTCCCGCGTCGAACGGCGATATCGCTTCGACCAACTACGCGAAAGATTACGACGCAACCGTGCTGCGTACCGAGCAGGTGAACGGCGAAGACGCCTACGTCCTCAACCTGGTCGCGAAGAACAAATTCGTCACCTACGACCGGATCGTCTACTACGTTTCCGTGTCGCATCTCGTGCCGTTGAAGGCCGAGTTTTATACGGTTTCGGGAAAGCTCTTCAAGACGGCCGTGTTCGAAATGAACAACCGGCTCGACATCGACGGCAAAGCACAGCCGTTCATCAGCAAGATGAGCATTCAGGACACGATTGAAAAGTCGAACTTCTCGCTATTGCAGTACAGCGAGGTGCGGACGAAGCAATTCGGTGCCGACACGTTCAATCTCGGTTCGCTGAATCGTCCCTGATCGCAGGTTGTCGAAGTGATGAAGCTGAAACGCGCCGGGGGGCGGCGATGTTGCGAGTCGCGCAGGCCGCGCATCCTGCTCGGCCTGTTTCATGCATTCGCATTGGCTTGCACCGGCATCTCGGGGCCGGCATCGGCGGCCGATGGGCAGGACGGCGGCGCGTTCGGCGGCATTGCTTTTCAGCATCACACGCAGATTGTCGGCTTTGGGACGGGCGCCGTATTAAACCGGCGCTCGCTGGCCAATCCGGACAACCAGATAGCGAAGCTGCCGGAAACCCAGGGTGAAATCGATCCTCGTGTGGATCTGACGCTCAAGGTCGATCCGTGCTATCTGCAACTCAAGCCGCGCGGGTTCTTCGTCTGGCAAGGCAGCACGCCGGGCGCGGGCGCCCGCGCGTCGACCGATGCTTACCTGAACGAAGGGCGGCTGTCATGCCAGATGCCCGGCAACGTGAACCTGGAAGTGGGCCGCGGCGTGCTGCTATGGGGCAGCGCGATACTACTGTCGCCGAGCAATCCGTTCTTTGCGGAAACGGGCAGGACCGACCCTGTCAGGGAGCAACTCGGCCGTGATATGGTGCGTGCGAGCGCGCAGATCACCCCGTCGTGGAGTGTCGAAGGCATCAGCAACTTTCACGTCGATACGCGCGATGCAACGAAGGCCTACTTCTCCCCGGTCACGGCGATCAAGGTCAACTGGACCGGCGACTCGGTGTCGGCAAGCGCGCTTGTGTCGCATCGCGACAATGGCGTGGACCGGCTCGGCGCATACGGCACGTGGACGGTGTCGGATGCGCTGTTGCTGTACGGCGATACGTCGGTGGGGCAGGGGCGCAACGCGCTATTCGCCGAACAACAGGCAACGGCGCCAGCGGGCTGGACGCTCTCGCAGAATCAGACACGCGACAGCGCATGGCGCGTCAGTGCGCTGCTGGGCGCAAGCTACACGCTGCTGTCCGGATGGACCCAGACACTGGAACTGCTCTATAACGGCGACGGCTACACGAGCGGCGAGAGACGTGCGTATCAGAATGCGATCCGCTCTGGCAACACCGCGCTTGCTATGGGCGACGCCGCGGCCGCCGGTTTGTTGGGCCAGGCGTTGAACCCGCAGCAGAGCTTGCTCGGACAACGCTATGCATTAGTCCAGCTGGGCCGCACGGACCTGTTCAATAGACTCGATCTGACACTGCGGTATATCCAGGCATTCGATATGCCATTTGGAGGAAACTTGGCATTGTCACTTACCTACAAATTGGGTCCCTCCGCCGAGTTGTTTGCATTCGGCCAATGGAACGTCGGCAACCCGCAATCGGAGTTCTTACAGCTTTATAGATATTCCGTCATCAGCGGCTTTCGCTACTACTGGAACTGAATTCAACGCGGTATGCACGAGTGACAGTTTCTTGTTTCCCCGATTGACCGGCGCCGCTTTCCTTCCAGACCAAATTGTATTGAATTGTGACACGAGGCAAATACGGTCCTCTGCGGTTTCGACCGGGTGGAAATGACCTTGGAAATTATAGGAAACGGCCCTAGACTCTATATCGCGCCGGTTGTTCAGGTTAACTGACTATGCCGGCCGGCCGGTCGTATCCGCAATCAATGCCAGTTATCCATGTGAACATCTGTCACCTGGCGTCGTTGGAATAGCAGTCCGGTAACGCCGGAGCGAATGACTTCACTGCGTGAGTCGAGTCTGAACAAGGAGACCCCAACAGACCCCAGACCATTCCTCGACACAACTCGATCGGCGCCGCCGGAGACGGTCGGCAGCAAGCTGCTGGAGCACATAACTTCCATGGAGTACGTGATGGCAACTAAACCACAATGGCGAACGCTGTTATCTCTCGGTTGTCTGTCGTTCGCCCTGATGGGCAATAACGCCCGCGCAGAAAGCATTCCGATTGTGACAGGCGAGCAGTGGGTCGCGTCGTCGCCGGAGGCCAAGAAGGCGTATCTCGTCGGCGTCGCCAATATGCTCGAAATCGAGCGCGCCTACGCCGGCAACGCGGCCGCCCATAGCAACGATATCGCGCCGCGCTTCTCGAAAGGCATGCAAGGTCAATCTCTCGACAGCGTGCGCCAGGGGCTCGACAACTGGTACGCCGCGAATCCGACGAGAATCCAGCACCCGGTGATTGAGACCCTGTGGTTTGAAATGGTCGTGCCCGGCCTGAAGAAAAACCAATGAGGAAGACGATCATGAAACGACTTGGATGGATCATGGGCATTGGCGTTTTCGCGGTCGTCGTCGGATGTACGGACATGAGCGCGCGACAACAGGGAACGATGAGCGGCGCGGCGATCGGCGCGGCCGGCGGCGCGGGCATTGCGGCGATCTCGGGCGGTGACGCATGGACCGGCGCACTCATCGGCGGTGCGGCGGGTGGGGTGGCCGGCAATATCAGGGGCGGGCGACAGTAAGACGTCGGGACGGGGCACGGAGTGGTCTGTGCATCGCGCCCCGTCCGCGTTCGCGGCGCGTGTCGACGCGCTTTGCATCAAGCCGGGCGGGTCGACTATCGAGTCGTCCGGCCATCTAACGGCATGGGCTTGAGTGTCTGCTGCCGCATTACAAAAAGCTATCCGATTCTGCGGGTCGAGAGTGATTTGCCGCAAGGCGACGCCATGTGAAAGCCTTCCGCTGTCGTCACGTCGCGTTTTGCATTCAAGGCGCGAGACCGGTCACCCCATTCATCCTTCCAGCACTGCCCATCGCGGCGCCTGCGCCCTTCGCAGCTCAGTTCATCGCACCCATGGCCTCCTATGCAAATGTCAAAAGTGCATTGCGAGCGCCGAAGCGATTCATCGGTCTGCGCGAGAGTTTGAACGGATGGATAAAAGACCTTAGGATATCCAGGCGGGAACAGGCAACGAACGCGCGCCGTGATCGCAGCCAGACCGGAAAAACCATCGCGGCGCTCTTTCATAGCGTCGCTCAGTCCGCTCGATGAACGACGTTCGCCTTGCAGGCCGCTGCAAGGCCCGACCGGCGCGTATGATCGGACCACGGACACTGCAAGCCGAGGCTTGGCGCTCGAGCCCTTGAACGCCGTCGAGGTGGCGGCATGAGCACAAGACGCAAGCGCCAAGCCTGCGAGAATGTGCAATCCTCACTAAGAGAGCACGAATGCTACGCACGTCGCTGAAGGTAATAAAGATAAGTGCATTGATTCTGGTTCTGCTGATCATCGCCGCGCTAGGGATGCGCGCATGGTACGCGCAGCGTGCTCCGGACTTGTCGGTCTGGCATACCTATGTGCCGCGCGAAATGACGATCGAGGAAATGGACGCCGGCGACTGGAACGCCTATATGAAGGCAGAGGCGCGGATTTTTAACGACGTGCGCGTCAATGTTGTCGAGAAACTGAGACCGGCCGAGCGCGTGCCGTCGAACCGCTACTACAAAGGCTCGCCGATCTATCCGGAGCAGTTCGCGGAGAACTGGAACCGCTCGTACATACTTGAACCATCGGGGCCGCCCGTGGGCGCGGTGGTATTGCTGCATGGCCTGACGGATTCGCCTTTCAGCTTGCGCCATATTGCGCGCCGCTACCGGGACCGGGGCTTTGTCGCAATCGGCATTCGTCTGCCGGGACACGGTACGGTGCCGGCCGGGCTGACGCGCGTCGAATGGCGTGAATGGGCCGCCGCGACGCGGCTCGCGGTGCGCGAAGCGCGCCGGCGTATCGGTCCGGACAAGCCGCTCGAATTGGTCGGCTTCTCGAACGGCGGCGCGCTGGCGCTGCAATATGCGCTGGACTCCATCGAGAATCCTGCGCTCTCGCGTCCGACGCGCGTCGTGCTGATCTCACCGATGATCGGCGTGACCCGTTATGCCCGCTTTGCCGGACTGGCCGGCTTGCCTGCGGTGTTCCCGGCATTCGCGCGGGCCGCTTGGCTCGGCATCGTGCCGGAGTTCAATCCGTTCAAATACAACTCATTTCCGGTCAACGGCGCGCGTCAATCCTACCTGCTCACGAGTACGATTCAGGATCAGATCAACCGGCTGCATCGTGAGAACAGGCTGCTTGCCTTGCCGCCGGTGCTGACGTTCCAGTCCGTGACCGATTTCACCGTCAGCACGCCGGCGGTGATGTCGTCGCTCTACGATCAGCTTCCCGAGAACGGCAGTGAAGTCGTGTTGTTCGACGTGAATCGCAGTGTGAGATTCAGAACCTTTCTGCGCGTGGCGTCGTACACCGCGCTCTCACGATTGCTGCGCACCGGGCCGCAAAACTATCGCACCACGGTCATCGCAAACGCGTCGCCGGATTCGAGCCATACCGTCGCGCGCAGTGTCGATGCGGGTCAAGTGGAGACGCATGTCACGCCTCTGAACATCGAGTATCCACAGGATATTTTTTCGTTGTCGCACGTCGCGATTCCGTTCCCGGTGACGGACGCACTCTATGGCATCGCTCCGAACGACGAGGAAAATTTCAACGAAAATCTGGGCACGCTCGCCCCGCGAGGCGAACGCGGTACGTTGATTCTGACGCTCGACTCCATGTTCCGGATCGCATCGAATCCGTTCTTCCCCTATCTGCTGGAGCGCATTGACGAGGGCATCGGCAAGCTGCCGAATCCGGTGGTCAAGTCGCCCGAACGTTCTCACGAAACCGCGGCGGGGCAGCCGGACGCAACGGCGGACGAGCTACCGGAGCTCAACGAGGTCGGGTCTGATGAGCCGTGACAAGCCGATGCCGCGGTAGTCGGCCATCCACGAGAGACTGCGCCCGCTCATCGCAGTCTCTCGAATCAAGCGAAAATTACGGCTGATAGGACGGATCGACGATCGTCCAGAACGCCGCTTTCGGCTGCAGGTTGGCCGCGAACAGCAGCGGCAGATTGTTGCGCGGCACCGGCGTCGATGTCAGCCATGTGTGCTTGTCGGTATAACCCCACAGTGTCACCGCCTTGATGCTCGCCTCCTGTTCGAACAGGTCGAACACGGCGCGATAGCGCTGAGCCTGGGCGCGCATCACGTCGTTCGGCACCGGACGGCCGAGGTCGGGCAGACACGCATGCGGGTTGCTCCAGCATTCGCCGGAGTCGGTATAGAGGCTCACGTCGAGTTCCGTCACCTGGTTTTCGAGTCCGAGCGCGGCGACGTCCTCAATAGCCTGCTTGATGTTAGGCAGTGGCGGCCAGTTGACGCTGATGTGCATCTGATGCCCGACGCCGTCGATCGGCACGCCCTCGGCGCGCAACTCGCGAATCACGGAGAGCAGTTTCGCGCGCTTGGCTGTGTCGTCGGTGTTGTAGTCGTTGATATAGAGCTTGACGTTCGGATCGGCCGCTCGCGCCGCGCGGAACGCAATCGCAATGTAGTCCTTGCCGAGCGCGCGATACCACGGACTGTCTTCGCGATAGACCAGATGCGGGTCGTCGCTGATGACTTCATTGACCACGTCCCACGCATAGACCTTGCCGCGGAAATGTGTGACCACGTCGGTTACATAGCGGCGCAGCCGTGCCGCGACGATGTCGTGATAGTGCGGATCGTTGGGGTCGCCGGCAAAGAACCAGTCCGGCGCTTCTTTCCAGCCGCCGCTCTTGAAGTGCCAAACGAGCGTGTGCCCGCGCACCGCGATGCCGTGGGCCTCGGCGAACGCGACGATCTCGTCGGCCGGCGCGAAGTTGTACTTGCCCTCGGCGACGCCGATCGTGCCCGGCTTCATCTTGTTCTCGGCGGTCAAGCTCGAAAACTGTGTGGCGAGGAGCGCGGCGTCAGCCGGGTTTTCGATCGAGTCAGGTTCGATCGCGGCGCCTACCTTGAAATGCGCAGCCATTACGTTTCGCAGTTGCGGCGGTGTTTCTGCGGGCACGGCGGCGAGGGGCGGGCCGTCTTGAGCGGCGCTCGCCTGGCTGCTCGCGCAGCCGGCGCTCCAGACAACCGAGCACAGAGCGGCGGCCATGCAGAGCAGGCGTAACGGGGGACGTCGAGTGCGCATTTATCTGTCTCCTGGCGGTGTGTTTTCGATTCGAGCGATTTTTAACTACGTGTAACGTTAGCGGTAACATCATGATGTTAAGGAGCGCCGGAGGCCCTCGCTATGCGGGGTTAACCTGACTGATCCGGCGCAGCCGATGCGATGCGCAGCAGGCGCGCGACGCTGCACCGTCATCGATACGCCGGAACTCGCGGTGCCCACAAACTCGTAAGGCAGCAGCGCGCCAGTTTGATAAGCGTGGCCGGATCACATCCTTGGCCAGACCAGCGCATGGGCATTCGACAGCTCGCCGGCGAGCTCAATCTTCCTGTTTCGACGATCTCGCGCGCGTTGAACGACAGCGACGAAGTCCGCGCCGAGACCCGCGAACGTGTGCGCGCTGCCGCGCTTGCCCACGGCTATGCGCCGAGCAAGTCGGCCGAGAGTTTGCGCAAGGGCCGCCTGACATCATCGGACTGATGCTGCCGATGCGGCGAAGAAGAGAAATACACGCTCGGCGTCTTCATGACCCTGGCTGATGACCAACCGCCATTTCCCGTTCGTAGCGTTGGGCCGCAGCGAATCGGGCGGCGAGCACGCCTGGGTCGACCTCGATTTCGAAGCCGTGGCTGATGCGGGTGTCGCGCGGCGCGTGGCGCTCGGGCATCGGCGCATCGCGCAGGGGTCGACGCCATTCAAGTCGACAGAAGCCGTGCGCTATCGACCGTGCGCACCGCCGAAATCCATTCCGATCTAAACGTATCAAAGCCGCATCAGTTCTTTTGTCATCCACTCGTGGACGGCTCTACCCAGTTCTTGCTGTGACAGGTCTCGAGGGGAAAATGCCGGACCGACAACCACACGAATTTGTCCGCGGCCGCTGGGCCAGCCTTTGGCCGGCCAGACTTTGCCCGCGTTGAGAACCACCGGGACAGCAGGTACGCCAGTCGCGCAAGCCAATCGCACGCCTCCCGATGTCATCCTCAACGGGGCATCATGTGGCACCCGTGTACCCTCCGGAAAGATGACAACGACGTCTCCCTTCGCCAGTCGATCGGCGCTTTCTTGCGTTACAGCCTGGTGAGCCTGTCGAGCGGAGCCGCGGTTCAGACTAACCATATCAAGGCCGCGTAGCACCCATCCAAAAAAAGGAATACGAAGAAGCTCTTCCTTGAAAACGAAACTGATACGCTGTGGAAAAAGTGCGAGAAACGCGAGGGTCTCCCACGTCGATTCGTGACGGCACAGTAGTATCGCCGGTCCTTCGGGAATATGTTCAAGCCCGTCTACCGAACAGGAGACTCCCGGCAGCACGCGCATCACAATCACCAGTGCCCGGCACCATTGTTTTGCCAGCCAGTATCGTCCAGCCCGGCCGACGAAAGGAAACAGGAGCAATATGACCATCGAATACAGTGTCCCGCTACCGAGAAGGTAGACGATGAACAACCATTTGGTGAATGTCGAGCGCATCGGGGCCTGATTTAGATTGGTTTCCGGCGAAACACCCCACCGTTGACAGGTAAGACCACGCCATGAACGATGGGTTCTCTCCCCAAGACTGAAAGTGACAACCCGCGCCCGAAATATGACGCACTCAGCAAGCCATCGGTTCTAGCTGCATGTGCGTCCGGCGAATTCAAAACTTTTCTGCAGTTCTGCCTCTTGGGTACCGAAGCATCAAAGATTCATGAAATCGGACCGCAATAATAAAGACGTGGTGGCGGGCATCGCACCATCATGACCACGTCATCGCGCGGGTTGCTGTCTGCGGAGAAGCACAACAAGCGTGCGCATCCGCCAGCAATTCACGAATCATCGCGCAGGGAATGCAGTTGCCGAACTTTCTCGAACAGCCACTGGAAAACCGAATGGTCTGTGTCCTTCGCTACAGGAATAGCGGTCATTAGTTTGCTAATCGCATCCTGACGATAGGCCAGCAATTGGCACATCTGCTTCGCCACTTGGGGATGCTCTTTCAGGAACGAAGTCATGTCGTCCTTGCTTACCTGATATAGCAGGCAAGGGGTAAGAGTCGCTATGGAAACATGCATGGGAAGTCCGGCGAGCAGCCCGGTTTCGCCAAATGTTTCGTCCGGCCCGATACGAGCAATCTCACGGCTGCCGGACGATTCAGCATAGGTAACGGCAAGTACGCCGGAGTGGACAATTGAAAGACTGTCTGGGACTGCTTCAGACGCCAGAATTTGTTGATTGGCCTGATATTCGTGTCTCGAAAGCCGCGCTGCAAGCCGTGTGATTTCGTCGCCTGTCAGGCTTTCGAACAGGCTCACCCGTTTTAGAAGTGCTTCCCTCGCGTCATGCGCGGTAGGGGTTGGCGCGGGCATCCCCAATGCACGCAGTGCTACGCCTGACGCGGCGAGATGCCGATAACAGAGGTCGAAAAGCTCGTTGGATGCATTGAGCTTTTTGTTCATATCGTCGACGAAACCAACCACCTCGTATTGCACCGAATTCAGCGTAGTACGCTTCATGCGGGCCGAGGGAGCAGGGGCGGCAAGGATGGCGTTGCAACCGGTCAGCGCCTGGCCTAACGCATCGAGCACCGTCTTAGGCCGTGCCTCTGGCTCAATCTCCAGGACCAACGATAGACCATGAACATTCGCCGGCCTGCTGTTGTTAGAAATCTTTGCCTTCGCGGCGACGGCATTGGGAACAATAAGGGTGTTTCCCTGACCGGTGAGCAAATGCGTGGCGCGCCAGTTCATCTCGACCACCTTGCCTTCAACGTCATCAATCATCACCCAGTCGCCAACTGAGTAAGGTTCGGTGGTGTTAAGCACGATGCCTGCGAAGACGTCGCTGAGTGTGCTCTGGATTGCCAGGCCAAGTACGATAGCGAGGGCGCCCGATGTGGCGACGAGCCCACGCACCGGCAACTCAAGCACAAAGCCAAGAGCTGCCACGACCGCGGCAAGAAAGACGACAGCGCCGAAAACGTCCGAGAATAACCGCTGCCGTCGCCATGCACTCGGGAGTAACAGCGTATCAAGCGAGAGAGTGAGCAGTCGCGCGGCCATCAACCACCAGATTATTTCCAGCACCTGGCCCAACCAGTGCTGTTCGACCGCGTTCAGGTCGGGTGCCTGTGTGAATGGACTCAGGCCGGACCAAAAGAGTACCCAACTCAGCACGGAAAAAAGCGCAAGCCGTAGCAGCAGTCGCGAGAATTCGTGAGCAGGAAGTCGGAAACGCCACACGATGACGTCGATAGCGACGATACCGAATCCGAGAATAAGTGGATATTTCACAGGCGGTTCCCCACAAGGCAACCTTGGGAGGATACACACATCGCATCAATGCGGGCTTGCGGGAGCGCACGAAGAGATACATCTGCCACGTCCCGCTGGTGGCTGTAGCGCCGGCCATGCAGCGTCAAAAAACCTGTATATTTATACAGTATCGTACGCGCGATTTCGCGGCTGTGAACTGGCACTTTTAATTGAGGCCATCGCTACACGGCTTCGCGTCGGCGGCCGGTTCCCGAGCGCAAGGCTGACACGCCCAAGGAAGCGGTGGCGTACCGCGTGCGTCACCGCTTACGGCCAGGCGCATACGGCAGCGGAGCTGTGTTGGTCGAATTCGTGACTTGAGCAACAGGCGATGCCCTGGCATGAGCACAGGCATGACGACGTGCTTGCTTCATTGAGAGGAGATTCCATCGTGAGAGCGGATGAATGGGTCAGAGAGGCCGAACGGGAAACGAAACTTGTCGATGCTCTGTACAAGGCGCGTTCCCTGATTTCGATGCACAACGGTATGACCGTGAGGTGCGACGGCGAGGAATGGGCGCTTGACTTTGGGCAGGAGCTGAAGATGATTGACGCAACGTTGAAGATGGCTGGAGTCGACACTCGGCGCCCTAGGCAGTAGCTAGTTGTCGAGCCGCTCGAGTCGAGGCAATTATTGGTGGAAAGCGGTGCGAAGGACGACGCGTAATTTAGTCCGGTTTGCGCAATTGCCAACGGCCGGCGCGCCTGCGTCAATACGTTCCGCCAACTCTCCAAATCTACGCATGGGACGCTCCGCATCACAGGGATGGAGTGCAGACATACCACTCCAATTTGCTGGCTTCCGTTGCGGGTAACGCAACAACTCGCGCGACCGCGCCAGGGGTCACGCGATCGCCGAATCTGAGAAATAAGATGCCTGCTTTCGTCTTGGGGGCACGTCGCCCTCCAGCGGGAAGGCATCCTGCCTGGCGGAGCGCTATACGGCCAGCGGGAAACTGATTAGGCGCTTGGGATTCTCAGCTACTAACGAAAGTGAATGTTGGTAACCGCACTCGGCGCATCGTCACGCCAACCACTGCACGAAGAGCGACGTGAAACCCGTCGATAAGGCATAGCTTTTAAAGTTACCCGACGCTCGGCCACATTTTATTGTCACCGGCACCGTGCCTTATTGGCCCGGTACAAACTTTATTGCCACTCGTTACCGCGACGCTCGCCTGAATCGCCGACCATCTTCACATTGTGTGTCCGGGAAACCGGTGGGCAGGTTGCCGATGCGGGTCGGGGAATCGGGCGTGAACATCACTTTGCCGATGGGCGAGGGCGAGGTGACGGAACGCGTTCGATGGCTCTATCGTGTCGAGCCGGGCGTTGCGCACCGGGCACTGACGTTCCCCGCAACGCTTGCGGACGCCGTGCTCACCGCGGGCGCTGCCGCTTAAGTTGACCGATTGATGTAGTCACTGACATGACCTCGCTGTTGTTCAGGTAGTCCAGCGCAGGTCCATTTCCCCAGCGATCAAAACTGCCGAAGCAGACCGACATTGAGCGCGCGGACGGTTTGGCCGTCGTCCGCGCAGCGATATCGTTTGACTTCAACGTCAATTCAATCTTCCCCCCGATCGCGAAAGCAGATTGTTCACCGAGGTGACACCGTCAACCGTGCGGGCGCTTTGCTCCGCTAGCGCGACCTGGGTGCCCTCGGGCACCCATCCGACCAGCGTGACCTGTCCCGATCGCGCGAAGACGAATACGTGAGACAGGCTGACGCCGCTATGGGCAAAGCTGACGCGGACGTTATGGGCGAGTTGCCGGTCGGCGGCCGACGAATCGCCTTCTGCGTGGACTGCGGGTGCGATGGCGCTGGAAATCAACAATGCGAGAGTGGAAGCAATGGCTAGTTTCACGATAGCTCCTTAACGAGAGGCAACTGTGCCGGCGAACTCCGGCAGCAAGTCTTCCGGTCCACTACGGGGAGGGGCCGCGGAAGGGGATGACAAAAGTCCCTGTGCGCACCATGCCTGCCTCTATGGATGGCGCGATCAGGGGTTTGTCTGTCGGGACGGTTGGGAGTTTTGTTCTCGCCCGGCGAATAACTTGCGCGTTCATCGTGGGGAACGCGGCGTTGGATTGTCGGCCATGAGGCCAAGCCGCCGGGGCGCCGTGGTGAAGGCCCATTGAACCACTTCCGCCTGGAGCGGCGAACCATCGTTGATGCGTCGACGAGATCGCACTTCGCGATCTGCCAACACGAAGCACGAGTTGTGGCCCAGCGTCGTATCAATTGATCATAGCCCCGAATCCCGGAGCCTGCTGACGAAGGCCAGAACGGCGTTCCGAAGCTCCCTCAGCCAGGTGATTCGCGTGTCACTGCGGGTCGTGCCAAGGGGCGAGAGCCACATTTCTTGTTACCGGTACCTCGATTTCGACAAGCGGCGCGCAATTCGTCGTTGCATTTGCACAACATCAAGACCGGCGCACGTGCGTGTTCGAACGCTTGTTCGCGTCCCGTGAATCGCCGGGCAGGCGGCGCGCGTCGTTTGGGCGGTTTTTCGCTGCACGGATTCAAACGGATCTGCCAGGCACATGACCACGGCCTCATGGTCACGAAGCGCGTGCTACTGCGTCATTGAATTGCGCGCAACAGCTATGTGCAACAGCGTTTTCCCTGACACGGAAGATCGATACGCCGCGCATTGGCGCTACCTATAATCGCCTCGAAATGTGTATCGGACATTTCAGCAAAGCGGGGAGTGTGCGATGAATCAGCACATCCTGAGCGGCTTGGAGACGCCAAAATGTATATAGGATATCTAATGAAAAAAGAAGTTCTTGCTTTGTCCATGATGGCAGCTGCGACGGTGGCCCACGCGCAGAGCAGCGTCACGCTGTATGGCCGTATCGACAACGGTATTCAATACGAGACCGGCCTGCCGGGTGGTCACGCATGGGCCGCGCAGAGCGGTAACTGGGGCTGCTCGTGGTTCGGCCTTGAAGGCGCCGAAGATCTGGGCGGCGGCACCAAGGCGGTCTTCCAGTTGGAAGGTCAGCTGAACACGATGACCGGCGCGTCCGCGGGCAATCTGTTCGGCCGCCACGCTACGGTCGGCTTCACGAACGACCGTTTCGGTCTGTTCAAGATGGGTAACCTCGGCGCCGGCGAACTGTCGCAGGACAGCTGGGGCACTGATCCGCAGCTGATGCAGCGCTACGCTATCTCGACTTTGGTGCGCGGCCGTAACTGGGCAAGCGCCAGCAACGGCGCGGAATACAACTCGCCGGTGTTGCTTGGCGGCCTCGTCCTCAAAGGACAGTATTCGCTGACCAACAACACGAGCTGGAACTCGGCGCCGAACAACGCGCAAGGTGTTCCGACCGGTCAGGGCCGCACTAACGCCGTCGAAGGGATCTACACGTTCGGCAGCGGCGACTTCCGTGTGATTTACGACGAAGTCCGCGGCGCGAACGGTTCGTTCAACAACGTCTACTCGGCTTCGCGTTCCATCCTCGCGGGCGGTACGTATGTCTTCGGCCCGGTGAAGCTGTACGCTGGCTACCAGCACCTGAGCGCACCCGACGCAACCAATTCGAGCATGGGTGTGAGCGACGCTTCGCAGCCGATCGGCGTGAGCGCGCCGACCAGCGTCAACCACGAATGGGTCGGCGCAGCGTGGCAGGTGACCACGGCCACGGCGATTACCGGCGCGGTGTTCCACGCGAACGCGAACAACGGCAACGGCAACGCGACGCT
Organism: Paraburkholderia fynbosensis; assembly: GCF_902859935.1. Taxonomy (GTDB): domain Bacteria; phylum Pseudomonadota; class Gammaproteobacteria; order Burkholderiales; family Burkholderiaceae; genus Paraburkholderia; species Paraburkholderia fynbosensis. Next base: position 33,912 of record NZ_CADIKI010000033.1, read on the forward strand.
GTTCACGCTCGCCGCGACCTACGCCCTGTCCAAGCGCACCTTCCTCTATACGGAAGCCGGCTACGTCCACAACAGCTCGACGTCGAACCTGAACCTCGGCAACGGGCCGTACGGCAACAACAACTTCGATGCGGCGACCAACACATCGTCCAACAGCAACCCGAACTACGGTCAGAGCCAGACCGGCGTGTTCGCGGGCATCATGACGACGTTCTAAGCTGGACCTGCCTTAACGGGCAGGTAGCGTAGTGATCTCCGGGTTTTAAAGTACTGCTTATATCTCTTCACTAGAGAGGCCGGTGCGACGTAATCCTCCACCCTCGTCGCGCTGGCTGTTTTTTTTGGATCATCCTCCCAGCGTCTATGCGGTATCGGGTAGGGTTTACTCACGTTTGAAAGCGCTTTCAAAAAACGTTATGCTGCGAACATGATCGACGACAGCCCTAATCCACCCAATGTGACACTTGAGGAAATCGCTCGGGCAGCCGGCGTTTCTCCCAGCACGGTGTCGCGCATCCTGAACGGCACGGCGCGCGTATTGCCAGCCAAGCAGAAGGCGGTGGAGCAGGCTATCGCGCGATTTAATTACCGGCCCAACGTGCTGGCGCGCAGCCTCGCGAGCGGCAGGACCGACACGATCGGCGTGCTCACGCAAACCGTGTCCAGTCCGTTTTATGCGGAGTGGCTGCGCGGTATCGAAGACGGTCTGTCGGAGACGGGCTTCACGGCGCTCTTCGTCAGCAGTCGCTGGAACGTCAAGGACGAGATGGCGCGCCTCGAGCAATTCATCGCGCGCCGCGTCGACGGAATGATTCTGCTGCACGCCCAACTCGACGAGCCCTCGCTGAACGAATACTCCAGGCATGCGCCCTTACTTGTATTGGGGCGCTCGCTGCGAAACAGCGCGACGCTCGCGAGCTTGCCGCTCGACAACGTGCAGGGCGCGCGCGATGCAACCAGGCATCTGATCGAGCAGGGCCATCGCAGGATCGCGTTCATCGCGGGGCCGCCCAATCACGAGGATGCGATTGAGCGCCTCGACGGTTACCGGATGGCGCTCGAAGAAGCGGGCATCGGCTTTGACGCCGAACTCGTCGAGCAGGGCGATTATCTCGAGACGGGCGGCGTGGCGGCGATGGCGCGATTGTTCGCACGCGCCCCTGCGTTCAGCGCGGTCTTCTGCGCGAACGACCAGACTGCCTACGGCGCGCGTCTCACGATTTTTCATCGTGGTCTGCGCGTGCCGGAAGATATCTCGCTGGTCGGCTTCGACGATTTGCCTACCTCGTCGTACATGACGCCACCGTTGACGACGGTCCGCCAGCCCACCTATGAAATCGGGCGCCTCGCGGCTCAGGGCATCGTGCAGATGATCCGCAAGCAACCCATTGCGCTGAACCCGATTCCGCTCACGCTCGTGACACGGGAAACCACTTGCCGGCTCGCGCCTCCCTCCAGGCGAAAAGCGGCGCGAAGTTAGCCATCCCGCAGCCATAAGGCTGCAGCACCCCGCGGGGCTTTTTTTTGCCGCGCCGTGAAAGCGCTTTCAAACATGTCGAGTTTTTAAGTTACCGCTAACAATTCATAGGCAACGCCGAAAGCAAGCACAAAGAAGCAAACGAAGCAAAAGAAGAAGCAACAAGCAACCGAACGCAATCAACAAAACGGTTCACAAGGAGACGAGTAATGAAATTTCGCTTTTCAGGTCCTGCCGCCGCCGTGCTGCTCAGCCTTGCGGCAGCCGGCGCGCAAGCCAACACCACGTTGACGGTCGCGGTCTTTCCGAAGCTCGATCAGGAGATCAAGGACGCGCTGCCCGCATGGAAGAAGCTCCATCCAGACGTCGATATCAAGGTGTCGTCGCTGGCGATCGCTGACCACCACAACGCGATGACCACCGCGCTCGCGACCAGCTCCGATCTGCCCGACGTGATGGCGGTCGAAGTCGGCTTCATCGGCCGGTTCGCGGCGGGCGGCGGCCTGGAAGACCTGTCGAAGGCGCCCTACAACGCGGGCCAGTACAGGAACCAGTTCATCCGCTACACGTTCGCGCAGGCCACCACGCAGGATGGCGCGATCGTCGGCATGCCGGCGGACATCGGCCCGGGCACGCTGTTCTATCGCAAGGACATTCTCGACAAGGCGGGCGTCACCGAAGCCGATCTGAACAAGTCGTGGGACTCGTATCTCGCTGCGGGGCAGAAGATCAAGAAGGCCACCGGCGCGTACCTGATGGCGTCGTCGCGTGATATCGAGGACATCTACATTCGCGCCGACCTGAAGGAAGGCGACGGCGTGTACTTCGACAAGGCCGGCAATCCTGTCGTTACGTCGGAGCGCTTCGTCAACGCATTCAAGCTCGCGAAGAAGGCGCGCGATCTCGGCCTCGACGCGAAGATCACGCCGTGGTCGAACGAATGGGCCGAAAGCTTCAAGCGCGGCACCGTCGCCACGCAAATGATGGGCGCGTGGCTCGGCGGCCACCTGTCGTCGTGGATCGCGCCGGACACGAAGGGCCTATGGCGTGCGGCCAATCTGCCGAACAACGCGTACGCGTCGTTTGGCGGCACGTTCTACGCGATTCCGGTGAAGGCGACCCAGAAGCCGATGTCGTGGGAATTCATCAAGTTCCTGACGACGCGCCAGGACACGCAACTCGCATCGTTCCGTTCGATCGACGCATTTCCGGCGCTGCTCGCCGCGCAGAACGACGGCTTTTTCGCCGAGCCGGTCGCGTTCCTCGGCAACGAAAAGGCGCGCCTGATCTGGCGCGATGCGGCCGGACATATTCCGTCGATCCAGCGCAGCAAGTACGACCAGGTGGCCGAAGAAGCGGTGCACTCGGCGCTCGACAAGGTCGTCGACAGCAACGAAGACATTGGCACGGCACTGAAGGAAGCGCAGGACCAGATCGCACATCGCGTCCGACGTTGAGGAAGCGGCACGGCGCTGCGCGCGCCGTGCTGAGTTTGCAATAGCGTGGCCGGCGTCGCTCGCCGGCTGCGCCAGACTGGATGGACGGAACTACCGATGAGCCTTTCGCTGCCCACACCCGAACCGGCCGCCCCTGACGGGCGCATCGCCGACGTGCGCCTGCCGCTGAGCGCGCCGCGCAAGAAGTCACTGATCGATCCGGTGAAGATCGCGCCTTACCTGTTTCTCACGCCCTTTTTCGCGCTGTTCGCGTTGTTCATCGCTTTCCCGCTGCTGTTCTCGTTGTATCTATCATTCCAGAGTTGGGACGCGACGGCGGGACTCGCCAACATGAAGTGGGTGGGCCTGTCGAACTTCACGTTCACGCTGACCGACCCGTGGTACTGGAAGTCGCTCTACAACACGGCATCGATGGCCATCATGTCCGGCTTGCCGCAACATCTGGTTGCGCTGCCGCTCGCGTTTTTCCTGCAGACCGCGTTTCGCCGCTGGCGCAATTTCGTCGTCGGTCTGTACTTCCTGCCGTTCATCACGTCGAGCGTGGCGATCGCATTGATCTTCTCGTCGCTGTACTCGACGGACTTCGGCATGATCAATCTCGCGATTGCCGAGATTGGCAAATTGCCGGGCCTGCACTGGATCGTGCCGGCTCATCCGATCGAATGGCTGTATAAGCCGGCCAGTGTCAAGCCGGCGGTGTCGGTGGTGATTTTCTGGCGTTATGTCGGCTGGAATACGGTGCTTTATCTGTCGGCGCTGCAAACCATTCCAAAGGATCTGTACGAAGCCGCGAAGATCGACGGCGCGAACGGCTGGCAGCAATTCACGCGCATCACGATCCCGCTCATCAAGCCGATGATTTTCTTCGCGGTGACGCTGTCCATCATCGGCGGTCTGCAACTGTTCGAAGAGCCGTTCATCCTGCTGCCGAACGAAGGCATGGGCACGAGTCAATCGGGTTTGACCACGGCCGTCTACATGTACCGCACGGCTTTCCACGACGGCGATTTCGGCACCGCGAGCTCGATTGCGTGGCTGCTGTTCATCACCATCGCCGCACTGATGTGGCTGAACACGCGCATCTTTCACCGCAGCGGCATGAACGAGGAGAACCAGCGATGAAACTGTCGCAACTGTCGAATAACAAGGCCCGCTATACCGGCTATGCAATCGTGCTGGCGGGCGCGCTGCTGATGTTCTCGCCGTTCTATTTCATGTTCGTATTCGCGACGCACACCAGCTCCGAAATCTTTTCGATGCCGCCGCCGTTGTGGTTCGGCAGCGCGTTTCTGGACAACATGGCCTCGCTGATGCGGCACATCCCGTTCTGGCGCAATCTCGGCTGGAGCTTCTATACGGCCACCATGCAGACCCTGCTGACGCTGCTCGTCACGTCGATGGCGGGCTACGCGTTCGCGATGTATGAGTTCCGCTTCAAGAAGGCGCTGTTCGCGCTCGCGCTGACGGCGATGCTGGTGCCGCCGTTCCTCGGCATGATTCCGACCTTCATGACGATGAACCTGCTCGGCTGGATCAACGAGCCTCGCGCGCTGTACGTGCCCGGCGCGGCCGCCGCGCTCGGCGTGTTCCTGATGCGCCAGTACGTTGCATCCGCGATTCCGTCCGAGCTCATCGAGGCGGCGCGCATCGACGGTTGCGGCGAATTCCGCATTTACTGGAGCGTGGTGCTGCCGCTGCTGGGACCGGCATTGGGCACGCTTGGGCTCATCAGCTTCATCCAGGCATGGAATAACTTCCTGTCGGCGCTCGTCGTGCTGCGCTCGCCGTCGATGTACACGCTGCCGCTCGCGCTGCGCATTCTGCAGAGCCCGACCAATTCGGATTGGGGCGCGGTAATGGCGGGTTCGGCGGTTGCGGTGCTGCCGCTCCTCGTGCTGTTCGCGTTCACTTCACGCCGGTTGATCGACGGTCTGACGACCGGCGCGGTCAAGGCCTGATCTGGTTTCATCCGACTACTTCGAGCCCTCACCGGGGCATGACTATCCAGGACAACATTATTTATGTCGACATATCGGTTCAAGGAAGACTTCGTTTGGGGCGTCGCCACCAGTTCCTATCAGATTGAAGGCGCAGCGCATGAAGACGGCCGCGGCCCGTCGATCTGGGACGCGTTCTGCAGCGTGCCGGGCAAGGTCGTGAACGGCGAGAACGGCGATGTCGCGTGCGATCACTATCATCGTCTCGAGCAGGATCTCGACCTGATGGCCGAACTCGGCATGCAGGCCTATCGCTTCTCGATCGCATGGCCGCGCGTGCAGCCGGACGGCCGTGGTGCGTTCAACGAGAAAGGCCTCGGCTTCTATGAGCGTCTCGTCGACGGCTTGCTCAAGCGTGGCATTCAGCCGTTCGCGACGCTGTATCACTGGGATTTGCCGCTCGCGTTGCAGGAAACGCAAAACGGCTGGGAAAACCGCGACACGGCCTATCGCTTCGCTGACTACGCGCGCAAGATCGGCAGCGTACTCGGCGACCGGGTGGCGTCGATCGCGACTCACAACGAGCCGTGGTGTACCGCGTGGCTCGGCAACGCGACCGGCTATTTCGCGCCGGGCAACGCAGACCTGAAAAAAGCCGCGAACGTCTCGCACCATCTGCTGCTCTCGCACGGCCTCGCATTGCAGGCACTGCGCGCCGACGGCGTGAAGGCGCCGCTGGGGATCGTGCTGAATCAGTCGCCGGCGCACGGCGCGACCGATTCGCCCGAGGACCAGGCCGCCGCGTCGCTCGAATATTCGAAGTTCGTCAGCTGGTATATGGACCCGCTGTTCAAGGGCGAATATCCGGCCACGGCGCTGCAATGGTACGGCGAGAACGGCCCGCAGGAAGTGATTCGCGAGGGCGACTTCGACATCATTGGCACGCCCATGGACTTTTTGGGCATCAACTATTACACGCGCATTTTCGCGAGCGCATCCGGTGAAAAGCGGCCGCCGGGCGTACTCGGCTTCACGGACATGGACTGGGAAGTCTATCCGCAAGGGCTGACCGAATTGCTGAGCGGCCTGAACGCGAACTACAAACTGCCGCCCATCTACATCACCGAAAACGGCTGCGCGGCCAGGGACGTGCTGGACAACGGGCGCGTGCGCGACACCGACCGCATCGAGTTCTACGACCTGCATCTGGCTGCATTGTCGGATGCCGCGCAAAAAGGTGTCGACGTGGCCGGCTATTTCGCGTGGAGCCTGATGGACAACTTTGAATGGGCGTCCGGCTACGACAAGCGCTTCGGCATGGTGCACGTCGACTACGCAAGCCAGCAGCGCACGCCGAAGGACAGCGCGCACTGGTATCGCGACGTGATCGCGCAGCACGTCGGCGCGGCGTTGCCCCGCTGAAGCGCAGGCACCGGCATCACAACCTGCGTGACGCGCGCCACGGGCGGCGTCGCGCGGGAGAGCAAGGTCACGGATTCAGGAGAAGCTAGACATGGGCGAACTCGTATTGCGCAACGTCGCGAAGACGTATGGTGAAGGGCCACAGGTCATTCAGGGCATTGATCTTCACATTCCGGATGGCCAGTTCACGGTTTTCGTCGGGCCGTCCGGGTGTGGGAAGTCGACCATGCTGCGCATGATCGCCGGGCTCGAATCGGTGAGCGGCGGCGACATTCTGATCGACGGCGTACGGGTCAACGATCTGCAGCCTGCGGACCGTGGCATCTCGATGGTGTTTCAGAGCTACGCGCTCTACCCGCACATGACAGTCGCGGAAAACATGGGCTTTTCGCTGAAACTGTCGGGCAAGTCGAAGCAGGAAGTCCGTGAGGCGGTCGGACGGGCGGCAGAGATTCTGCAGATCAGCCATCTGCTCGAACGCAAGCCGAAGGCGCTCTCGGGTGGTCAACGGCAACGCGTCGCGATAGGGCGGGCGATCGTGCGCAAGCCGCGCGTGTTCCTGTTCGACGAACCGCTATCGAATCTCGACGCTGCGCTGCGCGTGCAGATGCGCATCGAGCTCGCGAAGCTGCATCGCGAACTTGGCACGACGATGATCTACGTCACGCACGACCAGGTCGAAGCCATGACGCTGGGCGAGAAAATCGTCGTCTTCAACAAAGGACATATCGAGCAGATCGGCGCGCCGCTCGATCTGTATGACCGGCCGGCCAACCGTTTCGTCGGTGGCTTTCTCGGCTCGCCGCAGATGAACATGCTGCCCGCCACGCTCGTCTCGCAAGGCGAAACTCAAACCGTCATCACGCTTGCCGGTGCGACTGAACAGATCGTGTTGCCCGGCCGTCCGGGCAGGCCGCTCGGCGGCAAGCTGACACTCGGAGTGCGGGCCGAGCATCTCGGCATCGGCGCGGCGGGCGAAGGACTCGGCGCGCGCGTCGAACTGGTCGAGCATCTGGGCGACGTATCGCTGCTGCATGCGCACCTCGACGGCGCGGGGCAGGCGATTTCACTGAAGCTCGACAAGAAGGATGCGCAGCATGCGGTCGGCGCGCGCGTCGGCATCAAGGTGGCGGCGTCGGCGGTAACGCTGTTCGATGCGGACGGCGTTGCGGTGCCGTTCGAGCGTAGCGAAGTCGAAGGGCATGTCCACGCGATGATTTGAGCGCGTCGATAACCAACAACCGGTCGGGTGGAGAGCGCAATGGAAAAGAGAGTATCGAAAGCCATATTCAAGTCCAGGGCATGCGAACTGTTCCGGCAGGTGGAGTCGCTGGGGGAAACCATGGTGGTCACGGATCGTGGGCAACCGACCATCGAGATTCGCCCCTATCGCAGCAAGCTCGGCAGTCCGCTTGAACTATTGCGCGCATCGATCGTTCATTTCGATGCTACGCAGGCGTCGCAGCCTGAGCCGATAGAAGAAGAGCAGTGAATCGGCTTAATGCTGCCGCGGGAACCAGCGGCCGTTTGGGCATGCGCTGGGTACCTGTAACGTTAGCGATAACGCTGTCCTGTTCACCATGCTTTATCCGCAACCTTGCAACATGCTTTCACCTGTCGGCAGGCGCCGCGCGGCGCTGTAGGCGAATCTCCGGAGCCACCTCGCGGGACCAGGTAAACTCCGCATGGCGGTCCCACAATGGTGCTATTAACATGTTCTAACGTTAAGGATAACGTTAAACATATTGCTGTTGCACTATCACGACGAAGGCGGCTATCGGCCAGATCGGAGCGCCGCTCCGCACGTGCGGCGACTCATGTGGCCGGACCGTCGCACGAGCGTTGTTGGAAATGAAGAAGCCGGAGAGAGCTTCCTTGTAGCAGGTTGAAAATCGATAACGAATATCTGGCCGCCAACCGCAATCGTTGCGGCCCGATCCAAAAAATAGCTGGTTGAATTATCTGGGTGGAGAGCGCAATGGAAAAGAGAGTATCGAAGGCCATTTTCAAGTCCAGGGCATGTGAACTGTTCAGGCAGGTGGAAATGCTGGGGGAGACCGTTGTCGTCACGGACCGTGGGCAGCCCACCATCGAAATCAGGCCCTATCGCAACAAGCAGGAGAACCCGCTCGAACTGTTGCGTGCTTCGATCGTGCATTTCAACATGAAGCACTTGCCCCTTCCTGTCACGGCGGAGCAGGAAGATCGATGATCACGCTCGATACGCTTGCACTGGTGTGCTGGCTGAGCAGACAGAAGGCATTGAGTCAGGCAGCACACGACGCGATCGATCGCGAACTGGACGGCGGTGAAATCCTGATTTCGGCGATCAGTGCGCTCGAAATCGCGGAATTCGTCAACGACGGCCGGCTCGGGTTGTCGATGGACGCGCGCTGGTGGCTGTCGACGTTCGTCTCGATGGAAGGTGTGCGGATGGTTCCGGTGGACACCGAAATCGCCTTGCGCGCGGCGCGGCTGTCGTCCGCGCTCACGTCCCATCAGCGCCTGATCGTCGCCACTGCCCGCACGTTCGGCGGCGCGCTCGTCACGTCGGACGCGAAGGTGCGCGCCTCGACTTACGTGGAAACCATCTGGTGACGTGCGCGGCGGCGCGGCTTCGTGCGCACTGGTCCGGTGGAGTCGCGCACGACCAGTTCCGCCGGCAGCGTGATGCGCTGCGAGGCTGCATCGATACCGGCGATCCGCGCGAGCAGCGTATTGACCGCCGAGCGCGCCATCTGCTGGAAAGGTTGGCGGATTGTCGTGAGTGCCGGATGAAATTGCTCCGACATCGGGATGTCGTCGAAGCCGATCACCGAAATGTCGTCCGGCACGCGCAAGCCCGCTTCCCTGATCGCGGCGATCACGCCAAACGCGCTTTGATCGTTCGCGGTGAAGATGGCGGTGGGCGGATCGGCGAGATTGAGCAGATCGAACGTGACATCGAACGCCATCATTTGCGACAGATCACCGGCTGCGACCAGCGCGTCCTCACGCGGCAGCCCGAGCCGGGCCAGCGTGTCGTGATAGCCGCGCTGACGGTCGCGCACCCCTTCGATCGTTTCGTCGCCCGCGAGAAACGCGATCCGCTTGTGACCGAGTTCCGCGAGATGCTCGACCGCAAGACAGGCGCCGCCATAGTTATCGACCGACACCGATGGAAAACCGGTCAGCGTGCCGCGCTGATCCACGACCACGACCGGTACCTTCGCGGTAGCGAGCGCTTCGAGACAGAGCGATTCGCGCGGCAGGATGGCGAGAATCCCATCCGAGAATTGCTGGATCAAGCCGAGCAGGTCGTGATGCGTATCGCGGTCTTCGTCGAATACCGTGTAGACGAGCATCTCGCAACCCGCGCCGCGCGCCGCGCGGCCCGCGCCGAGAATCAGCTCGCTAGAGAACTGGGTGTCCAGTGTCGGCGTGATGATGCCGATGATGCCGTTGCGGCCACCCGAGAGTTTCTGCGCAGTGCGGTTGACGACATAACCGATATCCGACGCGATTCGCAGCACTTCGTCGCGAGTTTCGCGCGACACGCCCGGGCGGCCGTTGAGCGCGCGCGAAGCGGTCATCTGCGAGACGCCGGCGAGCTTGGCGACATGCTCGAGCGTCGGGGTCTGCCTTGCCATGCGTGATGAGGGCGTACGAGAGGTCATGTCGAATTGGACTCGCCTTTAACGTTAGCGATACCGTTTATATTCTAACTATTCTACCAGAATAGGTTGCGCGCGCCGACCCTTCGCCAGTGGATCTTCTTGTAGTATGCAAGCCGCGCGGGCGGCGACCAGGTAAAATCCCGCATAGCGGTAGTTCACACGTCGGCCTAACATTGGCTAACGTTAAGGCTAACGTTACACGTTTCGGTTGGCATTCTAATATCCATAGAGGGGACACAAAACATGGCGTACCCGGCTTTTTCTAAAGTACGGTCAATTGTCAGCGCCACGGCGCTCGCATTTTCGCTGTCCGCAGTCGTTTCGACAGCTGCATTCGCACAATCGACGATCACCGCGTGGGATCAGCAGACCAATACGTCGTCGAGCAAGATCATTCGCGACGCGTCGGATCGTTTCGAAAAGGCGGCTCCAGGCTACAAGGTCGAGAATTCGCACATCCTGAACGAAGCATACAAGACGAAGCTGAAGGTCGCGTTCGGCGCGAACCAGCCGCCGTGCGTGTTCGAGAACTGGGGTGGTGGCGGCCTGCACGAATACGTGAAATCCGGCCAGATCGTCGACCTCACGCCGTACCTGAACAAGGACCCGGCGTATCGTAACCGCTTCATGCAATCGTCCTGGAATGTCACGACATACGACGGCAAGACCTATGGTGTCGCTGCCGAAAATGCAGCGGCCGCAGTGATCTTCTATAACAAGGACGTCTTCGCGAAGTACGGCGTCACACCGCCGAAAACGTGGGACGAACTGATGCACGTCGTTGCCGTGCTGAAGTCGCACAACGTCGCAGCGTTCTCGCTCGCGAACAAGAACAAGTGGACCGGCTCGATGTACTACATGTACCTCGTCGACCGTATCGGTGGTCCGCAAGTCGTGAAGGACGCGATCGAAGGCAAGGGCAAGGGCTTCGAAGATCCGGCGTTCGTCGAAGCCGGCAAGCGTATCCAGGAACTCGTGAAGGCTGGCGCGTTCGCGCCGGGCATCAACGGTCTGGATTACGACTCGGGTGCTTCGCGCCGTCTGCTGTACTCGGGCAAGGCTGCCATGGAGCTGATGGGCGCGTGGGAAGCTTCGACCATCGCGAACGAAAATCCGACGTTCTCGAAGGATCTCGATTTCTTCCCGTTCCCGAGCGTGCCGGGCGGCAAGGGTGATCCGCGCGACCTGATCGGCACGGTGGGCGATGGCTTCCTGAGCATCTCGACCGAGTGCAAGACGCCCGACGTAGCGTTCAAGCTGATCCAGGCAATGACCGACGACCAGGCGATGCAGGCTCGTGCGTCGGATGACCACAAACTCCCGCCGGTCAATAACGTCAAGATCGACGATCCGTTCACGCAGCGTCTGCAGAAACTGCTTGCCGCCGCTCCGAGCGTGCAGCTCTGGTACGACCAGGCACTCCCGCCGGCTCTCGGCGAACTGCACAAGGACACGACGCAGCAGCTGTTCGGTCTGTCGCTGACGCCTGAGGCTGCTGCGCAGCAAATGGAAGCCGCTTCGAAGAAGGGCGGTTAATCTTCAGTCCCAAGGGAAGTCCGGTCGGCACCGTAAGGCGCCGACCGGCATACAAGCTCGTGAATATCGCACTTTCCGCTACACCCGAACGCCGGCTGCGAATTTCATCGCAAACGCTCGTCACGACCGTGTTTCTTGCGCCGACGCTGCTGCTGCTGGCCGTATTCCTGCTCTATCCGCTCGTCTCCAGTCTGCGGCTGTCGCTGGTCGACTGGAATGGCCTCGGTAACACTGCCCGCTTCATCGGGCTCGCGAACTGGGGGCGCCTCGCCCACGACGCGGTGTTCTGGCAATCGCTCAGGAACAACGCGATTCTTGCGCTCGCGTCGATCGTGATCCAGCTTCCGATCGCGCTCGTGCTCGCCGTGCTGCTGGAAAAGGCCGGCCGTGGCTCCCGCGTGCTCAAGGTGCTCTATTTCCTGCCGCTGCTCATGTCGAGCGTGGCGATCGGCGTGCTGTTCAAGCAGATCTACGATCCGAATTTCGGCCCGCTCAACGTCGCGCTGCAGGCATTCGGGCTTGATGGCCTCGCGAAGGACTGGCTGGGCGACCCGCATTTTTCGCTGGGTGCGACCATCGCCGTGATCATCTGGCAGAACGCGCCTTTCTACATGATTCTGTTCCTCGCCGGTCTCTCGTCGATGCCGGCCGAGGTCAACGAGGCTGCCCTCCTCGACGGTGCTTCCGAGTGGACCATCTTCTGGCGCATCAAGCTTCCGCACCTGCAAGGCACGCTGCGCACGGCCGTGCTGCTGTCCGTGCTCGGCTCGCTGCGTTACTTCGATCTCGTCTTCGTCATGACCGGTGGCGGCCCCGAAGGCTCGTCCGAGTTGATGGCCACCTACATGTATCGCACGGTGTTTAGTTCGTTCCAACTCGGGTACGGCAGCACCATCGGCTCGGCGATGTTCCTTATCGTCATCACGGTGGCGGCGGTGTCGATGTACTTCACCCGCCGTTTTGCAACCGAGGTCTGAACCATGAACAGGAAACTACGCTTCCCACGCGTCGGGATTCCCCTGCTGGCATTGATCTGGCTGGGTGTCACGACGATCCCGTTTATCTTCATGGTCGTGTCCAGCTTCAAGAGCCAGGAAGAGACCTTCACGACGTCCGTGTGGGCGCCGCCAGGCCACCTGTATTGGGGCAATTACGCGGCTGTGCTGAAGGGGCCGTTCTTCACGTATTTCCGTAACAGTGTGTTCACGGTGGGCGTGTCGGTGCTGCTGATCGTCATCATCAGTGCGATGGCAGCCTACGTGTTTGCGCGCATGCGCTTCGCGCTGAACAAGCTGCTTTTCGGTCTCGTGATCGCCGGCATGATCGTGCCGCTGCATGCAACGCTCGTGCCGATCTATCTGCTCACGCGCAATCTCGGTCTTTACGATACCGCGTTCGCGCTACTGGGCCCTTATGTGGCCCTCAGTCTGCCGGTGTCGATCTTCATCCTGACCGAGTTCATGCGCCAGATTCCGCGCGAGCTCGAAGAAGCCGCACAGCTCGACGGCTGCGGTCCGTTCACCATCTTCTGGCGTATTTTCTTCCCGCTTTCGGGACCGGGGCTCGCCACTGTGGCGATCTTCAACGGCATTGGCCTCTGGAATGAGTTCATCTTCGCGTACATGCTCACGTCGACGTCCGAGCACCGTACGCTGCCGCTCGCGATCTGGGACTTCATGGGGCAATACGCGTCGAATATTCCTTCGATGCTGGCTGTCCTCGTGCTCACGTCGTTGCCGCTGATTGTTGCTTACGCGTTCGGTCAGGAGCGCGTGATCAAGGGGATGATGGCCGGCTCGCTCAAGGGCTGATCCGTATCGCATACCGCCTCCAATCGTGCGGGCTGAAGTGGCCCGCACACCGAACTTTGCATAAAACGATATGGCAAGCATTTCCCTCACCAACGTACAGAAGTCCTACGCGAGCGGCAACGCGGTGATCCGCGACGCCAACCTCGAAGTCGGCAACAACGAATTCTGCGTGTTCCTCGGACCGTCGGGCTGCGGCAAGTCCACGCTGCTGCGCATGATCGCCGGTCTCGAATCGATCACCGACGGCGAGCTGCGCATCGACGGCAAGCTGATGAACAACGTGTCGCCGGCGGAGCGCCGTGTCGCCATGGTGTTCCAGAACTACGCGTTGTATCCGCACATGAGCGTCTACGAAAACATGGCGTTCGGGCTGCGTCAGGCGAAGATCGACAAGGCGACGATCGACAGCAAGGTGCGTAGCACGGCTGCCACCCTGCAGCTCGATGCGCTGCTGGAACGCAAGCCTGCTGCATTGTCCGGTGGACAGCGGCAGCGCGTGGCGATTGGCCGCGCGATCGTGCGCGAGCCGGGCGTGTTCCTGTTCGACGAGCCGCTGTCGAATCTCGACGCAGCGCTGCGCGTGCAGACCCGTATCGAGATCGCGCGTCTGCATCGCGAATTCCGCCGGGCGAGCGCGGTTTACGTCACGCATGACCAGATCGAAGCCATGGCATTGGCCGACAAGATCGTGCTGTTGCAAGCCGGCGCCGAACTGGAAAAGCACGGCAGCGTTGCGCAGATCGGCGCGCCGCTGGACCTGTATCACCGACCCAAGAGCCGCTTCGTCGCGGGTTTCATCGGCTCGCCGAAGATGAACTTCCTCCCCGGTGTCGTGCAGACAATCGACGCCAAGGGTATCGAGGTCGAACTGACGAGTGGTGAGCGCGTGCGAACGCAGGTCGACGGCCGCAAACTGCAATTGGGCAACCATGTCACGCTGGGCATCCGCCCCGAGCACCTGAGTCTGCCCAACGGCCAGGCCGGCGCGCAGACGATTCGCTGCGCGGTGCGTCTCGTCGAGCGGATGGGTGAGCACAGCTACGTTCATATCGACGGCGGTAGCCGTGACGGCAACGCCCTGATCGCCAAATTGCCCGGTGACGGCGGCGTGTCGCACGATGAGCGCATAGAACTGGCGCTGGCACCCGAGGCATGCCACGTGTTCGACGAACAGGACTTCGCGCTGCCCCGTCTGCACTGAACTTTGCGTCGCCTTCAAGGACGCGATCGAATGATCTGCGGCCTTGAAGGCGACGCAACACGGCCTCGTCACGATTTCGAATTGAGAGAGATTTTCGCGCCTTTTATTGTTTGGTCAATTTAAAGGACTGCGAAGTTCCGCGAGAAGTGTGAAGTACAGCGGGCGAGGTTTCCGATGAAGCGACGCCGTCCCGTGCGAGTGATGAAAAACGGATTTGTCGGCGCCTTGCGCGCTCTGCACATAAAAAATATTTAAAGGAGTTCTTGATGTTGCTTCGCCAAAGTGATGTTCCGCTTTACCGCAACCCCGAGGCTGCCGTCGAGGAGCGCGTTGCCGATTTGCTGGCGCGCATGACCCTGGACGAGAAAATTGCCCAGCTTCACGCCGCCTGGCTGAAGCTGTCGTCCGATGGCAATCACGAAGCGCGTACGGTGGATTTCGCGCATGGCGACGCGGCCATTACGGTGGAAACGATCCTTCGGCACGGCCTCGGTCAGATCACACGCCCGCTCGGCACGCATACCGTCGATCCGAAGGAAGGCGTGCGCGCGCTCAACGCGTTGCAGCGGCAGATGGTGGAGGACACGCGTCTAGGCATCCCGGTGATGTCCCACGAGGAATGTCTGGTCGGCCTGATGATCAAGGACGCTACGTTGTTCCCGTCGCCGTTGAACTATGCGGCGACGTGGAACCCGCGTCTGGTTGGGCAGGTGGGCGAAATCATCGGCGAGCAGGCGCGCTCGATCGGCTGTCATCAGGGGCTCGCGCCGGTGCTGGACGTGTCGCGCGATCCGCGCTGGGGCCGCACCGAGGAAACGCTCGGCGAAGACCCGTATCTGGTCGGCGTACTCGCGTGTCATTATGTGAAGGGGGTGCAAGGCGAACGCCGCGATCTGCTCGCGACACTCAAGCATTTCGTCGGGCATTCGGCGAGCGAAGGCGGCCGTAATCACGCGCCCGTGCATGTCGGCCCGCGCGAACTCAATGACGTGTTCATGCTGCCGTTCGAGATGGCGGTCAAGCTCGCGGATGCGGGCTCGATCATGCCCGCGTATCACGACATCGACGGCGTGCCGTGTCACGCGGACCGCACGTTGCTGCAGGACACGTTGCGCGACAAGTGGGGCTTCGACGGCCTCGTCGTCGCGGACTATGCGGCGGTCGATCTGCTCTACAGTCACCATGCAGTCGCACGCGACAGCGCGGCGGCCGCCGCGCTCGCGTTCAACGCGGGGCTCGACGTCGAGTTGCCCGGCCACGAGTGCGCACTGCATCTGAAGGAAGCGCTGGCGCGCGGCGAGATCAGCGAGGCGACGATCGATACTGCCGTTTCGCGTGTGCTGCGCACGAAGTTCCGTCTCGGCCTGTTCGAAAATCCGTATGCGGATCCGGACAGCGTGGATGTGAAAAGCGAATCGGCCGGCGACACGGCATACCAGGTGGCGCTCGAATCGGCGGTGCTCCTGCGCAACGAAGGCGCTGTGTTGCCGCTGGACGCGAAAGGCGTGGCGAAGGTCGCGGTGATCGGCCCGACCGCCGACGATCCGTTGGCGCTGCTGGCCGGTTACAGTTTCCCGGTGCACCTGATCAACTCCGGCGAGCAGTCGGTCGCGTCGATCAGCACGCCGCTGAAGGCGCTGCGTGCACTGCTCGGCGACGAGCGGGTGATTCACGCACGCGGCTGCGACATCATCGCGGAGCGTCGTGCAGGTGCGCCGGTGTTCCCCGGCGACGTGTCGCTGGACACGATGCCCGACGCGAATCGCGACGAGCTGATCAGCCAGGACACCGGACGCATCGCCGCGGCAGTCGAAGCGGCGCGGCAGGCGGCTGTCGCGATCGTGTTCGTCGGCGATCTGGCCGGGCTGTTCCAGTCCGGTACGGTGGGCGAAGGCTCTGACACGGACAGCCTCGATCTGCCGGGCGTGCAGCAGGCATTGCTGGCGGCTGTGGTCGAGAGCGGCACGCCGACGGTCGTCGTCATGACGGGCGGCCGTCCGTACAATCTCGGCGGTCTCGAAGACCGGATCGCCGCGCAGATCATGGCCTTCGCGCCGGGCGAGCGCGGCGCCGAAGCGCTCGCCGATCTGCTGGTGGGCCGCACGAATTTCACGGGCCGCCTGCCGTTGTCCGTGCCGAAGAGCGCCGGTGCTGTGCCGTACACGTACAACCATCGGCTCAAGAGCGCCGGTACGCCGGTCGCCTATCATTTCGGTTGCCGCTACCCGTTCGGCTTCGGACTCAGCTACACGCAGTTCCGTTATGGCAATCTTGCGGTTGCGCAACGCGAAGTGCCGATCGGCGACGGCACGGTCGAACTCACCTTCACGGTCGAGAACACCGGTTCGAGCGAAGGCACCGAAGTCGTGCAGATTTATGTGCGCGACCGGCTGGCGTCGTCGGCGCGGCCGGTGCGCGAATTGAAGGCGTTTGGCCGTGTGCCGCTGGCCGCAGGCGCCTCGGCCCATGTTCGCGTGCGCCTTCCCGTCGACATGCTGAACTTCACCGATGGGCGCGGAGAGCGTATCGTCGAGCCGGGCGACTTCGACCTGATGGTCGGAAGCTCGAGCCGCGATATTCTGCTGAGCGACACGGTGACGGTCGCGGGCAACGCGGTGCGAACGCTCGAACGCGACTGGCGCATGGTGAGCGAGGTCGAGGTCCTGGCTTAACCGGCGGCGTGTCGAAGATGCGTCCGGCCGGGGGCGGCGGGACGCCATGTATTCGTTGTCATACTCGGAACAAGTGGAATATCAGATGTCGTACGCAATCTATCCCAGTCTCTCAGGCAAGACGGTTGTCATCACCGGTGGCGGCAGCGGCATCGGCGCCGCGATGGTCGAAGCATTCGCACAGCAGGGCGCGCGCGTGTTCTTCCTCGACGTCGCGGAGGGCGACTCGCTCGCGTTGCAGGAATCGCTGCGCGGCGCGCCCCATCCGCCGCTGTTCCGACGCTGCGATCTGCGCAGCGTCGACGCGATCCAGAGCACCTTCGCCGAGATTATGGAACTCGCCGGGCCGATCGAGGTACTCGTCAACAATGCGGGCAATGACGATCGGCATGAAATCGAGGCCGTCACGTCGACCTATTGGGACGAGCGCATGGCCGTGAACCTGCGGCACCAGTTCTTCTGCGCGCAGGCCGCGGCGGCCGGCATGCGCAAGATCGGCCGGGGCGTGATCCTGAATCTGGGCTCGGTCTCCTGGCACCTCGCGTTGCCGAATCTCGCGATCTATATGAGCGCGAAGGCGGCGATCGAAGGGCTGACGCGCGGCCTCGCGCGCGATCTCGGCGATGTCGGCATCCGGGTGAACTGCATCATCCCCGGCGCGGTTCGCACGCCCCGTCAGATGCAGCTTTGGCAGTCGCCCGAGAGCGAGGCGAAGGTCGTCGCGAGCCAATGCCTGCGCTTGCGCATCGAGCCCGAGCACGTCGCGCGCATGGCCCTGTTCCTTGCGTCCGACGACGCATCGCGCTGCTCCGGTCGCGATTATTTCGTCGATGCAGGGTGGTACGGAGAATGAAAGTCCGTCTCCCTGAGTGCGTGTGGCCGGTCAATGCCGAACTCGGCGAAGGTCCGCTGTGGCAGGCTGCGGAAAACGCGGTCTATTTCGTCGATATCAAGGGCCGCCATATCCATCGTCTGATGGTCGACACCGGAGCAACGCAGACGTGGCGGGCGCCGAACCAGCCGGGTTTCATCGTACCGCTCGCTGATCAGACGTTTGTCTGCGGGCTGCCGGACGGCCTCTATCGTTTCGATGCGGGCAGCGGAGAATTCAGCAAGCTCAAGGACGTCGAACCACATTTGCCGGACAACCGTCTGAACGACGGCTTCGTCGACGCCAGCGGCCACCTGTGGTTCGGCTCGATGGACGACGGTGAAGAACAGCCGAGCGGCACGCTGTACCGCGTCAGCGATGCCGGCGAAGTGGCCGCTCAGGACGACGACTACGTGATCACCAACGGCCCGGCCATGAGCCCGGACGGCCGCACGCTCTATCACAACGACACCATGCGGCGCGTGGTATATGCGTTCGATGTGAACGAAGACGGGACGTTGTCGGGCAAACGCATCTTCGCCGCGATTTCCGGCGACGGCCACCCCGATGGCATGGCGGTCGATGCCGACGGCTTCGTGTGGGTAGCGCTTTTTGGCGGCTGGCGTATCGAGCGTTTCTCGCCCGACGGCAAGCTGGTCGAGCAGGTGCCGTTTCCGTGCGCCAACGTGACGAAACTCGCTTTCGGCGGCGACGATTTGCAGACTGTCTACGCATCGACCGCGTGGAAGGGACTGTCGCCCGGAGAACGTGAGCGGCAACCGTTGGCCGGCGGCCTGTTTTCGTTTCGCGCGCCGGTGCCCGGCCAGCCTCAGGCGCGCTGCACACGAGGCTTTTCGCAATAGACCAGAAAGCGCAACGCGCTTGAGGCCGGCATCTGACGCTATGCACGGGCGGCGGTGAAACCTCGCCCTGTGCCGGGTGCCGCCAGGTATCATGTGCGTTCCGCAACTTCCGCGCACTTGCAGTGATCCCTACCATGACGTCCAGGCCGCCTGTCCCGCCCCGCATGTCCGATGTTGCCGAACGCGCCGGCGTGTCGAAGATGACCGTGTCGCGCGTGCTGTCCGGACGCAGCGTGTCGCAGGCGACCCGCGAGAAGGTGCAGAAGGTCATCGACGAACTGGGGTACGTGGCCGATGCAGCCGCCGGTGCATTGTCGTCGGGGCGTTCGGAGTTCGTCGCGGTGCTGGTGCCGTCGCTGTCCAGCTCCAACTTCTCCGACACGGTGCGCGGCCTTACTGCCGCGTTTAGTCCGCATGGTCTGCAATTGTTGCTCGGCGACACCGACTACCGTCTCGAGCAGGAAGAGCTGCTCGTGCGCTCGATGCTGCGCCACCAGCCGCGCTGCGTCGCGTTGACGGGCAGCCGGCACACCGAAGCGACCCGCACGCTGTTGCGGCGCGCGGGTATCCCGGTCGTCGAAATGTGGGACCTGCCGGCCGACCCGATTGACACCGCAGTGGGCTTTTCGAATGCCACGGCGGCGCGCGCGATGGTTCGCCATCTGCATGAGTGCGGCTATCGACGGATCGGTTTTATCGCCGGGGCGAGCGAGCGCGATCGCCGCGGTCTCGACCGGATGCGCGGCTATGTCGCTGAAATTAAGGCGCTCGGGCTCGGCGAGCCGCGCGTGATCCGCCTTGGCGAATCGCCGATCACGATGAGTCACGGCGCGCCGGCCATCGGCGCGCTGCTCGAAGCGTGGCCCGATACCGACGCCGTGATGTGCGTGAGCGACATGTCGGCGTTCGGCGCCATCATGGAGTGCCACCGGCGCGGGTTGTCGGTGCCTCGCGACATCGCGATTGCCGGTTTCGGCAACTTCGAGGTGTCGTGGTGTTGTCAGCCGACGATCACGACGGTGTCGGTCGATGCCTACGGAATCGGCTTGCGAGCCGGCGAGACTTTACTCGCGGCATTGGCGGCGCGCGAGGCGGGTCAGACGTCGCGCACGAAAGCGGTCAAGATCGACTTTGAGGTGATTGCTCGGGACAGTGCCTGAGCCAGCCGCGCCTGACACTCCGAGCCGTATTTAACGCAGAAGGTCAGGGATATCCCTTGGTTGTTCAGATGATGAGCCACGCGTAACATCCGGATTCAGAAATGTTACCGGTAACTTAAATCGGGGGCGATACAGTAGCCTGCATGGCACGCGGCCGTGGCGCCCGAACATTTCCTGGAAAAATACGCTGATGGAGATATGAATGACCACTGTGCCGTCCGCCATCGCCGCGACATCCGCGGGGAGCAGCGAGTTTGAAGAAAAGACCTACCGCAAGGTCGTGCGCCGCCTGTTGCCGGTGCTGTTGCTGTGTTACGTCGTGGCTTATCTGGATCGGGTGAACGTCGGCTTCGCGAAGCTGCAGATGCTCGATGACCTCGGTTTGTCCGACACCATGTACGCGATCGGCGCCAGCGTTTTCTTCTGGGGCTACTTCATCTTCGAAATTCCAAGCAACGTGTTCCTGCATCGCTACGGTGCACGCTTCTGGATCGCGCGGATCATGTTCACGTGGGGTCTCGTGTCGATGGCGCTTGCGTTCGTCGAGCCGCTCGCGCGCCTCGCGCATGTCGAAACCGCGACGATGTTCTACACGCTGCGTTTCCTGCTCGGGATCTGCGAGGCCGGTTTCTTCCCCGGCGTCATTCTTTATCTGAATTACTGGTTCCCGGCGCATCGGCAGAGCCGCGTCATGTCGGGTTTCCTGATCGCGATGCCGGTCAGCCTGATGCTGGGCGGCGTGGTGTCCGGCTGGTTGATGGACCACACCGCGGGCCTGTTCGGCTACCAGGGCTGGCAATGGATGCTGCTGATCGAAGGCGTGCCGTCGCTGTTGACCGCATTCGTCGTGTACTTCTCGCTCGATGACGGCATCGAGCGCGCACGCTGGCTCACGCCGCAAGAAAAGAGCCTGCTCGCGGCGAATCTGCAGCGCGAGAGCACGCACAAGACGGCGCGCTTCGGATCGGCGGTGCGCGATCCGCGCGTGTGGCTGCTGGTGGCGATTCTGCTGACCTTTAACACGGGCTTCTACGGCCTCGCGTTCTGGCTGCCGTCGATCATCAAGGCGACCGGTGTGCAGGACCCCTTGCATATCGGCCTGCTGACGGCTATTCCTTATGGTGTGGCGATCATCGCGACGCTCGCCAACGCGGCCCATTCGAAGAAAACCGGTGAACGGCGCATGCACGCGGCGATCCCGGCCCTGATCGGGGGTGTCGGGCTGATTCTGAGCGCGGCGTTTGCGCATCACATCGTATTGGCGATCACGTTCCTTACGATCGCCACCGCCGGGATTCTCGCGTTGATGCCGATCTACTGGACGTTCCCCGGCCAGTTGTTGTCGGGTGCGGCAGCGGCGGCGGGTATTGCGATGATCAACGCGATCGGCAACCTGTCAGGCTTCACGGGCTCGATGATCACGGCCGTCGCCAAGAACCTGACCGGCGATATCAACAATGGTACGTATGCGCTGGGCGCGTGTCTGCTGGTCAGCTGTGTTCTGATCCTGCTCGTGCCGCGCAGCATGCTTACACGGGCGGCGCCCGCTGGAGACGGCAAAGCCGCCTCTCAGGCGGACGTGCCGGGCAGCACGCAAGCGGTTTAACTTCCTCAAGACAGAGAGACAAGCAACATGTCAGCATCCACACCGCGCCGGCTGAGAAGCCAGGAATGGTTCGACGACCCATCGCACGCGGATATGACGGCGCTCTACGTCGAGCGCTTCATGAACTACGGCCTGACGCGCGAAGAACTCCAGTCTGGCCGGCCGATCATCGGCATCGCGCAGACGGGCAGCGACCTCGCGCCGTGTAACCGGCATCACATCGAACTCGCGGCGCGCACGAAAGCAGGCATCCGCGACGCGGGCGGCATTCCGATGGAGTTTCCGGTTCATCCGCTCGCCGAACAGAGCCGCCGGCCGACCGCCGCGCTCGACCGCAATCTCGCGTATCTCGGCCTGGTCGAAATCCTGCACGGCTTTCCGCTCGACGGCGTCGTGCTGACCACTGGCTGCGACAAGACCACGCCCGCCTGCCTGATGGCGGCGGCCACCGTCGACATGCCCGCGATCGTGCTGTCGGGCGGCCCGATGCTCGATGGCTGGCACGAAGGCAAGCGCGTCGGCTCGGGCACCGTGATCTGGCATGCGCGCAATCTGCTCGCCACGGGCGAAATCGACTACGAAGGTTTCATGCAGCTGACGACCGCGTCGTCGCCGTCGATCGGACACTGCAACACGATGGGCACCGCGTTGTCGATGAACAGCCTCGCCGAGGCGCTCGGCATGTCCTTGCCCGGTTGCGCCAGCATTCCGGCGGCGTATCGCGAACGCGGCCAGATGGCGTACGCGACCGGCAAGCGCATCGTCGACCTCGTGCGTGAAGACGTCCGTCCGTCGCACATCATGACGAAAGCAGCGTTCGAAAACGCGATCGTGGTGGCGTCGGCGCTGGGTGCGTCGAGCAACTGTCCGCCACACCTGATCGCGATTGCGCGGCACATCGGTGTCGAACTGAGTCTCGACGACTGGCAGCGCGTAGGCGAGCAGGTGCCGCTGATCGTGAACTGCATGCCGGCGGGCGAGTATCTCGGCGAGAGCTTCCATCGCGCGGGCGGCGTGCCCGCCGTGTTCCACGAGCTTGCCAAGGCGAACCTCGTCCACGGCGACTGCCTGACCGTAGCGGGCCGCACCATTGGCGAGATCGCGGCGGGTGCGCAGACGGGGGATCGCGACGTCATCAAGACGACTGAAGAACCGCTCAAGCATGGCGCAGGGTTCATCGTGCTGTCGGGCAACTTCTTCGACAGCGCGATCATGAAGATGTCGGTGGTCGGCGAGGCTTTCCAGAAGACCTATTTGAGCGAGCCCGGCAAGGAGAACACGTTCGAAGCGCGAGCAATCGTGTTCGACGGACCTGAGGACTATCACGCGCGCATCAACGACCCGTCGCTCGAAATCGACCAGCACTGTATTCTCGTGATTCGCGGTGCCGGGACCGTGGGCTATCCGGGCAGCGCCGAAGTAGTGAACATGGCGCCGCCGGCGGAACTCGTGCGTCAGGGCATCACGTCGCTGCCGACGCTCGGCGACGGCCGGCAAAGCGGTACCTCCGCGAGCCCGTCGATTCTCAACATGTCGCCTGAGGCGGCAGTCGGCGGCGGACTCTCGCTGCTGCGCACGAACGATCGCATCCGCGTAGATCTGAATTCGCGCAGCGTCAACGTGCTGGTCGACGAGGACGAGCTCGCGCGGCGCCGTGAAACAGCGACGTTTTCGATTCCGCCCGCGCAGACGCCGTGGCAGGAGCTGTATCGCCAGACGGTGGGCCAGCTCTCGACCGGCGGCTGTCTCGAACCCGCGACGCTGTATCTGAAGGTGATTGCCGAGCGTGGCAATCCGCGGCATTCGCACTGAAATGCAGGTTGCAGGGCCGGGCCTGGATTCGAGCCCGGCTCTCTTCGTCTTCCAACTTTCCTGAAGAAATCCATTCCATGTCCGCAACTTCTCAATCCAGTTTCCTTCCGGACGACCTCGATCAGGCGCTGCTCGTGGGTCGCGTGTGGCGCAAGACCGACCAGCACGAAGGTCCGTGCGTGGTCGTTGTGCGCGGCGGCGAAGTGTTCGACATCACCGCCACCGTGCCGACCACGGCCGATCTGTTCGACCGCGAAAACGCCGCGCACATCGCGCGGACGGCGCCGGGCGAGTCGCTTGGCGGCGCGGCGCAACTGATCGCGGCGAACCTGCCGGGCGCGCACGCGCCGGCCGTGCACCTGCTCGCGCCGTGCGACGTGCAGGCCATCAAGGCGTGCGGCGTGACGTTCGCGGTCAGCCTGATCGAACGCGTGATCGAAGAGCAGGCGGGCGGCGATCCGGCGAAGGCGAAGGAGGTCCGCGAGACGATCGCGTCGACGATCGGCACCGACCTGTCGAAAATCAAACCGGGCTCGGACGCCGCGATGAAGCTGAAAGCCGAACTCGAACGGCGCGGCGCGTGGTCGCAATACATGGAAGTGGGCATTGGTCCGGATGCCGAAGTATTCTCGAAGTCGCAGCCGATGTCGGCGGTCGGCTTCGGCACGGACGTGGGGCTGCTCGCGGCTTCGACCTGGAACAACCCGGAACCCGAGATCGTGCTGGCGGTGAATAGCCGTGGCGAGATCGTCGGCGCGACGCTCGGCAACGACGTCAACCTGCGCGATATCGAGGGCCGCTCGGCACTGCTGCTCGGCAAGTGCAAGGACAACAACGGCTCATGCGCGATCGGCCCGTTCGTGCGCCTCTTCGACGAAAGCTTCTCGCTCGACTCGGTGCGCACGGCCAGCGTCGCGCTGCGCGTGGAAGGCGCCGATGACGACTTCGTGCTCGAAGGCGTGAGCCACATGAGCGAAATCAGCCGCGATCCGGCGGACCTCGTCACGCAAACGTGGGGCCGGCATCACCAGTACCCGGACGGCTTCATGCTGTTCCTCGGCACCATGTTCTCGCCGATCAAGGACCGCGACGCGGCCGGCGGCGGATTCACGCATCACCTGGGCGACCTCGTGACGATTTCGACGCCGCAATTGGGCGCGCTGACCAACACGGTCCGCCTGAGCACCGACATCGAACCGTGGACGTTCGGCGTGCGAGCGCTTTATCGGAGTCTGGCGGCGCGCGGGCTGCTCGGCGCGGCTTGAGCCGTAACGTAGAACGTATGAGGGGCTGGCGCGTCACGCGCGGCCCCGGTGCATTACCAGTCGCCTGCGCCCGGACCTGACGATCAGGTCTTTCGTGCCCAGGCTTTATTCCGTATCGACGGGAGCAAGAGAACATGAGCCAGTTTGCAAACTACATCGACGGACAGTGGGTGGACGGCGCGAGCGTGTCGCGCAACGTCAATCCGTCCAATCTCGACGACGTAATCGGTGAGTTCGCGCAGGCCGACGCCGGGCAGACGCAACGCGCGATCAGCGCCGCGCGCAAGGCGTTCGCGCAATGGTCGCTGTCCACGCCGCAGCAGCGTTTCGATCTGCTCGATCAGGCGGGCAGCACGATCCTCGCGCGCAAGGCCGAGCTGGGCCGGTTGCTCGCGCGCGAAGAGGGCAAGACGCTGCCCGAAGCGATAGGCGAAGTGGGCCGCGCGGGGCAGATCTTCAAGTTCTTCGCGGGCGAGGCGCTGCGCGTTGGCGGCGAAATCGTGCCGTCGGTGCGCCCCGGTATGACGGTGGAAGTGACCCGTGAGCCGCTTGGCGTGATCGGCCTCATTACGCCGTGGAATTTCCCCATCGCGATTCCGGCCTGGAAGATCGCGCCGGCGCTGGCGTATGGCAACACCGTCGTCGTCAAGCCGGCGGACCTCGTTCCGGGCAGCACCTGGGAGCTCGTGAAGATCATCGCCGAGGCGGGTGCGCCGGCGGGTGTCATCAACCTCGTCATGGGACGCGGCTCGGTGGTGGGCGAAGCGCTGGTTTCTTCACCGGATGTCGATGCCTTGAGCTTCACCGGTTCTGTCGCGACGGGCCGTGCCATCGGTGCGAAATGCTTTGCGTCGGGCAAGAAATTCCAGCTTGAAATGGGTGGGAAGAACCCGATGGTGGTGCTCGATGATGCAGACCTCAACGTTGCGATCGAAGCGTGCATCAACGGTGCGTTCTACTCGACGGGCCAACGCTGCACTGCGTCGAGCCGCTTCATCGTGACCGAAGGTATTTACGACCGGTTCATCGACGGCATGAAAGCGCGCATGCAGGCCCTAAAGGTGGGCGACGCGTTGGCCGACGGCACGCACATCGGTCCCGTCGTCGACGACAAGCAGTTGCAGCAGGACGAGCGCTATATCGCCGTCGCACGCGAAGAAGGCGGCACCGTCTTCGGCGGTGAGCGGGTCGAGTGCGACACGCGCGGTTACTTCCTCGCACCAGCGCTCGTCACCGACACGACGCCGGCCATGCGCATCAACCGGGAAGAAGTGTTCGGCCCGGTGGCCTCGGTCATCAAGGTCAAGGACTACGACGAGGCGCTCAAGGTCGCCAACGACACGGAATTCGGCCTTTCCGCGGGCATCTGCACGACCTCGCTGAAGTACGCGAGCCACTTCCGTCGTCATATGCAGGCGGGCATGGTGATGGTGAACACGGCGACTGCGGGTGTGGACTATCACGTGCCGTTCGGCGGGCGCAAGGGGTCGAGCTACGGTCCGCGTGAGCAGGGCAGTTACGCCCGCGAGTTCTATACGACGGTCAAGACCGCGTATGTGAGTCCGGGTGCCGTTTGACGTTCATCGGCGGCGCCGTTTGCGGATGAATGCGCGTGGTGGTCTGACTTGCCGTCGTCGAGAACGGGAGCGCACAGGGCAATGTGCATAGCCACCGAAGGCGAGGAGACGCCGCCGGCAATCCGGAGGCGGAGGTTCTGAAACGAAACTGGCCCGCGAGAGCGGGCCAGTTTCGTTAGCCGCGCGAGCCGTAGCGTGAATACACGTCACGGCAAAGCGACAGCAGCTTTGCTTTCTGCCGGAAGACTTACTGGGTGACTGCCTGGCCTTGTTCCGACGAACCGCTGGCGACGCCGCCAACTGCGCTGTTCTGAGCGGCAACGCGTGCTTCAGCAGCCTGGATGTTGGCCGGATATTCGTTCGGGTTCGAGCGAGCGGGGTTGTAGCCAGCCTTTTCGATCTGAACCAGTTCCGCGCGAACTTGCGCACGGGTCAGCGGCTGGTTTGATTGAGCGAAAACGGCAACCGGAGCAGCAAGGGTAGCGGCGATAACGACGGCTTGAACGAGCGACTTCATGATAACGACCTCCAGATTTGTCTTGTTTGGACTGCAAACGCATTTGTCTGCAGCGATGAGGACAGTCTAGAAGCGGCGTGTGTTAGGGTAAATACCTAATTTACGAAATCACTGTTTCACAAATTAAAACAATGGGGTGTCGGACGGTCCCCCGAGGCTCAAGCTAGTGCAAGAAGTGCAAATATTGGGATTTTGAAGTATCGCGGCCTGCATTTACCCTACGAGCGCAGTTTCTCTATCAGAGAGTCGACAAATCTACGCACGCGCGACGACAGATGCCGCGCATGCGGATAGAGCGGTGAGCTGCTTTGTCGCGTCTTTCTGATCGTGCGCAAGGGCAGGTGCGAAGCGCGGGTGCTATACGCTATCAGGACTGTATTGTGGAAAGCCTCGATGGAGGACAGACATGAACGAGCGGACTGACAAGCGGATGTTGCTGCCATTGCTGGGCATCCAAAAACCGATCATTCAGGCTCCCATGGCCGGTGTCAGCACACCTGCGCTGGCCGCAGCCGTTTCCAATGCAGGTGGTCTCGGCTCGCTGGGCGTTGGAGCGATGAACGCCGCAGGAGCCCGCAAGGTCATCAAGGAGACGCGCGCGCTAACGGACAAGCCGTTCAATATCAACGTCTTCTGTCATCGACCGGCGCAAGCGGACGAGGCGCTCGATCGGCAATGGTTGAACTGGCTCGCGCCATATTTCGAAAAATACGGCGCAGCGCCGCCTACGTCGCTGTCGGAGATCTATAAGAGTTTCGTGGCCGACCCAGCGATGCTGGATGTCTTCCTCGAAGAGAAGCCGGCCATCGTCAGTTTCCATTTCGGTTTGCCTTCTGCCGATGTGATCGCCGAACTGAGAAGGGCCGGCATCAAACTGCTCGCGAGTGCGACGAACCTGGATGAGGCGGCGCAGGTTGCCGAAGCAGGAGTCGATGCGATCGTTGCACAAGGTATAGAGGCGGGGGGTCATCGAGGCACCTTCGAACCGGACGCAAGCGAGGACGGGTTGGGCGTGTTTGCGTTGACGAGTCTGCTGGTCAGGGAATGCCAGTTGCCGGTGATCGCTGCCGGCGGCATCATGGATGGTGCCGGGATCGCAGCGGCGCTTGCGCTCGGCGCCCAAGCCGCGCAGTTAGGCACCGCGTTTGTTGCTTGCCCGGAGACGTCGATCGACGAGGGTTATCATTGCGCGATTCTCGCGGGCGCAGCGCGCCGGACAACCTTTACCACCGCGATCTCCGGTCGCGTGGCGAGAAGCATGGTGAACCGGTTCACGACACTCGGCAGCGACGCGCGCGCTCCGAAGCCGCCCGCGTATCCGATCGCGTACGATGCCGGCAAAGCGCTGCATGCTGCGGCGAAAGCAACGGGCGAGTACGGTTACGGGGCGCAGTGGGCGGGGCAGGCGGCCGCGCTGGCCAGATCGTTGCCTGCCGGTGAGCTGGTTGCGCAGCTAGAGCGTGAATTGAAGGAAAGCATCGGGCAACTGCAGCGGTTCGCGGGCTAGCAGTTCGAGCGGGAGTGATCGATTGTGGATATACGTTGCGGCCGGGACGAGGACACACGTCGAGGATAATCAGTGATCCTTGACGTGTTCCATGACTCCAATGCGGGCTGCTGTCACTGAAGCAAATGACGCACGCCAACGTTCAATCCGGCTTCGAACTACGCTGCTTGCGATAAGCCTCGACCGGCAAGCCACCCAGCCCCGGTTCTCGGTCTCCACCTCCTGAATGACGACGAAGATCGATTCGAGCGGCTTGTTGAGTACGTCGCGGAGCAACTGATTGACCCCGCCGATGAGCGCGGCTTTTTGCCCGCTGTGACCGCAGTGTTGCCGGGCCTGGAGGCCTCACGGATCACCTGAATTGTGACGATGGGCATGTGATCCTCTGTAAATCTCGGTTGACGTGAACGGCACGGGGCGGCGGCGCCCGGGTGTGATCAGTGGCCGGCGCTCTGACCGCCATCGACGTGCAGTATTTCGCCGGTCACGAACGGTGCAGCATCAGGATACAGGGCGGCGCCTACGACATCGCGCATCTCGCCCATGTGGCCGACCGGATGCAATGCGCCGAGCGCTGCATGAGTTTCTTCCGCGTGCATCGGCGACTTGATGACGCCCGGTGAAACGGCGTTGGCGCGAATGCCTTTCTTCGCGTATTCGAGCGCGAGCGGCTTCGTGGCCGCTGCCATTCTTTTCCATCTCGGCGATGGCGAGTTGCGTGATGGAAGAAGCCCGACACGTTGATGGCGATGAAGTTCGCGTAGTCTTCCGCGGTATAGCTGTTGAACGGCTTGGCGATGAAGATGCCGACGTTGCTGAGCAGCGTGTCGACGCGGCCAAAACGGGCGACGGCTTCGGAATCACCCGCGGAGCAGTAGCCGGATCGGCGATATCGCCTGCCACGGTCAGGATGCCGGGGTCGTCCGAAGGCTTGACCGAACGTGCTGCTGCGACCACGCGATAGTCGAGTTTGCGAACGCGTTGACCAATTCGGCGCCGATGTCTTCGCGACGAGAGCACTCAACAGACGCGGCATTGCACGTCTTTTAGCGCAGCGTCGAGAGCTTCAAAAATATTTCACAAAGTGGGTTGACCGATAGGTTTTCGGTCTGCATAATTCGCCTCCCGTTAGATGACGGACGCGCAGAAAGCAGAGCTTCTGAGCGGATCGATCTTTAAAAATTAACAGCCGATAAGTGTGGGCGCTTGATGCGTGACGCGGCGGTGGGTTCTGCGGAATCTGCCGTAAAAGCGGAAGTATCAAGTCTCACACAGTAATGAAAGGAAGGTCTGGCCGTCGGAAGATGGCCGGACACTTCGTCAGTACGTTGAG
>NZ_CADIKI010000034.1 GCF_902859935.1 Paraburkholderia fynbosensis
GAGCCGAGCCAACGACGATTGCCGGTCGTAGGCGAATTCACGCTCAGCATCGTCGTGATGCAGCAGCAGTGCAAGCGTTTCGCCGGGGCCACCCGCCGTGTACTCGAGCATTTCCCGATCGCCATCGGAATTGCCGAAAGCGAGGATCGGGCGGCCGCCAATCGCGCGAAATATGCCGACTGGTTTTCCGCGACCATCGTCGATGAAATCGAATCCGGGCTGGCGCACGAGCACGGGCTTGCCAGCACGCAACTGGTACTTCAGCTTCTCTTCTGTGCCCACCACCCTGTCGGGCGGAATACCGTAGGCCTCGCTCACCCACACGCGCATGAATTCAGCCGTACCGCCAGAGACGATCCAGACCTTGAACCCATTCGCCCGCAGCAGGTCGAGCAACTCGAGTTGTGGCCGATAGACGAGTTCGGTATAGGGTCGACCAAGGGTCGGGTGCTTCACACTTGCAAGCCAGGTGCGAATTGACTGGTCATATTCGTCGGTCGTCATGCCACTGTTGGCGACCGCGATCATCTGAAGGAGCGCCTTGCGGTTCTGAGCGAGCGCTGCGGTGTCGTGCGCAAGGAGCGCTTTGAAAGCAGGATTTTTCTGCCAGTCCGGGTGCCGGGGCGCTGCAGCCTTCAATTGCTCGATCATGAACGACAGTTGGAACGGCATGGGCTGCTCGCTCCAGAGCGTACCGTCGTTATCGAACACCGCGATGCGTGCCTCGGCCGGGACGTAGGTCGTGGAACCTTCGCGCGTTACGTCAGCGATGAACTTGAGGATGGCGGCACGCGCCGCGCCGTCCTGCCACGAGGGCAACGCCGCTGCCGATGGCTCATTGGAAAGCGTCTGCTGCGTGGCCGCTGGGGTCGCCGCCGACGGTCCTTCGTGACTGGCACAGCCGCCCAAAACCGCGCACGCGAAAACGAGGACTCCCGTGAGCCGTCGCGACCACAAGTAATCTTCAAAGAAGCGCATTGATATCCCCGGCCGCTGAAAAGTACGCAGACTGCGCATTGCCGCGTCCGGACAATCGATGCGTTCCGATCGTCCGGCGCGTTCAGCCCATCAGTTCCCGCTTGGCATCGGAATGTTGAAGCCATTCTTTTGCAGTTCGTCGCGGATATAGCTGAGTCGTTGATATTGGGTCAGCGTAATCGGGCCCGAATAGCCTTCGCTCTGCAGCTTGCGCGGCGGATACTTCACATAAGTCTGCATCATATCCTTGACGGCGGCGTTGAACGCCACAAGGGTCCAGGTGTGTTCCGTGTAGTTGTTCATAAAGATGTCGTAGCGCTCCTGAGGGTCCTGATAGAGATCGAACACTTGCGGAACCGTCGCCACATAACTCTCGGGCCCCTTCCAGCCGAGGTTTGTGTCTACGGCGAGGCCACCGGTGTCCGCGCCTCCGTCTCCGCGAAGATTGAACACCGCCTTGAACTGACCGACGCGCACCGCCCCTGGTGTCAGCTCATTCTCGGTGAAATAGAACCAGGCGGTGCGCTTGCTCTTTCCTGTGCCAAACAGCACCGGCGACATGTCATAGCTGTCAAAGATGATCGGCTTGCCTTCCCGATCGTTCTTGGGCAAGTCGACGCCCGCCATCGCAGCGAATGTCGCCATGAAGTCAAGTCCACCCAGGATGTCGTAGTTTCGCGTGTGCGGCTTGATCTTGCCGGGCCACCAGGCGATAGCCGGCACGCGCGTACCACCTTCCCGGTCGGTTCCTTTGGTGCCGCGGAATGGCGTATATCCCGCGTCCGGATACACGTCCTGCCATGCGCCGTTGTCCGTCGTGAAGAAGACGAGCGTGTTCTTGTCGAGCCCCTTCTCGCGCAGCTTGTCCAGGATGTGTCCAACACGTGCGTCCAGTTCAACGAGCGAGTCCGCATATTTCGCCTTCGATAACGACTTGCCGATGTAGTCCGGATCGGGCATGTTCGGCTGATGGACCTTCATGAAGTTGATGTTGATGAAGAATGGCTGTCCGCGTTGCGCGGCATCGTCGATATCGTCTAACCCTGCCTTCTCGATGTAACGGTCCACAAACGGGATGCCGACGATTCCCTTGTCGGGCTCGTTCTGATATTCGCCGTTCAGCTTGAAGTCCTCGTGCGGTTTTTCTCCGGCCTTGCCCGAAAGCATTCCCCTCGTTACCTTTACGAACAGGTCGCGGGTCTGCTGGTCCATGTCGGGGAACCACTTTGGATCGGAGTAGGTGTAGGCGTTCAGGTGATACAGCCCGGCGTATTTCATGTCGTCGTAGCCTTGTGCATTAGGCAACGCATAGTCCGATTCGCCAAGGTGCCATTTACCCGTGAAATACGTGTTGTAGTGTGCAAGCTTTAATACGGAAGCGAGGGTCCATTCCGCGTGTGGCAATCCGCCCCCCTGTCCCTGGAACGCGACGGTCGTCATGCCGCTGCGATTAGGATTGCGGCCCGTTTGCATAGCGGCGCGGCCCGGCGTACAACTCGGCTGGCCGTAGAAATCGAAAAATGTCATGCCTTCGTCGGCCATCCTGTCGAGATTGGGCGTAGGAATACCGCGCCCCTCTCCGCCACCATAGACACCAAGATCGCCCCAACCCACATCGTCTGCCACAATCAGCACGATATTGGGCTTCGTGGGCTGCTGCCCGTCCGTCTGTGCCTGCCCGTTTATTGCGACACTCAACAGAGCCGCCGCCACCAGAGCGAAAGGCGCGCATTTGACGGGCCTGGCAAGCGGCGTGAGGCATGTTTCAGGTTTCATCATGTTCCCCTAGGAATCGTTCAACGCCCGACTGGTGAACTTCTCTTCGAAACGCATCGCATGGAGGAGGATGGCCGGAGCAATCCACGCGCACTGGATCGGGAAGCCCGGCATGGACGTCGCGCACCCTGTACTCCGACGAGAGCTGGTTTACGGCGTTTTTCGCGGGGCTAAAAATTGGGCAAGCAGATACAACACCTTCCCTTGCCATCTCAGGGCGGCCCGCGAGTTGCGTTGCGGACGGCATCCAGCAGTGCCATGCCCAGAAACGGTTTGATCAGCGCCGCGTGTGGCCCCGCCCTTTCCACTGCCTCACGCGTAGCCGCACTGTCGAAAGCCGTGGTGAATACCACAGGCGGGCGAGGCGCACCCAGCGTTTCATAGAATGCAAAACCCGATAAGCCCGGCAACTGCATGTCAAGGATGAGGCAATCCGCTGCTGAAGCACTCTCAACCGCGCCAGGCTCCTCCGCGCTTCCAAACGAGCGCGCAACAAATCCCGCTACACTCAGCAAACGCTCGACTGCCCGTCGCAAACCGGCATCGTCTTCGATGATCACAATCAGGTTCGGCATTTCATCCCTACAGGCGATCTGCTGGCCACTCGCAGTTTGTTGCACATCAGCTTGCCTGGCACCATAGGTACCTGGAGCAAGCCGACTTCCCTTTCGGGCGAAACCGCAACACACCGTCGGGCTTTCCCGCAGTCGGCGCATTTCATGCCAAATGATGGGGACGCAACGTCTCAAGCGCACGCATACAAAGTTGCCCGCGCGATAAACGCACGCGCTAACAGATCGTCTGTTGTCGGAGTGTTATCCAGATGCCGGCATACAACCATAGGGACTTGGGGCAACCTGATTTCCCTTCGGGGCAATAGCCGATTCCGTCCTTCCCTTTCGCTCGAATGACCGCTACATTGCCTGCGCAAGTGCATTGCGGACCGTTGCGGTACGCGCCTCGCCCACGCTTTTCGCGAGAGCATAATGAAGAGATGGGCCTTAGCGATCTGCGTAACGGGATCATTCGGGTCGTCCCGCAGAATCTTATTAGCGCACAAAAATCGCTACCGAAACTAGCATAGCGTTCGAGGCTCGGATGATCAGGCTTTTCACATGGAAAGCGCTGCCGCGGACTCCAGCCTCGCCCAACGGCAGAAAACCGCCGGTGTTTTGGTCAGTTTAATTACAGCTTGCGAATTTTTTATCGAATTCGCATTGGGCAGCATCAGTAAATAGCGAATTCAGCTCAGTTGAAAGGGACAGCCTCCCTTAAGTTCGTCATTCACGGCGGGTATTTTTCTTACAGAATGCTATTCCCGAGCCAACTGCTCTGGCATAGTGACTGCAACGCCAGTCTTCGCGGATACCATGAACGAGGAACACAATTCCCGAATCGTTGCGACTAGCCGCGTGCGCCGTGCGCAGTTGCGCGTACATGTTATCCGGTGGTTTTTTTTAGCGATGCTTGGATTGTCCACGTGCGCCTACGCGGGACACCCGTGGCGAGTAGTAATCCTGCCCGGTGCGGACCCTACTCAGCCGGCCGCTCAGGAACAGATTCGCGCAGTCCGCAGTTCGATTGCTGCGGTCGCGCCAGACGGTGTGGAGTTCTACACAGATGCACTCGACGACCTCCGATTCGACTCCGCAGAGTTAATGCCCAGCTTTCTCGCGCTCATGAGGAAAAAGTACGAGAACACGCGAGTCGACGTCGTAATCGGACTGGCCGACTTTGCACTGGACTTCACAAAACGCTATCACAACGAAATCTGGCCTGGTGTACCGGTTGTGATTTCCAGCGTGACTGATGCGCGCGAAAAAGATATTCCGCCCGAATTCGCCTTCGTGCCCCTGCGTCTCGACCTGGACGGCACGTTGCAACTGGCGGAGGCGCTTCAGCCGCATGCGCGACATCTGGTGGTGGTGTCTGGCGTAGCAAAACTCGATCTGCGCTTCGCGCGGCGTGCGGTGGACGCGGCGCGCGCGCGCAAATCTCGCCCGTGGGCCGTCGACGTCTGGAGCGGCCTGACCGTGTCCGAACTGCAGCAACGCCTCGCCACGCTAGACCGCGACACCGCCGTGCTCTACACGACGATGTATCGCGACCGGACCGGTCGGACCTTTTTCCCCTACGAACTCGTCGCTCCAATGGCGAAAGCGTCCAGCGTGCCTATCTACGGCTGGTATCCAACTTATCTCGGCCACGGGCTGGCGGCGGGATCGGTGATCAGCTTCGAGAAGAACGGGCGGCTCACAGGCGGGCTCGCCGCCTCCATTCTGCTCGGCAAGGTGGTACCTCGAGGCGCGACCACGGCCGCAAGCGCGTCTCAATGCGCTGCAGACGCCGGCGCGATCGAACGATTGGGGCTGCGCGCGGGCGATCTGCCCGCGAATTGCGAACTGATCAACGTGCCTCCCTCGCTCTGGCGAGAGTATCGCGCAATTGTGCTGATCACAGTCGCTGTCGTGCTCCTTCAGGCACTGACCATCGCTGCCCTGCTCTGGCAGCGCCGACACCGCCAGATCGCCGAAGACAAAGCAACGCTACGGCTGGCTGAACTGGCTCGCGCGGGGCGATTCGCTCTGGCAGGCGAACTGAGTGCATCGATTGCTCATGAAGTCGGACAGCCGCTCGGCGCGATCCTGAGCAACGCCGACGCGGCAGGCATGATGCTCTCCAATCAGCCCGAGGTCAGCGAAGTCCACTTGATCCTCGCCGATATCCGCCGCGACGCGCTGCGCGCGAATCAGGTGGTGCAGCGGCTACGCGCGTTGCTGCAGAAGCACACGCTCCTGTTGGGTCCGCTCGATCTGAATGAGACGTTCGACGAAGCGCTGGCACTGCTTGGCCTCGAATCCCGCCGGCGAAACATCTTCATCGACCCGAATCTGTCGGCCGAAAACGCTCTGGTACTGGGCGACCGCGTGCAACTGCAGCAGGTATTGCTCAACCTGGCCATTAACGCCATGGACGCAATGGAGAACACGCCCCCTGGGGACCGCATCTTGTCCATTTCAACGCGGGTGTCGGAGCACGGCTACGAACTAACCGTGGCCGATCGCGGACACGGCATTTCGCCGGAGGCGGGCGCCCGCCTGTTCGATTCGCTGTACACGACTAAACCGCACGGCATGGGACTCGGACTGTCCATTGTTCGCACCATCGTCGAGTCGCACGGCGGACGTGTCTCGGCGGCGGCCCGAGAGGGCGGCGGCAGCGTGTTCACTGTCTGGCTTCCCCCGGCTGCGGAGCGGGCGGTATTGCGGGCTGGGCCCGAGCTTGATAACGCCGCTGGAAAGGCTACATTCGAAGCTTCACTCACAACACAGGGAGGACACCCGTGACAGCTCACGCCGAAGCAGTCATCCATGTCGTTGACGACGACGACGCAACACGCACCGCTTTGATGCGGCTACTGAATCACGCGGGATTCAGAGCAAAGGGCTATCCGAGCGCCGGCGATTTTCTCGTGGCGGAGCCTGAGGCCTCGCATGGGTGCCTCGTGCTGGACCTGGAGCTCCCCGGCCCGGGCGGTCTGGATTTGCAACACACGCTGCAGAGGATGGGCAAATCTATGCCGATCGTGTTCATCAGCGCGCACCACGATATTCCCAGAACGGTGATGGCCATCAAGGCGGGCGCGAGCGACTTCCTGCTCAAGCCAATCGATTCACAGGCACTGTTCGCCGCAATCGAAGCTGCGCTCGCGACGATAACGGTTGAGCCTGTTGTGGGAGTGCCCACCAGGGTGGACGACGATTTCGGCCTGAACGCGCGCGAGCAAACGGTGCTACGTGGCATCGTCGCGGGGCGGCTCAACAAGCAGATTGCAGCAGAACTGGCCCTGAGCGAGCGAACCATCAAGACCTGCCGGGCTGATCTGATGCGCAAGCTCCACGCGCATTCGCTTGCCGAACTTGTTCGACTGGCCGAACCGATTGTGCGTGCTCGGTCATCAGTGTGAACCGCGCGTGCCCCAGGGGCAATTGCATTGTCCCGTGCCCCGATAGCGTCGAACCTCGGCTCGCACAACACTTGATGTAAGGAGCGGTGAGTTCCCAGAACGGCACTGCCCTTGCGACCGATCACGCGGCGTCAAGCGTCGAGGCGTCCCATGTCTGCCCCGACGACTCCGTGAGCACGCGGTTCCGTCCGGCACGCTTCGCCGCGTAGAGCAGATGATCGGCGCGTGCCAGCAACGCCGCGACCGTCTCGCCAGGCCGATACCGGGCAATGCCGGCACTCGTCGTGACGCCCAGCGTTGCATCGATTTCATCGAAGCGCGAAGACTCGAGCACGATGCGCAAGCGCTCGGCGATCCGGTACGCGAACTCCCCGTCGGTGCCCGGCAGCAGAAGCACGAACTCCTCGCCGCCGATCCGTCCCACCACGTCTTTTTCGCGCACCGCGGCCCGCAGGATTGCGCCGAACTCGCGCAGAACAGCATCACCGGCCGCATGCCCGTAACGATCGTTGATGGATTTGAAGTTGTCGATATCGAAAGCGATGAGTGCAAGCGGGTAGCTTTTCCTATCCGCGATTCGGTGCCCCGCCAGCCGTTCGAATGCGCGCCGGTTCAGGGTCTCCGTCAGCGAGTCACGGTCCCGCTCGAGGATGAGCCGGTCGATCACGTCCGACATCGCGGCGGCCAGCAGAACTAGTCCCAACACTGCGCCCATCAATGCGAGCGACAACTGCAGCAGGACCCAGAAAATGGTCTGCCCGAAAGGCGCGGTGCTATGGGGCAATGGCTGAATGACCGTGAGCGGCGTCCTGACGAAAAAGCTGACGCCGCAGATCAGAAGCACCCAAAATAGAATGTGATTGATGGTGCGGCCATTGCAGCGCTTCCGGAAACGGGCTGCGCTAAATAACAACAACAGCCCGGCGGTGAAATTCAGAATGTAGATGCGCACGAGCAGACTCGACGCGACGTAGGAGAAGTAATACATGCCGCTCATCACGAGCGTAAAGATCAACGAGTGCATCGTGACCGGGAAGTGAAGCCCAGCTCTGCGCAAGATGCCCTCTGCCAGCAGTTGGGTGCTGAGTACGTAAAAGCTCGCTGATATGAGCGCGTTCAATCGCCATTCATCCGGCAAGTGAGCGATCTGCGCTGCTGAGCCAAGTGCAAAAGCACCAAATGAAGCGGCGAGAAACAGCAGATAGCGCAGCCGCTTGTCATAAGCCCATGCACACGCAAAGCTGAGCGAAAAGACAAGCGTGATGGTTGGGACGATCAGTTGAATGAGCTGGTTGGGCGTCATATAAGCAGCCATGTGGCTCTTTCTCCGCTGTACTGCCGGACCGGAAATCGCCGGGCCTGTGGACGGCGGTTTCGCAGGGGCGCGTATCTCCGCCGCCCGCCATTGACGAGTCAGTCAAGAACGACAGTGGCACCCCGTACGCCTGGAGGATTGTACGCCTGCTGAACCATAGGCCGTTGGCGCGCGGCCTGTTCGTCACGTGCCTTCAGCGCAGCGTTGGGGTCGCAAAGCGAGTCTGCGTCGATCCGGCCTGCGATCGGCCTGCGAGATTTCAGGGTAGCGCTTCGCCGTCCGCCCGCTCCCGCGATAGAGCGATTCGAATGCAACCGCGTGCACCAGCGTATGAACCTGCGGCTGTATCTCGAAGCCGCGATTGAAAGTCAGCCGCGGTCGACGAGCATGGCGCCGAACTCGACATCCTGCTTCAGCAGCGGCGCGACAAGAGTGCAGCTAAACGCTTCTTCAAGCGTGTTCTTCGTTCGAACCCGATGCTACGCAAGATAGTCACCGACCAGTTGCGTAGCTACCCGGCCGCCAAGGGCGACATCCCCGAACTGGCGAACGTCAAACATGCATTCGTCAGAGCCGCCGCGCGCATGAATAATCGGGCGGAGTTGCACACGCTGTCGCTTACGCGCGGCCACGCGGCGCGACCATGCCGCGGTGGCGATCGATCGCGTCGGGCGGCCTGATAAATCAGGCTCGGTGCCCGACCCAACCTCACGCTCACGGGCAAGCCGGATGTCGATATCCAGTTGATCGAGTTCCTGCTGCAGTTCGCGAAGCGTCTTCTTCATCGGGCCGCCCCGTCATGCAGACACGTTCAGTTCAGACATTCCCGGACGTCGTGTCATTCCGGCTGGTCCTTCTGGCGATCACCGGATGCGACCAGTTCGTGATCCATCAGCGTGAGCTTCAGCGGGGCATCGGCAGACAGCTTCTTCTTTACGATCACGTATTTCCAGCCGTCGCCATTGCCGGGATTGCGATAGAACGCGACGATCGCCACGTACTTCGTGTCTGCCTGCATGCGCTGCGACAGGCTGACCGACGCGCCCGGATTGACGACAGCTGCCATACTGGCCTGAAGGTCCTGCGCGAGTACGGTCCTGTCGTTTTTCAGCAGATCGTCATACGACACGCCATCAAAGAGTTTTCGATCCTTGAGCTGATAGACGCGGACCGCGAGTGACGTCGAACGGGCCCGCGTCATCCGGATTCAGCTCGGCACGCGCGGTCAGGTCGACGTCAAGCACCTTGATCTGCCTGTAAAACACCGAGTGATACGCGCTGGAAGTCGTGCAGATACGGACTGCCAGGCGCCGCATGCGGAAAGCAGCAGACCTGACGCGAGGACGGCCACGGTTAAACGTAAAGACATGGTTTCTCCAGGTTCACGTAACGAGCGGAACCAGATGCGGGTTCGGTCCGGGCGTGGGAGAGACTTCGTAGACGCCGAGCGCAATGGTGATGGTGCGTGCCTCATCAGACGGCAACACGACGGTCCATCCAAGCCGCGGTGCCGGACCGGCCGCAGCTATGCTGACCGACGGCGCGGGCGCGAGACGCGACGACACCTCCATGCGCAGGTGTACGTCGGCCTTCGTGCCCACATACAGGCGGATGAACGCCATCAGCTCGCGATGCAGCCATGCGCCGGGCAGCAGGTCGTGCGCCTGCTGACCGTCCGAAGGGCACAGCGTCACCCGCACGGCGCGGCTGCGATACGCGAGGCGATTGCCGAGCACATAGCCCCCGCCGGGTCCGCGACGCTGGCTGTCTTCCGCAGCGCGCCCCGAAGGAAGTCCCCCTGGGGGACCGGCGAGCCTGCCTGACGATGTGAGCGGCTGCGGCTGTCCTGCGCGCCTGAGCGTCGGCCAGAACTCGTCGACACGCACTTCGACACCGGGCACCGCCAGCGCCACCACACCGGCGAGTCCCTCGGGCGTGCGCGTGCGCTGGACCATCAGACCGAGCAGCGCGAGCACGCGCGAATCCGGCAAGCCCGACCGGGCAGGCTTGTCGCCCCCACCGAAGCCGGCGAGACACAGCAGGTTGCGCGACTGCGCATCGGTGCCGCTAGGACGGAAACTTTCCGGGTAACGGTATTTCTTCCAGGCGCGGTACAGCAGCGCGACGTAGCGGTGGTTGAACTGGTCGAGAAACGCCTCAACCGCCTCGTGCCCCTCCGCAACACATACGGCTCGCCGCGCAGCGTCACGAACAGCTCGTCCAGATGCCAGGTGCTGCCCGGCTCGCGCCGCGCCGCTTTCGCGCACTGGGCGAATCGAGCGCCGAACTTGTCGCACCGGCAACGGATCGTTTCGGACGTGACCACGACACCACGCTCGAGCATCAACTCCTCGATGTCGCGCAAGCTCAGGCTGAACCGGAAATACCAGCGAACCGCGCAACTGATGATGACCTCAGGGAAGCGGTGGCCGTTGATAAGGCGATTTTGTTTTTTTCATTCATTCTGCCGCCGCCTCCCTACCAACCTGACAGCGCCAGGAACAGTCCTGTGACCTATCAATATCTCTACATTCTCACAAATAAACTGCATGTTTAACTGGGCGGCCTCAAATCTGAAGTGCAACACCGTTTCGTATAAGGTGTTGCGATGCGCGAAAGAACTCAGTACCAGCAACTTCAACCTGAAGAGCGTCTCATCATTGCAAGCCTGCATCTGCAGGGTTCGGGTATTCGGGCCATGGCCCGGATACTCGGGCGCTCGCCGGCCACCGTTAGCCGTGAACTGACGCGAAACAGCTCTCCTGCAGGCTACGCATCGGTGCCGGCTGAAGCGCTCAGCGCCGCACGCCGAAGCGCCGGCCGCCGCCGCACAAAGCTTTGCCTGCAAGGTGCCTGCTGGCGTATCGTTCTCACCCTGCTCGAATGGAAATGGTCACCCCAGCAGATATCAGGCACACTCAAGCGTATGTATCCGACTGACCCGACCCAGCAGGTTTCGCATGAAACCATCCACACGGCCATCTACGCTCAGCCGCGCGGCGAACTGCGCCGCCAGCTCATTGCCTGTCTGCGCCATGGTCACAGCACACGCATGCCGCGTACACGGGGCACCGACCGGCGCGGACAGATTGCGGACATGGTCAGTATTCATGTGCGGCCGCCGGAAATCGAAGACCGGGTGCTGCCTGGACACTGGGAAGGCGACTTCATCAAGGGGGCTGGCAACCAGTCCGCGGTAGGCGTTCTGGTTGAACGGACCAGCCGCCTGGTGCTGCTCGCAAAGATGGAAGGCGCCACCGCAGCTTCCGCGTTGGCGGGTTTCTCCGCCAAACTCAATCGATTGTCGCGCCACTGCGCCAGAGCTTCACTTGTGACCAGGGCAAAGAAATGTCGCGCCATAAAGAGCTCGCTGCCGCAACCGGCGTGAACGTGTACTTTTGCGACCCGCACAGTCCCTGGCAACGCGGCACTTGCGAAAACACCAACGGGCTGCTGCGACAGTATCTGCCCAAAGGCACAGACCTTTCGGTCTACGGTCAGGACGAACTCGACGCCATCGCCGACAGTCTGAATAGCCGGCCTCGTGCAACTCACAACTTCCATTCACCCTTCAAGGTGTTCGCCGCGACCCTCGCATCAGCAAGCCAACCTCAAGGCTCTAAACATTAATCCCGCTGTTGCGCTTCACCCTTGAAACCGCCCTTCATAAAAAATGCACTGCTTATCATATATCGAAACAAAATGTCAAATCAAACTGAACGAAATTGGATGGTGCGGTCCGCGTTCTGGGCAAAACGGTATGCCAGGAATAATCCGATCGCCTCACTGGGCTTGCTCAGCGGGATAGTGGGCGGCGGAACGCTTTTCTGGTATTACATGCTGCTTGGCCAGATGCCAGATTTCACCCTCGCGCAAACAACAGGGCTTTTCTCTGCAGCATTCCTCGCCGGGGTTATCGTTATCGGTACCCTTGCGTTGACCTGCGTGGCGCCTGCCGCCTCTGCAAGATATGCACTGGATGCAATGCTTCCGGAAAACCCGACTTCCTCGCATTTCTGGTTGTCTGGCGAGGCGAGAGCAGAACAGGCAGCGAAAGTGACGTCGCGAATGCGGGCTGAACTGCTGAGAGGAGACTTTGTAGTTGAACTCAGCACGCTTTCAGTACTGGCGTGGAGCGGCATCGGACTCCGATCTCTTGCGGATTTTTTCTGGCCGAGTGACCCGGAACTCGTGATGGCGATTTACGCAGTGGCGGTGTCTGCCCTGCTCGCCGTGGTATTCGCAGGCGCCCATTTGCGCACCAAGCCCAGGATCGCACTTCGAATGCTCGTCGTATTCGGGGTCTGCGCCATTGCGACGTTGTTTCTCCTTCATAAAGCCGGACTTGATTCAGCGACTCCGCTGCTTTCGTTCAGTCTTCTAGGAGGTACGATTCCTGACATTGCTGGACCCTCCCTATCCGGACACTTCCTGCGTGTCCACGTTTATGTGCTCGCTCTTTCGCTTGCTGCCATGGCAACGGGGATTCTTTCATACGCTGCAATCGTGGCTGAGCGTCGCCGTATACGGCGCGATACTATTTCAGGGCCGCTGCGCCCCAAACTGCCCCCCTCAATGTTCAACATACGCCTGTGGTTGACACTGATCTACGTCGCCCTCAGTTTCTCTCCGTTGATGCTCGCACTTGAATTTGCGAAGCTGAATGGACCGGCGCACGCGATCCGAACGCTGGGCACGATAGTCCTGTACCTCGCGGTCTTCAATCTTGCTTTTTTCTCAATGGCAAGCATGAAGCGTGATTTCTTCAAGACGTGTCTGATCGCCGTCGGATTCCTTGCAGTTACGGTGTTGGTACCCACGCAACGTCCAACGGTCATTCCGAAGGGTGTCGTGTTTGCACTGGGATTAGGCAATTTCCACTCCTCCGCGATTCTGCTGTCCTCCCTCCAGTGCCCCCGCCTTGCCATGTACGGAATCGAATGCGAAGCCAAAAAGGACGATGCCATCGTCGTGACAAACGTCAACGTCTGAACCGGCTGGGATCGACAGCCACACTGGAACTCCAGATCCGGCGTCAAGGACCCGACATCGACAAGGCGCTGAACACCGCAGGACTTGCAGTTTCCGCCGACCTGCCGGATCCTCCCGCGACCCTCAGCCAGAAACCGGTTCTCCTGACCCGGGAGCAATCGGTTCGTGACTTTACAAACGGAGATCCGAAGCAGCGTATCATCGCTGCGCGGCAGTGTGACGATTCAATCGCCAGCTGGTTACAGTCGCCCTGGGAAGCCGGCAAGACCCGGCTCGCGAGCCGGAACAGGTATGTCCGCCTATGGTGCGTGACGGTCAATATACCCGCGGATCAACTGCTTGACTTCGACAAGGACGGTATCCGTTCATACAAGGATGGCTACTCCGAATTTACCGGGACGCGACCCGCTACAAAGACCTGAGCCTATTCCCACGTCAATGCCAACATAAGGCGGGGCGACACGGAAAGTAGTTCGGAACGCGAATCGGCGCAGGATGCGCGGATTGCATCGGCTCCCCCGGCAATCCGGGATCAGACCCGGGCCGCCAGCGTCATTCGCTGCGGATAAACCACGCGAAACGTGTTGCAAGGCTTAACCAGCACGCCCTGCCATGCTCCTTTTGCGGACGGCCCCCGGATCTTGCGCGTGCCGTAGAATGCAACGGACTGGAAACCATTCTATGGCACCGACTCCAAAGCCCCGCAAGTCGAGACAATCTGGCGGCAGACCACCGATGACGCGGGACATGTTACTGCCGCTCCCGGCGACGATCTCGCGTCACCGTTCACTCGAGCACCATGTGGCGCTCGCCGCGTTGCGCGCGGGAAACTGCAATATCGAACTGATCGGTCGGCTATTCAGGCCCGTGTACCTCGCCTATTTCGTTCACGAAACGTTGACTGGCCGT
This sequence comes from Paraburkholderia fynbosensis, assembly GCF_902859935.1. Lineage (GTDB taxonomy): Bacteria > Pseudomonadota > Gammaproteobacteria > Burkholderiales > Burkholderiaceae > Paraburkholderia > Paraburkholderia fynbosensis. The sequence goes on from NZ_CADIKI010000034.1 coordinate 13,938, forward strand.
CGCTCCCTCGAGCCTTTCCGGATTTCCGAGGCGGCGCTGCACACGGTCGCCGCGCGCATCAAGGCCGCAGGTGACTGGTCCGCTGCCTGAAACTGACGGGCGAGCCCTTGAATGCGTTCTGTCGCTGCACGACGAACAGCTCTGGACGCTCCCCTCGCATCGGATCGCACAGGCCGATGAACGGTTGAACATTTTTCTTGTCACCGACGCGCTGTCGCCGATTGCGCCGGACGACGATCACGACACCTGAATCGCGGGGTCCCCGACGCACACGTCGGGCCATACATAGCCTGACATACAGGAAGAACTCGCACGGCGCCGCTCCTTGCACAACGACCTGGCTGGTATATCGAGCACCTTGCCAGACCGATCCGGGACGTTCGCCGACCATTCAGAAGTCCCCATCTCTCTGCATTCACCGGGATCCGGTGGCCCCATCGCCAATCGTCACGCCAGTTGCTGATAAAACCAGTCGCACAGAAAATATCCGTCGGAGCGCGGCTCATCATGGAATACCGGGTCAGTTATGAGCACAGTCTGGCAAGCGCCCCCAATGACTTTATCGCGCGCATCGCCTCGCAACTGGTCGACAACGTCCCCCCAAACATCCCGCGTGCCGTGCTCCCCGAGTTCATCACAGACCTGATCCTCAAACGATCACCCCAGATCGGCAGGATCCATAACCTGCGAATCCTGTAGCGCTTTCCGGCCAGAAGCAACCGCGGCGCAGCGCGGGTCATGCTACACAGCTGTTTCCCCTACCGTCGCCGGCGTTGACCCAGATAACGCGCGGCACCGGTTGCAATGGAAATTTCGGTCGTGCAATCTATGCTCATTCCCTTGATCCATTACTTGGACCCTCGCAACCGTATCGACGATGCCGCTGATGAACGCCCTTGATATCTTCCCGTTGAAACCTGCCAGTATCCTGCGTCATCGCCGCCGGATTACTGTGCGGCGGTCGACCATTCACGGCAAAGGGGTGTTCGCGACGTGCGCGCTTGTAGCCGGCGAACTCATCTGTGAGTACCTGGGCGAACGGATCTCGTGGGACGAGGCCGTGCGCCGCCACCCGCGTGATCCGGCACAGCCGGATCACACTTTCTACTTCGACGTCGGCAACGGTACCGTCATCGATGGGGCAATCGGCGGTAACAGTGCCAGATGGATCAACCACGCATGTCGCCCCAACTGCGAAGCCGAGGACTGCGAGGGCCGCATCTTCATTCGCACCGTGAGCCCGGTACAGGCCGGCGAAGAACTGAGCATCGACTACGCGCTCTTCGCGGAAGGACGGCACACCCGTTTGCTTCGCGAGCAGTACGCCTGCCACTGCGGCGCGCTAGACTGCCGGGGAACCATGCTGGCCAGACGGGGAAGGCGGCCATGTTAGCCTCACATGAGCAGTCAGCGAGGGATCTCCCGCCTGCTCACTTCACTGTTCAGGCCACCACTTCGCAGACGCCCCAGCGCGTCTCGATGATTGCACCCACCCGCACGGCCTGCGCGCCCACCGATCGCGCGCGAAATGTCACGGTGGCGCCCTGCGCATGCGCGAAGGGTCCAATCGCGACCACCACGAGTTCGTGGTCCCGGAAGCTGATGTGCGACCCGGCGAACGCGCTGGTCCGTGAACGCCCGGGTACGCGGTCACGTAGCTTCGAGGCAGCATCGCGGTCGTTCATGCTCAAACCCGCGAGCAGTTCAACATCGGCTGGCAAAGGCATCGGTCATAACGGTCTGTTCTCCAGTCCGGCATTCTAGCAACGATGTGGGCGATCCCGGCTCTGCCGCCATGTACCCGGTGCGAGCACAGGCTGTCCGTCGCACATACCTTGAAGGCCTCGCCGCACGTGGCACGTCCAGCCTGACGTCGCCACAGCCGCCATGGCGTTGTCCTCAACGGCCAGTGCCAGTGGTTCGGTGCAGCAGGCTGTGTCATGACAGTCCTGAAACCCTCTCCGGGCGCCCCCACGCTGCGCTGCGGGCGGGCTTTCGTGCTTCGCACCGGGCCGCCGGCGGCGTCCCGGCCCTCCCGGGCTTCAATCCCTGGCGCAAAACCTCAACCTCCGACACCTAACACCCGCACCTTTACCCCCCAGTCAGGTGAAGGCCGCAGGCGGCCTCCACGATCGCGCTCGCCGCGCGGCGGCTCATCCCGGTCAAACCCGGCGCTTCGCAGGGGCCTGCCCCTGAGTTCCCGCCCGACACCCGCGACCGTAGCCGATGGCCGCCCGGTCTCAAGGGGCGAGGGACCGTGTTGCCCGCACCCCTCCCTCGCCTTTTTTCCTTGACACCGGGCGGCCATCGGCTCCCTGAGTCGCACGGGCGCGAACTCAGGGGACTGGCGGCAGCACTGCCAACCCCGGGTTCCACCGGGACGAGCCCAACCCCTACGAGGCGGGCGGAATCTTGGGGCCCGGTCAGCGCAACACCCCTCAACCATTTTTGCTGTGGAGAGTGTCATGCAACTCGCTTCCTCCTTCCGTTACGGTTCCCCGATGCTCCGCTCCGACTCGCCGCTGTCGGACGACCAGATCCGCCGTGTTGCCCCTTCGATCTTCGCGGACAGCAAGCACGAAAGCCGCTCCGAACGCTACACCTACATTCCCACCATCGATGTGCTGCGCGGCCTGCGCAACGAAGGCTTCCAGCCATTCATGGTCTGCCAGACCCGCGTACGCGATCAGGATAAGCGCGAATTCACGAAGCATCTGATCCGCATGCGCCCCGCCAGCGACATTACCGGCGAGGACGTCAACGAAATCATCCTCCTCAATTCGCACGACGGCTCCAGCGGGTTCCAGTTACTCGGTGGCGTCTATCGCTTCGTCTGCCAGAACGGCATGGTTGCGGGTGAAACCGTCGGTGAGGTCCGCGTCCCCCACAGGGGCAACATCGTGCAGAACGTCATTAACGGCGCGTTTGACGTGCTCGACGGCTTTGACCTGATCCGCGAACAGAAAGACGGCATGAAGGCCCTCACGCTCGAGCGCGACGAGCAGCACGCGTTTGCGCGCTCGGCGCTCGCGCTGCGTTACGAACCGACCGACGTCGAAGCGCCCGCACCTGTCACCGACCGCCAACTGCTCGCCCCGCGCCGCTTCGAGGATCGGCGCGACGATCTCTGGACGGTATTTCAAAGGGTCCAGGAAAACCTCACCAAGGGAGGGCTGCATGGACGCTCGCGCAGCGGACGCTCCATGTCCACCCGTCCCATCACCGGCATTGACCAGAACGTGAAGCTCAACCGCGCGCTGTGGATGCTCGCTGAAGCAATGCGCCAGATGAAGGCGTAAGCACCGCAGGGGCGGCCTCCCTACGCTGTCCCTTCCATTCGATCAGGACTCCTCTCCGGGTCAAGTCCTGACGTATCCGGCAGTACCCGACCCGGCACCTTCTTTCCGACCTTCTGGAGTCAGTCATGCAAACCCAAGTTGAAACCACCGTGGCAGAAACCACTGAAACCGCATCGCCGCTCGAAACCAGTTTCGGCAACGAGCAGCCCGTCATCACCGTGCCGTATTGCAGCCTGCGGCCCTCGCCGCTGAACGCCCGCACCCAACTCCTTTCAGGTATTCCGGGCCTCGCCGCCAACATCCGCGCCAAGGGCCTTTTGCAGAACCTCGTCGTTCACGAAATGAAGGGCGGGCGGGGCAAACAGCGCCGCTATGGTGTCTGCGCGGGCCAGCGCCGCGAGGCCGCGCTCGACCTGCTGTACGAACAGAAGCACATCGCTGGCGACTATCCGGTACCCGTGCGCCTTGTCAGCGAAGGCGAAGCCCTCGCCATTTAGCTGATCGAGAACAGCGAACGAGAAGGACTCGACCCGTTCGACGTGCTGCGCGCGTACCGGATGCTGGCCGAGGAAGGGCGCAGCGTCGATTACATCGCCGCGCTGTTCTCCGCGTCGCCGCTCACCGTCAAGCGCCGTATGAAGCTCGGCAACGTGTCCCCAAAGCTGCTCGCGCTGCTGCGCGAGGATGCGATTACGCTCGACCAGCTTGCGGCCCTCGCACTCGCGGACGATCACGAAACGCAGGAACACATCTGGTTCGACGCGAACGACTGGCAGCGCCAGCCCAACTATCTGCGGCAGGCCATCACGCGTGCCGAGATCGACGCGAGCCGCAGCCGGCTCGTGCGCTTCGTCGGCGTTGCCGCCTATGAAACAGCGGGCGGCTACGTTCGCCGCGATCTGTTCAGCGACGACGAAAACGCAGGCTACATCGCCGACGCCGAACTGTTGCAGAAGCTCGTCGCACAGAAGCTCGACGCCGCCGCCGAGGAAGTGCGCGGCGAAGGATTGGGCTGGATTGAAACGCGTGTCGAGCGCGACTTTCTGGAACAGAACCGTTACGGCAGGCTGCGTCCGGTCCAGCGCCCGTACACCGATGACGAACAACGGCAGATGGACGCGCTCACCGCACAGCAGGACGAACTCGCCGAAAAACTGGAAACGCTGTCGGAGGATGGCGAAAACGCCTACGAGGAAGACGACCGGCTGAATGACGAGATCGGGCGCGTCAGTGCCGCCTTGATCGCGCTCGAAAGCGTCGCACTCGTATGGGACGAACAGCAGATGGCCGAAGCTGGCGCATTTGTCATCGTCGGACCGCAGGGCGAACTCGTCATCGAGCGCGGCCTCGTGCGCCGCGAGAACGCCGACGCGCTCGAAGCGGCAGGTGCGCATGTCACCGGCACGCCTGAAGCCGAAGCACAAGATGCAGTGTCCGCAACCGCCCCGAAGATCAAACCGGTTCACAGCGCAAAGCTCTGCCAGCGGCTCACCGCGCACCGCACCGCCGCCATGCGTGCGGAACTTGCCACACAGCCTGCCGTGGCGCTCGCCGCACTGCTGCATCACCTGGTTCCGAAGGCGCTGCCCGAGCATTTCGGGCACACGTGCGTGCGTGACTTCCTTGCCCTGACCGGAACGAACAATCACGACGGACTGTTGCGCGCCGCAGACGACCTGGGCACCAGCGCCGCATGGAGCGCCATCGAGATGCAACGCGCGCGATGGATCGCGGAACTGCCCGCGAAACGGGCCGACCTGCTGCCCTGGCTGGTCCAGCAGGACCCCGGCACGACGCTGCTCGATCTGCTCGCGTTCTGCATCGGCACCCTGCTTGACGGGGTCGCGTGCGAAGAAAGGCCGCATGCGATCAACGCGCTCGCAGGTGCGCTCAATCTCGACATGACCGCGTACTGGACGCCCACCCGCGCCACGTATTTCGACCATGTCAGCAAGGCGCGCATTGCAGAGGTCGTCGCTGCCGCCGTCTCGCCGAAGGCTGCAGCCGACCTCGACAGGATGAAGAAGGCCGACGCTGTAGCCGCCGCCGAACTGCGCCTCGCGAAAGTCGCCTGGGTGCCGGAAATCTTCACCGACCGGGAAATCCCCGCCGCACCCTCATGGGCGAGCCGGGACGACGACGACGATGAGGATGAGGACGGACCCGACGGTGCGGATACCGGAGCCGATGCGGAAGAAACGCCGGAGGGCGAAGACGCCGACAAGGAACGGGGTGCTGGTCATGGCACGGAACAGGTCAATGACACCCCGCCCGATGCACCAGACGCGCCCGTCGCAGCCAGCCCGCAGCCAGCATGGCCTTTCCCGACCGCTGACAGCATAGGCACCGTGAGTACCGGGCAATCCGGCCCGCTCGCAGCGTAACCCCAACCCTCGCCCCGGTAACGGGGCGAGGCAGGCGGAGCGGCACCCGGAGTGGCACCCCAACACGCCCTGCCGCCTGCGCATCCAACCTGAACCGGGGAGTCCGTCATGTTCAACCCTATCCGCATGGTCGTGCTCGCGACCAACGCCGCGGGCTCGCCCGATCTTTGCCCCACTTCCGTCAGGGCGACCGACACGCAGTACCGGCATGGCCGCCATTACGACATGGCATTGCTGCGCGCCCGCGATGAAGGCGACAGCACCCCGATGATGCCTTCGACCAGCACGCCGCGGCGGCTCGCATGCTCCGCCGCGCCGCCGCGTTCATCGAAGGCGACACCACCAAGGGATAACCCGTGCGGGCAGACGGCCGGAAAAATCGCAGCAGGATGTGCCGCCCGTAGGGCTTCCTGCACGGCAAGCCCTCACTGACGCACTTCGTGACTCATTGCGGCTTGACCGATGGTGACACCGGCGCGGTGTAGCCTGTCCGGGCGGACCGCAAGCCGTCTGTCCGCACCCAATGGTCCCCTGCCCACCACGCTGCCAGGCCGCCCGCGAGAGCCGCCAGCAGCATCACCATCAGTCCGCCCGCCACCAGCCCGTAGCACGCCCTCACGAACCGCCGCACGGCGACCCGCCCGAATGACGCGAGCGCTGCGTCGAGCCGTCGCCGCTGTTCACGGGCCGCGACCGCCGTCGCCGCCACGAGCCGGTTCCCGGCAACACGCGCAATCCGGTTCGCCGCCCGCTGGGTGAGCGCAGCAAGCGCCTCATCGTTCAACTGCGCAAGCGCCGCCCGGTAGCGCGCCTCGTGCTCGGCGGTGATCTTCTCCGCGAGAGTGATCGTTTCCTTGCAGCGTGCAAGCGCGTCGCGATGCTGCGCCATTAGCGCCTGCGTCGCCGCGTGCGCTTCGGCGCGCGCCGCATCAATGCCGCCCGCGCCCGCCTGCCGGATGCGCTCAGGCATCGCTTCGTAGAGGCGCACGTAGTATTCGAGCACCGCCAGCACCGACCACAATGCATCGTTGTCACGCAGGTTCAGCGCCGCCGACACGCGGCGCATGCGCAGCAGGCTTGCGTCGTCCAGTGGTTCGCCGCTCACATCGAGAAACAGCCGCGCGAGCGGATCAGCCGGGCGCGGGTGCCGCTCCCGCCGCGTACGCCGCTCACGCATCGCCGGTCACCTGCGCGAACATCACGTCATAGCACGATCGCCAGCGCAGCAGTTCCGCGCGCTGCCCGATGGGCAGCGTCTCAACCGCCTTGCGGACCGACAACCGCTGGCTGCGCAGGTCATCTGCAACACGGTCGGCCAGTTCCGGAAAATCCAGCGACCTGCCCCTCGCCTCGATAGTTTTGCGCAGTTTCGAATCGTGATACAGCACGAAGCGTTCAGCCGTACCGTACAGGCCGTTGCGCACGACATGCACGGTCGCGTCCGGGAATGTGTCGCTGAACTGCCGCAGCAGTTCAAGACTGTCACGCTGCCGGTTGATGACCCAGAACACGACGAGGCGCCGTCCGAGTTCATCGAGCGTACTGCCCAGTGTCGCGCCGTATCGTGTGACTCCATCCTGATTGCGTGCCGCCGTGCTGACCACCACGACCGCATCGCGACGCCCGTCGCAGTAGTTCACCATGTCGATCCAGCCACCCGCCGTGTCCAGATCGAATGATGCGCAATCGATTTCGTCGTGCACCGCGCGCATCACATCCGGGTTCGACGTATCGTTTTCCACCAGCACGGTATTCACGCCCCGGCGTTGCAGGTGATCCACGAGCGCCAGCGCCACTACGCTCTTGCCCACGCCGCCCTTGCCGCCGCCAACGAGATAGATGGGATTGACTGTCGTGTCGGCTGTTGCGTCCATCGCGACCTCCCTACAGATCGTCGGTATCGGGCCGGATCGCAAATCCGAGCGTGCCCTGCACCGGCATGGGTTGCCTGGTTACCGTCTTTCCCCCGTCCTTGCGGACCTGATCCTTGCGCGCCGGTGCATCAGGTTGACGCACCGCTGCGCCGCCCGCCTGCCGTGCCGTACGCGCGCCCGACGACGGACGTGTGCCATTTCCATTTCCGGCACCGCTGCCCTTCCCGGCTGCTCGCAGCGCGTAGCGGATCGTTCCCGCCGTGATGTCGATGCCGTGCGGTTTCGCCTGCTCCGCGATCTGCTCCAGTGTGTAGCCCTTCGCCTGCGCCGCGCGTACATGTGCGCGCATGTCTTTCATCGCATCGCGCACCGTGACCCCACGTTCAGCCTCGGGCTTTTCAGGTAGCACATCCAGTGCGCAGGCGAACGCCTCCCATTGCGACTTTGTATAGACCCTCGCGACAGGCATGAGGCACCCTCCTGCGCACACCGTCATGTACCACCTTCACACCATCCTGCGCACGCCACGCACACGCGTCAACCACCTTTTTTTGCATGGCAGGCGCACATGGGAACACACGGGAAGCGACGGGAGCCCGTGAGAACAACGCACTTTTTTTGCGCCTGTCGTACGCGTGCGACACATCCGCCGTTACGCATCCAGGCTTACTCCTGACACGCATGCTGTTCGAGCAGCATCGTCCCCGGTTACGCACGGATCTCAATCACCAATACGCAGCGTATGCACATCGGACAGGAGAAGCTCAGGACGCGCGCAAGCGTAGCGAATCGAACATCAATGCGCCCGTCATGCGCATAGCTTGCGACACCGTCAGCGGATCTGATACGCACGCAGCCGTGCCACCCCTGAACACGTTACGCGCGTGTCCATTCGAAAGACATGCACACGCAGCACCCATGTCTTACGCACGGGATTGACGACTGAACGGGAAAGCATCACGCACGGCTTACGCATCCTTTAACGCGCAGGGATACGCATGCCGTTTACTCCGGAGGGGAGACCTCTACGCACACCCTTGCTCACCCATTCGCACATGATGGTGCAGGGCCTGAACAGACGTTTTCGCGGCGGCGGAAACCTCAACGCAAAACGTTTACGCCGGGCGACAAAATGCGCACTGAAAACACGGTATTGCAGGATAGGCTTGCGCCGGTTTTGGGCGCCCAGGGGGCCAACGCTTGAATTCCAGAGGGTCGTCCGCGCTGCCTCCGCATCGTCATGCGTGGTCGTACGCGTCGTATTCGTCGCCGACGCACTGAACTGGATGCCCAACACTGAGCCTACGCAGAACACGACAATAGGATATGGAATGAAGCTCTGACATCAATCATGTCATGTCGAGGCCATTCTGAAATGTCCGCTTTCTGGCTAAGTTGAATCTATGGCCAGCCCGAATTTTGCAACCTCTGGTTCTGACGTCTTTGTGGCTTGCGCAAATCTATCCGGAATCAATGTTCCGCGATGAAAATCGCACCGGTCGATCCTCATAATGTCGGCAGCTGCTGTGAGCTGTACAACTTGTCAGGTTCTTCGTCCGGTCGCTGTGCCGTTGGATCATCAAATTGCCAGCGGTCGCAAAACCTTGTTGGGTGAAACGACAAATCAGTCCGCGAGCTTCAGGCGCGCGGCATCGTACGTGGTGTGTCTGGTGAGCACCCGCCAGGCGATGCGAGCGAGTTTGTTGGCAACGGCACAGGCGACCACGTTTGAGTGCCGTCGTGTCAACATTGAGCGGATCCATTCCCCGAGCCGGTCAGTACGCTTCTCTACGCGCTGGATAACGGCTCGCGCACCTTGCACGAGCAGATGGCGCAGGTGCTTGTCGCCACGCTTGCTGATTCCACACAGGACGCTTCGCCCGCCGGTGCTGTGCTGCCGTGGCACGAGCCCGATCGAGGCCGCAAAATTCCGGCCACCGGCAAACTGTGTGACGTTACCCACTTCCGACGCGAGAAGGCTTGCCGTGATGGTCCCTATACCGGGAATCGACAGTAACCGGGCCGCGTTCTCGTCTTCGTGCAACTGCGAGGTCAGATCCCGCTCGACATCGGCAATCTGCTGGTCCAGGTAACGATAATGAGCATGGAGCCGGTGGATAAGCTGGATCAGTCGCGGCGGCGAGTCCTGGACTGCAAGTACATCAGGTAAGCGGCGTAGCGTGGCTCTCGCTAACGGAACGACGATGCCGAATTCGAGCAGTACAGCGTGAATCCGGTTGATGGTGGCAGTACGCTCGGTCACCAGACCCTCACGCACCCGATGCAATGCTGCAAGTAGCTGCTGCGCCTCCGTTCGAGGCTCGACGAAACGCATGGCGGGCCGGGATGCAGCTTCGCAGATCGCTTCGGCGTCGATGTAGTCGTTCTTGTTGCTCTTCACGAAACGCCGCACGTACTGGGGTGAAATCAACCTTGCCTGATGACCCACCGTATCGAGCTTGCGTGCGAGCCAGTGGGCTCCGGCACATGCCTCCATGACCACGGTAACCGCCTTCAGGTTGCTGAAGAACGGAATCAGTTGCATGCGCGAGAGCTTTTTGCGGAAAACCTCGCGACCCTTCATATCCTGCGCATGCAGATGAAAAACATGCTTGCCCAGATCAATGCCGATCAGCGTGACCTCGTTCATGATGCCCTCCTCCATGTTCGACCGCACTTCCTATGGTAGAGCAGTCGCTGGGATCGGGCTGGCCATTTCATTATGTCCGGGTTTAAGGGGTTTGTTTCTAACGCCTTTTGTCTCACACATTGTTGAAGTACGACGCCTGAACTGGCAGGGCGCTTGCGGTCTCCCTGCTCGCAGGACCTTGCTGCACCAATTCAACGAAGTGACCGAAGTCGGGACCTACCTTCTGGTTCTGGGCGTCGATGATGGCACGAACCATACTGGGGTCATTGCGTGTCGCCTCCTGAAGCATCTGCAAGTGCTTGAGGAACATATCCTTTCCCTTGGCCCCTATCTGAACCTGCGCGGCGAGTACCTGTGGATCATTGTTGATCATCATGGTCTGCACCGCCACAACACCCAGTTAGACCTCACGCGACATGTCCTGAGCCGTATTGACCATCACGCTGCCACTGTCAACAATGGACTCAATGCGCTCATTGAGGGTCCGCAATTGCCGCAAAGCGAACCCAGCTTCGACGACAAGCATCAGCAACAGAATCCCGAAGGCCAATCGAAGCCGTGCTGAGATGCGCAGATTATTGAACATGCAGAATTTCCTGTTCTTATGGTCGGACACAGACGAAAAAAGGCGAGTCCGTACCCTGAGGTCGTGACCCGCCTGTGTTAGCGTCAGATGCAGCACCGTTTAAGTGCTTCTGCGCCCTGTTCCCCGGTTAGAAGCGATTTTCGATGCCAATACGAGCGAGAAACTGGCTAGGCCCACTCGACGTGCCATTCGGGTCAAGCACCCCGCTGATCAACGCCTGCGCGCCCGAGTTGGTACGCTGATAGACCGCTTCGGCATAGACCGGCTACCGCTGTCACCTGATGAGCGTGGTTGTTGTCAACAATCCCGTTGCCCTTCATGTACATGTAGTTGGCACTCAGGCTCAGCGCTGGATCAACCCGGTACGAGGCACCGATTTCGCCTTCTGCAACGGCGGCACCGTTTGCCGCGTTACGTGCATTAGTGACCATCGCCGTGGCGATCACCTTGCCGAAGTTGTAGCGAGCACCCACACTCCAGTTGCGAATGCCGACCTGGGGAGCAGCTTCCTGTAGGTACTTCACTTCAGTATAGGCGGCGGCCAGCGACAGCGGACCTTGATCGTAGTTCAGGTCCGCGCTCACCGCGTTGCCGGAGCCCATGTGTCCTGGAACGTTGCCGAACCCGTACATCGGACCGAAACGGAAACCACCGAACGACGGCGACTGGTATTTCAGCGAGTTCGTGACCGTTTCTCCCGACATACGGTCCCAGTCGAAGCTGCCGGCGTAAGCCGGTGCGTAGGGAATCGCAAGTTTGCTGAACGGGCCCGCACGGAAGTTGCAAAGTCCACCACCATACATGGCTGCATCGACGCCACCGAAAAAGAGCGAGTCAACCATGAAGTCATACTGATCGCCCAAAGTGAGCTTGCCGTAGTTCACACTGTCCAGGCCCACGAAGGGCGTTGTCACGTTACCGTGGCGGTCGCTTAAGATGTCGCGATGAAAAAGACGAACTCGCTCTATCACGGTCACCGCTTTCCCGCCGCAGTCATCAGCTGCGCGGTGCGTTGGTATTTCCGCTTCCAACTGAGCCTGCGCGATATCGAGGAATTGCTGTTCAAACGCGGCGTGGTGGTGAGCTACGAGACGATCCGCCGATGGTGCGACAAGTTCGGCGTGGGCTTCGCGCATCGCGTCAAGGTTGCGCGCCGCAAACCGGGCAGCACCTGGCATCTCGATCAGATGTTCGTGACGCTGCGCGGTGAGCCATACCTGCTGTGGCGGGCCGTCGATGAGCATGGTGCCGAACTCGAGATCCTGTTGCAGAAGCGGCGTGACAAGGCTGCAGCCAAACGTTTCTTCAACCGCGTACTCGCTCATGCCCTGTGCCGCGCAAGATCGTGACCGACCAGTTGCGCAGCTACCCGGCCGCAAAGGCCGATATTCCCGAATTGGCGAACGTCAGACACGTGTTCGTTAAAGCCGCGGCGCGCGTGAACAATCGAGCGGAGAACAGCCACCAACCTACCCGCGAACGCGAGCGTCGCATGCGCGGATTTCGCGACTGCAACCGCACGCAGGCATTCCTCTCGTGTTTCGGTCCGATACGGCAGCATTTCGCGCTCAAGCGGCATCTGCTGCGTGCTTCGCTCTATCGCAAACACCTCGCGGCCCGATTCGCTGCGTGGCACGAATTCACCGACCTCACCCAGAATCCGTCGAATGCTTCCTGAGCAATGGTGACCTCTGCCACCATTTCGTCTCGCTACCGGCAAGTTGATAATCATTGAAAGGCCTCCTGGCCGCCCAAGAAAAGGGGGCGGCCAGGGTCTAGAGTCATGCCCTGAGGTGGTCCGTCAAGTTTTTTGTTTCCCGACATACAGGCTCATGGCATCTCTCGATCTCCGGGCGTTACAAGTACCTGATCATCCCGCGTCCGCCCGTGGACAGCGACGCTGCCCACAGCACGAGGCGGTGGACAGCCGCCTGAAGGCGGTTCCGTCGTTGCCCACCGGCTCCCCGCGAGCTTCACCTTCGGCCTGACGCGCCGCTACGCGGCTTGCCCCAATGAGACAAAGCAGCAGACCTGTCCCAACCCAGACGCTTATCCGGGCAACTGGCTGAAGTTGACGAGAAGTGGCGAGCCGCGCTTTCTCAGCGCGTTCAGGTAGACAATCTCGTTGTACGTTGTCCGCGTCTGCCAGCAGCGATACAGGATGCGGATCCACTTGAACGCCAGGGCTCGGAGTGCCACGTGGTGGGAGTCGCCCTTCGCGCGCTGCTGCCGGTAGTAAGCGCCCGCCCAGAATGACCGGTTGATAGTCTGGGCCGCCCATTCAACGAAGGTCTGGCGCAGGAATTTCGGGCACTGCCGGCGCCAGTGGACCCAGCTCTTCTTCCCGCTGCGCTCGGTCACCGGGGCAATGCCGCTGTACTTCTGCAGTTCATCTGCACTCCTAAACCGCTCGCGCTGCTCACCGAAGGCGGCCAGCAGGCGCGGGGCCAGCTGGGCGCCGGCACCGGCCAGGTCCTCGAACAACGTATAGTCAGGCAGCGTGTGCACTACCGCCGCGATCTCCCGGTCGAACTGCGCGATCGCAGCCAGCACGGCGCGCAGCTGTGCCACCAGTGCCAGCACGTGCAGACGGCACGGACCGATAATCGCAGGATCGTCAGTCAGCGCCGCCGCGCCCCGGATGGATTCGATGCGCGCGCTGATCCGGCTGGCGCTTCGGCAGTGGTGTGCATGGAAGAACGTCTCCAGGGTCGCCGTGCGGGCCTGCCGGACTGAGCGCAGCGTCGGCCAGCGGTCGAGAAAGTCGCAGAACAGCACTGTGCCCCGGTCATCGAACCATTCCAGCGCCTGCGGGTAGTACTGCTTGAGCGTGTCGCACAGCCGGTTGGTCAGCCGGTTCTGGTCGCCAACGAGCTGCCGCCGCCGCTCAACCGGGCTCACCAGCGAGCGCATGGCGGCACTCTGCGGCCTGAGAGGACGGAAACGCTCCGGATGGCGCACCAGCAGGTCGAGCGCCAGTTCCGCATCGGCCGGATCATCCTTGGCGCCACTGGGCTGGAACGCTTCGCGATATTTCGCCAGGGTGGCGGGGTTGATGGGAAACAGCATGAGGAAGTCGTACTTCTGCAGCGCGGCGACGATCGGTCCCTTCGCCAGTTCAAGGGCTACCGCAACCGGACTGCCGAAGCGGCGGTATAACGTGTTTGCCCATCCGTCGATGGCCGCGACTTGATGTGGGATGCAGCAGGACTCGCGCCGGGTATCCCCGGCTGCCTGCAGGCAGATATCATGTTTCGTGTCCGCCCAGTCGATACCGACGTAGGCCGTGAATGGCTGCTCGGGTAGCGGTGACATGTGGACCTCTGCAAGTGCTAGATTACGCGAAGGGACATGCATGCCTGCGTCCACCGAAGGCGATATAGGAAGCCAGTCGGACGGCAAACCCTGAGTATTCGTTTGAACGCAGGCGCACCCGGGGACCCGAAACTGACTCTAGAAACGTCCGAAACGTTGCGAGATGCTATTCGTAGTCCATGGGTGCATGTCCCGCCTTCGCCGACAGCTACCTGCCAGCTGTGACCAGTATCACCGAAAGCGGGACGGACTATCTATATTGAGATGCAGCCCTCAACCGACCCTTTCAGGAGGCTGAAATGAAGTATAGCGGCATCGATCTGCACTCGAACAACGCCGTAGTCGCCGTGATTGACGACCGGGACCGGGTGCTGTACTGCAAGCGGCTTGCCAATGATCTACAACTCATAGTGGCCGCGCTGGAGCCCTATCGGGATGAACTGCAGGAAGTGGTCGTGGAATCAACGTTCAACTGGTACTGGCTTGTCGACGGACTGATGGCCGACGGTTTTGCCGTACATCTGGCCAATACTGCAGCGATCAAGCAGTACGAGGGCCTGAAGTACTCCGGTGACGAACACGACGCCGTATTCCTTGCCCACATTTTTCGGCTTGGATTGCTGCCCGAAGGCTACATTTATCCGTCTCACGAACGCGCGTTACGCGACCTGGCGCGCAAGCGCATGCAGCTTGTCCAGCAACGTACCCTGAACATCCTGAGTATCGAAAGCCTGCTCGCCAGGCAGCTCAATCTACGCATCAATGGAGAACACGTGCAACGTCTCGACGACGCAGCGGTGCGAGCACTCGTGTTGCCGCCGCACGTCGAGCGCGCGCTGATGGCTAACCTTGCCGTGCTCCATACGCTGTGCACAGAGATTCAGGCGCTTGAGGCCACTCTCCACAAGGAAGTCAAGCTGCGCCCACAGTTCGACATCCTCAAGAGTGCGCCCGGAATCGGCAACATCCTTGCGGCCACCATCATGCTCGAAACCGGCACCATCGCACGCTTCGCCAGCGTTGGCCATTTCAGCTCCTATTGCCGCTGCGTGGACAGCAAGCGCATCTCCAACGGCAAGAAAAAGGGCGAAGGCAATGCAAGCAATGGCAACCGTTACCTTGCCTGGGCATTCGTCGAGGCCGCCGCTGGAGCGTTGCGCTGCTGTCCACAGGCCAGGCGTTTCTATGACCGCAAAAAGTCAAAGCGCCTGCGCGTCGTGGCCATGAAGGCACTCGCACACAAGCTCGCGCGTGCCGCTTATTACATGATGAGGGAGGGCAAACCCTTTGACCTCAACCGATGTTTCGGCTGACCTTGGCGGGGGGTGACGAGCCCGGCGGCATTGTTGGCATCAAACCAGCAAGTTGATTGGGACACACCTCCCGGCCATTCCCGATGCAGCGTAACGGCTGAGACGCCCAGACCATGAGCCCGAGCAAGCCTGGTACCCACACGGGTAACCACATTGTTGTCTCACCCCCTGGACATTGGCCTGGTACCGACGGTTTTCTGAGGCTCCACGTGAGCCAGGGGCGAAGGCCAGAACACCGGCACTCGCCTTGAACCCGATGGGTGACTGGTGCGGATCAGTTCCGCAACCAGATGAACGAAATACCGGGTGCGCCGCGACGTTTCGCTTCGCACGGGGCCAGCGACCGCTTTGCAACAACGCAAGGCCGCGCCTTGTGGGTAGTGCTGTACCGCTTTCCAACGGCCTTTCAATGGGTGACAAAGCCCGTGCGCGGTCTTCGACCGCGCCGGCGGCCTGATCGCGAATGCGCCGCACATTCCGGTGCATCTCGGCTCGATGAGCGACAGCGTGGCGAGCGTGATCCACAAGCACAGCGCGACCATGCAGCGCGGCGACGTCTACATGCTGAACGTGCCGTACAACGGCGGCACGCATCTGCCGGACATTACCGTGGAATGCGCACGAAACTCGCCTGTGCCCCGGCAATGCCAGCGCTTTTCGACATAAGCAGTGCTTTTTATATGACGTTATTCGGCCAATCTTTTTTTCGGCAAACCACGTGGACCCTTTCATGTCCTGATCAGTCAATAACATGCTCTAATCCGCCGCTTGCGATTGCAGCTCGCTCCGAGTGACTACACTTCGCTTCGGCCTGTCGAGGGGCGCTTCTCTCAGGCAAACCCGCCCCCTCGAACTTTCAGCCTGCCGCTCCCCCGGGCGGCAGGCATTTTTTATGTCTATGCGCCTCCCCACTTCCATCGGCTGTTCATGCCTGTATGTCTTGGGCAAAGCCGCCAAAAGCATGATCGAATCCGCCACACCAAGTGGGCTCGAGTACTTCGCCGGGCGGGAAAGCGAGCGAATTAGCCACGCCCCACAGACCGCTTAATGATGGCAACGCCTTACATGACAGGCGTCTCACTCGTTTAGCCTCTCTCCACAAGTTCCAACGAAGCGGTTCGATCCCCCGCCGCGGCAATTCGACAGGGACAGTCGACACCTTCCTGAATTATGCGAAACTTGTGTCAGAGGAATACTCCATGCCTATGCATGAGGGACTCATGGAAGAGAAGGTAAATTACACGTACGAATATGAGGGTGGTTTCGGTACCTATCGCACTACTGGCACCCGGCCAGTACATCAACTCCCTCTCGTTGGTGACAACGTAGCGATGAAGGTCGAGGAAATGGGATTTGATAATGTTCTGAAAGTGAAATCGCGACTATTCGAATACGATGTAACAGGCTCGCTGACTGTCACGCTTCGCCTATCCCATACTGTCTATTAGGAACCCTGCGCATAGTCGACATGGAACGCCCCTTCCGTTGAGGTGAGCAGATCTGAAGTGGATAGTTGCAGAAGCCGCACGGCGACAAATTGAGGCAAATGCGCTTCATCTTTAAGGAATACGATCTCATGGATGATATTCAACAAGTGCGAATGCAACTTCTCGCGTATCAGACTCTGATTGCAGTGCTGCTCGCGAAGACATCGCCCACCGTCCGCGAATTGGAGCACGTGCGACGGGCTATCCGACACAGTGCCGCATTTCACCCAATGGATGAACAGAACCGCGACGCCTCAAGCGAGTACGCAGCCGCACTGGAAGACGTATTTCTGACTGCCTCACTGCTTATCCAGCATCCTCGCGAATCAACGCTTCCCGCTTCATGATAGAGGTATTCGGGCGGCGCCTTACGCGGACGCTACCTCCCCGAGCCGTGGCTGAAAAAGAATAGTTCAGGCTGGAATATCAATTGCCATATTTGAGGAAGTCATGCAGTTACCTAGTGTCGATAACCTTGTCAAAGATCTACAGCGCGGCATCACCTACAACGTTTGTGCTTATCGCACACTCTCCTGGGAAGAAAGGATGCGCGCTGTGCAAGTCTTCATGCAGCAACAGGGCATGAATCAACCGCGGCAGGGCGCGGTTGTAAAAATTTTCTCTGTCATCGGACTCAACGACCAGTAGTCATGCACCTACATCGGACGAGGTGACAGGCTACCGTGCGTCACACTAGAAGCGAATCCCCTCGATCCATCGCGATCGATCTAATCTGAGTTCGACAGCAGATCGTCAATACTAATGTCAGGTAATTTCTTGGCTATCATGTCCCAGAAAATTGTTTCACGCAGTGCGCATGCATCTTCGGCCGTCCTCCACTGTAGCGCGCTGACGATGGTATCGGCGGTTTCCCTAGCGGCATCAACAATTGTCTTGATATCTTGTCTGTGCATGAGGAGGTTATCGGCGGCGCACCCGGATTATTTAGGCTCGCACGCAATCGCTCGCTGAGGGAACTCTTCACTTCGGCGCATTCTCGCGGAATCCCGTTGTTCCAACTGCCATCGGTGCAGTTAGCGAGGTGCGTGGAGGATCACATAATACGACCGCCGCCTCCTAAGGATAGGACCGGAAAAACCTGGTTCGAGGCCACTGAATTTGCAAGAAGGCCAGAATGCAAAGCTTTGTCTTAAGGAAGGCCTGCAGAAGTCGTTTTTGACGCGATGATCTTTCGCATCCATCGCAGCCTGACCGTTGATAACATTTTGGGGGTGAAGATCACTTTGCATTACCGCCTGTCCAAGGCAATTTCGGCGAAACGTGTGGCCGCACCGAACCGATTTCAAGATTTTCGCAAGGCTCTGCGTGCCATCCACAAGTTGCTCAAAGCAAACAATGTGGTGATCTGGGCGGTGTTCTTCATCAAACCAGGATAACGGGTTTTCGCATAACCGAACTGCCGCTTGATGACGCGAAACGGGTGCTCGACCTTGGCTCGAATTCCAGCCTACAGCCGTTCGATCTCATCGTATATCGCGTCCAGAGGATCACTCGGATCCAGCGTTCTGCGCTTGCCCGGTCTCATCGCACATGCCAACGCGCTGCGTGAGCCTGAGCCTCACAATGCTTTGCGATCCTCTAATACCTGACATCGGCGTAGACATGCGTCTCTTCGCCATGCAGCAACGCCGGGACAACGGTGATGTCGTGCACCTTGGCCGCCGTTCCAATCACTGTGTGAACCGGTCCGGAGTCTGCATCCACGCCGATATGCGATTTCATTCCGAAGTACCAGTTGCCGCCTTCTGTGTCGAGTGCGTTTCTGGATCCCGGGTGCCGGAACCGTTCTTTGTGGAACTGGGTGCGGCAATCAGGGCGGCGTCGACTGCGGATCCGGCCTTTAGCATCAAGCCTTTCTCCGTCAGGATCTCATTGACCAGTGCGAGCATTTGCGCCGCCAGACCGTGCGTTTCGAGCAGATGGCGGAACCGGAGAATCGTGCTTTCATCCGGCAAACGCGCCATGCCGCCGTCAAGACCTGCGAACTCGCGATACAGCGGCACGTCGTAGAGCGCTTCTTCCATTGCAGGGTCGGACAGACCAAACCACTGCTGCATAAAATGAATCTGCAGCATCGTCGCGATCGGGAACGGCGGTCGGCCCGTTTTACCCTTGGGATAGTGCGGCTCAATCAGCGCAATCTGCCTTGACCACGGCACGACACGGCCCATCTCATCCAGAAACTCCCGCTTGCGCGTCCGTTTTGTCGTCAGATCCAGACCAAGACCGAGTTGCGTCATCGACTCTCTCCAGAACATCCATGCTACCCAGGATAGTTCACCTACTTGTCAACGCCTGGGCTTTATGCAGACCTTTCTAACTCATTTAAACGACTACCCTATACCCTCCGTCTCAATTTCTATGAAATTTCATTCCACCGATTAGATTTCATCCTTTTACGCTAATCTCGTCAGTGCGCTTCCGCACCCTCCTTTTGTCCAGAGGTGTCAATTCCTTGGTCTATTCCGCCAAGTAATATTGGCCCGATCATCGTTTGCCTAAAATGCGACAATAAGAGAAATGACAAGCCTTGAAAGAGGCTTTACAGGCAAAAAAGATTTTCGGGGAAAAAGGCAATGGACCTGACACACACTCCGCCGCTGGGTTCGCGGTTCAACGCCGTCGTTCCGATGCAGGCAAACGCAATGACTCGCGTCGACATAGCGCTGTTCAATGGATTTGCTTTGCCTAAAGTGGCGGCCCTGATCGAGATATTTTCCAAAGCGAATGCGCTCGTCGCGTCGCAGGGATCGGGCCGCACACGCTATGACATATCGCTGCTTTCGTCTGAGGGCGGGCGCATCGCGAGTTCGTCCTCGGTATTCGTTTGGACCGACAGCGTCGACTCACACCAGGGCACGAACGACACGCACCTGATGTTCATCGCAGGCGGACCCGGCGTGCAGCAGACATGCCACGACGAGCGCCTGCGCAACTGGCTCCGCCATCGGCATCAATTCTGCAAACTTGTTCACCCGGTCGCAGAGGGTCACCTGCTTCTGGAAGCCGCTGGGCTCTCAACGCGCTACTGGCAGTTTCCCCAGAGCGACAACGCTCTTCCCGATCGGCTGCCCGCGCAATCGCCAAGCAAGCCGCCGGCCGCGATACGTACGGCATTGCATATCGTTGAACACGACCTCGGTCCCGAACTGGGGAGCCGGGTTGCCGAGTCCATCGTGCCACGGCCCCAAACCCCCTTCAGTTCTTCTATCGCACGGGGCACAGCGCCACAGGTCAGCGAAATGATCATGGTATCGGCGCGCTGGATGGAGGCAAATCTCGATCGTTCCATTTCGATCGACGAAGCGGCACGCCTCGCCGCCATGAGCGAACGCAACTTCTTACGTCGCTTCAAAAACGAAATTGGCATGACGCCCTCCGACTATCTGCTCCGCTCGCGGCTGAATCTGAGCTGCCGAATGCTCGCGGAGTCGAGTTTGCCCATCGACAAGATCGCGCGGCGCTGCGGAATCGGCAACGGTGGGCAGTTGTCGAAGCTTTTCAGAAAGTATCTTGCGACAACTCCCACCGAGTATCGACGGAGCAACGCTGAGTCGTCGAACATCACTGCCTGAGCGCGCACATCGGCTCGACCCACACGGCAAGTCCAACTCGGCGTAGTCCCGGTTCAGCAACAGCGGACCCGCCCCACTCCCCACCATCACCCATAGCAACCGCGAAGGCTTTCGCTTTTGCCGACTGCCGGCAGCACCACGGGGTGCGCAGCGCAGCGTAACGGGCGGCTAACGCCCTCACTCGTCGGCATCGCGGCTACCAGCGGCACGGACGAGCAATGCGCCCGCGCTCGGTCGACCGAGCAACTACTCGCATTGCCCCATAAACCTTACCAATATAGAAGAAGTAAGGGTCATCGCATTTTAAACAACAGGAAAACAAAGAGTGCGAAATAGCATTCTATTCATAATGGCATGAACAGAAAATGCTTTCGTAATGATCAAGTAATATTTATAGAAGGTCGCAAACGTTTAACCACCAATCGGCATATTGGCTCTTTTCCTATTACCCGATGGTCTTGAGCAATTCCGCCAACAGAGTGGTCGAATCGGACGACTTCGCCTGACGCATGCCCCGTCGCGAATATGATGCACCGCGGAAAACCTGATTTCGCTAATAGTGCCGGGGGCCAGCGGTATGGAATGTGGGACGGATAGATCCGAAAAGAAGATTTATGTTATGACGGGTCGCAACCTTGAAGTGGTTCACTGCCGTAGACAGATCGTCCTCCTTCTTTCCGAGGGATTTTCGTTGATTCATATGGGACGCCTCGCAGAGACATTCAGTCTCGCGAGTCGTATTCGCCATTCGAACAATGCGCTGCACCACTACTACGAGCTACGACTCGTGTCCGCCAGAGGCGGCGCCATTCGTTCTTCGTCCGGCGTGCTGATCTGGACCGACGCGGTCGACGTGCATTACGCGAAAGATGTCGACGCGCTGTTCGCGCTCGCCGGGACGGCCCCGTCCATCGAAAGAGAAGAGCGGCTACTCTCGTGGTTGCGCCACACCTATCCTCACGCGCAGGTGGTTCATGGAATCGGCGGCGGCCAGAGCGCTCTCGCCATGGCCGGCCTCGAGCCCAAAGATGGCGGGTTCCCAAAAACGGGGGGCAGTTCCTTGCCGCTGGGGGAACTGCATGCGCACGGCACGACCGGTATCGACGCCGAAGCCGCATGCGCACTAACCAGCGCATTGTCCATCGTCACACACGATTGCGGCCACGAAACGGCCAGCGAAGTGGCCGACACCTTGCTGCGCGCCACACCAAAACGATTCACTCACGCGGTACTCGATTCCCGTGAGTCGCGTGCCAGCGACCTGATTCGCACGTCGGCGAATCAGTTGCGGGTCAACAGCGAGAACCGCGTATCGATTGCGGAAGCCGCGCAGGCTGTAGCGATGAGCGAGCGCAATTTCCTGCGCCGCTTCAAGCAGGAGATCGGTGTCACGCCGTCCGAATTCGTCCTGCGCGTCCGCCTCGAAAAAGCCTGCCACATGCTGGTCGATACCGACCTGCCTGCCGACAAGATCGCTCGCCGTACGGGCCTGGGTAGCGGCGACCGGCTCGCCAAGCTGTTTCGTCAGCGTCTGTCGACGTCACCCACCCAGTATCGGACCGCCGAACGCAATCGTCCGGCCGAGAACGGTTCGTCGGAACCGGTCGCCGCCAGACGCGTGCGCCGTCCCGCTTCGTAACAGGCGAGAGATAGCTGGACCTTGCGTCCCCCCAGCATCGTGGAGATCCTCATGAAAAAAGTTGCCTCACGCCTGGCCGACTGCGCGTGCATTGCGTTCGCTGCCGCCATCGCCTCTCACATTGGGCCCGCCCGCAACGGAGAAAGCAGCCCTCTTCGGTTGTTGTTCATCATCGTGATTCTGATGGCGTCAACCGCATTGATGCCGGCTGTTCGTGTTCACGCCGTCTCGCCGATGCGTTCAATCCATCGCTTCTGCACGCGAGTGTTGCCGGCATGGCTGGCCGTGCAATTCGCAGGACTCCTGCTTCTGCTTTTCATTCACCGGCTCGATGCCGCGCTGCTCGCCTGGATTGCATGGTGGACATGTATTGGGATCGTACTGCTCGCCGCGTGGCGCTTCACCGCACACGCGACGCGCTCATCGGTTCGGCCGGCCGGGTTGCGCGCGCGCAATATCGTCGTGGTGGGCAACGGCGAATATTTGCGGCAGATCGTGGCGAAAGTCGACTCCGGTCAGTACCGGGATTTCCGTGTCGCGGATGTCGTCGAGTTGCACACCGCCGATGCGGTCGCGGGCGAACACATCAAGAGAAAGCTTTCTCATCTCGCACAGTTAGTGGAATCCGGCGGCATTCGCGAAGTATGGCTCGCGTTACCGTTGTCCGCACATGCAGCGACGGCACATTGCATCGAGACGCTCAAGAGCACGCTGGTGGAAATACGGCTGATGCCCGACGTCATGCCGCTGGGACTGTATGCCGGCATTGGATCAATCGACGCACTCAACATCCCGTCAATCAGTCTCTCTCCCTCGGCCCTTTCCGACGAGGCAATGACCGGCAAGGAGATCTTCGATAGGGCTTTCGCGCTGGTCGCGCTGATCGCGCTCTCACCGCTTTTCGTCGCGATCGCGATCGCAATCAGGCTCTCGTCGCCCGGTCCGGTGTTTTTCAGGCAACGCCGCAAGGGACTGAATGGGCTGCCGTTCTCAATCTACAAATTCCGCTCGATGCGGGTTCATACGCAGGAGCGCGGTGTTCTCCATCAGGCGACCCGCAACGACAGTCGAATCACGAAAGTGGGGCGCTTCCTGCGCCGCACCAGCCTCGACGAGATTCCGCAGTTCATCAATGTTCTGCGGGGAGAAATGTCGATTGTCGGTCCTCGTCCCCACGCGCTCGAACACGACGACCTTTACGGACCGCTGATCCGGGGCTACCTCGACCGCTATCGAATCAAACCAGGCATCACCGGCTGGGCGCAGATCAACGGCTATCGAGGCGAAACGGACGGTTTGGAAAAGATGGCGGGACGCGTCGAGTACGACCTGTACTACCTGCGTCACCGATCGTTCTCGATGGATATCAAGATCGTCTTGCGTACCGTCATTAGTGGATTCATCAGCAATCAGGCTTACTAATCATTAAGTGGAGCAGCGGACCGCGAGAGGGAGGTCTGTGCGCCCTACAAAGGAATTGAAGTGAAGCAATTGAAATCCAGGTGCTACGTGCTACCACGCAGCGGTATCAAGGTCTTTTCGATGAGTCGACTGGCGGGCGTCGCGGCACTGCAACTCGCCTTGGCCGCCTGCTCGATTGCGCCCGGCATGAAGATGCAGCAATCCGCCACGTTGCCGGTGTCCGGTGCCGCGGGGCAAGCGCAGACCGAGAAGCTGCCCGTGCCAACGACCGAAATCACGTTGTCGTCGATCGACCAGATCAGTAGCGAGACCGAACACCGCAGCGACGCCAGTATCAGTGCCCTGCTCGCGCATGCTCAGGCTTATACGGTCGGCCCGGGCGACGTACTTCAGATCACCGTCTGGGACCATCCGGAACTCGCGGCGGCCCTGGGTGCGCAGCCGCCCGCCAACGCCCGTACCTATGACCCGCCGCCGGGATTCGTCATCGACGAGAAAGGATATCTGCGATTTCCGTACGTTGGGAGTTTGCGCGTCGAGGGCATGACGATCGACGAGGTCCAGCAGAGGCTAACAGAGCAACTAGGTAAGTCGTTTCACAACCCGCAGGTGACGGCACGCATTGCGTCGTTCCGTGCGAAACAGGTGTACGTCGACGGCGAAGTTCGCACCCCCGGTGCGCAAGCTATCAACGATGTTCCGACTACCCTGTACGACGCCATCAGTCACGCTGGCGGGTTCAGCTCGGCGGCAGATCAGAGCCGTATTACGTTGACTCGCAACGGTCAATCGTACGACATCAACTTCACGAAGATGCTGCAGCGTGGCTTGAATCCTTCGAAGATCATGCTGCGTCCCGGCGACCTGGTTCGTGTCGCCGCCAGGGAAGAAAACGGCGTGTTCGTCCTCGGTGAAGTAGGCAAGCCGCTCACCGCGTTGCCGCAGCGCAGTGGTCAACTGACTTTGAGCGACGCGATCTCGCAGGCCGGCAGCATCAATTCGACGACTGCCGATGCCGCCCAACTCTACGTTATTCGCGGAGTCGGTAAGGGCGCTCACGTGTACCACCTCGATGCTGCGTCGCCGGTATCGATGGTCCTCGCCAACCGGTTCGAGCTGCAACCCAAGGACATCGTCTATGTCGATGGAAACGGTCTGGTCCGCTTCAGCCGCGTGCTGAATCTTCTGCTGCCGGGCATCACTGCGGGTCTTTACGCCGGGTTGGTGACGAAATGATCACGAAGAACTGCTCTGCCTCGTGCGTGCACATGACAGCGAGGCCATCATGAAACGCCGTTCGGTCATGGGTCTCTCCGCCGGCGTGGCCATGCTGGGCGCAACCGCCGTTTCGCGGGGATGGGGTGAGTCCACCGTCGACCGGTCGCAGAACGGATTTCTGTGGCTCAGTGACTTCGCCGCCAAGGGCACGGGCACGAGCGACGACACCGGCACGTTCCAGCGAGCGATCGACTACGTGCGCGATATCGCTCTGCGTACGCGCGACACGTCCTGCTTACCGTCCTTGCTGATTCCTGCCGGCCGCTATGTGCTCACCAGGACGATCGACACCGCCCCGTGGATCAAGTTGTGTTCGGCGGGTGGCGTGCTGCTCGACTTTTCGCAATTGCCCGCGGGCTGGAACGGTTTAACCTGCCGGAACGAAACGACACTTCCTGCGACCTCGTTGCGGTTTCCGGGCGACCGTTCACCGTTCCTCGACGGGACCGGCGGCACGATTTCGATCCTAGGCCCCGGCAGGGAAAAGGCCGAAGGATGGGCAATCGTGATGGGCAACCGCCAAGCCGGATTCTCCGGCGCCGTACGCGATGCCAGTGGTCACAATGTCGTCGTGACGGGCTGGCGTGGCGCGCTCAGGATCGATCCGATCAATACGTATCTGACGGCATGGTTTTCGTCGCGATTCGAACAGAACCGCGAAAACAGCATTTACGTTGCGCCCGGCGGTGCAGGCAGAAGCGTGAACAGCGGCGAGCGGATGAGCTTTGTCGATTGCACGTTCGCCGGGTCCGAGCGCGCGCTCGAAATCGACTCCGACAGCATGGATTTCGTCTTCGACGCGTGCTCGTTCGATTTCAACGGCGACGTCGTGCATTTCGGCCGTGAAGCGCGTTACGGCACGGTGGCCCTGAGCCATTGCCATATCGAAGGAATCGACGGGCTACTGGTCAACGCAACAGCCTGCGGTGACCGTCTTCGCACCGTGCTGCGCGACTCGATCGTTTTACCGAGGCACTGGAAACGAAAAGACCTCGTCAATGCACCGCGTCAACTGATTGCGGGTGGGGCGAAGTTCTCCGCATCAGGCGTCGAATGGCGTTTTGAGGCACCGCAACGGGGAACATTGACAACGTTGATCGGCGACGAAGTGCCCGTCGAATCGTTGCACAACATGAGCTTCCAGAAAGTTCGGGCGTTGCCGTGGCGGGGCCATGTGGTCAATCCCGACAGCGTTTTCGCGCTCGACAGCGCGGGCACACCTGTCGGCAAACTCACGCACTGGAGCGCATCATCCGCCGCACCTGCCGCACCTGCCGCACCTGCCGCACCTGCCGCACCTGCCGGCGAGATTGTCGCCATGAATGCGGTTGTGGGGAACGGCGTAGCAGCCAGATCGCCCCAGGCATTGCGGTTGATGTTGGCGGATCGGAGCGACGTGCCCTTCTCCCTCAGCACCCGAACACCTTTCCCGGTGCGCCCGGGCGAAACCGTCATGGCCGCCTGTAGTGCCGTCACGACGGGCACGATCGGCAGCATGACCTTCTCGTTTCAGTTCTACGCCGCAGCAGGAGTCCCGCTGAGCCTCAGTGAAGCCCAAAGCGTGACGAACGAACTCCCAGCCGCCCAGGCAACCGTTCCGAGCGGAGCCGCTCAGGCCATCCTCAAAGCGACCTTCACCGGTTGGACGGGGAAGCTAGAGATCAACGAACTGGCCGTATGGCGATCGTGATAACGCCGGGTGCGCAAGCGCCCGGGCGAATCGACGACGTCTCAACACAACGAAAGCAAAACCAGATGATTTCCAACGTTATTACGGTTTGCCACGGAAACCTTTGCCGCAGCCCGATGGCCGCCGCCATGCTTCGACAACGCGCCGAAGGTCTACATGTTCGCTCCGCCGGTCTCGCCGCCGTAGTGGGACAGCCGCCCGAAGCCGAGGCCATCGCGGCGATGTCCGAGATCGGCATCGACATCCGGACACATCGTGCCACGCAACTGACACGACAACTCGCGGACGACGCGGAGCTGATCCTGACAATGACCTCGGCCCAAACGCGCAGCCTCGAATCGCTCTATCCGCCGATGCGCGGCCGCATCTTCTCCATTCGCGGTTTCGACGATGTCGATATCGACGATCCCATCGGCTTGCCACTCTCCAGATTCCGTCAATGCCGCGACGTCCTGACACGCGGTATCGACTACTGGGTCAGGCGATTGGGAAACCTGAATGATCTTCAAGACCGATCCCACGAGCGCGCGGTCTCTCGCGAGATCTCTATTGCTGGAGGTGAACAGTGAACCAGCCGATCATGCCGCATGAAGTCCGCACCACCGAAAAGGAATTCAACCTGGCGGCGATGCTCGACACTTTCATGCTCTACCGGCGCATGATGCTGTGGATTTTCGGTACTGTGTCCGTCCTCGGTATCGTCGCGGTACTGCTTTCGGATCCGCAATATCAGGTCAACATCATCACGCAGGTCGACGAGGGCTCGGCCGCGACCACCGCGTCGTCACTGCTCGGTCAGGATCTTTCGTCGATGCTCGACGTCAAGTCGTCCGCCGATACCGAAATGCAGGTGCTCCAGTCCCGGCTGGTCGTCTCGTCGGCAGTGGACAATCTGCGCCTGTTTATCGAAGCTGAACCCGCGCGTTTTCCGTTTGTCGGCCGCGCTATCGCGCGCTCGAACAAGGGATTATCCCGCCCTGGATTTCTCGGCATGGGCGGCTATACGTGGGGCGACGAGCATGCCACCGTCGAGCGCTTCGACGTTCCCACCGAGCTCGAAGGCGAACATTACCGCCTGATCGTTCTGAACGGAAAAACGTATCAGCTTTCGGGAAGGGGGCTGGACGGAAATGTGATCGGGCGCATCGGCAAGACTGAAACCTTCGTCAGCGAAGAGGGGCCGATCACACTGGAGGTTGACGCGATTCATGCGGCGGCGGGCGCGCGCTTCAGGCTCACCCGGCAATCGCGTCTGGAGACGATCAATCAGCTGCAGCGCAGTCTTTCCATCAGCGAGCTGGGCAAGGACTCCAATGTCATGCAGGTCAAGCTGCGCGGCAGCGACCCGGGATTGATCACGGCGGTCCTGAACGACATCGCGCATCACTATGTCGTTCAGAACGAGGACCGCAAGTCGGAGCAGGCTGCGCGATCCCTCGCGTTCCTGCGCGGTCAGCTTCCCGACTTGCGTCAGAAACTCGATACGGCGGAAAGCGCGTATTCGGTGGTTCGAGCCAAACTGGGTTCGGTGGATCTCGACGGCGAGGCGCGCGCGGTTCTTCAACAGTCCGCCGATAACGAGACCGCGATCAGCACGCTATTGCAAAAGCGCGCAGACGCGCTGACCCGCTTCGAGCCGACGAACCCGACAGTAGTCGCGCTCGATCATCAGATCAAGGTGCTTCAGGCGCAATCGGCCGGATACAACCAGCGTATCGACCGTCTGCCGGAAACTGAGCGCCAGGTGGTCAAGGCGCAGCGCGACGTCAAGATCGCCAACGATCTCTACGTCGGCTTGCTGAACAATATCGAGCAGTTGCAGATCCTAGAAGTTGGCCGCATCGGGAATGTGCGCGTACTCGATAGCGCCTTGTTGCCCGACCAGCCGATCCGACTGTGGCGTCCGATCTTGTGCGTCGTTGTGATCGTGCTCGCGGTGTTCGCGGCGGCGGCGGCGGCGTTCGTTCGCGACCTGCTGTTCCGTGGGATCGCCGATCCTCGCGAAATCGAGGAACAGACCGATCTCAGCGTGTTCTCAGTCGTGCCGATGGCAAGCCGGCGCGGCTTCCCGTGGGCCGGATACTGGCGTCGCAAGCCGCAATCGCGTCGCCCGCTAGCGTTCGTCGATCCGGCCGATCCCGCCATCGAAAGCTTACGCAGTCTTCGTACGGCATTGCAGTTTTCGCTGTCCGACGCCGGCAACAACATGGTGATGTTCACCGGCTCGGCGCCCAACATCGGCAAGTCGTTCATCGCGTCGAACCTGGCCGCTGTCCTGGCGCGTGCGGGCAAACGCATCCTGCTGATCGACGGCGATCTTAGACGCAGTGGACTGAGTCGCGCGAATGGCTGTTTTTCGGCGGTCGGGCTGTCCGACGTAATTGCCGGGACGACCACGCTCGAAGCGGCGATCCGCAAGATCGAACGGTCCAGCCTCGACTTTCTTCCGAGTGGCTCGATGCCGCCCAACGCGGCCGACCATCTGAGTGGTGCGGGCGTCGCCGGACTCTTCAAGATGCTTTCCGAACGCTACGACGTAGTGATCGTCGACACCGCACCGCTGCTCGCGGTGCCCGATGCAGCGATTCTCGCGCCGTATTGCAATGGCAACGTCTTCCTGGTGGCGCGCGCGTCCATCACGAAGCCGGCGGAACTGGAGGAATGCGCGCGACGCTTGCGGCAGGTAGGGGTCGAGGTGAAAGGCGTGGTGCTCAACGGGATCGACCGGCACGCGGGACGCTTCCGCTATGGCGCGAGCTATGGCAGCTACCGCTATGCCCGCTCCCGAGGTGAAGAGGCGCGTCCGGTGATCAATGAGGTGGTGTCATGACGCAACGACGCCGCGACGCCTGGGCGGCTTCCCTACTGTCGGTCAGTGCGCTGGGATCGGCCGGACTGGCGTTCGCCGTTCAGGCGATGCTCGCGCGATCGCTTTCCTCGTCTGCGTACGGGCAATTCGCCGCCGCGCTCGCGGTCGTGACGATCATTGCGCCGGCGGTCGGCTTCGGCGTGCCGTCGTTCTGGTTGAAGGCCTACGGCACCGAGGGCTGGGCCGCTACGCGCTGGATGGAAGTGTCGGTGCGCTTCATCGCCCGCAGCGCGCTCGTCTGCCTCGCTGCCGCGGCGCTCTGGGCATGGCTCGGCACCGCAGACACCCACACGGGACAACTGCTCCTGTCGATGCTTCCGGTGGTGCTCACGCAAGGCGTCATCGAAATGGCCTCGGCGAAGCTCCAGCTGGAAGAGAAATTCGGCCGCGTGGCGATGTGGCAGGCGCTGCAACACGCCGGGCGTCTCATGTTGGTGCTGCTGTGCTGGCGGCTCGGGTCGAACAGCGAATCGATAGCGCTCGGCTTTGGCTGCATTGGCGCAATCGTGACGCTCGGCGCGTGGCGCTCGGTCATCGTACTGCGACTCGGCGCGGCGGAGCTGGTCGGACACGGGCCGAAGCCGGTGGCGGCATCGGGCGTGGATTTACCGACACCGTCGAGCGCCGAACTATGGCGGAACGTCATGCCCTTCGGCGTGTCCAGCCTGCTCTTCTACGCGTATGCGCAAAGTGGACTGGTGATCGTCTCTCATCTCGGCACGTCGCCGGATGTCGGCATCTATAGCGTCGCCGTGACTATTCTAAGCGCTCTATATCTGTTGCCCACCGTGCTGTTTCAGAAACTTCTGATGCCGCGTCTGCATCGCTGGGCCGCGTCGGGTGACGAACGTCTCGAACGGATGTATCGGGGCGGCAACAAATGGATGTTCGGCACCGGTGTCGTCCTCGCCGGCATGGCCATATTGCTCGCGCCGGTGCTGGTTCCGCTGGTGTTCGGCCGGCAATACGGACAATCGGTGAATGTCGTCATGCTGATGGCGCTGAGCACGCCGTTCCGGTTCCTGACGGTGAGCGCGTCCTCCGTCATGACGACCCGCAATCTGATTCGCGTGCGTAACTGCTGCGCGACGATCGCGCTGCTATTCAGCGTGGTAGCGACGGTTATTGGTGTGTCGGTCGCAGGAATCATGGGCGCCGCGGTCGCGTCCGTCTCGGGCGAGATCGTGTGGGCAGTGCTGTCCGTGCTGTGCGCGCGCCATTTCCTGGCCGCTACGCGGCGCAAGCCAGAATCGGCCGCCGGCAATCAGCCATTCTCCCAAGACACGCCGCTTCTGCGAAGCCGGCCGATTCCGGTGAGCGTCATCATTCCGTGCTTCAACTGTCGCGACACGGTCGGGCGAGCCGTTCAGTCCGTCTTCCAGCAAACGACCCGTCCACAGGAATTGATTCTGGTCGACGACTGCAGCACCGACGGCACGCGTGAGCTTCTCGGCGAACTGGCAAATCAGTATCCCGCCAACTGGATCCGCGTCATTCTGCAGCCTCGCAATGCCGGTCCGGGCGCTGCCCGCAATGCGGCGTGGGCGGCGGCAACGATGCCCTACATCGCGTTTCTTGACTCGGACGACAGCTGGCATCCGGCGAAGATGGCGATCCAGTACGGATGGATGCAAGCCCATCCGGAGGCGACCATCACCGGTCATCCCGTCGCGCAACTCGACCCCGGCGAACGGGCCGACGGCCAGCCGTGGCCGGAGGTTTGCGCGCCGCGCCCGATGTCGCGTCGGCGGATCCTTTTCTCCAACCGCTTCACGCCCTCCAGCATCCTGATGCGCACGGATGTCGGCGCCCGTTTCGACGAAGCCAAGCGGTATGCCGAAGACTATTTCATGTTGCTCGAAGTAGTGCTGGTGGATGGCGGCCAGGCTTATCTGCTTCCTTCTCCGCTCTCGTATGTCTACAAGGCCCAGTTTGGCGCGGAAACCGGCCTGAGCGCACAACTCTGGAAAATCCAGAAAGGCGAACAGGACAACTACCTTGGCTTCCGCCAACGTGGCGTGATCAGTCCTGTCGAGTGGTTGTGCTTTTCGCTGTTGAGCGCGGCCAAGTATTTCCGGCGCTGCCTGCTGTCGCGGAGATTCACGTGAATCAGACGCACTCCGCTAATCAGCAGCATCACCCGGCCAGGCATGTGCAATGAGCTACTATCTGTTGCCTCTTCTGATCTTCTACTTCGGCGTAGCGCTTTGCATAGCGTATGGCGGCACCAATCCCGCGGTGATCCTCACCTGCTCGCTACCGATCGTCGCGCTCGCCGTTTTGCGCGGCCACAGCGGCACCGACACCGCAGCGTACTACCAAGCCTTTACAGACCTGGGCCAAGGCAATGGATACGGCGCGGAGCCGCTCTTTAATGCCTACGCGCAGCTTCTCTGGGCGGTTTATCCCGACCCGCGCTTCGTCGTCAATAGTATTTCGATGACGACCGCGCTGCTCTTGCTGTGGTCCATTTCCCGTAGCCGCTATGGCATCTGGTTCGGCGGCCTGGTGCTCGTGCCGGCCATGTTCTACGAGCTGACCATGAACGTGATGCGCTTCGGTCTCGCATCGGCGATCTTCCTGCTCGCGACCCGCATCGCGCCGCATCGGAAGCCGGTTCGATACGTCATTTACGCAATGATCGGCACCTGCTTCCATTTTTCATCCGCACTGCTTTTCCTGCTCTATATCGCGACGACCCGGCGCGGACACACACTGATGATCGTCGGCGTGGCGATTGGCGTAATCGGCATATCGCTGGTGATGCCGGATTACTTCTCCGATAAAACCAGTCTCTACACCGGCATAGCCGCCCCCAATGCGTCGTCGGGGCTCCTCTTCCTGCTGATCCAGATCCTGATGCTGTCGGTGATGATCGTCTACCGGCGGCAGTTCACGATCCCTCCCATCGGCTGGCTGATCTGCGCTTTGCTGGCGGTGGCGCTATACGGCGTGACCCAGGTGACCTACGCGGGCATCCGCTTTCAGCTGATTCTCGTGAACCTGATGCTTGTCGTGCTGTGGCGCCAGTTCTCTCCAGGCAGCGGGCGCATGCCATCCAATCTGGCGGCGTGGCTGTTCCTCATTGGACTGGTCGGGCTAGCGGGACGAATCCACAACATGTCCGATGAGGAAGGCCAGGGCCAATCCCCGTTCCTGCCATATCAGACCGCTCCAGCAATCCAGGAATTAGGGTGACCGGCCATGCGACAAAAAATCGTACACGTAACGGAAGCACTGGGCGGCGGCGTGTTGCATTGCGTCTTGCTGCTGGCCAATCGTCAGGTCGCCGCCGGTGACGACGTCGTCGTGCTGCATTCGGTGCGGCCGGACACACCGCCGTCAGAGAAGCTCGATGGCCTGTTCGATCCACGGGTGCGTCGTCAGGTGGTGGGCATGCGTACCAGCATCGGCGCTCACGATATTGCGAGCGTAGTCCGGCTCGTCATCGCTCTGTCGCGTGAGCGGCCGGACATCGTCCATCTTCACTCATCGAAGGCGGCGGCGTTGGGGCGCATTGCGACGCATCTGCTCGGCATCACGGCACATACGATTTACTCGCCGCACGGCTTCGCTTTCCTCAAGGAAGATATCTCGCCCATCAAGGCCAAGCTGTATTTGCTGGTTGAGCGATTGCTGCACGCGTCGGGTGGACATATCGTCGCCTGCTCGAAGAGCGAATTGCGTTACGCGCGCATGCTGCTTCAGCGCGCTGAGCGCACGAGCCTGGTCGAGAACGCAGTGAAACTCGATGAATTCGATCACGGTAGCCGCAGCCGGATGGCCGAACAGGTAGTCGTCTGCACATCGGCGCGCGTCACGTACCAGAAGGCACCCTGGCGATTCACGCGTATCGCGCAACGACTCGCGACATCCAATGCCCGCTTTATGTGGTTCGGCGATGGCGAGGCCGAAGCAATCGACCAATGGATCGATCGCGACGCGATGCAGCTGAGCGGCTGGATTCCGGCACAGGAACTCCGGCGACGACTGCTGGGTTGCGACATCTTTGTTCTACCTTCGTTATGGGAGGGCATGCCGATCGCGCTGATTGAAGCTCAGGCGGCGGGTCTGCCGGCGGTCGCCAGCCGCATCGTCGGCAACCGCGATGTGATCGTTCACGGCGTGACCGGCTTCCTCGCGAATGACGACGCCGAGCTGGAGCACTACATCCGCCGGTTGATCGACGATGCGGACCTGCGCGAGCGCATGGGTGCCGCCGCGAGCGCACACGCCCGCGCGCGGTTCGGCGACAAGCAGCTGTTCCGCTCGTATGTCGGACTCTACCGCCGACTGCTCACGCCGGTTCCCGCTCTCCACCTTGCCACCGCGACGCCCGCAGTTTCATATGAGGTACTCAAATGAATGCAACCGAAGTCGATGATCGACCCGTGACCGGCGTCCGCGAAACACGCATTGCCTTCTTCGGATTCTATGGGCGGCACAACTTTGGCGATGATCTGTTCGGCTACCTGCTGCAGTCGATAGCGGCGAGAACGCCAGGGATTCAGCCACTGATCGTCGGCGCATCGTCCGCGCAGGAGTTGACGCATCTGTTTCATTTACCGATTGCGCGGGCGTTGTGGACACGCCGGGGGCCGATGGGCGCCGCTGCGCGGTCAGTAACTTATGTGGCAGCCGTTCTGCGTGCGAGGGCGGCGGTCTTTGGTGGCGGCTCCCTGTTCGGCGCCAATGCCTCCTTGCAATTTGCCAGGTTGATCGTCAACACGGGGCGTCGATTCAATCGCCCCGTCTCCGCGCTTGGCGTGTCGGTCGGCCCCTTTTCCACGACGGAACGGCGCCATGCGTTCGCGAACCTGCTGAGAGCGATGCCGAGCATCGCGGTCCGTGACGAAGCGTCGGTCCTCGCCGTCGCCGACGCGACGGGATCGGCGCCCCTCAACCTCAAGGATCTCGCTTTCGCCCTGCCCGCCATCTATACGCCAAAACGAAAACCGGATGAGCCACGCACGCTGGTGGTGTCCATTCATCTGCGGCAATACATCGATGCGGTGCTTGCGATACTCGCCACGGTGGACAGCCAACGCCTCGTCGACCATGTGCTGTTCGTTTCGCTGGATGACGAAAGCATTGCGGTCACGGGGGACATTGCCCGCCTGTTCTCGCCGGCCAACGTCAGCGTGAGCCGCTTCCAGTACGGCAATTCAATTACCGAGGTGGTCGATCTGCTCGCGGGCGCAACCTGTGTCGTGACGTCGAAACTGCACGGAGCGATCGTCAGCTTCGTGTACGACGTCCCGGTGATGCTGTTCTGCTATCAGGCCAAGTGCGCCGAATTCCTGCGGGACAACGCATTGCGCGGACCTCAGGAGCCCCAGCCATCGGATGAAGCGTGCGTCGGGCATGTCACGGAGCTACTCAGTGGCGGCCGCGAACAACGCTATTCGCGGGCGGGATGGCACCTCGATCAGTTCAAACATTTCATTACAGGGATTGGCCGCGGCCGGACGGAGATTGGCGCGGGTTAGCCACTCGAAGAGCGTTGGACAAGCGCCGCAAGGACGCGTCGGGCGGGTGGCGGAAGGCGATGCGCCGCCGTCACCGGTCTCGCCGCCACGCACCAACGGAAGTAACGGCGCGATCTCCGTAGGCAAATGTTACGCGGGCAATTCGACTTGTCGCGTAGCCAGATACGCGGCGAAGTCCGCCGACAACTCGGGGTGTCGCAGTGCGAACTCCACCGTCGCCTTGAGATAGCCGAGCTTACTGCCACAATCGAAACGCGTGCCTTCGTAACGGTAGGCCAGCACCTGCTCGTCAACGAGCAACGACTGGATCGCATCGGTCAGTTGCAACTCGCCACCGCTACCTGGGCGCAGCGCGCGCAGATGCTCGAAGATTCGTGGCTTGAGCACATAGCGACCGACCACACCATAGCGGGAAGGCGCATCCGAAGGTGCCGGCTTTTCGACGATACCCGACAGCTTGAAAATATTGTCTTCCCATTGCTTGCCGTCGATAACGCCATACGACTTCGACTCCTCCAGCGCGATCTCTTCGACACCCAGAACCGACGTATGGTAATGGTCGAATACGTCGATCATTTGCCGCAACACCGGTGGCTTTCCATCCAGCAGATCGTCGGCCAGTACCACTGCAAAGGGGCTATCCCCGACGAGTTTTTCAGCGCACAGTACCGCATGCCCGAGACCGAGCGCTTCGGCTTGTCGAACATAAAAACAGTGGACGTGACTAGGCTTGATGCTGCGAACGAGCGACAGCAACTTTTCCTTGCCGCGCGCCTCCAGCTCCGCCTCTATCTCATACGACTTGTCGAAATGGTCCTCGATGGCCCGCTTGCTGCGCCCCGTCACAAAGATCATCTCCGTGATGCCTGCTGCCATCGCTTCCTCTACCGCGTACTGGATGAGCGGCTTATCGACAACCGGCAACATTTCTTTCGGACTTGCTTTGGTCGCCGGCAGAAATCGGGTGCCGAGCCCTGCAACGGGGAAAACGGCTTTCGTTACTTTAAGCATTGGACTTAAATCTCGCGTGTGGAATGATCAGTCGTCTATTCAGAAATGCCGGCGCCCGATATAAAAAAGAACCCGCCCGCTCGATGTCGAGGCCGGGCGAGTTGAACCGAGGCAGTTCGGATCGACCGGGGTTGACGAATCCATAGCAAGTATTGCCGTTCAATGGTCTATTCAGGTGAAGACTTGTCCGATCGCACTAATCAAATGACGGAACGGCACAGTACTTTGCCTGGCATGTTCACGAATCGCATTCGGGGAAGTGTCCTTTGAAATTCGATGTGCGGATCGGGCGCAGCGGGTTCGGACTCGTGGCGGATGGGACCAAGGTTTTGTCAGTCCCGCCAATGCCGCCGAAGGTAAGCTTCCAGCAACGTGCATCGCCAGGCGCGCAGCGCGCGATGGAACTGTCAACCTTTGCCTATGAGGCGCAATCTTTTGGACAAAAATTCAGATAGCCTCCAGGCGATCGCCGCGTTCAACCAATCGTTTCTCCTGCTTGCCCAACGCATGCTCAGGGAAGACCGGGCGCAGGCGCAGCACGCGCTGGGTCTATCCGATTCGCTGGCGGAGCGGATCGGTTCGTCGACAGAAGCGGAGATCGAGATAGGGTTTTGTCGCATTAACGCGGTCAAGTAAAATCCGTCGACCGCAACGCATGAGAAGCATGATGGCAAAGACGAAGGCGCCACGCAAGACGCTGCCCGCTGGTATTGGCAAGGTACTGAAGCGGCTGCACTACCCGCTGGACGTGATCCTGCTGTGCGTGCGGTGGTACGTGGCGTACTCGCTGAGCCTGCGTAACCTCGAGGAAATGATGGCCGAGCGGGGTATTGAGGTGGATCATTCGAGCGTGCACCGGTGGGTTATCATGCTGCTGCCGGTGCTTGAAAAAGCATTGCGCAAACGCAAACGGCCTGTGGGCAAGAGCTGGCGCGTCGATGAGACCTATGTCAAGGTCAAAGGCCAATGGAAATACTTGTACCGTGCCGTCGACAAGACAGGCAACACGGTGGATTTCCTGCTGCGCGCCCATCGGAACAAGGCCGCGGCGCGCCGCTACTTCGAGAAGGCGATTGAACAGAACGGCGAGCCCGAGACAATCACCGTGGACAGGAGAGGAGCGGATCTGGCTGCGCTTGAAGTGCTCAATGCCGAGCGTTTAACACCGATCAAGGTCCGTCAAAACAAATACCTGAACAATGTCGTCGAGCAGGATCACCGTGCCATCAAACGCATCATCAAACCGATGATGGGGTTCAAGACTTTCCGCTGTGCGCTCATCATCCTGTCTGGCATAGAGATCGCACACATGATCCGCAAGGGGCAGTTGTGTGACGATGGCGTCGCCTCGACTGCAGCCGAACAATTCTACTCGTTGGCAGTGTAAGTAGTCCTACCGATCACGCTTTACTCAAGCTGTAATCGTTAGCGCGACAGAACCAGATTTTGGCGGTGGCGAAACGGCTAGACCGGTGTGCGTCATACTCACAACACCCCACTCGTACTGACGAGACGCTGGCCAACGCGCTGTGCTCACCGTCATCCGTCGAGCGGCAAGCATTGTAAGTTCAATTCAATCTCTCATCCTATCTTCCACAGATGCCAATTCGGGTTAAGCACACGGCAATTCGCGACATAAAGCTGATCGAGCCATCGATTCTCTCCGATAAGCGAGGCGTTTCCTTTGTCAGCTTCGACCAAGAAGAATTCGAGGAGCACGTAGCGCGCGGTTACCAGTTCGTGCAGGAGCGCCACTCCGTATCTTCCCATAATGTGCTATGCGGCCTGCACTATCAGATCCAGCGCCCGCAGGGAAAACTGGTGCGGGCGCTGAACGGTGAGGTGGTCGATGTGGCAGTTGATTTGCGACGCTGGTCGCCCACATTCGGCCGCTGGATCAGTGTGCGGCTATCGGCATCAAACTGCTGTCAACTATGGATCCCGCCGGGATTCGCGCATGGCTCTCTGGTATTGTCGGATGTCGCGGAGATACTTTGCAAGACAACTGAGCGTGGCTTTGTCGAGCACGAACGCACGTTGCAGTGGGACGATCCCGATATCGCGATTGCCTGGGAGCTGGACAAGGCGCCGATCATGTCCGCACGCGATGCGGCGGGTACAAGCTTCAGTATGGCTGAGGTGTATTGAGAGTCATCGTTGTTCATGGGCGAATGACACGCACGCGGTAGATCAACTTCAGGTCGTTCCACCGGAGCACCTCGAATGATTTTCAAATCAGCTCTCGTCGCGTCTCGCTAAAAGACCGTTTGCTAGCCCGGTACTCAGTCGGCGTTACACCAAGATCTGCGGAAATTTTTGGAAAGTTGTCCGCCACTGCTCATTCCGCAACGCCGCGCAATCTTGTCAACTGGAAGGCCGGTTTCAGAAAGAAGATGGCAGCACTTGCCAATGCGAACGTATAGAAGGTAGTCAGACGGCGTCACACCCATTTTCACCTTGCAGCGACGCAGGAAATTCCGCTCACTCATCGCGACGAATTGCGCGGCTTCTTCGATCGTGATCGATGTACCGCAGTTCATTTCCAACCACTGCGCGGATGCCTGAATTTTTTCACTCGGAGCTCCAAACGCGTTTTGATTCGGAGCGGCGGCAAAAAAATTGCGCCTCGAAGCGCAACCTCACCACTCCAGTAATTTCGAGCGCCACTGCCGCACCGAAGTCTTTTTAAATCAAAGTTGGTGCAGCTCGCAGTGGGGTGCTGGATCGTTGGGATGCAGACACTTTCAATCCGTCCCACGCAATCGCATGAGCGGCCTCGCCGCGCCGCAGTTTGCGGGATGTTTCCGGGGATTCAGTTGCATCGAGCAGCAAGCGCCCTTCCGCAATGGGGAAAATCTGCTCGTGGCGCAAGTCGAGCCGGCGCAGCCAGTCGACCATGCGCTCTTCGGTGAGCATACTATGAACAGCAGCGCCGCCGGCAATGAAGAGCGCGTGGAGATCGCCCGCGTGACCGCGTGATTCGATGCTGTCAGTCCAAACGAACATCGATGACGAGCTCGCTATCCTGCCACCGCCGACCGACAGCAAGTGGACATCGTAACGTGGTCCATTGATACGCATTGACGGACCGAGCACATTGGCTGACTGAAAAATCTCCACAACCGTGGCTGCCTCTGGTAGCGCGAAGCCGTTAAACAGTGCGATTCAGATACGTTTTACTGCTCGCACATCGTGCACAACCTGACGCTGAGCCGCATCGCGACTAGCGCGAGCAAAAAAACTGCCATCCAGCCATCCCCCGAAAATAAGTGGCCTCCTACAGCTACGTTTCGAGCCGTTTCAACTGCCTCGAGAATCGTACATATGCAGTGCGCATAGCGTCGCTAGATGGCTGATTAGGATGATACGTTGGCGATCGAGGACAAATCGCAGCAGACGACTCGAATTGCGGCGTTACAGGCTGCGCCCCTTGCAACGACTAATCTTACTTCGACAACTTATCGCGGTCCTATGCAATCTGAAATTGCTTGATCGAAGCAACAAAAAGGTCGCGCGACGTAGCGCAGCCCGAGACACATATCCATGAAGATTGAGTGGAACCACGACTCCAGCGACACGCCCTGACAAGTCAACCAGGCGATGGCAAAGAACCTCTTTTAATCGATCTCGAGACGCTTTCTGTGGAGCGCGCTCGGCGCCGTCAGTCAAGCGTCAGAGAGAGGTGTTCCTCCAGATACGTTCTGAAGTCGACGCTTACCTCGGGGTGCCGCAACGCGAACTCCACTGTTGCCTTCAGATAACCCAGCTTGCTGCCGCAGTCGAAACGCGTGCCGTGGTACTTGTACGCCAGAACCTGTTCATCGGCGAGCAGCGATTGAATCGCGTCCGTCAGCTGCAACTCGCCGCCCGCGCCCGACTTCAGCGCGTGCAGATGTTCGAAGATGCGCGGCTTCAGCACGTAGCGGCCCACCACGCCGAGATTCAACGGCGCCACACTCGGGTCCGGCTCTTCGACGATGCCCGACATCTTGATGATCGCCTTCTCCCACGCGTTACCATCGATGATCCCGTACGACTTGGTGTCTTGCGGTGCGATCTCCTCAACCCCGATCACACAACTGTGATAGTGATCGAACACCTCGATCATCTGCGTCATGACAGGGGGCGTACCGTATAGAAGGTCGTCTGCGAGAATGACGGCGAACGGGTGGTCACCCACCAACTTCTCAACGCAAAGCACGGCGTGCCCGAGGCCGAGTGCCTCTGCTTGACGCGCGGGTGGGATCGACGAATTATCTGGCGACTAACGCGGCCGAGAACGTGACCTTTCCGTATAGCACGCAGCGGTTCCTGCTGAATCAAGGCCGCTTTAGCGGCGAGTACTTCTCGACTCAGCTTTACCGGATGCGTGATGCATACCTGCGTTGCGGGCGGCCCGGAAGTGACGCAACGAAGCCGAAGCCGAAGCCGAAGCCGAAGCCGAAGCCGAAGCCGAAGCCGAAGCCGAAGCCGTAAGCGAGTGTGCCTGCTGTTTCGACTGGCGCCGCGCTTTCACGTGGTGACTGCGGAAGCGGTTTTCAGCGTGTAGGCGGCGGACGGGCGTTGGTGCCGGTCAATTGTGAATAACTTTCTTTGGAGATAGGCGATGAAGCTTCTAAACGGCGCCACGCTGCAGCACGCTGCTGTTCGAATCCATAGTGCTTGCGACCAGTGCACTGGTTGCATGCGGTGGCGGGACCGGTAGCGGCAGTTCGCCGACGTCGACAGTGAGCGCTACGGCCGCGGTTGGCGCGGCGCTCGCTAACGCAAGTATCACGCTGACTTGCAAGAACGGTTCAGGTACCGCGACGGCTAATTCCAATGGTGGGTATGCGGCGACGTTCGCGTTTGACGGACCGTGTGCGATCACTGCGTCGAGCGGTGCCATCGCGCTCCATTCGTTTGCGGCCGGCGCGGGCGCGTACAACGTGACGCCCTTGACCGAATTGCTTTCGAGCTATCCGGCGGGGCAGCTTCGAACCACCGTTAGCGGACAGCCGTCGGGAATCTCTAGCAACAC
Organism: Paraburkholderia fynbosensis; assembly: GCF_902859935.1. Lineage (GTDB taxonomy): Bacteria > Pseudomonadota > Gammaproteobacteria > Burkholderiales > Burkholderiaceae > Paraburkholderia > Paraburkholderia fynbosensis. The sequence goes on from NZ_CADIKI010000034.1 coordinate 54,860, forward strand.
AGCGTTTCAGTGCGCGCTGTCCAACAGCACGGTAATCGCGAACGCACAGGCGGCTGTCGCCCAGTTGACTAAGACCCAGTATGGGATAACGCTTTCGTCATCATCGTTCTTGACGGTTTCGTTCAAGCCCAGGACAGCCCGGCGCAGACGCGGATCTGGACACTTTGCAAACTGCTGGCGCGATTACCGCGAATGGTCAGCCGGCGGCTTCGTTGGCCAGCCGCTGCGGCCACGGCGGCACGGGAACCACAACGAAATAGCTTTCACCTGCGGAAGCGGGAGATCGGGCTGTCGGCGCTCAAATGAGCCTGAAAATATTTGAGACTTCGCGTCGCGATAGTCTCGATTGGTTACCCACGGTCCTTGCGATTCGGCCGCGCGAAGCCAGGCACCGTACAACATGGGCTTGAGACGCGAACGACAACTATTCGTAGCCGAGCTTGTGACTCAGGATGGGCGCGAAAAAGAGTGCTATCGCCGCGCCCGCTGCCTTGCCCTCGAACTCCGCGGCCGCAACCGCGGCCCGCATTCCATACAGGTGCGTGAACAGATCGAATAGCTGAGGTAGGCAGTAGAGCGCCGCCATCGCAATGCAATAACCTTGCACGGTCGATATACGCCAGCCCTTCTCAAAGGCAACAGCAGCGGCGACGATGCGCAGAATGCCGAACAACACGAGTGAACCCACAGCTGCCTGTTCGCGGACCAGATACTCTGGAATAAACTCGCCCATAACTCCCTGTGCACCCGGTAGAGTAGCAAGCCTGAAATTGAGAGCCACCGATTCGAACGTTGCCATCGGACGGCCATCGCTTGTGACTACCGTTCTTCGGAAGTGGAGAATGAGTCGACTGGTTTTGATGTTACCGAAGCCGCACCCGCGCAATGAAAGCGCGGCTGAAAGAACCACAATAATGGCCGATATCGTCAAGGGCCACCGCCCGTAGAACGGCGGCGGGTATCCATGCCCCTGTTCACCACCCTTCTACGGTGCCACTTCGTTGCGCATCCGATAGTCCGTCGGCGTCGTCGCCAGATATTTCCTGAAGAGCTTCGACAACTGCCCGCCGCTGCCGATACCGCAGCGGCGCGCGATCTTGTCGACCGGCAAACGCGACTCAACAAGCATCCGGCAACTCATGTTCAAACGTGCGCGAAGCAGATAGTCGGAGGGCGTGATGCCGATCTCGTTCTTGAATCGGCGCAGGAAGTTCCGCTCGCTCATCGCCGCAACCTTCGCCGCATCGTCGATTGAGATGGGGCGATCGACGTTCGCATCCAGCCAGCGCGCCGACGCCAGGATCTTCTCACTGACCTGTGGCGTCAGGCCAAACGTGGCTGCCGAACTGAAAGGTGTCGTGGGTTGCGGGGCGATCGATTCGGCGACTTGCTGTGCCAGATCGGCGCCGAGATCCTCTTCTACAATGCGTAACGCCGTGGATACGGCACCAGGCGGTTCTGTCAGCGACCGCGCCGGAGGCAGGGCCTGCACTTCGCTACCGCCATAGAAAAGCGGGCAGTAGCGACTGGGCAACCCCGCAGCTTGCAGCAGCAGTTGGCCCTCTGCGATCGGATGCACGATCTCGCTGACCGGATGCCGGCGGCGCAGCCAGTTGCTCAACCGCTCGTCGCGGCATGCCTGCTGTACGCCCGTACCGCCGGCAATGAACAACAGGTGCGTCTCGTTCGTGCCTCGGTGCGACTGGACGTCGTCGGTCCAGACAAATACCGATGACGAACTGGCGATGCGCCCGCCCGCAGCGGAAAGCAGCGAGACGTCGTAGCGGGCACGGCCCGATCGCTGCGCGGCGGTGAGCGAGTTTGCCTTCTGGAAGATCTCGATGATTGCTGCGACCGTAGGCAGTGCAAATCCATTGAACAGTGCGATGTCGACGCGAGTCAGCGCGGTCGTTTGCATCGGCACGGCACTTTGCCGCGAGCTATGCCGCAGAGTATCTACCAAGTCCATTCATTTTTCCCCGGAAATGTGTGGTCTGCAAAGTCTTGTCCCCAAGACTCTGATTTTTTCTTATCGGAACATGCTATAGATCTGATTCTGTTGTCAGTATTACATGGCCGAATTAGCCAACACATTGGCCGTTAGGGGCACTGAATGGTGACCCGGCGAATAGCCGTGCTGGGTTTCTGATCCTACCGCCCGCGAACCCGATAAGATTTGGAAAGGCGGTTTCAAGGGTGAAGCGCAACAGCGGGATTAATGTTTAGAGCCTTGAGGTTGGCTTGCTGATGCGAGGGTCGCGGCGAAGACCTCGAAGGGTGAATGGAAGTTGTGAGTTGCACGAGGCCGGCTATTCAGACTGTCGGCGATGGCGTCGAGTTCGTCCTGACTGTAGACCGAAAGGTCTGTGCCTTCACGGCAGATACTGTCGCAGCAGCCCGTTGGTGTTTTCGCAAGTGCCGCGTTGCCAGGGACTGTGCGGGTCGCAAAAGTACACGTTCACGCCGGTTGCGGCAGCGAGCTCTTTATGGCGCGAGATTTCTTTGCCCTGGTCATAAGTGAAGCTCTGGCGCAGTGGCGTGACAATCGAATTGAGTTTGGCGGAGAAGCCCGCCAACGCGGAAGCTGCGGTGGCGTCTTCCATCTTTGCGAGCAGCACCAGGCGGCTGCTCCGTTCAACCAAAACGCCTACCGAGGACTGGTTGCCAGCCCCCTCCCAGCGGATATTCTATTGCGCGGAAGTTGGCGTCGCGGATGACGGCAATCGACATCAATTTGAACTCTCGAAGTTAAATTCCGGTCTCCTCGGCGGATTAACGGCGGACTAGAGTTCGGCGGCTTGATCTTCGCGAAGTTCTCCACAGCCTTCCGGGTCGAAGTCGGGATCGAGTTCCCACGCGTCACACACTCACGCTACCGACATCGACAATCCGCTGTTGATTGGCCTGCTGACGATGATTCCGTACTCCGTGACGCTGATCTCATGATCACGGTGGGTCGTCACGCGGACCGCACGCGCTAACGCCGCTGGCATATCGTCGCTGGTGGCGGCAAGCGGCTTCAGCCTGTGCGCGGCCAACGGTGACAGCTCACCGCTGTCGATGATCGGGCTCACGCTGGCAGTCTCCGGCGTGGTCACCGCGCTGCCGATGTTGTGGGCGCTGCCCACCGCATTTCTCTGTGGCAGCAGAGCAGCGGCGGGCATCGCGCCAATCAACTGCACCGGCAACCTGGCGGGCTTCATCGGCCGACCGTGATCAGTTGGCTCACGGGCTATACGCATACGCGGCATCCGGGCTCGTGTTGACGGCGTGCGCCCTGACGCTCGCCGCACTTCTGATTCTCGTCGTTGTTCCGGCGCGGCTCGTGAATCGTTAAGGCTCGGCGGCCAAGGATAGAATTGCAGCGCCCTGCCAGACCGTTCTATAGGCGGCGGATGGGCAAATGTATTCGGAGTTCGCCGGATAAGTGCGTTGTCCTATATTCAACGTGACGAGGTTCCGTCGCAATAGCGGCGGCTGGTATGCTTCCGCTTGAGATCATGTTGGTGTGCGTGCGTTGGTACGTGGCCTACCCGCTGAGCTTGCGCAATCTCGAAGAGATGATGGCCGAACGCGGGATCGCGGTCGATCATTCGACCGTTCACCGGTGGGCCATCAAGCTTCTGCCTGTGCTTGAAAAGGCGTTCCGCCGCTGCAAGCGCCCGGTCGGCAAGAGCTGGCGTGTCGACGAGACCTACATCAAAGTCAAGGGCCAATGGACCTATCTGTACCGCGCCGTCGACAAGACCGGCAACACGGTGGACTTCCTGCTGCGAGCCAGGCGGGACGAGGAGGCGGCCCGACGGTACTTCGAGAAGGCCATCGATCAGAATAGAGTGCCCGAAACCGTAACCATCGACAGGAGTGGTGCCAATCTGGCCGGGCTGCACGCCGTGAACGCCGAGCGTGAGACGCCTATCAAGATCCGCCAGATCAAGTATCTCAACAACATCGTGGAACAAGACCATCGGACGATAAAGCGCCGTACGCGACCCATGTTGGGATTCAAGATATTTCGTTGTGCGTGGATCTTGTTAAGCGGCATTGAACTTCTGCATATGATCGCCAAAAATGATATGAACGCCTCCCACCCGTGAGCGGTGAGCGAGAGGAAAACGGAGCCTCACGGGCCAACGGCATCAAAGACGCCAAAATGGAAGACCATTGAG
>NZ_CADIKI010000035.1 GCF_902859935.1 Paraburkholderia fynbosensis
CGCCAGCGCTTCGGCCGGAAGATGCGCCATCTTGTTGTACGCGCCGCGCAGCTTGAACGAGAACACCGGCTGGTTGTCCTCACGCTTCAGATACACCGGATTGCGCAGCCGTGCCGACAGATTCGGCGCGCGTTCCAGTTCGGTTTCGCGGGCCACGTCGTAGACGCGTGCGGTCAGGGTTTTTTTCAGGTAGTCGTGGGAAGCCATGCGGGTGGCGCGATGCGCGTTGTGAGACGGGAAAGGGTCCATGATAGCGCCAACGGTGACCGCTCAGGCCTTCCGTCCGATCCCTCCTGGGAGCGCCGCGAGGTTCTCTCAAGCTTGGGGGGCGCTCGCGCAGGGCCGGCCGGTCGACCGGTCGGCAAATTCACTTCATGCGCTTCCAGTGTGAAAACGCCTGAAGCTCGGCTGCTGCTCCGATTGCAGCCGTCAACGCGTGGCGGAATCATGCGGTAGAATTCCATTTTGGAATAAGGATCGGAAGATGCACTGGCAGCCTCGGATCGCCCACTTGATGCCCGTCCCGCGTGAGTCTTGTCCCGCGGCGCAGCGTCACGTCCGCCACGCACGATCGTGTAGTTATATCTGAGCGCCGCGAAGCGACCGATGTGGGTAGGCCGTCGGTCGTGCTTCGCTCCCCTATAGAAAGATTTCAGGCATTGCGCCCCACGCGCACCGTCAGCCGACGCCTCCCGAAGAGCGCGCCCGGTTGATCTACCGAGTCGTCCGACCATGAACGCACCTCAAGTTTTCGATCCGCACGGAGCCGCCGCTGCGGTGGCCGCCGATCCCGAAGCGCGCCTGCGCGAAATTCCCTATAACTACACGTCGTTTTCCGACCGCGAAATCGTCATCCGCCTGCTTGGCGATGACGCGTGGGCGGTCCTCGCCGAACTGCGCGCGGAACGCCGCACCGGCCGCTCGGCGCGGATGCTGTACGAAGTGCTCGGCGACATCTGGGTCGTGCGCCGCAATCCCTACCTGCAGGACGACCTGCTCGACAATCCGAAGCGCCGCGCGCAGTTGATCGAAGCGCTGCATCACCGTTTGTCGGAGATCGAGAAGCGCCGCCGCGCCGATCTGACGGAACACGGGGATGAGGCTGGCGTGGATCGCGCCGCGCGCGTCGAGACGCTGGTCCAGGCCGCGCGCCGCGCGGTCGACGACTTCGCGAGCGAGTTCCAGAAGACCTACGATCTGCGCCGTCGCGCGACGAAGGTGCTCGGCAAGGTCACGGAAAAGGACAACATCAAGTTCGACGGTTTGTCCCGTGTATCGCACGTGACCGACGCGACCGACTGGCGCGTCGAGTACCCGTTTGTCGTGCTCACGCCGGATACCGAAGCCGAGATCGCCGGCATGATCAAGGCGTGTTTCGAACTCGGGCTGACCGTGATTCCGCGTGGCGGCGGCACCGGCTACACGGGCGGCGCGGTGCCGCTCACGCCGTTCTCGGCCGTCATCAATACGGAAAAGCTCGAACAGCTTGGCGCGGTCGAGATGACCCAACTGCCGGGCGTCGAGCGCAAGGTCGCGACGATTTTCTCCGGCGCGGGCGTCGTCACGCGCCGTGTGACGGAAGCGGCCGAGCAGGCCGGCTTCGTGTTCGCGGTCGATCCGACCTCGCTGGATGCGTCCTGCGTCGGCGGCAACGTCGCGATGAACGCGGGTGGCAAGAAAGCGGTGTTGTGGGGCACGGCGCTCGACAACCTCGCGTGGTGGCGCATGGTCGACCCGGAAGGGAACTGGCTCGAAGTGACCCGCCTCGATCACAACATGGGCAAGATTCACGACATCGAAGTCGCGCGCTTCGAGCTCAAGTGGTTCGACGGCAACTACGCGCCGGGCGAGAAGCTGCTGCGTACCGAAGCGCTCGACATCAAGGGACGCGTGTTCCGCAAGGAAGGTCTGGGCAAGGACGTCACCGACAAATTCCTCGCCGGTCTGCCGGGCGTGCAGAAAGAAGGCTGCGATGGCCTCATCACGTCCGCGCGCTGGGTGCTGCACAAGATGCCCGCGCATACGCGCACCGTCTGCCTCGAATTCTTCGGCCAGGCGCGCGAGGCGATTCCGAGCATCGTCGAAATCAAGGACTACCTGTTCGAGACGTCGCGTCAGGGCGGCGCGATTCTGGCGGGCCTCGAGCATCTGGACGAGCGCTATCTGCGCGCGGTCGGCTACGCGACCAAGAGCAAGCGCAATGCGTTTCCGAAGATGGTGCTGATCGGCGACATCGTCGGCGACGACGCAGATGCAGTGGCACAGGCCACCTCGGAAGTCGTGCGGATGGCCAACGGCAAGAGCGGCGAAGGGTTCGTCGCGGTCAACGCCGAGGCGCGCAAACGCTTCTGGCTCGACCGCAGCCGCACCGCCGCGATCGCGAAGCACACCAACGCGTTCAAGATCAACGAAGACGTGGTGATCCCGCTCGACCGCATGGGCGAGTACACGGACGGCATCGAACGCATCAATATCGAGCTGTCGATCAAGAACAAGCTGCAACTGGTCGACGTGCTCGAAACGTTCTTCAAGGGCGGCAAGCTGCCGCTCGGCAAGAGCGACGATGCCAACGAAATCCCCAGCGCCGAACTGCTCGAAGACCGTGTGCAGCAGGCACTCGATCTCCTCACGCGCGTGCGCACGCGCTGGGAGTTCCTGCGCGACAAGCTCGATCTGTCGGTGCGCGAGGCGCAGCACTATCTGGTCGGTCTCGGCTACGAAGGCCTCGCGGAAAAATTCGCCGACCGCGCCGACCAGCAACCCGACGCGACCGTGTTCCATATCACCCAGGACCGCACGATCCGCGTGTCGTGGAAGCAGGAAATCCGCGCTGAATTGCGGCAGATCTTCAACGGCGGCGAGTTCAAGCCGATCCTCGACGAAGCCCAGGCGATCCACAAGCAGGTGCTGCGCGGCCGCGTGTTCGTCGCGCTGCACATGCACGCGGGCGACGGCAACGTGCACACGAACCTGCCGGTCAACTCCGACAACTACGAGATGCTGCAGGACGCGCACACCGCGGTCGCACGCATCATGAAGCTTGCGCGTTCGCTCGACGGCGTGATTTCCGGCGAGCACGGCATCGGCATCACCAAGCTCGAATTCCTGACCGACGACGAGATCGGCGAATTCCGCGCGTACAAGCAGCGCGTCGATCCGCATGGCCGTTTCAATGCGGGCAAGCTGCTCGAAGGCGCCGACCTGCGCAACGCATACACGCCGAGCTTCGGCTTGATGGGCTACGAATCGCTGATCATGCAGCAGTCCGACATCGGCGCGATTTCCGAGTCGATCAAGGACTGCTTGCGCTGCGGCAAGTGCAAGCCGGTGTGCGCGACGCACGTGCCGCGCGCGAACCTGCTGTACAGCCCGCGCAACAAGATTCTCGCGACTTCGCTGCTGGTCGAGGCGTTCCTGTACGAAGAGCAGACGCGCCGCGGCGTGTCGATCAAGCACTGGGACGAGTTCAACGACGTCGCCGATCACTGCACGGTCTGTCACAAATGCGTGACGCCGTGTCCTGTGAAGATCGACTTCGGCGACGTGACCATGAACATGCGCAACCTGCTGCGCAAGATGGGCAAGAAGAAATTCAACCCGGGCAACGCCGCGGGCATGTTCTTCCTGAACGCGACCAATCCGCAGACCATCAACCTCGCGCGCACCGCGATGATGGGCGTCGGCTACAAGGCGCAGCGGCTGGGCAACGAAGTGCTGAAGAAGTTCACGAAGAAGCAGACGGCGCATCCGCCGGCGACGGTCGGCAAGCCGCGGGTCACGCAGCAGGTGATCCACTTCATGAACAAGAAGATGCCGGGCAACCTGCCGAAGAAAACCGCGCGCGCGCTGCTCGATATCGAGGACAACAAGATCGTCCCGATCATCCGCAATCCGAAGACGACCACCGCCGACACGGAAGCGGTGTTCTACTTCCCGGGTTGCGGCTCCGAGCGGCTGTTCTCGCAGGTGGGGCTGGCGACGCAAGCCATGCTGTGGGAAGCGGGCGTGCAAACCGTGCTGCCGCCGGGTTACCTGTGCTGCGGCTATCCGCAGCGCGGCTCGGGCCAGTACGACAAGGCCGAGCAGATCGTTACGGATAACCGCGTGCTGTTCCACCGCGTCGCCAATACGCTGAACTACCTCGACATCAAGACCGTGGTGGTGTCGTGCGGCACGTGTTACGACCAGCTCGCCGGCTACGAATTCGAGAAGATTTTCCCGGGCTGCCGGATCATCGACATCCACGAGTTCCTGCTGGAGAAGGGCATCAAGCTCGAAGGCGTGAACGGCGTGCGCTACATGTATCACGACCCGTGCCACTCGCCGATCAAGACGATGGACCCGGTCAAGCTGGTCAATCAGCTAATGGGTTCGGAAAAGGACGGCTACAAGATCGAAAAGAACGATCGTTGCTGTGGCGAATCCGGCACACTCGCGGTGACGCGTCCTGACATTTCGACACAGGTGCGCTTCCGCAAGGAAGAAGAGATCCGCAAGGGCGCGGCCAAGCTGCGCGGCATTCCGCTCGTGGCCGAAGCCGGTGCGAACGCGATCAATCCGGCCAATGCTTCGGCCGGTGCGGCGGGTGCGCCGAACGGCTCCGTGCTGAAGGCCGGCGACGGTCCGCAGCCGAACGGCGTGACCGACGTCAAGATCCTCACGAGCTGCCCGTCATGCCTGCAAGGCCTGTCGCGCTACAACGAAGATGCGAACACCGAGGCGGACTACATCGTCGTCGAGATGGCGCGCCACGTGCTGGGCGAAGACTGGATGGCGGATTACGTCCAACGGGCGAACAATGGCGGCATCGAGCGCGTGCTGGTTTAATGGCACGACTGACGATTTTTGCCTGAGGACGACGATGGACTGCGTTTTTTGCCGCGAAGAAGGCGGCGATGTGCTGTGGCAGGACGACACCTTGCGTGTCGTCCTGGCCGACGAACCTGATTACCCAGGCTTTTGCCGGGTGATCTGGAATACCCACGTGGCCGAGTTTTCCGATCTCGCCGTGAACGACCGCGATCGCGTGATGAAGGCCGTGTACGCGGTCGAGCGCGCGATCCGGCGTGTTATGCAGCCGGTCAAGGTGAATCTGGCGAGCCTCGGCAACCAGGTGCCGCACGTGCACTGGCACGTGATTCCGCGTTTTTCGAACGACGCTCACTTTCCATTGCCTATCTGGGCGCCGCGCCAGCGCACGGTTTCCGAAGCCATGCTGTCGTCGCGCCGCGCGCAGGCCACCTTGCTGCGCGAAGCCGTGCGCCAGGAAATCGAACAAGCTCTTGGCTGAGCGCCCCTAACCCGTCGCGTCGCGCGCCCCAAGCCCCTCCAGGGGCGCAAACCTGAGGCGGCCCTGCGTTTTCTTGCGAGTCCATCATGAGCGGACTGACCCCCGAAACCCCCGTGCCGACCGGCGTCGTCGTGCATTCGAAATCGCGTGTGCTTGAATTGCAGTACGCAAACGGCGAATCGTATCGGCTGCCGTTCGAACTGCTGCGCGTGTATTCGCCGTCGGCGGAAGTGCAGGGCCATGGGCCCGGCCAGGAAACGCTGCAGACCGGCAAGCGCGAGGTCACGATCACGATGATCGAAGGCGTCGGCAACTATGCGCTGCAGCCGACTTTCTCCGACGGGCACGCCACCGGCATCTATTCGTGGGACCTGCTGTACGACATGGCGGTCCGCCAGGATGAACTCTGGCGCGACTATCTCGCCAAACTGCAAACGGCGGGTGTCGACCGCGATACGCCGATGGTGCCCTCCGGCGCTGCGCACGGCCACTGTCACTGATACGATTCGCCCCGATCGCCGCACCGATGCGGCGCAACATTTCAGAATACGCGAAAGGACGAGCGCGATGAGCAAAACCCACTTCGGCTTTCAATCGGTCGACGAACAGGAAAAAGCGCAGAAGGTGGCGGGCGTGTTCCACTCGGTGGCCGCTAACTACGACTTGATGAACGACCTGATGTCGGGCGGGTTGCACCGGGCGTGGAAGATGTTCACGATCGCCCAGGCGCACGTGCGGCCGGGCTACAAGGTGCTCGACATCGCGGGCGGCACGGGCGATCTGTCGAAGGCTTTCGCGAAACAGGCCGGCGAGACCGGCGAAGTCTGGCACACCGACATCAACGAATCGATGCTGCGCGTGGGCCGTGACCGGCTGCTGGACAAGGGCGTCATCACCCCGGCGCTGCTTTGCGACGCCGAGAAAATTCCCTTTCCCGACAATTACTTCGATGTTGTGACCGTGGCATTCGGCTTGCGCAACATGACGCACAAGGATATTGCGCTGGCGGAGATGCGCCGCGTGCTGAAGCCGGCGGGCCGTCTGCTGGTGCTTGAATTTTCGAAGGTGTGGGATCCGCTCAAAAAGGTCTACGACGTCTATTCTTTTAAGGTGCTGCCGTGGCTGGGCGAGCGGTTTGCCAAAGATGCCGAGAGTTATCAGTACCTTGCGGAATCGATCCGGATGCATCCGGATCAGGAAACCTTAAAAACAATGATGGAACAAGCGGGTCTCGACGGCGTCAAATATTACAATTTGTCAGCTGGCGTGGTAGCTTTACATGTGGGGACCAAATACTAGGGTTCCTAACCCATCGATTTTTAAAGGAAAGTACGAAAATGTCCGATTCAGGTGTGTTATCTCCCCGTAAGGTTGGGCGTTCGCTGGTGAGAAGAATCGGACTGATCGCGATGGTCGGTCTGATCATGGCCGGCTCGCTCGCTTCGCTCGATGCGGAAGCTCGCCGCATGGGCGGTGGCCGTAGCATCGGCCGTCAGTCGAACACGGTTCAGCAGCAGCATCAGGCGACCCCGTCGCAACCGGCCCAAAGCAATCAGGCCATGCAGCAGCGCACGCAACCGACGCCGACGCCGCCGGCCGCGCCTAACCGCAACCGCTGGCTCGGGCCGATCGCGGGTCTCGCCGCCGGTCTCGGCATCGCCGCATTGCTGTCGCACTTCGGCATGGGCGAGGCGTTTGCCGGCATGATGGCCAACGTCATCATCATCGCGTTGATCGCGATGGTCGTCATCTGGCTGATCCGCCGCTTCACGGGCCGCAAGCGCGATACGGCGCAACCGGCATATGCGGGCGCTTCGCCGTCGCTGAACGCGGGCGGCACCGGCTATAGCCAGGAACCGCGCTACAGCGCACCGCCCACCGGCTCGTACCTCGAACCGCAGGGCAACCCGCTGAGCACGCCGACCATCAACCCGATGCCCGTGGTGCCCGCCGGCTTCGATTCGGAAGCGTTCCTGCGTAATGCCAAGGTGTACTTCGTGCGCCTGCAAGCCGCATGGGACGTGGGCAACATCGAAGACATCCGCGAATTCACCACCCCGGAAATGTTCGCCGAAGTGCGCGTCGACCTCGCTTCGCGCGGCACGGAGTCCAACCAGACGGACGTGGTGCAGCTGAACGCCGAGTTGCTGGGCGTGGAAGAGCGCGCGAACGAATATTTCGCCAGCGTGCGCTTCTCCGGCCTGCTTCGCGAAGCCCCGGGCGCGGCCGCCGAGCCGTTCGTCGAAGTCTGGAATCTGTCCAAGGCGAACCGCGCAGGCGAAGGCTGGCTGCTGGCCGGCATCCAGCAGGTGGCGCAGCACTGAACCGTGAGCAGGATAGAGCCGGGCGGTGCGGCTCTGCCTGATTTTGCGCATAAGGTTGGCCGTTCGGCATAGCAGGCCGCGAAGCGAACGGACGTTACAATAGGAACCCGCGCGAGCACCTCGTTCGCGCGGGTTTTTTCTTGCCACTTTCGATGACCCTCGCCGCCAAGCCCTTCGCCGCTGCTGTCAATCATCTGCTCGCCCGCGAATCGTGGGCTCGTGAGCGCCTCGCCCCCTACGCGGGCAAGATCGCGCGCCTGTCGTGTCCACCAGTCGTATTGACGCTGCTGGTGCAACCCGACGGCTATCTGGGCGCGGTCGGCGAAACCGAAACGCATCAGTTCGACGTAACCGTCTCGGTGCCGTCCGACGCATTGCCTGCGTTCGTGCAAGGCGGCCAGGCCGCCGTCATGAAGCACGTGAAGATCGAAGGCGACGCCGAGTTCGCTACCGTGATCGCAAAGCTTGCCGAGCATCTGCGCTGGGAGCCCGAAGAAGATCTGGCAAAGCTGATCGGCGACGGTCCGGCGTGGCGCGTTGCGTCGGTGGTGCGCACGGTCGGTCAGCATGTGCAGCGCACTGGCCGCAATTTGCTCGATACGGCCGCCGAGTATCTGCTCGACGAAAATCCGCAGCTGGTGCGCCGCACCGCGCTCGAAGATTTCAACGTCGAACTGGCCCGCGCGCGCGACGCGTTGGCGCGCGTGGAAAAACGCATCGAGCGTCTTGAACAGAAGGTCGAAGCCCGCGGCGCGAATGCGCCGGGCGGCGCCGCCATGTCGCGCGGCACGCGCTAGTCACCGGGCACAACCATGCGCTTTCTGCGTTTCCTCAAGATATTTTTCACGGTTATCCGTTTCGGTCTCGATGAGATGATGCTCGGTCGCATCAACGACCGGCGCGTGCGTCTGCTGCTGCGTGTCACCACGGTTGGCCGCAAATTCGACGCGCCGCCGGGTGTGCGCTTGCGGCTCGCACTCGAAAGCCTCGGGCCGATCTTCGTCAAGTTCGGCCAGGTACTGTCCACCCGGCGCGATCTGCTGCCGGTGGACATCGCCAACGAACTGGCGAAGCTCCAGGATCAGGTGCCGCCGTTCGACTCGGCGGTGGCGATCGGGCTGGTCGAGAAATCGCTCGGCGCGCCGGTCGACGTGCTGTTCGACGATTTCGAGCGGGTGCCGGTGGCGAGCGCGTCGATCGCGCAGGTGCACTTCGCGAAGGTGAAGGCCGGTCAGCATGCGGGCAAGGCGGTCGCGGTAAAGGTGCTGCGCCCGAACATGCTGCCCGTGATCGACTCCGATCTCGCATTGCTGCGTGACATCGCCGTGTGGGCCGAGCGGCTGTGGGCCGACGGCAAGCGCCTGAAGCCGCGCGAGGTGGTCGCCGAATTCGACAAATACCTGCACGACGAACTCGACCTGATGCGCGAGGCGGCCAACGGCAGCCAGTTGCGGCGCAACTTCGTCGGCCTCGACCTGCTGCTGGTACCGGAAATGTATTGGGAGTTCTGCACGCCCACGGTGCTGGTGATGGAGCGCATGGTCGGCGTGCCGATCAGCCAGGTCGAGACGCTGCGCGCGGCGGGTGTCGACATTCCGAAGCTGGCGCGCGAAGGCGTCGAGATTTTCTTCACCCAGGTGTTCCGCGACGGTTTTTTCCACGCCGACATGCACCCGGGCAACATTCAGGTGAGTCTCGATCCCGCGCACTTCGGCCGCTATATCGCGCTGGACTTCGGGATCATCGGCGCGCTGTCGGATTTCGATAAGAACTATCTCGCGCAGAACTTCCTCGCGTTCTTCAAGCGCGACTATCACCGCGTCGCCACGCTGCATCTGGAGTCGGGCTGGGTACCGCCGACGACCCGTGTCGAAGAACTCGAAAGCGCGATCCGCGCGGTGTGCGAGCCGTATTTCGACCGCGCGCTGAAGGACATTTCGCTCGGCCAGGTGCTGATGCGCCTGTTCTCGACCTCGCGCCGCTTCAACGTCGAAATCCAGCCGCAACTGGTGTTGCTGCAGAAAACCATGCTGAACGTGGAAGGGCTCGGCCGCTCGCTCGATCCGGAACTGGACCTGTGGAAGACCGCCAAGCCCTATCTGGAACGCTGGATGAACGAGCAGATCGGCGTGCGGGGCTGGTACGAGCGCCTAAAGATCGAAGCGCCGCAGTGGAGCAAGACGCTGCCGCAGTTGCCGCGCCTGATCCACCACGTGCTCGCCGAGCGGCACGACAACACGCGCGGCGCGAATGACGACATGATTCGCCAGATCCTGCTCGAGCAGAAGCGCACCAACCGGCTGCTGCAAGGGCTATTGCTGTTCGGCGTGGCGGTGGGCGTCGGCGCCGTGCTGGCGCGGGCGTTTCTGGCGCTGGCTTACGGCGGCTAATCGAGACCACCCGTGCGACCCATGCAACGCGCGCAACCCATGCGAGGCATCCGATGAGCGATCCGACCCAACCCGCTGCGCCCGACTTCTCGACTCGCGACCCGAACTCGCCCGCGTTCTGGGACGAGCGCTTCGAGCGCGGATTCATGCCGTGGGATCAAGCGGGCGTGCCCGCCGCATTCCGCGCATTCGCCGCGCGGCACAGCGGCGCCGCGGTGCTGATTCCGGGCTGCGGCAGCGCCTACGAAGCCGTCTGGCTGGCCGGCCAGGGCAACCCGGTCCGCGCGATCGACTTCTCGCCGGCCGCCGTCGCGGCGGCGCACGAGCAACTGGGCGCGCAACATGCGCAACTGGTGGAGCAGGCGGATTTCTTCACCTATGAACCGCCCTTTGTGCCCGCGTGGATTTACGAGCGCGCGTTCCTCTGCGCATTGCCGCCGGCACGCCGCACCGACTACGCGCGCCGGATGGCCGAACTGCTGCCCGGCGGCGCGCTGCTTGCCGGTTTCTATTTCATCGGCGCGACGCCCAAGGGGCCGCCGTTCGGTATCGCGCGCACTGAACTCGATGCGCTGCTCACGCCGTACTTCGAACTGATCGACGACGAAGCCGTGAGCGATTCAATTGCCGTCTTCGCCGGGCGTGAGCGCTGGCTTACTTGGTGCCGTCGTCCGTAACGGCGCGCCGTCGTGCCCGGGCGCGGCGCACTTGATTCGACTGCGGCCGCCCCAATTTACCGTACCGGCGGTCGCGTCGAGCATCGGTTCCCGAAATCCACGGAACGGATATCGTTTGCGGCTATAATTCAAGGCTTTGCAAGCGTTTACAAGATTTCAGTAGGAAAAGTTCATGCCGATCTACGCTTATCGTTGCGAGTCATGCGGCTTCGGGAAAGACGTGCTTCAGAAGATGAGCGACGCTCAGCTGACGCAGTGTCCCGAATGCGGGAAAGACACCTTTCGCAAACAGGTCACTGCAGCCGGTTTCCAGTTGAAGGGCTCCGGCTGGTACGTGACCGATTTCCGCGGCGGCAATGGCGGCAAAAGCGCGCCGGCCACGCCCGACGCGAACGGCGCGAGCGAGAATACGGTGGCCGCCGGTAACGGCGCCGCCAAATCCGATACGGGCTCGGCCAACGGAACGACCGCAGCCGGTTCATCGAGCGCAGCCGCTACGCCGGCCGCGCCTGCTGCCACACCAGCCGCCTCGGCAAGCTCGAGCGGTGCCGGCAGCGCCTAGTGGGACTGCCGCCCTGATCGGCGGCGCACACACCGCGCGTCGAGCCTCGGCCCGCGCGGTCTTCTGGCGGTACACATGACGACGAAAAAGACGACGCTCAAATCGGTGTTTCTGACCGGCCTGCTGGTGCTGGTGCCTCTGGCCATCACACTGTGGGTGCTCGGCCTGATCATCGGCACGATGGACCAGACGCTGTTGCTGCTGCCGACCTCCTGGCAACCGGAGCGCGCAATCGGCTATCGCCTGCCCGGCCTCGGGGCGGTGCTCACGCTCGCGTTCATCTTTGTCGTCGGGCTGTTGACGCAGAACTTCATTGGGCAGAAGCTCGTGAAGTGGTGGGAACTGCTGGTCGCTCACATTCCGGTAGTCGGCCCGCTTTACACCAGTGTCAAGCAAGTGTCCGACACCTTGCTGTCGAGCAGCGGTAATGCGTTCCGCAAGGCGCTGCTGATCGAATACCCGCGCCGCGGCTCCTATACGATCGGGTTTCTGACCGGGATTCCGGGCGGCGACGTGGTCAACCACCTGAAAGAAGATTACGTCAGCGTCTATGTGCCGACTACGCCGAACCCGACGTCCGGCTTCTTCCTGATGGTGCCCAAGAGCGAAGTGATCGAACTCGACATGACGGTCGACGCCGCGCTCAAGTACATCGTCTCGATGGGCGTCGTGGCGCCGTCCGCGCCGCCGGCGCCGGTGCGCCGCACGACAGTCGAGCCTCCGCTGTAATGCGGTGCGCAAGGTTTTACGCAGTTTCAAACTGCCGCGTGCCGTTCAACCAATGCAAAACGAAAGACAAACATCATGTCGATGAGAACTGAATACTGCGGTCTGGTGACCGAAGAACGGCTGGGCCAAACCGTTTCGCTGTGCGGCTGGGTGAGCCGCCGCCGCGACCATGGTGGCGTCATCTTCATCGACCTGCGCGATCGCGAAGGGCTCGTTCAGGTCGTCTGCGACCCGGATCGCGCCGAGATGTTCAAGGCCGCCGAAGGCGTGCGCAACGAGTTCTGCCTGCAGATCAAGGGTGTCGTGCGCAGCCGTCCGGAAGGCACGACCAACGCCGCGTTGAAGAGCGGCAAGATCGAAGTGCTGTGCCACGAGCTGATCGTGCTGAACGCATCGATCACGCCGCCGTTCCAGCTCGACGACGACAACCTGTCGGAAACCACGCGTCTCACCCACCGCGTGCTCGACCTGCGCCGTCCGCAGATGCAGCACAACCTGCGTCTGCGTTACCGCGTCGCGATCGAAGTGCGCAAGTACCTCGACGCACAAGGCTTCATCGACATCGAAACGCCGATGCTCACGAAGAGCACGCCCGAAGGCGCGCGCGACTACCTCGTGCCGTCGCGTACGAACCCGGGCCAGTTTTTCGCGCTGCCGCAGTCGCCGCAGCTGTTCAAGCAGCTGCTGATGGTGGCGAACTTCGATCGCTACTACCAGATCGTCAAGTGCTTCCGCGACGAAGACCTGCGCGCCGACCGTCAGCCGGAGTTCACGCAAATCGACTGCGAAACCTCGTTCCTGTCGGAGCAGGAAATCCGCGATCTGTTCGAAGCGATGATCCGTCACGTGTTCAAGGAAACGATCGGCGTTTCGCTCGACGAAAAATTCCCCGTCATGCTGTATTCGGAAGCGATGCGCCGCTTCGGCTCGGACAAGCCGGACCTGCGCGTGAAGCTCGAATTCACCGATCTGACGGACGCGGTCAAGGACGTCGACTTCAAGGTGTTCAGCACGCCGGCCAACACCAAGGACGGCCGCGTCGCGGCGATCCGCGTGCCGAAGGGCGGCGAGCTTTCGCGCGGCGACATCGACAGCTACACGGAATTCGTGCGCATCTACGGTGCGAAGGGTCTCGCGTGGATCAAGGTCAATGAAGTGGCGAAGGGCCGCGACGGTTTGCAAAGCCCGATCGTCAAGAACCTGCACGACGAAGCGGTCAAAGCGATCATCGAGCGCACCGGTGCGCAAGACGGCGACATCATCTTCTTCGCGGCGGATCGCGCGAAGGTGGTGAACGACAGCCTGGGCGCGCTGCGTCTGAAGATCGGCCATTCGGAATTCGGCAAGGCCAACGGTCTCGTCGAATCCGGCTGGAAGCCGCTGTGGGTGATCGACTTCCCGATGTTCGAATACGACGAGGAAGACAACCGCTACGTCGCCGCGCATCATCCGTTCACTAGCCCGAAGGACGAGCACCTCGAGTACCTGGAAACGGACCCGGCGCGCTGCCTCGCGAAGGCCTACGACATGGTGCTGAACGGCTGGGAAATCGGCGGCGGTTCGGTGCGTATTCACCGTGAAGAAGTGCAGAGCAAGGTGTTCCGCGCATTGAAGATCAACGCGGAAGAAGCGCAAGCCAAGTTCGGCTTCCTGCTCGACGCGCTGCAATACGGCGCGCCGCCGCACGGCGGTATCGCGTTCGGTCTGGACCGCATCGTCACGATGATGGCCGGCGCCGATTCGATTCGCGACGTGATCGCGTTCCCGAAGACGCAACGCGCGCAGTGTCTGCTCACGCAGGCGCCGAGCGAAGTGGACGAGCGCCAGTTGCGCGAGCTGCACATCCGTTTGCGTACGCCTGAACCTAAGGCTTGAGGCAAGTGCAAGTGAGTGCTGTCTGAAAACGACAGCAGGAGCAAACGAAAAAGGCGCGCATGCGCCTTTTTCGTTTTTTGCGTTACAGTCGAAGCAACCGCTTTCGACCGCTCATTGCACTCCGTGCCGACGTGTACCGCGCAAGCGTTGCGCTCAGTTTTCACATCATGCCGAAACCGCCGAAAATTCCCCAATCCGTGCTGGTCATCATCCATACGCCCGCGCTCGACGTGCTGCTGATCGAGCGCGCCGATCATGCGGGATTCTGGCAGTCGGTGACGGGCTCCAAGGATCGCCTCGACGAACCGCTCGTCGAAACGGCGGTGCGCGAAGTGGCCGAGGAAACCGGCATCGTCATCGGCGGCGCGCAGGTGCCTGGCAGCGCGTTGTTTGACTGGCAATATTCGATCGAATACGAGATCTATCCGGAGTTCCGCCATCGCTATGCCGAAGGCGTGATCCACAACACAGAGCACTGGTTCAGCGTGCAGGTGCCCGAGCAGCTCGAGGTGACGCTGGCACCGCGCGAGCACACTGCGTTTCTGTGGCTGCCGCATGAAGAGGCGGCGTCGCGCTGCTTCTCGTCGTCGAACGCGGACGCGATTCTGCAGTTGCCGAGGCGGCTTGCCGGCCGAGCGGTGGGCGTTCCTGCCGCGGGGCGCGGCCGATGAGCGCAGGCGGCCGTTTCTCGCGGCTGCGGCACACGCTGCTTGGCCGGCGCTATTGGCAGCGTTATCGCTTCACCAGTGGCAACGACGTCAGGCTGCTGCGCTCGGGCGACGATTTTTTCGACGCGCTGATCGAGCGTGTCGATGCCGCGCAGCGCGACGTGGTTCTGGAAACCTATATCTTCTGCGACGACGCCGCCGGCCAGGAAGTCAGCGCAGCATTGCTGCGCGCTTCTTCGCGCGGCGTAAGGGTGCGTGTGATCACCGATGGCATCGGCACCGCGCGTCTGCCGATGTTCGACGAATGGCCGCCGGCCGGCATCGACCATCGCATCTACAACCCGCATCTGTTCGGTCGCTTCGGCTTTTCGCGCACCCACCGCAAGCTCGCGGTCATCGACGATCAATTTGCGTATTGCGGCGGCATCAACGTCGTCGACGACTACGAGAACAATGGCGAGACTCTGCCTTACCGGCGCTGGGATTTCGCGGTCGAGCTGCACGGGCCGGTGGTCGCCGACGTCCGTCAGGCGTTCGAGGTGCAGTGGCGCCGGATTCAACTCGGGCATCGGCCGATCGAGGCACTGGAGCCGGACCTCGGCACGCACACGTCCGCGTCGCTCGGCAGTTTGCGGCGTCGCCGGCGTCGCCGCAATGAGCAGTTGTGGGCAGGCGGGCAGCCGTGCGTGGCGTTCGTCGCGCGCGACAACCTGATCAACCGACGCGCGATCGAGAAGGCATATCTGGCCGCAATCGGCCAGGCGCGGCACGAGATCCTGCTCGCCAATCCGTACTTCATGCCGGGGCGCAAGCTGCGGCGTGCTCTGGTGTTCGCCGCGCGCCGCGGCGTCGTGGTGAAGCTGATCATCGGGCGCAAGGAGTTCAAGGCGCTCGATTACGCGGTGCCGTTTCTTTATCACGCCTTGCTCAGGTCCGGCGTGCAGATCGCCGAGTACGAGAAGACGCTGCTGCACGGCAAGGTCGCGGTGGTCGATTCGAACTGGGGGACCGTGGGTTCGTCGAACCTCGATGCGCTGAGTTTGATGCTCAACAACGAGGCGAATGTGGTGCTGGTGAACGACGCGTCGACCGAGGCGCTGCGTGAGGCGATACTCGACGCGTTCAAGGATTCGCGCCGTATCGACGAGGCGCATTACGAATCGCGCCCGGTCGTCGAGCGCGCGCTCAACTGGCTGGCTTATACGAGCTATCGGGTGGCGATGAAGCTGTTGACGGTGGGTGGGTACGATTAGGCGGTAGTGGCGCAAGGGCCGGCAATCTCGAACGCAGCCCCGCAGGGCCAACCTTCGCATCGCCCGGACGCAACCGCGTCGTGCCGTGCGCCACACCGATGCAAAGCGCGATGTATGACGCGTTTCAGAGCGCTCCTAAAGACTCGCTGGCGCGGCTCAAACATAATCTTCGTTCGATAGAAGTCGAGCGGCCTGGTGTCTCGCATGCGCCGTCGAGACTTTCCCTGATCAAGCCGTGTTTGCCGCTGGGCCTCGGCCGCTTATGGCGACCGGGCTCGTGCATCACGCACGCGCGCTCGTTCGTTCGTCAATCATGTCTGTTCGCCCGCCAGCCGAATCCGCCAACACCTCGAGCCTCCACGACGAGGCGATAGCCGCCTATCAGGCCGGCCGCTTCGATGCGGTGCGCACGCTCGTCGATCGAATCCTGGGCGAGGATGGCGAGCATGTTGGCGCGATTCATCTGCAAGGTCTGCTCGCACTTGCTGGCGGCGATACGCAAAGCGCGCGGCACTTGCTCGAACGCGCGATCCGGATACATCCCGAACCGATCCTCTACAACACGCTCTACGCGATCCGGCTCAAACTCGGCGACTATTCGGGCGCGGTCGAGCGTCTGCGGCAAGGGCTCGCGCTGCAGCCGGATTTCTCGGCGCTGCACTACAACCTCGCGTTGACGCTGCAACATCTCGAGCGTCTCGAAGAAGCGGCCCTGAGCTACCGGCGCACGCTCGAAATCGACCCGGAGCACTCGGCTGCGCACAACAATCTGGGGCGCATCCATGCGGATTTCGGCGCGCTGGAAGAGGCCGAGCGGCACTACCGGCGCGCCCTCGAACTGGCCCCTGCGAACCTCGCCGCCCGCAACAATCTGGCGATGGTGTTGCTGGCCACGGGCCGCTACGAAGAGGCATGGCCGTATTTCGAAGACCGCTGGGTCAGCTTCAAACTGTCCGACGGACGACCCGCGCAGACACCTGTGCAAGTGGATTTGCCGCGATGGTCTGGCGAGCGCCCGTCTGCTGCGACTCAAAGTCTGCGTAACGGGCGACCCGTCAATGAAAGCCTGCTCGTCCTCGACGAACAGGGTTATGGCGACAGTCTGCAGTTCGTGCGCTACCTGCCGCTGGCGCTCGAGCGTTTTTCCCACGTGGGCTACGTGTGCCCACCGCCTTTGCGCCGCCTGTACGAGCAGTCGTTGCGCGAGCGCTGGCCGGGCCTCGTGCTGCTCGATGGAGTGCCTTCCGATCTGGGTCACTGGGATCGCTATTGCCCGCTGATGTCCCTGCCGATGGCATTCGGCACACGACTCGCCACGGTCCCGAGCGCGCTGCCGTATCTGCATGCCGACGCTGCGCGCGCCGACCATTGGCGCGCGCGCCTGGAAGCGCTGCCCGCCGGGCATTTGCCGCGTGTCGGTGTCGTGTGGGCGGGCGGCCATTCGGGCATTGCGGTGGACCGGCGGCGCAGCCTCGTGGCCGCGCAGATCGCGCCGCTGCTCGCGCTGTGGCAGGTGCGCTGGATCAGTCTGCAAAAGACCGATGACCCCGCGAAGCTCGCCGACGCCGCGAGCAAAGCGCGCCTGACCGACTGGACCGACGAACTCGCGGACTTCGCGGAGACCGCGGCGCTGATCGACAACCTCGATCTGGTAATTTCCGTCGACACCTCAGTCGCGCATCTCGCCGCCGCAATGGGCAAGCCGGTCTGGTTGCTGAACCGTTTCGCGGGCTGCTGGCGCTGGCTGCGCGGCCGCGACGACAGTCCGTGGTATCCCGGCTTGCGTCTTTTCACGCAGATGCAGCGAGGCGATTGGGACGAAGTGCTGACGCGCGTCGCCATTGCGTTGCAGCAGAGATTCCCATTGGACGAATGACAGCTTCCGCGCGAGCATGCCCGCGGCGGGGCGGCGATCTCGCCCTCGGGCCATTCTGATCGGCGCCAGTTCGACCACCATTCCCCCAACCGCCGCTCAGCAGTTGCGCCGCGACAACCGCCTCCCACCCCGCACTCATCAAACACTCCTGGATTCGTGCCGATTTGCGGCATCATGTCGGCCGGCTGCGTCATCACGGAGACCCAAGCGTTTTGCATAGCAATACCTGTCTCAAGGCAAACGCCTCTAAAAAATCTGATTCCTCTGATTGACGGATGTCGCAGAATTGAAACCGCGTTAGAAACCGGTTTCTAATAAAGTCCTTGTTTCGCGGACGGCAGCACTCAATAATAGTACGGCCGTTCGATTTTCTTTCGGTCACATTAGAACGGTAAAACAGCTATGCGAAAAGGCGAACAAACGCGCGTCGCAATTCTCGACGCAGCACTCGATCTGGCAAGCCGCGACGGACTGGAAGGTCTGACGATCGGCCTGCTGGCCGAGCGCATGCAGATGAGCAAAAGCGGGGTGTTCGCGCATTTCGGGTCGCGCGAGGATTTGCAGGTCGAAGTCGTGCGCGAATATCACCATCGTTTCGAAGACGAGGTGTTTTTTCCGAGCTTGCGCGAGCCTCGTGGGTTGCCGCGTCTGCGCGCGATGATCTCGCGCTGGATCGAGAAGCGCATCCAGGAAGTCACGACCGGTTGCATCTATATCAGCGGCGCCGTCGAGTACGATGACCGCGCGGACAACCCGGTGCGTGAGCAACTGGTGTCGAGCGTGACGGTTTGGCGTGCCGCGCTCACTCGCGCGATTTCGCAGGCAATGGAGGAAGGGCATCTGCGCGCCGACACCGATCCGCAGTTGATGCTTTTCGAACTGTACAGCTTCACGCTCGGGCTGCATCACGATGCGCGCTTCCTGCACCTGCCGGATGCGGTGCCTCTCACGTGGGCCGCGCTGGAAAAATTGATTGTTTCGTATCAAAGCGAAAGCCGTTAGCAGCGTCGTCGGGTACCAACCGGATTCAGCGGCGCAGAAGGTTCCGGTCCACGGACTCAGCTAACGGCCTGGCTTCTTGTCAAACTTTGGAGAGAGTCATGGGACAGTACGCCGCGCCGCTGCGCGACATGCAATTCGTGTTGCACGAACTGCTCAACGTGGAAGCCGAGATCAGCCAGATGCCGAAGCACGCTGATCTCGACGCCGACACGATCAACGCCGTGCTCGAAGAGGCCGGCAAGTTCTGCTCCGAAGTGTTGTTCCCGCTCAACCACAGCGGCGATCAGGAAGGATGCACGTACGCCGGCGACGGCGTCGTGACCACGCCGAAGGGCTTCAAGGAAGCCTATCAACAGTATGTCGAAGCCGGCTGGCCCGCACTGGGCTGCGATCCGGAATACGGCGGCCAGGGGCTGCCCGCATTCGTCAACAACGCGCTCTATGAAATGCTGAACTCGGCGAATCAGGCGTGGACGATGTATCCGGGTCTCTCGCACGGCGCGTACGAATGCCTGCACGCCCACGGCACGCCCGAGTTGCAGCAGCGTTATCTGCCGAAGCTGGTCGCGGGCGTGTGGACCGGCACGATGTGTCTGACCGAGCCGCATTGCGGCACCGACCTCGGCATCCTGCGCACCAGGGCCGAGCCGACTAGCGACGGCTCGTACGCGATCAGCGGCACGAAGATCTTCATTTCCAGCGGCGAACACGATCTCGCGGAAAACATCGTTCACCTGGTGCTCGCGCGTCTGCCGGATGCGCCGAAGGGCACCAAGGGCATTTCGCTGTTCATCGTGCCGAAGTTCGTGCCGAACGAAGCGGGCGAGCCCGGCGAGCGCAACGGCGTCAAGTGCGGGTCGATCGAACACAAGATGGGCATTCACGGCAACGCGACCTGCGTGATCAATCTCGACAACGCGAAGGGCTGGCTCGTCGGCGAGCCGAACAAAGGCCTCAACGCCATGTTCGTGATGATGAACGCTGCGCGCCTGGGCGTCGGCATGCAGAGCCTCGGCTTGACCGAAGTCGCCTATCAGAACTCGCTCACGTACGCGAAAGAGCGTCTGCAGATGCGTTCGCTGACCGGCCCGAAGGCGCCCGAGAAAGCCGCCGACCCGATCATCGTGCACCCCGACGTGCGCCGCATGCTGCTCACGCAGAAGGCCTACGCTGAAGGCGCGCGCGCGTTCTCATACTGGTCCGCGCTGCATATCGACAAGGAACTGTCGCACGGTGACGAAGCGGTGCGCAAGGAAGCCGCCGACCTCGTTGCGCTGCTCACGCCGATCCTGAAAGCGTTCCTGTCGGACAACGCGTTCGAAAGCACCAACCACGCGATGCAGATCTACGGCGGTCACGGCTTCATCGCCGAGTGGGGCATGGAGCAGTACGTGCGCGACGCACGCATCAACATGATCTACGAAGGCACCAACGCGATTCAGGCGCTCGACCTGCTGGGCCGCAAGATTCTCGGCGACATGGGCGCGAAGATGAAGAAGTTCGGCAAGCTGGTGACGGAATTCGTCGAAGCCGAAGGCATCAAGCCGGAGATGCAGGAGTTCGTCAACCCGCTCGCCGACATCGGCGACAAGGTGCAGAAGCTGACGATGGAAATCGGCATGAAGGCGATGCAGAACCCGGACGAGGTCGGCGCCGCGGCCGTGCCGTATCTGCGTACTGTCGGCCATCTGGTGTTCTCGTACTTCTGGGCGCGCATGGCGCGTATCGCACTCGACAAGCAAGCGTCGGGCGATCCGTTCTACAAGGCCAAGCTTGCCACCGCACGCTTCTACTTCGCGAAGCTGTTGCCGGAAACGGCGATGACGATCCGTCAGGCGCGCGCCGGTTCGAAGTCGCTGATGGATGTCGAAGAAGCGCTGTTCTAAGCCCAACGCAAACACACATCGAGGCACAGGCGCCGCGCATATCGAAACCATGGCGCCTGATTCCCGCCTGGCTCAAGCCCTACATCGCGAAGCACCTCTGACGCTTCGCGACATCCGCATAACTCCCCGGAGGAACGACGTGAGCAATCTGATCATTCGCAAGGTAGCCGTGCTCGGCGCCGGCGTGATGGGCGCGCAGATCGCAGCGCACCTGATCAACGCCAAGGTGCCTGTGCTTCTTTTTGATCTGCCGGCCAGGGAAGGCCCGAAGAATGCGATCGCGCTGAAGGCGATCGAGAATCTGAAAAAGCTGTCGCCGGCGCCGTTCGGCGTGAAGGACGACGCGCAATACATCCAGCCGGCCAATTACGACGACGACATCGCGAAGCTCGCCGAATGCGACGTCGTGATCGAAGCGATCGCCGAACGCATGGACTGGAAGCACGACCTGTACAAAAAGGTCGCGCCGCACATCGGCCCGAACGCCATCTTCGCGACCAACACGTCGGGCCTGTCGATCACGGCTTTGTCGGATGGCTTCCCGGCCGAACTGAAGGCGCGTTTCTGCGGTGTGCACTTCTTCAATCCGCCGCGCTACATGCACCTGGTCGAACTGATCCCGACCGCGACGACGCGTCCGGAAATTCTCGACCAACTCGAAACGTTCCTCACGAGCGCGGTCGGCAAGGGGGTCGTGCGCGCGAAAGACACGCCGAATTTCATCGCCAACCGCGTCGGCATTTTCTCGATCCTCGCCGTGATTACGGAAGCGGCGAAGTTCGGTCTGCGTTTCGACGAGGTGGACGACCTGACCGGCGCGCGTCTGGGCCGCGCGAAGTCGGCCACGTTCCGCACCGCCGACGTGGTCGGTCTCGACACGATGGCGCACGTCATCAAGACGATGCAGGACACGCTGAAGGACGACCCCTTCTTTCCGGTCTACGACACGCCGGCCGTGCTGGCCGAACTGGTGAAGAAGGGCGCGCTGGGTCAGAAGACCGGCGCGGGCTTCTACAAGAAGGAAGGCAAGGCGATCAAGGTGCTCGACCCGAAGACGGGCGAGTACGTCGACGGCGGCGCGAAGGCGGACGAACTGGTTGGCCGCATTCTGAAGCGCCCGGCGGCCGAGCGCCTGAAGCTGCTGCGCGAATCGGAGCACCCCCAGGCGCAGTTCCTGTGGGCGATTTTCCGCGACGTGTATCACTACATCGGCGTGCATCTGGAGTCGATCGCCGACAACGCGCGCGACGTCGATCTCGCGATCCGCTGGGGCTTCGGCTGGAACGAAGGCCCGTTCGAAGGTTGGCAGACGGCCGGCTGGAAGCAGGTCGCCGAATGGGTGCAGGAAGACATCGCGGCGGGCAAGGCGCTGTCGAACGTGCCGTTGCCGTCGTGGGTGCTGGGAGGTGTGGTCGCGGAGAAGGGCGGCGTGCATACGAACGACGGTTCGTGGTCGCCGGCTTCGAAGACGTTTGTGCCGCGTTCGTCGCTGTCCGTGTATGAGAGGCAGGTGTTCCGCGCGCCGCTGGTCGGCGACACGACGGCCGATCCGAAGACCTACGGCAAGACGCTGTTCGAAACCGATGCCGTGCGCGGATGGGTCGATGATCGCGCGGGCGAGAACGATGTGTTGATCGTGTCGTTCAAGAGCAAGATGAACACGATCGGACCGTCGGTGATCGACGGTCTGACGCAGGCGATCGAACTGGCCGAGAAGGACTACAAGGGCCTCGTGGTGTGGCAGCCGACGTCGCTGAAGCTCGGCACGCCGGGCGGCCCGTTCTCGGCAGGCGCCAACCTCGAAGAAGCGCTACCCGCGTTCATGATGGGCGGCGCGAAGGGCATCGAGCCGTTCGTGCAGAAGTTCCAGCAAGGCATGTTGCGCGTGAAGTACGCGAGCGTGCCGGTGATCTCGGCGGTGTCGGGCATCGCGCTCGGCGGCGGATGTGAGCTGGCGCTGCACAGCGCGAAGCGCGTTGCGCACATCGAAAGCTATATGGGTCTCGTGGAAGTCGGCGTGGGTCTCGTGCCGGCGGGCGGCGGCCTGAAAGAAGCGGCGGTACGCGCGGCGGAAGCTGCCACGCAGGTCGGCGCGACCAGCGATCTGCTGAAGTTCGTGCAGAAGTCGTTCGAAAACGCGGCGATGGCGAAGGTCTCGGCGTCCGCACTCGATGCCCGCGCGATGGGCTACCTGAAGCCGTCCGATACGATCGTCTTCAACGTGTTCGAACTGCTCGACGTCGCGAAGAAGGAAGCGCGCGCACTGATGGCGGCGGGTTATCGTCCGCCGCTGCGGGTAACGCAGGTGCCGGTCGCGGGCCGCTCGGCGATCTCGACCATCAAGGCGTCGCTCGTCAACATGCGCGATGGCCGTTTCATCAGCGAGCATGACTTCCTGATTGCCAGCCGCATCGCGGAAGCGGTGTGCGGCGGCGATGTGGAAGCGGGCAGTCTTGTCGATGAAGAATGGCTGCTGCAACTCGAGCGTCGTGCGTTTGTCGACCTGCTCGGCACGCAGAAGACGCAGGAGCGGATCATGGGCATGCTGCAGACTGGTAAGCCGGTGCGCAACTGAAGCGACGAGCAATCGCATACATATGCATGGGGTGGGAGTAGGCGCCAAAGCGCTAACTCCCGCCGACCGGAACAGGGTTGCATGGGGCCAATGTAAGCGCTAAAGCGCTAACGCTGGCCGACCGCAACAGAGTCGCATGGGGCCAGCGTAAGCGCTAAAGCGCTAACGCTGGCCGACCGCAACGGAGTCGCATGGGACCAGCGTAAGCGCTAAAGCGCTAACGCTGGCCGACAAAGGAGTCTCAAATGGCAAAGCAATTGCAAGACGCATACATCGTCGCCGCGAGCCGTACGCCGATCGGCAAGGCGCCGCGCGGGATGTTCAAGAACACGCGCCCCGACGAACTGCTGGTGCACGCGATCAAATCGGCCGTGGCGCAAGTGCCCGGTCTCGACACCAAGGTGATCGAAGACGCGATCGTCGGCTGCGCGATTCCCGAAGCCGAACAGGGGCTGAACGTCGCGCGTATCGGCGCGCTGCTGGCCGGCCTGCCGAACACGGTCGGCGGCGTCACGGTGAACCGCTTCTGCGCGTCGGGCCTGACCGCGCTGGCGATGGCCGCCGACCGCATTCGCGTCGGCGAATCGGACGCAATGATCGCGGGCGGCTGCGAATCGATGAGCATGGTGCCGATGATGGGCAACAAGCCGTCGCTGTCGCCACATATCTTCGATCGCAACGAAGACATCGGCATCGCATACGGCATGGGCCTGACCGCGGAGAAAGTCGCCGAGCGCTGGAAGATCAGCCGTGAAGCGCAGGACGCGTTCTCGGTCGAATCGCACCGCCGCGCGATCGCCGCACAGCAGGCCGGCGAGTTCAACGACGAAATCGCCGCGTACACGATCACCGAACGCTTCCCCGATCTCGCGACCGGCGAAGTGCGTGTGCAGACGCGCGAAGTGTCGCTCGACGAAGGCCCGCGCGCGGAAACGTCGCTCGAAGGTCTGGCGAAGCTGCGCGCGGTGTTCGCGAACAAGGGTTCCGTGACGGCGGGCAACAGCTCGCAGACGTCGGACGGGGCGGGCGCGTTGATTATCGTGTCGGAGAAGATGCTCAAGCAGTTCAACCTGACGCCGCTCGCGCGCTTCGTGAGCTTCGCGGTGCGCGGCATGCCGCCGGAAATCATGGGCATCGGCCCGAAGGAAGCGATTCCAGCCGCGCTGAAGGCCGCGGGCCTGAAGCAGGACGATCTCGACTGGATCGAGCTGAACGAAGCGTTCGCCGCGCAATCGCTGGCGGTCATTCAGGACCTCGGGCTGGACCCGTCGAAGATCAACCCGCTCGGCGGCGCGATCGCCCTCGGCCACCCGCTCGGCGCGACGGGCGCGATTCGTGCGTCGACGGTGGTGCACGGCCTGCGCCGCCGCAACTACAAGTACGGCATGGTGACGATGTGCGTCGGCACCGGCATGGGCGCGGCGGGCATCATCGAGCGCCTGTAACCGGCTTGGCGGCTGTACGCCCCGGTCCGCGCGGTCATCGGCGAGATGATGCCCGCGCTTGTCCGTCAAGGACCGCAGAACGGTTCGCAGGCCGCCCGGCTTGCGAACCGTTTTTACATTCTCAGCAAGAGTACGAGGAGAGGAAGGAGATGACGATGGATATCCTGGCCGAGCGCGCGGACGGCGTGCTGACAATTGCCTTCAACCGGCCCGGCAAGAAGAACGCGATTACGTCCGCGATGTATCAGACGATGGCCGACGCGATGGTTCAAGCGCACGCCGACACGTCCGTGCGCGCGATCCTGATTCGCGGCAGCGCCGGCATTTTCAGCGCTGGCAACGATCTCGAAGACTTCATGAAGACGCCGCCGATGGGCGAAAACGCACCCGTGTTCCAGTTCCTGCGCGCGATCAGCTCGGCGGAAAAGCCGGTGGTGGCGTCGGTGGCTGGGCCGGCGGTGGGCATCGGCACGACCTTGCTGCTGCATTGCGACCTCGTCTACGCCGCCGACACGGCGAGCTTCTCGTTGCCGTTCACGCAGCTCGGCCTGTGCCCGGAAGCGGCGTCGAGCTTGCTGTTGCAGCGCGTGGGCGGCTATCAGGCGGCGGCGGAAAAGCTGCTGCTCGGCGAAGCGTTCGACGCCGCCGAAGCGCAGCGCATGGGCTTCGTGAATCGCGTGCTGCCGGCGGCTGAAGTCGACGCGTTCGCTGCCGCGCAGGCCGCGAAGCTGGCCGCGCTGCCAGCGTCGTCGCTGCGCGTGACGAAGAGTTTGATGAAGCGCGCGAGCCATCAGGAACTGCATACGCAGATGTCGGAAGAAGCCGTGCACTTCGGCAAGATGCTGCTCGCGCCGGAAGCGCGCGAGGCGTTCAAGGCGTTCTTCGAGAAGCGCAAGCCGGACTTCCGGCAGTTCGATTGACGCGCCGCGCCTGAGGCGTGCAGCACACGGGCGCGGGGTTGCCAGCGCGCTCGTGGCGCCTCAACCGCTCAAGGCTGCGCCGGTTGCCACGTGTCGTAATCGACGAAGCTGGTTTCACGGCAGAAGCTGACGAGCCGCACGCCCGCCTTGCGGGCAATCGCAATCGCCAGCGACGACGGCGCGGAGATCGTCGCGAGCATCGGCACGTCGACGCGCGCGGCCTTGCGCACCAGCTCGTAGCTCGCACGGCTCGACAGAAACACGAAGCCGTCGCGGGTGTTCGCGCGATCGAGCACGAGCTGGCCGATCAGCTTGTCTAGCGCGTTGTGACGGCCGACGTCCTCGAACGCGTAGCGGATTGCGCCCGCCGCGTCGCACCATGCGGCCGCGTGCAGGCCGCCGGTCAAGCGCGTGAGCGCCTGGTGTTCGGGCAGTTCGCGGGCGGCGCGGGCGATCGCGTCCGGCGCGAGCCGTTGCAGAAAGCCGGTGTCGGGCACCCGCTCCGGTTTCAGATCGAGAAGATCGATGCTTTCGATGCCGCAGACGCCGCAGCCGGTGCGCCCGGCGAGCGCGCGGCGCTTCTCCTTCAGCGCGACGAACGCCTGCTGGACGACCTGCAATTGCACTTCGGCATGCGGCAATTCATCGTCGTCATGCAGTTCGATCTCGATGTCCTGAATATCGCTGCCGCGCTCGACGATGCCTTCCGAAATCGCAAAGCCGACCGCGAATGCTTCGAGATCGCGCGGGGTACACATCATCACCGCGTGCGAAATACCGTTGAAGACGAGCGCGACCGGCCATTCCTGACCGACGTGATCGGTGACGGTTTCGACCGCCGCGCCGCGATGCCGGTGCACCTGGCGCTCCACCGCGCCCGGCTGTCCAGCTGTTTCCTGTTCGTTCAATGCTCGACTCCTGTGCGATGCTGCGCGCGCGTAGCGGTTCCCGAGGTTGCCCTGCGCCACCGGCAACCCCGGCCGAGCCGCTGTCGCGCGAATAAGGTTCTAAAATACCTCAAGCTGCGCTTGCACGCTGTGCGCCATCAGGAGGAGCCTTGTCATGGGACTCAACGAAGCACCGCTTCTGTTCAACTTCGAAGTCGCGTCTTCGGAGAATTTCACCTACATCCCGATGTCGGTGCGCTTCAATCTCGACCGTTTCGGGCTGCGCATCACGCTCGCCCAGTGGCAGTTGCTGCCACTCGAAGACCGCAAGCTGCTGGCGCGCTTCCCGGTCGAGGACGACGCGGAAATCGAACCGAATTTCGATCACGCGCTGTTCGAGATGCTGCGCACGCACGCGAACGTCGAGCCGGAGTGGTTCACGCCCGACGAGTCGCCCACGTGGCGCCACACGGACAGCGTGCCCGAAGGCGTCACCCTTCAGGCCGGGCTGGCCGGCCTCGTCGCGCCGAGCGCGGCTCGCTGGGCCGAACTCGATCCGTTCAAGCGCTACGTGCTCGCCAAATTGTCGCGCAAGCCGGAAGCCAATCACGACTTCGTCCCGGCGATGAAGGAATTCGGCGCGGCGGGGTAGCGGCGGCGAGGCGCGTGCAGCGCGGCTAGCGAGCGCAGCCGCCCATGCACGACTGGGCGAGCGCGATCCGCCACACGCTATCCGTCATTGCGCGCCCACCCCCGGTTTTTTTCATTCCCCACCCTCAACTCCGTTCCGGAAGTTGCCGTTATCCATGGGTTGGCGCGTAAAAAGACTCGCATCGATGCGGCCCGACGCACCGAGAACGACCGCGCGCTCCCGCCCTCGGAACGATTGACGTTCGGAATCCATGACTCTTTTCTTATCGAAGCGGCTGCTGATCAACATAGCGGTGGTCGTCGCCGCGGTCGGTGCGAACGCGTTCGTCGCCTACATGCAGATTGGCGGTCAGCGCGATGCCGACGCGCGCATGCTGCGCTCGACGAGCGTGCGCCAGAACCTCGACGCGTATCACACGACGCTCGACGGCGCACTGGCCGCGCTAGGCCGCTTCGAGGCATCGGGCGAGCCCGCGCCGGTCAAGGCGGCCGCCGCGATGACCACGACGCTCGCCGGCCTGGAGCAAGAGCTGCGTCAGGAGCTGGCCGGCGAACCGCCGATGCTCGACGCGCTGGCGAGGCTGAGCGCGAACAGCCACGCGCTGCAGCACGACATCGACGACGCGCTGTTGAAAAGCGCCAGCGCCCAGCCGGATGCGTCGCGCGCGTGGGCGGCGTCGGCCTACACCCGCCTCGGGCTCGAACTCGATCGCGTGGAAGCCGCGCTGGCCGCGCTGCGCAGCGAGGAAAACCGCGCGTTGCAGAAAGCGCTCGCGGTCTCGGCGAGCGAAACCCAGCGCGCGATGTTTCTGCTGATCGTGACGATGCTGGCCGGCGGCATGCTCCTCATCTTCACGTTCGGCGCCCGCGAAAACAGCGCGCGCGAAAAACTGCGCAGCGTGCGCGCGCTCGGGCGCCACGATGAACGCTTTCGCGGCCTGTTCGACGAGCATCCGGTGCCGATGTACATCTTCGATCGCGAGACGCTGCGCTTTCTCGCCGTCAACGCGGCTGCGATCCAGCAATACGGATACTCGGAGCACGAATTTCTCGGCATGACGATTCGCGCAATCCGCACGCATGGCGAAGTCTCGCGGCTCGAATCGCACCTGCAACGCCAGGACGCGATCCCGCACGGCCGCACGATGGCGGGCATCTGGCATCACCGGCGCAAGGACGGCTCGCTCATCAGCGTCGATATCTCGTATCACGCGCTGAACTTCATGGGCCGCGCGTCGCTCTTCGTGCTCGCCGACGACGTCACCGACCAGATCAACGCCGAAGCCGAGGCGCAGCGCTCGAACCAGATGCTCGAAGCGGTGATCGACAACATCCCGCAGCGCATCTTCTGGAAGGACCTCGAGTCGCGCTATCTCGGCTGCAACATGGCGTTCGCGCGCGATGCCGGGCTCGCCTATCCCGAGCAGGTGGTGGGCAGGCGCGATGCCGATATGCCGTGGCGCGCGTTCGCCGATCTGCTGGGCGACCACGACCAGGAAGTGGTGAGCACCGGCGTGCCGAAGATGAACTTCGAGGTCGACCTGGTGATCGACGGCGTGCACCGCACCACCGTCACGAGCAAGCTGCCGTTCACCGACGGCGAGGGCCGCGTGATCGGCGTGCTCGGTTCCTATACGGACATCACCGAGCGCAAGCGCGCCGATCTCGCGTTGCGTCTGCAAAGCCGCGCGCTCGACGCGAGCGTCAACGCGATTCTGATCACGGCGCCGTCGCCGGCCGGCAATCTGATCGAATATGTGAACCCGGCGTTCATGCGCATCACCGGCTACGATCCCGCCGAGGTGATCGGCCACGATTGCCGCGTGTTGCAACGCGATGACCGCGACCAGGAAGGCGTCGCGCTGATCCGCCAGGCGCTCGCGGCGAACCGCGAGGTCAGCGCGGTGCTGCGCAACTATCGCAAGGACGGCGCGCTGTTTTGGAATCAGCTGTTCATCGCGCCGGTGCCCAATGCGGAAGGCTTGATCACCCATCACATCGGCGTGATCAACGACGTGACCGATCTGATCCGCTATCAGGAACAACTCGAATACCAGGCCAACTACGACAGCCTCACGCGCCTGCCGAACCGCAACCTGCTGCGCGACCGGCTCGAGCAGGCGCTGGTCGTCGCGCGGCGGCATCACAACGGCGTCGCCGTCGTGTTCCTCGATCTCGACGGTTTCAAGAACGTCAACGACACGCTCGGCCATAACGTTGGCGACCGGCTGCTGCGGGTGGTCGCCGAGCGCCTCGCGCGCTGCTCGCGCACCAGCGACACGGTGGCGCGGCACGGCGGCGACGAGTTCGTGATCGTGATCACCGACACCGTCGATGAACAGTCGCTGATCGCATGGATGGAGCGCGTGCGCTCGTCGATCTCCGAGCCGGTGTGGCTCGACGGCACCGAGCTGTACGTGGGTTGCAGCATGGGCGCGAGCCTGTTCCCGCAAGACGGCGACGACGCCGAATCGCTGATGCAAAAGGCCGACCTCGCGATGTATCGCGCGAAGGACATGGGCCGCAATACGTTCCAGTTCTATCAGCCGGAGATGAATGCGAGCGCGGGCGCGCGTCTGAATCTCGAACGGCGCCTGCGCCGTGCGTTGCGTGACGATGAATTCCTGCTGCACTACCAGCCGCAGGTGGATATCGGCAGCGGACAGATTGTCGGCATCGAGGCACTGGTGCGCTGGCACGATCCGGAAGACGGCCTGGTGTTGCCGTCGGCATTCATTCCGTTGGCGGAAGAGAGCGGGCTGATCGGGCCGCTGTCCGAATGGGTGCTGCGTGAAGCATGCCGCCAGAACAAGGCCTGGCAGGATGAGGGCTTGCCGCCGACGCGGGTGTCGGTGAATCTGTCGGCGCGTGTATTCCAGCAGCGCGATATCGCGAAGCTGGTGACGCAGGTGCTGACCGAGACCGGTCTGGAGCCGCGCTACCTCGAACTGGAGCTGACCGAAAGCACCATCATGCGGAACGCCGAGGAAGCGGTGTTGATGCTCAACGAGTTGCACGCGCTCGGCATCGGCCTCGCGATCGACGACTTCGGCACCGGCTATTCAAGCCTCAGCTATCTGAAACGCTTCCCGGTGGACCGGCTGAAGATCGACCGCTCGTTTGTGTCGGACATCGGCGTGTCAGGCGACGACGAGACGATCACCTCGGCCATCATCGCGCTGGCGCACTCGCTGAAGCTGCACGTGATCGCGGAAGGCGTCGAAACGTCGGCGCAACTCGACTTCCTGAAAGAGCGCGCGTGCGACGAGATGCAGGGCTTCTACTTCGCGCGGCCGTTATCGACCGACGCGATTTCCGAGTTGTTGCAAGGAGGCGTGGGGCGGGAGCTGGAGCCGGCTTGATTGGCGCGTAGGGAGCGGCTCGCAGCGGCAATCGAGGCGCTGCGAAGCGGCACATCACTGCCGGGCCAATCGGCGGCGCGTTCCAGTTCATCCTCGTACGCCGCATTGTCGATGACAGGCCGCGTTTCCCGCACCGCCGTTGTCACACCGCGGGCGTCTCCACGAAAACCGGCAAGTCCTCCGCCAGCGCCGAAAACGCCTGCAAGTGCGGGTACGCGGCTTTATCGACGATTTCCGGCAGCATCATCTGCGTGAAATGCCAGCTCACCGCCACGGTGACGTCCGCCGCGTCGAACTGCTCCTGCTCGATCGGCAGCGCGGCCGCCGCCACCTCGCGTTCGAGTTCGGCGTAAGCGGCGAGCAGTTGCGCGCGCACGCGCTCGAGCCAAGGCTCGTGCTGCTTTTCCACCGGCCGCAGATTGCGCTCGTAGACGATCTGGATGCTCTTCTCGCACGCCGCGAGCGCGAGCCCCGATAGACGGGCGGCGCGCAAAGCATCCTCCGGCACAGTGGAGAAGAGCCGCTGCCCGGGTCCGGCCAGCGTCGCCAGGTACTGCAGGATCACCGATGACTCCATCACCGTGCTGCCGTTGTCGGCGATCAGCGTCGGCGCCTTGACGACCGGGTTGATCTGCGCGAACTGGTCGTACGTGCTGAACACCGAGATCGACGCGTGTTCGAAGTCGAGCTTCAGCAATTTGAGGCAGATGGCGACCCGGCGTACGTAGGGCGAATCGAGCATTCCGATCAGTTTCATGTGTTTCCCGTTAGAAGTTCTATCATTGCGCGCCTGAGCGGGCCGCGCCGCGGCGCTTCTCGTCCAGTGCGATGCCTGGCGCCTCAGACGATAGATTAAGCGTCTCCGCGCGCCAAAAGAAGCGACAATTACCGACGACCTACGTCAGAATTTCTAACATGAAGCCCATCCCGCCGCTTACCGCGCTCCGCTGTTTCGAAGCCGTCGCCCGTCTGGGCCGCGTCACTCAGGCCGCGCGCGAATTGCACGTGACGCACTCGGCGGTGAGCCAGCAGATCAGGGCGCTGGAGGACGCGATGGGTATCACGCTGTTCATCCGCGAGGCGCGCGGGTTGCGCCTCACCGACGAAGGGCGCCTGTATGCGCTGGACATCCGCGCCGCACTGCGCGATATCACCGAGGCCACGGGCCGTGCGCAGGCGCGCCCGCAGGAGAGCGAACTGGTGATCTCGACCCTGCCGTCGTTCGCGCAGCACTGGCTCGTGCCGCGGCTCGCGAGCTTTCGCGAAGCGCACCCGTACTATCGGGTGCGCCTGTTGACCAGCCTGCAGGTCGAGGATTTTCGCCAGAGCGCGGTCGACATCGGCATCCGCATGGGACAAGGGCATTGGCCCGACGTCGCGCAACAAAAATTGTTCGACGACGACATGGTGGTCGTTGCCGCGCCTCAGTTCGCGCTCGCACCGGACGGCCGCTTTCCCATCAGCGCCGAGGACGTGGTCGCCTGCCCGCTGATCTCCAGCCCCGATGCGCCGTGGGCCGACTGGTGCCACGCGGCGCACATCGCGCCGCCGCCGGCGGAAGCCGTGGTGCTGTCGGCCAACGATTCGAACATCGCGATCGGCGCGGTGCTGCTGGGCCAAGGCATCGCGCTCGAGCGACGCAGTCTGGTCGCGCATGCGTTGGCGCAAGGTGCGTTGGTGCAGATCACCACGATCCGCGTTCCGTATCGCTATCCATACTGGCTGGTGTGGCAGCAGCGCGAAATTCTCAATGCCCGCCAGACGCATTTCGCGCAGTGGATCGAAGCGCAGGTCGATGTTTATTTGCGCGGCGATGGCGCGTCCGCAGTGTCGAGCCGGGCGGCCTAGCCACTGCCTGCGCGGGTCAAAGCGATTTGCGCATGAATTTCGGTCGCATATATTCGTGGTTCCCATCCGGGGACTTGCTGGGGCATGACGAAGCACCGACGAAACATCGAAGGAACATCGAAGAAACCGGCTATCAGCCGTCGCGCAACGATCCGAACTATCCGAACTATCCGAACGACATCCAGAACGCGCAGAAGAAAGCGGGCATCGGCGCGGCGGCGAGCCAGTAAGCCAGTATGCCGTAGCGAAGCCCGACCGCGTCCGCCCGGTCCCGAGCGTGCCGCCACATCTGCAACTTCAAGGTATGAAACGGAAAGAGGCGCCAAAGGCGCCTCTTTCCATTTGTGCTCGAGTGGCTCGCTTCAGCCAGTCAACTCAGCCACTCAGTCGAGCACCGGCAGTGCGCGCGGGCGGCGGTCGCTATCGGTAGCGACGTAGGTGAGGATCGCCTCGGTGACCTTCACGAGATCTTCGGTCAGGCTCATGCGCTGCGCGTAGACCTCGACCGACACCGTGACCGACGTATTGCCCGTCTTGACGATATCCGCGTAAAAGCTCAATAGGTCGCCGACGAACACCGGCTGCTTGAACACGAAC
Source organism: Paraburkholderia fynbosensis (assembly GCF_902859935.1). Taxonomy (GTDB): domain Bacteria; phylum Pseudomonadota; class Gammaproteobacteria; order Burkholderiales; family Burkholderiaceae; genus Paraburkholderia; species Paraburkholderia fynbosensis. The sequence continues at coordinate 32,818 of NZ_CADIKI010000035.1, forward strand.
GAATTGACCGCGATGGTCGCCACCCGCCCGTTGGCGCGACGGCTCGCCGGGATCGAGCCGGCAATGTCCACCTGCGCCATGATCCAGCCGCCGAACACGTCGCCGTGGACGTTCGCGTCCGACGGTTGCGGCACGACGCGCAGCGCACAGGGCTTTTGCGGGAGTTGAAGAAGATCGGTCATCGGGGCACCCTTGAGAAACGTATTGGCTCGGTCGGCTCGACCGGCAGGCGGGGATTTCACGACGACTGCACCATCGGCGGGGCGACCCGGGCAGATGGGACGGCCGCGCGGCCAACGTGCAACCGATGGCCGGACAGCCCATGAAAAGCGGCGCCAGCCGGCTTCTGCGACAATAGAAAGATCAGGAATTGTACGGGAAAGCGTTCAGCGAGGTCGTGCGTCAATAAGCGGTGTGCCGGCTCGGCAGGCCGCACCCGACGCGCCGCTATTGTCGCGGGAGCTCCGGCATTTTCACACACTCCCCCTTGCAGATCCCCATGCGCCGCACGCCCTCGTCCGAACCCTCGCCGATTTCCACCCAGCCTCGCAACGACTGGCAGACGATCCTGTCGCTGCTGCCTTACCTCGCCACGTATAAATGGCGAGTCGGCTTCGCGCTCAGTTGCCTGATCGGCGCGAAGGTCGCCAATCTGGGCGTGCCGATCGTGATGAAGCGCATCGTCGACAGCCTCGCGTCGGTCCAGCATCTCACCGCGCTCGGCCGCGCGCACGACGCGCCGGGCATCGTGCTGCTCGGCGGCGTTGGGCTGCTGGTGGTCGCGTATGCGGTGGTGCGGCTGTCCACGTCGCTCTTCACCGAACTGCGCGAGATGCTGTTTTCGAAAGTGACCGAGAGCGCGGTGCGGCAACTCGCGCTGAAGGTGTTTCGCCATCTGCATGCGCTGTCGCTGCGGTTTCATCTCGAACGGCAGACGGGCGGCATGTCGCGCGACATCGAACGCGGCACGCGCGGCATCACGCAACTGATCTCGTATTCGCTCTACAGCATCCTGCCGACGCTCGTCGAAGTCAGCCTCGTGCTCGGCTTTTTCGTCGTCAAATATGAGGCGTATTACGCGATCGTCACGTTCATCGCGCTCGCGGTGTACATCGTGTTCACGGTGAAGGTCACCGAGTGGCGCACGCATTTTCGCCGCACGATGAACGATCTCGATTCGAAAGCCAACTCGCGCGCCATCGATTCGCTGCTCAACTACGAGACCGTCAAGTACTTCGGCAACGAAGAGTGGGAAGCGAGCCGCTACGATGAAAACCTCAAGCGCTATCGCACGGCGGCGATCAAATCGCAGCGTTCGCTGTCGGCGCTGAACTTCGGGCAGCAGGCGATCATCGGCACGGGGCTCGTGTTCATCCTCTGGCGCGCGACGCAAGGCGTGATGGCCGGGCGCCTCACGCTCGGCGATCTGGTGCTGATCAACACCTTCATGCTGCAGCTTTATATTCCGCTGAATTTTCTCGGCGTCGTGTATCGCGAACTGAAGCAGAGTCTTACCGACATGGACCGTATGTTCACGCTGCTCGGCGCGGCGCAGGAAGTGCCGGACCTGCCCGATGCGCCACCATTGCAAGTGCGCGGTGCGCAGGTGCGCTTCGAGCACGTAAACTTCGCGTACGAGCCGGCGCGCCAGATTCTGCACGACGTGAGCTTCACGATTCCCGCGGGGACCACGACCGCGGTGGTCGGCCATAGCGGCTCGGGCAAATCCACGCTCGCGCGGCTGATGTTCCGCTTCTATGATCTGGACCGCGCGACGGGCGGCGCGATCACGATCGACGCTCAGGATATCCGCGACGTCACGCAGGATTCGCTGCGCGCGTCGATCGGCATCGTGCCGCAGGACACGGTGCTGTTCAATGATTCGATCTACTACAACATCGCATACGGCCGGCCATCGGCGAGCCGCGAAGAAGTGATTGCGGCGGCGCGCGCGGCGCATATTCACGAGTTCATCGAAGGACTGCCGAACGGCTATGACACGCCGGTCGGCGAGCGCGGCCTGAAATTGTCGGGCGGCGAAAAGCAGCGCGTGGCGATTGCGCGGACCATCCTGAAGAATCCGCCGATCCTGCTGTTCGATGAAGCGACCTCTGCGCTCGATTCGCGCTCGGAGCGCGCGATCCAGCACGAGCTCGATCAGATCGCCCGCGAGCGCACGACGCTGATCATCGCGCACCGGCTATCCACGGTGGTGCATGCGCAGCAGATCATCGTGATGGACAAGGGGCGCATCGTCGAGCGCGGCACGCATGCGGAACTGCTGCGCGCGAACGGACTGTTTGCGCAGATGTGGGCCTTGCAGCAGCAACGTGCGGCAGAGGCACCCGAGCCGATGGAGACGATTGGAGCGGGCGAGGGCGGGCGGTGAGTGCCGCGCCTGGGTGGCTTGTGCAACGGGCGGCGGGGCGCAGCAGTCGAACGGTTTGAGCGGTGAACGCGGTACGTCCGCTTCACCGGCGAACCGGATGCCGCGCGTGAATTTGCGCGGTATGGCACGTCGGCCTTCGCGCGACACCGCCGCTCGCCTCGAGGCTTTTTTGCGCTGCGCCCCGATTCGCCGCCCTCAGCGCATCCTCAAGCGCTGATCCAGATCCTGCAGTTGAGCCGCCGTCCCGACGTTCTCCCACAAGCCTTCGTACAACTCGCCGCTCGCGCGTCCGCGCGCAATCGTCTCGCGGTAATACGGCGTGAGCGCGCGCCGCGTGCCGCGCGGCAAGCCGCGGAACATGCGCGTGTCGTAAAGCCCGATGCTGCCGAACGTCAGGCGCGGCTGCGCGTCGAGCGACAGCACGCCGTCGACCAGAGCAAAGTCGCCGTTCGGATGAAACGGCGGATTGGGCACCATCACCAGATGCATGCCCGGAGCGGGCTGCGCCTTCAATTGCCGCGCGCGAGCAGCGAGCGCGGCGTAATTGAAATCGGCGTACACGTCGCCGGCGACCGCGACGAACACGTCGCTCGCGCCGTCATCTTCGAGCAGCGGCAGCGCCTGCGCGATGCCGCCCGCCGTCTCCAATGCTTCATGCTCGGCCGAGTAGCGCAATTCGACCTGCCAGCGCGAACCGTCGCCGAGCGCGGCTTCGAGTTGCGCGCCGAGCCACGCATGATTGATCACGATGGTCTGGAAGCCGGCCCGCGCGAGCCGTTCGATCTGCCAGACGATCAGGGGCTTGCCGCCCACTTCGAGCAAAGGTTTGGGGCACGCGTCGGTCAACGGACGCATACGCTCGCCGCGGCCCGCGGCGAAAATCATCGCTTTCTTCAGGGACATGGTGGCCGGTCAGAACGTGTAGCCGACTTCATTCGCGCGGCCTTCGAGCTCGTCGAGCAGCTTCGCGAACGGACGCAGCGGCGCATAGCGTTCGGCCACCTTGCGCGCATAGCCGATGAAACGCGGCAGATCCTTCATGTAGTGCGGCTTGCCGTCCCGGTAGTTGATCCGGCAGAACAGGCCCAGCACCTTGATGTGCCGTTGCAGCCCCATCCACTCGATCTGCCGGTAGAACTCGCCGAAATCGGCATCGACCGGCAGGCCGGCCTTTTTCGCGCGCTCCCAGTAGTACACGAAGCAGTCCAGCTCGAACTCCTCGTCCCAGCCGATGAACGCGTCGCGCAGCAGCGACGCGACGTCATATGTGATCGGGCCGAACACCGCGTCCTGGAAGTCCAGCACGCCGGGGTTCACAGGATTCGGCGCGGCGCCGATCATCAGATTGCGCGGCATGAAATCGCGCAGCATGAACACCTGCGGCTGCGCGCGCGCGCTCGCGATCAGCAGCGCGAACGTGCGATCGAGCACGCCACGCGTTTTTTCGTCGACCTCGCGCGCGAGGTGCCGGCCGATGAACCACTCCGGCATCAGCTCCATTTCGCGGCGCAGGAATGCTTCGTCGAACGGCGGCAGCACGTTTTCGCGCGAACTGAGTTGCCAGCGGATCAGCGCGTCGAGCGCGTCGCGCATCAGCGTGCGGGCGCGCCGCGAATCGCCGGACTGTCGCGCGTCGGTCAGCGCAGCGAGGTAGGAAGCGGTGCCCAGATCGGTGACGAGCATCAGCCCGGCATCGAAATCGGCCTCCAGCACGCGCGGCACATGCACGCCGGCGGCGTCGAGCAGGCCGGCGACCTGCACGAATTCGCGGGACTTCTCGGGCGGCGGGGCATCGACGGCGATCAGGGTAGTGGCGCTTTCGCCTTCCGCCGCCTTACCGGCGAGGCGGAAATAGCGGCGAAAACTGGCGTCGGACGAAGCCGGGACCAGCGTGTCGAGCTCGAGCGCATAACGCGCCGCATGGCCTTGCAGCCAGGCTTTGAGCAGTTCGAGACGGCTGTCGGTGGAGTCTTGGGTCGTGTCTTGGGAAGAGGGGGGCGTCATGAAAACCGGCAGCAAATTCAGAGGGGCAACGTCTTGCCATATAATACCCCACGACTTTTTTGACGCGACTCACGCCGGCTTTCGCGTGGTCCGCTTTACCGCCCGCCTCATCGTTCGACAGATTGTAAATATTGATGTACAGCCGACTGTCACGGTCGGGGTGTGCAGGCGGTGGATCGTGACTGCAGGAGCTGACGGACGGGCCGATTCGCCAAACGATACATGCCGCCTAGAAAGCTTTCCCAAACGACTCCCTCTTGTGCTGTAGTGCCGCGCAAAAGGCGGCTCGTCGCGGCGTTGATCGCCGCTCCGGGCCTGATGCCCGCGCTCGCGCACGCCCAGCTGGTGGGGGAAGCCGCGCAGCCGCAATCCATCGACATCCCGTGGGGCATGCGGCTTGCCCCGCAGCTCGAGGATCATCCGCTGCAAGCCGGCCAGAGCCCGGCCACGTTCGTGCTCGGCGACAGCGCCGCCGGCACCATCGACCAGGATCTGGCGGTCAAGGGCTCGGGCGAGCTGCGCCGCAATACGGCCGTGATCAAGGCCGACGCGCTGCACTACGATCAGGACACGGACATGGCCGACGCATACGGCCAGGTTCACGTGATCAACAGCGGCAATACCTTCATCGGTCCGGAAGCGCATCTGCGCGTGGATTCGACCGAAGGCTTCATGACCTCGCCGAAGTATCACTTCAACCTGACGGGCGGCTCGGGCAGCGCGGAGCGTGTCGACCTGCTCGACTACGAGCGCTCGGTGTTTACGCGCGGCACCTATACGGCGTGCGCGTGCGAGGACAACCCGGCCTGGTACATCAAGGGCAGCGAGTTCGACTTCGACACCGGCGCGGACGAAGGCGTTGCGTACAACAGCGTGCTGTTCTTCCAGGGCGTGCCGGTGTTCGCCTCGCCCTGGCTGTCGTTCCCGTTGTCGGGCGAGCGGCGCAGCGGGCTGTTGCCGCCCACGTTCTCGCTGAGTTCGTCGAATGGCGTCGAACTCTCGGTACCGTATTACTTCAACATCGCGCCGAATCGCGATCTGACGGTCACGCCGCGTCTGATCTCCAAGCGCGGTGTGCAGTTGCAGAGCACGTTCCGTTATCTGTCGCCCACGTATTCCGGCTCGATCACCGGCGAATTCCTGCCGGACGATCGCCTGACCAAGACCAACCGCTACGCGCTGTATATCCAGCACAACCAGAACTTCGGCAACGGGTTTGGCGGCTACATCTACTACAACAGGGTTTCGGACAACACGTATCCGGAAGACCTGTCGTCGTCGGTCAATCAGTTCATGAACGGCACCCAGCTCCTGTATCAGCAGGAAGCCGGGTTGACCTACAACAACGGGCCGTGGTCGGTGCTCGCGCGCGAACAGCACTGGCAGACGCTCGAACCGTCGGTCGCGCCGTACGGCCGTGAGCCGCAGTTGAACGTGAAGTACGCGAAGTACAACGTCGGCGGCTTCGATTTCGGCACGGAAGCCGACTACACGAATTTCCGCATCACCACCGGGGACATGACCCAGGGTCAGCGGGTGCTGTTCAACCCGTACGTGTCGTACTCGGTGGTCGGGCCGGGCTACTTCGTCACGCCGAAGGTGCAGTGGCACTTCGCGTCGTACAACCTGAACAACCTCAGCACCGCCGACGTGGCGCGCGGCACGCCGAAGAATTTCACCGAATCGATCCCGACGCTGAGCTTCGATACCGGGCTGATTTTCGAGCGCTCGGTGCGCGTGTTCGGCGCCGATTACATCCAGACCCTGGAGCCGCGCCTGTACTACGTGTACACGCCGTACCGCAATCAGGACAACGCGCCGCTCTTCGACACCGCCGACTCCGACTTCGGTCTCGCGGAAATCTTCACGCCGAACACCTTCGTCGGCAACGACCGGATCGCCGACGCGAACCGCCTGACCGCGGCCATCACCACGCGCTTCATCAACCCGGCCACGGGCGACGAGCGGGCGCGCTTCGTGATCGCGCAGCAGTACTATTTCCAGGACCAGCGCGTCACGCTGCAGCCGAACCAGACCAGCACGCAGGCCACGCATTCGGACCTGATCGCGGGTGCGTCGTTCAAGCTCGGCGCCGGTTTCGCCTCGGAAACGGCGTTCCAATATAATGCCGACAACAATCAGCTGGTGAAGACGAGCGTCGGCTTCGGGTTCAGTCCGGCGACCGGCAAGGTGATCAACGTCGCGTACCGTTACACGCGCGCGAACACCACGCTGGACAACCAGCCGATCAACCAGATCCTGGTGTCGGGACAGTGGCCGCTCACGCATCGCGTGTACGGCGTCGCGCGGTTCAACTACGACCTGGGCGGCCACCGGATCGTCGACGGCTTGGTCGGCATGCAATACGACGCCGACTGCTGGACGCTCGGCGCCGGCATCCAGCGCTATGCGAACGGCCTGAACACCTCGGGGCAGAATCAGTCGAGTACGCGGTTCCTGGCGCAGTTGACCTTCAAGGGCCTGTCGAGCGTCGATAACGGGCTGATGACCGCGTTCCGCAACAGCGTGGCGGGTTACACGCCGTTGCCGCCGCCGCCGCCGCCGGAATCTCGCTTCACGAATTACGAATGACGCGCGCCCAATCATTTATTGAATGCGAAAAGACGGGCCAGGCGTGCCCGACATCATTGGAGTATCTGTGGCAATCATGAAAAAGCATCGCTTGGCAACGCTTGCGGCCGGTCTCGTCGCCGCGGCGTCTTTCCTGTCGGTCGCGCCGGTTCAGGCGCAGGCGCTGGGCGGCAGTAGCGGCCAGACGGTCGACACCATCGCCGCAGTGGTCAACAACGGTGTCATCACGCGGCGCGAGCTCGACGAGCGCATGAGCCTGATCACGCGCCGGCTGAACCAGCAGAACGCGCCGGTCCCGCCGATGGACCAGCTGCGCCAGCAGGTGCTCAACCAGATGGTGCTGGAGCGCATCCAGCTGCAGAAGGCGAAGGAAGACGGCATCAACATCGACGACGCCGCCGTGCAAAAAACGCTCGAGCGGCTCGCCCAGGCGAACAACATGTCGCTCGAAATGTACCGCGCGCGCATCGAGGCGCAAGGCGTGCCCTGGACCACCTTCACCGGCGACGCGCGTACCGAACTGACGCTGTCGCGCCTGCGCGAGAAGGAAGTGGACAGCAAGGTCACGGTGTCGGACGCCGAGGTGGCGAACTACATCGCCAGTCAGCGTGGCCCGAATGCCGGCCAGACGAGCGACCTGCATCTACAGCATATTTTCGTGAAGGCGCCGCTGAACGCGCCGGAGACGGACATCGAGGCGGCGCAGCAGAAAGCGCAGTCTTTGCTGACCCAAGCCAAGGGCGGCGCCAATTTCGAGAGGCTCGCGAAGTCCAACTCGCAGGCGCCGGACGCGGCAAAGAACGGCGGCGATCTGGGTTTCCTCACGCCGTCCAAGCTGCCGCCTGAATTCGTCAAGGCCGCGTCGACGCTGCGCCCCGGCGAGGTCAGCCCGGATCTGATCCGCACCAACGACGGTTTCGAGATCGTGCGGCTGGTCGATCGCCGCGCCGGTCAGGGCACGAGCGCGGACGCGCCGAAGCTCGTGCAGACGCACGTGCGCCACATCCTGCTGCGCGTCGGCGACGGCATGTCCGAGCCGCAAGCGCGCCAGAAGCTGCTCGAGATCAAGAGTGAGATTGCGGCGGGCGGCGATTTCTCGAAGTTCGCACACACCTACTCGCAGGACGGTTCGTCGTCGCAAGGCGGCGACCTCGGCTGGATCAGCCCGGGCGAAACGGTGCCGGAATTCGAGCGCGCGATGAACTCGCTCCAGGACGGCCAGATCAGCGACCCGGTGCGCAGCGAATACGGCTACCACCTGATCCAGGTGCTGGGCCGCCGTGAAGCAGAAGGCTCGGTATCGCAGCAAATGGATCTGGCGCGCCAGGCCATCGGTCAGCGCAAGGCGGAGCAGGCTTACGCCGACTGGCTGCGCGAACTGCGCGACACCGCTTACGTGGAAGTGAAGCCCACGCTGTCGAGCGTCCAATAACCATCATGACGAGCGCCGCCCAGTCCACCAGCCAGCCCTTGCAGATCGCGATCACGACCGGCGAGCCCGCCGGCGTCGGCCCCGAACTGACGGCGCAGGCGTTGGCCGGCGCGGCGGCGCACTGGCCGAACGCGCAGTTCACCGTGCTGGGCGACGCGGGTCTGCTCGCCGAACGCGCGCGTGCGGTGGGCGTCGATTGGACCGCGCTGCTGGCACACGGCCAGCGCGTGCGGGTGCAGCACCAGCCGCTCGGCGCGCCGTCGCGCGCGGGCAAGCTGGACGCCGCCAACGGCCGCTACGTGCTCGATCTGCTCGACAGCGCGATCGACGGCGCGGTGGCCGGCATCTTCGACGCGATCGTCACCGCGCCGCTGCAGAAAAGCACGATTAACGACGCCGGTGTGCCGTTCACCGGCCACACCGAATATCTGGCCGAGCGCACTCACACGCCACGCGTGGTGATGATGCTGGCCGGCACCGGCAAGCGTCCGTTGCGCGTCGCGCTCGCGACCACGCATCTGCCGCTCAAGGACGTGTCGGCCGCGCTGTCGGTCGAGGGTATCGTCGAGACGCTGCGCATCATCGATCACGATCTGCGGCTTCACTTCGGCTTGCCCGCGCCGCGCATTCTCGTGACTGGGCTGAACCCGCACGCGGGCGAAAACGGTTATCTGGGCCGCGAGGAAATCGAGGTCATCACGCCGGCGCTCACGCTCGCGAACGACCAGGGTATCGACGCGCGCGGCCCCTATCCGGCCGACACGCTGTTCCAGCCGCGTTATCTCGAAGAGGCCGACTGCGTGCTGGCGATGTTCCACGATCAGGGTCTGCCGGTGTTGAAGTACGCGACGTTCGGCGAAGGCATCAATGTCACGCTCGGCTTGCCGATCATCCGCACCTCGGTCGATCACGGCACCGCCCTCGATCTGGCCGGCACCGGCCGCGCCGACGCGGGCAGCCTGCTTGCCGCGATCGACACGGCGGTGTCGATGGCGCAGCATCGCCGCGCGGGCTGAGCGCGCGCGCCGCAGCGCGGTTTGCGGCGTTTTCCTTTTTCTCAAGCAGTTCTTTTCTTAGCGTTTCTTCGATGTCCACCAGCAGACAGCAACAGGGCCGGCACCAGGGTCATCTCGCGCGCAAGCGTTTCGGTCAGAACTTTCTGGTCGACATGGGCGTGATCGATTCGATCGTCGACGTGATCCGGCCGCAACGTGGCGAGCGCATGGTCGAAATCGGACCGGGACTCGGCGCGCTCACCGAACCGCTGATCGAGCGGCTCGCGACGCCGCAAGCGCCGTTGCACGCGGTCGAACTGGATCGCGATCTGATCGGCCGTCTGAAGACCCGGTTCGGCGACCTGCTCGAGCTGCACGCGGGCGACGCGCTCGCGTTCGACTTCGGCTCGCTCGCCGCGCCGGGCGACAAGGCGTCGCTGCGCATCGTCGGCAATCTGCCGTACAACATTTCGAGCCCGCTGCTGTTTCATTTGACCTCGTTCGCGCATCGCGTGATCGATCAGCACTTCATGCTGCAGAACGAGGTGGTCGAGCGGATGGTGGCGGAGCCCGGCACCAAGGCGTTCAGCCGGCTGTCGGTGATGCTGCAGTACCGCTACGTGATCGACAAGCAGCTCGACGTGCCGCCCGAAGCGTTCCAGCCGCCGCCGAAGGTCGATTCGGCGATTGTGCGGATGATCCCGTACGAGTTGCATGAACTGCCGCCTGTCGACGAACGCGTGCTCGGCGAGGTGGTGACGGCAGCGTTCTCGCAGCGTCGCAAGATGTTGCGCAACACGCTGGCCGCGTTCCGCGATTCGGTGGATTTCGAGGCGCTCGGCTTCGATCTGCAACGCCGCGCCGAAGACGTGTCGGTGGCCGAATACGTGCGGGTGGCGCAGATCGTGGCGGACAAGGCTTAGTGACTTGTGCCGGTCGCTGAGGCCTCTGATGCCTCAGCGACCCGCGCGCGCCGCTAACTCCTGCTAGGACACCAGCCGCCGTTTCGCCGGCGCATTGACCAGCGCAATGCCGGTCAGCACCAGCACGGCAGCCATCAGAAAGCGCAGGCTGAACGACTCGCCGAGCAGCAACACGCCGAAGGTCACGCCGAACAAGGGCGTGAGAAACGAGAACACCGACAGGCGCGACGCGATATAACGCGTCAGCAACCAGAACCACACCAGATAGCTGACGAACGCGACGACCACTGCCTGGTACGCGAGACTCACGAGCACCAGTGGGGTGACGGTTTCCACGCGAGCCTGGCCAAGCCCGAGTGCGAGCGCGAGCAACACCACCGCCGACACCGTCAACTGATAAAACAGCGTCTTGCTGGCGCTCGACTGCGCGAGGCGCGTCGCGCGCACCACCACGGTCGTCGCGGCCCACGCGATGCCGGCCACCACGCCGAGCGCGTCGCCGGCCGCGCCCGTGAGCGCCGAGCTGCGGGCGGCGGCGCCATGCAGGAAGCCGTCGGCGAACGCCAGCGTCATCCCCGCGAACGCGACGAAGACGCCGAGCCATTGAATCCGCCGCATCCGTTCGCCGTCGACGAACCAGTGCAGCCCGAGCGCCGTGAAGCACGGCGCCGTGTACAGAAACACCGCCATGCGCGACGCGCTGGTCAGCGTCAGCCCGAGAAAGATACAGACGAACTCCGCCGCAAACAGCACGCCTGCGAGCAGGCCCGCGCCAAGCGTGCCGTCGTCGCGAAAGAGCGGCGTGCCGCGTGCGCGCGCCCATCCCCATACCAGCACCGCCGCGATCGCCGAACGCAAGCCCGCCTGAAAGACCGGCGGCAATGCCGAGTTGGTGCTTTTGATCGCGACTTGCTGGAGTCCCCAGATCGCGCACAAGCCGATCATCAGCAGGATGGCGAAGCTATCCGGGGCGCGGCGTGCGGGCAGGGCGGTGGTGCTCATGGGGCGGCGGTGGGGAGGTCGACGAAGCAGTGGAGGGGCGGCGCACAGTATCGGATGCCGGCGCGCCGCAGGTAATCGGTAATCGACCGGATGGACCGGCCTTCGGCCGCACGGCCGCTGCCTCGCCCATAGGCCAGGATCGTACGATAGCAAAGCCGCCGCGCCCGCAAACGAAGCCTCTACCTTCTACGCGCGCTTCTTTACCACTGCAAGTTTTTTGTGCCCTTCACAACACCCTTGTCAGACTATTTTCTTGACGCCGCCGTTTCGCGCTAAGGTTCGAACAGGTGGGTTTCGTCAGCCCATTCGCATGGACCCAAGACGACAGCAAGTGCAGCGTTCCGCCACGACGAACGCGCTGACAATGCGCCAGATCGAATTGCGCCGCCCCACGCCTACGAACCCATCCGCGCAACGCGGAGCCGGTACGAGGAGACGGAATGAAGAACGCAACCAGGTGGATGGCGGCGATGGCGGCGCTGGGATGCCCGATCGCGCACGCGCAATCGAGTGTCACGTTCTACGGCGTGGTGGATGAGAGCGTGCGTTATCTGACCAACGTGAACAAGGCCGGCGACCGGTCGCTCGGGCTCGGTCCGGGCGGCCTCACGCAGAGCCGCTGGGGCCTGAAAGGCGTCGAGGATCTCGGCGGCGGCTGGTCCACCTTCTTCAAGCTCGAAAACCGTTTCAACATCAACAGCGGGCGCAGCGACCCGACCTTGCCGTTCTTCAACGAAGCGCAGGTGGGCGTGCGCTCGAACGCGTTCGGTCAGGTCATTCTGGGGCGCCAGTACAACGTGATGATCGAAGGCATCACGGCGGGCGGCTACGGCAGCAACTGGTGGATTCCATACGACTTCAGCTTCCAGCCGGAAGTGACGATGACGGGCGGCATCTGGACCAGCAACCAGGTGCAGTATCAGGCGAGATATAACGGTCTCAGCTTCGCGGCCGGTTATGCGTTCGGCGGCAATGCGGGCAATTCGTTCGGCAGTCAGATCGGCGCGGCCCTCGCTTATAAACCGGTGGGCGGACCGTTCAGCATCGGCGGCGCGTACGAAGAGTCGAAAGATTCGGTGAACGGCGCGGCGGCGAAAGCGTGGACCTTCGGCGCTTCGTACACATGGAATCTCACCCGCTTTTCGGCGGGCTATATCGTCAATCAGAACGACGCCGGATTTTCGAACTTCGCCAACGGACCGTTCACCGCGCCCGTGCTGGCCGCGCTCAAGTACACAGACTTCGCGCGGCGCCGCATGATCATGGGCGGCATCACGCAGCAGGTCGGCAACGCATGGCACTTCGCCGCGAACATCTGGCGCACGTTGCAGGACGGCAAGACCGCGAAGCAGGACGGCTCGGCGCGGCAATATCAGCTGGTCGCCGACTACAATCTGTCGAAGCGCACCGACGTCTATCTGGAAGGCGATTTCGCCCAGTACCGGGGTGACCTGATCGGCGCGCAGCTGCAAGGTGTCAATGGCGTCGGACTCGCGCAGAAGGGCACGCAACTCGGCCTGATGGCGGGGCTGCGGCATCAGTTCTGAGCGCCGCGCCGCGGGCGCCGGACTCTGCAGCGCCGCGTGATTCCGGGTACATTGACGGTCTCGTTTTACTACGCAACAGGGAGTGCACAATGCGCCTGCTTCACACCATGCTCCGGGTCGGCGACCTGGATCGTTCGATCGCCTTCTACACCGAACTGCTCGGCATGAAACTGCTGCGCCGCGAAGACTATCCGGACGGTAAATTCACGCTGGCTTTCGTCGGCTATACGGACGAACGCGACGGCACTGTCATCGAACTGACGCACAACTGGGACACGCCGACGTACGATCTGGGCAACGGCTTCGGTCACCTCGCGGTCGAAGTCGAAGACGCGTATGCCGCTTGCGACAAGATCAAGGCTCAAGGCGGCACGGTCGTGCGCGAAGCCGGCCCGATGAAACACGGCACCACCGTGATCGCATTCGTGACGGACCCGGACGGTTACAAGATCGAATTCATCCAGAAGAAAAAGTAACGTAGTCGGCGGGGCAAGCTCAAACAATGAACAACAATATCCCTACTTTAAAGAACTCGGCGAGATCCACGCTGAAATCCAGGCATTGTTAGACGGCTCCGCGGATGACGGCGCGCTGCAACGGATCGCGGCGCGCTTTGCGCCGCAATTCACGATGGTGATGCCGTCCGGCGTCACCGTGGACCACGCCGGCGCGCGCGAGCTTTTCGGCAAGCTGCGCGGGGCGCCTCCGGGCTCGCAAATCACGATTCGCGATATGGAGATCGTCGCCGACTATGCGTCGGGCGCGGTGGTGAAGTATCGCGAATATCAGCGCGACGGCGCGGGCAATGCGAACGTGCGGCGCTCGACGGCGGTGCTGGACCTCGCCGCGCACGGCAAGGTGACGTGGCGTCATCTGCACGAAACCTACTGCACGGAGTGATGCGCGAATCCGCGCAACTGGCGAGGGTGGTTGAGTGTTTGCCGCGCTAGCTCAAAGCGTCGGCAGCAATTCCGGCGGATGCGACTTCAGCGTTTGCCGCGCCTCGCGGAATTCCGGAAATATCGATTCGACTGTTTGCCAGAAACGCGGGCTGTGATTCATCTCACGCAGATGCGCGAGTTCATGCGCGACCACGTAATCGATGATGGACAGCGGAAAGTGAATCAGCCGCCAGTTCAAACGGATCTTGCCATCGCTCGAACAACTGCCCCAGCGCGTGGCCGCTGACGAGAGCGCATACGCGCGATAGTTGACACCCAGCTTCTCCGCGTAAATGGCGAGGCGCTCGCCGAACAGACGCTTCGCTTCGCCTTGCAACCAGCCTTGCACGCGGTCCTTGATCTGCTGCGGGTCGGCTTGCAACGGCAACGGTACTTGCAGGGCGGCGGCCTCCGCGTTGAACGCGAGCGTGCCTTGTGGCGAGCCGAGCTTCACACGCACCGGTTGACCGAGGTAGGGCACTTCGGCGCCGTCTTTCCAGTCGACTTTCGGCAATGCGCGCTGTTCGACACGCGTTTGCCATTCGATCAGTTTCGTGAAAATCCAGCGCTGTTTTTCGGTGATCGCGGTTTCGATATCGGCGAGCGTGACCCAGCGCGGCGCAGTGATCGTGAGGCCCGTGCTGTCGATTGCGAAACCGATCGAACGGCGTGCCGAACGCTTGAGCACGTAATGCAGCGTGCGCGGGCCAATCGACACACTGCGCAGCTTGCTGCCGTCCGGTGCCAGCGGCACGGCCGGCTGTTGCCCGGCGGGTGAGCCCGATGAGGGCGCGCACGGCGAAGGCGACGACGACATCGACCCCGGCTCGGCGAAGAGCGGGAGATCGAGCTGCCGGTTATCGAGCGCCGCAGCGGGCTGCGACGTAGGAGACTTCTGCATCGGATTCGCTTCGCGCAACACGCCTTCGAGAGCGTGGGCGCGTCAGATTGGTGCGGCGGCGGAACGACTGTCCGTCACGTGGTACGCGGCAGGATCGATGCGACGCATTTCAGCTTCGATCCATTGTTCGACGCGCGTGTTGACTTCGTCGGGCGTGAGCCCCGTCGTGTCGATTGGCTTGCCGATCGACACTGTGACTATACCCGCATATTTCAGAAACGAGTTACGCGGCCACACGCGTCCTGCGTTGTGCGCGATCGGCACGACCGGCGCGCCGGTGGCGATCGCGAAGCGCGCGCCGCCGGTCTTGTACTTGCCTTGCTTGCCGGTCGGCGTGCGCGTGCCTTCCGGAAACATGATGACCCAGGCGCCTTCGGCCATGCGCGCCTTGCCTTGTTTGATGACGGATTCGAACGCGTACTTGCCTTCCTTGCGATCGATGTGAACCATCTTCAACATGCCGAGCGCCCAGCCGAAAAACGGCACGTACAGCAGCTCGCGCTTGAACACGTAGCACAGCGGTCGCGGCATCAATGCCGGAAACGCCAGCGTTTCCCACGCAGATTGATGCTTGGAGAGCAGCACCGCCGGGCCGTTGGGCAGATTCTCGTAGCCTTCGATCCTGTAGCGGATGCCGTTGAGCCAACGCACCGTGTGGAGGGTCGCACGGCACCACCCTGCCGCCATCCAGTAGCGGTTGTCGGCGCGCATGAACGGGAACGCGATGAAGCATGCGGTTGCGTACGGCACCGTGAACAGAACGAAGTAGATCAGCAGCAGCAGGGAACGGATGAAGCGCATCGGCGTGGTCAGTGAGGGTTGGGGACGCGCATGGCGCGCGTCACTCTTGTGCGTCGGCGAGGAAGTCGAGCGCGAATGCGCGCAGGTCGTCGTGCACGATCGTGCCGTCGGGCAAGCCGCCGGCCGCGAGCGTCTTCTTGCCCTTGCCGGTCAGCACCAGATGAAGCGGATGACCGAGCGCCGCGCCCGCTTGCAGATCGCGCATCGCATCGCCGACGACCGGCGTATTGGCCGGATCGACTTCGAACCGCTCGGTGATCATTTTCAGCATGCCGGGCTTCGGCTTGCGGCATTCGCAGTGATCTTCCGCCGTATGCGGGCAGAAGAATACCGCTTCGATACGCCCACCGACCGCCGCCGCCATCCGATGCATCTTCAGATGCATCGCATTGAGCGCGTTCATGTCGAACAGACCGCGCCCGATGCCCGACTGGTTGGTCGCGATAGCCACGCGATAACCGGCCTGGTTCAGACGCGCGATCGCTTCGAGCGAACCCGGCAGGGCGACCCATTCGTCCGGCGACTTGATGAACGCGTCGGAGTCGACGTTGATCACGCCGTCGCGGTCGAGGATCACCACTTTCTTGTTCGGCATGGCGCGGTGCTCAGGCGGCGAGCCGGGAAATGTCGGCGACGCAGTTCATCTGCTGATGCAGCGCGCCGAGCAAGGCCAGACGGTTGGCGCGCAGCGCAGGGTCTTCGGCGTTGACCATCACGTCGTTGAAGAACGTGTCGACCGGTTCGCGCAGTGCGGCGAGCGCGGTCAGCGCACTCGTGTAGTCGCGCGCGGACAGTTGCGTCTGCACGCGCGGCGCGACCTGTTCGAGCTGCGCATGCAAAGCCTTTTCCGCCGCTTCGACGAGCAGCGCGGCTTGCACGCCGCCGCTCGCCGAGCCTTCCGACTTCTTCAGGATGTTCGAGATACGCTTGTTGGCCGCTGCGAGCGATGCCGCTTCGCTCAGCGCCGCGAACTCGCGCACCGCATCGAGGCGCGCGACGATGTCGTCAAGATGCGTCGGGTTCAACGCCAGCACCGCGTCGATTTCACCGGCCGCGTAACCGCGTTCGCGCAGCAAACCGCGCAGGCGGTCCATGCTGAAGTCGTAGATGGCTTGAGTCGAATCGGCGACGTTCGGCACTGCGGCGAATTGCGCATAAGCGGTGCGCAGCAGTTCGACGAAGTCGACCGGCAGTTGCTTCTCGACCAGAATGCGCAGCACGCCGAGCGCGTGACGGCGCAGCGCGAACGGATCTTTTTCGCCGGTGGGTTGCAGGCCGATGCCCCAGATGCCGACCAGCGTTTCGAGCTTGTCGGCGAGCGCGACGACGGTGCCGGTCGCCGTGGTGGGCAATGCGTCGCCCGAAAAGCGCGGCTGATAGTGTTCCGAGCAGGCGAGCGCGACTTCTTCCGGCTCGCCGTCGTGGCGCGCGTAATACGTGCCCATCGTGCCTTGCAGCTCGGGGAATTCGCCGACCATGTCGGTGATCAGGTCGGCCTTCGCGAGACGCGCGGCGCGCTTCGCGAGCGTCGCATCGGCGCCGATCAGCCCCGCGATTGCACCGGCCAGCGCTTCGAGCCGCTCGACGCGTTGCAGCGCCGAGCCCAGCTTGTTGTGATAGACGACGTTCGCGAGCAGCGGCACGCGCTCGGCGAGCGGCTTTTTCTTGTCCTGCTCGAAGAAGAACTTCGCGTCGGCCAGACGCGGGCGCACCACGCGCTCATTGCCTTCGACGATATCGCCCGGCGTCGTCGTCTCGATGTTCGACACGATCAGGAAGCGCGAGCGCAGCTTGCCGTTGGCATCGGTCAATGCGAAGTACTTCTGGTTTGTCTGCATCGTGAGGATCAGGCATTCCTGCGGCACTTGCAGGAACTCGTCCTCGAAACGGCACGAATAGACCACCGGCCATTCGACCAGCGACGTCACTTCGTCGAGCAGCGCTTCGGGCATCACCACCTGGTCGCCGTTGGCTTGCGCGAGCAGATGCGTGCGGATGACTTCCTTGCGGTCGGCGAAATTCGCGACCACGCGGCCCTTGTGCAGCAGCGTTTCGGCGTAGGCATCCGCGTGCTGGATCTGCACGAAACCTTCGGACAGGAAGCGGTGGCCGAGCGTGGTGTCGTCGGCGTCGATGCCGAGCGCGCTGACCGGCACGACCTGGTCGTTATGCAGTGCGGTCAGACGATGCGCCGGACGCACGAACTTCACATTGGTGCCGTCCGGACGCTGATAGGTCATGAACTTGGGGATCGGCAGCTTGGCGAGCGTTTCGTCGAGCGCGCTTTGCAGGCCGTCGGCGAGCGTCGCGCCGGGCGCCGCGTAGCGCAGGAAGAACGCCTCAGCCTTGCCGTCCTGTGCGCGCTCCAGGTCGTTCAGCGAAAAATCGGGGAAGCCGAGCGCGGCGAGTTTCTTCGCGAGCGGCGCGGTGGGCTGACCGTCTTTGTCCAGCGCGACGGAAACCGGCAGCACTTTTTCGCGCACGTGTTTTTCCGGCGCAACCGGGCGCACGTTCCTGATCGTGACCGCGAGGCGGCGCGGCGTGGCGTAACGTTCGAACGTCAGTTCGCCTTCGATCAGGTCGAGCGCCGCGAGCCGCTGCGCGATGCCTTCGGCGAACGCCTCACCGAGACGGGCGAGCGCTTTCGGCGGCAGTTCTTCGGTGAGCAGCTCGACGAGCAGGGTAGCTTGATGGGGTTGAGTCATGAGGTGATGTTCTCGTCAGTCCTGGTCGATCTTGCGTTCGACTTTCAGCGGCGGCGCCCACGCGGGCATTGCGGCATCTTGCGCGTCGGTGGTGAGGCCGGGCACGCCGTGCACGGGATTGCCGAGCATCGGGAAGCCGAGCTTTTCGCGCGAATCGTAGTAAGCCTGCGCAACCAGACGCGACAGCGCGCGAATCCGGCCGATGTACGCCGCGCGTTCGGTGACCGAAATGGCGCCGCGCGCGTCGAGCAGATTGAACGTGTGGCCCGCTTTCAACACGAGTTCGTAAGCGGGCAATGCGATCTGCGCTTCGATCATGCGCTTCGCTTCCGCTTCGTAGCTGTTGAAGAACGTGAACAGCAGATCGACGTTCGCGTGTTCGAAGTTATACGTGGACTGTTCGACTTCGTTCTGGTGATAGACGTCGCCGTAAGTGAGACGGCGCATTTCCGGACCATTCGGGCCTTGCTCTTCCCACTCGGTCCACACGAGGTCGTAGACGTTTTCGACCTTCTGCAAGTACATGGCGAGGCGTTCGAGCCCGTACGTGATTTCGCCGAGCACCGGCTTGCAGGCCAGACCGCCCACTTCCTGGAAATAGGTGAACTGGGTCACTTCCATGCCGTTCAGCCACACTTCCCAGCCCAGACCCCAGGCGCCGAGCGTCGGGTTTTCCCAGTCGTCTTCGACGAAGCGCACGTCGTTCTGCTTCAGGTCGAAGCCGAGCGCTTCGAGCGAGCCGAGGTACAGGTCGAGGATGTTTTCCGGCGCGGGTTTCAGCACCACCTGGTACTGGTAGTAGTGCTGCAGACGGTTCGGGTTTTCGCCATAGCGGCCGTCTTTCGGTCGGCGCGAGGGCTGCACATAAGCGGCGCGCCACGGCTCGGGGCCGATTGCGCGCAGGAACGTATGAACGTGGGACGTGCCCGCGCCGACTTCCATGTCGATCGGCTGGAGCAATGCGCAACCCTGCTTGTCCCAATAGGACTGCAGTGTCAGGATGATTTGCTGAAACGTGAGCATGAAGTGCCTTTCGGGCATGGGGCTCCCCGCCAGGCGCCGAAGCGCGCGAGGTGGCCGTGGAGCGAAGTGCTAAACCGTAGATTTTAACGGAAAGGCAAGGGGGCGTCCGTTTTACGGGGGTCGAACGCGGGCGGGATGCGGTTTTTGAACGACACCGGGCCGCGTGTCGGCGGCCCGGTGTCGTGAATCATGCGCCGGCGTTCACGTCGTCGCCAGTTCCACCCTCGGCGAGAACGAGTCGCTTTGCGCGACAGGCCAGTACTTCTCGAACAGCGAGTAGCGATAGTTGCCGGTGAGCAGATCGTTCGGTTCGAGATACTTCAGCAGTTCCGACATCAGCCGCACTTCATGCGACGACACGCGCCGCACGATGTGATGCGCGCGCAGTTCCGCCGGATGTTTCAACCCCGCGGCCTGAATGATTTCCTTCAGCGCATGCAGCGTGTTGTGGTGGAAGTTGAACACGCGGTCGGCCTTGTCCGGCACCACCAGCGCGCGCTGGCGCACCGGGTCCTGGGTCGCGACGCCGGTCGGGCAGCGGCCCGTGTGGCAGGTCTGCGCCTGGATGCAGCCGACCGCGAACATGAAGCCGCGCGCCGCGTTGACCCAGTCCGCGCCGATCGCCAGCGTCTTCGTGATGTCGAACGCGGTGATCATCTTGCCGCTCGCGCCGATCCGGATGCGCTGCCGCAAGCCGATCCCGACCAGCGTGTTGTGCACCAGCAGCAGGCCTTCCTGCAACGGCACACCGACGTGATCGGTGAATTCGAGCGGCGCCGCGCCGGTGCCGCCTTCTGCGCCGTCCACGACGATGAAGTCCGGCAGAATGCCCGTTTCCAGCATCGCCTTCGCAATGCCGAAGAACTCCCACGGGTGCCCGATGCACAGCTTGAAGCCGGTCGGCTTGCCGCCCGACAGCGTGCGCAGACGCTCGACGAATTCGAGCAGGCCGCGCGGCGTCGAGAACTCCGAGTGGGTGGCCGGCGAAATGCAATCGCGGCCCATCGGTACGCCGCGCGTTTCCGCGATTTCCGGCGTGATCTTGGCCGCGGGCAGTACGCCGCCGTGGCCCGGCTTCGCGCCTTGCGACAGCTTCACCTCGATCATCTTCACTTGCGGCTCGGCGGCCTGCTTCGCGAACTTCTCCGCGCTGAACGTGCCGTCGTCGTTGCGGCAGCCGAAGTAGCCCGAGGCGATTTCCCAGATGATGTCGCCGCCATGCTCGCGGTGATACTTCGACATCGAGCCTTCGCCCGTGTCGTGCGCGAAGTTGCCCTTTTTCGCGCCGAGGTTCAGCGCCATGATCGCATTCGCCGACAGCGAGCCGAAGCTCATCGCGGAGACATTGAAGATCGACATCGAATAAGGCTGGGCGCGCTCGGAGCCGACGACGATGCGAAAGTCATGACTGTCCAGCGTGGTCGGCGCGAGCGAGTGGCTGAGCCACTCGTGCGCGACGGCTTTGACGTCGACTTCGGTGCCGTACGGACGGCTGTCGACGTCGTTCTTCGCGCGCTGGTAGACGATGCTGCGCTGCGCGCGCGAGAACGGTTTTTCATCGGTGTCGTTTTCGACGAAATACTGGCGAATTTCCGGGCGGATGAATTCGAACAGGAAGCGGAAGTGGCCCCACAGCGGATAGTTGCGCAGAATCGCATGGCGCTGCTGCGTCAGATCGAACAGGCCGAGCGCGACGAGCGCGAGCGGCACGATGATCCAGAACCACGAAATATGCTGTGTGGCGGCCAGCGCCGCGCAGCCGGCGAGCAGCGCGGTGGCGCACCACATGGCCAGATAGCGTCGAGAAAACATGGGAACTCCGGTGTAGTGAAGATCGTCGCGGCGGGATCGCCGGCGCGCTCGGCGCAGGCGGAATCCACCGCAAAGGAAACTGACGGCTGCGGATCAGCGCGAAGCGGGCATCAGCCTCGCGCGGCCTCGCGCGCTGGCCCGTATGTGCGAAGCCACGCACAAGGCAGCAGCCGGGCAAATCTGAAGATGAGGCGTGCGAACGAATGACAAGCGTCGCACGCGAAGGTGAAGCGTGTGTGAAGGGTGTGCAAGGAAGGAGCACGACGGCTGGCGCGAGCGAGGCAAACACGCCGAGCGTGTCGGACCTGCGCTGCTTGCCCGCTTGCATCGCTTAGCGTGCGCGCAGCAGTGCCGCTTTCTGCCGCCGTTTCTTTAGCCGCTCTTGCGTCTGGTCTTGCGGCAGCACAGCCGGCTGTCCTGTCACCGCGTGTTCGATGATGCCGCCGCCAAGGCACACTTCGCCGTCATAGAGCACCGCTGATTGACCCGGTGTGACGGCCCATTGAGCGGTATCGAAAGTCAGTTCGAAGAGGCCTTCGCCACCGCTCGCCGCATTGAACGTACACGGCGCATCCGCTTGCCGATAACGCGTTTTCGCGCCGCACGCGAAGCCTTCCGCCGGCGGCTCGCCCGCGACCCAGCTCGTGTTGCCCGCGCTCAGCGTATGACTGAGCAGCCAAGGGTGCTCGTGGCCCTGCGCGACGTACAGCGAGTTCGACGGAATATCCTTGCCGGCCACGAACCACGGGTCGCCGCTGCCGTCCTTGCTGCCGCCGAGGCCGATGCCCTTGCGCTGGCCGAACGTGTAGAACGCGAGACCGATGTGTTCGCCGACCACTTTGCCGTCGGTAGTTTTCATCGGGCCCGGTTTGGTCGGCAGATAGCGGTTCAGGAAGTCGCGGAACGGCCGTTCGCCGATGAAGCAGATGCCGGTCGAATCCTTCTTCTTCGCATTCGGCAGTGCAATCTGCTCGGCGATTTCACGCACCTTGGTCTTGGGAATCTCGCCCAGCGGAAACAGCGTCTTCGACAATTGCGCCTGGTTCAGCCGGTGCAGGAAGTACGACTGGTCCTTCGTGTGGTCGAACGCCTTCAGCAATTCGAAGCGGCCATTGTTCTCGCGCACGCGCGCATAGTGGCCCGTCGCGATGGTTTCCGCGCCGAGCGACATCGCGTGGTCGAGGAAGGCCTTGAACTTGATTTCGGCGTTGCACAGCACGTCCGGATTCGGCGTGCGGCCGGCCGAGTATTCGCGCAAGAATTCGGCGAACACGCGGTCCTTGTATTCCGAGGCGAAGTTCACCGCTTCGACGTCGATGCCGATCAGGTCCGCTACCGACACCACGTCGATCCAGTCCTGCCGCGTCGAGCAGTATTCGCTGTCGTCGTCGTCTTCCCAGTTCTTCATGAACAGGCCGACCACGTCGTAGCCCTGTTCCTTCAGCAGCCACGCGGTGACCGACGAATCGACGCCGCCCGACATGCCTACTACGACTTTCTGCTTGCTCATAAGATGCTCACTGGGTGCTGCATGACTGCATGGATCGCGGGATGGCCGCTCGTGACGGCGCCCGCGAGGGTTATCTTTCGGGCCCGACCGAATGCGTATGCACGAAGTCGAGCGGGAAACGCCGGCCGGCGAGGTAGTCGTCGACGCATTGCATGACGAGCGGCGTGCGATGCCGTTCGGGGCATGCGCGCAGTTCGTCGGCGCTCATCCACAAGGTGCGGACGATGTCCGGATCGAGCGCGCGCTGCGGCTCTGGTTCGCCGCCTGCACCGCAATAGGTAAAGCGCAGGTAGGTGATGCCCGCGCTGCCGGGCCGCTCGAAGTGGGCCATGTACAGGCCGACCAGCGCCTCGGGCGTGAACGGATGGGCAGTTTCCTCGAGCGTTTCGCGGCTCACCGCCTGCTGAAGCGTTTCGCCCGCTTCGAGATGGCCGGCGGGCTGATTCAGGCGCAAGCCGTCGGCGGTATGTTCCTCGACGACGAGAAAGCGCCCGTCACGCTCGACGATCGCCGCGACGGTCACGTGCGGCAGCCAGGTTTCCGGTTTCATGGCTGCGCATTTTACCGTTTATGGGCTTGGGCTGCCGGGAGCCGGCCCGTTGCGGCCCTTGGCAGGCCGCACGGCCACCCCCGGATTGTCCCCGATTTCTGTGCACCCCCCGGTTTCGGTTAAAGTGAGGCGTTAGCCGTTGCAATTGCAAGCCGGCGTGCCTCGTCGGCCGATCTGTCGTCAAACAGGAAGTCGAGGAGGAACACGATGCATATCGGAGTGCCAGCCGAGACGCGCGCGCACGAAACCCGCGTCGCCGCGACGCCCGAAACGGTCAAGAAGTACGTGACCCAGGGCCACCGGGTCACGATCCAGAGCGGCGCGGGCGCCGCCGCGAGCTTTCCTGACGAGGCCTTCACGGCCGCCGGCGCGGAAATCGTCGATGCGGCCACCGCCTTCGGCGCCGATCTCCTCCTCAAAGTCCAGTCTCCCACCGATACCGAGTTGCCGCTCCTGAAGCGCGGCGCGACGCTGGTCGGCATGCTCGACCCGTTCAACGCCGAGAACGCGCGGAAGCTCGCCGAGGCCGGCGTCACCGCGTTCGCGCTCGAAGCCGCGCCGCGTACGACGCGCGCGCAGAGCCTCGACGTGCTGTCGTCGCAGGCGAACATCGCGGGCTACAAGGCGGTGCTGCTGGCGGCGACGCTCTATCCGCGTTTCATGCCGATGCTGATGACCGCGGCCGGCACCGTGAAAGCCGCGCGTGTGCTGATTCTCGGCGCGGGCGTGGCGGGCCTGCAGGCGATCGCGACCGCCAAGCGCCTCGGCGCGGTGATCGAGGCGTCGGACGTGCGGCCGGCCGTGAAAGAGCAGATCGAATCGCTCGGCGCGAAGTTTCTCGACGTGCCCTACGAAACCGACGAGGAGCGCGAAGCGGCGCAAGGCGTCGGCGGCTATGCGCGGCCGATGCCGCCGTCGTGGCTCACGCGTCAGTCGGCGCTGGTCCATGAGCGGGCGAAGCAGGCGGACGTGGTGATCTCCACCGCGCTGATTCCGGGCCGCGCCGCGCCGACGCTGATCTCGGTCGACACCGTGCAGGCGATGAAACCGGGCTCCGTGCTGGTCGATCTCGCGGCCGGACGCGGCGCGGAGTACGAGGGCCGGCGCGGCGGCAACTGTCCGCTGACCGAGGCGGACCAGGTGGTGCTCAGGCATGGCGTGCAGATCGTCGGCTATACGAACCTGGCGTCGATGGTGCCCGCCGACGCGTCGTCGCTCTACGCGCGCAACCTGCTCGACTTCCTCAAGCTGATCATCACGAAGGAAGGCGCGCTGAACATCGATCTCGCGGACGACATCGTCGCGGCCACGCTGCTGGCCCGTGATGGCGCAGTCACGCGCACGGCCTAGAGGAGAACGGCAATGGAAGTCATCAACCACACCGTCATCAACCTGATCATCTTCGTGCTGGCGATCTACGTCGGCTACCACGTGGTCTGGAACGTCACGCCCGCGCTGCACACGCCGCTGATGGCCGTGACCAATGCGATCTCGGCGATCGTGATCGTCGGCGCGATGCTCGCCGCCGGTCTCACGTTGGGCGCGCCCGGCAAGTTCTTCGGCACGCTCGCGGTCGCGCTCGCGGCCGTCAACGTGTTCGGCGGCTTTCTCGTCACCCGGCGAATGCTGGAGATGTTCCGCAAGAAAGAGCCGAAGAAGCTCCCCGCAGCTGCCAAGGAGAACGCGTAATGAGTCTGAACGTCGTCACGCTGCTTTATCTGGTCGCGTCGGTCTGCTTCATTCAGGCGCTCAAGGGGCTGTCGAATCCGAAGACGGCGCGCGTCGGCAATACCTTCGGCATGGTCGGGATGGCGATTGCGATCCTCACGACCATCGCGCTGATCGCGAAACAGGCCTCGGCGCTCGGCTCGAACCTCGGCCTCGGGCTCGGCCTGCTGCTGGTCGCGCTGGTGATCGGCGGCGCGGTCGGCGCGTTCGTCGCCGCGCGCGTCGAGATGACCAAGATGCCCGAACTGGTCGCGGCCATGCACTCGCTGATCGGTCTCGCGGCGGTCTGCATCGCGTATGCGGTGGTGTCGGAGCCGGCCGCGTTCGGGCTCGGCGATCCCGACTATCCGATGCCGGGCTTTCTGCCGTTCGGCAATCGCATCGAGCTGTTCATCGGCACGTTCGTCGGTGCGATCACGTTCTCCGGCTCGGTGATCGCGTTCGGCAAGCTGTCGGGCAAGTACAAGTTCCGGCTCTTCCAGGGCGCGCCGGTCGTGTACAGCGGCCAGCATCTGATCAACCTGATGCTCGCCATCGCGATGCTCGGCTTCGGCATCATCTTCTTTCTCACGCAGGC
>NZ_CADIKI010000036.1 GCF_902859935.1 Paraburkholderia fynbosensis
TCCGAAGTCGCCGATCGCGGGGATGCCGATCATCGAGGCGTATAAGGCAAGGACGGTGATCGTCAACAAGCGCTCGATGGCGGCGGGCTACGCCGGGCTCGACAACGACCTCTTCTACATGGACAAGACGATGATGGTGTTCGGCGACGCGAAGAAGGTGATCGAGGACATGGTGAGGGCAGTAGATTGACGCGTCTGCCCTTTAACGGGTGTTTTTGTCAGTGCAGCGAAGCGAGGTGCTCCAAGTTGCCGGCGCCCAGTGCGCCGGTCTTTTTCCGCCTGACTTGGGCGTGCCGATTGCCGTCGGCGGTGAAGTTGGAGATGTGGTGCATTGCACGAACCATCTCATCAGGCTGACTTCGTCACCCGGCTATTGGTGTCAACCAGGAATCGAAGAATCATGCGCGTAAGTATTGAAGCTGGCAGGGAGCTTGTGAGGCAGTGTTTTACTGCGCAGGGCTATTCGGAAGCCGATGCCAGTGTCATTGCAGATCAAATTATCGACATCGAGCTCCGGGGCGCGCATTTCGGCGGATTTTCCCGAGCCTTGTCTCTGTGCGAGATGGCTGCCGAACGAGGACTTACGCGAGAGGCGCCAGCGATCGTACGCGAGACGGATGCGCTGATCCACCTCGACGGCGGAGGAAACATCGGCTACACGGTCGCCCGAAAAGTTACGTTAGCTGCCATACAGAAGGCCAAAGCCATAGGGGTGGGCATCGGCGCTGCTTACAACACCTTCTTCACCGGGCAATACGCCCATTATGTGGAGATGGCGACAAAGGAAAATCTCGTGGCGATCGCGTTCGGAAGCTCAGGTGCGTGGGTTGCACCTCACGGCACGACGGAGGCGAAGATGGGAGCGAATCCGTTCGCTATCGGCATTCCCACGCTGGGTGATCCGGTCATCGTTGATATTGGCACCTCCGCAGCTATGGTTGGAGACCTGCGGCTTGCCGCACGGACCGGAAAACCGCTCCCGCCGGGGGTGGCGTTTGACAAGTGCGGCCTGTCAACCACGGACGCCTTAGAAGCCTTGGAAGGCGGCGCAATCGCTTCTTGGGGTGGGCATAAGGGATCGGGCATTGCGATAACGCTACAGATGCTTGGATTGATGATAGGCGCCTCCGGGCTGCCACGGAATGACCGGAACTGCGGTTATCTCGTGATCCTGCTCGACCCGGAGCGATTTGGCGATTGCGACTCGTTTCTTAAGGCTGTCGAGGAGTACGGGGCCGCTGTGACTGCCTCAGTCGCCGGCTCATCCGGGAACGTCAGGCTTCCGTTCTCCCGCTCTGCAAGGGAGCGGCGGGAAAGAGAGCGGCTAGGTTACTTTGATGTCCCAGACGGAATCTATGAGCAGATGACGGCAATTGCTGCGGCGGTCCCCAAAAAACTGTAAGTCGTGGGGAAACCCTTATGTTGACATCTCTATCGTATTGTAGACAATAGAGCATGGTTTTAAACAATCCGCATACAAGCAGTGAAGCAAGAGTCTAGGAGCTGCGAATCGTGCTTCGGAATGTCGGCCGTCCGACTTCCGTGCCGATGGAAAAGGCAGCGTTAGCAAGAGCGCCGTCGGTCGAATGTAGGCGCACATCAAAAGCGGTCCCGATAGCGGGAATATATTATTAGTACTACTAGTTAACAATGATGGAGACGAGCATGCAGAAAAAGAGATGCCTTGTGATGATCTCGACATGTGCGGGTCTTTGCGTAGCTGCGCAAATGGCGCACGCTCAAAGCAGCGTGACGTTGTACGGGGTGGTTGACGCTGGCTTTACGTTCACGAACAACCAGAACGGAAACAAGGCATATCAGGCGACCCCCGGCAATCTGATGGGGTCTCGCTGGGGCCTGCTCGGTTCAGAGGATCTAGGCGGCGGCACCAAGGCGATCTTCAAGCTGGAAAACGGTTTTAATAACTATACGGGTGCACTGGCACAAGGCGGCCGATTGTTTGGACGGACAGCCTATGTGGGCATGACGAATTCCCAGTACGGCACCTTCACGATGGGGCGGCAGTACAACAGCGTTCAGGATTACCTGTCGCGAGTCGCTGCCAACGGCACTAGCGACCTTCCCCAGTATGCTAACGCGGTCTACGACAACGACGGCATCAATAACACGTGGCGTACTGACAACTCGGTGAAGTACGTTAGTCCGACTTTTAGCGGTTTGACAGGACAAGCGATGTACGGGTTCTCCAACACGGCGGGCCAGTTCGCAAACAATCGCATGTGGAGCGCAGGCCTGAACTATGTCCATGGGCCCATTGAACTGGATGCAGCATACGTATTGGCGAACAATCCGGGAAGCAACACCGTCGGCGCGGCACCGTCGGACAACTTCTACAACACGGGTACATCAATCATTAGTAACGTCAAGCGCAACCAGGTGTTTGGCGGTGGTGCCCAATATTCATGGGGCCTCTCGGTTGTTGCTCTGCTGTACACCAACTCGAAGTTCGATCTGAATACTGGCGGTTCACTTCATTTCGCAAACTACGAGGCAAAAGCGCGGTACTACGTTACTCCGGCCGCATATCTCGCAGCCGGCTATATGTACACCACGCTCGATAGCACTAGTGCTACAGCTGCGAACTCACATTTTCATCAGATCAGCGTCGGTGGTGACTATTTTCTCTCGAAGCGCACTGATCTTTACCTGGCTGCGTTTTATCAACACGCATCGGGCTCCAACGCGTGGATCGAAGGGATCTCCGCTCCCTCGAGCAATCACAGCCAGTTCGTCGGGGTTGGTGGACTTCGAGTCAAGTTCTAGACGGAGGAATCCACCTGCGTGCTGATAAGACTGGGATAGAGTCGCGATAGTCAAAACGCGTACCCCTGGATACGGCATGATTGAAAGCAGCTTCACGCGTTGCATTGACTTATTCAATCCGGTCAGGGTACGCGCTTAGTCTTGCAGACGTGGCTATCGTCCACGCTGCCTTGAAGGTTCGCGCTCGAACCCGGTTTTCTCGGCAGACTGACTGGCAGAGAAAAGAGCTCGAGCGAATCGTTGTTGGAGATAAGAAATACGAAGCGAAAGATCTGGGTTAGCGTGAGTACCGAAACACAGAGGCCCACGCTATTTCTGGTGATTGCAGAAAGAATGGCAGGAAATGTTCCGGCATGGGTGCGGACGGCAAGACAAGAGAATCTTCGTTGCCATGCCTCCGCAGTTGCATCGCCGTCGTGGAGCACATTGCGTACTTTTGTCGTCTAGCACCCTTTTCTGGGTGATAGGCTCTGGATGAGAATTATGGGATATTCGTTCGATCTGGCAGCCGTCCTCGACCAATGGCCAGCACTATTGGCGGGATCCATCGTCACGCTGAAGATCACAATTCTTTCGATCTCGATTGGGATGGCGGTCGGGTGCATTGGCGCGTACCAACTTGTCTATAGCCCGCGCATCATCAATTGGGCGTGGACCGCTTATGTGGAGGTGATTCGTAACACACCTTTGCTCGCTCAGATTTTCCTCATTTTCTTTGGTCTTCCTGAACTGGGGGTGCGACTTGATCCTGATGTCGCAGCAGTACTCGCGCTTTCACTGAACTTTGGTGCCTATGCGGCCGAGATTGTTCGTGCGGGCATACGGAGCATTCCTAGAGGGCAGATCGAAGCGGCAAGCGCCCTCGCGCTCACAAGAAGGCAAACTTTCATACACGTGGTATTGCGTCCGGCACTGGCGGCTGTGTATCCGGCAATCGTCGCGCAGTGCGTCCTCGTTCTACTCGGAAGCGCGGTTATCTCTGCCATCTCGGCTGACGATCTCAGTTCGGCTGCAGCTGTTCTCCAGTCACAAACCTTCCGACCTTTCGAAGTGTACATAGTCGCGACGGTTATTTACGGTGTGCTTGGCCTCGGTGTACAGATGTTGCTGGGTACGGTCATCGGACGAACCTTCAAGTGGAAAGCGACGGGAGATCGTTAAATGCATAAGTTCAACTTAACCTATGTGACCTATCTTGTGCTCGCCACACGATGGACCATCGTACTTTCGCTGATTGCCTTCGTTGGAGGCAGTATTCTCGGCGCAGTTTTAGCGTTTTTTCGAGTGCAGGAGCGATTCCGCTGGCTTCGCGTGGCCGCGAGTGTATTCATGCGAGCTTTTCAAGTTACTCCACTATTAATGCAACTGTTTCTTGCTTATTTCGGGTTAGGAGTGATGGGACTAACCCTCGATGCCTGGACTGCAGTCAGCCTGGCAATGATATGTAACGCAGGCGCATTTCTTGGCGACATCTGGCGGGGATGCATTCAGGCGGTGCCAGGTGAACAGAGCGATGCAGCTCGGGCACTTTGCCTTAGTTACCCACAAAGCATGCTGTTCGTTGTAATTCCCCAGGCGACGCGCATCGCTCTTGCGCCGACGGTTGGATTTCTCGTACAGGTCGTTAAAAGCACGTCCCTGGCGTCGATTGTCGGATTCGAGGAATTGATCCGCGCGAGTCAGCTTGTCAATACCGTTACGCTTCGGCCGATTCTCGTTTATGCCGTCGTGATGTGCATTTATTTTGTCCTGTGCTGGCCCCTGTCTTTGCTGAGTCGATATCTTGATCATCGACTGCGAATTGACAAGTCTTTGTCAGCTTCAGGTGCAACAAAACTTCTGGAGCCGCGGCTCCAGGATGTAGGGGTCTGATTAGAAGCAAACCTTTCGGAGACTAGTAATGAAATTGAAGAAGCTTCTTGCGTTGGCTTATATGTTGGTTGCGACGCTATTTCTTTTTACCACCACAGCGCATGCACAGTCGGTAGATGAGATCATCAAGCGCGGAAAGATTCTAGTGGCGATCGACACGACGGACGCACCTTACGGAGAAATCAATGCGCAGATGAAACCCGATGGTTTCGATGTAGCTTTGGCGCAGAACATGGCCGACGCGCTTGGCGTCAAGCTCGAAATTGTTCCCGTGACAATTCCGAATCGCATCCCGTTTTTGCTGACGAATCGCGCAGACGTGATTCTATCCACGCTTGCTGTGACGGCTCAGCGGGCGCAGCAGATCATGTACACAAACCCCTACAGTAGTCAGAAACTGCAAATCATTGCGGCAAAGACCCGAAAAATTTCTAGCCCCGCGGATCTTAAGGGCCTGAAAGTCGGGGTCATTCGCGGCGGGATTGCCGACGCGCCGCTGACTGCCGTTGCGCCACAGGGAACGAACATTGTCCGCTTGGACGATGTTGCCGGTTGCGTGCAAGCACTAGTTTCGGGGCAGGTTGATGCAATCGCGGAGGGAATGCTCATCCCTGGGCAAATTAATGCCGCGCAGGGTGGAGACAAGGACGAGGCGAAGTTTGATCTGTATCAATCTCACTTCGCGATGGGCGTCCGCCATGGTTCGTTTGACCTGCTGCAGTGGATCAACACGTACATCTACACGATCAAGCTCGACGGAACTTTAGCCAAGTTGCATGAAAAATACTTGCACCTGCCGATGCCGAAGGATCTGCCCACATTCTAGTTGTAGCAGAGGAGTTGCAAATGAAGGTATCGATGAGCGAGACGCCGACAGACACGCCTGTGCATTCTCGCAAGCTGGCTGTCGAGATCAAAGGCGTAAGCAAATGGTTTGGGAAGCACAAGGTACTGGACAGCGTCTCTCTATCCGTCGAAGAAGGCAAAAGGGTTGTGCTATGCGGTCCTTCGGGATCAGGGAAAAGTACGCTGATTCGCTGCCTGAATGCGCTCGAGCCGTTTCAAGAGGGAACCGTCAGAATCGGTGGCCATGAACTGAGACCCGGTCAGCGTAATGTCCGGGACGTCCGCGAGCAGGCCGGTATGGTCTTCCAACAGTTCAATCTGTTTCCGCATCTGACGGTCCTGGAGAATTGCACGCTTGCGCCGCGAAAGGCAAAGGGGGTTTCACGCAAGGACGCGGAGACCACCGCGATGATGTTTCTTGAAAAGGTGAGAATTCAAGACCAGGCGAGGAAATATCCTGGGCAGCTGTCCGGCGGGCAACAGCAGCGGGTGGCAATTGCGCGCGCGCTGTGCATGCGACCACGCCTCATGCTGTTTGACGAACCGACGTCGGCCCTTGATCCCGAGATGGTCAAAGAGGTACTCGAAACTATGGTGAGTCTCGCAGAGGATGGTATGACAATGCTTTGTGTGACGCATGAAATGGGGTTTGCAAGACGAATTGCAGACACGATATTGTTCCTTGAAGACGGCAAGCTGATATTTGAAGGGCCGCCGAAGGCGTTTTTTGAAGACGTCGAGAGTCCACGCATCCGCAATTTTATCGGGCAGCTATCGCACTGAACCTGCTCGCAAGACGAAGCGGGTTGAAAAGCACGGGAATCGACGAGACTTATTATGTTGGAATGCAACTCAAGGGCTTTTACAATTGGTACACTTTCGCCTCCGGACGAGCAATGGTTGAATAGCGCAGAGACAGAATATGTGCTTTTTCCCGGCTTGCCGATCATCGATTCACATCACCATCTGTGGAATCGCCCAGGTTTTCGATATCTTGCCGGCGAGCTGCTGGCCGACATGAAGACGGGCCACAACGTCGTCGCAGGCGTGTTCGTCGAATGCGAGTCGGGTTACAGGACGCAGGGGCCGCCCGAGCTCATGCCGGTTGGTGAAACACAATTTGTGCTCGACCAGATCGACGCAGCTAAAAACGGCGCCGCTGAGCGCAACCCGGTTGCGAGTGCCATAGTCGGCTTCGCCGATCTAACCGCGGGAACTGCTACCCGTGAAGTGCTGGAGGCTCATCAGGCTATTGGTGGAGCGCGATTCAAAGGAGTGAGATTCCAGTCTAATTGGGACGAAAGCGGAGCCATCAGACGCGGCGCTCCCGCTATACGCCCGGGAATGCTGAGAGAGCGCGCGGTGCAGGAAGGACTGCGGGCGGTATCTGAGATGGGCCTCACTTTCGATAGCTATGTGTTTTTCAACCAGCTACTCGATATCTGTGAAGTCGCCGACAGGCTTCCGAATCTCCGCATAGTTCTGAATCATTGCGGAGGACCACTCACCTACGGGCCCTATGCTGACCAGAAGACCGATCATTATGTGATCTGGCGTCGTAATCTCGAGGAAGTGGCACTCCGGTCTAACGTGTTCTGCAAGATAGGTGGGTTACTTAGTCGTACAACAGCCTACAACTATATCGACGCGGACCGTCCGGCGCGATCGCGCGATATTGCCGAAGCATGGAAAAAGTGGATTGAACCGTGCATCGAGGCATTCGGCGCTGGTCGATGTATGTTCGGAAGCAACTTCCCTGTCGACAAAATGGGCGTTTCGTACTCGTCTCTCTGGAACGTCTATAAGCATTCGATACTGGCTGCATCAGACGCGGAGCGAGGCGAGCTTTTCTACGGTACAGCCTCACGAATCTACGGTTTGAGTGGACTTTGATGGTGTGTGAGTGCGTCTTACCGATGTTCGTGGTAGCCGTGGGAGCACTGAGGCGGATGTGAAGAATTTCATTTCAGAGGAATCGGAAGGCGTATGGACATTCCCCTAGATGTAGTGACCTACGGCGAAGCAATGGCGCTCTTCGTTGCATCGACCAGCGGCCCTCTGTCCGAGGTCGAGCATTTCACCAGGCGAGTATCAGGCGCAGACCTGAACGTGGCCACTGGTCTGGCGCGCTTGGGATATCGCGTCGGCTATATCACCCGGGTCGGACGCGACGCGTTCGGGGACCACATTCGAGCGACGCTGGAGCGCGAGGCGATTGATCAGCGATGCGTTACCGTCGACGACCGATTTGCCACTGGATTTCAGTTGAAAGGAGTGGGACTTGCGGGCGAGGATCCAAAAACTGAATATTTCCGGAGAGGTTCTGCAGCGAGTCGGCTTTCGCTTGACGACTACGTCGCCGAGTATGTGCTTGGCTCGCGTCATCTCCATTTGACCGGTATCGCTCCCGCGATTTCGTTAAGCTCGAGAGAGCTGGCGTTTCACCTGGCAATAAAAATGCGTGGAGCGGGGAAGACGGTCTCGTTCGATCCGAATCTTCGACCAACGCTATGGCCTTCGCGCGCGGAGATGGTCAGTCAACTGAACGAGTTGGCGAAATACGCTGATTGGGTGTTTCCTGGACTCTGCGAAGGTGAAATCCTTACGGGCAGGACTGACGTCAGAGAGATTGCGGGCTTCTACCTTGAGCGTGGCGCTCGAGGGGTAGCCGTCAAGCTTGGCGAGGACGGTGCGTACTTCAGGACTGAACAGGAGGAAGGAGTTGTGCCAGGTGTGCGAGTCGAACGCATTGTCGATACCGTAGGGGCAGGGGACGGGTTTGCGGTTGGTGTAGTTAGCGGGCTGCTCGAAAACATGCCGATGGCGGATGCCGTCGCCCGTGGCAACCGGATCGGCGCACTTGCCATTCAGGTCACCGGGGACTCTGAGGGGTTGCCGACGCGTGCAGATCTCGAAGCGCTGGAGCAATTCGCCGATGGTTCAGGCAGATCCCCGCGGACGCATTCCGTTGAGACCGGTCTGGGGGGCGACATAGCGCGACCCCGGTTCGCACGTGGATATAGGGCAATGTTCTCAACCGCTGCAGCACAGAGAGTCGAGTATCCGCCGATCTTGTATTTCGGAGCAGCACGATGAGGCTCGACGGAAAAGTCGCGATCATCACGGGGGGAGGCGCGGGAATAGGCCGCACCGCCGCACGTCTGTTTTCCCAGGAAGGCGCCACGGTCGCGATTGTTGACATTGATTGCGACCGCGGTACCCAGTGCGAAAGGGAGATTAGAGAACTGGGTGGGAATGGCGTTTTCTTTGAGGTGGACGTATCCAGTGACGACCAGGTAAGGGATGTGGTGTTCGAGGTCACCAGACGTCTTGGGAAAATAGACGTTCTTTATAACAACGCTGGCGGATCAAGTAGTCGCGATTCAGATGTCACTTCAGCAAGTAACGCAGTGTTTTGGCAAGCGATGTCGGTTGATCTCTTCGGAACTTGGTTGTTTTGCCGTTACGCGATCCCACAGATGATCCGCGCGGGCGGTGGCGCGGTAATAAATTCTGCTTCGATAGTCGCGCTGCGAGGCGTTCCCAGGCGTGATGCCTACACAGCTGCCAAAGGAGCAGTGATTGCCTTGACAAGATCCATGGCTGTGGAATTTGCAGCGTGCGGGGTGCGTGTCAATGCCATAGCGGCGTCATCGACGCTGACCGAACGAATCAAAACACGGATGGCAAGCGATTATAAGTCCATGGCCGCCGAGAGCCGGCATCTCCTGGGGCTTGCTGACCCGAGGGACATTGCAAACGCTGCGCTCTACCTGGCATCGGACGAGTCGAGGATGATCACAGGTCAGACACTGGTAATAGACAGCGGTTATTCAGCGTCCTAGCGATCGGCTGGTTTCGTGAGAAGCGGTTGTAATCCGAAAGTGACCCGAGCGCAAGGATTCACACGTTTTATAGAAGATCGGAACAGTTCATGCAGAAGCGTGTAAGCGCTCATCCGAGCATCTGACGTAGGTGTCCAGTGATAGGCGCGATATCGTATGCCGGAAGGCGGCCTTTCTCCGTCCGGTAGCAGAGAGATGTGAATCGTATGATGGAGCAGACAATGAGTGTAGTTCCAATGTTCGGACTCGGCACCTTCCGACTCAAAGGTCAGGCGGTAATCGACTCCGTTTCGACTAGTCTTGAGCTTGGATACCGTGCAATCGACACTGCCCAGCGGTACGGGAACGAAGCGGAAATCGGCCAGGCAATTGCGGCGTCGGCAGTACAGCGCGACGCTCTTTTTCTAACAACCAAGATCAGTTTCGACAACCACTCGGCCGATAAACTGGTGCCAAGTCTTGAGCAAAGCCTGGCAAAGCTCCGGACAGACTATGTTGATTTGACGTTAATCCATTGGCCGGCGCTGAAGAATAACGTTTCACTTGCCGAGTATATGACGGCGTTAGCTGACGCGAAGGAGAAAGGGCTAACCCGTCAGATCGGCGTCTCGAATTTCACAATCGCATTGATCAAGGACGCGATAGATGTTGTAGGCAACGGCGAGATTGCGACAAATCAGATCGAGCTTAATCCGTACTTGCAAAACCGGAAGCTTGTCGATTTCTTGCAAGCCTCGGGGATTCACATTACGTCGTATATGACGCTCGCCTATGGAAAGCTTCTCGGCGACCCTGTCGTGCAGACGATCGCTGCCCGGCACAACGCAACGGCGGCACAGGTTGCCTTGGCTTGGGCGTTGCGGCTCGGCTATTCCGTCATCCCTTCGTCGACAAAGCGCGAAAACCTTGCTAGCAATCTGGAAGCGCAGGCGCTCAAGTTGACAGCACGAGACATGAAAGAGATCGCTGCACTCGAACGTAACCTTCGTTTAATTAACCCCGATCACCTTGCGCCGGAATGGGACTAGCACGGCGGCGATCAGTAGGGTAGAGGTGTCGACGTCGTGCCTCGGAAAATCGTATGCGGTCCATCAACGACGCCCCGGGGCGAAATTCGTAACTGATGCTGCGTGTCCACGTGGACAGCTGGCATCAGAGTGTGTGAGAGAGAAATGAGACTGGCTTAGCCGATCGGTGACCGCCCGGAAGCGAGAGGGTCGTCGTGAATACGACGATGCTGCTCGCGATGAGCTTGTGCAGCTTTGTCTGCAGCCTGGCGTCTTGATCGCCAGGACGGCAATGGAGCACGACCTCAATTTGAACGTGCTTCGCGGCTGGATCGCGCGGAAGACCGAAGCGCAAGTAGTGCACGAGCGGGTCGCCAGAACGCCGACGGTCACCGAGAGCGTGTCGATCGAGATCGTGAGCACACCGTCGGCGTTTGTGCCAGTCGTGTGGACTGCTGCTTCATCGGTGACACTGCCACCAACGCCGTCGGCTCAGGTTCCTTCGATGGCACTCTCGTTGCACTGCGTCTGTCGAACGGCGTCGAATTTGATCTCGGTGAGGCGAGCATCGACGACCTGCCGACGGTGATCCACGAGTTCGAGAGGCCGCTGGGTTCCGGTTCGAAGAAGATTTCAAGGCATACCCGTCACACCTTCGAGATCCGTACCATCGCCGCACCGTGAAGTTGCAACAGGATGGAGAAAGTTATGGCAAATGCAGGAAGGTCACTGAGAACTATGGTTCAGGATTGGCTGGCACCCGATCCCCGGAGAGGGTTTAGAGTCAGTCACGTTGGACGATCCAGGCACGGGCGCTATGTTTGCGTCGTCGCAGACAATGGGACGGGCTCAAGGGCGATGTTCTTTTTTCGCCACAGCGATGGGTCATGGTACATCTTCCCACCCGAGCCGGAAAGACCAGCTATGCAGGTTGCGCAACTTGCCTGAACGCCGGAAGCACGAATCAATTAACCGACGGAGTTCCTGATCCGGGACTGTGCCCCGCTCCGCTCATCGTTGTCCCGTGGCGGGATGCGATGACCCAACCGATAATTCGAGACGTCTTGTGGTCACTGATGCAACTTTCTTTACCGCCGCCGCGACGGCAGCGGGTCCGATAACTCGGGTGCGGGCCGCTGCACTGCCACGCAGTACTGAAGCAGCTTCTGTCCATGCACGTCTCAGAGCGTCTGAACCAGCGCTGAACGGGAGAGGTGCACACGTGCAGAAGCCTACCTTCCGGCATCCATCGCGACCCACGGTGCCGCGATGAACAATCGCCTTCGGCTCGTTCCACGGCCCACGGAGCTCAGATCGCCTTCGGTAACGGAGGAACACGTGCAGAGCGCATGCGAAGCAGCGAACGAAAGTTCGGTGCCCGGGAGCACCACGCACAGAAGTCTCGCGTGCATCGTGGCCTCGATCCAGAACCTGGCGCAGATTGAAAGCGCCTACGGCACCGCAACCGCGCTCACCGTCAGGCATGTGGTGTATGTCACGGATCGCCGTATAGGAGCCAGTTGATGATCGGCGCATAGGCGCCAGCGCAGGATCGGCGTAATGGAGCCAGTCCATGATCGCCGTAATGGCGCCACCCGATGATCGGCGTATAGGCGCCACCTGCGCCGTGTAGCAGAACGCGGTTCGAACTTTCCCAACTGGGTACGCTTCGCTCTTTTCTGAGCGGAGCGCCCATGGCCAACCGGAGGTTCGAATTGTTTGAGTACCGCCAAGTCCTTGTCCGTATGCGGCAAGGTGATTCCGACCGCGACATAGCGCGCGCCGGGCTCATGGGCCGCAAGAAGCTCACCGCCGTAAGGCGCACCGCGCAAGAGCTCGGCTGGCTCGATCCGGCGCAACCGCTGCCGCAAGACACCGTGATTGCAGGTCAGTTCGGCCGCACGCCGCACCTGCCCAGTACCTGCGTGTCGACACTCGAACCCTTTCGCGAGCAGATCAGTAGCTGGTTTGACGCTGACGTACAGGGCACGACGATTCACAGCGCGCTCAAGCGCAACCATGGCTACACCGGCAGCTATTCGGCGGTGCGCCGCTTCCTGAAGCATCTGGGCGCCGAACGTAACGTCACCGCGACAACGATTCTGGACTTCCCGCCGGCCGATGCCGCGCAGGTCGACTTTGGCGCCGGTCCCGCGCTCGTCCACGAATCAGGTCATACGCTCAAGACGTGGTTCTTCGTCATGACGCTGTGCTGGTCGCGTCACCAGTACGTCGAACTCGTCTTCGATCAGACCGTCGAGACGTGGCTTGCCTGCCACCGTCGCGCCTTCGAGTGGTTTGGCGGCTGCCCGGGGCGAATCATCATCGACAACGCGAAGTGCGCGATCATCAGGGCCTGCACGTACGACCCCGAGGTCCAGCGTTCCTACGCAGGCCTCGCTGAGGGATACGGTTTCAGGATCGATGCCTGTCCGCCGCACGACCCGCAGAAGAAAGGCGTCGTCGAATCGGGTGTCAAATACGTCAAGAAGTCCTTCATGCCGCTGCGCACGTTTCGTGATCTGCCGGACGCCAACCGGCAGTTGCGCGAATGGATCATGCAGGAGGCCAGTGTTCGTGAACACGGCACGACACGCGAACAGCCTCTGGCGCGCTTCGCCATCGAGAAGCCGCTATTGACGGCGCTGCCCGATGTACCGCCCGTGCTCGCCGCATGGTCCACGGTCACCGTTCATCGTGACGCTCACATCCAGCATCACAAGGCGCTCTACTCGGTGCCGTTCGCCCTGGTCGCCAAGACGCTGTGGGTGAAGGCGACAGACACGGTCGTGCAGCTGTTCCATCAGCACGAACTCGTTGCCACCCATCCCCGGCTGCGCAAGCCAGGCGCACGCTCAACCGTCCGCGATCATCAGCCGCCGGCAGCACAGGCGTGGCTCGAACACGATCCGCAATGGTGTCTGGCGCAGGCCAAAGAAATCGGTCCTGCCTGCCACGCGCTGATTCTGGCGCTCTTCAACGATGAGGTGCTCGTCAACCTGCGCGGTGCGCAGGGCATCGTCCGGCTTCGCGGCAAGGTGGGTGACGCGCGGCTGGATGCCGCATGCGAACGGGCGCTGGCCCATGCCAGTCCCAGGTGGCGAACGGTCAAGACGATTCTGGACAAAGGTCTGGAGAGCGAACCCATCGGAGAGTCCCCGCAAACGCTCACCGATACCTACGTCAACGGCGGCCGCTTCGGTCGCAATCTCCAATCCCTGCTGATCCACTAAACGCCCATGAATCCCAGTCCTGAACTGAACACAACCCTCAAGCAGTTGCGCCTGTCCGGCGTGCTCGATTCCCTTGAGCAACGCAACCGGCAGGCCATTGACGGCCAGCTCGCGTACACGGAGTTCCTCGCCATGCTGCTGCACGACGAAGTCGCCCGGCGTGACCAGAAGAAGCTGCGCACCCGCCTGGCCCGCGCTGGCTTCGCAATGGGCAAGACCCTCGAAACGTTCGACTTCGACCGGCTGCCGAACCTGAATCGTACCCATATCCACGACCTTGCTACCGGCCGCTATATCGATGAGAAGGTCGCGATTCTCATTGCCGGGCCAACAGGTACTGGCAAGTCACACCTGGCACAGGCCCTCGGCAATTGCGCCGCCCGGCAAGGACGTGATGTCGTGTTCGCCGCGCAGACCAGGCTATTGAACAGTCTGCAGGCAGCGCGCGCGACCGGTACCTATGAGCGCAAACTGAAACAGCTTGCCAGCGTACCGGTTCTCATCGTCGACGACTTCGCGCTCAAGCCGCTGCGCTCGCCGCAAGATGAAGACTTCCACGACCTGATCGCGGAAAGGTACGAGACCGCTGCGACGATCCTGACCAGTAACCTCGACTTCAGCGAATGGGGCGATGCGTTTGCCGGCAACCGCATCCTCGGCGCCGCCACACTCGATCGCCTGCGACACGGCGCCTATCGTATCGTGCTCGATGGTGACAGCTTCCGCACGCCCAGGCCAATGCCTGAACCCGACCAGACACGACTTGCGAAATCAACCAAAAAAACGCATCCTTGAGTCCGTTCGAATCCGCGTTTTACTTCACTTCAAACTGGCGCCATTACGGCGATCATCCCCGGCGTCATTACGCCGATCCGTGACACCGCGCCCCAGCTATCTTTTGAGCGGTGCTAATGAAACGGCAAACTGACAAATCGGAGACCTCTAAAGCAGGCCAGTGTTCAGTCACAGCGAACGGCGTTTTCCGTGTGCTTCGTGACTGATTGGTGGTGGGTCGACGAATGGCATAGTTGTAGGCTGGCGCGCACAGAAATGGAACGGACGCGACAGCACATCCGTCCTACTCGACAACATGACGACCTCATGGCCCTCTCTCTACTTTCATCACCCACAGCGTGCTTCCAGCCAGCGACGAAACGCAAGCAAGGCTTCTGATTCGGCTTGCGTAGATTGCCATGCCAGCCAATAGCTATATTTCGTTTGAATCGAGTGTTGGGACAAGCGAACGAGGCGGCCTGCCTTTACATCCTCACCAACGAATTCGGGCGGCAACAACGCTATGCCCAAGCCTGCCAACGCTGCCTCACAACTGAGAAGTAGCAGCGAGTAGAAACTCGCCGCCGTCACTTTTAGGTTGGGCAATCCCATCCCTGCAAGATAATCGGACCAAGCATCAGGCATCTCTTTAAGATGCAGTAGCGGAAGACTTGCTATCGTTTCCGCATCTAGCTTTCCCGCTCCGGGTAACAGGCCAGGCGCCCCATAGGCCGCCAGTGTCAAAGGAAACAGCTTTGCTGTGGTGGTTCCCGCTGGCTGAGTTGGCGAATTGATAATTGCGGCATCGAATTGGGAACGAGTCAGGTCGATAGGCCCTACGCGTGACGTGACGTTCACGAGGATACCGGGATTCTCCTTAAGAAAATCCGGGAGATTTGGAATGAGCCAACGATTGCAGAAGCTCCCCGCGACAGACAGGTCTAGGGAGTTTCGTAACGTATGTCTCATCTGGATTCGAACA
The DNA here is from genome assembly GCF_902859935.1 of Paraburkholderia fynbosensis. Classification (GTDB taxonomy): domain Bacteria; phylum Pseudomonadota; class Gammaproteobacteria; order Burkholderiales; family Burkholderiaceae; genus Paraburkholderia; species Paraburkholderia fynbosensis. Next base: position 15,344 of record NZ_CADIKI010000036.1, read on the forward strand.
GTCACGGCCTCCAGTTCATCAAGTAGCGGTACCACCTTCTCCCAATAATCCCTACCGGAATCGGTCAACGTCAAGTGGCGACCGGAGCGCTCGAACAGCGAGACGTTCAGGAATTCTTCAAGGTCTTTTATCTGCCTGCTAACTGCGCTCTGTGTAAGTCCTAACGCATCGCCAGCCTGCGTGAAGTTCATGCGACGCACGCATGCATCAAAAATCGTCAGCGCGTCGCTGGACGGTATTGTTCTGCCAATCGTCTTCTTCATTCCGTAAATTCATTCAGGCATCAAAAAACGTCATTATGAACGTATTTTTGTCGCTCTTACCATGCAAAAAAATACTTGTAATGAAACGCGATGCCAAACGATGCCCTGATTTCGATGGAACCTCGTGGTCTCGTCGGTGCACTTCAGCCCGTCGCCATAATCGGCGGCATGGGACCAGAAGCCGGCGTAGACATGACCTCACGGTTTTTGGAGGCTTGCCGGAGCGAAATGAGACTTCTTGGGCAAGCAATCCGCGACCAGAGTTACCCTCCGCACGTGCTGATTCAGTTTTGCGTGCCAGACCGTACGGCTGCTTTCCGAGGAGAAGGTGCCTCACCCGTCCCGGCGCTCGTAGCGGCATTGGGAACAGCACGGGCGGCTGGCGCTAAGGTCTGCGGCATGGCCTGCAATACCGTACACCTGTGGCACAAAGACGTGGTCGAACTGTTCCCTGGCCTCGAGTTGGTAAACATTGCAGAGGAAACAGCTAAGGCGGCCAAGCGCGTAGGCGCAGCGTCCGCGGCCGTACTCGCGACCTCCGCAACACAGGAAAGCGGTTTGTATCGTAATGCCCTTGAAGAGCGGGGACTTCGGGTAGTTGACCGCTCAACGGATGAGATGAACGATGTGCATCGAGCCATCTTTCAAATCAAGGCGGGCAATGTCGCGGCAGCGACTCCCATTATCGAGGCAGCGGTCGCCTCTGCTCTCGCGGAGGCCGATTGTGTGGTGCTGGGATGCACGGAGCTTGGTCTCGTAATCAAACCAGAAAGCTACGCCACAGGTGCAGTTCTCGATGCCGCCGATGTACTCGCCTCGAGACTCGCATACCACGCGTTCCACAAACAATGCGCTCGACCTAGTCCCGACCATGAATAAGCCAACTAAGACTACCGGTAGCTTGTCTTCGCAAACCTCAGAAACCAGCGCATGCCGTTCCGTTTCAGAGAAAGAGGACGAGCCGGCCATCCGCTACTCTGCGCCTCGCAAAATCATCCTGCTGGTGGTCCTTTTAGCCGCGTGGGTGCTTGCAAATGCAGACCGCATCGCAATGAGTATTTCCATCATTCCGATGTCAAAGGAATTTTCTCTAAACCCCGGCCAAGTCGGATTCGTGCTTAGCTCGTTCTACGTCACGTATGCGGTGACGAACCTTTTGGCGGGCTGGATGGCCGACAAGATGGGGTCGAAACGCGTTCTGGTTTTCTGTGTCGCATCTTGGTCGGTTTTTACCTCGCTGACCGGCGTTGCGGGGTCACTTGGCTCACTCGTTGCCATACGAGCGCTGTTCGGCATCGGAGAAGGAGGCTTTGCACCCGCCAGTTCTGTAACCATCGCTGAGGCTTTCAAGAAGAGCGAGCGCGCCCGGCCGAAGAGCCTTGTCATTGGCGCCGCGTTCCTTGGGAGCGCGATTGGCTCAGGGTGGATTGCCGCGATGATTCACCATCATGGCTGGCGATTCGCATATCACGTACTGGGCGCGGTCGGCGTTCTGATGGCTGTCGTTCTGTGGCTCGTCGTCAAGGAAGCCCCGGAAAAGAACATAAAGGACAAGGCCAAGCGTGTGGGCGTCAAGCAGCTTCTGCGTAACCCCGTGATGCGCAAGACAGCACTCATCTTCTTCTTCAGCAACATGTTGATGGTTGGCCTCATGACATGGATGCCGACGTTTCTGGTTAAGGAGAAGCACGTCAACCTGATGACCGCCGGCTTCGTGTCATCGCTCCCTTACATATTTAGCTTTGTTTGCCTGAATGTGGTCGGTTGGTTGCTGGACCGCTATGGCCGCAAGCACGAAAAGCGGTTTCTCGTCGGAGGTGCCTTCGCGATGGTTGCTTTCATGACAATCATGCTCGCATGCACGCAACTTTGGACGCTCCTGCTCTGTTGGGCGCTGTGCATGATGAGCTACACCTTCGTTTACGGGACAGTCTTTGCTATTCCGCTGAAGCGCCTGCCCGACGAAATGATTGGCTCGGCCGCAGGAGTCGTTAACTTTGGTGGTCAATTGGCCGCCTCCATATCGCCAGCCGTAATTGGGCTCCTCGTCTCACATTACGGTGGCTCCTTCGTTCCGGCGCTTCTTTTCCTGGTCGGAGCGGGAGCATGCGCGTTCCTAGTTTCGGTTACCTGGAAAGGGCGGAGGGACGCTCCGACGCATTGAGAACCGACACAGTATGACGGCGGCCAAGGCTGGCCCGCGAACGCTGAATTTTTGGAGAAAAATTTGAAGATTGCTGTACTGCATTTCGTTCACGAGACGGTGACTTTCCTGTCCAACGAGACGACGCTCGACGACTTTGTCTATGAAGGGTCACCGGCCAAAGGTGAGGCGCTCTTAGCTATTGACGCTAAATCCTACATGGGTGGATTCGTTAAAGCGGCTCGAGAACATGCTGACGTGGAGCTTGTTGGCGTCGAATCTCCTCTTCAACCGAAAACCGGCATCGGTTCGGGCTGGATTACGAATGAAGCGTTTGAGTTCTTCCTCGGCCGAATGCTCGACGAGCTTCGCACTGAGGGACCCTTTGACGGGGTCTACCTTGCACTGCATGGCGCAATGGGGGTGTCAGGTGTCGCAAGGCCAGAGGCCGAAATCGCACGGCGGGTCCGAGAGGTTGTTGGGGGCAAAGCATTTATCGCAGCCACTTTTGACCCCCACGGGAACGAGGATGAAGCATTTTTACAATCGGCCGACTTGGCGTTCACCGTCAAATACTATCCGCACTACGATGCTTATCTGCAAGGAGAGCGCGCTGCTCGAAATCTAATTCGATGCATTCGCGGAGACTTCAAGCCGACGCACAAGTCTCGTAAGGTCCCTGTTATCTCACCGACGGTGCTCCAATGGACAGGCGGTCCGGCCTGGATGTCGTTGATTAACCGTGCTCTCGTCTGGGAAGCTCGGGAGCCCGATGTGTACGTGAACATCTTCTTTGGCTTCCCGTGGTCTGATGTTCCGGACGCCGGCATGTTCGTACAGGTCACCACGAACCAAAATCGGTTGCTCGCGGAAGAGGTCATGAGTGACCTCGTCTCAACCATCTGGCGGCAGAAGGACCTGCTTCTATCGTCGACAAGCATCGTCTCCATTCCCTCCGCCGTTACCGATGCGGCGAAAGCTTGTGAGAACGGTGCATGGCCTGTCGTCATCGCTGACCACAGCGACCGCTCTGGCCACGCAACTTGGATTCTCGACGAAATCATTCGCCAGAAATTGAGTGACACCGTGGTTGCGACAGTAACTGACGCACAGGTACTGGACAAAGTGCAACAAAGCGGACTGCGTGCCGGCGACGCTTTCAGCTTTGCTGTAGGTGGGCTTGTAGACGCCTCCGCGGGGGACCCTGTGCTTATGGCGGGCCAAGTGGCTCATGTGCCAGACGTGGGAGCGGCAGATCGAGGCAAACTTGCCTTTGTCACTGTCGCATTCGGCAACAACAATCTGCTCGTAATCACACGCTATTTGACGCAGGTGATGGACCCGTCCTCGCTAACCGAATTGGCAGTGGATGTCGATGCCTATCAAGTGTTCGTCATTAAATCACGAGTCCATTTCCGGCGGGGCTTTGATGACAGTGGATTTGCGAAAACCATCATCCTTACTGAGCCGGAGGAAGCTTTCCTTGGAACAACAAAACTCGATGGCCTCCGATACACGAATCTGGACCTTAGTAAGTTTTACCCATACGGCTCGAGCGTAGAAATCTGATAGAACGGGCACGCTGACGTCGAAAGCGTGCTAATTCGTTAAAAATGTTCTCTCCGGTAACTTCGCTATCCTTATCATTTACCAAATGAAAAAGACCATCCTTGCATGCGTGCTTGCGTCGACTGCTGTTTCGTCATACGCGCAGAGTAGCAACACTATCTATGGCATCATCGACACCGGAGTTGCATACATCAACAATCAGGCTGGCCATTCCAACCTGTTTATGGAAAGCGGATGGGATTCAGCAAATCGCTTCGGGTTCAAAGGAAACGAGGACCTCGGTGGGGGATACTCCGCAATCTACCAGCTTGAAGGTGGATTCAACTCGTCGACTGGAACGGCATCCGGTGGTTTGATGTTTGGGCGCTGGGCCTACGTCGGCGTGAAGTCGCCCTACGGTACGCTCACCTTTGGTCGGCAGTACGATTTTATGTCTCCCTACCTGTTCGCGGACTCCAACATGGAGTACCAGTCCCTGTGGGCGGGCCAGTTCAACGATTCGAACCGTATCGCAGGCGAATGGGTGAACAACGCCGCTGCATGGCAAAGCCCCGTGATTGCCGGTCTCAAGGTCGGGTTGATGTATGGTTTCAGCAATGCAGCTGGTGCTATCAACGGGACAAGTGGATCGCCTCGAACTGTCAGCGCTGGTGCCCGCTACACTCGTGGTCGGCTTGGTATTGACTTCGCATTCACCAAGTCGAACGGAAGCGGAGCCAGCATTGCACAAAGCCTGTACGGTGCTACCGATTCTCGTGCAATGGGATTGGGCGCGCGATATGCGTTCGACAGAGTTACCGTGTACGGCAATATCAGCTCCAGCTACTACAACGGGATAAAAGGCGGACTTCATCAGTCCATCCAGGGCGCGGAGCTCGGCGTACAGACCAAGGTTACCCCATCGTTCTTTGTTATTCCCGGCATGTCGCTCACGCGTGTAGAAGGCAAGGGTTCCGGGCAGTTCAATCTTGCGACGGACTACATTCTGTCTAAGCGAACCGACATTCGCACGGGCGTCTTCTATGCGCACTCGTTCAATAACCGCTTCCGGCCGGCCCTCTTGCCGTCACTGAATCTATCGACGGGCGTAGGTGCTTCGACGTCGGTCAATCAAGTCGGTGTCCACGTCGCTTTGCGCACGCGATTTTAAGGCGGCCCGCCTACAGACGCGTCCGGTTGCCGTATGACGGTGTTTCAGTCCCATTTCGGCCGTCACGGTAGGCGGACCTGGAACGCGACAAACCTGCGTGTGCGGCAGCCAGGCCCTGAAGCTACTCAAGCTGAAGCCGGGTCTTGCTGGATTTGAAGCGGCTCTTCATGCCCTATTCGACTCGGGTGTCCCGCTCTCGTTCTCCAGCAACTGGTCGGTGCGCTTCATGGCCCAAATGACCTCGGCTTTGAGAGAGTCCCACTCTCCCGAGTGGACCTTCAATTGCATGCCCTTGTTGACTCGGCTCAGCGCAACCTCACGAGGGCTTTGTCAAATTAACCGCGTGAGTACGCACCAATACAGTATGAGTAGGAATCCTGTTGATTATTGATCGATACCGGTCGACTCAGTGACGGTCCGTTGGAACCAGGTGGCCAGGCGTCCCCGCAGTTGTGAGCGATGATAACCTGCACTCATCCGGTGCCGCGGCAGCGCAAAGTGCTGGCGGATCGGGCCGAAGCTCGACAAAAAGTTTTGCGTACGACGCGGGTCGCGAAATCCCTGCATCTGGCGCTCGCGCCGGCGCGTCGGCTGGTGGCTGTTCTCCGCGCGATTATTGACCCGTGCCGAGGCCTTCACGAAGACGTGCTTCACGCCGGCCAGCTGCGGCACCTCGGATCTTGCCGCCGAATAGCTGCGCAGCTGGTCGGTGACAATCTTCCGGGGCACCGGGTACGAGCGCAGCATCTTCCTGAAGAAGCGCTTTGCCGCAATCTTGTCACGGCGCTTTTGCAGCAGCACGTCGAGTTCGACGCCGTGCTCATCCACCGCGCGCCACAGCACGTATGGCTTACCGCGCAGTTTCACGAACAGGTCATCGAGATGCCACGTCGTGCCCGGCCGCGGCCGGACTGCCTTCGCCCGACACGCGAACATCGGACCGAACCGGTCGCACCAGTTGCGCACCGATTCATATGTCACGGTCACGCCGCGTTCGAGCAGCAGTTCCTCGATGTCGCGCAGGCTCAGGTTGAAGCGGTAGTACCAGCGTACCGCGCAGCTGATGACCGCAGCTGGGAAACGGAAGCCGTGATACGGCGAGGGAGCTTTCTTCATCTCGCCATTCTAGCCAGCGCGGCCTTCAACTTGACACTGCCATCCCACGCCATGCCAAGCGACTTACTCGTCGGAAATGCGCACGCCGAGCGAAGTAATCCGTGATAGCTGGGTCGTAGGGGGTGGCGTTCGCTTGAATCTTGATGTGCCGGGTAATTGGAACACTGGCGGCTTGAAACAGATCAAGGCAAGTGGCTTTCCCCAGTCCATCACGGGTCAATGCGAAAAACACCCAATTGCGTCGACCTTCGGAGCGAAAGTATCGCTGACGCTTCCATCGTGCCGATTTGTTGGGGTGCCGTCGATTGATCCATGCGATCAGCGCCTGAAACACATGGTGGTCAACATAGGCGAAGGCTTTCTTTGCGACCACGTGACGATAGTAGTTGGCCCAGCCCCTCAACTTGCTGTTGAGTTGCCGGATCAGATCTTCCGTCTTGGCTGCAATGTTGGCCCTGATTGTTCCTCGAATCTTTTTCAGAAAGCTGAGGACTGCTTTCTTGGAGGGCTTGATAAGTAGCTTGCCCGCGTACTTGCGCACGTTGAATCCGAGAAAGTCAAAGCCGTCGTCGATGTGCGTGATGCGGGTCTTCTCGTCAGAGAGTTCCAGACCACGTTCCTTGAGGAAGGCGACAACCGCAGGCTTCGCCATCGTCTCGAGCACTTCTTTCGACGCGCACGTGATGATAAAATCATCGGCATATTTGACGACATGGATTTTCTGGTTGCGGGGGGCCGCCCGTCGAGCGACGTCCTCTAAACCATCCAGTGCCATATTTGCCAAAACCGGTGATGCGATTCCGCCTTGAGGTGTACCAGCTTCCGTGGGGTAGACGACGCCTTCTTCCATGTAACCTGCCGCCAGCCATTTCCTTAGGATAGGTTTATCCATCGGGATATGGTCAATCAGCCAGGGGTGACTGATTCGGTCAAAGCAGGCTTTAATATCTCCTTCGAGAATCCATTGGGCGCCTTGCTTCGGTGCTAAAACTGTGAAGCATTGGCCAATAGCATCGGCGGTGGAGCGTTTGGGTCGGAACCCATATGCATTCGGGTCCGCCAGCATCTCAGCTACCGGTTCCAGACCCAGCAGATGGAGCGCTTGCTGGGCGCGGTCGGACATAGCGGGGATCCGAGGGGCCGAAGTTTGCCGTTCTTTTTGGGGATATAGATACGCCGCAGCGGCTGCGGGCGGTAGCCCCGCCGCTGTAGTGACCGGGCAGCCATGAGTTTCCGGGCTGCGGTTTTCCAGACAACACCATCTACTCCTGCTGTGTTGCGGCCGGAGTTCTGGGTCACGCGTCGCACGGCTAATAACCTGGCCGAGAACGCGTGGGTCAGGAGCCATTGCAAGGCTTGCACCTTGCCCCAACGCCTTTCCCGAGCTGCCTTCGCAATACGCATCTGCAGTCGCTGTACCTGTTGCTTGATGGCGTGCCAATCGATGGCGTCCCAGCTTGCAACCTTAGAGGACGCACCAAACAACGGTTTAACCGCTGTCGTCATTTGCCTTTCCTCATCATCACGATTCCGCAAATTCTCTTGCGAGGTAAGACCAGTCGGACGTAGGCTCACTTTCGTGTCGGGTAACGTTTAAACCAGTATCCGGACCATTACAGCCCGGCGTTCGCCTCTTCCGACATCCCATGCCCGCACCGCCATAGGCAGGCTTCGCAGCCTGCTGTCCCGAGGGAGCGATACGGGGTTTCCACGTTCCGCCTGTGAAGTACGCCGGGTTAGGTGCCTGCTGTTGACCGGGAGGCGTGCGGGTCACGAGAACGTAGAGAACGATCGTTCTTCCCACCTCCAGCACCGTTTTGGTCAAGCGTGGTAGCCACTTCCGCTTGTCATTATTCACGGTCTTTATCGCACATTCAGATGTCTTCACCATACCAGCTATCTAGCACTCATCCAGGTTGTGGCTCCCAGAAGGGCACGCTTCTCGCGATTGATGCCCCGCACCTTGCGGTGCTTCGTTTCATTGCCGGGGCCGCTCTTTATTCAGGCCCCTCGATTCGCCCGGTGACACGGGCGGTCCCCTCCGTTTCCGTGGGGACAACTTCAACAGGCGACTTCGTGTCGCAAGTTCTCAGCCAATGTGGTCTCGAAACGGCGCTGATATCGAGCCCTGCGATTTATGTTATCGAGCCGTTACACCAATTGGCCGGACCATAGCCCTGTCCGGCAAGGTGCCCTGGTTTTAGTATTTGCCTTGTCCTTAGCTGCGTGACTTGCGCGGCGTAGTGTTTCTACGACCCCGCGTCGTCTTATTTACGCCCACAACTGGGCGCTTTCTTCCGACGGCTGCCCATCTTCCGCCACGAAGCATCCGATTATTCCGGTAGGGCTCCCGCGGGGCCAATTCGCACGATCTGCCTGCTTTTGCAGAGATCCGAAGGCGATCGGCCAGAGCGATCACATTCTCCAGATGATGCGCGATCAGGGAAAACCTGAGGTTGCGCTGTCCCCGGCATGCTCTTTAGAGTTCGGGTCTGCGAATAATAATTCGTGTAAGCGAAAAAATGAACGTAAGGGAGACATCCTTTTGAGAGAGCTCGTAGCTGAGAAATCGTCGCGGAGTTCAGCAAGTCCAGCAGTCCGTCGGAACAGCGATGCGGCACTTAATTCATCGCAACAAAGTGTAAGCCGACAGCAGGCTCGCTTTTGACGGGTAGGCCGTCTTTCGCAACGTACAAGCATGACCAGAAGGGAGAATTGCATGGATATGGAGTTCGTCACAATGCGACAGGTGATGCGTCGGCTAATGCCGCTAGTCATCGCGTGTTACTTCGTCGCATATCTTGATCGAGTCAACGTCAGCTTCGCCGCGTTGCAGATGAACCGACAGCTTTCGCTGTCTGCATCGGCGTATGGGTTCGGAGCAGGGCTGTTTTTCATCACCTATTTGATTTGCGAGATCCCGTCAAATCTCGCGATGCATCGCTTTGGCGCCCGCCGCTGGATATCGCGGATCATGCTCACGTGGGGCATTTGCGCAATGGGCATGGCATTTGTCCAAGGACCCAAGACATTTTTCCTTGGGCGGGGCTTGCTTGGCGCTGCGGAAGCGGGCTTAAACCCAGGCATGCTGCTGTACTTCACGTTATGGTTTCCGGCACGATATCGCGCCCGAATGACGGGCTACCTGTATGTAGCTGTTCCGTTGTCGATTGTCGTCGGCGCACCGCTTTCTGGCCTTTTGCTCACTATGAACGGGCTTTGGGGGCTCGCCGGCTGGCAATGGATGTTCTTGCTTGAGGGATTGCCTGCGGTGTTGTTGTCGTTTTACGTGTTTGCCGTTATGGCGGATCGGCCTTCGCAAGCGAAATGGCTTAGTCCCGATCGCGCCGCATGGCTCGAGGAACGCATCTCGCTTGAAACGCGCAGCAAGGCATCACCCGTCAAGGGGTCACTAAAGGACGCGTTGACAGACTGGCGGGTGCTGTGGCTGGGGATTGTCTTTTTTTCGGACGTTGCGCTGAACAACGCCATCGGGTTTTATCTTCCACAGATCGTTAAGTCATTCGGCCTAACGTATGCGCAGACCGGATTCGTCTCTGCAATTCCTGGACTCATCGCAATTGTCTGCATGATCTTGTGGTGCCGTCACTCCGACCGGCATGAAGAGCGGAAATGGCATAGCGCGTTGCCCTTGGTACTGGGTGGCTTGGCGCTTATCGCTTCTACGTTGTTCCATGAGCCAGTTCTGCGCATGATCGCCTTGACGCTTGCGACTATCGGGACGCTCGCGTTCGTACCTATCTTCTGGACGATTCCTTCGTCGTATTTCACCGGGGCTGCCGCGGCGGCCGGATTGGCGGCCATTAGCTCGATTGGTATTTTGGGCGGCGCTGTGGCGCCATGGCTGGTCGGTATTTTCAAAGACCTCACAGGCTCGTTCAATACCGGGCAATCGATTGTGGGCGCGTTCGCGGTGTTGTGTGGAATCGCGCTTCTGATAGCGCGCACCGAACGGTCTATCGCAACGGATCAGCGCGTAGCAGACGGCACGTAATTGCAGTTTCGGTCGGCGCCTTGCCGGCGCCGATTTGGAGGAGCCAGCGTAGAAATTGCGCTGGCTCCTTCGTCCATTGCAGCGCCCATGAAGTACATGTGGCAACGGGCGATATTCCCAATCAACTGGATGTCAGGCGAGCTCACTATGACAGATAGACTCCCACAGGTTTTTCCGCTTACGTGCGCACTTGGGGAATTTGCCGCGAGGCCCGGTGATATACCTGACCTCGCCTTGCAGACTGCACGCATCGGGCTTACTGACGCGATCGGCGTTATGTTGGCTGGTAGGTCGGAACCCGTATTACGAGCTTTGTACACGACGTTGGACGTGGAACGGAGCGCCGAAGCTACGGGGCTGGTGCAGGTGCTGGGTACCAAAGAGCGCGCTCGTGCGCTGGACGCCGCCCTATTGAACGGCACAGCTGCCCACGCGTTGGCAATGGACGACGTCGCGGCTGGCTGTCATCCCAGTTCGATGCTGATGGCAGCACTTGTCTGTCAGGCACAACTCAGCGGCCATGGCGGGCTCGACATATTGCGGGCCTATGTTGTTGGTTACGAAATCCTCGCCGAACTGGCGGGGCGTGAGCCGGACGCATTGCATCGCAGCGGCTGGCATCCAAGCGCCGTTCTCGGACCGGTAGCGGTAGCTGGCGCTGTTGCGCATCTAATGGGACTTGATGGGGAAGCCTGCGCGCATGCGCTTGGCATGGCGGCGAGCATGACGGGTGAATTGGTTGCCAATTTTGGTACTGGAGCCAAGCCGTTGCATATTGGCAGAGCGGCTCAGGCCGGTCTCCTGGCTGCTCGCATGGCTGCCGCAGGCGTAACGGCAGCACAAGACGCCCTGGAGTCCAAAACAGGCCTGTTGAGCGCTATCTCCCCCTCCGGTCGAGTCGATTTGACGCGAGAGCCTGCGTGCCTCAACGACCTTTGGCACATCACGCGTAGCGGCATCAGTATCAAACAGTACCCCGTTTGCTATTCGACGCACCGCGTCGTGGACGCGGCGATTACCGTCGCTGGTCTGCCAGGGTTCGCCGTTGAAAATATCCAAAGGATTGAGGTCTCGATTGGCGCCACACAGGCCTGGATGGCTCGACACCATCGGCCACTTTCAGTTCCCGAAGCCAAATACAGCGTGGAGTTCGCAGTAGCATCCGGGCTCATTGCTCGGGCAGCGGGATTTGCACAGCTGAACGATACGTTTATCCAGTCCGAGGCGGTCCAGCGCCTCATTGGCGCTACCGATCTTGCCCTGAGCGATGACGTTAGCGAGGAGGACGCGGTGTTTAGCCCGTTCGACCACGTCGCGGTCCAATTAACCGATGGCGCGAGGTACGACAGCGGTCCCGTGCGTTATGCAAGGGGCAATGCGAAATTGGCGATGACCGACGTAGAGCGGCATCGGAAGTTTGTTGATTGTGCGCGCCACGGTGGATATGCGGAGCCCGAGGCTCTCTGGTCACGTCTTGAAAGCCTTGCAACCCTCAATTGTCTCGAGGACCTATTCGTATGACAGCCGTTAATGAAGAAGTTAGCAGCCATCGAATGACCGATGCATGCAGACGCATCGTTTACGTCAATCGCTACGGCGAGCCAGCATTTGCAGAAACGCTCACACATAACGGTCAAGTGGTCCTGCAGGGTTTAACGGATAGGACGCCACGTGGCGAGGCCGACGAAATGCTCAGGCGCGCACACGCTTACCAAATCTCGTCCGCTAAGAGTCATATGGGACCGGACTATCTGGTCAGCGATACGTTGCTCGCCCGTATGCCGTCACTTCTGATTGTGTCGACGATTGGCGCAGGCTACGACACGGTAGATTTAGACGCATGCACTCGTGCAGGCGTCGCTGTAGTGAACCAGAGTGGTGGTGGTAACGCCGAAGCTGTCGCGGAGCATGTGCTTGCAATGATGCTTTGCCTGAGCAAGCGCGTCCTGGAGTCCGACCGGCATATGCGCCGTACTGCGGGGATAGTCCGGGATCACTACGTCGGACGCAATCTCCAAGGCAAAACCGTCGGAATTGTTGGGCTGGGAAACGTTGGTGGTCGTCTCGCGCAGATGTGCCGTGCCGCGTTCGGTATGCGAGTCCTTGCGTACAGCGAGTCGGGTACCGATGAGCGGTACGCGAGCTTCGGCGCAGTGAAGGCAACACTCGACGACTTGCTGCGGCAGGCCGATTTCGTGGCGATCTGCTGCGCACTAAATGACCGAACGCGCGGACTGATGGGTTCCCGTGAGTTCGCCTTGATGCAGTCGCATGCCTATTTCATCACTGCGGCACGCGGGGGCATTCATGACGAGAATGCGTTGCTCGAGGCGTTGCGGCACAAGCGTATAGCGGGGGCTGGCATCGACGTATGGGATGTCGAGCCACCTCCGCCAGATCATCCGCTCCTCGCATTCGACACCGTGGTTGCAAGCCCACACATCGGTGGGGCGACGTTAGAGTCACGTCGAGATGCGTCCATCGGGGCCGCGCAGCAAATGCTCGACATGTTCGCCGGACGCCGGCCCCCGCGTCTGCTTAATCCCGACGTGTGGGAAGCGTATTCCAGCCGATTCAAAGACGTACTCGGGTTTTACCCAGAGAAGCAAGTTTCGTTGCCGCGTGCTTGACAGTTGGTGAAAAGTGGAACTAAATTCGCTATCGCGATGTATATTTCGAAATGGCGAAAACAAAAGCGACAAGCGCTTGATGCGTCGAGGTGCCAACCAACTAGGAGATATCTGTGATCGAAGCAATGACCATGACGCCCGACCATGCGGCGCTTAAGGAAGCGGTCCAAGCAGTTTGCGACCAGTTCGACGACCATTATTGGGCCGAACTTGATCGCACGCATACGTTCCCGCACGAATTTTGTCGAGCCATTGCGGATGGGGGGTGGCTGGGCATCGCGATGCCGACGGAGTACGGCGGCGCTGGGTTGGGCGTGACGGAGGCGGCCATCATGATGCAAACGGTCGGGGCCTCTGCAGGCGTCTTCGCCGCTTGCTCGGCAATTCACATCAATATCTTCGGGCTGCACTCCATCGTCAAACACGGCACAGATGAGCAGAAACAGCGCTGGCTGCCGGGCGTCATCTCCGGCGAAACCCGTGCCTGTTTCGGTGTTACGGAGCCAGACGCCGGTCTCGATACTTCGCGCATCAAGACGCGCGCGGTGCGCCACGGCGATCACTATGTCGTGCACGGCCAGAAAATCTGGACTAGCACGGCCCAACAGGCTCAAAAGATCGTACTGCTTGCGCGCACCACGCCAATTGAGCAATGCGAAAAGCCGACGGACGGTATTAGCCTGTTTTTCGCCGACATGGACCCTCGCTACGTGCGCGTTACCGAGATTCCAAAAATGGGTCGCCACGCGGTGAATTCCAATCAGACGTTCATCGATGGGCTTGTGATTCCGGTCGCAGACAGAATCGGCGCGGAAGGAAAGGGTTTTCGCTATATTCTCGACAGCCTTAATCCCGAGCGGATTCTCAATGCTGCAGAAGCGATTGGCATTGGGCGTCGCGCACTCGCTAAGGCCGCGCAGTATGCGAAAGAGCGAGTCGTCTTCAACCGGCCCATCGGCATGAATCAATCGATCCAGCATCCACTTGCCGAATGCTGGTCGGAATTGTACGCAGCCGAGCTGATGACGATGCACGCCGCACAACTTTATGACGCGGGCAAACCGTGTGGCGCGCAGGCAAACGCAGGGAAATATCTGGCCGCCGATGCGGGCTTTCACGCTTGCGATCGCTCCATCCGCACGCACGGCGGGATGGGTTACGCGGCGGAATATCACGTCGAGCGTTACTTCCGCGAAATGGTAGCAACGCAGATCGCACCGGTATCACGCGAAATGATTCTGAGCTTCATTGCGGAGCGTGAACTCGGCTTGCCGAAATCCTATTGAGAAGGGCGAACGACATGCAGGCATCTGAAACTGTTTCCCCAACTCCCGTCGTCCAAACTGAACGGCGTGGCAGTGCCCTCTGGATCACGATCAATCGTGAGGAAAGGCGCAACGCAATTAATCCGGACGCGATCGCCGGGATTGAAAATGCCCTTCGAGGGGCGGCTGCCGATTCATCGTTGCGCGCGGTTGTTCTGACCGGGCGCGGCGAGAAGGCTTTCTGCGCGGGCGCCGATCTTACGCGTGGCACCGGGGTCTTTTCCGAAGGTGCTGTAGAGCCGACGACCGATTTCGGAAGACTTGCACGCGTGGCCCGTGAATTTCCATTGCCGCTGATCGCACGCATCAACGGTGCATGCGTCGCTGGAGGCATGGGGCTCATGGCCTTGTGTGATATGGCGATTGTTGCAGACCACGCACGCTTCGGTCTGCCCGAGGCCAAGGTCGGTGTCTTTCCGATGCAGGTACTTGTCTATCTGCGCAGAATGATTGCACCCCGTTACGTCAATGAGCTGTGCTTCACTGGCGAGTTGATAGATGCGCAACGTGCGCGCGAAATCGGAATCGCCAATGCTGTGGTGCCATACGCTGAACTCGACGCGGCGGTCGATGCGATGGTTGGGCGTGTCGAGCAATGCTCGCCTCAAGCTTTGAGACGCGGCCGATACGCTATTGCGTCGATGGAATGGATGGGCTTTACGGAAGCGTTGACTTTTGCCGAATCGCAGATTGCTCTAACCTCTACCGCTCCCGATGCGAAAGAAGGCCTGCAAGCGTTCAACGAGAAACGTCCCCCTAAATGGGCAGCGCCGGGAGAATCGCATGAGTAAGAATATCGTACGCATCGGCGGCGCGTCGGGCGCGTGGGGCGATAGTCCCATGGGGGTTGGCCAGTTGCTGCGCGCCAAGGTGGACTACCTCATGATGGACTACCTTGCCGAAGTCACAATGTCCCTGCTGGCCCGCGCGCGGATGAAAGATCCGGAAGCAGGATTCCCGCCTGACAGTGTCGGCTATCTGGCTCCGCACCTTGCGACCTTGGCCGAAAGCGGTGTCAAAGTGGTGACCAATGCTGGCGGGGTGAATCCTGCGGCATGTAAGCGTGCCTTGGAAGCGGCATGCGCTGCGGAAGGCATTGCACTAAGTATTGCAGCCGTCGAGGGCGACGATATGATGCCCTTGCTGGACGAATTGCGCGGCGAAGGGGTGCGTGAATTGGTTAGCGGGGAGCCTCTTCCTCCCAAGTTGCTTACAGCCAATGCTTACCTGGGCGCGATTCCCATTGCGCGAGCGCTTGCCAAGGGCGCGGACATTGTAGTTACCGGACGGTGCGCCGATAGCGCGCTGGCGCTCGGGATCCTGATGCACGAGTTTGGCTGGCGCGAGGACGACTATGACCGACTTGCTGCGGGTTCGCTTGTCGGCCATCTTCTGGAGTGTGGTCCCCAAGCGACCGGCGGTGTCTTCACTGACTGGGAGCGTGTCCCAGGCTGGCAGAACATCGGCTACCCAATTGCGGAGTGCGACGAAGACGGTACCTTCATCTTGACGAAGCCGTCGGGCACGGGCGGCCTTGTCGAACCGGCAACTGTGGCTGAACAGGTTCTATATGAAATCGGCGATCCACGTGCCTATATTTTGCCTGACGTGGTGGCCGATTTTTCGGGGGTTCGCCTGGAGACCGTGGGACAGGATCGCGTGCGGGTGTCTGACGCGAAAGGACGACCGCCCACGACGCAGTACAAGGTGTCGGCAACATATCAGGACGGATTTCGCGCTGTCGCGATGGCCGTCATCATAGGCTTCGACGCCGTGCGCAAGGCGCAGCGCAGCGCAGAGGCTCTTGTGGCGCGGGCACGGATACATTTTGAAGAACGTGGTGTCGCGGACTTCCGGAACGTGCATATCGAGGTTCTGGGTGGCGAAGCGAGTTACCTGCACGAAAGCCGCGCACAGTATGCACGCGAAGTAATCATGCGCTTGGTTGTCGAGCATGATGATCCGAAGGCACTGGACACTTTTGCGCGCGAACTTGGCTCTGTCGGGCTGAGCTTCGCGCAGGGAACGGCTGGACTGATCGGCGGGCGGCCCAAGCCCGTTCCGGTTGTCCGACTGTTCACGTTCTTTGTCGACAAGCACCGCCTCAACCCGTTGCGTGTGCAGGTCGGTAGCGATCCTGCATTCGACGTAGACGCTCCTGTCGGGGGCGGCTACGTCGCGCCAGCAGTGGTGCAGAAGACTTCGTCCGTGCCCGAGGACGGCCCGACAGTTGAGGTACCGTTGCTACGGCTAGCGCATGCGCGCTCGGGCGACAAAGGCAATGGTTCTAACATCGGGGTATTTGCGCGTAGCCCCGCGGGGCATGCGTGGCTGGACCATTGGCTTACGCCGGCGCGCGTCGCGGAACATTTCAAAGGCACGGTGCAGGGCACCGTTACTCGTTATGACGTGCCAGGGCTCAACGCGTTCAACTTCGTGTTAACGGAAGCCTTGGGCGGCGGCGGCATGGCGTCAATGCGAATTGACCCGCAAGGCAAAGCATTTGGTCAGCGTTTGTTGGAGATGCCAATTCCGGTGCCGGTCGCGTGGAATCTCGCGTGAGGCAACGTGCCCTCGCCCCGTAGCCCGATGGGTCTGCGGAACTCACCGATCTGATAGGTCTAAGACAATGAAATTCGACAACGCGTATATTCCTGGACCGCTGATGTGGTCCTCCCCCTTTATTCGCTGGCAACGTGCTGCGGCGGATCTGAACAGTCTCGACATGGCCGCGCAGGTGACGCGCGATGCGCTAGACGCGCGGGAATTTGATCGCGAACGCGTCGGGCAACTGATTTATGGGACAACTGTTCCGCAAAGAGGAAGCTTTTATGCCGGACCGCTCGTGGCGGCGCGGTCTGGTCTGCCGAATGTGGGAGGCCCAACGATTTCTCAAGCGTGCGCGACATCGGTCGCATGCGTGGCACAAGCGGCCGCGCAAGCACAACTCAATGCCGGAGAGGTGCAGCTTGTCGTTACGTCAGACCGCGTTAGCAATGGTCCGTTGATGATCTATCCGAGTTCGTCTGCCATGGGCGGCGGCCCCAACACGGAAAACTGGGTGCTCGACAACTTCGTGTGCGATCCGTGGACGGGTGAGTCGATGGTTCATACCGCCGAAGCGACCGCGCGAGATGGTGGATTTACGCGCGAACAGTGTGATGAGTTGACGCTCCTGCGCTTTAATCAGTATCAGCACGCGCTGGCCGATGATCGGCGCATACAACGACGGTACATGCAGCCCATCCTCGTGCCCGGACGCAAGACCGAAGTCCGGCTCGAAGAAGACGATGGAGTCAGCCCGTACAGCGTTGATGGGTTGCGAGGACTTCGTCCGTCGTTGCCGGGTGGCGTGACCACGCCGGGAACGCAAACTCACCCCGCTGACGGCACCGCAGGCCTCGTGGTTTCGGGACTCGATGAGGCAAGGGCGCTTGCGGCTGGGGAAGGTGTCTCGCGCCTGCTCTCGGCGGGATTTTGTCGAGCGGAGAAGGGGCGTATGCCTAAAGCTCCCGCGCTCGCCGCGCAACGCGCGCTTGCCAGCGCCGGAGTTTCCATCGACGAGGTCAAGGTCGTTGTTACCCACAATCCTTTCGCTGTCAATGACCTCTGGTTCGCTAAGGCACTCGGCTTTCCACTCGAAAAAATGAATCCCTACGGTTGCAGCCTGATTTATGGTCACCCGCAAGGTCCGACCGGAATGCGCGGTATTGTTGAACTTGTTCACGCGTTGCGTGAGCAGGGAGGCGGCGTGGGGCTGTTTACGGGCTGTGCCGCTGGCGACATGGGGGCTGCGCTGTTGCTGCGTGTCGAGTGATTTGTGCCCCTGGGCTGACGACGTTCAATGGCTGAACTGGTGTGAACGTCGTTATCAGCTTTTGCGCTGTGCGCCTGCATAACAGTAGCGTGATTGGCCGCCGATTGGTTGCCGGCGTGCTTAGGATGTACGAACCTCATTGAGCGGCGCACGCCCGAATGGATGAAGGGTGGAGCGACCGCAATGCTAATGGTTGGAGAGGTCGCATCTGCGAAAAACAACCCTGTCCGGCCACGATACGCCATAGGACCCTGAATGGCGTCGTCGTCGACGGCCAATCGGTGCTCATTGAGTCAATTATGCGTTAGCGCGCGGTGTTGTTTGGTTAAGTTCTGATACGGCTGTGGTGAGAAGCTTAACGACCATGTCCAATTTTCTATCCATGCGCTTCACAGAACCTGCGACGGTCACAATATAGACTGCATCGTGCCATATGAAGCGAGCCGAAACGGTGAGCGCGTCCTCGACGCTTTCCTCGCGATTCAGAAACCAGCCACGCTTCTCGGACGCGATGACGTCTTTTTTTAACGCATCTTTTGTCGTGATCGTAAGCGGGGTGAGTGCCTTAAGACGGGTCTCCGCGAGAACGCTATCTAGCATAACGCGGTCGAGGCTCGCGAGCCACGCTTTACCCGCTGATGTTGCGTGCACGGCTCGTAGAGATTCGCCAACGCGCACCGAGAGGCGCAGTGGGCTGTCCGAATCGAGTACGGCGACATAAGTCAGGGTCGTGTCTCGCGCTTTCATCAGAAAAACGGACTCTTGAACTTCGTCCCGCAGCGATTCGAGAACGGGCTGTACGCGCAGCATGAAAGGGTCGTTCTGCACGATGACGTTCGCAAGGTCGAGTAGCCGTGGAGTCGGGTAATGCCCCCCGCGCGGACGAACTTCGTAAAGATAGCCTCGCTCCTCCAACGCGCGGACGACGTCGTGGCAGCTTGATGCCGGGATGTCCAGAACCTTCATCAGCTCCGAAAGAGAAAGAGGACGTTTCTCTGCAGCGAAAGCTTCGAAGACGTCGAGAGTGCGATAGACGATCTTGGACATATCAAATGGACTTTGACCTGAGACAGGAAGAAAGCATACCCGAAAACTAATTTCGCCACAGCGAAATTTTATCCTGCGACGGGCTCGTCCAGCGACAATCTTTCTGAAGGTTTAGGGTGCTCCGTCCTGGTGCTGGGCCGATTCCCAATTCACTCGCTTGGCAAGCGTTATGTGGATTTTTGATAGGGAAACCTCCACCTTGACATAGCCGTGAGGCATGACGTAGATTTATCGGCATAGCGAAAGTTATTTCGCATACAAGAAAATAGGAGCGAGCGATGGCGGGACCGTTGGCGGGTATCAAGATTCTGGATTTGACCACCGTAGTGATGGGGCCAATGGCCACCCAGATCCTGGGGGACTTTGGCGCTGATGTGATCAAGGTTGAAGCGCCAAATGGCGACTCTATGCGCAACGTAGGGCCATTCGTGCACGAATCGATGGGCCCCCTCTACCTGCAGGCAAATCGCAACAAGCGCAGCATTGTTCTGAATCTCAAGGACGCCAACGATAGAGCTTCACTTCTGGAACTTGCGACGAAAGTGGATGTGCTGGTATTCAATATTCGTCCGCCTGCAATGCGACGACTCGGCCTCGACTACGCGACGCTCGCAAGCGTTAATCCGGGCCTCATCGTTTGTGGTGCGTTCGGCTTTGGTGAGGATGGTCCATATGCCGGACGCCCAGCATATGATGACATTCTTCAGGCCGCATCTGGGATTTCCTCGCTATTTCAACGTGTGAACGGTAAGCCGGCGTATGCGCCCGTCAACATTTGTGATCGGACTGTGGGCCTCTATCTCGCGTTGTCGGTCAGCAGCGCTCTGGTGCATCGGATGCGGACAGGAGAGGGCCAGTACATCGAATTGCCAATGTTTGAAACCATGGTTCAGTTTGTCGCCGGTGATCACATTGGAGGCGAGGTTTTTCGCCCATCGCAAGGCGATACAGGTTACAAGCGTCTCCTGTCCAGACAGCGAGGTCCATATCCCACACAGGATGGGCATATTTGCGTCGTCGTTTATACCGACGAACATTGGCGCAAATTTTCGCGCATGATCGGCGTTCCGGATCTTGTAGATAATGATCCGCGCTTCGCTTCGCTTCAGGAGAGGACTCAGTACGCAGAAGAACTTGGTGCTTACCTTGCCGAAGCGTTACCTGCCAAAACGACATCTGAATGGCTGGCCCTTTTCGATGCAGCCGACATACCTGCGACTCCTGTTAATAGCATCGAAGACCTGTTTGAGGATCCACACCTGAGGGCCGTTGGATTCTGGCAGGAGGTGGAGCACCCCAGCGAAGGGCGTATTCGCGTAAGCCAACCGGTCGGCAAATGGTCTCGGACTCAGCCGGACGTGCGAAGGCTCGCCCCGAAACTTGGCGAACACACGGATGAGGTGTTCGGAGAGCTGCTGGATCGTGAAGCGATTAAAGTAAATACGGGAAATTGAATTTTATGAAAGTAATTGTGCCTGTAAAAAGAGTTGTCGATTACAACGTCAAAGTCCGCGTGAAATCGGACGGTACGGGCGTCGATATCGCGAACGTGAAAATGTCGATGAACCCGTTCGACGAAATCGCGGTGGAAGAAGCCGTGCGTCTGAAAGAAGCGGGGGTCGCGACCGAAGTGATCGCCGTATCGGCCGGTGTTGCGCAGTCGCAGGAAACGCTGCGCACCGCTCTCGCGATCGGCGCAGACCGTGCGATCCTGATCGAATCGAATGAAGAGCTGCAGCCGCTGGCCGTCGCCAAGCTGCTGAAGGCGCTCGTCGACAAGGAACAGCCGCAGCTGGTGATCCTCGGCAAGCAGGCCATCGACGACGACTCCAGCCAGACCGGCCAGATGCTCGCCGCGCTCGCGAATCTGCCGCAGGCGACGTTCGCGTCGAAGCTTGTCGTGGCGGACGGCAAGGCGACGGTGTCGCGGGAAGTGGACGGCGGAGCGGAAACGCTGTCGCTGACGCTGCCCGCCGTGGTCACGACCGATCTGCGTCTGAACGAGCCGCGCTACGTGACGCTGCCGAACATCATGAAGGCCAAGAAAAAGCCGCTCGAAACGGTCAAGCCCGAAGACCTCGGCGTCGATGTGACGCCGCGTCTGAAGACGCTGAAAGTCGCCGAGCCGCCCAGGCGCTCCGCCGGTGTGAAGGTGCCGGACGTGAAGACGCTGGTCGAGAAGCTGAAGACCGAAGCCAAGGTGCTGTGAGGAGCGAGACAAAATGACGAATCTGGTAATTGCGGAACACGACAATGCGTCGATCAAGGCCGCGACGCTGAACACGATCGCAGCGGCACAGCAGATTGGCGGTGATATTCACGTACTGGTCGCGGGTCGCAACGCACAGGCCGCAGCCGATGCGGCAGCGAAAATCGCTGGCGTCGCGAAGGTGCTGCTGGCCGACGCGCCGCAACTCGAAGCGGGTCTCGCGGAAAACGTCGAAGCCACGGTGCTGAACATCGCGAAGCACTATTCGCACATCCTCGCGCCGGCCACTGCTTACGGCAAGAACATCGCGCCGCGTATCGCCGCGAAGCTCGACGTCGCGCAGATCAGCGACATCACCGCGGTGGATAGCGCCGACACGTTCGAGCGTCCGATCTACGCCGGCAACGCCATCGCGATCGTGCAATCGGCTGACCCGATCAAGGTCATCACCGTGCGCTCGACCGGTTTCGACGCCGTCGCGGCCGAAGGCGGCAGCGCAGCGGTCGAGAAGATCGAAGCGGCGGCCGATGCAGGCATTTCGCAGTTCGTGAGCCGCGAAGTGACGAAGCTCGATCGTCCGGAACTGACGAGCGCGAAGATCATCGTCTCGGGCGGCCGGGGTCTCGGTAGCGGCGAAAACTACACGAAGGTTCTGGAACCGCTGGCCGACAAGCTCGGTGCGGCACTGGGCGCATCGCGCGCCGCGGTCGACGCGGGCTTTGTGCCGAACGACTATCAGGTCGGCCAGACCGGCAAGATCGTCGCGCCGCAACTGTACGTCGCGGTCGGCATCTCGGGCGCGATCCAGCATCTGGCCGGCATGAAGGACTCGAAGGTCATCGTCGCGATCAACAAGGACGAAGAAGCGCCGATCTTCAGCGTCGCTGACTATGGTCTCGTCGGAGACTTGTTCGAGGCGGTGCCGGCGATGGCAGAAGCGATTTCCACTTGACTGGATCCCTGTAGCGCAGTCATTGAGACATTTACAGGGGCACTATGGAAGAGTCGTCATTCTTCGAGGTTGAAAAACTAATTCGTTTTCAACATTGCGATCCGGCGGGTATTGTGTTTTATCCTCAATACTTCGTATTGTTCCACGAGTTAATTGAGGACTGGTTCGGGAAGGGCCTTGGTGTCGACTATGGCTCTTTCATTTCAAGTCAACGACTAGGTATTCCTACCGTCCACTTGGAGTGCAACTTCGCTGCGCCAAGCAAGATTGGTGATGTGCTCACGTTCAGGCTCGCAGTGCGGAAGCTGGGGTCAACATCAATCGCGTTGTCGTTGAGTGCATGCGACAAAGATCAGGTACGTGTACATGTCAACCAAACGGTCGTGCTACTGTCTTTGGAGAGTCGTCAACCTCAGCCCATATCAGCAGACCTGCGGAGCAGGATGAGTAGCTTCCTCGTCGCTGAACAAACAGCCTAAAAGCGTTCCTTTCAGCTCCGGTCTGAGCCACGGTATGGCGGGCGGGATTGATCCGCCTGCTTTTCTCATTTGAATTCGAACTTAGCTTCCGCGAGGTGTCATCCGCGCGGAGATGGCGTATTCTCGTCCTCAGAGCGAAATAGCGGTAGCTTTGCCTCAGCATTGTCATAGATGGTGTGAGGCACCTTGTGCCCGATCCGATGTGCGGTCCGACGACAAACCGCAATCCGAATGCAACGCGAGATTCAACGCGGGTATCGGACGGAGGAATAGCGCTTCGCCGCACCATACCTGATCTTGATGAGCACAAAGGCCCCACAGCGCAGATGCGAGCTGCTCGAGATGTTTAACGCGCTGCGTGGGGTTGCGCCCATGGGGCACTCTGGCGTTGGTTGCCCAATGACTCTCCACTTGAGAATTGCCGCTGACAGCGGAGGCGACGCGGGATCCAATCGGCTCGCTTCGAGGCTGTGGCGAGCCAACTTCGTGGTTGCCCAGGATTAGCTTGGTCAATCGTAAGCGGTCCATCTTCGACGTCTATCGGCTGGCGGCATGAGCGAGGAGCATAGGTGTCCACCTACGCTGACCCTTCTCCCTAGCACACAACTTACGCCTCAGAGCACCCCTGAGTGGCGTCGTTCGTGGACCGCATACAATTGAACCTCCAGTTCGTCTTCGACAGACTGGACCGACTGGACCATCTCCGCTTGCGCCCCCTGCATTCCGCGATCTGCGAACAAAAGCCTACTTCCTCTGTTGCGGCAACGCGTGCACGCGATTCCTCCAAGGTTGTTTGATCAAGCGTGTATCTATCTCCTAATGTTGTAGATCGCAGTCGGCAAGCGGCGGCGGAGCACCGCCGGGTCCACTATGCGGAACGACATATTTCTACGTATCCGAGTTCCGCGCTCTGCCGCTTGTGGCTGGGGGTTTTCACGAACAGCAGCGTGGAAAGTGGGTAAATAGGGCGCGATGGCCAGCAAAGCAATACCCGTGAATCTATCGACCAAGCCGTTAGGTTGCATCTGAATTTGGCCCGTTCTCAATTGGTCGGGGGGAGGGTAACTTGTATCCAACGAGCAATGTGATAAAGGAATAAAGGTGCGCATTTCACGAGCCAACAGCATCGGCGACCTCAAACGAATGGCGAGGCAATACCTACCTAACATCGCGTTCAATTTCATTGAGGGAGGAGTTGAGGACGAAGCGTGCCTTACGCGGAACCCCCACGCGTTCGGCGAATACCTGTTCCTTCCGAACTACCTGGTCGACGTCTCGGGCCGGAGTCAAAAGACCGAACTGCTCGGGCGGGCCTATGACAGCCCGGTCGGAATAGCACCAACAGGCGGAGCAGGTATGTGGAGGCGAGGCGCGGACTTGATGCTCGCACAGGCTGCCGCCACTGCAAACGTCCCGTTCATACTTTCTTGCGCGAGCATTTCTTCGGTTGAGTCGGTTGTTGGCATAGCAGGAAAAAACGTCTGGTTTCAAAGCTATGCGACAAAGGATCCAGCCATCGGAGAATCACTGCTCGTGACGGCGCAAGCCTCCGGCGTAGAAACTTTGGTTGTTACCATTGATGTTCCGGTTACGGGGAAGCGCGAGCGCAATCTGCGAAATGGATTCACCCGGCCGCTTAAATTGACTCCGTCGATTGTTCTCGATGGATTGCTTCATCCGCGTTGGTTGGCGAAGTATCTGGCAAATGGCGCAAAGATGCCAATGATGGAGAACTGGGCCGATTTTCTTCCTGCGGGTGCATCTGCAGACGAGGTACTGGCATTCTACGGAAAGCAAACTCCGTCCGACAGCCAGTCTTGGGAGAAACTCGAGCGAATCCGTGACCGCTGGAAGGGGAAATTGATATTGAAGGGTGTCCTTTCCCCGAATGATGCAGAGCGAGCATTTGCGACCGGAGTTGATGGTTTGATTCTTTCGAACCATGGGGGGCGTCAATTCGATGTCGCTCCTCCGCCCATCTCTATCTTGCCTTTGGTTCGAAGAGCAGTCGGACCAAATAGGCTTGTCATGATCGACAGCGGCATACAGCGCGGCACCGATATCTTGAAAGCGATCGCCTTGGGCGCGGATTTCGCATTCGTGGGGCGGGCCACCTTGTACGGCGTAATCGCGGGCGGATCGGCTGGCGCACTGCGAGCACTGGACATCTTGAGGGGCGAGATTGCCACGAACATGGGGATACTGGGGTGTAACAAGATTTACGAGGTTAGGGAGAAAGCGATGGTCTCCCGCGCCGGCGAGACTCTGGGTGCGAGTAGCTCATCCAGAGCCGAGATCGCGTCGGAAACCAATCGGATCTTGTCTTTGAACACACGTTGATTGCGACGGCCTAATCGCGTCGCGTTCTTATGTCAAACAATTAAAAAGATATCTTAGGAGATAGCCATGAACACACTTCTCGAAGCTGATTCGGGAAATCCTGCGGATGATCCGCGTGCATTTCGACGCGCGCTCGGCCAGTTCGCCACTGGGATCGTTGTCGTTACGGCAGATACCGAAATGGGGCGCGTCGGAAACACGGTGAATTCGTTCGCTTCCGTTTCGCTTGACCCTCCATTGATCGTTTGGTCCTTGAATCGCACCTCCCGAAGCTTCAACGCATTCAACGGCGCGAAGCGGTTCTCCGTCAATGTTCTCGGAATGGACCAGGTGAAAGTATCACAGGTGTTTTCAAGCCCAGATACAGACAAGTTCGCTTCCGTCTCGTGGAAAGCTGGGAAGAATGGGGCGCCTGTCTTGGACAACTCGATTGCAGTCTTCGAGTGCGATACCGAAGTGATCCACGATTGTGGCGATCACATCATCCTTGTCGGCCGCGTCAGTTATTTCGCGCGTTTTGAGGGAAAGCCGCTTCTTTACGTGCAAGGGGCGTATGGGGCTGCTACGGCACATCCGCAAATGAAGCGTGTTCGGGAGGCCGGTTCTCAAACTGCTGAAGAGGTCACACCTCAATCTCTGGCTGCGCTGATCTTCAAAGCGCACTACGCGTTTTCCACGCGATTTGAGGAGCATCGTCGGAAAGCTGGGCTGACAGTGTGCCAAGCGCGAGTCCTCACCGCGCTGAGTGCTGGCTGTGCGACCACCGCCGAAAACATTATCCGAGAAATGTACCTTCCGCGACCGGACGCGCTTGATGCTTTGTCCGAGTTGCAAGAAAGAGGCTATCTCCTTCAAGGGAATGGCGCTTCTTACTCGCTCTCGGATACTGGAATTGAGCTCAACACAACACTTCAGTCAACCCTCGTCGAGTTCGAGGCGGCTGAAATGGAAGGCGTGCACGACGACGACCTTCGGGTGGTCAAAGACGTCCTGCAGCACGTGGTGAATCGCAGTTTGAGCAACCAGGCCGAAGATGCTACGGAGGTGAATTCATATGTATGAGTATCGACTTGCCGAAGCTTGGGCAAAGCTTCCCGAGGGGATCAAATTTGGAGAGGTTGGCGGCGTCGCTGTGGATAGCCGTGACCGAGTATTTGTTTTCAACCGAGGCGAGCACCCGATCATCGTTTTCGAGCAGAGCGGTGAGTTCGTTACGAGCTGGGGACACGGTGTTTTTACCCGTCCTCACGGCATCGACATCGGTCCGGACGACTCTGTCTACTGTACTGACGAGGGTGATCATACCGTTCGGAAGTTTTCTCCCGAGGGACGGTTGCTTCTCGAGATCGGTACACCAAATCAGCCCGCCCCGTTCCTGAGCGGACAGCCATTTCATCGCTGCACGCACACGGCCCTTGCACCTGATGGACGGATTTACGTTTCAGATGGTTACGGTAATGCACAAGTGCATATGTATTCCCCGGATGGCAAGCTTTTGCATACTTGGGGCGGTCCGGGTACCGATCCCGGAAAGTTCAACGTCCCGCACAACATATGCTGCGACCGCGACGGATGGGTCTACGTGGCCGATCGCGAGAACCACCGGGTCCAGGTTTTCGACGGGGCCGGAAAATACGAGACGCAGTGGAACAATCTCCATCGGCCATGCGCTCTCTGCACAGACAAGAGCAGTAGGCGTGCTTTCTATGTCGGCGAAGCTGCGACCTCGCTGAAAGTCAACCGACTTTTCCCGAACATAGGTCCCCGCGTCAGCATTCTGAACAGGGAAGGTCAGCTGATGGCGAGATACGGCGCTGACAGACCCGGCCTCAACGATGACCAATTCATCGCGCCCCATGGGATTGCGGTTGATTCGAAAGGGGATCTCTACGTTGGGGAGGTTTCGTACACCGCATGGCAACAGATGTATCCCGGCGAAGAGATGCCTGCTGACGTTCGAACCTTCCGAAAGCTCGTCCGGGTCGACCGGCAGAGCTGACCTCTACGAACTTTACGTCTCAATCCAAATTTTGAAAGAGCTACGTCATGATGCATTTATTTAGTTTCCTTACGCATAGTCCCATCAACCATGCAAATCTCAGCTGGGCGGATCCACGCGATGAGCGGTTGGAGGGCATGAAGAGTTTCAAGTACTGGCAAGATCTCGCTCGCACGCTTGAGCGCGGCAAGTTCGACGGTGTTTTCTTCGCCGACACAATGGGTGGGTTTGATCAGTACAAGCAGCGAACCGACGAGGCGGTGAAGTATGGGGTGTGGTGGCCCATTCATGATCCTGCGCCAGTCCTTGCTGCAATGGGTGCCGCAACGAGTCACCTCGGCCTCGGGTTCACGCTTTCAACGACGGCAGTTCATCCCTATCAAGCGGTTCGTACCATCTCGACTCTCGATTATCTGACCGGCGGCCGTGTTGCGTGGAATATCGTAACCGGCGCGTCGCGCGGTGAGCATCGTGCGCTCGGGCACGAGCAGATGGATCACGACGAACGGTACGACCGCGCCGATGAATTTCTCGAGATCTGCGAAGCGTATTGGTCAGGTGTCGATCCGACGGCGATTTTGGCAGATCGCAAGAACCTGATCCTCGCGGATCCGGAGAAAGTGAGCCGAGTTGAGCATAACGGGAAGTACTTTCGTACCAGTGCAGTGCCGCCGACGTTTCCGTCACCACAGGGACGCCCTGTAATCTTTCAGGCCGGCAGCTCCGGGCGGGGCCAATCGTTCGCAATGAAGCACGCTGACGTGGTTTTCGCGGTCCAGCCTCACGCTCAAGGTGCAAAGAAGCTGATGGGTGATCTCAATGCAGCGGCGCGTGCGGCAGGACGGGACGGCTGTAACGTGTTGTTCGGCGTGCAGGTCATTCTTGGTGGCACGGAGGAGGAGGCTCGCCGAAACCAGAAAGAGCTCGTCGAACGCATTCCGCTTGAAGCTGCATTGAGCCGCGTGTCCGGCGTTATGGGCATAGACTTCGATACGCTGGATCTCGACAAGCCGCTAGAGCAGATGGACACGCAAGCTGCTCGTGGGCTGATGGCGGCCGCGCTGGCAACCGGCAGCTCTGCTCAGATTACTGGTCGGGAAGCAGCTTTGCTGTGGGGCGCCTCGGCCGGGAATCCGCAGATTGTGGGAACACCAGAGCAGGTCGCTGACAAGTTGGAGGCGTACTGGCGCGATACGGGATGTAGCGGATTCAATATCACGCCGTCCATCACGCCGAGCGGCATTGAAGACTTTGTAGATCACGTGGTGCCGATTCTCCAGGAGCGGAAGGTATTTCGTCGGGAGTACGAGGGCAATACCCTACGCGAGAATCTTCTTTCGAAGGCGTAAATATACCTCAGCCGCTGGAGGTCTCCGATGTGGAGAAGTCGTTGCATGAGCTCGCGCAATGTAAAGGCGGAGGGGTCGCTCCTGTCCGACTTCCACAGCCTCGCAGGCTCACCGACTGTCATTTCCACATCTTCAGCCCGGCGGCAAAATTCCGTACTCACCTGAGAGACGGCTTACGCGACGCGTATTGCGACGACTTCGAACGTTCTGCGACGCATAGAGATAGAGCGCGCCGTGCTTGTCCAGCCGAGCGTCTATGTGTTCGACAATTGCCTCGGTGTTGTTGAGGTTGTCTGACACGGGGCGCTGTTGGGTCAACGTATCTGCTCCTTATCGTTGATCTTCTTTGCGCTTAGCGTTCGAAGGTTTGGCGCCTTCGGTTCGAGCGATACTTGAGGCGCGTCGATCGGCTTTTATGAGGAAACTACTGGCCGGGCGCTAGCCGCGCCAGCGTCGTCCCAGAGCTGCTCGACTCGCTGCACGTCTGATTGCCCGAGGCGGGCGACCGGAAGTAGATTCTGGTCGACAATCTAGAGGTTTTGTATGGCTTTTGAAGGAACTGAGTATGGGGCGCAAGGATATCTCGGTAGTCTTTCTTGACGCGGGCACATTGCAGGTCGAACTGGATTTACGTCGTCTTCCAGTGTCATATTGTGCGTATGAATCACACTGAACCGGTCGAAGTGCTCGAGCGTATCTCTGCGGCGGACATTGTCATAACAAATAAGGTGGCAATCCGCAGTGCAACGCTAGATGCGTGCCGCAACCTGAAATTAATCGTAGTAGCCGCGACTGGCACCGACAACGTGGACGTCCAATACGCGAGAGACAGCGGGGTAGCGGTCGAGAATGCACCTGACTACGGGAGTGTGTCCGTCGCAGAGTACGTTATCGCTATGCTTTTCGCGCTCCGACGGCAAATAATCGAATATTCAACCGCGTCCCGTGACGGTCGATGGTCGGGATCGAAGAGGTTCTGTTGGATGGGGCCGGAAATAAGGGATGTTTCCGGATCGCGCTTCGGCATTGTCGGGAGAGGGCGAATAGGCGATGCCGTCGCGAGTATGGCTCGAGGCATTGGGATGGATGTTGTCTTCGCGCAGACGCAAGGGTCATTCTGCAGAAACTATGAGGTCCCTCTTGACGAGCTTCTGGCGGCTTCAGATGCCATTTCGCTCCATTTGCCGCTTACAGAAGAGACGCACCACTTGATAGGTGCCCGCGCCTTGGGGCTGATGAAGCCCGATGCAGTTTTGATCAACACGGGTAGAGGTGCACTTGTAGACGGCGCAACATTGGTAACCAGTTTGCGCGGGCGGCGAATTGGAGGTGCAGCGCTCGACGTCCTCGACATCGAGCCCCCCTCCCCTTGACCACCCACTGCTGGATCTGCAAGTTCCACGTTTGCTTTTGACGCCGCACGTAGCTTGGGCGAGCAGGCAAGCGCAGACTAAACTCGCCAATCGCATACAAGCATGTATCGCTAACCAAACGAGAACTCAGTTTCCGATGTGATATCCACCCCCGTGTACCGTCCGACGCGAGTACGTCGGATTTTCTAAAAATAGCGATAAATAAATATTTGGAGGAAGACATGACTGCATACAACGCCGTTGGCGAGCCAACGGCTCTGAATAAGTTCGCTCGCTCAGAGGTACTGGAAGGGGCCGCTCGAAAGTCGTTCTGGCGCCTTTTGCCCATTATCTTCCTGTGCTACGTCATAATGAACGTCGATCGGGTGAACGTCGGCTTTGCAGCTCTTGAGATGAACAAAGCGCTTGGATTTTCGCCTCAGGTGTTTGGGCTGGGTGCCGGCTTGTTCTTTATTGGCTACGCATTGTTCGAGGTTCCTAGCAACATGATCTTGCACCGGGTGGGTGTCAAGATCTGGATCGCTAGAATTATGATCACTTGGGGTCTTATTTCCGCTGCGACCGCATTTGTATCGGGGGCAACTCAGTTTTACATCATCCGAGTTCTGCTCGGGATTGCCGAGGCGGGGTTCGTGCCCGGAATGATGCTCTACTTCACCTACTGGTTCCCGGCCAACATGCGAGCCCGTGTAGTCGCATGCATGGTCATTGGCTCTCCGGTTGGCTCGATCATCATGTCGCCATTGTCTGGTTGGTTACTCGGTGCGAACTGGTTGGGACTGGCCGGTTGGCAGTGGATGTTCATTCTCGAGGCGATGCCCGCCGTATTGCTTGGCTTGGCGGTGTTTTTTGTTTTGCCTCGTGACCCATCTTCAGCGGTGTGGTTGACCGAAGAACAGAAGCGAGCGTTGAAAGACGCACTTGCTGAGGAAAAGCTCGCCTTGGGCGAGTCGGTTAAGCATTCGTTTTGGGAGGGTATTTCCGATCCGAGGGTAATCGTATTTATCCTGGCCAATCTACTGTGGACATCCGGCTTCTATGGGTCATCAATCTGGTTGCCCTTGATCATCAAGTCGTTCGGATTCTCCAACATCCAGGTCGGATTTCTTAACGTTTTGCCAGCTGTCGCTTCGGTCGTCGCCATGATTATATGGTCGTGGAATTCGGACAGGACAGGAGAACGTCTGTGGCATCTAGCGGTCGGCGCTCTCCTGGGGGGAGGCGGACTCGCAGTTAGTGCTTATTTTGTGACTCAACCGGTAGTCTCCCTGCTCGCCATCTTGGTTGCAACCTTCGGCATGTTCGGATGGGCAGCGGTGTTCTGGACCGTCCCTCAAACGTTCTTGTCAGGCCGTGCGGCCGCAAGCGGTCTGGCCGTAATCTCGGCTCTGGGGAGTCTTGGCGGCTTCTTCGGTCCCAATCTCGTCGGGGGGCTGAAATCCATTCTTGGAAGTTTCCAATATTCGCTGTTTGCCTTGGCACTTTGTCTAATCCTCGCGGCAATTGTGGTCTTGGTATTCGGAGCGGTCTATCGAGAAGACATCCGAAAAGCAAGAGCTGCAGCGACGAGTAAGCTTGTCGGCTAGCACGCTTGCGGCCGGTTGTCCCCCGAATGGTCGCCGACTCTGATGACGGCCGAACCGACTGGCGACCCCGAAGTAAGGGGTACCTTGGACGGGTGGGCCGGCGCCATTGGCAACCCGGTACCCGAGACGGTCACGATCAAGCGAAGGCTTCGAATCGGAGGCAGCGCGTTCGTCGAGCACGTGCATCCATCCGGGATGGCGGGGATGTCGGTCGTTTCCAAGTTACCGCTGCAGATTTTCTCGAAGGCCGTGCTTGGATTCAGCGCGAAGGTGACGACAGACTTGGTGCGGGGAATTTCAGGGCGTTGTTCGAATCTTTGGAGCGTAACCAGATTTCGAGTGGCGTGCTGGAGGTTTGATCTTTGTCATACGGGGCGCGCTCAGCGATAAGCCCTGTCATCGTTCCCTTAGAACCTATTTAGACTCGAGAGGCACACGGAACGTCGTGAGTAGCTGGCCCATGCGCAAGCGTGGGCCGGTCTTATGTATCGCAGCGACGATCGCTATGTCGACTGCGGCAGGACAGTTCACACCTTTCGTCCTGCAAAAACTAGGACATGCGGGTCTCCTGCCGGGGCTCTGTCTGAAAAACCGTGGACCCATACTACCTGCGGCGCAACAGGCGTGCCTGGCGGGGCGTGAATCCATTCGCTGGGCGCTAGCGTCCCCGCTTCGCTGCGGGACATCAGCGTGGCCTTCTTCCCGCTCCTCAAACGCATCAGCACGCCGGCCATCCATCGGAGGGATATCGGCCACGCCACCCAGGGAAAACTCCGAATGGCTTCTCGGCGTTCTCAGAATATGATTGCTTCGGTATGGCGATACAATATTCGCTATAGCGAATATGGTGGAATGAAGTTCGGTGCGAACCTCTCGGCGCCTCTCGTCGTGACCTTGACTGATCAGGATTTTTTTAGTGCCGTCTTCGGTGGTCCGAGAAAGAAAGGAGTTGGTTTAACACTCAGCCTTGTGTCAGCAGTATTGACCGAACGGGTCGGCAAGAAGGCTGACTCGCAGCCAGTGTCGTTCGGGGGGCTGGAAATAATGTGTGTCGCACAGGAACTTCTGACGCAAAGTGAAATAAGTAGTGCGAATCAAGAAAGGCGATTGAAGGGTGCGAATAGGGAAGGAGTCACCTATGGCCTACACCACAAGTGATGGATCTGATGCAGCTGTGAATTGGTCGGTTGGACGAAAACGATCGATCTCTTAATGAGATAAAAAACGTCGGTATTTCAATTGATAGTGGTTAATTGCTCACGTTATGTTGGCTGCCGATAAGCAGAAACAAAAAAGATATAAGAATTTCAACAGTAGTTAGGAGAAGGTATGCGCAATTCTTGTTGGAGAAATTCTTCGAAAAGTTTGCTTGTTGCCGGTGCCGGTGCGCTGATATCGGTTTCTGGAGCCTCTTACGCCCAATCTAGCGTGACGCTCTACGGGGTGGTAGACGTCGCGGTGACGAATCGTACTGGCGTGCCCGGAGGCAGCCAAGTCTTGATGACTGAAGGTGTTCTCCAAGGTAGTCGGTGGGGACTTCGTGGAACTGAGGACCTTGGAGACGGCTGGAAGGCACTCTTTCAATTAGAGAATGGATTTCAGGTTTATAACGGACAGTTCGATCAACAGGGACAATTGTTTGGTCGACAGGCA
This sequence comes from Paraburkholderia fynbosensis, assembly GCF_902859935.1. Taxonomy (GTDB): domain Bacteria; phylum Pseudomonadota; class Gammaproteobacteria; order Burkholderiales; family Burkholderiaceae; genus Paraburkholderia; species Paraburkholderia fynbosensis. The sequence goes on from NZ_CADIKI010000036.1 coordinate 48,359, forward strand.
TGGGTAGGTCTTTCCAAGTATTTCGCGAATACAACGAATACGGTCAGCTTCGGACGACAGTACACGATCCCGTTCGTGATGTTGTATAACTTCGATCCCCTCGGCTGGGCTGGCAACATCCAGATGGCTTGGCCGAATCTGATGCAAGGTTGCCGATTCGACAACACCATGCAGTATCACTTCCAGTCCGGACAGCTTGACGCAATGCTTCAATACTCTCTCGGTGGACAGCCGGGAAGTATGTCGAAGGGTTCGACATTTGCTGCGGGATCAACTTACAAGTTTGGACAGGTTATGGCGGGCTTCTCTGTGCAGCAGTCAAGAGACGCAGAAAATCGCATGATGCGGTTTGGCGCCGTGGGTGCGAATGTGGGTATTGGGAGCGCGAACATTTACGCCCTTTACCAGCTTGGCCTCCGGGATCCAAATTTTACGCCCGGCGCAGCGGGAACCACTACGCCACTAGCTAATACAAGCTTGCTTTCGAACGCTGGGAACCCCACTACAAGGCGCGATTCGGTTTTTGACGTGGGCGTTGGATATCAAATCACACCGGCGTTGCGTACGACGGTGGCAGTAATGTACGACAGTGTGAGCGGGATTGCTGGGAAGACGGGTGGGGATACGACAGTCTATGCTCTTGCGGACTATCTTTTGTCGAAGCGTACGGACGTATATGCCGGGGCAGACTACACGCGCCTGACTGGAGCTGAGGTAGGGAATCCATATGCAATCGGAGGAAACTTCCAAGGCGCGCACTCGCGGACGGAAATTAGTGCTGGTCTCAGAACTCGGTTCTAGAGGCAAGGCGGTCTGAGAGAGCGGGAGGAAGATGCTGTGTAGATTTATTCACGGAGCGCTTCTTCCCGTCCACGGAAGCGTCCGAAGCCAGTATTTCAGATTTGAATCCACGAGCTTGTCATTACTGGTGTGACTGGTAAATAATAGGAAAGGAGACAACGTGAGCTTACAGATTTCCGAGCTTGAGCATCCTTCCGCGAGGCGGAAGTTCATCACGACGGCGGCTGCTGCGTCGGCCGGGCTAATCTTGACGAGGAGCGGCAGCGCGGTAGCTCAAGCTACTACCATTCCGCAGTTCGACGCCATAAAGGGCGGCTATCCGTACACGGTCCTCGCCGAGGGCGTGGCATTTCCCGAAGGCCCCATCGTGATGAAAGATGGGTCATTGCTTTTTGTCGAGATTTTCGGGGGGCGTCTGTCGCGGTTGCTTCCGAACAAAAAGGTTGTTACCGTTGCCAACCTTGGTGGCGGTCCGAACGGAGCTGCAATGGGGCCGGATGGTGCAGTGTATGTCGCCAACAACGGTGGCATACGCGCATATCCGAATGCGTTGGTTCCGGATGGCTGGAATGGAGGCTGGATCGACAGGGTTGATCCGGAGACCGGAAAATTCGAACGACTCGTCGATACTGTTAGCGGCGTCAAGTTGAACGCTCCGAACGACCTCGTCTTTGACGGAAAAGGCGGCTTCTGGTTTACCGACCTTGGCCGGAAGCATGAGCGATTCATGGACTATGGTGCGGTCTATTACACCGACCTGACCGGCAAGAAGACGACTGAGATGGTCTACGGAATTCCCCAGGCCAACGGAATTGGACTGTCGCCGGATGGTTCGCTCCTATACGTCGCGGTTCCGGTCACACGGCAGATTCTCGTCTACGAAGTCGAGGGTCCGGCTAGATTGAAGCAGAAGAACGGAAAGCCGCTCACCAGAGTGTTGTGCAGTATCGAAGGTGATGGAATCTTCGACTCTCTGAAAGTGGAGCAAAGCGGCAATGTGGTCGTTGCATGGAAGGGAGCCGATCCGGGCGGATTGGTTGTCGTTACGCCGAAGGGCGAAACCAAAAACGTAGTCTTCGGCGCGCCAATCTCCAATATTGCATTTGGCGGTCCAGACATGCAGACGATGTATATCGCTGCGGGTTCGGACTCCAACGGTAAAATTCTGATGGCAAGGTGGCCACGTCCCGGGCTCAAGTTGGCATATAACTTCTGACGTCTGTTGATGGCTCTCTGTTTCGACTGAGAGTTCTCAGTTGAAGGGGGGCGATACCGTGGGCATATAGGTGCTGTGGAAGGGCGGCCAACACGGCACTCAGTGGCTAGGCAATATCGGATATTACCTAGCCACCTCAATCGTCGTCGCCGGTCTATGACAAACGATTCATTGCGTCCTGCGGTGTCCCTTGGCCTTCGCGCGAGATACATCTCGTGCATACCACATTAGCCGCTCTTAGAAGCGTTAACAAAATGAGTTTTTCAGTTTTCGCCAGCAGATAAGGCAGCAGGCGATTTTCATGAAGGCTTCGTGGATGAATGCGAGACGTTCGAGGCGGATGCGTAGTCGCCGAAAGTTATGGAGCCATGAAATGGTGCGCTCGACAACCCAGCGTGTTTTGCCCAGTCCGCTTCCGTGTGGATCGCCTCGTCGGGCGATTTCAGTCACGATGCCGACTGCGTGTAGCGGACGGCGGTATTTGTCGTGATCGTAGCCCCGGTCGCCCTGAACAATGCGGGGCTTCGAAAGCGGTCTGCCGCGCTTGCCAGCAATGGGCGGGATGGCCTCAACCAGTGGGTGAAACTGGGTAACATCGTTGCGGTTGGCACCCGTGAGGATTACCGCAAGCGGAATGCCCTGCGCTTCGGTGATGAGATGGTGCTTTGAACCGGGTCGCGCGCGGTCCGTGGGATTCGGTCTCGTTTTTGACCTGCGCCCACCGCACGGATCGAGGAGGAATCGACGACGACACGGGACCAGTCAATCTGGTCAGCCGCGCGCAGCTTTGCGAGCAGGACTTCATGCAGTCGGTCCCAGACGCCGGCAGCCTGCCAGTCTCGCAGACGACGCCAGCAACTCATGCCGCTGCCGCAGCCCATCTCGCGCGGCAGCAGGTCCCAGCGCAGGCCCGTCTGCAGGATGAACAGGATGCCCGTGAGCAGCGCACGATCATCAAGCGGCTTGCGCCCTGGATAACGGCTTCGCCTCGGTTTGGGAGGGGGCAGCAACGGTTCGATAAGTGCCCAAAGTTCGTCGTGGAGTATGGGTTTGGCCATGTCCTTTTCGTCGTCGAAACAATGAAAAGGTTAACAGGATTCATCGAGAGTAAACAGCCCCTTTGGTCATTTTGTTAAGGGTTCTAAGTCTCTATCGTTGTCGCTGCGGAAAGTAGGAATGCGCTCGCCTTGCCGTATGCCCTAAAGGCTACACTTTGGCGCCTTCATTGAAGGCGCTTTAGCGGCCTTTTCATCTGAATGACGGTCGAATCCACGGTCGCGACGATTTTCAGCGTACCGGAGCACTGTACCGGGCCAATAGGCTTGCCGACGTGCCATGTTGGTTGACGCCGCTCAGGAGCGTCATGTGCCGGAAATGAAGGCCATTGTTCTCATATTCGTCGCATAAGTTCCCTTGGATGGGACAACAGTCGTTGCGTACCGTGAAGGCTCCGATCGAAGGCCGGACCCAGCATCGCGCGTTGCACGTCAGCCCGGTAGAGCGCGAAGCCACTTTCGCGAATTCTGAAAATAAAAGGGTCGCTAATAGCCGGCCATATGCGAGCGTCACATAATATAAGATACCAATGAATCGACCCCGGATGAAATCGGATACGCTTTGATTCCCGGTGATATGGAGGAAACAGACCTAATTTTGTCACGATTTCGTCTTTTCCAACGAGCTCGATCGCACTTTAAATTAAAGCGGGGCGGTTTCAAGAGTGAAGCGCAACAGCGGGTTTAATGTTTAGAGCCTTGAGGTTGACTTGCTGAGGCAAGGGTCGCGGCGAAGACCTCGAATGGCGAATGGAAGGCATG
>NZ_CADIKI010000037.1 GCF_902859935.1 Paraburkholderia fynbosensis
GACCGACATCATTCAGTTGCATTGGTACTCTGACGGTGGTGATCCTGAGAACACGTGGGGCGTGACGGGCACGAACTACAACGTTCTGAAGTCCTTGCACGATGCATACAATCTCCCGATCATGTTCACGGAGCTCGGCGTCAACACCGACTTCACCACCGCACAAGCACAGGAGTACATCGCCAAGACGATTCCTGAACTCGTCGCGGCCAAAGCCACGTACAACGTGATCGGCTTCAACTGGTACGAACTGTACGATGACCCGACCGGCAATTACGGCATTCTGACGAGCAGCGCCGGGCAGAAGCCGATTTATACGGCCATCAAACAGGCCGTCGCTGCGGCGGCCAAGTAAGCAGGGCCATGGTCCGGTTGTGCGCGGGCGGCGCAACCGGATTGAATGATAGGGGTAAGCCGTTCGCAGGGCTCCGTCGAAATACTGATGTTCTAGTGAGGCACGCGTGCTTGAACGGCTACATTGTCCGCAGGAAATGAACCTGACCTGAGTGCGCTAGTACATCGCCTATCCGCTTGGCTTGCGTCATCTCGATGAATGGAATGTACGCGTCCCGCCCGTGAGCGTGAGAACAAAGGAAGTTGGATCCTCACGGGCCAACGCCATCGATGTGCCGACGTGGAAAACATGAGTCCTCGCAAGTAACCGGAGTACTCGTGAACCGGCAGATCAGACGGGCGCAGTCTTTTAGTACCCGTTACGCCGGCGCGTTCCTGCGACCAACCGGTCGGTGACAGACACGACGCTGTTATTCGAATGCAGGTCAATTCCGCTATATTTCATTACACCCTCCCTCCGGTTAAAGCTGTTGGCAAACTCACGTTTTAAGTCCGAAGCTTCCATCACCGCAGTCTATCTGGCTGCAACAAGCTGGATAGAGTGCAGCCATCCATCCGTCCGTCACACCACAGGAAAAGCCAGGCGCAAAAGGAACGCGTTCATATTAGAAACGATGACCGAACATGGGATTGCGGTCGATCATTCGACATCGACGATGTGTACCACTTGCCTGCGGATTTCATGGTCCAGGACGAACGTGCGAGGCTTCGACCTCGTGGGGCGGGCGTTGGCCGGTGACAACTTTCCTTCGTTCTACGGCTGGCGAGAATGTTGGCATGCTTCGCGTTGTCCGAGTGTTGCGTTACGGTAGACGTAAGTTGCTCCATACTGGCCGCCGTCTGCTCGAGGGAGGCGGCCTGCTCTTCGGTCCGCTGTGAAAGCTCCAGGTTGCCGGCAGCGATCTGGCTGCTCGCAGTGGCAATCGAGTCCGCTGAGACCTTGATGGCACTCATCGTGCTGGTGAGCTGGTCCCGCATGCGCTTCATCGCGTACAAAAGACTGCTTCTATCGTGGCGGGCCGTTTCAACGACCATTGACAGGTCGTTATGGCAATCCGCGCCGCGATTTCGCTGCATATTCGAGCTCGCCACCTAGTGAGCGGCGCAGACCACGGTTCACGTAAACAACCACTGCAGCGAGAATGATGCCCGCGAAGGCAAGAATGATGGTGCCTGATACAGGGACCTGATGAATGCCGCATCAATGTCGTCAATGCAGGCGCCCGTAAGCAAGGTCCAACCCCACGGCTTGTATGCCGCCGCGTACGATAACTTCGGTGCATCGTCCTGGGACGCCGGGCTTCGGCCAAACGTACGTCAGAAATCCGCGGCCTTCCGCTTGGGCAAGCCTGACGCCATCGGCCCACATATAGACGCCATTTTTGTCATGCACGTCCCTGGCGCTCTTGTTCTCCATCTTCGGCATAAAGGCATGCATCAGGATATTCGTCAGCATCCGTGATCGTAAAGTAGCCGGATTCACCATAGCGCATGGCGCGGACCCTCTCGAGCGCTCCTTCTGAGCATCGGTCGGCTCGTCCTGCCGGCTGCGGCCTGGTCCGCGTAGTCCTTAACCACGCCAAGAGCACTGTCCGTGACCTGCTTGAGCGCCGCCTGGCGTTCCGTGAAACGTATCGTGCTCATTTGATATGCGTTGAAAGCGGATAGTGCGACCAGACACAGCAATCTCGCGACAAGGGGAATCCAAAGCCGCTTGCTGAAAGATAGTTTCCACACTCAAATTCCCCGTTTAACTGGAATTCTTGGTTGAATATGGTCCACGGTGGCTTACGGCTCGCTAAGCTGGCTTATGGCCCAGCATTTTCGAACCGCAGGCGTCAAAATTGACGCACGGCGCTAGCGGTTACTGGGCACCCCAGGTACCAGCCAGATTAGACGTAAAGCTGAAAAAAGCCCGTCCAAACGGACGGGCCAAAATATTTCCTCGGGGAAAGTCGCGCGGTCGCAAGCATCAGCGGCCTCTCGCTTCGCCTTTACTGGACCATAGACACCTTTTCGTCTGGACCCGGGACGACGGTCCCGACACATCTGGAGGCACCCATTCTGAATGGAGCGGGCCCAGATGAATCTGTGCAGAGGTTAATTCGCTGGCGCAACCGGTTCCGCTTGAGGGCTCCTTAGAACCGTGTGCGCATCCCCACCGTCGCCACCACCTGATTGGCGGTCGAGGATGCACCACCCGCGGTATTGATGAATGCGACGAACTGGTTGCCGATCGCGTGCTGGTACATTGCTTCCGCGTAGACATCGGTGCGCTTCGACAGCGAGTACACCGCCTGGGCGTTGACCTGATTCCACTTCGGATCAGCGCCGTACGTCGTCGTGCCGTTCAGGTGAGCGTCGGTGTAGGTGTCGGTGATACCGAGGCTGACGGCCCGTGTCAGTGCATATTTTGCGTTCAGTTCGTAGTTATCGAAACGCATCGAGCCATTGTTCAGGCCAAACGAATTGGTGCCCTGGAAATGGCTGTTCGTATAGACGAAGCCGACCACCGCCGGGCCGAAGGAGTAGTTCAAGCCTGCGCCGAACGTGCGCTGGACGTTCGACCCGAGCGCGAAGCCGCCAGTGCCGTTCGCGGTCGATTCCTTGAGGTCCACGGTGCCAGGTGCGGTGTTGTCGGTGCCGCCGGACGAGCCGTTGATCTGCAGGTAGCCCGCGGCGACATTCAACGGACCATGGCTATAGCTTGCACCGGCGCTGTAAGCACGGTTAACGGCGAAACTTGTGCTGTTCGAAAACGCGTACATGCCGCCGAAGTTCAGCCCCGCATAGTTGTTGCTCATGTACTTGACGGCATTGCTGAAGCGCAACGAGTGGTTCAGGTTGTCGTTGTCGAACGGGTGAGCAAAACCCGTGTCGCCGAACGTGCCGGCCGTACCGGACAGAGGAGCCACGAAGTCGACCAGCGAGTCGTATTGACGACCCACTGTCACCGTGCCGAACTGGCTGCTGCTCAGGCCAACATAGGCCTGACGACCAAACATCCGGCTGTCCTGGCCGAGCTTGCCGTTTTGCACGTTGAAACCATTCTCGAGCACGAAAATCGCCTTCAGGCCACCACCGAGATTTTCTGCGCCGCGCAGGCCGAACCGGCTGCCATTGATGTTGCCACTCGTTGCCTGAAACAGGGCACCCTGCCCCTTGACGTTGTTGGTATACATCAGGCCGGCGTCAATCAGGCCGTAAAGCGTGACCGAACTCTGTGCGTGGGCGGCCGATGCGGCAAGTGCTGCGGAGATGGCGACAGCGACGGGGATCTTTTTCAGAGACTTCATTAACAGCTCCAGCGTGTAGGAATGGAAAAACACCGCGCCGCGAGTATAAGAGTGCAGATGAAGATCTCGCGCATGGGGCGGCGCAAGGTTCTGTTCCACATTACTGCGACAACCGTCATAAATCTGCAACGATTCAGGCGTGGTACCGGGTGGCTAAGCGCAGCAATGCCGCCTCCCGATTCTTGAGCGGGTGTTTACGTTGCATTCAAGCAACGCCATAGCATCGCGTTGACTAGGCGTTCTCTCGCCACCGTATAAGCGCTGTTGCACAGAGGGCTGGCCGGCGGCCCGCATTTCTTGCATCGTCGATGTGCCACGAGAGAGGCGTCGATGCGTCAACAGCCCCGCCAATGCATCGCGTACGTGATCGGACCGGTTATACACCGTTCATGTTGAGCCCCGTGGGTAGCCCGCGCGACGTCGACACAGAGGCCTCTGAAAGGCCCCTCTGCCTGCGACGTGCCGCTGCAAGCGCCCGGCATCACCCCGTCTTCACAGAAAACCTGTGGGCATGCATACCGCTACCAGAGCGAGTCTCGTAAATCGGCATTGGGCTCATCGGATACTCGCAGAATCGTCGTTGAATAGCATCTGAAATACGCGAATGCGACACAACGACCTTCGTTTATCTCGCAAGTGGCGCGGACCGTGGTGTGAACGACCGGTATGGCGCGACGTTGGGACATTTTAGGAAAGCAACTGAGAGGCAGTAGCGGGTCCAGCCTGTGCGAAAACGCACGCTGATCGCCTAAACTGAAGTAACGCATTCAGGTCGGGCGGGCACATGAAGCGATTCGTTGAAGGCGAAGACCGTAAGCAAGCTGTTTTGCTGGGAGGACTATGTGTCCGACGACAATCCAGTGCGCGTTGTCGACGTCTTTGTCGATGAGCTCGATCTTCATGATCTCGGCTTTGACGGAACCGCTCCAGCAACGACGGGACGCCCCTCATATCATCCATCTGTACTGGTAAAGATTTACATCTTCGGTTACCTGAGCCGCATTGAGTCGAGTCGGCGTCTGCAGCGTGAGACTCAACGCAACATTGAGCTCATGCGGCTAACAGGGCGCCTCTCACCGGATTCCAAGACTATTGCCGACTTTCGCCGTGACAACAGCGAAGCGATCCGCAATGTATGCCGGCAATTCATCGTGTTGTGCCGTAACCTTGACCTGTTCTCAAAGACGATTGTGGCGATTGACGGCAGCAAGTTCAAAGCCGTCCACAATCGTGATCGCAATTTCACGAGTGGTAAGGTCCAGGCACGCATGCAGCGGATTGGTGAGAGCATCGCGCGTTACCTTGCGGCAATGGAGACAGCGGACCGGACGCAATCCGATGTCGCCGAGGCGAAGACGAGCCGTATCGGCGACAAGATCAAGAAGCCCAGGCAGCAGATGCAAGACCTCAAGGCAATGGAGCAGCGACTGCGCGCCGCACCCGATGGACAGGTCTCGCTGACTGATCCGGACGCGCGCTCCATGGCCACCAGCGGTCGGGGAACACGGATGGTTGGCTACAACGTTCAGACCGCCGTTGACGTCACGTCGCATCTGATCGTGGCACATGAGGTTACGAATCTTGGCAATGATTGCAACCAGTTATCGACCATGGCCGGGCAGGCGCGAGCGGCTACCCGCATCGAAAATCTGACCGTTGTTGCTGACCTGGGTCATTTCAAGGGCGAAGAAATCCTGAAATGCGATGAGGCGGGTATTGCGGCGTTCGTTCCGAAACCAATGACGTCGGGCAGTAAGGCGGATGGGTACTTCGGCAAGCAGGACTTTGTCTACGTTGCCGAAGATGATGAGTACCGTTGCCCCGCGCAACAGCGGCTCACCTGGCGCGTCACAAACATCGAGCACGGGATGACGCTGCATTGCCACTCGAGTTCGGCTTGTGCTACCTGCGCAATCAGAAAGCAATGCACATCGGGAAGCAGGCCCGCCGGATAAAGCGCTGGGAGCACTGAACAACATCGTCGAGCAGGGTCATCGGGCGATCAAACGACGAACCAGGCCCATGATGGGCTTCAAGGTTTTCCGGTGTGCCCGCATCATCCTTTCACGCATTGAGACGATGCATATGATCAGGAACGGCCAGATGAAGGACAGCGGCGTCCCCCGAGCCGCCGGCGATCAATTCTATTCGTTTGTGGCGTAAGGAGTCCTTGTCATTGCGGAACTTTTTTGCCTTGCCAATCTTATCGCGACACAACCGTAGGCCACATACCACCGCACACACAGCAGGATCACGTCCAGCGGATAGTGCAGGCGTTTGAGTACATTCGCTACGCCAGCAGGCAGGGCTTTTCTCGCAGTCGCAGTCCGCATTCTTCATATCACGCTTCACTTCAGGAAAATATCCGCCTGGATTTTACTCCCGCATCCGTAGCGCGACACAACCGCATAACGCGCGGCCGACGGCGACACGCGTCGCACCAACAACGTGACAATACCCTCTCACCTGCCAAACGACAGGATGTCGTTCGCGTTGATGATCGCCGACGCGATCTCTTCGACCGTCATGCGTTTGGCCATCGCCTGCTCTCGGATGATCCGGTAGGCCTCGGTCTTGTCCACGCCCCGCTGCCGGCAAAGGATATCCTGTGCGTCGGCGATCTTGCGAGCACCGCCAAGCTTTTCCTCGAGCCGCAGGACGCGCCTCTTCAGCTTTTTCGTGTGCGCGCCGATTTCGCGCCCAACGACGAGCGCGCTCAACAAGCCGAACGAACGGATCGGCGAAGCGACGACTGCCTTCGCGCCGATACGCAATACCGCCTCGATGACGGTCGGATTCTCGTAATTGATGACGGCAATCGACGGCGGAGCGTCTTCGGCCGCGCACCAGTCGTAGGCGAGATTGAGCATGTCGGGGAAAAGAGCGACGAAGACCACCTCGCTGCCTTCCGGCGGCGCCGGCAACGGCGGCCAGAAAGCCTGCACCTGGCAGCCTATGCGTTGAAGTTGCTGCGTCAGCTGTGCGCCGTCATGATCGTTCGGGTGGAAAACGCAGACGCGCAGCGAGCGAAGATCCCTGAGGAGATGAGAAACAGGCCTGACCCGCTCGGGCTCGCCCAGAGAACGCTTGACTTCGTCGCTCATGCCATGCTCTCCAACATCATCGGGCTGACCAGTCGCCAAGTGCGTGCGCAACGAGGTAGGGGTCGGGCCGCACCGCTGCCCCCGCTTCCTGCTCGATGGTGAATTCCCCCCTTCGATCGACTCGGCCGATGCGTGGATGCAGCCACGTATGATGCGTCGAAGCATCGACGCGCACCCGTCCCTGTGGCGCGTCGAATTCGCTGCCGAGCAATTGGGGCATCAACGCTTCGATGTCGGCGCTGCCGGCCGCACGCATCGCGCGAGCCATCAGATGAACCTGAAAGTACGCTGCCTCCCAACTGGCGTTAGGAATCACTTCGGGCCCGAATGCTTGCGCGAATTTCTCCACGCACGCGTAATTGGCCTCCGACCCGATCGAGCGGAAATAGGGTGCGGCCGTAATATGGCCACAGGCAATTTCCGCTCCCATCTGCGCGACCTCGACTTCGGACGTGGTCAGGCTCGCGATTGGCATGGTTGTCGGATCGAAACCTGCGCGTGCGTAGGCGCGATAGAAGTGCTGGGTCGCGCTGCCGACCACCGTCGAAAATATGAAATCCGGACGCGTCTTGCCGATGTCTTCGATGACATCGGCGAAATCCATCTCGGTCGCACCAAGACGAACGTAGCGCTCACCTAATTTCGCGCCACCCGGCCGCTGCATGACAAGGTCGGACATAATGCGATTCGACTCGTACGGGTAGATGTAATTCGATCCGACCATATACACACGCGGGCCGAACTGCGACGTCATGAAGTTGGCCAGTTGCACGCTGTTCTGGTTCGGCGCAGCGCCGGTATAGATGAGGTTCTCCGAAAATTCGAAACCCTCGTAGAGCGTCGCGTAGAAGAGCAAGCGGTTCCAGCGTTCGACGATCGGCAATACGGCCTTGCGTGTGCTCGACATATAGCAGCCGAAGATCACCGGCACGTCATCTTCGAGAATGAGCCTCTCGGCAAGCGCCCGGTACCTCACAGGATCGGACTGCGGGTCGTAGCGGATCGGCACCACTTCGCGTCCGTCGATGCCACCCGCGTCGTTGATCTCGCGTATCGCGAACAGAGTTGCATAGAGTTGCGACAATTCAATTGCCGACGTGACGCCGGTTTCGGAATACAACACGCCTACTTTTATTGGCTCTGTCTGTGTCACAGTCGTATGCGCCCTTGTTCGGTATATCGGAGTCGGGCGAAGAAGGCCAAGGCTCCATCCTACTTCGCCAAAAAAAACAGGGAACGCGGCCCGCCCTCGTGCCGCGCGGTCCAACTATCCCACCAGATTTTCAAGCAGCCGGCCGATCTGAACGGGCAGATTCGTCGCGCGTTCCATGACCATGTAGCGCTGCCGTCCAAAGATCGTCCGCACATAGCGGCGGGCATCGCGATCGAGCGCAAAACAGAAGATCAGGATGCCGCGCGACGACAGCCCGGCAACCGCGTGACGGGCATCTTCGACCAGATGCGACGAGTCGTGAACGTCGATGTCGGACGGTTCGCCGTCCGAGACGAGAATCAGCACTTTGGCGTCGGTCGTCTCACTGTCGAGGCACGTAGCGGCGTGCCGTATCGCGGCGCCCATGCGGGTCGAGAACTCGCCGCGCTGTGCCTGAAGCCTGTGCCGCTCCACTGTGCCGAAAGGCTCATCGAAGTCCTTGATGCGGGTATAGCGTACCTCGTGCCGGCCATTCGATGCAAAGCCGTGCAGTGCAAGTCGGTTCGGCGTCGGACCGAGCGCCGTAGCGATCCTCGTCGCCGCCTCTTTCTCGATGTCGAGCATGGACGGCTCGCCAGCCCTGGCACGATCGTTGGTCGACTCGGAAAGATCGAGCAACAGGAGCACCGACATGCTCGGACGCCTGCGGTGCTTGCGTTGAAACACCCGCTCGTCGCCGGGAACGCATGCGCGCCGCCTGATCTCAGCGTCGATCAGCGCGCTCAGATCGAGGTCGTCGCCGTCGAACTGCCTGCGCAGTCGTTGCGCGGGTTCCTGCCACCAGGGCGGCGGTGCCCGCCGCGATGAGGCGCTGCGCACCGCATGACCGGAGGCTTGTGCCGGCGCACGGTCGAACACGCTCGTCCATTCGGCGAATTCGGCGCCCACGCGCGCGTGCCATTCGGGGTATCGATGGCAGCGTACCTCGTCGGCTTCCAACGATGCGTGGCCGTTCTTCGCGGCTTCGTCGTTCGACCGGTGCTGCAACGCAGACTCGCCGGCGACGTTCGTTTGCGCCGGCTCGGGCTTTGCTGGCGCGGACTGTTCGTCTGAACGCCAGAGATAGGCGTTGTCGTCCCGGTAGGCCGGCTCGACGTAGTACGTCGACAAATCGAACCGCACACGCATCTGCGCGAGATCGACGGCCAGTATGCTGGCGACTTCGTCATACGCACCCGCATCGTCGGGACGCCCGGCAAGTTCCTCGACGAGATCGCGACCTTTCCTGATCCAGTGATTCGGGTCGTCATAGCCGGGGTCATGCAACGTGCGCGCCAGGCGGGCGGCAAGCGAGGAGAAGCTCATCACACCCGCGTCAGCGCGGATCGTATGAAAGCCGCCCCACAGCCGGTGCAGCCCGGGGTACTCGCGCATCAGCAACCGCTCGACGCGCGCGTCTTCGATCAACGATGCGACAGCGATCCACAGTGCGCCGCGTTTGCCGACCGGCGACGCAGGCCGCGAATAGCGCAGGTGTGCGAGCGCGTGGGCGACCGAAGCCTGATACAGATGTGTCGCGGCAAAGCGATCGGCCGACAGCGTTGCCGGTGGCACCTTGATCACCCCGGCGCCGATCGACGCACGGACCGGCAATACCGCTTCCTCCCGCGCAGCGAGTACTTCGATCTTCAAGCCGCTTGCCACGTCACTGATATCGCCGGCATGCCCGAAGCCCGTCGCATAGTGCCCGAGCATGCGCTGCACGGGTTCGAACAACGCGACATGGCGCTCCCGCAGTCCCGCCGCGGCACCCTGCGCTTCGTCGCCGTCCTTCAGAACGTCCGGCATCGTCATCACGGTCCAAACTGCGCGGTCACGAATCCGTCGAGCGCAGTGCGCAATTCGTCGTCGTCGGTAATCGGACGCGTCATCGCGAGTTCGCAGGCCGCGCGTGCTGCGATACCGCCGCGTATCAGGGCCCCTGCATGGACGAGCATGCGCGTCGAGATGCCTTCGGCGAGGCCCCGCAAGCGCAGCAGGCGCGACTGCCCGGCGATCCGCACCAGCTTCGCCGCGGTATCGCGATCCACCTTGCCTTCGTGGGCGACGATGTCGGTTTCGACCGCTTCGTCGGAGTAGTGAAATTCGATCGCACCGAAGCGTTGCCGTGTCGACGGCTTCATGTCTTTGCCGAAGCCCTGATAACCGGGGTTATACGACACGACGAGCTGGAAGTCCGGATGGGCGCGCACGAGTTCGCCGCGCTTGTCCAGCGGCAGGATGCGCCGGTCGTCGGTGAGCGGGTGAATGACGACGAGCGTGTCCGAGCGCGCTTCGACAACCTCGTCGAGATAGCAGATCGCGCCATGCCGGGCGGCGATCGTCAGCGGTCCGTCGTGCCACGACGTGCCGCTGCCGTTCAACAGATAGCGCCCCGTCAGGTCCGACGCGCTCATGTCCTCGTTGCACGCAACAGTGACGAGCGGCTTGCCCAGGCGCCACGCCATATGCTCGACGAAGCGCGTCTTGCCGCAACCGGTCGGACCCTTGAGGATCATCGGCATGCGCTGCGAATAGGCGGCGTCAAAGAGTTCGGTTTCCTGCCCGACGGAGCGGTAGTACGGTTCATGTTCGATCCGGTACTGAGCGAGCATTTCGTGCATTGGCATCGTCCTCGTGAGTTTGCGCGCCGCGCTTAAGCCGGTGCGCGGCTGCGACGGCGCGCGATGGGTGTTACCGGTGCGCAGGCTCACTGTGCGGAATGCCCTCGATCGGGCATTCCGGCGTGCCGGGCAGCGAGCGCGTGAGCGCCTCGACCTGTCGGCGCGCGCCCTCCGGATCGTTGACCCATTTGCCGTAGAACTCGAACGGGCAGGCGGCCACGCCATGCATGTCCTCGCCGGAATTGATCTTGCCCGTGTAGCCGCGATGCAGCAGCTTATAGAGGTGGTTCTGCGATTGCATGTTCCGGCGGGCGTCACGTAGCAAGCTCGTCGACAATTCAGCGTACTGGATGCCCATTTCCTCGGTCCCGCATTCGCCGAGTGAGCGTCCGTCGAAACCGACGATTGCCGAATGACCGAAGTACGAGTACACGCCGTCGAAGCCGGTCGCATTCGCTACCGCGACATAGACGTTGTTCATCCACGCCATTGTCTTCGCCACCATCACCTGCTGCTCCTTGGCCGGATACATGTAGCCCTGGCAGCGCACGATCAGTTCAGCGCCGCGCATCGCGCAATCGCGCCAGATCTCCGGATAGTTGCCGTCGTCGCAAATGATGAGGCTGATCTTCATGCCCTTCGGCCCTTCCGACACATACGTGCAATCACCCGGATACCAGCCTTCAATCGGCGTCCATGGCATGATCTTGCGATACTTCTGCACGATCTCGCCGTGGTTGTTCATCAGTATCAGCGTGTTGTACGGCGCCTTCTTCGGATGTTCCTCGTGCTGCTCGCCCGTCAGCGAGAAGACGCCCCACACGTTGGCTTTCCGACAGGCCGCACTGAAGATTTCCGTTTCCGCGCCGGGCACCGTAGATGCCGTTTCATACATTTCCTTCGCGTCATACATGATGCCGTGCGTCGAATATTCGGGGAAGATGACCAGGTCCATCCCTGGCAGCCCCTGCTTCATTCCGACTACCATGTCCGCGATCTTGCGCGCGTTGTCGAGCACTTCCGCCTTAGTATGCAGCCGGGGCATCTTGTAGTTGACGACGGCTACGCCGACGCAGTCGTTGCTGCTGGAAATATCACCGTGTCGCATTGCTTCTCTCCTGTTTCGATATGAAACGCACGAACAAAAAAAAAGCCCGAACGGACGCGAAGGTCCGGTCGGGCTCTATTGCCTTTGCGACTCGCCGGCGATGTTGGCGGCGAGTGCGAAACCGTAAATGTACGGGCGAATGCTAGATGGCGTGCATACGCTTGTCAAGTGTATGCGCGAGCGGTTCTATCGAGCCGCCACATTGATTGGCTTCCTCGACTCTAAAAGGGCTTGACAGACTATTTTTTCCGAAAGAATCTAATAACGTCATTCTTATCCGCGATGCGTCAACAGCGACGATACAGCGGGGGCAACAGAGCCCACCAGACAGCCCGAAAAGGCGTCTGGTGGGTTTTTTTTTGGTCAAGGCTAGGGCTTGCCTGATGGCAGCTCAGCTTCACTTGGAAAGAACGTCATGTCACCTCCACAATCCGCAGGCGCCGGCAGCGAAGCGGCGCTTGACCACGTACTCGGCCAAGAGTACGAACACACACCGGTCCCGAATGTGGCGCGACGCAGCGTCATGTCGCTCGCGACCGTGTGGATCAGTTTTCCGATGATCATTACGAGTGCAATGACGGGCTCCATCCTCGTCGCAGGGATGGGTTTTAGCCGTGCGCTCACCGCGATGGTGATTGGCAACTTATTGATGTTCGCTTACGTTGGCTTGCTCGGTGGCCTGGGAGCGAAGCATGGACTCAACTTCGCGCTGCTGGCGAGCCGCGTGTTTGGACGCAAAGGCTACGCTTTGGCCTCGGGCCTGCTTTCGAGCCTGCTGCTCGGCTGGTATGCGGTACAGACCGGCATTACCGGCAATCTCATTCACTCGTCTTTTGGCACAGGCTATCTCGTCATGACGCTTATCGCGGGTTTGCTCTATCTCGCGGTGACGTTCGTCGGAATCCGCGGGCTGCACTGGCTCGGCATGGTTTCGGTGCCGCTCTTTCTTATCCTGGGGACGTGGGTGGCGGTCGATGCCGGCGGACATGCGGGATGGGACACCGTGTTCAGCTACAGCGGCACTAACCCGGCATCGTCGATGGCATTCGGTGTCGGGTTGACGATCGTGATCAGTCTGTTCGTCGATGCGGGCACCGTCTCGGCGGACTTCAATCGCTGGGCGAAGAACGGTCGCGATTCGTGGATTGCCACGTTCACCGCTTTTCCGTTTGCCAACTGCTACGCGATGCTGATGGGCGGCATCATGACCGCGGGCATCGCCTTGCCGGCTCCGCAACCGTTCGGCATGGACAACATGTTCGGCTACATGCTGAACCAACACCAGACATGGCTGAGCACGGTTGCGGTCGTATTCCTCTTCTGCAGCCTGGGCTCGGTTTGCGCTCACTGTCTATATAACTCCGCCGTCGGCTGGTCGCGGATCGTCGGCGTCAAGATGCGCACGGCCGCGGTCATACTTGCCGCGATCGGCATTGCCGTAGCCGCAACCAACGTTTGGGCGCTGTTCATTCCCTGGCTCTCTCTGCTGGGCATCATTGTTCCGCCGATCGGCGCCATCGTAATGGTTGACCAGTACCTCGCGCGCCCAGGCGCGGGCATAGACCACCAGTGGCGCGCTCAGGCATTCGCCGCTTGGGCGATTGGATCAGTGGCGGCGTATGTTGTCGAAAAACGCTTTCCCGAATTTTCCACTGCCGTGTCGGCATTCGTCATCAGCGCCGTTGTCTATGGATTGATCGCGCAGTTCTCGAAGGCAGCAAGCATCGCTGCCGATCGCGCCTGACGATCAACGCCCGGACAACGTTTACACCGGCGCGTGCCCGCGCGTCCATATCCATGTATCTTCACTGAGGATTGCTTCATCGTGTCCGATTACAACATCTTTTCTCTCGGCGACATCGTCCTGCAAAGCGGCATGCGGATTCCCGACGCCAAGGTCGCCTACAAGACCTACGGGACTCTGAACGCCGCGAAAGACAACGTGATTGTCTACCCGACGTGGTATTCGGGCCAGCACTATGAAAACGAATGGCTGATCGGCGAGGACAAGGCGCTGGATCCGACCAGGTACTTCATCATCGTGCCGAACATGTTCTGCAATGGTCTCTCGTCGTCGCCGAGCAACACGCCTGCTCCCTACGGCAAAGCGCGCTTCCCGAATGTGACCGCGTACGACAATGTGCGCATGCAATGGCGGCTCGTCACGGAGTTGTTCGGTATCGAGAAGATCGCTCTTGTTACGGGCTGGTCGATGGGCGCATTGCAGACATTCCATTGGGGTGCAATGTATCCGGAGATGGTCGAGCGAATCCTGCCGTTCCAAGGCTCTTCGAAGTGCTCGCGTCACAACTTCGTGTTCCTGGAGGGAGTCAAGGCGGCGCTCACCGTCGATGCCGCTTTCAGTGACGGCTGGTACGACGCTCAGCCCGACAAGGGCTTGCGTGCGGCCGCGCGCGTTTATGCGGGATGGGGATTGTCGCAAACGTTCTATCGGGAAAAGCTCGATCTCGAGAAGCTTGGCTACTCCTCTCTTGAAGACTTTCTGGTCGGTTTCTGGGAGGGTTGGCTGTTGTCGAAGGACGCCAACAATCTGCTCGGCATGCTGTGGACCTGGCAGTACGGCGACATCAGCAATAACGAAATGTATCAAGGCGACTTCGTGAAGGCGCTTTCGTCGATTCGTGCCAAGGCGATTGTCATGCCTTGCAAGACCGACCTTTACTTCCCGCCGGAAGACAGCGAATTTGAAGTCAGGCACATGCCGAATGCGGAGCTCCGCGTGGTCGATTCGATCTGGGGGCACTTTGCCGGCGGCCCTGGTACGAGCCCCGTCGACATCGAAGTGCTCGACAAGGCACTACGCGAACTGCTCGAACGCTGAAGCCCAACGCTGAGAACGCCGCGCGCCACTAGAAACGCGGTGGAATGGCGGGGCGAACAATCTGCAAATCACCAGACCACAGCGATCTCATTTATATGGGATCACTACCCATTTAAACAACAATCATGTTTATCAAAAGAAAGCATTTGGCAGCGGCAGCCGTTGCGAGCGCAGTCGTATCGGTCGCTCATGCGCAGAGTAGCGTGACGCTGTATGGCGTGCTGGACGAAAGCGTTCAGTTCACCAACAGCGGAAAGAGCCCGAACGGCAAAGCAGGCCCCGTGTGGGGACTGGGTAATTCCGCCAACAATACGACAGTTTGGGGCATCAAGGGCAGCGAGGATCTTGGCGGCGGCATGCATGCCATCTTCGATCTGGAAAGCGGATTCAACCTCGGAAACGGCGCTAGCACCAATAGCGGCGACATGTTTTCACGGCAGTCATGGGTCGGCGTCAAGGATGACCGCTGGGGCACATTGACACTCGGCAAGCAGTACAGCCCGGTCACGAACTACTTATGTCCCGTATCGGCGTACTGCACGTTTGGCGGCAACACCTCGGCACACGTCTACGACAACGACACAGTCGGCGGAAGCTATACGGTCAGCAACTCGGTGACATACGAAAGTCCGGTTATTGCCGGTTGGCATTTCGGGAGCATGTACGCCTTTTCCAATGCGGCTGGCCAGTTTCAAAACAACCGTCTTGTGAGCGCCGGCACCGCGTATGACTACGGTCCATTCCACTTCGCGGCGGCTTATATGGACGCAGACAATCTGGTGAGCGCAAACAACAGTTTGGGTGCCGTAAATGCGGGAATGGGGTACACCATCGCTGCAGGCGACCAGACCATCTGGGGCGGCGGTGCCCGCGCCGACATCGGAGCCGGAACGGTCGGCTTGCTGTATACGCATTCCACTTACCTCGCACTCGCAAGCGGCAATTCGCTCGATGTCCGCGCCGGCGACGATCTCCGCTTTGATAACTACAGCGTTTATGGCAAATACCCGCTCACGCACGCACTGAGCGTTGGCGCCGGCTACACGTTCACGACTGAGCACCTTTCCGGCGCGACGAGCGCAACCCTGCACAATCAGCAGGTCACGATGGAGGTCGACTACGGCTTGAGCAGGCGGACGCTGCTGTACACCGAGGCTGCCTATCAACACGTCTCCGGGGGTAATGGCCTAAGCCTTTCCTACGCGGAAATAACGGACACAGGCATTCAATCGGGCACCAATAGCCAGACGCAGGTTAGTGTGGGTATTCGCCACAACTTCTGAGCCACACCACTTCTCGGTATTCCCACGTTGTCGGCCGGTTCATGGAAACGCGGCGACAACTGGGGTCGTCGGAGCAATCCGTGGGTGATTTTGAGGGTTTTGTCGCGGTAAGGGCAAGATGGTGAACAAACGGCAGTATAAGTCGGATTACTTAGCTGCCAGTGAGTAAAACTGCTGGGCACGAGTGTATCCGATGCCACGGTCTTGCATTTGGCCCTTGGCGATCATGTGCATGAGCTCGATGCCGCTTAACAGGATTCGGCCGCAACGAAAACTCTTGAAGCCGAGCATAGGTCGTGCACGTCGCTTGATCGCCCGATGATCTTGCTCGATAACATTGTTCAGATACTTGTTCTGGCGAATCTTGATCGGTGTTTCACGCTCCGCGTTGAGGGTATCCAGCGCGGCCAGTTTCGCACCGCTTTTATCGATTGTCACCGTCTCGGGTTCGCCGTTTTGCTCGATTGACTTTTCGAAGTAGCGCCTCGCCGTGGGCTTGTCACGATGGGCACGCAGCAGAAAATCCACCGTGTTACCCTCCTTGTCGACTGCGCGGTACAAATACTTCCACTGGCCTCGGACCTTGATATACGTTTCTTCCATTCGCCAGCTCCGACCGACGGATTTCTTGTGGCGACGAAAGGTCTTCTCCAGTACCGGCAACACCTTGATGGCCCAGCGGTGCACAGTTGAATGGTCGACTGAGATTGCGCGCTCCGGCATCATCTCTTCCAGGTGTCGAAGGCTCAGCGGATACGCCACATACCAGCGGACACACGTCAGAATCACGTCGACCCGAACGTGTTTCAATCGTGCGTATCGTACATGCGGCGCAGGATTGGTGGGCACTGCCTGAAGTGCAATGAAGCTCTCAGCATGACGAGAGAAGCAAGCTTTGCTTCCGGCGTTCTCAGCCTTAGAGCCTACGAGCCCCGACCAAAGGTTAAAACAAGGTACGCCGCAAATATACTGCAGAGCATAAACGCGTACCTTGCTCTTCGTCGCCTTCCAAGCTGCTGCCATCGCGTGCGTCCCTCACGCGCTTTTCGTTACTACGCGCGGACGTCTCTCCAGCAGATGGATGTCTCCAGCAGATTTCCGTCGAGAGCTTCGAGATAAAAAGCCCCGATGTGAGCCTCACCGAGGCTTTGAAGCCGACCGGCAACTCGCAGTCCAGAGTTTTTCCGCCAGCAGCGTCAGAACTCGCCATTTTGCGCGGCGGTTGGCCTTACTTCCGAGACGAAGCGTCTACTTCCGCGCGACATAGGCGTCGCCGATGTTAAAGTTTGACGTCCCCTCGCTCAGGCGACGCAGGCGAATCCCCAACGCTTTCACCAATCCGCATATCGCCGCGCTCGTCGACGGGTAGTTCAGTGCGGCTTCGCCAGTATGGCTTGCTGCGATAGTATGCATGCACCGTGGCGGCCCAGTTCGGATCGGCCATCGCCGGCCAGTTATCCTTGTCGAAGCCCGGTGCATTCCTGATCTGCTCGGACGATGCCGACAGCACAAAACGTTCGCGCGACGTGTCGAGGGTCAGCATCGCCCAAGGGATCGCGAGTAGCTTGCCGCCGATACCGAGAAAGCCGCCGCTTGCCAGCACCGCGTACGCTATACGACCGGCGCGCACGTCGAGCATGATCTCCTTGATCTTGCCAACGTCGTCGCCGTCCGCGCTCAGGACGGTATTGCCGTGCAGCGTTGCGGCAGCCATGACATCTCGGGCCGGCCCGTCGGCCGGATGGGCGCTCGTGCGGGTGATCTGTGCTCCGCCTTCGTGGGCGGACTGAGGGGTCGGATTCATGATAACGCTCCTTATTTAATAATGGATGTAGGAAATGACGTGACGCACTCGTCACGGCGATCCGCATCCAAGGTGGCACGAGCCCGCCGTTATTTTTTCGGGCAGGTCATTGAGCAGATCGACGATCTCGTGATTCGCGCTTTTGCCACGTGCCGATCCGCAAAGATTCCCGGGTGTCGCCGGAGATCTGGCGCCGCCGAATGTTTTCTAAACATCCGACCGGAATTCCTGTGCAGGTTGATGCCAGCTGCCCGCGCAACTGGTGAGACGGTTTCAGTACAGCATCAGGCATGCCCGAGTTCCAGCTCACCCGCACGGGACGAGGAATGCCTTCCGGGCGCCGAGTACTTCGGCAACGAGGTATGGTTCCTGTTGTGCTCGCAACGACAGCGCCGCGTTTGCGCCACGCATAATAGCGGCTCACGGAAATGCCCAGCAGGCTGTACGGTGGCACCGGGTAGTCGTGTCGCTTCTTTTCAATCACGCCGTGCCTTACCGTGATTCCTTAACGATGCACATCACGAATTCTATCGGCTAGCGCCGAGGCCCCTCACGGTGCGGCGCAGCAAGATCGGTAATCGCGATGTCGGAAAAGGTGGCTTCGCCGTCGTCGGCGAACACCGAAACCCGGTTGTCGGTTTGCGCCGGAAAGATAAGATCGGTGATGACAGTGCGGCCGTCGCCGGCGAATACTTCCACCGAATTCCTGTCGACTATTACCGTGAGGCGCAACTTGCCGTTTTCCAGCGGCAGGTTGACGATGTGCTGCTTGCTGAACGCGTTCGAGAAATCGGTTACGCCAGACCTCGAACGGTCGAGCGTCAAAGTCCCGCGGGTGGTGTCGTAGAAGATCCGGGTGCCGGTCTCGCCGTTCTCCGAGCCGCGTACGATGAGACCCGCGCGTCGTGCCGAACCCGGACTCAGGGTCACCGTGATGTTCTGCACGATGCCTCGCGTCGACGCAGCGAATTGCCGCGTCGCCGACGAGACGGCAAACGCATTCACGCGCGTGGTCGAATCCTCACCCAGCAGGCGCGCGTATTGTTCCACTGGGGCGAATATCAGTTGCGGCTGCCCGTCCACCGTCTTTAGCGCGAGCAGACGAGGTAGCGCCATCGCGCCCTTCCATGGCGTAGTGGGTATCTGGCTTGCGTAGTCCCAGTTGCTCATCCACCCGATCATGACTGCCTCGCCGCCAGGCGAGTTGGCGAATGTCCCGGCCGCATAGTAGTCGGCGCCATGGTCGAGCCACTGATAGCGCGCGGGATCAGAACCCGCAGGCGCGACATGCTCCGGCGTGAACGTCTTGCCGTCGAAATTCCCTACGAAATACATCGCACCGGATCCGCCGGCAATCGACCACGGATTGACGTTGACGATCATCACCCACTTCTGATTCCGGCTATCGCCATCGAGAGGAAGCGCAAACAGGTCCGGCATTTCCCACAGCGCGCCGCGATTGGGGAAATCGGGAAGACTGAAGTCGCTGAGAAATGCCCAGTCGATCAGGTTGTTCGAGCGGTAGATCTTGACGACGTGCGCGTCTGCGACGACAGTGGTCATCAGCCAGTAACCTCCTGGCGCGTACCACGAAACTTTCGGATCACGAAAGTTTTTCGATTCCGGGTCGAGAGTCAATACGGGATTGCGCGGGTATTGATGCCATGTCTGACCGTCATCGATGCTGTATGCAAGCGACTGAGCTTGCGTGCCCTGGGGGTGCCCGGACCCTGTCTTATAAGCGCTCGTGTAAAGCGCCACCAATGGCGACGAATTCGCCGGGCCTAACCCGGAACTGTTATGCGCATCCACGACGATCGAGCCGGAAAAGATCTCCTCGCGTTCGTTCGCGTGCATGGCAACCGGCTGCTCGTCCCAGTGAAGGAGGTCGCGACTGGTGGCATGTCCCCACGACATGTCGCCCCAGACGTTGCCGTTCGGGTTGTACTGATAGAACAGGTGGTAAAGGCCCTTGTAATACACCAGCCCATTGGGATCGTTCATCCAGTTGCGCTGCGGCGTGTAGTGAAGCGCCGATCTCCACTGCGTGGTGCCGGTATTGTCCGCTCCGACCGATGCGGAGGGCGCCGCGCACGCCGTGGCTGACATGGTCAGCGCCGTGAACAACCATGCCGACAGCGCACGCGGAAAGGGAATGAAGGAACGTTGCAAATCATGCATTGAGTGGTCTGTTTCTGTCGTGGGCAAAGCGGGCAGACCGTTCAGGACAACGGCCGCAGAACAACTGTGCCGCGCCTTGTGTCGCCCGTGGTCAACCCGCGACGCGCCGTTTCGCGCATCGCGCGGTTCACTGTATTCACGTGCAGGCCAAGGAAGTCGGCGAGCATGCGCTGCGACGGCAAGCGGTCGCCCGCTTTGAAGCCTCCGGCGCGTATCGCCGTTTCGAGTTCATCCGCTACGGCGAGATACGCGGGGCCGCCGTGCGCGGACAGATCGGGAATCCACCTGCTCATGCCGCCTCGCTCATACTCGCGTTGGTGATTTCGTGATTTCGTGGGCGGATGGCGGGCCGGGCCGCCATCCGCCCACGTACGGCAGACAGACTTACTGAGCGCCGTTGCCGCCACCGTTGCCGTTGCCGTTTGCCGGAAGGTTGGCCGGAATATCGCCATATCCGCCCAACCCGCCCTTGCCGTACGACCGGTCGACAGAGGTCGAAATGCCGCTAATGTTGATCTTCGCAGTCGGCGCGAGAGTGCCGCCGCGGCGCGGGCCAATCGCATCGATGAACGATTCGACCAGGCCGCCTGGCATGACGTAGTGCGAGTACGACTGGAACGCGCGCGGATTCTGGTTCGGGTCCTGCGCATAAGGCGCGCCGACCGGCATATCGAAGTCGGTCGGATTGCCAAGCACAAGACCGCTGCCCTGATTAAGCGGCAGGAAGTCGCTGCGGATGCCGTTACCGACGAAACCGTACACGCCGTCCGGACCGTCCACGCCCGCGGCCATCGTTCCCCGGTGACTGATCGTGAACAGGTAGTACTTGCCGTCCTTCATGTAGATCTGCGGGCGTTCGGTCTGATCGTCCACGCAGTTCGCCGACAGGAGCGGCGGCAGGAACTTCCACTGCGTGAGCTTTTTGTCGGTCGCGACGGCAAGTCCGACGTTCGCCTTCTGGTAGACCGCGCCCGAGTTCATCACAGTGTTCAGATCCTCGCGGTACGGATCATTGGCGGCGTAACCCAGATCGGCATCGGTACAGGTACGCGCGCCACGTGCGCCGCCCGTGTTGCCCTCGAACACCATGTACGTCTTGCCCGGATGAGCCGGGTCGGTGAAAACGAAGGGATCGCGGAACGAATAGTAGGTGTTCTGCTGCCCCGTCTGATACATCTGCCCGTCTGGCTGCAGCAGCGCCTGGTGATTGTCGAAACCGTCGAACCAGACGTGCTTGTCGTCTGCATGAATGTGGCCATCCGTGCGCGTGATGATCGCGATTGGCGGCGTGATGTCCTGCCCGCCCGCGCCCGAGCGATTGAACGACAGCGCCGTGTAGTAGAGGCTCACGTTGTTGCCGTTCATCAAACGCGCGGAGCCGGACCATTCCGCATTGTTGGTCATCGGCGCGGTGCCGAAGACCTTGGCGCTTGCACCATCCGGGAAGAGATGGCCGCCCCAGGTCCAGCCGCCATCCGCCGGACGTTGCGACGCCGGAATCCCCGCCCGGCGATAGAAGAAGCCGATACGCGCATGCACGTGGCGGTCGTCGAACGTATAGCCCGCGTGCGGGTCCGCGGTCAGCGAAAAGATCACCTCCCAGCCGTTATAGCTCAACTGGTTCGCACGCAGATCGGCCAGCGGCCAGGTATCCCAGACCCACACGTTCGGGTTGATCAACGGAAAGTCCTGGGCGATGTCCGGCATGGTCAGCGAAGCAGGCAGTGAATTCTTGTCCGCGGCCGTTGCGGTGTGGGACTGCGCCTTGATCTGACGGATGTCGGCGCGCGTCCAGCGCATCGTGAAACTATCCTCCGGGTCGTATGCCTGCTGCGAGTGCGGGGTCGGCGCGGGAAAGCCCGCGCCATTGGATTGGGCGAGCGCCGGTACCGCAGCCGCTGCGAGTAGCGAGCCGGAGATGAGGCCGGTACGCAGGCGGGTGCGGTTCGAGATCTTTTGCGGGGACTGAAGTGAATTCATGGAGGTTCGCTTCCTGAAGGAGTCTAAAAAAGCAGCTAAGCAGGTTACTTAAAGGCACGTCCAAACCGGTTTGGATACTAATTCAAACCGGTTTGGACGTCAAACGTTTGCGCGAACGTGTAGGATGTGCATACTTCGGCAATCCTCTGCTTTCAGCGGCCAGCGTCGGAGGATCGGAAAACGGCGAGTCCAGAGGTGCCACAGTGAAGGTGAACTTGAAAATGCTGTCGAGCTCGCTCGGTCTTTCGCGGACGACCGTCAGCCGGGCGCTAAACGGATACGACGACGTCAGCGAGGCCACGCGCGCGCGGGTCAGACAGGCCGCCCAGGAACTCGGCTATCACGCGGACCCCACTGCCCGCCGGCTCGCAACTGGCCGAGCGGAGGCAGTCGGACTGGTGTACCCGTTCGGCGCCAATGCGCTCGGTGACCCACGGTTCGGCGAAGTTGTCGCAGGCATGACGCAAGGCTTGGGGAAGAGCGGCCTGGACCTTTTCATCGTTTCGGCGCGCCCCAACGCGGAGCTCGAGACGTACCGGCGCCTCGTCGACGGGAAGCTGGTCGATGGCCTGATCGTGGCGCGCACGCTGGTGGATGATCCGCGCATCCAGTTTTTGCAGGAGCGCAACTTCCCGTTCATTGCGTACGGACGTACGAACAGTCCGCAGCCATACGGATGGTTCGATTTCGACAATGAAGCGGGCGCCCGCGCAGCAGCTCAACGCCTGCTCAGTTTCGGGCATCGAAGAATCGCGATGGTGAGCGCGCCGCTGACGCTGAGCTTCGCGGCGCAACGGCGGGCCGGTTTCCTGGGCGCATTGCGTGAGGCGGGCATCGAGCCTGAGGCGCAACTGTTGATCGAATGCTCATTCGACAGAACAGGTGGCTACGATGCGATGCGCGCCCTGCTCAACCTCGACGAGCCGCCGACCGCCGTGCTGGTGG
This sequence comes from Paraburkholderia fynbosensis, assembly GCF_902859935.1. GTDB lineage: Bacteria > Pseudomonadota > Gammaproteobacteria > Burkholderiales > Burkholderiaceae > Paraburkholderia > Paraburkholderia fynbosensis. Next base: position 22,714 of record NZ_CADIKI010000037.1, read on the forward strand.
ACAACAATATCGCCGGCACGGGGGCATTCCGGGCGATCGGCGATAGTGGCCGAAACGTCAGAACCGATCTCTCCCTGATCGTGTACGACGGCTTGCCGCCCGATGTTTCGTTCCCTCACACGGTGACCGCTGTGGTGCAGCCGACCGGGCACTCGTCCGGTGAGACCATGGCGGAACTGATCCTCGGCGCCATATCCGGGCGCGAGCATTGTGCGCACCGCCTGGTGGCACCCTGCATCGAACCCGGCGACACGGACGGGCCGCGCCGCTAACCGCACGCCAGAACCGGCGCGGCTGTGTCCTGGCATGGTCGCCGACGCGCAGTGCCCGCGCTGCCACGGTGAGCGCCGGACTCAGCGCTGCCGACGCGTTGCCCAATGGAGAAAAGGGATGGCGCAACGCACAATCAAGACCAACACGCGTCGGCTGCCAAAGGACGGCCGCCAAAAATTCTTCGCCAATTAGTCTGCACAACAGCAAATTGCGCCGCGGCGCGCCTGTCTGAATACCTTAATGCGTTTCATAACCGCAGTCGTCGTCCCTCATCGCTCGGCGTCATATCGCCAGCTCAGATCCTGCAGGACTGGATAAACCCGGTTGGTATGAATCCGGACGCGCCATAGGCGGAGCTTCCTTCAACGAACGTCTCGCAAGAGAAGACGAATGCTAGTTGCCTCGTCGCCGTCCTCTCACGACGCGCAGCGATACCATTGCCAACTTCACCGAGCCGAGCGCGAACACGGCACCGATCGACATGAGAGAATTTCGCCGGCCCAAACAGGAAGCCAGCGTTGCGCCGCCCCATTTGCCTGCCATGACCCCCGAGCACCATCGCATCGAGAACGCGCCAGCGCCTCCTGCGTGTCCCCGTCGGGACTATGATCTGCGATCCTCGCCATCGTCGATGGGAACGATGCCCGCGGCTGCGACACAACGAAGTGTTCCGTACGCGGCAGCATCAATGTCGCCGAGCTTGACCTCGTAGACTCGCCGAAGTACTTCAAGATTTGCGGCGCCTCCGTTTTTCGGACACAGATTTCCGGTAAAGCGTGTGACCCAAACGGGAGTGGTTGCTTGAAGAAAGCTGATAGAAGGCGATTGCGCCATAGGCGCTGGAAGGAGCGCGTAGCGCGACTGGATCGAGACGAATGCTCGACGCAATTCAATGCACTCCAAAGCGTCGAAGCTCCACACGCTCTGCGATCTCGCGAACAGTGCGCTTCTCCGGTCCGGCATCACCTACAGGAATGAGGCGGCGAGCGGCGGTACCGCGGCAATCATCAGAGTGGGCGACAAGGTCGTCGCTTCTTACGACGGCAATGAGGAGGACGCGGCTGTAATGGCTACTCCTCCGCAGCCTCGCTGTGGGGTGGGGTGCACCGCACTTCTTGAAACACCCACGTTGACTATCGGGGTCTAGCGGAACACGCGCCACATACCGTTGTCGTGACGGAACGGGGAGCCCGGCGTGCCTGCAAGTCCCGCGTTGCTCCGATGTGGACATATCGCCGGCGCCTGAGCAGCCAGTAGCGGAAAACGCTGTTGCAGTAGCCACGGATCTACCACTGAACCATTGTTCGTCCAGCGCTGTCAGGGAGCGCTTCCGAGACATCATCTTTCGTCTCGGCATGCGCCGACAGGGTACAGCCGAGCTGCCGAACCGGTCGGACCAGTTGCGCACCGACTCGTAGCTGGCCACGACGCCGCGCTCGAGCAGCAACTCCTCGACGTCGCGCAGGCTCAGGTTGAAACGGTGGTAACAGCGTATCGAGCAACTGATAACTGCGGCTCGAAACCGGAAGCCGTGATACGGCGAGGGGTTCTTCTTCATCCCCCATTCTAGCCAGCGCGGCCTTCAAGTGGACGTCGTGTTAAGCGTTCGCGCTTCATGGCATAGCGTACCCCGTCAGGCGCCATCTGTTTCGAAATAATTCGGTCGATGAGGAATAAGGGATCCAGCGTAGCAGGACGCCCTGTTGCGACAAGATCTGTTTTTGGTGCTCTTTGACGTGCACACATTTTTCTATACCCATAAGTACAGCAACTGATATAATAGACTGTAAAGTACATAAATTGCAAAGAGGAAATATTACGTGCAAAAATGTTCGTCCGAGAGCCGCCTCGGTCGGCCGAAAGATGCCGCCAAGCACACCTCCATTGTGGAAGCAGCAACCAGGCTGTTCGTCAGCCAGCGCTACGACACCGTGACCATGGAGGCCGTCGCTGCAGAGGCGGGAGTGTCAAAGATGACGGTCTATAACCATTTCTCGGACAAGGAAGCGTTATTCGAAGCGGTCGTGCATGATGTTTCGGACCGGATGCTCGGGGGACTGCCGCCGACGGGTGCCGAAAATCTACCCTTACGGGAACGGCTGTCTACAATAGGCGCCTCATTCCTGAGAATCATCGTCAATATCCACGTTGCTGGCATGGCGCACGCGCTGCCGACCGTGTTGCACGACGACCTATCGTTAAAGACACGCTTTTACAATGCAGGACCGGGACGCACCCGGACGGTACTGGCAGGCATCATAAGCGAGGCTGCGGCGCGCGACGAACTCATCGTCGACTCGTCGGAGCTGGCCGCCCAAGATCTGATGAGCCTATGGGCAGGGGATCTGCAGGCGCGCATCGCCTTCGGAGTTGTGAAGCCGGCAACCGATAGGGAAATCAAGAAGCGGGCACGCCGCGGTACGGACGTATTTTTACGAGCTTTCGGGAAAACGGGAAAGCGCGAGCCGTCATGATGGCTCGCTCGACGGGTCCATGGCGCACGCGCTCGACGGCGGGTACTCGCAGGCTCATTGATTGTGTACATCGGTCGTCCATTCGGAGGCCGGCGTACCTCGTTCGATCAGGAACCGTTATGTCTCACCCAATCCGTACTGTCATTGTCGGCGGTGGAGTTGGCCGGATCCCGCTCGCGACAAGGCGGGCAGCCATTTACGTGCGTTGAGACAAAGCGCGTCACCGAGATGGACAGCAGTCAAACCCATATCCGGAAACCGGTGCTCAATACGATCGCGGTAGGCATGCGTGATGTGTCGCAGCAGCAGTTCGGTTATCTCGCTCGCGCGAGCACACACCAGTTTGCCTGGCAGCCAGGCCGCACCTGTGACTGGATCGTGCCCGCAAAGAAGTGCTGCTCGACGAGATCGGAACGCCCCAAGGCGAATTCATGTTCGAAGCCAGCACGGTCCCTTCGACGTGTTGTTGCTGTCGGTGGGCGGTCAGGCCAACGATTCCGGCGTTTCCGACGTCAGGCACACTACCACGTCCTCGGCAGCCGGAAAACAGGCCGGAGCTTTCAACGTCGGCTTGCGCGACAAATCCTTCGCGCCGTCGCGAAGGATGAAAGACTCCGGGCCGCGATTGTCGGGGAGGCGCTACCTGACAAACCGGCGCGGGCAAATGCCAGCACCCAGCCGAGCAGCGCGATCTGGAGAAGCGGCGCCACGACGATCATCACCGCAGTGGCGAGCGCAATCGGTGCAACCGCGCCGTGCGCCAGCACTGCCGCGGACTGCCAGAGCGTCGTCTCGCTGTGCAGGCCCTGCAGGGAGATCCGAATCACCGGGCAGACATTGGCGATCACGAAGACGATGGCTGCGGCGACGGTTAGCACCAGCCACCGATCAACATCAAGCTGGCTCGCGAGATACAGGACGGCCGAACATTGCGCGCGGCGCGCCATCTCGCGCATGCCCGGCGCGCGGCGGCGGTACACGCCGTCACAATGCTCGCAGACGACGAGAGCAGGGACCGTTCGCATGAGCATCCAGCAATCATGACGGCCTGCCGCTGCTGGCGGCCACCATCTTCGGCCGCTGCTGTGCGTGGCCCACCTGAGCCGCGCGCGCGTCGAAGTACGACGTCGCATAGTCGATGAACGCCCGGACCTTCGCGGTCATCAGGCTCCGGTCCCGATAGGCGAGCCTGAGTTCGGCGTCCCCGCTCATGAGCTCGAAGTCGGGCAGCAGTTGTATCAGCCGGCCATCGTTCAGCTCGTTGCCGATCATCGTAAGAGGCAACGCGCCGAGACCAGCACCGCTCATCACCAGTTCCTTGTTCAACGCGGCGCTGTTGGTCGACACGTCGTGTTCCAGTGACACGGCAATCTCTTCCTAACCGCGCCGGAACTGTAACTGTGGTTCGGTGATCGATGCCAGCATTGTGACGAAGCGGAATGCAGCGAGATCGTTGGGCCTTTGCGGTAGCTGGCGCCCCTGCAGATAGCTGGCGGAGCCCACCACGGCGAGGGGCAGGCGGCACAACGAACGGGTTATCGTGAGCTCGCTTGTGAGCATGAACGGCAGCACGATGCCGAGATCGAAGGCTTCCTTGATCAGATCGACTGGCCGCTCCGCCAGCGTCAACTCGAGCTGCACGGCCGGATACCGGACACGGAACCCGGCGATCAGCGGTGGCAGTTCTATCAGCGCCGCGGTGGTGTGGGCGACGAGCCGCAGTACCCCCGCAGGCTCCCGTGCGCGCTCGCCGGTGCCGGCTTCGAGCTGGTCCAGTTCGGCAACCACGCGGGAGCAGCCGGCGTAGAACTCCCCCCGGATTCGGTGAGTGCGAGGTGTCGGGTCGTGCGCTGAAAAAGACGCACACCGAGCCTGGTTTCGAGCCCCGTTATCGCGCGCGAGACGACTGTCTTTGAGATGCCCAACGCATTCGCGGCGTGCGTGAAGCTCTGCATTTCGACGACGGTACAAAAGGTTCGCAGCGTTTCGAGGTGGTCCATAAGGAATGTCTGATCAAGTATCGGCTGATACGTCGGCGATCGACCGGAAGGTTCGATTTTTTTGGAATGGTGACCAATACCCTTCTTGCGCCATAAACGAAAGTACTAACGGCGGGCCCCTGCTCACCACAGAGACGTCGAACCCCAAGTCCGCTTCGCGTGCATGCCCCGGCCATGTCGCGCCAGAATGCCTCGCCCTCCCCGGCGACGTCGCGCCCGTCGGTACAACGGCCACTCCCGTGGCGTCTTCCATTGCATGGCTCCTTCGTTACGATGGCGCCTTCGCACCGCGCTTACCTGCGTTCAAGACGGGACGCGCTGACGTGTATCGCCCTGCGCGGCATGAGCGAGAAACAAACCCTTGTGTTGGTGGACGGTGAGCGCTCCCCCGCCAGATGCGTTCGCATCGGGCGGTAGGCGTCTCATAAGCGGCCGCTTCACCACCGAGATCGAGCAGAGGCTAAACCATCTCCGCCGTCTGCGCCCTTGACTCGGTCATCTGCTGCGCGTGTCGAGCAGCGAGCGTGAGATAAACCGCCGGCAACACGAACAGCGTAAACAACGTACCTATCGCCAACCCGCTGCCGATCACCAAGCCCATGTTGAAGCGCGACGCTGCCCCCGCACCTGAGGACAGGATCAATGGCACGACGCCGAGCACCATCGCCGCGGTAGTCATCAGGATCGGCCGCAAGCGGATCCCCGCCGCATGGACGATGGCTTCGAGTTTCGACATGCCCTCGTGCTGCGCCGCATTCGCGACTTCCACAATCAGAATGCCGTGCTTGCTGATCAGCCCCATCAGTGTCACCAGCCCGACCTCCGTGTAGATATTCAGCGACGCCCCTCCCAGCCCAAGGCTGATGAACACGAGCGCACCCGCTACCGACATCGGGATCGAAACAAGGATCACCAACGGGTCGCGGAAGCTCTCGAACAACGCCGCGAGACTCAGGTAGATGATGATCAGCGCAAGAACAAAGGTGCCCACAAAGCCGCTCGATTCCTGCACGAGTTGACGCAAAGGGCCGGAATAGTCGATCGACACGTCCGCCGGCAGCGTACGCGCCGCAAGCGCCTGCAGCGACCTGAGCGCGGCGTCCTGCGAAACGCCGAGCGCGGGCACGCCTGAGATCGTCGCCGAGTTCACCTGCTGGAAGTGATTGATGGTTTCAGGCACAGTTTCGGTCCGCACATGGGCGATCGACGATAACGGCACGGGCACGTTATTCACAGTCGCGATCTGGTAATTCATGACCTGGTCGAGCGTCAGGCGCGAGCGCTGCTGCACTTGGGCAATGACCTGGTACGAGCGCGAATCGAGACTGAAGTAATTCGTATAACCGCCCCCCAACAGACCACCCAGCGCCGTGCCGACCTGCTGCATCGTCAAGCCGAGTTGTGAGGCCTTGTCGCGGTCGATATCGAACACTTTCTGCGGCTGGTCGACCTTGAGGTCGCTATCGATAAATAGGAACATCCCACTGGCGGCTGCGTCCGAAAGGAATTTCTGAGCCTCTACATTCAGCCTATCCAGCGGCTGCGTCGACTTGAGCACGAACTGGATCGGCAAGCCTTGCGAACCGGGCAGCGGAGGAGGCTGAAACGCGACGACCTTCTGACCTGCCACCTTGTTGAACTGGTTCTGCAGATCGCGCTGGATATCGGTCGCAGTGCGATGACGCTGATCCCACGGCTTGAACGTCACACCGGCAATCGACTGCGACGGGCTCTCAACCTGGAACGTCTGCGCGGCCTCGGGGACCTTGGCCATGATGTCGGCGACCTGACGGCCGAACGCCTCCTTTTGCTGCAGCGTCGCGTCCGGCGCGGAAGTCGGCTGCAGAATGACGACCCCTTGATCCTCTTGCGGTGCGAGTTCGCTGTCGGCACTTGTGTAGAGGAAATAGATGCTGGCAATTACCAGCCCCGTGAACAGTAGCGTCACCGGGACCGTCCGCAAACTGTTGCGCAGCAGCCGTTCATAGCCACGCCGCAGTGAACCGAAAACATGATCGATCGTCTCGACAATGCGCGTGACAAAACGGCCGCCCTGATCGTGCGGCTTCAAGAACTGGCCGCACATCATAGGCGACAGCGTCAGAGAAATGACCGCGGACATGGTCACCGCGCCAACCAGCGTGAACGCGAACTCGGTGAATAATGCGCCGGTCAGTCCACCTTGAAAACCGATCGGCACATAGACGGCGATCAGGACGATGGTCATTGCGATGATCGGGCTGGCGAGCTCGCGCGCGGCCTTGATCGCGGCATCGCGTGGCCGCATGCCCTTTTCGAGATGAAGGCTCACGCTCTCGACCACAATGATCGCGTCATCGACCACCAGCCCGATCGCCAGTACTAGCGCGAGCAAGGTCAGCAGGTTGATCGAGAACCCTAGCGCGAGCATCACGCCGAAGGTGCCCACCAGTGACAACGGAATCGCGATGACCGGAATCAGCACGGAGCGCGGCGCGCCGAGGAAGGCAAACACCACCAGCGTGACGATCACCACCGTCTCGATCAACGAGTTCTTGACCTCATGAATCGAACTGTCAACGAATACCGTGGAGTCGTAGATGACCGAGCCGTGCAACCCCGCCGGCAGTGCCTTCTGAATGTCGGGCAACACAGCCTTCACGCCCTTGATCACATCGAGCAGGCTCGCCCCCGGCACCGTCTGGATCCCCACGTACACGCCCTTCTGGCCGTTATACGACACGCCGGATTCATAGTCTTCCGAGCCGAGCGTGACGTTGGCCACATCCTTCAGCCTGATGATGCCGCCATTGACCTGCTTGATCACGAGATCGCGGAACTGCTGCGCCGAATGCAGATCCGTCGATGCGGTGAGGTTGAACTGCACCATCTGCCCTTTGGTGGTTCCCAGTCCTGCGATCACGTTGTTCGAGGAAAGCGCGTTGGTGACATCGGTCGCGGTAAGGCCGTACTCCGCGAGCTTCTGCGGATCGAGCCACGCGCGCAGCGCAAAATACTGCGGTCCGAGCAGTTCGGCCGTCTGCACGCCTTGCACTGCCTGCAGACGCGGCTGCACGTTGCGCACGAGGTAGTCGGTGATCTGGTTGGGCGTGAGTTCATCGCTCGAAAAGCCGATAATCAACGCGTCCAGCGACTGTCCGATCGCGACCGTGATGGCCGGCTGCTGCACGCCGCTCGGCAACTGGTTGAGCACCGAGTTGATCTTGGCGTTGATCTCGGTGACCGCTTTGTCAGGGTCGAAGTTGAGCACGAGGTTCGCGGTGATCGTGCTGGTGCCGGCGATGCTCTTCGACGACAGGTAATCGATCCCGTTCGCCTGCGCGATGGCGTTTTCCAGCGGCGTGGTGACAAAACCCTCCACGGTCTGCGGGTCGGCACCGTAGTACGTCGTGGTCACGGTCACCACGGCGTTTTCGGTTTTCGGGTACTCGAGAACGGACAGCGAGGTGAACGCCTTGTAGCCGAGCACAAGGATCATCAGGCTGACCACGCACGCGAGTACAGGCCGGCGGATAAAGATGTCGGTAAATTTCATGAGCCGTCCTGTTCAGTGATCTTGCGGGACGGGCGCGGCGTCGTTGGGCAGCTTCACGCTGTTATCGATCTGCACTAATGCGTCGTTGTGCAGCTTGAGTTGCCCCGCCGTCACCACCACGTCGCCGGCCTTCAGTCCCTTCAGGATGCTGGCCTGATCGCCGCGCGTCGCGCCGGTCGTCACGAACTGCTGGTGGACACTTGCCTGCGGCCTGCCCTGCGCGTCCTTGCCCTCGTGGACCACGTAGACGAGGCTGCCATATGGGTTGTACGTCACCGCTGTCTGCGGAATCGTCACGAGCGATTGCTCCGCGCCGCTCGCCACGCTGGCGGTGGCGAACATGCCAGGCAGCAGCGCACCGTCGGGGTTCGCAAACGACGCGCGTATCTGCAGCATGCGGCTCGAGGTGTCGACCTTCGAATTCATCGACGTCACCGTGCCGGTGAACGTCTTGCCGGGATACGCATCAACGCTCACCGATACGGTCTGTCCGACGCTGATCTGCCCACGCACCTGCTGCGGCAGATAGAAGTCGAGCAACATCGGGTCGAGTGCCTGCAACGTGACAACCGTCGTGCCGGCCGCCAGGTATTGACCCACATCGACCTGACGCACGCCCAGACGTCCCGAAAACGGCGCGCGGACGACCTTCTCGCTCATCAGCGCCTGTTGCGCCGCGACTTGCGCGTGCGCCGCCTTCAGGTTGCCGACATCTGTATCCACGGTCGATTGCGCCACGCCCTGCGCCGCAAGTTGCTCCAGGTCGCGCTTGTAGGTGATCTCGTCCAGATCGGCAGTGGCCTGCAGTTGCGCGAGCTTGGCGGGATCGTCGTTCGGACGCAGGCGGAGCAGCACGGTCCCTTGCTTGACGTCGCGGCCGGACTCGAAGTCGATTTCATCGACCACGCCGCTTGTTTCCAGCGAAAGGTCCGCACCCGTCGACGCCCGCAGCGATCCGACGGCCGTGAGCGTCGGCTGCCACGGCTGGAAGACAGCGGATGTGGTCGACACGGTCGCCTGTTGTGACTGGATGCCGGTCGTGACCTGCTTCAGGATGTGTCCCTTGAACAGGTGGAAACCAATCAGCGCGGCGGCAAGCAGTCCCACCACCAGAAGCATCAGAAACAGGCGAAGCACGGTTCTAGGCGGCCGCTGCCGTTTAGGCGGGGTATTGGCGGTATCCTCAAGCGAGGTAACAGTGGTCATGATTTAAAATGCTCCGCAACATTGCGCAACTTTGGGATCGACATCGCTTCGATGCCACCAGCCACCGCCCAGCGCCTGGAAGAGCGCGACGGTATCGGTGTAGCGAGTGGCTTGAGAGGAAATCAGGTTCAGGCGCGCGCTCTGATCGGATTGCTCGGCGCTCAGCACATTGAGGTAAGTGCCGCCGCCCGCGCGGTATTGCGCCTGAGCGACCCTGAGGCTCGCAGCAGCCGTTTTCTGCGTCTCGAGGTTCGCAGCAAGCGTTTCGGCGTCCCGATGAATGGCGACGAGCGCATTGGCCACGTCCTGAAACGCCGAGTTGACCGTGCTGCTGTATTGCGCGGCGGCGACATCGACCGCAGCATCGGCGGCGCGCTTCTCCGCCTTGAGTTTGCCGCCCTCGAAGACCGGCTGGGTGAGGCTAGCCGCGAGGCTCCATACAATGCCTGCGGGATTGAAAAGGTTTGAGTAGTTGCTGCCCTCGCGTCCATAACTGCCGGTCAGCGAAATCTGCGGCAACATGTTTGCCACCGCGATGCCGACGTTCGCCGTCGCCGAATGCAGCAAGGCGCCGTACGCCTGGATGTCGGGGCGCTGCGCAACCAGACTCGACGGCAGCGACACCGGCAGTTCCTCTGGCAGCACGAGGCCGGCGAGATCCAGCGTAGACCCGGTGTAGTCGGTCGGCAGGCCGCCCAGGTACACCGCCAATTGATTGCGCTGCTGCTCGAGCTGCTTCTGCAAACCGGGCAGCGTGGCGATCTGCGCATCCAGCAGCGACTGCTGCTGCAGCACGTCCACCTGGCTTACGCCACCGGCGTCGAAGCGGCGTCGCGTAACGTCGAGCGCGGCAGTATACGCGCGGATGATCTCGTGCGTCGTATCAATCTGCGCCTGCAACGAAGCCTCGTTGATGGCCGCATTGACGACGTTCGCGATCAGCGTCAGTTCGGTCGCCTCCAGTTCGTAGCGCTCATACTCGGCTTGGGCATTCAGTTGCTCGACTTGCCGGCGAATGCCGCCGAATGCATCGAGCGTGTACGACACGCTGAGCGATCCGCTTATGAGGCTGTATGTCTGCGGCACCGGGCTCACCAGCATGGTGCGCTCGCGTTCGGCCGATGTGCTCGCGCTGATCTGCGGGAAAAAACTGCCCTGCTCCGCACGCGTATTCTCGCGCGCCTCGCGCAACGTCGCCTGAGCGGCAGCAAGCGTGGGATTGGCCTTGAGCGCGCGCTCGACCAGCGCGTTGATCTGCGGCGAATGGAACAGCGCCCACCAGTCACCCTGGATGTCACGCCCCTCGACGAGGGTTTGCGTGTTGCCCGCGGTCGTGTCGGTGGAGACAGTGCGCGAGGGAACTGGCTTCTCCGTAAACCTGGACACATTGGGCGCGGACGGAGCGGCGTAATTCGGTCCGACCGTGCAACCCGCGAGCATAGTCTCGAATGCCAGAACTACGACCAGTGACAGGGACGCAAGCGGAGCGGCTCGCCCCTGTGCTGTCGGTGCGCGGCAGTTGTACTTCGGATGAATCTTTTTGGTAGTCTTTGGCGTGCGCATGTGTTTCTATACCCATAAGTACAGCAACTGATATAGTAGACCGGAAAGTACATAAAATGCAAAGAGGAAATATTACGTGCATAAATGTTCGTCCGAGAGCCGCATCGGTCGGCCGAAAGATGCCGCCAAGCACACGTCCATCGTGGAAGCGGCAACGAGGCGGTTCTCCGGGCAGCGCTACGACACTGTGACCATGGAGGCCGTCGCCGCAGAGGCGGGGGTGTCAAAGATGACGGTCTACAGCCATTTCTCAGACAAGGAAGCATTATTCGAGGCCGTCGTGAGTGACGTTTCGGACCGGATGCTCCGGGTACTGCCGCCCGCGAGTTCCGAAAATTTACCTTTACGGGAACGGCTGTCTGCAATCGGCGCCGCATTCCTGAAGATCATCGTCAATGTCCATGTTGCTGGCATGGCGCACGCGCTGCCGACCGGAAGCGAAGACCTACCGCTAAGGACACGCCTTTACGATGCAGGGCCCGGGCGGACTGTGGCGGTACTAGCCGGTATCATCAGCGAGGCCGCGGCGCGCAATGAACTGATCGTCGACTCGCCGGAGCTGGCGGCCCACGACCTGGTGAGCCTGTGGGCAGGTGATCTGCACGCGCGCATCCTGTTCGGAGTTGTGAAGCGGGCAACCGATAGGGAAATCAAGGAGCGGACACGCCGCGGCACGGACGTATTTTTACGAGCTTTCGGGACAAGGGGAAAACGCGTGTCGTCATGATGTCTCGCTCGACGGGTCCATGACGCGCGCGCTCGGCGGCAAATCCGCGGCGCTGGCGGCGTGGCTTGCGCCGGAGAAGCTTGCGGTTAGCGGCATGGGTATCGCTTTCTAAAGGGTGTCCGGCACTTTTGTTAAGGCTCGCCAAATGAACAAGCTTAAGTACGCCGAATACGACGAAGTGCAAGCGCGCCAGGATTTTGGGCAGTTCGTAAAAGAAGACATGGTGCGCAGCAGCCAGCGGCAGCTACGACTGGAGCAGGATATCCTGTGCGGAGAGCGCGAGCATGCCGATTAAACACAAATTTGCGGCGCACTTCAGTTGCGTCGATCACCGGTTGGTGCGCGAGCACTACATCGAGCGCTGCGGTGCGGGCGAGCAGACAGTTTCGCGTGACGCTGGGACACCGACCAGTACTCGGGGCCGGCGCGCCACGCCCATACGCGCGTCGCGCTCAACGCCTACCCCGATTGGCCTGCCTCAGCTACAAGAACCAATTGATCGCTCGCCATGCGCGCAGGCTACAAGCGTCATCAGGTTATCGAGAGTCGCAAACATCTTAAAGCCCTGCTCACAGCGCCACCATGCGCCTGAACAGCGCCTAATGCAGAGCTCGAGCCCGCGTGCCCAAGCCTAATCTGCGACGCGAACACTTAATGTGACAACGCCACTTTGCTGTGTATCCCTGTCACCGCCTACGACGGTCAGAAGGAGCCGCTAACGCCAAGCGGTGGCGTTCCAACGTCCCTGGACTCAGTCGGGCACGCCCGCCAGATGATCGGCCAAAGGTATTTCGTGCGGCGATGCCCACAATCCACATGAAAAGAATCCGGTAAGCACTGTTTGCATCATCTTGTCACTCATCAAATGCGGATCGCCCATTCTAAATAACTGCACACCATCGCACAGGCTCATCAAGCCAAGCGCGAGAGCGTCGGTCTGGCGCCTGATCGAACGGCCATCGCACTCCGAAATCCTACGGATGTACGCGCTAATCTGTTCGAGCTTTTCCTGCCGGATGGCATTCATGCGCTGCTGAAACCCGGTGTCTCGGAGCGCCAGTAGTTTGGCCTCGACCCAAAGCGGAAAGCAATCGTTCTCAAGAAAATAACTGCTGTAGTGCGCGACGGCGCGCTCCTTCATTTCCTCGGGCGTGCCACGCTCGTTCGTGATGCGCTCAAGTTTCGCTAGCGCCCTTTCGCCATCGCGGCGCAGTATCTCGATCAGCAGTTCCAGTTTGCCGCCGAAATTTGAATAGAACGCGCCGCGCGTATAGCCAGCCGCTTTAGCGATTTCCTCCACGCTTGTTGCGGCCAATCCCTTTTCAATGAAGATCCTCCGCGCAGCCTCGAACAGGAACTCTCGAGTCTGTTCTCTGCGCTGGGAGTGTGTCAGGCGTTCGCGCTTCATGGCATAGCGTACCGATCAGGCGTCATCTGCGTTGCCGTCAATCGGCGCGGGTGTCAGAGAACGGGTTTCGAAATGATTCGGTCAATGCCGAACATCTGACCCACAGTCCGGTCCAAGTGACATTGGACTCAGAGTGATCGCTACGCGAAGTAGCAGCTATGTTCCCAGTTCGTGGAATTGAGCGGCGGCGTGCGAGATTCGAGCGCGACAGCTCTGGGACTTCACAGACCGGCTTCATTGGTCACCTCCCCCGGCGGCAATGGTGGTCGCGCAATTTTTTGCCCGACCATACTCCACTGCTTCGCGGAGGATTTCCACTTCCATTGTCTTTTTGCCCAGCAGTCGCTGCAGTTCACGAATCTGCTTCATGGCTTTGGCGAAGTCCGATGCCGACACCACCTGCTCACCTGCACTTACTGCGTACAGGCTGTCGTCCCGATAGCGCTTGCGCCACGCGAACACCTGGTTCGCATTCACCTGATGACGACGGGCTACGCCAGAAACGGTGGCTCCGGGTTCGAAGGTTTCACGCACAATCGCCAGTTTCTCTTCAACCGAGCGGCGTCGACGCCGCTCCGGCTGGGTCAGAACCTCAACGGGTTCCATCTTGTTAGTTGTAGGCTTAAACATAGGCGGAAGACTACCTCATAGTAGTAGTGTTACCCAGTGTCCGGTTTTCGCGGGGGCCGGCCCAAGCATAGCGAAGACTAACGCAGCTTAGCGGAAAGGGGACGCACGACCGAACACTGGTCAGGTACACTTCCAGCGGACAGTGCAACCGTTTGAGCAAATGAGTCACAGCCGGATCCAGTGTCTTCATTCATTTTCCAAGCGTTCTAAGCGATCCAACGTACGAGGACGCCGTGTTGCGACAAGACCCGTAGGTTTCATCCATCCTCCAGCTCTTGCCAACCGGCCGTTTGTGCTTGCGAAAGGCTTTCTCGAACAACGGTACGGGCTTGATCACCCAGCGATGCAAGCTCTAATGCTCGACCTGAAAGCGCGCTCGGCCGTCATCTCCTAAAGATCACGCAGGCTAAGCGAACAGGCCACATACCACCGCACGCATAGCAGGATCACGTCCACCGGGTAATGCAGTCGCTTCAGCACCTTCGTGATTCCCTGCGGCAACGTCTTACGCGGCGTCTTGCCCGTCATAGCCATTCTGGTCGTCTATTTGGGTCGATCAATTTACCTGATGGCCTTAGCGCGACAGAGCCCCGCCCAACTCTATGACTGGCGGCACGACGAGACCAGCCTCGACGCGGTGGAGCGGATTCGCTTGTAGCAAATACGGATCGCGCCTCTCGCGGGTGTCGTCGCGAGATCACGACAATTCCCATCGCGCGACGCAGACGTGCCGCGCCAGTATCGCGTCAGGCATAAAACCACCAGGCCGGGCACCACCGGGGCAAGCCAGTAGACAATCCTTGACGCCGCGTGCCTGATGGGCGGGCGTCGCCATGATTCGGAAAAGGTGGATGTTTTCCGTCACCGAGTCGAGGCGTTCGCGATTGCTTCAGCAAACAGCAGTGCGGAACTGGTGCGCAGCAAAGCGGCGAGCACAGTCGTAGAAAAGTATTGGTTCATGGTGATAGCTCCGGCTACGCGACCCATCGCGTAAGTTGCTACAGTAGAGCGAATTTTCGTATGATGGATGACAGCCGCAGGACAATCGCATGAAGAATTGTTCACGCACTGAACCGCCCCGGATTTGGTGGAGGCTGGTTGGTTTAAGTTAACGCCGGTTCGGCGACCGATGTTTTAAGTTGCCGATAGTAGTTTGCCTCAGCTTCAGCAGGCGAGATGTAGCCGAGGGGTTCCATCAATCGATGATGATTGAACCAGGCCACCCATTCCAGCGTTGCCAACTCGACGGATTCCCGTGTTTTCCAGGTGCGGCGATGAATCAGTTCGGCCTTGTACAAACCGTTGATGGTCTCGGCCAGTGCGTTGTCGTAACTGTCGCCACGGCTACCAACCGAGGGCTCGATGCCCGCTTCGGCCAATCGCTCGCTATCGTGAATGCTAATGCCTTGCGAGCCTCTGTCGGAGTGATGTATCAACGTTCCATTGCCGCCTGGGCGCCGCGCATGAAGTGCCTGTTCAAGTGCATGCAGAACGAAATCTGTGTCATCGACGAACTGACGCGCCAACCGACTATCCGTCGGGCGAACACGTCGATCACGAAGGCCACGTAGAGCCAGCCCTGCCACGTCGAGACATAGGTGAAATCAGAAACCCAAAGCTCGCTTGGCCGGTCTGCCCTGAACTGCCGGTCGACCCGATCCAGCGGGCGAGCGGCCGCCGCATCGGCAACGGTCGTGCGAGCACGTTTGCCTCGCATTGCGCCACGCAAACCCAGTTGCTTCATCAGCCGTTCGACCGTGCAGCGAGCCACCGCGATACACTCCCGGTTCATCTGCTTCCAGACTTTATCCGCTCCGTACACACGCATGTTGGCTTGCCTGACACGCTGGATCTTGGGCCGCAGACGTTCATCGCGTATAGCACGAGCACAGCGGCGCGACGGATCGCGAAGCTGCGCAGCATGGCGCCGGTGGCCCGACGGGGCAATCCGCACGACCTTGCAGATCGGCTCGACCCCGAAGGTGTCGCGATGCTGATCGATGAAGGCCTTCAGGACTTCAGGCGGCGGTCGAGCTCCGCCTGGGCGAAAAACGCACTCGCCAGTTTCAGAATCTCGTTGGCGCGGCGCAGTTCCTTGAGCTCGCGCTCCAGTGCTTTAAGACGTTCGCGTTCCGACGTGCTCACGCCCTCGCGCTCGCCGCTATCGACTTCATCCCGTTTGACCCACCCCAACAATGTCCGGCTCGTGCAGCCGATCTTGGGGGCGATGGATTCGATCGCTGCCCACTGTGACGGATACCCGCCCCGTTGCTCCTGAACCATGCGCACTGCACGTTCCCGGACTTCAGCAGAAAATTTGTTCGACTTGTTCATGGCTCCATTTTCTCAAGAGTTGGAGCCTCCACAAAATCCGGGGCGGTTCAGCTTGCGCCCTGTCAGCGGCTTGATTAGGTCCAGCCTCCGCACGCCGGTACAAGTGGAGAGGCGCATCACCGAAGCCTGTGCATTGCAAGTAGTACGTCAGATAGACGACCCTGACCAGTTCATGTAACTGGTGGGCGTTCCCTCTTCCGCTGCGGCAGACCGCAAGAGCAGGATGATTGACGAGCGAGATATCGGAGACCGCCTGTCTCGTCATTGGGCGCAGCATCGCCTTGCTCAGGTTACGCCGACCAAAAGAAGCGCGACCCGAAAGCCGGCGTCTATTGTGGGACATCGAGAGTCTATGAAAGAGAGAGTTGCAAGATAGCCCGAGAGGCTTGTTAGCGGAAATACTCATTGCCGGGTTGTCTTGATTCTATACCGATATCGTTTTGGGCGTGCGCGCGAGCCGGCTTTCCCGGTTTCGTCGTCGCTGGCTTTTCAGCTGTGGTAACCCTTGAAATGATCGGCGTCGTAGTCGGCGACCGCAGCTACATGACTGGATCGCACTGACGCATAAATTAGTGATCCTTATGTTAAGCGCTCTCGCCTGCGATCCCTTCAACAAGTCGACAATACTACGAAGAGTGCGACTACCCCCATAAGGATTCCCTTACCGGAAATTCAGCATGGAATCCCCCTTATTTTCTTGATCTCCTGACAGCAACACGAAAACTGGTCGCATACGATGAATGCACGTCGATCGTCCTTTATCTGAGTGTTGCCATGGTTCCCCATCTGTCTGAGAGAGAAGATTCGATCGAGCATATCAACGCAATGTGCTTACACCTCTTCCATCTGTGGTGCGAAACGAGAAGCGTCGTGCCGCTGACGTATCTATTGAGAGCTTGGCCGCTGATGAACAGCGATCCCGAGACTCTCCGGCGTCTTGGAACCGCACTACGCGACCTCAGACGGCAACATCTGCACGATTTCAACGATGGCTCGTTTCAGGAAGTCTGCCGAGCTATCGGATTGTGTCGAGGAACTGCTTGCTCCGTCGTCCCCGTCAACGTGGGTGATGAGCGGCTGGTAGCGCGAACGGAGATACCCGGGCCCGCGCAATGAAATGGGTATGTGGAGGACAGCGTGCATTTCAACGAAATCAATGACGAAGAGTGGCTGCTGATCGCGCCCTTCCTGGCGGACACCCCCATTCCTCAACGGCAGCGTTGCCGGCCGCGCGCGCAGGTTCGCGTCGTGGCCAATGCCGTGCTGTGGGTACTGACGACCGGCGAATCCTGGTCTATGCTCCCGAGCCACTATCCGTCGGCGCCGACGTGCCGGCACCGCTTCGAGACGTGGCGTTCGAGCGGCGCCCTTGCGGAGATGTGCCGGCTTCTTTCGAACACCGGACGCAACTTTCGTTGCGGCTCGCAACTGTTGCTGGAACACCGCCATGTCCCCTCGCGCACCAGTGACCGTCAGACTCGGTCTGAAGATCTACGCCAGGTGATCTGGAAAGACCAGGCATCCTGGCAGACACCGCGTGACACATGGCAGTCCAGGAAAATCGCGCTGCAATCCCGAAATTCTGCGCATGCCATACCTGAGTGCGTCGAATTCCGCACCCCGGTGACACCCCATCAAATTCATCGGACTTCCTCGCCGTTGATGGGCCTCGCGTCGAAAGGGCAAACCGGATCCGATCCGCACCGCTATGTCATCTACGTTGCCGCCGATCGGCTCGCAAACGCCCAGTTCCGCGGATGGGCCGAGATCGTACGGGCCGAACGGCGAGTCGCCCGTTCGGGGCTAATCGGTCCGAGCTTCCAACACTGCGAGACAGCACAGCAATATGCGCTCGAATGGGCGCGGCGATGGATCGATGAGGAAAGCGGTGAAAACAGCGACGACGCCGACGAAGTGGAAAGCGGCGTCCGGTAGCAAAAAGTCCGGTCCGGGTGACCAACTCGTTGACCGTGCATTACACTTCAATTTTGGCTCTCATGAAACTTCAAATCTTACGTAATCATTCAGCCTATTTAGTACTACCAATTTTGGCTGCCTGCGGTGGTGGAAGCGGCGATGGAAGTGATGCAGCGAGTGTTGCGAACGCTGCCTCCGACCCGGTGGCGGTGGTCAATGTCGCCATGAACCCGGCGTCGGTCAGTGGCGCCGCGATTCCGCCTTCCACCTCGCTCAACGATTCATCGGGTGCGGTCTGGACGGTCAAGAATGGCGTGGTCTACCGGGCGGGTACGGCAGCTGGATTCACGATGAAAGTCACGCTGCTGCTCTGGTATGCCGGCAATATTTATCAGGAGAACGTCAACAACCTCTGGTGGGTCTGGCAGAACAATAATTGGGCGCAGTCTGCCGATCCGCGTCCCCGCACGTCGGTCAGTGGCGCCGCGATTCCGCCTTCCGCCTCGCTCAACGATTCATCGGGTGCAGTCTGGTCGGTGAAGAAGGGCGTGGTCTATCTGGCGGGCCAGACAGTCGGGTCGACGGCAAACGTCAAGCTGCTGCTCTGGTATGCCGGCAAAATGTATGCGCAAAACACCAGCAACAACTGGTGGGTCTGGCAGAACAACAATTGGGTGCAGTCTGCCGATCCGCGCCCCGCTGCCAGCACGGCTGCGATCCCGTTCTTCGGCGTCAATGAGCATTACAACTACGGCGGCATCTACACGTCGATCCCGCTCGCGACTCAAGCTGCAACACTGTCCGACCTGGGTCTGACCGCGAAC
>NZ_CADIKI010000038.1 GCF_902859935.1 Paraburkholderia fynbosensis
ACTCCACGCCGATGATAGTGCGGATTGCCCGTGTGAAAGTAGGTAATCGTCAGGCTCCCCAGCAGCAACAGAAACCCCACCCCGAAAAAGGTGGGGTTTCTGCGTTTACGGCGCGGGACTGACCGCGGCGCAGGTCCCGAGTCAAGGGCGCAGATGTCGCGCCGTAGCAGGCCACCCGAACGCGCTCCGCAACGCATGCCGCATCAGCCACCTCGCGGCCACCCGTCTCATCCCGGCCGCGAACTGAACGCTGGCCGTTCGCGGCATGTACGCCGTCCTGAACCCGTAGTCAGAGAACTTCAGCCGCTCCGGTGCCTTGCCCATCTGGACTTGCACCCCACCTGCTCATGAGCTAATCATCGAGCTACCCCAGTTTCCTACGCCGGTGGACTCCCAGAAATCTACCGACAAACCGTTCCTCGCAGTTCACCGCCTCCCAACTCGACTAAGCTCGCTTACGCACTGGCGTTTGATCAGACACACCAGCGACAAAGCGATCGAGCCGTTCACTCGCCTCCGTGATGGCCCAAAGAGGCGCACTGTGCAGTTGTCGGTCATAATTCGTGGCGAGCAGCGCAAAAAGCGCGAACCCCGCGTCGTCCAATCGCCACTCGCCGGTCTCCCGGCCAATATCGAGCACCGCCGACACAGCGCGGTCCGCCGCGCCGAGTGCCTCGTCGCTAATCGAGCCGAAGCCGGACTCCGTCAAAAAGCTGGTCAACAGCATGATCTGTGTGAGCGTCTGCGCATCGGTTTTGCTGCCGACGCCACGGCGCAATGCGTCGAGCGCGAGGTGTACCCGCAATGCGAGATCGTCGGCGATCGACCGGGCGATCGGCAACAGCATGGCCTTGGCATGCCGGGCGCGCGTCGCACCAGCGTTGCGGGAAAAGGGAATAGGTTGTGCCATGAAGGTCCGGTGTTTGTGCCTGTGCAGATGCAATAACGGCGCGGCCCGGAAAAGGTTGAGCCCTCGTTGTCGATCCCGCTGACTCCCGACCGGAAACGCCGGTTGGCAGACGCTTTCGCACGAATTGCGCTCGCCTCGCCGGAGCCTCCATGTATCTTTTCAATTCATTCAGGTGATGCATTTCGGCCGATCCCCTGGCGCCGCGTGCTTCACCACGAGACCTTCTGCTAGAAACGGTAATGGCAGAATGAGCGAAAAGTCGCTAACAGTGCCCAGTCCGCCTCTGCGCAAAGCCAAACGCGAGCTGTCCCAAAGTCCAGTACCTGTTGCCGACCAACCTCATCACTTCTCCCCACCTCCATCCGACGGTGCCACACCGCGCGCCCGCACCCGTCGACGAATCTCCGAATCCAGAATCAGACGTCCCCGCAGTTTTCCCTTCATCCGCTTCACGTAACGTGGCGCCTCGGTCATGTGGATCACCATCAACTCACGCACCTTCTCGACGTCGCGCTCACGTGCCGCTTTCGTAATCGCTTTATGAATCTTGACGTTCGCCTGACCGAACCGTTCATGCTCGGCCTGCGGCGTGTCGTTACGAAATTCGATGAGCTGCCGGATCATTTCATTGATCAACTCGCAACTGAAA
Source organism: Paraburkholderia fynbosensis (assembly GCF_902859935.1). Classification (GTDB taxonomy): domain Bacteria; phylum Pseudomonadota; class Gammaproteobacteria; order Burkholderiales; family Burkholderiaceae; genus Paraburkholderia; species Paraburkholderia fynbosensis. Next base: position 1,560 of record NZ_CADIKI010000038.1, read on the forward strand.
CGCAGAAACGGGTTCGGGTTCGCGGCTGCCAGAATGTCATGAAAGTTCACGTCTTCCTGACGTTGCCGCACGATGTCCTGACCGCCACGCGAAGACGCGGGCCGATCGCAACACGCAATGCTAGCTTCGAGTGCGTCGAAGTCCTGCTCGGTCAGATGCGGAACGGCGCCCGCCGCGAGTTCCGGCTCCAGCAATTTGCGCACGGTGTAGATGTCGTCGATCGACACGTCCTTGAAGAACAGATAGTTCTGCAAAAGCTGCAGCGTGCGATCGAGCGGCACTTCCACCACCATGCCGCCGCCGCTCGGGCCGGTGGTCACCTTGATCAGACCTTGCACCTCGAGTGACTTCAACGCTTCGCGGATCGTACTCTTGCTTACCGAAAAGAGTTGCTGCAACTCCACCTCGCGCGGCAGGCGATCACCCGGCTTCAGGTCTTTCTCTGTGATGAGCCGCTTGATTTCTTCCGCGACCAGATCGCCGCGCTTCTGCTGTTTGATCTCTATCGCGGCGCCAGCCTTGGTTCGGTCCGTAGCCATATTCGATTCTCCCAGTTTTGTCCCGCACGATTCCCGCTCGATCCGCCGGCTACGTCACGGTCAGGAGCGACAGTGGGATACGGCCAGGAATATTGCCTTATTGACACTCGAATTTATTGTACCTACGATCAGGTCCAACCTATTTATCATGATAAATAGAACAAAGCCCAAGAGGTGGAAAACTTCAAGCGGCCAGCAAGCCCAAGCAGTCGGTCGTATCGCTTGTGCAGTTTCGTAGCCAGTCAGTGCGTGTCTCTTTCAAGGAGCGTCATTTTGAATCGCCGAAATATGTTGAAGCTGGCCGCGTTGTCGGCCGTTCCGGGGACGTTCGGCTCGCTGGTCGCGCGTAGCGCGTTCGCGCAGGCCGGCGCCGTGCAGTTCGCGTGTCCGGTGCCGATGTCGGGACCGTTCGCCGCGAACGGAAAATATGCCGACCTCGGCATGAAGCTGGCCATCGAGCAATACGGCAAGGTTCTTGGTCAACCGCTCGCATATACGGTGCTCGACACGGAGGGCAAGCCCGCTACCGCGGTGCGCCGCGTGCAGGAAATCGCGCAGCAAAAGAACGCCCGCTTCTTTGCGGGCGGTATTTTGTCATCCGAAGCATTGGCGATGGGCAAGGAAGTGCAGAAGGCAGGCGGCATTTTCATCACGACCGCGGGCGCAGACGAAATCACCGGAAAGGACTGCAACGCCGCCACGTTCCGCTGGTCGGTGCCGACTTACGGCGCGATCGAGCAGACCGTGCGACCGCTGATCCAGACGTTACCGAAAGCAAAACGCTGGTACACCATCACGCCGCAATACGTCTTCGGCGACGGCTTGTTGGCTGCAGCCAAGGCGATCTTCAAGGAGAAGGGCATCGAGCATGTGGGCAACAGCTACCACTCGCTCAATGAGAAGGAATTCAGCGGCTATCTGACGAATGCCGTTGCCGCGAAGCCCGACGTCCTGCTGATTCTGAACTTCGGCTCGCAATCGTCCGATACGCTTCGCCAGGCCGTGAGCTTCGGCATGAAAAACAATTGCACGATCCTGATGGCATGGGCGTCCGGTCTCGAGCAATTCGAATCGCTCGGTGCGGACCTGTGCGATGGCGTCTATTTTGGCGCACAGTATTGGCATGGCATCGATTCGCCGCTCAATCGCGATCTCGTCAAACGCGCCAACGCCGCATTCAAGTCGAACCCAAACTACAGCCTTGCCGGTTCGTATATCTGCACGAAGATCCTGCTCGACGGCATCATCAAGGCGGGGACTGTCGATCCGAAGAAAGTGGTTGCCGCACTCGAAGGCATGAAGTACGACGGTTTGACCGGTCCGGAAGAAGTTCGCGCGGGCGATCATCAGGTGCTGAAGAACTACTATCTGCTCAAGGGCAAGGCGAAGAGCAAGATGAAGAGCGCCGACGACTACGCGGACATCGTGAACTCCGGGCAGTCCTTCCTGCCGCTCGACAAGACCGGCTGCAAGATGTCGTGATGCCCTCGTGCCGCACGCAAGCGCGGCACGTTCATCGCAAGCGCGAGCCGGCATTGCGACACCTCTTCGCCACACCCATCAGGCGGACGCCATGAACGTTTATCTTCTACAGATCGTCAACGGCATCGGAGTGGGGATGCTGTATTTCCTGCTCGCAGTCGGTTTATCGATCGTATTCGGCCTGCTGCGTTTCGTGAATTTCGCGCACGGCGCGTTCTATCTGCTCGGCGCCTACTTCTGCTATCAGGCGATGCAGTGGTCGATGAGCTTCTGGACGGCACTCGTCGTCGTGCCGATCGCGGTCGGCGCGCTTGCGTGGGTCGTCGAGAAACTGATTCTGCGGCACGTCTATGCGCAGCAGCACGAGTTTCATATTCTCGCGACCGTGGGCCTCGCACTCGTCGTACAGGAATGCGCGATCCTGATCTGGGGCCCGCTCGGCGATAACGTCGCGGTGCCCGACATTCTGAACGGCGTGGTGATCTGGGGCAGCTTCGTCTACCCGAAGTACCGGCTGTTCGTGATTGGCTTCACTGCCGTGCTGGCCACGCTCTTGTGGTGGGTACTGGAAGGTACGCGACTAGGCAGCGCGGTGCGTGCGGGCAGCGAATCGACCGAGATGGTGTCGCTGCTCGGCATCAACGTATTGCGCGTTTTCAGTCTCGTGTTCGCGCTCGGCGCGGCAACCGCGGCACTGGCGGGCGTGCTGGCCGCCCCGATTCGCGGCGTGGATCCGTTTATGGGTATCGAAGCGCTCGGCGTTGCATTCGTCGTCGTCGTGGTCGGCGGCATGGGTAATTTTCTCGGTGCGCTCGTCGGCGGTCTGCTGGTGGGGATCGTGCAAAGCGTGATGAGCACCTTATGGCCCGAAGGTGCACGGCTGATGATCTACGTCGCGATGGCCGCGGTTCTGCTGCTGCGCCCGAACGGTTTGCTCGGGAGGGCGGCATGACCGATACATCGAAGCCCGCCGCGCAAAGCATTCACTCTTCGTCGACGCCACAGGGCATGAAGCACACGCTGCATCGCTATCGTTTCCTTCTGCTTGCGCTGCTGGTCGTGTGCGTCTTGCCACTCACACTGCGCTCCGGCTCGCTCGCCACGGAAGTGCTGGTGTTCGCGCTCGCCGCACTCGGCTGCAATCTGCTGCTCGGTCACACAGGCTTGCTTTCGTTCGGGCAAGGCATCTTCTTCGGACTCGGCAGCTATTGCGCGGGACTGGTGCTCACCAAAACCGCATTGCCGGTGTCCGTCGCGCTGCTCGCGTCGGCTGTGATCGGCGCCGGGGCGGCGGCCATGGTCGGTTGGTTCTCGATTCGCCAGCGCGGTACGTACTTCGTGATGTTGACGCTCGCGTTCGGCCAGCTATTCTATTTTCTAGCCTATACCACGCCCGATCTGACGGGCGGCGACAATGGCCTGCTCGATATTCCGCGCCCTGCGCTGAGCCTGTTTGGCAAAGCGCTCGTCCCGTTGACGTCGCCGTGGCAATACTACAGCTTCGTTGCAGTGCTCTTTCTCGTGGTGTTCTGGCTGCTGATGCGCGTTTCGCATTCGGTATTCGGCCGCACATTGCTTGCGATTCGCGACAACGAGGCGCGCGCGGCAGCGGTGGGCTACGACGTCAAGCGCTTCAAGCTGATGGCGTTCGTGATTTCAGGCGCAGTCACCGGACTCGCAGGGGCGCTTCATGCACTGATGACCGGCATCGCGCCGCTCTCGAACATCGACTATCACACGAGCGAGATGATCCTCGTGATGACGGTGATTGGCGGCACCGGCAATCTGTTCGCATCCGTCCTGGGCGCGGCGTTCTATGTGCTGTTCGCCGACTGGCTTTCGACGCTGTGGCCGCGCTGGCTGTTGCTGCTCGGCATCGTACTGATCGCGGTCAGCCTGTTCATGCAGCGCGGACTCTGGGGGCTGGGCGAGCGCATTTGGCACGCACTGCGCGGCAAGCCGTCCACCGGCGCGGACCATGATGCGGACAACACAGGCAACGGCGCGAACAAGGAGGCCGCATGAGCGAAGCCATTCTGCGAGCGAACGGCATAGTAAAACGCTATGGCAAATTCACCGCGCTCTCCGGTGTGAATCTGAGCATCATGCCGCGCACCGTGCATTCTGTGATCGGTCCAAACGGCGCGGGCAAGACCACGCTCTTTCACGTATTGACCGGCACGCTTCCCATTACCGAAGGCAAGATCGTCTTTGACGGCCACGACGTCACGCGTGAACCCGATCATAAGCGCGTGCGCCGCGGCGTCGCGCGATCGTTTCAGGTGACGAGCCTGTTTGCCAATCTGAGCGTACGCGAGAACCTGCGCCTCGCCGCGCAAGGCGTCGATGCGGTGCGTGCGCTGAATGCGTGGACGCCGCCGCACGGTGCACTCGCGCATGCGGACACCGTCGACAGCGTGCTCGAACGGCTCGCGTTGCAGCGTTTGAGCGAAGTCCCGGCGGCCGCTTTGTCGCACGGTCAGCAGCGGCGGCTCGAAGTCGGCATGGCGCTCGCGGCGCGGCCCAAGGCGATCTTTCTGGACGAACCGACCTCGGGCATGGGCATCGACGACCTCGACGACATGAAGCAACTGATTCGCGGCCTGCGCGACGATTACACCGTCGTACTGATCGAACACAACATGGGCATCGTGATGGACATCTCCGACACGATTACCGTGATGCAGCAAGGCCGCGTGCTGGTTGAAGGGCGGCCGGACGACATTCGCGGCGACGAGCGCGTGCGTAGCGCGTATCTTGGCAATATGATCACCGGAGGCCGCGCATGATTCTCGACGTGCAGCAGATTCACGGCTTCTATGGCAAGAGCCACATTCTGCAAGGCGTGTCCTTGCAGATCGGCGACGGTGAAACGGTCACGCTGCTGGGTCGCAACGGCGCGGGCAAATCCACCACGCTCAAGGCGATTGCCGGCGTGGTCGTGCCACGACGCGGCGAGGTGACGTTCAACGGCGCCCGGGTCGGCGGGATGCCACCGCACAAGATCGCCTCGCGCGGCGTGTGCTTCGTGCCCGAGCATCGCGGCATTTTCCGTCTGCTCACGGTCGAAGAGAACTTGCGGCTCGGCGCACGCAAGGATTCGCCGTGGCAACTGGACGACATCTATCGCATCTTTCCCCGCCTGAAGGAACGGCGCACGAACGGTGGCGCACAACTGTCCGGCGGTGAACAGCAGATGCTCGCGATTGGCCGCGCGCTGATGAATCACCCGCGTCTGCTGATGCTCGACGAGCCGGTGGAGGGACTGGCGCCGGTGATCGTCGAGGAAATCGTCGCGCAGCTCAAGCTGATCCGCGAAGCGGGCGTGGCCATACTTCTGGTCGAGCAGAACCTCGAAGTCTGCACGCAACTCGCGGATCGCCACTACATCATCGAACAGGGCGTGATCGTCTATTCGGGCGATAACGCGTCATTCTCCGCAGACGAGTCGATCAAGGACCGTTATCTCGGCGTGGGCGTCGTTTGACGCTGGCGCTGTCTTCAATACGAGGAAGCATCGATGCAAGTTCATGAATCAACAACCGTCGCGACGCCTGCCGATATGCGAGTCGATGGTGCGCGTCTGTGGGACAGTCTCATGCAACTCGCGCAAATCGGCGCCACCGAGAAAGGCGGCGTGTGCCGGCTCGCGTTGACGGAGCTGGATCGTCAGGGGCGCGAGCTTTTTATCGCGTGGGCCAAAGAGATCGGCTGCACCGTGCGGATCGATGCGATCGGCAATATCTTCGCGCGCCGCGCGGGTTTGCGCGACGACCTGCCGCCGGTGATGACCGGCAGCCACATCGACACGCAACCGACGGGCGGCAAATTCGACGGCAATTACGGCGTACTCGCGGGTCTCGAAGTGCTGCGCACGCTGGCCGAGGGCAACGTGCAGACGCTCGCGCCGCTGGAAGTCGCGGTGTGGACCAACGAGGAGGGCTCGCGCTTCGTGCCGGTGATGATGGGCTCGGGCGTATTTGCCGGCGCGTTCACGCTGGAACATGCGCTGGCGCAACGCGATCGCGAGGGCGTGTCGGTGCGCGACGCGCTGGCGGCGATCGGCTACGCCGGTGAGAACGAAAAACCTCATACCGTCGGCGCGTATTTCGAAGCGCATATCGAACAGGGGCCGGTGCTCGAAGCGCACGATAAAACCATCGGTGTCGTGCAAGGCGCGCTCGGTCAACGCTGGTACGATGTGACGGTGCAGGGCATGGAAGCGCACGCGGGGCCGACACCGATGGAGCTGCGCCGCGACGCGCTGCTCGTCGCGGCCGATCTGATTCACGTGGTCAACCGCATCGCGCTCGATCACGCGCCGCACGGCCGTGGCACGGTGGGCTGGCTCGACGTGCATCCGAACTCACGCAACGTCATTCCGGGCCGCGTGACGCTCACAGTCGATCTGCGTGCCGCCGACGACGCGACACTCACGGCGATGGACACCGCCTTGCGCGCCGCATGCTCGACGGCGGGCGAACAAGCGGGCATCGCTGTCGACGTCGAACAGGTCGTGCATTTCCCGCCGCAGCCGTTCGCCGCGAATCTGGTTGCCGCGGTGAAGCAGGGCGCGGACGCGCTCGGCTTTTCGTCGATGGACGTGATCAGCGGCGCGGGCCATGATGCCGTCTATCTGGCGCGCGTCGCGCCTGCCGCGATGATTTTCGTGCCATGCAAGGACGGCATCAGTCACAACGAAATCGAAGACGCGCGCGCCGATCATCTCGAAGCCGGTTGCAACGTGCTGTTGCAGGCGATGCTGGATGCGGCGTGGAAGCTCGGGAGCGCAAACGCATGAAGATCCTCATCGCGCGGATGAATCACGAGACCAACACGTTCTCGCCGGTGGCGACGCCGCTCGCCGCATTCGGCCGCAACGGCCCGAGCTATGGCTCGGACGCGTTCAACGACAACAAGGGCATGCAGACCGCAATGGCCGCGTTCATCGACGCCGCCGCGCGCGAGCATGCGGAGATCGTCACACCGATATCCGCTTCGGCGAATCCGAGCGGACCGGTCGAGGCCGCCGCTTACGATGCGATATGCGACGCGATCGTCGCGGCGGCGGCCGGCTGCGACGCGGTGATGCTCGACCTGCACGGCGCGATGGTCGCCGAGAATTCGAACGACGGCGAAGGCGATCTGCTCGAACGCGTGCGCGCATTGCTGCCCAATGCGCCGATCGCGGTCGCACTCGATCTGCATGGCAACGTCACGCAGAAAATGATCGACAACGCGGATGTGATCGTCAGCTTCAAGACCTATCCACACGTCGATATGTACGAGACAGGCGCGCACGCGGCGCGTCTGATGTTCGATCTCGTGCATGGCAAGACGAAGCCGGTGATTGCATGGCGTCAGCCGCCGCTGCTCACGCACACGCTGCGCAGCGCGACCGCGGAAGGTGCGATGAAACGCGCGGTGGATGCCGCGCGTGCGGCTGAGGCCGACGGCATGCTGGCGGTGTCGGTATTGTCCGGCTTTTCGCTGGCCGATATCGCCGTGCCGTGCATCAGCGTCGTCGTGGTGGGTAACGGCGCGCGTGATGAGGCCGAAGCGGTGGCGGAACGCATCGCGCGGCAGATCTGGGACGAGCGCGAAGATTTCGTCTATCGCAGCGCGCCGCTCGCGGAGTCGGTCGCGCAAGCGGCCGCGCTCGCGCAGGGCGCCGACAAACCCGTGCTGTTGCTCGATCACGGCGACAACTGCATGTCGGGCGGCACGTGCGACACGATGGATCTGCTCGAAGAAGCGTTGAAGCAGAAGCTCGAAGGCATCGTCAGCGGGCCGTTGTGCGATCCACAAGCGGTCGCTGCGTTGATGTCGGCGGGTGTCGGCAGTACGGTGACCGTGACGATCGGCAATAAGGTTGCGAGCGACGCGTTAACGCCGCGCCCGCCGCTTGCCGTGACCGGCGTGGTGCGTGCACTGACCGACGGCGAATACGTGATCAGCGGTCCGACATACACCGGCCAGCGTGCTTTCATGGGACGTGCCGCTGTTCTCGACACCGGCATCGTGAAGCTCGTGGTGACCGAGCGCACGCACGAACCATGGGACCTTGGCGTGTTCGAGAGCGTCGGTATCGATCCGCGCCGAGCGCGCTTTCTGCTGCTCAAATCGCGCATGTACTGCCGGCCTGTTTTCGTGCCGATCGCCGCGGCGCTCGTGGAGTGCGATAGCCGTGGCGTGACGAGTTCCGATTACGGGCTGTTCGCCTTCGAGCACGTGAAGCGGCCGGTTTATCCGCTGGATACGGCCACCGAATGGGCGCCGGCGAATTGAGCGGTAGCTCCGTGTGGGTCTAAATAACGATAGGGGCTTGTGCTGTCCGCGCGGACTCTCTATAATTCGCGCTCTCTAAAGGCTCGTAGCTCAGTTGGTTAGAGCACCACCTTGACATGGTGGGGGTCGTTGGTTCGAATCCAATCGAGCCTACCAACGCATCAGTGACGTAGACGAAAGCGGTTCCGCTTTCGTCTACGGTGCTGTCAGTTTCTCCCTTCTGCATTGCTCCCGTTTGTTTTGCCACCGAACTCCATCACGAGTGCTATTGCGCGTTCACGGTCTCTGCATTGCATCGCCTTTGCCAATGCGCGGTACAGTTGAGGCTTCTCCTTCCCGTTTTCGCAACTGAATAAAATGCCGTCAGTGCATCACGCGGTGCCGGCAGATTGAAAGGAAGCCGACGCAATGAAGAAGCTCATCAATGACGTTTGCGCCGTTGTCCCCGATATGCTCGACGGACTCGCGGCGCTCAATCCCAATCTCTCGCTATTGCAAGGCAGCACGATCGTCGTGCGCGCCGATGCCGAGGCCGTCGCCGCGCGCGGCGAGGTCGCACTGATCTCGGGCGGCGGCTCGGGCCACGAGCCCGCGCACGGCGGCTATGTGGGCCACGGCATGCTGAGCGCGGCGGTGGCGGGCGAAGTGTTCACGTCGCCGTCCACGGATGCCGTGCTCGATGCGATACGCGCGGTGGCCGGCCCGGCCGGTGTGCTGCTGATCGTGAAGAACTACACGGGCGATCGCTTCAACTTCGGCCTTGCCGCGGAGATCGCACGCGCGGAAGGCATCCCGACGGAGATGGTGATCGTCGCCGACGACGTCGCGCTGACGGCGAGCGGCGACCATGCGGGTCGTCGCGGGCTTGCCGGGACCGTACTGGTTCACAAGATCGCGGGCGCGGCGGCGGCAGCGGGCCGTCCGTTGGGGGAGGTCGCGCGGATCGCGCGCCAGGTGGCCGCGTCGCTCGGCACGATGGGCGTCGCACTCACGCCGTGCACGGTGCCCGCAGCGGGCAAGCCGGGGTTCGAACTGGCCGATGGCGAAATCGAATGGGGTCTCGGCATTCATGGCGAACCCGGTGTCGAACGCGGCGCGATGGAGCCGGCCAAGGCGATCGTCGCGAGACTGCTGGCGAAAATCACCAACGATCTCGCGTTGCAGTCCGGCGAGCGCGTGGCGCTGCTGGTGAACAACCTCGGCGGCACGCCGTCGAGCGAATTGAACGTCGTGGCGGGGTCCGCGCTGCGCAATCTGGCGGAGCGCGGCATCAAGGTGGAACGCGCGTGGGCGGGCACGTTCCTGAGCGCGCTGGAAATGGCCGGCGTCTCGTTGACGCTGCTGCGCGTGGACGACGAGCGGCTCGGCTGGCTCGATGCCGTGGCGCGCACGAGCGCATGGCCGGGGTTGAGCGGCCGCGTCGCACAGGTCTCGGTGCGGCCGGCTCCGCAGACGCCGGAGCGCGCGAGCGGCGCAACGCTCGCGCACGATGCGACGCTGCGCCGTGTGATCGAAGCGGTGTGCGCGTGCTTGCTGAAAGCCGAGCCGACGCTGACCGAGATGGATCAACGCGTCGGCGATGGCGATCTGGGCATCAGTCTGTCGCGTGGCGCGCGCGCCGTGTTGCATGAACTCGACACCTATCCCACCGAAGCGACGCCGGGCGCCGTGTTGCGCAGCATGTCCGCGACGCTGCGGCGCGTAGTCGGCGGCACGTCGGGGCCGCTGTACGCGGTGATGCTGTTGCGTTCGGCTGCTGCGCTCGAACAGTCCGACGGCGCGACGGCGACGCAATGGGCGGCGGCATTCGGCGCGGGCGTCGAGGGATTGATGGAGCTGGGCGGCGCGAAGCCAGGCGATCGCACGATGGTCGATGCACTGAAGCCGGCCGCCGACGCGTTGCGGTCCGCGCTCGCAGGCGCGACGGAGATCGGTGCAGCGCTACAGGCCGCAGTCAATGCGGCCTCCGACGGTGCCGCGCAAACGGCGTCGATGCATCCACGGCGAGGACGTTCGAGTTATGTCGGCGAGCGCGCGCTCGGTCACGTGGACCCGGGCGCGCATGCGGTGACGTTGTGGCTGGCTGCGATTCGGGACGCGTGGGTGAAGTGAGCAGCATTGCACGAGCGCGTGCCCGAAAAAACGGCTAACAGTACCAGCACTGTTAGCCGTTCAATCACACAGCCGATATCGAGTCGGCTACAAACAGCACTCGCCGTCGAAGTAAGCCTTGCGCCAACGCGTGATCGTCACGCGCTCGAACAGGCCGACTGCAGAAAACGGATCGGCCGCAATAAACTGTTCGGCTTCCTCGCGCGTGTCCAGATCGACTACATATAAACCGCCGCCCGCGCCGCTGCCGTCGTCGTTCAGCTTTGCGCCGCACGCGAGCAGCAGTGCCTTGTTCTTCTCGAGAAACGCGAGGTGGGTATCGCGCTCACGCGTGCGGACTTCGGCATGGCCGGGCTTGTCGAATGTTTCGATGATGTAGGGCATCGGCTCTCCGCTTCAGTTCGGCGCAATCGCGGACGGATGCTGCGCAAGCGGCGTCACGTTCACGCTCATGTACGGATAGAGCGGCAAGGAACTGAGCAGCGTATGCAGTTCGTCATTCGACTCGACGTCGAACACGCTGTAATTCGCGTACTGCCCGGCCACCCGCCACAGATGACGCCATTTGCCCTCGTGCTGCAACTTCTGCGAGAACGCCTTTTCCTCGGCCTTCAGACGGTCGGTCAACGCGCGGTCGGCGTCGGCGGGAATCTGAACCTGCATATGAACCAGATATAGCATTCGAAACTTCTCTCCATCGATGAGGCCGCGCATATTGCGGCCGGAATCTTGCTCAACCCCAGGCGAGAATCGCCACCGTGTACACGATGCCGATCCAGAACATCATGATGACCGTATAGCCCATGATGTCCTTCAGTTTCAGCTTCGACAGCGCGAGTGCCGGCAGAATCCAGAAGGGCTGGATCAGATCGTTCCATGCGTTGCCGAGCATGACGGCGGTCGCCGTGTGTCCCACCGATGCGCCGATCGACTTGGCCGCCTCGATCATGAACGGCCCCTGAATTACCCAGTGGCCGCCGCCCGACGGTGCGAAGAAGTTGATGAAGAACGAGCTGACCAAGCCCCAGAACGGCAGCGTGGCGGGCGTGGCGATGTTCACGAAGAAGTGCGAGAACGTGTTGACGAGACCCGATGAGGCCATGATCGCCATGATCCCCGCGTAGAAGGGGTATTGCAGAATGATGCCGCTGATCGTGCGAATGCCTTCGTTGAGCTTCTCCACATAGCGAATCGGCGTGCCGAGCAGGATGATGCCGAGAAACAGAATGATGAAGTTGATCAGGTTCAGGTCCATCGAGCCGCCGCCGTGGAAATACAGCACCACGTAAATCACGCCGATCGCGCCGATCAGAAAGCTCAGCAGGCGGCTGTTGTTCAGGCGGTTGGCAATCGTGTTGCTTTCGTCGATATCGACGGCGGGCGTCGCGGCTTTCGGGGTTTCGTACAGCGCCGGGTCGATTTCCGTGACCGGCTGGCCCGGCTTCGGATGCAGCCACGCGTTGAGCAGCGGCAGCGTAATGATGACGACGAGGCTCGTGAGCAGCATGGTCGGCGAGAAGATCGTTTCCGCGAGCGGAATCACGCCCATCTGCGCTTCCATCGGATGCCCCTTGGTAGAGATCAGTACGGGAATGCTCGCCGACAGACCCAGACCATACATCGTGAAGCCGCTGTAGGCGGACGCGATGATCAGCGGATAGTGCACGCCCTTGATGCTCATCGCGAGTTTGCGCGCGACGATGCCGCCGATCACGAGACCGAAGCCCCAGTTCAGATAGCTGCCGATGCCGCCAACCAGCGTCGCGACGATCACCGCCATGCGTGGATCATGAACCCGCGCGACGAGCCGGTCGAGGAAACGTTCGGTCAGCGGCGCGGTGGCGAGCACATATCCCATCGCAAGAATCACCGCCATCTGCGTGGTGAACGCGAGCAACGCCCAGAAGCCCTTGCCCCAACTCAGGGTGAGCGCCGTGACCGCCTGGCCCTGAACGAGCACGGCGAGAAGCATCGTGAGTAGCGTGAGGCCGATGGCGAACACGAACGGGTCGGGCAGATACTTGCGCATCAGCTCGGTGAAGAAGGCGGTGATTTTCTGCATGGGACTGTCTCTAGCTTTGGTCGAATAGTAGTTATCGGGTCACGCGGAGATTACGGCGGGATATAACGGCCGCGGGCTATGAATCATTCGATACGGATTCCTTGCGATACTGGGCCAGCTTCATCAGCGCGCGATCGCGCCATGCGACGCGCGCTTCCCATTGGTCGAGCGGCAACGCGCTGCGGCGCGCCGCGGCCACATCCGCGACGAGTTCAGGAGTCCACGGATCGTGCTGGCCGCGCTCGGCGCCCATGCGGGCATACGAGGGGCCCATCTTCTGCGCGTGCGAGGCGATGCCGCCGCGCGTGTTCAGGTCGGCGGTTTCGAACGGACCGATCACCGACCAGCGCAAACCCAGCGCTTCCCGCACGACCGTGTCGATGTCGTCTACCGACGCGACGCCATCGCGCACGAGGCAGTACGCTTCGCGCAAGAGCGCGCCTTGCAGCCGGTTGAAGACGAAGCCTTCCACTTCCTTCGCGACGCGTACCGGCTTGAGGCCGGCGTCGGTGAACAGATCGATGGCGCGTGTGACGGCGTTGTCATCGGTGAACGGCGCGGGCACGATTTCGACGACCGGAATCAGATAGGGCGGATTGCCCGGATGCGCGACGAGGCAGCGGCCGCGGCCCGGCAACGTCGCGTCGATAAAGCGCGACGCTGCGAGAAACGACGAGGCGCTCGCGAGAATCGCATGCGCGGGCGCGGCGCGATCGAGCTGCGCGAACAGTTCGCGCTTGATCTCCTCGCGCTCGGGCGCACATTCCTGCACGAGGTCGGCCTGTGCTGCTGCGGCGTCGAGCGTCGCGACGATCTCGACGCGAGCGGCGACCACGTTCGCCGCTTCATCGAGCAGGCCGAAGCGCGTCAACGCTTCGAGCCGTTGCAGGATTTCCGCCGGCGCAAGTTCGCGCCGCTGCGCTGCCGGATCGAACAGACGCACCCGCCAGCCGGCGCGCGCGAACACCACCGCGAATGCAATGCCAATGCTGCCGCCGCCGACAATGCCTGCACGCCGCGTCTCATGAGCGCACATGCTCAGACTCCCGCGACGCCGACGGTCATCCCGCCGCACACGTACAGCACCTGGCCCGTGACGAAACCGCTGCGCGCATCGAGCAGATACGAGGCGGCATGCGCGACGTCGTCCGGCGTGCCGACGCGCTTGACCGGCACGCTGTCGATGATCGCGCGCGTGCGCGGCGCATCCGGCGGATTCGCGCGGTCGAACAGTTCGGTGCGGATCGGACCGGGGCCGATCGCGTTAGCGGTCACGCCGAACGCGCCGAGTTCCAGCGCCCACACACGCGTCATGCCGAGCAACGCGGCTTTCGTCGCCGAATAGGCGGTGCGCAATTCCTTGCCGAGCGCCGCACGCGACGACATATTGACGATGCGCCCAAAGCCCGCGGCTTTCATGCCGGGCAACAGCGCCTGCATGCATTGCAGCGAGCAGCGCACATTGAGCGCCCACGCGCGTTCGAGTTCTTCGAGCGATTGCTCCGCGGCGTTCGCCGGCACCACGACACCGACGTTATTGACGAGGCGCGTGATCGGCCCGCCTTCGAGTGCGCGTTCAAGTGCCTGTGCAGTCGCCTGCGGGTCCGACAGATCGGCGATCAGTCCATCGCCCACACGGTCGATCACGACCACGTCATAACCATCCGCCTTGCAGCGTGCCGCGCATGCCGCTCCGATGCCGGCGGCGCCGCCGGTAATCAACACTCGTTCTTTGGCCATGTTTCAGATTCAGAAAGGGAAAGAGAGAAAGCTCAGACGGTCGCGATCGGCGTGACGGGCGAACCCATCGCGCCAGGCAGGCGCAGCGGCGGCGCGGTCAGCATGAAATGCGAGCGGCCGTTTGCCCGAAGCCAGGCGGCGAGATCGCGCAAGTACCAGAGTTCGCCGAGCGGCAGGCCGAGTTTGAACAGGCAATGGTGATGCAGCGGCATCAGCGGATGCTCGCCCGGCGTCGCGGGCGGGCGCGCCGGATAGCGTTCGACCGCGTAGTTGTCGGCGGCGAGCGCGGCAATGCCCGAATCGGTGAGCCATTGCAGCAGGCGTTCGTCGCGGCCGTCGAGCGCGCAGCAGTGACTGTCGAGTACGGCTTCGTCAGGATGACGATTCATTTCCAGCACCATTTCCGCGAAACCGGTGCGCAGCACGAGCATGTCGCCGCGTTCGATCTGCACGCCGTCGGCGTCGATCGCGAACATCAGGTCGTCGTAGCCGACCGTGCGATGCTCGCGAGCGTAATGCGCGACCAGATCGACCAGCACGCCGCGGCCCTGCATGCCTTTGACCGCCAGGTTTTCGATGCCAAGCACGTCGGCGTGACTGTGTTCGCCGCCGCATGCGTGCGGCGCGAAGCCGTCGTCGGCGCGATACTCGATCGGCCCGACGACATCGGTATGCGCGCGATAACCGTTGTAGTAGACGCTCTCGGGCACGCCGTCGCCGTCTGCGTCGAAGCGCGCGCCCACGTGCGCGAGCGAATCCCATTGCGTCGAATATTGCAGGCTCAACAGTACCTGGTCGTCGCTGACGACGTCGGTGGCGCCGGGTTCGTTGCGCGCGAACGGAAAGTTCACGTAGGGCAGGCCGTCCCTGACCGTGGGCCGCAAGACGGGCGGGTGGCGGCGCACGTTCAGTTTGTTGTCGCCGGGAAAGTCGAGCGGCAACGACAGACAGAAGCTCAGACCCGCGCGGATTTCGCGCGCGCCCCTCAATACCTGTTCCGTACCGATCAGATTCGGCCTGCCGAGTTGGTCGTCGTCTCCGAAGTCACCCCAGTTCGAGCCTTCCGGCCTGTTCTTCCAGCGCATTGCAAATCCTTCTGAGCTGGCCTGCGCACAGCACCGTTCGGATATCGAACGAAGCGTGGCGGCGCGCCGTCACGCCAGGAGTTCTGGCGGGATCTGGCCGTAGATGTCGAGCAGCGCTTCGATCGCGCGCTGTTCGTTTTTGAGCAACCGTGCCTTCGGGCCGCCGATCACCAGCGCGAACGCTTCGCCGTGAATCAGGAAGCCGCGTGCGAGACCGGCGACGTCTTCGACGTTTTCACCCGTCGAGCGATGCCAGCCGTTCGTCACGCCTTGCTCGACTTCGGCTTCGAGCGTCTTGCGATCGATCACCGAGCCGTCGGTCGATGCGGTCAACGGCTCGCAACTGTCGAGCAGCTTGCGGCGCGCCTCCACCGACAGCGCGCCGAGCAGCGCCTTGCCCGCCGCACTCGCATGCACGTACATGAAACCGCCGGGCTCGTCGCTGTAGCGAATCTTCTGGCGCGACTCCATCACCTCGAGATAGACGACGCGGTTGCCGGCCAGCGTGGCGAGCGCCGCGGTCTCGCCCGTGGCGTCGCGCAGCGAGCTGAGCAGCGGCTGGAACAACAGCGTCAGCGGGTCTTCGCTGCAGATGTCGCGGGCGACGTGCAGCAGCCGCTGGGTGGGGTAATAGCCGGCTTTCACGCCCGGCGCATACAGGTAGCCCTTGGCCACCATGGTTTGCAAAAGCGCGTGGCAACTCGACAACGGGATCTCGGTTCGACGCGAGATCTCGCTGTAGATCATGGGTTGCCGCACTTCGGCAAAGAGGTTTATCACGTCGAAGACGCGTACTGCAGTTTTCACATCCATGAGAACATTATCGGCATTTCGATAACGTCATGGCAATAGGGACCGGGGTATACACCTAGCCGCTGGCCGCGTTGCCCGCAGTTGTCGCAGGGTAATCCCTTGATTGACGCATATCGCCGACGATCCCTATAGTCCGGCTCCTGTTCGTTGACGGAAATAAAGTTCGTTAACCGAACGGCGACGCGGACAGGACGCGAGGTCCATCCGCTGCATTCGACTCAACATGGAGACGCACCCCGATGGCGCTCACGCTCGAAACGCAACACCGGAATGCCCGCAAGGCGGGTATCGCATCATTCGTCGGGACGACGATCGAGTGGTATGACTTTTACGCGTACAGCACGGCGGCGGCACTCGTGCTCGGCAAGATTTTCTTTCCGACCACCTCGGCGCTGGCCGGCACGCTCGCCGCGTTCGCCACTTTCTGGGTCGGTTTTCTGGCGCGGCCTATCGGCGGGATCATCTTCGGCCACCTCGGCGACAAAGTGGGCCGCAAGAAAACGCTGATCATCACGTTGATGCTGATGGGCTGCTGCACGACCGGCATGGGTCTTTTGCCGACCTACAATCAGATCGGTTTGCTCGCGCCCGCGTTGTTGATTGTGCTGCGTCTGATGCAGGGCATAGCGATGGGCGGCGAGTGGGGCGGCGCAGTGGTGCTGTCGTCCGAGCACGCGCCGAAGGGCAAGGAAATTCTCTACTCGGCCTTCGCACAGCAAGGCTCGCCCGCCGGCAATCTGCTCGCAACCGTGGCGTTCCTGCTGACCTCGATGCTGCCCGACCACCAGTTCATGACGTGGGGCTGGCGCGTGCCGTTCCTGTTCTCCGCGCTGCTGGTGATGGTCGGGATGTTCATCCGGATGAGCGTCGACGAATCGCCGGCGATGCAGCAATTGAAGGACCGCAAGAAGGTCGCGAAGCTGCCGATCGCCGAAGTGCTGCGCGATCATAAGGGGCTGGTCGCGATGGGCGTGGGCGCGTGCGTGATCGGCTTGTCGGCGACTTACTTCAAGACGACGTTCGCATTGTCTTGGGCCGTGACGAGCATCGGTTTTGACCGCACGCAATTTCTCACGGTGATCACCGGCGCGATCGTCGTGCAGCTCATCGTGCAACCGTTCGGCGCCTTGCTCGCGACGAAAATGGACCTGAAAAAAGCGGTGATTTACATGCTGGTGCCGGAAATCATCGCGCTGCCGCTAATGTTTTCGCTGATCGCAACCGGCTCGACGAAACTCGCGATGTTCGGCATGGCGCTCGCGTCGATTCCGCACTCGCTGTACTACGCGGCGATGGCCGGCATTTTGGCGAAGTCGTTTCCGGTGCAGGTGCGTTACACGGGTATTTCGCTTTCCTATCAAATCTGCGGCATGGTGTTCGCGGGTACGACACCGATTCTCGGGCAATACCTGCTCGGCGCGACCGGCTCGATTCTCTCGGTGGTCGCACTCGGCGTGTTGCACGTGTTGATTACGCTGTTCTGCGCACTGGGGCTGATCACGCGGATGCGTCAGGAAGGCGCGCGGGATGCGGCGCGCGAAGCGATGCTGGCGCAGAGCTGAGCGTCTGCGCCGAAAGGGAAAGGGTTGCGCTGGAAAGAAGGCGAGCCGCCTCGCGCCAAGCCGCGTTCAGGTCGACCGGAACGCGGCTTGCCGTCAGGGGCGCAGCAGATCGAAGCCGGCTAGCGCAACGACGCCGCTGATCGCGATCAGCGCCACCGAGTGCTGTCCGAGATACAGCAAGCCGGCAGCGGACCAGCTTGTCAGCGTGAATGCGGCGATTCGTTTCATACGCTGGAGATGGAGATACGGAAAAGAGGCGGAAATTCAGAAGCCCAAAGCAATCGCAAGCAAGCCGCTCACCACGCCGCATGCGACCACTGCCACGGCGACCACGGTGAGCACGCGCCGCGGAAACGAGCGGCCCAGCATGGCCATCGACGGCACGCTGATCAGCGGCAGCGTCAGCAGCAATGCGCCAGCGGGACCGGCGGCCATGCCGAACGACAGCATCGCCTGGATGATCGGCACTTCGCCGGCAGTCGGGATCACGAACAAGGTGCCGGCGATCGACAACGCGACGATCCACAGCAGGCTGTTGTCGATGTGCGGGCCGATGTGCGGAAACAGCCACGCGCGCGCCGCGCCGAGAATCAGCACCAGCACGATGTATTCGGGCACGAGGCGCAGCGTCATGCTGCCGAGGATTTTTATCCAGCGTGTGAACGCGGTGCCGGGGTCGTCGGCGGTGATCAGTTGCGAGAGAGCTTCGCGCGACGCTTCGGCTTCTTTCGGCGTGACCATGCGGTTCACCAGATAGCCGAGGCCGAACACCATGACGATGGCGAGCGCGAGCCGCAAGCCCATCCACTGCCATCCGAGCACGAAGCCCATGAAGATCAGCGTGGCCGGATTCAGCGCGGTGTTGCCGAGCCAGAAAGCGATCGCCGCGCCCGGCGCCGCCTGGCGCGCGCGCAAACCGGCAACGACCGGCGCCGCGCAGCAGGTGCACATCATGCCCGGCAACGACATCAGGCCGCCCTTCACCACACTGCTGAAATCGGTCCGGCCGAGCGCACGCGCGACCCATTGCGGCGGAATCAGCGCCTGCACTGCCGAGCCGAGCAGAAGGCCGAGCACCATCGCTTGCCAGATGGCCTTGCCGTACGCGAACGCGTAATCGATCGCGGCCTGCCACGATGCGTCCGGCGCACTCGCCGAGGTGCCCATCAGGATCGATTTGCCGATCGAGTGCTGGCTCGCGGCGACGAATGCGCGGTTGTAGTACGGGAACCACTTCACGTAGAAGAGGCCGACGACGGCGATCAGCAGGAAGACGATCCAGCCGAGCGCGATACGAGGTTGTCTAAGGGTTGATTGCATGAGTGGTCTCAGCGTGGTTTTTGATCAGATCACAGAGGCAAGCGCGCGGCTGTCGAGCCGCGCCAATAACGCTTTCGCCTGGTCGACGACGTCGGCGTCGTTGGGGCGGAAAGTCAATGGCAACGCGTGCGGCAACTGGACGAAATGCTGATGGCTGCTGCGCGCGTACGCCGGATCGTAATGCCGCTCGATCAGTTCGTGCGCGAGTTCGGCGCGCTGATCGGCGTCGACGAGCTGCTGCCAGCCCGTCACCCGTTCACGACTATGCAAACCGATCAGCCGTTGCAATTGCGCTTTCAGCGCAGCGGGGTCGTCGAACAGATGGGCGTAATCGTGCAGCAGGAACTCGGCGCGATCTTCGCGGCTCGACAGCACCTCGACGCACGCACCCTGGTGAAACGTTTCCAGCAACGCGAGCGGCAACGCGACCGAACCGATGCGCCGGCTTTCCGCTTCGACGAACACCGGCCGCCCCGGATCGAACTCGCGCAGCGCGCTCACGAGCAGCGTATCGAAACGCTTCTGCGACGGCTGCGGCACGCCCGCCCATGCGCCGAGCAGCGAGCCGCGATGCGCGGCCAGCGCTTCGAGATCGAGCGTCTGCGCACCCGCCTGGCTCAGCGCCGCGAGCAGGCGCGTCTTGC
Source organism: Paraburkholderia fynbosensis (assembly GCF_902859935.1). Classification (GTDB taxonomy): domain Bacteria; phylum Pseudomonadota; class Gammaproteobacteria; order Burkholderiales; family Burkholderiaceae; genus Paraburkholderia; species Paraburkholderia fynbosensis. The sequence goes on from NZ_CADIKI010000038.1 coordinate 21,207, forward strand.
CGCTGCCGGTGGGGCCGACCAGCGCGATGTAGGAAAAGGTTTTCGGCAGGGTGTCGAGCGTGTCGAGCGTGAAGCGCCGATAGCTCTTGTAGCCGCCGTCCAGTTGGCGCGCGGGCCAGCCGATCATGTTGAACAGCGTCGTAACCGAGCCCGAGCGCTTGCCGCCGCGCCAGCAATAGATCAGCGGCCGCCAGTTGCGCGGCCGGTCGGCGAAGGTCGTTTCCAGGTGATGGGCGATGTTGCGTGCGACCAGCGCCGCGCCGATGCGCGTGCCTTCGAACGCCGACACCTGCTTGTACGTCGTGCCGACCAGTACCCGCTCTTCGTTGCTCAGCACAGGCGCGTTGAGCGCGCCGGGAATATGGTCTTCCGCGAACTCGAGAGGCGTGCGTACATCGATGATTTCATCGAAATCATCTGCTTTTTCGAGGCTGACGAGAAGGTTTTTCAAGGGGTACGGACGAAACGGGGCGGCGAAAGGGTGAAATTATCGCATGCGCCGCCAGGACGGGCCTGCGTATGCGCGAAGCTGTTGGCGTGCGGGGCGGTTCCCGTGGGTTCTCGTGCCGGTCTGTGGCGTGCGCCGGTGCGCGGAGCGCAGGCGTCAAACAAGCTCGCTAAGCAGCGCCTCAAACGTTTCAAACGACTTCCACGCGCCTTTCTCCATCCACCATTTCGCCGATCACGCGCGCGTCGCCGAAACCGTCGGCATGGAACAGCGCGAGCACTTCGTCGGCGGATTCGGGTGCACACGAGACCAGCAGGCCCCCCGAGGTTTGCGGGTCGGTTAGCAGCGCACGCGCCGTCGACGGCAACGTGGTGGGCAGGACGATGTCCTTGCCGTAGGCGTCCCAGTTGCGCCCCGAGGCGCCGGTAACGATGCCTGCCTGCGCGAGGCCGACCACCTCCGGCAGCCAGGGCAGATCCGCATAGCGCACGCGGGCGGTGAGATTGGAGCCGCGCGCCAGTTCCAGCGTGTGCCCGAGCAGGCCGAACCCGGTGATGTCCGTGAGCGCATGCACACCGTCCAGCCGCGCCAGTTCCGCGCCCGGACGATTGAGCTTGGTCGTTGCGCCGATCATCGCGGCGTAGCCGGCAGCGTCGAGCCGGTCTTTCTTCAGCGCCGCCGACAGGATGCCGACGCCGAGCGGCTTGCCGAGAATCAGCACGTCGCCCGCCTGAGCGCCTGCATTGCGCTTGACGCGCTTCGGATCGACCACGCCGATCGCGACGAGGCCGTAGATCGGCTCGACCGAATCGATCGAATGGCCGCCCGCAAGCGGAATGCCGGCTTCGGCGCAGACGGACTCGCCCCCCTTCAGCACGGCCGCGATGACGTCGTGCGGCAGCACGTTGATCGGCATGCCGACGATGGCCAACGCCATGAGCGGCTTGCCGCCCATCGCGTAGACGTCGGATAGCGCGTTGGTGGCGGCGATGCGGCCGAAGTCGAACGGGTCGTCGACGATCGGCATGAAGAAGTCGGTGGTGGCGACGATCGCCTGCTCGTCGTTGAGCTTGTAGACGGCGGCGTCGTCGGCGGTGTCGTTGCCGACCAGCAGGTCGGGGAAAAACGGCAGGGGCGCGCTGCGCTTGAGCAGATCGGCGAGTAGGCCGGGCGCAATTTTGCAGCCGCAGCCGCCACCGTGCGACAGGCTGGTGAGGCGCGGCGATGGGCTGGTTTGGGCGTGGGTGTCGGTCATGTGGCGCGAGTCTCTGGCTGCGGATGACCGCAATTATGCGGGTTGTTCGCCGGCAGCGCTGCCCAGACGTGCTTCGCGCACACGGCTCGAGCGGGAAGGCGCGGCAGAGCGCCACGAGCTTCGCGCTATCGCGGGATGCCTTATCTCACAATAAATAGAGTCAAAGCGCAGGGGAGGCAAAAAATTGTTGCACAAAAAAGTGCGGCAAATGGAGCCGCGTCAATGTCATTTATTGCTGCCTGCGCCGGTGCCGTACAAGCCGTTGTCAAAACCCCCCGCACCGTTGGCTTTGTGGTCTTCCCCCGTTTTGCCGCGCGAGGGGGCCGACCCGGCGTCCTTCGCTTGCGGTTTGTTCGACTCGTGGACCATCGAGGCCGCCGGATCGGGCGTCGCCCCCATCGCGGACGTGCGATTTTCCTGCTGCTCGGAGCCACCGCCTTGCGGAATCTGCGCGCTGCCGTACGGACTCGCGACGAGCATCACGGCGCCCAGCACGAGCGACGCGACGCGCGCCGAGACGAATACTCGCGCGGGCGTGTGAAAATTGTCCGGGCGGACATGGTGCAGAGAGCGGCGAGTCATAGGAGCGCCTTTTACCAAGTTAAAAGTTGGTGTAGCGCAATCTATGCAGCACGAATGATGCCCGCGGTTTATTAAAAACCGGCTATGAAAGTTCATATTTGCCCTGGTGCCCAAGCGTGCAAGTCTGGCTGCACGACGTCATATCGCGCCCTATAATCGTTTCAGTATCCCCAAGTGCCGAGGCCATTAAATGACCCAGATGTCCCGGCGACAATTCCTGAAAGTTTCTGCCACCACGCTAGCCGGATCGAGTCTCGCCCTGATGGGCTTCTCGCCGGCACCCGCGCTGGCGGAAGTCCGCCAGTACAAATTGTCGCGCACAACCGAAACCCGCAACACCTGCCCGTATTGCTCGGTAGGCTGCGGCATCCTGATGTACGGACTGGGCGACAACGCCAAGAATGCGAAGTCCAGCATCATCCACATCGAAGGCGATCCCGATCATCCGGTCAATCGCGGCACGCTGTGTCCGAAGGGCGCGAGCCTGATCGACTTCATTCATAGCGAAAGCCGTCTGAAGTATCCCGAGTACCGCGCGGCCGGCGCTAAGGAATGGCAGCGTATTTCGTGGAAAGACGCGCTCGACCGCATCGCGAAGCTGATGAAGGAAGATCGCGACGCCAACTTCGTCGAGACGACCGAAGACGGCAAGAAGGTCAATCGCTGGCTGACCACCGGCATGCTGGCCGCATCCGCCGGTAGCAATGAAGTAGGCTATTTGACGCACAAGACTATCCGTAGTCTTGGCATGCTCGGATTCGACAATCAAGCACGTGTCTGACACGGCCCGACGGTGGCAGGTCTTGCCCCGACGTTTGGCCGTGGAGCGATGACGAACCATTGGGTCGACATCAAGAACGCGGATGTGATTCTCGTGATGGGCGGCAATGCGGCCGAGGCGCACCCGTGCGGTTTCAAGTGGGTGACGGAAGCCAAGGCGCATCGCAAGGCGAAATTGATCGTGGTCGACCCGCGCTTTACGCGTACGGCGTCGGTGGCGGACTATTACGCGCAGCTCCGGACCGGCACGGACATCGTATTCCTGGGCGGCGTGATCAACTATCTGCTCACCAACGACAAGATCCAGCACGAGTACGTGAAGAACTACACGGACATGTCGTTCATCGTTCGTGAGGATTTCTCGTTTACCGACGGTCTGTATTCGGGCTACAACGCCGAGAAGCGCAGCTACGACAAGAGTTCGTGGGACTACGAGCGCGGCGACGACGGCTTCGCCAAGGTCGATCCGACGCTGCAGAACCCGCGCTGCGTCTATCAGCTGATGAAGCAGCACTACGCGCGCTATACGCCCGAGCAGGTCGAGAAAATCTGCGGCACGCCGAAGGAGAAGTTCCTGCACGTGTGCGAGATGCTGGCATCGACGGCGGTCCCCGGACGCGCCGGCACGGTGTTGTACGCGCTCGGCTGGACGCATCACTCGGTCGGCTCGCAGATCATCCGAACCGGCGCGATGGTGCAACTGCTGCTCGGCAACATCGGCATTGCGGGCGGCGGCATGAATGCGCTGCGCGGTCACTCGAACATCCAGGGGCTGACCGACCTCGGCCTGATGTCGAACCTGCTGCCCGGCTACATGACGTTGCCGATGGAAGCGGAGCAGGACTTCGACGCGTACATCACGAAGCGCGCCACGCAGCCGCTGCGGCCGAACCAGTTGAGCTACTGGCGCAACTATCGCGCGTTTCATGTGAGCTTCATGAAGTCCTGGTGGGGCGATAACGCGACGGCCGAGAACAACTTCGGCTTCGACTATCTGCCCAAGCTCGACAAGTCATACGACATGCTGCAGGTCTTCGAGCTGATGAGTCAAGGCAAGATGACCGGCTACATCGCGCAGGGCTTCAACCCGCTCGCCGCTGCGCCGAACAAGGCGAAGATCGGCGCGAGTCTGGCCAAGCTGAAGTGGCTCGTCATCATGGACCCGCTCGCTACCGAGACCTCGGAGTTCTGGAAGAATTTCGGCGAGTTCAACGACGTCGATACGGCGTCGATCCAGACCGAGGTATTCCGTCTGCCGACCACCTGTTTCGCGGAAGAGCGCGGCTCGCTGGTCAGCTCGAGCCGTGTGCTGCAGTGGCACTGGCAGGGCTCGGACGGCCCGGGCGAATCGAAGAGCGACCTCGAGATCATGTCGGGGCTGTGGCTGCGCATCCGCGACGCTTATCGAAAGGACGGCGGCAAGTATCCCGATCCGATTGTCAAGATGAGCTGGCCATATGCCAATCCGGAAAACCCGACGCCCGAAGAGATCGCGATGGAGTACAACGGTAAGGCGCTCGCTGACGTCACCGACCCGACCGACAAAACCAAGGTGCTCGCGAAGAAGGGCGAGCAGCTGGCGAGCTTCGCACAGTTGCGCGACGACGGCAGTACCGCGAGCGGTTGCTGGATCTTCTGCGGATCGTGGACTCAGGCGGGCAACCAAATGGGCCGCCGCGACAACTCCGACCCGACCGGCATCGGCAATACGCTGAACTGGGCGTGGGCGTGGCCCGCGAACCGGCGGATTCTGTACAACCGTGCGTCGTGCGACGTGAGCGGCAAGCCGTTCGATCCGACGCGCAAGCTGATTGCGTGGAACGGCAAGACGTGGTCGGGTGCCGATATTCCGGACTTCAAGGCCGACGAGCCGCCTGAAAACGGCATGAATCCGTTCATCATGAATCCGGAGGGTGTCGCGCGCTTCTTCTCGCGTGACGGTCTGGTCGAAGGACCGTTCCCCGAGCACTACGAGCCGTTCGAAACGCCGCTCGGCTACAACCCGCTGCATCCGGAGAACAAGGCGGTCGTCAGCAATCCGGCGGCGCGCGTGTTCCCGAACGATCGGGCGGCATTCGGCACCCACGAAAACTTCCCGCATACGGCGACCACCTATCGTCTGACCGAGCATTTCCACTACTGGACCAAGCACGCGCACCTGAATGCGATTATTCAGCCGCAGCAGTTCGTGGAGATCGGCGAGGATCTGGCCAAGGAAGTCGGCGTGGTGGCAGGCGATCGCATCAAGGTCTCGTCCAATCGCGGCCACGTGATTGCGGTCGCGCTCGTCACCAAGCGGATCAAAACGCTGACGATCGAAGGCAAGAAAGTCCAGACCGTCGGATTGCCGCTGCACTGGGGCTTCAAGGGCCTCACGCATCCGGGTTATCTCGTCAATACGCTGACGCCCTCGGTGGGCGATGGGAATTCGCAAACACCGGAATTCAAGTCGTTTCTCGTCAAGGTCGAAAAGGCATAAGGAAAAGAGATGGCACTGCAATCACTGGATATCAGACGCGTGTCCGCCACGACCGTGCCCACGCCGCAAGCGCGTGAGCCGGCCACGGGCACCGTCGCCAAGCTCATCGACGTGTCGAAGTGCATTGGCTGCAAGGCGTGTCAGACCGCCTGCATGGAATGGAACGATCTGCGCGACGAAGTCGGCGTGAACGTCGGCGTCTACGACAACCCGGCCGATCTAACCGAGCATTCGTGGACCGTCATGCGGTTCTCCGAGTACGAGAATCAGCAAGGCGATCTGGAGTGGCTGATCCGCAAGGACGGCTGCATGCACTGCGACGATCCGGGCTGTCTGAAGGCCTGTCCGGCGCCTGGCGCGATCGTGCAGTACACGAACGGCATCGTGGATTTCCACGAGGAAAACTGCATCGGCTGCGGCTATTGCATAACCGGTTGCCCGTTCAACGTGCCGCGCATTTCGAAGAAGGACCATCGCGCGTACAAGTGCACGCTGTGTTCGGATCGCGTCGCGGTCGGCCAGGAGCCGGCGTGCGTGAAGACCTGCCCAACCGGCGCGATCATGTTCGGCACCAAGGAGGACATGCACCAGCAGGCCGCGGACCGGATCGTGGATCTGAAGGAGCGGGGTTTCCAGAACGCCGGTCTGTACGATCCCGCCGGAGTGGGCGGCACGCACGTGATGTATGTGCTGCACCATGCCGACCGGCCGGGTCTGTATCACGGTCTGCCGGAGAATCCTAAGATCAGCGTGATGGTCTCGCTGTGGAAGGGTCTCGCGAAACCGCTGGCGCTGGCGGGTATTGCGTTCGCGGCCATGGCCGGCTTCTTCCATTACACGCGTGTCGGTCCGAACGAGGTGACGGCGGAAGACGAAGCCGTAGCACAACGCGAAGCCGACGAAGCACGCCGTTCGAGGGAGGCATCCAATGAAGCACCCTGAGCATACCGGGCTGAAGGACGTGAAGGGCCATAGCCTGATCGTGCGCTATACGCCGAACGAGCGCACGAATCACTGGATCACCGCGATCACGTTCGTGTTGCTGGCGCTTTCCGGCCTCGCTATGTTTCATCCGGCGATGGCGTGGCTCTATGCGGTCTTCGGCGGCGGGCAATGGACGCGGATTCTGCATCCGTTCGTCGGCTGCGTGATGTTCGTGTCGTTCCTGATTCTTGCGTTGCGCTTCTGGCATCACAACTATCTCGACCAGGCCGACATCCAGTGGATGAGGCAGATCGACGACGTGCTCAACAATCGTGAGGAAAAGCTCCCCGCGATCGGCAAGTACAACGCCGGTCAGAAGCTGCTGTTCTTCACGATGGTGGTTTGCCTTGTGCTGTTGCTCGCGAGCGGCATCGTGATCTGGCGGCGCTACTTCTCGTTCTATTTCCCGATCGGGGTCATCCGGCTCGCGGCGCTGGTGCATGCGGCTACCGCGTTCGTGCTGATCGTCGGTATCGTCGTGCATATTTATGCGGCGTTGTGGGTGAAGGGCTCGATCGGCGCGATGACGCGCGGTACGGTCACGTACGGCTGGGCGCGCAAGCATCACCCGAACTGGTTCAAGGAAATCATCGGCAAATAAGGCCGCGCGTTTCAGCGTCCTGCACACCGAGCCGCCGCCTTTGTTCGACGAAGCGCGGCGGCTCTTCAGTTTTTAGAGGTCGATATAGTGGTTCAACGCATTCTGGAAGCGGGCGACATCGAGGCGCTCGATCACACGGCGATTCCGCGCATCCGCATGCCGGAACGCCTCGCGGTGTTTGCGCCGCGCGCCGCGCGCCTGCGCCAGCTCGCGGGTCTCAACAATCCGATCGCCGGTTACCTGCGCCTGATGGCCGTGCTGGCCGACGCGCAGCAGGCGGTGATCGCGGGCTTCAAGGCGCAGCCGCCGAGCCCCGAGTTGATCGCGAGTGCGCAGCAGCATTCGATGCCGCTGATCCCCGCGCTCTCCGGCGTCCGCGATCCCGCGTGGCGCGCGGTGCTGAGCCAGTTGCTCGACAAGCTCGAAGCCGCCGGACCGCTCACGCCGCCGCTCGTGGAATTGATCGCGCGCTTGCGCACGCTCGACACCGCCACGCTCGACGCTCAGGCCGATGCGATCTTCGCGCAGCGCTTCGACGAAGTCGATCCCGCCAGCGCGCCGTTCATCATGGCCGCGCTGCAGGTAGTCTGGACCGATCTCGCCGCCGACATCGACAAGCGCGAAGTGCCGTACATCGAAACGCTCGGGCTGTGTCCCGTGTGCGGCTCGCACCCGGTGGCGAGCATCGTGCGGGTGGGCGGCGTGTACGACAACTACCGTTACCTGCAATGCGGTTTGTGTTCGACCGAGTGGCACATGGTGCGCTCGAAATGCTCGAACTGCGATTCGACCAAGGGCATCGCCTATCACGTGGTCGGCTCGCCGGACGCTGACGAAGCGACGCGGGAAGCCGAATCGAAAAACGCCGTATTAAAGGCGGAGTCGTGCGACGAATGCCATACTTACCGGAAGATCGGCATTCAGTCGAAGGATTACGATTTCGAGCCGTTCGCGGACGATCTCGCCAGCCTCACGCTGGATCTGCTGATGGGGGCGGAGGGTTACCGGCGCGCGTCGCCGCATCCGTGGTTGTGGCCGGAGCAGGCTGGCGACGCGGATGAGCCCGCCAGCGAGTCCGGGTCCGACTAGAATCGGCCGGACACCACTTCAAAGGGATTGCTTCGTGAGCGATGTGAGCGGCTCGGAATTGCGCGCGCTGATGGCGCGCGTGCCGTCGGTGGAGAAGGTCATGGCGTCGGCGGAATTCGCGGCGCTGATCGGCGACTATGGTCGTACGCAGGTGCTGGGCGCTGTGCGCGCCGCGCTCGACGCGTGGCGCGCCAGCGCGCAGGCGGGCGATGCATCCGTCAGCGCGCTCGACATCGCCCGGCTGCACGCCGCGGTCGAAGTCGCGCTGCGCAAGCGCAACGCGTCGCGCTTGCGCAGCGTGTTCAATCTGACCGGCACGGTGCTGCACACCAACCTCGGCCGCGCGCTACTGCCCGACGAGGCGGTGCAGGCCGTGATGAAGGCGCTCACGCAGCCCGCCAACCTCGAGTTCGATCTCGCCACCGGCAAGCGCGGCGATCGAGACGACCTCATTGACGAACTCATCTGCGAACTGACCGGTGCCGAAGCGGCCACCGTGGTCAACAACAACGCCGCCGCAGTGCTGCTGACGCTGTCTGCGCTGGCGTCGAAGAAAGAAGTGGTCGTGTCGCGCGGTGAGCTGGTGGAGATCGGCGGCGCGTTTCGCATTCCTGACATCATGAGCCGCGCGGGCGCCAGACTGCGCGAGGTCGGCACGACCAATCGCACGCATCTGAAGGACTACGCCGAAGCCATCGGTCCGCAAACCGCGCTGCTGATGAAGGTCCACGCGAGCAACTATGCGATCACCGGCTTCACCAAGGAAGCCGGCCTCGACGAAATCGCGCCGCTTGCGCATGAGCGCGGCCTCGCGGTCGCCGTGGACCTCGGCAGCGGCACGCTGGTCGATCTGAGCCAATGGGGCTTGCCGCGCGAGCCGACCGTGCGCGAAACCGTCGAAGCCGGCGCGGACCTCGTCACGTTCAGCGGCGACAAGCTGCTTGGCGGCCCGCAAGCGGGCTTGATCGTGGGGCGGCGCGATCTGATCGCGAAGATCAAGAAGCATCCGCTCAAGCGCGCGCTGCGTGTCGGCAAGCTGACGCTCGCGGCGCTGGAGCCGGTGCTGCAGTTGTATCGCACGCCCGAAAAACTGCTGGATCGGCTGACCACGCTGCGCCTGCTTACGCGTGGCGCCGACGACATCCGGCTCGCCGCCGAGCGTGTGCAGCCGGCTTTACAGCGCGCGCTCGGCGAACGCTATGCGGTGCTCGCGGAGCCGATGTTCAGCCAGATCGGCAGCGGCGCGTTGCCGGTCGATGTGCTGCCGAGCTACGGCCTCGCCGTCAGGGTGGCCGGCGGCAAACGCGGCGGACGTCATCTGTTGGCGGTGGAAAAGCTGCTGCGCGAGATGGCGCGGCCGGTGATCGGCCGGATCGCGGACGATGCGCTGCGCCTCGATCTGCGCTGCCTCGAAGCCGCCGATGAAGCGCAACTGATCGCGCAGTTGACCGAACACCTGAAGGGCGTGAAGGCATGATCGTCGGCACGGCGGGGCACATCGACCACGGCAAGACGAGCCTGGTAAAGGCGTTGTCGGGCGTCGATACGGACCGGCTGAAGGAAGAAAAAGCGCGCGGCATTTCGATCGAACTGGGTTACGCGTACGTGCCGCTCCAGAACGGCGACGTGCTCGGCCTGATCGACGTGCCGGGCCACGAAAAGCTCGTGCATACGATGACCGCGGGCGCGAGCGGCATCGATTTCGCGCTCCTCGTGATTGCCGCCGACGACGGTGTGATGCCGCAAACGCGCGAGCATCTGGCGATCGTGGAACTGCTCGGCATTCAGTGCGGCGCGATTGCGTTGACCAAGGTGGATCGCGTGGATGCGCAGCGGCTGCGGGAAGTGCGCGATGAACTCGCTGCGTTGGTGAGCGGCGGCGTGCTGAAGGATGCGCCCGTGTTCGAGACCTGCGCGACGCGCGCTGACGATGCCGGCGTGGCCGCGTTGAAAGCGCATCTGCACGCGGCCGCCGAGGCGTGGCATATGAAGCGCGCCGACGGCCTGTTCCGGCTTGCCGTCGACCGGGTCTTCACACTCGCGGGGCAAGGCACCATCGCCACCGGGACCGTGGTCGCCGGCAGCGTGACGGTCGGCGAGACGATGTTGCTGGCGCCGAAGAATCAGGCGGTGCGGGTGCGCAGCATTCATGCGCAGAATCGGCCGGCCGAGACCGGGCGTGCCGGCGAGCGCTGTGCGTTGAATCTGGCGGGCATCGAAAAGAGTGCGATCGATCGCGGCGACTGGATCGTCGATCCGCGTCTGTCGCAAGCGTCGGAGCGGCTCGACGTGATGCTGACGCTGCTCGCCGATGCGCCGCTCACGCTCGAGCATTGGGCGCCGCTGCATGTGCATTTGGGCACACAACATCAGGTTGCGCATGTCGCATTGCTCGAAGGCGAAACACTCGGCGCCGGTCAGCGCGCTCGTGTGCAACTCGTGTTCGAGCGGCCCGTGTGCGCGGTGGCGGGTGACCGATTCGTCGTGCGCAATGCGCAGGCCGATCGAACCGTGGGCGGTGGGCATGTGCTCGATGCATTCGCGCCGTCGCGCAAACGGCGCTCGGCCGAGCGGCTCGCGTGGCTCGATGCGATCCAGACAATGCTCGACACCGGCGCGCTCGACGCGATGTTCGCGAGGGCGCCGCACGGTTTGTCGCGCGCGTTGCTGGAAAGGCTGACGGGCATGCCGGGGGCTGCGCTCGCGTTGCCGTCCAGCACTCGCGTGGTCGAATTGCCTCGCCACGATGCGTTGCTGGTCGCCGATGCTTCATGGCAGGCGTTGGACAACCGGCTGATATCGACGCTGACGCAATATCACGAGCGCTCGCCGGACGAACTGGGCCCGGACGTGTCGCGCTTGCGGCGAATCGCTGCGCCTTTGGTGGACGATGCGCTGTGGCGCGCGCTGGTCGACGAAGCGGCGGCGCGCGGTGCGGTGGTCAAGCGCGGGCCATGGCTGCATTTGCCTCACCACACCATGACGCTCGACGACGCCGACCGGGCGCTCGCGGCAGCGCTGCTGCCGGCGGTCAAGGCAGGGCGCTTCGATCCGCCGTGGGTGCGTGATCTGGCGAGCGCGCATGGTGTGCCCGAGGAGCGTGTGCGTCAATTGATGCGCAAACTCGCGCGCCAAGGCGAGCTTTTTCAGGTCGTGCATGACCTCTTTTATCACCCGGAAATGATTCGCGAACTGGCTGCCATCGCGGCGACCGAAGCACAGAAAAACGCGGGCACGGTAGGCGCCGCGCCTTTTCGTGATGCCACCGGATTGGGACGCAAGCGCGCGATCCAGCTTTTGGAATTCTTCGACCGGGTTGGGTATACTCGCTTCCACCGTGGCCTGCACCTGATGCGCACGGATAGTCGTTGGCTCGATCTGCTGATCGAGTAACGCGTAGTTCAATCACCGAAGGAAGGCATTCGTATCCGGTGGTGCGGCTGGGCTTCAAACCCAGTTGAGGACGTCAGACGTTCTCAGGTCGGTTCGACTCCGGCTGCCTTCCGCCCGGAAGGGCTTCCCGCGCAGTCCCACAGTCTCCCGGAACACCCGTAACCAATTGATTTTGCGTGATTTGTGGGTAACGGCGTGCTTGCGCCATTCCGCACCGTCCCGCACAATTTCCGCACGAAGTATGGGTAGCGGAATGGGTTTTGTGGGTAGGAATGGAGGGCAACATGGCAGGACGACAGTTGCAGCGGCTCAGCGCATTGCGGGTCGCGAAGGAGGTGACCTCGGGCCATTACTCTGACGGCGGCGATCTCTACATGCAGATCGCGGACAGTGGCGCGCGTTCGTGGGCGTTCCGGTTCAAGCTTGGCGGGCGCGTGCGGGAGATGGGCCTCTGATCGCTTTCACGTGTCTCGCTTGGCGAGGCGCGCAAACTCGCCGCCGAATACCGTGACATGGTGAGGGACCTGATTGATCCTATCCTCGCGCGGCGTGAGCAACAGCGTAGACAGTTGCTCGATATCTCGTCGGATGCCAACCTGACATTCCGTGAGGCAGCCGAAGCGTTTATCCGTGCGCAGGAACCTCACTGGCGAAATGGCAAGCATGTGCAGCAGTGGCGCAACACACTCATCACGTACGCATGTCCTGTGATCGGCGACGTCCGGGTGCGCGGCATCGACACCGCGATGATCGTACGGATTCTCCAGCCGTGCATGGGTTTCCGGTCAACGTTCCGCGACTGGGTGGCCGAATGCACGGAATACCCGGATTCGCTAGCGGAAGAAGCCTTGGCTCACGTCATCGTTTCGCAGACAGTGGCGGCTTACCGGCGTCGCGACCAGCTTGAGCATCGGCGGCTGATGACGGAGGACTGGGGAAGGTACTGCGGCAACGAGCAGGAGAAAACTGCGTCAACGGCGTCGGCTGTACCGCAAGCGTTCGCTGCATAGTTGTCAGTGTACGTTGAGAAATCAGGATCGTTCTATGGATGCGTTGCCATCGCTCATTGGGCATTGATGACGAGAACGGGTATGCACGAAGGATTTTTCGATGCGTACTGGTAAGTGGAATTATTGAATGGGGTGCAGGTGGTAGGAGGTTCAAATCCTCTCGCCCCGACCAAAGAAATCAAGGCCTTACAGCACCGCTTGTGAGGACTTTTTCTTTGGCTTCCAGAATAGTGCCACTTTTAGGCCACTCCAGTACCGGGAACGCAATGGAAGTTCTGGGTACGCAGGGGAATCGGCTGAACTTGTCCTGCCCGCGGAGTCAGTGGGCGAGGGCCCGGTGGCGGTTCAATCATTTTCGCGAGAGTGTCGGGGCAGCGGAGCGTCTTCGGTTTGGGCGCTCTGTCGCACGGATTTCACTGATCACGCTGGTTGGCTAGCGATAAAATCGGAAGGATTCGGTTTCATATCCCCCGTCAAAGCGAGGCTTCACTTCGTCGCCGAAGGGGTGGGAACTCTGGGAACTGGGGGGACGATGCCTGCGAGACACGACTCTGAAATTGTGCAATTTCATTCCCGACGGGGCATTTGCCACGCTCCGAATTGTGCTCTAGATTGCTATATGTCCGGTTCGTGCCGGACGCTGTCAGGAGGAGTCTGGCGATGGCTGATCAATTCGTTGAGAATCCGGCGAAGCAACGTTTGATTCGCCTTCGCGAGGTGCGTCTGCGTGTTGGTCTGGGCACAAGTACTGTCTATCGGTATCTGGCCGAAGGTAAATTTCCACGGCCTGTACAAATCGGTGGTGGTAGGGTTGCATGGCTAGAGACCGACGTTGATGCATGGATTTTAGACCGCGTTGAGGCCAGTGGGCGCAGAGCAACCTAGCTTGGTTCGGTTCTGTCGCGGCGATTTTCGCGATATCACAAGCCGTTGGAGCGCAACAAAACGCGGACTTACGGGAGCTTGAGTTGCACGGTCGTACTGCTGCAATGAATATTTCGTTATCCTTTTGATTTGCCTTCCATCCTCGCCAGAAATGCTTCCCGGAGCAGTCTACGCTGTCCCGTGACTCGCCCCGGAAGGCCGTCGAATGGACCTTCCGGGGTTTTTTCTTGTGCCGGAGCTTGCCGGCCAGTGCCATCCAATCTCAAGCAGGAGTATGGGGCCAACGGATTAAAAGTCCAAAGGTGGTGGAACTACTAGGGGGCGTTCCACCGGACGGCGATGCACAGCCTCTTCGGCTACATCGACCTACGGCGCATGCGGTGGGCTCGACGAAAGTACAGGAGGTTGCGGCAGCACAAGCGACGTAGTACGGCATGGCTACGTAGGATGAAGTTCGTCCACCCCAGGTTGTTTGCCCACTGGCGTGTCGTTGGCGTATCGGCTGGATAACGGGAGCCGAATGAGTCGAGAGCCTCACGTTCGGTTCTGCGAGAGACTCGGGGTGCAACTCCCCGGGTCTACTCACCTCTAAATAGTGCGCCATGTCTGCACGATTTTGGGACGGCCGACGTTTCGTGAAACCGCCCAAGGGCGAACGTCATTCTCAAGCGCTGCGTTGCTCGGCCTTGCTATCAAAATGGCCCGGTGCGGGAATCGAAACGAGGGAGTTGAAGTCACCATCATTCCCCGTCATTTGCGGACATTAATCAACTTGGCAACGGGATTCGATCATTAAATACGGTTTTGATAGTAGCAGTTATCGAAACTGGACGGGTGACCGAACACCGCCGTCGCTATCCCACTTCGTTTCCCTCATCGGCCAGCATTGCGCGACCGTTTGCGGCTGGTCGCGATACGCGACACGGGAGATTCACCGGGGTAAGGGCCAACGTGGCAGTCGCGCGGCCGCTGTATGGGACTTTGAGTCTCAGTTTTGCAGTTGGCCTACCGCTGCGGCGTCGCATAGGCTTGGACCAGGCCAACAGGTGCGAGACACGGAAATGAAGGGGTCGATAGTTGTGGCTATGTACCCCTTGCCGCCAGGTGATAGGCGGCATCTTCCAATCCTTTTCAATGTTGCGCAAGGCCAGATACAGCAGTTTGCTGGCGGCTTCGTCGCTCGGGAAGTGGCCACGATTCGTCACCTGAGTACTTCAGGCCCTCGTACTGCTTGATCGCTGCAGTATTGGCCAGATGTACGGCAAAACCGTCGGCCATCAGTCCGTCGACAAGCCAGTACCAGTTGAACGTTGATTCC
>NZ_CADIKI010000039.1 GCF_902859935.1 Paraburkholderia fynbosensis
TTGCAATGGTCAGACGCTCTTCAGGTTGAAGTTGCTGGTACTGAGTTCTTTCGTGCATCGCAACACCTTATACGAGATAGGTGTTGCACTTCAGATTTGAGGCCGCTTAGCCTTTTTGAGCGGCGCATCTTCAAGCTCGGCCGTGCCGTGAAGGAAAAGTGCCTGCACAGCTTCGTCCGCGCTGATGTCTTCAAACTCCATACTGATTATGATCCAATGGCCCTGCCAACTTCCGAGGGCTCGACTGAAGTCGGATTCATCCAACCGGTAAGCTGCTCGCACCATGGTGTCATCCAAAAGAAGCCGGATAGCACGAAGGACGTTGGACTTGCCTGAACCGTTCTCGCCGATGATGGTGTTCACGCCCTGCTGAAACTTCAGCGTCGTGTTTTTGGCTGTGGTGCAAATTGCGGGCGCAAGCGAGAAACGGTGTATTCACCATTGCGTCATCGTGCGGAAAGGACTGACTTCCAAACAGCGGGCGCAGTGGTATCTTTGAGGCGCAACCGTGCGAGGTTGAACTGACCTTTGCGAATGCGATGGATCAACTCCACGCCCGATATCGTAATGGCCGCATTCCTGAAGTGTTTGAAGCCGAGCATTGCGTTGACCCTGGACTTGATGTTGCGATGATCCTGCTCGATCAAATTGTCCAAATACTTCGACGACCGCAATGTCGTGTCCGCAGGCAGAAACTGGTCCGCCTTCATTTCCCGCACCGCGCGGTGAGACGCAGCGTAACCGTCCAGCGTGATTGTCTTCGGAACGAGCCCTTGACTCCTGATCGCTTTCGCGAAGAAAGCCTTGGTCGCAGCGACATCGCGCCTGGCGCTGAGCCGGAAGTCGACTGTCTTTCCCGTGCGGTCAACTGCCCGGTAAAGATAGACCCATTTGCCACGGACTTTCACATACGTTTCGTCGACTCTCCATGAACGACCAGCGGATTTTGCAAACCGGTCCCAGCGCTTGAGGAACTCCGGCGCGAAGCGTTTGACCCAGCGCATGATCGTGGTGTGCGCGAGCGATAGTCCGCGCTCGGCCATTATTTCAACGAGGTCTCGAAAGCTGAGCTTGTAACGCAGGTACCAACGCACGCACAGGACGATGACTTCGCGGTCGAAGTGGCGGCCGTTGAACAGCCTGTCGATGTCTGTCAGCTTACTCATAGCCTGCGTGCGCTAGTCAAAACCGGAGCTTAACCTACTGGCTTCTCCGATTTGCACCGGAGCCTTCGCGGCCAGCTTGACGACCAGCAGGCACGACTTACTGCAGTGCTTGCGGAACTCGCGCAGGTCCAGGGCGGGCGTGACGCCGCGCTCCGGCTGGCTGAAGCATCCGTGACCGAAAGGGACGCGGTCCGCGCGCAATCGGAACAGGCGCTGCACGACATGCGAGCCGCTCATCTCCAGGAACTCGAAGCATTGAGCACCACCCACGCAGAACATGAAGCGGCGTTGCGGTCACAGGTCGATCAGGCGACGGCCCGGCTTGAGGGCGTTCAGAAGCGCGTCATGCTGCAGACCGAGGAGGCACGTGATGCGCAGCGGCAGGCCGAGGCGGCACTTTCGAAAACCCGGCAGCGCAATGAGCAGCTCATAGTCGACGTCCAGCGAATCTCGGCCGAAGCCGCCGAACATCGCCGCGTTGCCGAACGACACGAAAAGCAGCTCGCCAGCGTGATGGATGAGGCTCGCGATCTGCGCCGCGAACGTGATGCCCTCGCCCGGCAGGCTGCGTTACTGCAAGGCGAGCTCAAGGCTCGTGGCGAGCCTCGCAGGCACGTACAACCAGACCTGCACGTCGCGAAACCTGACCGCACCCGGCACGATCTGGAGTACATGGAATCGTGCAAGAACTCACTCTACGATCGGGCATCCAGTCTCCGACGGATACGAGATGACTGGAGTACCGGACAGCGTATAGCCGTGAATCGGGAACATGAACGAATCACAACCGTCATCTGCCATTGTCCCGCCCGGGTAACTATTTTGCGGCAGCTCACCAGCGACACTTTAATTCGCGAGCCGCAGGCTGCCACAGTACGGATACAGAGGGGCGCCCATGCAAGGTATAGTCCGGCCGGGTCGGCATGCCCGTGCGGCAATTCAGCGTCAGCGCCCCTAGGAATCTTACTTTGCTGCCTCTTGCGCCACGACAGGTTTCACAGGCGCTGTCACCGCTGCCCGCGCACTCTTTTTCGCCGGAATCCTCCGGGCGGGCTTCTTTTGGCCACCGACTTCTTTGCCGTCGCCTGCTTCTTCGCAGCAGCGGGTCTCGCTTTCGCAGCGAGACCACGTGCCTCATCAATCAGGAATCGTGTGCGATCTTCGCCAGCGCTAGCAAGCCATGCAGGCGTAGGACCGCGGCCACTTCACGTGGCACCGGACTTCGGGTCCCCGTATTTCGGAGGCTGCGGGCCCCGCACGTAGTTGCCGTTTGTTGCCTTCCTGGCGGCAGGTGCCGGTGTCGGCGAAACGCCATCAACGAGGAATTTGCTCCGGTCTTTCACGCTCTATGCCATACAGTGGTTCGGACGTACCAGAGCGAACGTTGACCTGGGACGAAAAGACGATCGTGAAGGTTTCAATTTCCATCCGGCCCGCAAGGCTGCGAGGGTGACGCTGATCGAAGTATTGCGAAAGGAACCCCCGATGGAGAGAAACGCTCCCTCGGCCCTCATACCGAAAGCGGCTCAGAACTAATGCATGGTAAGAGTTCGCGGAAAATTTTCGTGGGCGCGAAAAATTTGCAGACGGTGTCTGCACTAATCGCGGCGGACGAGACGTTGCTCACGCCACCCATGCCCACGGCTGATTGTGAGGCCTCGCGCGTCATCTTTCACGCACTCTGTTGATTTTGGATAATTGTTGAAGACATGCATTTGCGCCCGGCGAAAAATGGATTGCGCGATCCGTCTTCCTTCAACGACACGGCCTCTGCGGCGATCTCGGATCTTCGACCGGTTCCCCGCCTGACCCACACCGTTTCCTCTTAAACACCTGAAAGACCCCCTCAATACGTGGTTCTTTTACGATGGCTGCCATCGACAGGCCCACGTACATTTTCGAATGTGCCCCCTTGACAACCGCTGATCGTGACGACCGTCACCAGACTGCAGCCGGACGGAACGGCAAGGCGCGTCGCGAGTCGTGACGACAGATTCGCTATACACACCATCTACCCTTTCACAGGAGTTTGTATGTCGCATCCGTATCAGAATCTCATTCCCGTCGGCGGCCTTCGCCCTAAACGCGTGGGTGGTTCACAAATTCACTAAATGACCGACGTGCGGTCGGCCAACTTTCAGAGTTGGCAGGTATCGCAAGGTCCCGCCTCATGAAATGCTAATTGATTAGTCCAGAACTGGATGGCAAACGCTGTATGGCCTCAATTCATTTTTATTGATTGCGCCAATTCGCTGTTTCTCAACGCGATCCAGATATGCGCGCACCATCAGCGATCCGGCGAACTGGTACTCCTTGATCACGTCAACAGGCGTCATGCCGCCGAAGGCGCGATTACACATCTTCATCCAGCCGTACGCCACGTCCCGGTTGCGCGGAAACAGCAGACGAAGGCTCGTGTGAATGCCGAGAAGATGCCCGACACGTCCGTACTCCTCTCGCGTCGTACCGATACGAGCGCCTTCCCGGTAACGGCCCAAGGCAGCCCGCGCCACGTTCACCCGCGGCGAGCGGGTCGGCATCCACGGGCGGCCGGTGCAGTTCGACGATATCGGCCACACCGTTCAGCGCAGGAAATCGCAGTAGCACGGCCGGATCGTGATCCAGAAATGATGTGCTCGGGGCCGTCGGCCAGCCTTTCAATACGGGCGTGCGCGTCGAGCAGCCCAAACCGCGTGGCGACATGATCGAAGTGGCGCAGCAGTTCCGGCTGCGATGCATAGCGTTCTGTCCAGTTACATTCCTGCTGAAGCGCGTCGGAAAACGAGTACGAGTACTCCATACTCTCGGCGTCAACGCGGGCGCCCGGATAGCGGTTCCAGTACCAAGTACCACCGATGCCGTTGGCCGCGTCGTACAGCCGGACGGTAAGGCCGGCTTCGCGCGCACGGTGGAGCATGTACAGGCCGGCGACGCCAGCTCGACAATGACCACATCGAATGAACTGCTCTCGTTTCTCGTATTTACTCGCATTTTTTTCGTCCTTTTGATTTGGATATCGTGCTGCTGCAAAACAGAACTGATCCTTCACAAATGGAGGCGCCTGCCGTCGAGCGCCAATTCGCCGCCGCCATCTGACGCGCATTACCAAAAACTCAGAACAACGCAACGCTTGCCTGCTGTTCACCCCTTGGTCGAAGATTCGCAAGTGCTCTGACATTCCCGCGCCGCGCCTACAATGCGGCGCCGGCGCGCGCCGCGCTGCGCTTACGCCTATACGCAAGCATCATCAGGAAGCTAAGAAGGAAGCTGAAGCCACCTATCAGGAGCAGGCCGATCTCACCAAAGACCGGGAGGAGATTCGTCAGGAAGCCCGTGACAACCCAGGCAACCGCCATGACAGAGCCAGCCACACCGAGCGCCCATCCTTGCCGCTCCACCTTCACGGCGTCCGAAAAAGCCGTGTACATCGTCGTATAGGCGACCATGTCAAAGCAGCCCACCAGCGTTGCGAGGCACCACAGCACGATTTCGTGGGGAAAGAGTGCCGAGAGGATCTGGCAGACGCCGGCGACGAGAAGACCCGTCTTGGCAATGTCGACGACGCTCCAGACTCGCAGCATCAACCGGACAATGACCATCAGACCGAAGACGAAGCACACGCCAATCAAGCCGCTGAAAAGACCGAGCTGGGAGCTCGTGTAGTGGAATTTCGTCTGCAGCAGCAGCATGATCGTTTGCAGATAGAGGCCGTAGCCCACCTGCATCAGGAAGAAGACGATCGACAGGAAGGCGACGCTTTTGTGCATCGCTGCCTGATAAATGATCCGAAGCGGAAGCATCAGATCGACGCGTGCCTGACCGGACGGCAGCGCGGTATCGCGATAAGAAGTTGCGGTCCAGATCGCGCAGATCACCGAGAGCGTACCGACGAGAAGAAACGGTGTGCCGTAGTTGAAGACCGGCGATACCGTGTGATCCGACGTCACGCCGCCGAGCACTGGCCCAACGATCACACCCGCGCTGAATGCCAGTGACATGATGCTCATGTTGTACGCCTTGTTCTCCGGCGTACTCATGTCTGTGATTGCAGCCTGTGCGATGCCTTGGCATCCAGCCATCAGGCCACTCAGGCCTCGCCCAATCAGCAAGAGCCAGACGCTCGGCCATAGCGCGCCGAGCGCCATCAGCAAGTAGCTCACAGCGAGACCGGACACGCAGAGGAGCAGGATCTTGCGGCGCCCGTAGCCATCGGACAGCTCACCCATAAGCGACGAGCCGAAGAACATGCACAATGGGTAGATGCCGTATCCCAACCCGAGATAGAAGTTGCGCAGCTCAACGCTGGTGTCAGCCGGAAGAATGCCGGCGCTGGGGTCGCTGAAGATAGCCGACATCATCGGATAGACCAAACCGAAGCCCATAGCGTCGATCGCAATCGCTAACAGACATGGGCCCAGGAGCTTCAGGTTGAGTTTTGACATGTTGGCGTTTCGGGGCGGGTAGATGTTGGTCGCTACAGTAGCGTTCACCCTGGTGACCCGGTAGCCTAGGGCGGGCGATAACACTTATCGGAGAAGCTGATAGGATTCACCGCATGGATATCCTGGCGGCGATGCGAATATTTGTTCGGGTGGTCGAGCGCGGCAACATGTCGAGGGCGGCGCGCGACCTTGGAATTGGTCAACCGGCCGTGAGCGATCGTGTCGAGCGTTTAGAGGCGCATCTCGGTGTTCAGCTACTGCGCAGAAGCACGCGGGCGGTGTCCTGCACCGATGAGGGCACGCTGTTCTACGAACGCAGCAAGCAGGTCATTGAGGCCGCCGAGGAAGCGTGTGCGGCAGCGCGGCACCGCGGTCACTCGCTTCGAGGGGTACTTCGAATCGCGGCCCCCCAAGGACTTGGCGAAGTGGTCATTCCTCAAATCCTGATGGGCATCCGGGAGCAACACCCCAAACTTAGCATCGATCTGATTCTGAACGACCAGATCGTCGATCCGGTTACCGAGGGTGTTGATATCTCGTTGAGGCTCGGCCAGCTCGGCGAAGGCAACTACATCGCACGGCAGATCGGCCGTGTGCGCAGGGTCCTTGTCGCTTCTCCCGAATATCTGGCACGCAACCCCGTACCGCAGGATCCAGAGCACCTCATCAACCATCCGTTCATTCGGGTAATGGGCGTTTTTGGCGACGGCGTCATTCGGCTGCTCGACACCACTGATTGCCTCGTGTCAGCCCAGATCAAGGCAGTGGTGAACATGAGCCACTGGCGTCCCGTATACGAGTCCTTGATCGCGGGCGCGGGCATTGGTGTGCTGCAAGAGCCTGTTTGCGCGCAAGCAATTGCCAGCGGTCGGCTAGTTCGCCTACTCCGAGGCTATACGGTACCCGGGTTCGATCTGCACGCTCTCTTTACCCGTCCCATTCCAACAAAGACGCGCACGATCATGAGCGTCCTTGAAAAGGAGTTGCCGGCGGCTCTCGAACGCCTCAGTTGCCCTGCTCAGTGAATTCTCCTTCGCATGCGCCACTGTTTGCGCTTTGTCTGAGCGGCAGCACCTATTGGGCGCTGATTCAGGACACGGTTCCAGGTCCGAAGCTCGGCAGTGTCGGCGGCTGCGTGCATGCGATCGCCAACTGCGCGGGCATCGTCGGACCTGTAGTAACGGGCGTTCTCATCCAGCAAAGCCACACTTTTTTCAGCGCGTTCGCCCTCGCGGGAGGCATTGCGCTGGCCAGCGTGCTCGCTGTGATGATCCTGCTCCGGCCGCGATCCGAGCGGAGGCTGCAGCCGAGCGAAGCGGGAATCGTCCGCTGAACTCATGCACGATTTCATTGAAAAGCTTCGGCAGTCGTCGCCGCGCAAAGTCCCGGGCGACGTGTACTCACCTCACACAAGCTCGAGGATGCCGTGATAAGTCTCCTCGGATTCAAGTCAATCAAACTGAAAACATCGACACAGCATGAAATTCGACTCTTCCGTCATACAGGCCTTCACGCCAACGGGCAGGCTGCGAGCCTCCATCAATCTTGGCAACCCAATCCTTGCGGGGAAAGATGGGTCCGGCGCACCGTCTGGCGTCTCCGTCGACCTTGCGCGTGCCTTCGCCGAAAAGCTCGGGGTCGAACTGGAACTGGTGATGTTCGAGTCGGCAGGACAGTCAGTTCAAGCCGTCAGCGAGGAGCGTGCGGACTTCGGCTTCTTTGCCGTAGACCCCCTGCGCGGTGAAACCATTGCATTCACCGAGCCATACGTGTTGATCGAAGGTTATTACATGGTGCGCGACGCGTCGCCCATCCGCAGCAATGAAGACGTGGATCAGCCTGAGCATCGGGTCGTGGTCGGCAAGGGCAGCGCTTATGACCTGTTCCTCACGCGAGAGTTGAAGTACGCGCAAATCGTGCGCGCGCCGACCTCACCCACCGTAACGCAGATATTCCTCGACCAGGACCTCGAAATCGCTGCAGGGGTCAAACAGCAACTCGAAGGAGACGCGCACCGCACGCTCGGGCTGCGTCTGCTCGACGAACGCTTTATGGTGATCCGGCAGGCAATGGGCGTGCCGCTAAGCCGCGGGACGGCGGCCGTCCGCGCGTTGCACACGTTTGTCGAAGAAATGAAACGTTCTGGCTTCGTCGCGCAAGCGCTCGCGCGCCACGGCATCGCCGGCGCATCCGTTGCACCGGCGGCGGCTTAGCCGCGCGGAAAAAATGCAGCCCTCGGTTGGTCGCGCGATGGCTGACGCTTGCAAACGTCGCTGGACAGTCATCGCAGGAATGGATGGCGATGCGAAGCGAGCGCAGTGAGGGGCAGTAGGGACCCGGAGGTGACCCGAAGGTCAGTGTGCCCACGCTGCTCTCCCGCTGACAGGATTCGCTCGTTGACGTCATCCTGACCACCTTTCCCATCATCCATGTGATTGGCCCGGCTGTTCGCCCCTCTCGGACCCTTAAGGCGGCGCTGGTCGCTCTGTGAGCCTCGGCGCCCTGCTTCGACGTGGGTGCCACACGGGTGCCTACGATCCCTGGGCAGCACCATGCGGTCGGCGCGTGATGGTGAGCGCCGGATGATGCAAATCGGTCTCGACGCGCCAGTTTACTGGCGTGTTTCATTTCCTCCGTGATGTGGCGCTACCCGAAAGTGCGGTTCAAGCCACCTTGCACGTCACAGGCTGCCACTCTTCAGGAACGGACGTCCCGTGGCTCACCAAACCACCGTCTAAGAGCTTGAGCGGCTTCTTTATCGCCTGCGGCGCCAGGACTGGCCCAGGCGATGATGCCGTCTGGCCGCACAAGCACGGCACTCAAACCCAGTCGCTCCTTTGCATCACCCGGGACGTAGCCGAGCCGATCTCTCCACCCTTCCGCAAGCGTCTGAAGCGCTACGCTTGCGTTGAAGTCCAGCAGCAAGCCACGCCCGTCGCGGAGGCGCTCATTTAGCGTCGTCCCGTCGATCAGCTCAAAATCGGGAGCACTACGGCCTGCCAGCGGAGAATTTACGCCGAGATGGTAGCGTATGCCAACGCCCCACGTGCGCTCGGCGAAATAGGTCGCGCCATCCCGCGTGTCGATGAGATCGCGGATGATCGCTTCGAGCGCGCGCGAACTGTTGTTCGGCCGTATCAGTGCGACCTGTGCCCGCGACCAATCGAGAATTTGCCCAGCCACTGGCTGCCGCTCGCGTGCATAACTGTCGAGCAGACCGTCCGGTGCGTCGCCTCGAAGCGTAGCAGCGAGTTTCCAGCCGAGATTCATCGCGTCGCCAAGCCCGAGGTTCAGGCCCTGACCTCCAAGCGGCGAGTGAATGTGCGCGGCATCCCCTGCGAGAAGCACGCGGCCTTTCCGATATTCGGTTGCCTGAAAGGCACGATCGGTCCAGGTAGTCGCAAATTCAAGCGCAGTCACTGCAACGTCGGTGCCGGAAATGCGACGCAGCACTGTCTCGATATGATCGCGCGTGACCGCACTGGCCCGATGAAAGGCGCCTCCATCGAAATCGACCATCGCGACCGTGCCGGGCGCAGCATAGGTGTACATGCCCGTCGCGGTGTAGTGGCGCCCCGGCGTGAGCCTGTCGGGATCAGCGAGCACGACCTGCGCCGAATAGCCGGTGAACTCCGGATCGGTCCCGGTAAAGCCGATATCCGCCGCCTTGCGCACTGTGCTGCGTGCGCCATCGCAGCCGACGAGCCAGCGTTCCGTAAATAACTCGCCGGCCGCATGGACGATTACGCCGTCCTCCGAATGGTCTAGGTCCTCTACGCCGATGCCGCGCTTGATTTCCACGCCCAAAGCGTCCGCCCGAGCAGCCAGAACAGCCTCGATACTCTCCATCTCGACTGCAACGTTGCTGACTGGCCCGGGCAGACGATGCGGCCATTTCGTGCTGTCGATCTGATCGTGGAAAAACTGGATACCGGCGAAATGACCACCCGCACGACGCTGCTGTTGCATCCAGGGTGCAGCGGCCAACGTTTTAAGGGTGGCCGCGCGATCCTTGAGGGCATCCAGAAGGTTGCGGCGATCAAGGCTTTCGATGGTTGGAACCGAAAGACCGCGCAGCCCGAAGGGAAGTTCCTTCAACGGCGAATGGGCTTCGTGTGCCCGTTCAAGGACCAGCACCGAACAGCCTGCAAGCCGCAGCTCGCAGGCGAGAAACAGGCCGACGGGCCCGCCTCCAGCTATCACAACGCCATACGAGGGTGATTGATGTTTGTGCACGAGCGACTCCTTTATCGATGTTCGACCGGAGCGTTTCTCATGTTAACCGCCGCACGGACGAACGGTTGGACGCCTGAACAGCGTCCTATGTTCGTCGTGGAGATGTTCTGCACGAGGCCAAAGACCAGAGCTTTCGTTACCGAAAGGACTTGGGCTTACCGAACCAAGCCTGCCTTTTCCGACATGGCCTCGATCGTATCACGCACGTCAAACTGCGACGGTTTGTGCTTCGCCTCATCTAAAACACGACACGCGCTGGAAGTCAGATCTCGTGAGAAGCATCGCGGAGGAACAGGGCGCGCGCCCCCACCTCTACGATAGAAGTAATCGCCGGCAGCAGTTCCGTTCTAGCGATGTCAACCCCTACTCCACGGACAGGCAATATCGCCATCACGCTGCGCCCGATCACGCCGCGCGCCCCGCGGTCGCGCGGCCTGCCGCCCGGTACCTTCGCGGTGATAGTCGGAGCGTCGCGCCGTAACCCGGAAAACCGACGCGGTTTATAATTCGTACACCGATGAGCTCGGGAGAGCGCAAACGGCACCTGTAATCGACCATACCTGGCCGCCCATCGTCCACTGGTGGTCGGTCAACGATGCCGACGCTTCCACGAACGATTTCTCGTCGGCACCATCGCGGCGAAGTTTATGCGATGCGAGCCTGGCTTCCTGGTCATGAAACGCTAAGTCGGTAGCCGGATCGCCCGATGACACTGCCATATGTCTCCCTCTGAGCGGCGCAGGGAATTGTCTGGTCGCTCTCGCGTCGCACCCGACCGATGAGTGTTATCTAGCACTGGTTGTCGACGGAGATTAGCGGCGCAGGATTTCAATGCGGATCGACATTCAATGCCCCACTGTGGTAGTTGCGGGGCGTGAAGCAAGCCAGCCAGCGACCGCGGTCGACCACGGAACGTGTCGGTTTGCGCAATGCGGTTCGCGGCCGATGCAGTCGACTGCAAAATCCATAACAACCCTGACGGCTCGCTTGCGAAGCGATAGTCACCAGCAAATTCCGGGAGGACGAGTCGCATATGCAAGAATTGCATGGAGATCGACTCTACCCGCGTCGATCCGTCGCACGAAGGCCGCCCTCTTCTTGCGTGACCATCCGAATGCGAGGTGTCCAACGCCCCAACGTCGGCGAACTGGCGAGCTCCCGATAACCATTTTGAGGGATGACTAGGAATCCCAGAAAGCCTGCATATGCGGCGCAAAGCGATAACTTCCAAAGGGGGGAGGCACGCTAACGCGGACGGTTCCGGAAAGCGCGACAATATACGCAGCGACTGTGTCCTTTGCCAACGACGGCGGGACGAGCGCTGCCCGGCAGACCGCGCCGGTTGCGTTGCGGGCGCGCCAGCATCGGCGATGAAGACGCGTCCATTCCCGCCATGCAGGCGATGCCCCCACGCTTTTTGACGAGCTGGCTGTGACACCGGCGCGACCCTTCTTCCATCGCCAGCAAAGCTGGTTGATACACCCCTGCAGCGCCCCTTCGAGCCGTCCAGTGCCCCTAAAAAAAATAAACCGCTCGATGCTTTAGCTTTTGGAATCATGGTGTCGTTCGGCAGTATGCTTCCAGCCCCAGCCAGCTCGGTTACGCATTCGGGATCTACACCAAATAAGCGACGTTTTTGTTCACTGCTGGCCTGATGCAGTCCCGGCGTATCGTGGTGAAAATAGACGCTAATGGCGTCCAGCAACTCCGGCTCGGCGCGCTTACTCACGTGTGGGGCATGCCCTTTCGCGCGGCGTCCGCCGGTCCGCATCGGAACGGGTGGGCAAAAATCGGTCTCAGCTACCTAACGTTTGTTAGCATAAGCAATGGAGGGTATGATGTCCTCTGGGTCTATATCGATTTTCCTGATGCGAGGCGTAGCAGTGAAGAATGAAGGGAGTTCAAGTTCAAGGGAGCGAATCCTGGCGGCCGCCACCAAAATTGCGCAGGCTCATGGCTACAACGGCCTGAATTTTCGCGAACTCGCGGAAGATGTCGGTATCAGGGCCGCCAGCATCTACCATCACTTTGCCAGCAAGGCCGATCTCGGCGCTGCGGTAGCGAAGCGTTACTGGGAAGACTCGGCGGCCACCCTGGACGCCCTGTTAGCCGGATCCCCGAATCCGGCCCGCGCCCTCAGCCAGTATCCCGCCACATTTCGCACCGCACTCGAGCGTGGCAATCGCATATGCCTCTGCAGCTTCATGGCGGCAGAAAGCGATGACCTCCCGCAAGTGGTGATGAAAGAAGTCCGGAGCTTTGCCGATGTTAACGTTGCGTGGCTAAGCCGTGTCCTGGCGGCCGCAGGCATCGTCCGTTCCGAAGAGACCGAAGAGCGGGCTCGCGCCATCTTCGCCGCTGTCGCCGGCGCTCAACTTGTCGCCAGGAGCCGCTCGGACATCGCACTCTACGACGCATTGATCGAGAGTTATCGCGTGGCCGGGCTCATTCCGGCATCGACGTTTTAGTCTTCCGTAGCTCAGCCTTAGCTCATCCGAGTACGGTACCGAGCATCGTTCGCAAGGCGATCCCGATACAGGCCTCAGCGACTGCAGGCAGGACGGTCTTTGCCAGACGTGGGCCGGCCGGCGCCAGTATTGCAAGACCTGGCAGGTCGAAGGGATGTCTGGAGGAGGATCATCATCACAACCATGACCGGTACCAAGGTGTAGAGCGAAACATCAATTGCGCTGCGCCCGGATTGAAGCACGACGTTGAACACGTTCTCCATTTAAGGCCTCAAAATGATTGGGCCTGCCGAAAGCCCCTGCTCTAGGACCGCATGTGCATCCGATGCCTTGCCGAGCGGAAAGGTCTTCCAGATAGTAGGAGTGAGAATGCCTGCTGCAACGGCGGCGTGCAGATCCGCGACGCGTTCGCGGTATTCGGCAATATCAGTCGCGTGTGCTGCAATCGAGGGGCGTGTCAGGAAAAGCGATCCTCTGGCATTTAGCGTACCGACCTCGACGGGCGGCGGCGCGCCGGCCGACGCGCCGATGGAGACCATCAGCCCACGCGGACGCAAGCTCTCAAGCGATGCCGCGAAGGTCGTCCGCCCGACACCGTCATAGACCACGTCGGCCTTGCGCCCACCGGTCAGGGAGGCGACCCTGGCAGGCAGGTCACAGGCGCCCCAGACAAGGACCGCATCACATCCGAGCGAGCGCGCTCTCTCGACGCTCCCCTCTTTCGACACGACGCCTATGACGAAGGCGCCCAGGCGTTTGGCCCAGGGAACCATGAGCTGGCCGAGTGCGCCCGCCACACCGTACATCAAGACCGAGGTGTCCGGGCCGACGGGATAGGTGCTTTTCAACAGGTACTGGGCCGTAATGCCCTTGAACGTGACAGCGGCGGCTACCTCGAAGGAAAGCGTGTCCGGTAGGCGGATCAGGCGTTCGGCCGGATAGGCGCGCTCACTGGCGTAGGCCCCTAAAGGACCAAGCGCATACGCGACACGATCCCCGACTGCAATGTTGGATACCGCGCTACCGACTGCCGTTACATGACCCGCTCCTTCCAACCCAATTCCGCCAGGAACAGGGATAGGCACAGCACCCCGACGGTGCATGACGTCGAGGTAGTTAACGCCGACCGCCTCCTGCACGATCCACGCTTCATTGGGTGCAGGCTCACTGCGCTCTATGGGCTGGGAAACAAGGACCTCAGGATTGCCCAGTCGTGCCAGTTTGATCGCGGACGGCATATTTTTACTCCATTTTGCTTACCCGATTACCGCAACTTGACACGGCATCGAGAATCAATCTTATTGCTTGTGAATCAGGATCGTCTTAGGGTTGGTGAAGAGCTGCCGCCCTTCATTGCCGTGCTCGGTGCCGAGGCCGGATTGTTTGTGACCGCCGAATGGGATGTCTACGCCTTGGGTGTGAATCTCGTTCACCCAAACCATGCCAGTTTCCAGGCGGTTGGCGACGGCGATCGCGATTTTCCTGTCGCGTCCCCAGACTGAGCCGCCGAGTCCGAAGGGGCTGTCATTCGCGCGCTCAATGGCGTCTTCCACATCGTCATAGACAATGATCGGAACGATCGGGCCGAACTGCTCTTCCTGCACTATGCGGCTGTCCTCAGGCGGATTATCAACGACAGTCACCGGGACGAAAAAGCCCGGACGGCTCTCATCGACTACGCCGCCGAGCGCCACCTTGTACCCGTTAGCCTTGATTTCGGCGAGCCAGTCTTTCAGCTTCTCATACTGCATGCGGTTTTGCACCGGACCCACCGTGACGGTCGGATCGAGCCCATCTCCAAGCTTTTGCTGCCTGGCGTAATCCACGAACGCCTCCACGAACCCCTCGTGATACGAACGATGGATGTAGAGCCGCTTGATGCCCACGCACCATTGGCCCGAATTGCCGACGGCTCCCCAGAAGAGCTGCGGAATGATTGACCGGTAGTCAGCGTCGGGAAGGACGATCGCCGCGTCATTGCCGCCCAGTTCCAGGGTCACGCGCTTTATCGTGCCGGCCGCCGAGCGGATGACTTTCTGGCCAGTGGCAGTAGAGCCAGTGAAGCTGATCTTGGCTATGTCTGGATGCTCCGTGAGTTGCGAGCCCAGTTCGTTGGCACCCGAAACGATCGAAAGCACGCCCGGGGGCAGCACCGCCTGGGCAATCTCGCCGAAGCGCAGGGCGGTGAGCGGCGTGAAGGGCGAGGGCTTGATTATCATGGTGTTGCCGGTAATCAGCGCCGGCGCGACCTTCCACAGCGCGAGCAGCACCGGAAAATTCCAGGGGGTGATCGCACCAACGACGCCGAGCGGAGTGTGGTGCAGCTCGACGACATGGTCAGCTGTCTCCTCGACGACCTCAACCGGAATGCGGCGGGCTGCGATCTTACGGATCCACGAGATCGACTGATCTACTTCGGGTACAGCCATGGTAGCGAGTGGCTTACCCTGTTCGAGCGTCAGGAGACGGGCGAGATCGTCTCGCTGCGCTTCGAGCGCGTCGGCATAGGCATTCAGGTATTGCTCTCGGTCTTCGTAGCTAAGCGCCGACCAGCCCCTGAACGCCGCCTTTGCAGCGGCGATCGCCTCATCAAGATGAGCTGCGGTTGCCGCCGGCGCCCTGGCAAGAACTCGGCCTGTCGCCGGATTCAACACGTCGAAACTGTCATCGGTCTCTAGCAGCTTGCCGGCGATGCTTAGAAAATAAGGACCACTAAAGTCACTGATCGGCTTTTTAACTTTGATGCTGGCTGAAATAGCCATAAGACTTCTCCCGTTTTCAAAATGGCAATTTTTTAAACAACTGGAAAGGCATGCCGGGTCTCTTGCGCCGGAACAAATGAAACATGGATCGTCGCAAGCTACCTAACGTTCGTTAGCCTCAGTATAGGCATTGCGATTTTCCACGTCAACATCGTTTTGGCTGGCAGGTTCCAGGGCAAAGCTGAGGTCCGGCACGCGAACGAAAGGGGTTGTGGAGATTGTCGGCCGTTGCCAGAGGAAGCGCCCTAAGTCCGCCGGGCAAGGGACTGTGCGCCGCCGGCCGATGTTGTTTCAAAAGGTTCGGCTGCTCCCCACCATGAATGCGAGCAGTCCGTCGTTCAGTTCCGGCCAGGCCCGCGTTCGTGAGGTGGCCCTCTTCGGACTCCGTCGGAGAGCACACGAATCGCCACCGGGTCGATTGACGGTGTTGGGGGGCGCGGCAAGGTTAGCGCTAAAGATTAAGTGAGGGCATTGCCGCGCTTCCGGTCAGTGGACCGTGTTCGACACAGGACTCGCCTCGTTTCCTCGATTGACGCACTCTACTGGCACGGATCGATGCCCGCAGTGGGAGACGCGCGGCCCGTTGCGGACGGCAGGTCGCCCGGTGACCTCGATGCAAGCCACGGTAGGGCCCGCACAAAGTACAACGGTGCCTGCGTCAAGTTTCCTGCGTCGCGGTCAACCGGGCGACGATTTCTTCATATGCTGCTGATCCGCACGGCGGATCGCTTGGGGCGGCATGCCGTAAAGCTTTACGAAGGCACGCCGCATACGCTCAGGGTCGAAAAAACCCACTGCCTGTGCGATCTTCTCAACCGGCTCCGATCCAGCCTGCAGGCGCATGCGGGCCGCCTCAGTGCGAAGGCGTTCAACGGCACGTGCGGGTGTTTCGCCCGTCTCCCGGCGAAACGCGCGGCCGAACTGGCGAACGCTCAGATGCGCAGCTTCCGCGAGACGCTCGACCGGCAAAGGTTCATGCAGATGGTCGCGTGCGAAGGCGAGAGCGATACGAATCCTGTCCGAATCCGGCTCCATCTGCGAGATAGGGGAAAACTGCGATTGGCCGCCCGCCCGGCGATGGTAAACGACCAGTTCGCGTGCCACTTCCCGCGCCACTTCCCTTCCCTGGTCCGCCTCGATCAGCGCTAGCGCCAGGTCGATGCCTGCCGTGATCCCCGCCGAGGTCCATACGCCACCATCGACAACGAAGATCCGATCGACCTCGACGTGAATGAGGGGATAGTCCTGCTGCAACCGGCGCGCCACCCGCCAATGTGTGGTCGCTCGCCTGCCATTCAGTAGCCCGGCCTCAGCGAGCATGAAAGCGCCGGTGCACACGCTGGCAATACGCGGTGTCCTGCCGGCGATTTCGGTGACGGCCGCGACCTCGCCCGGTGCAAGCATCGGGCCGATCTCGCCACCTGCGACCATCAAAGTGTCAACACTTGCGTCGCGCACGGCCGACGTCGCGACCGGCACAGAACCGCTACTTTTTACGAGTCCGCCGATGCGCGACAGGATCTGCAGGGCATAAAGCGGCCGCCCTACGACTTGCGCCACGGATTCAAAGGCGCCAAGCGGGCAGGCAAGGTCGAGGATCTGATGTCCTGGGTAGATGAAGAAACCGATACAGTGCATTGGCCTATTTTGAGGGATCTAGGTCCTTTGCGCCAATGCTTTTTACCATCAAGATGTCACAGGTAAATGGAGACCCACACATGACTATCGTCGTATTTCCACTCTATGAAGGCGTCACCCACCTCGATTTCACCGGGCCGCATCAATTCCTCAGCAGCTTTCCTGATATCAAAATCATCGTTGCATCGATCGGAGGCGTCGACATCATCTCGCATGAACTGACCTTCAGCGGGCTCGCCGATCTCGAGGCGGTCGAACGCTGCGAAGTTCTGTGCGTCCCTGGGGGTTTGGGATGTTTCCCGGCGATGGAGAACGCTCCTTTCCTCGGCGCGATCCGCCGTCTCGCCAGTACGGCGGACCATGTGACTTCGGTTTGCACGGGTTCACTGATCCTCGCCGCCGCCGGATTACTGAAGGGACGGCGCGCTGCCTGCCATTGGGCGTTCCGTGACCTGCTCACGGCCTTCGGGGCGATACCTGACTGCGGCCGGGTGGTACGCGATGGCAACGTTATCACCGGTGGCGGCATCACCGCCGGCATCGACTTCGCGCTGACGCTGCTCGCCGAGTTGCGAGGGGTGGATGCCGCACAGTCGGCTCAGCTCCTGCTGGAATATGCTCCAGAACCTCCTTTCCAGGCCGGTCTGCCGGAGACTGCGCCTTCCCACGTCCGCGAAGCGGTCCTTGCTCGCATGGCCGCGTCGCTCTCAGATGCTGAGCGACGCGTTGCGACCATCGCTCAGAGACTTCATAACGTTGGCTGACCTCTCAACCATCAAATTCAGAAAATGGCCGCTGCCGTCCCGGCAGCGGTTGCCGTGCGACATGGCAAGGAGCGAAACATGAGATTGAAAGACAAGACAGCACTGATTACCGGTGGGACCAGCGGTATCGGCCTCGCAACAGCGAAGCTGTTTGCGCGCGAAGGCGCGCGCGTCGCCGTGACGGGCCGCGACGCTAGCCGATTTGGCGAGGTACGCGAGCAGCTTGGAGCGGATGCCCTGGTGTTGGGTGCCGACGTGCGATCAGTTGCGGACATGCAGGCTGTCAGCCAGCGAATTGCCGAAAGTTTTGGTGGCCTTGACATTTTCTTCGCCAATGCCGGGGTCGCTTACGGAACACCGCTCGCCGAAACCGACCAATCACACTACGACGAGATCATGGACATTAACGTGAAGGGGGTTTTTTTCTCCATGCAGGCCGTCTCCCCAATCCTGCGCGAGGGCGCCTCGGTCATCCTGACCACCTCCTTCATCATCCATGTGGGCCGGCCGGGGCTTTCGCTCCTCTCGGCCTCCAAGGCGGCGGTTCGCTCACTGGCACGAACCTGGTCGCGCGAATTTCTGGACCGCAAAATTCGTGTCAACGCGATTAGCCCGGGCAGCATCGACACGCCTTTGATCGTCCGTCACCGTACCGCTGAGCAGCTTCAGGCCTTCAAGGATCAGATGGCGGCAAGCGTGCCGATGGGTCGAATTGGAGAGGCGGACGACATCGCCGCAGCAGTTCTCTACCTAGCGAGCGACGAGTCCAGCTATGTTCTGGGCTCGGAACTCGTGATCGACGGCGGAATCTCACAAATTTAATTCCGGGCACCGGGCACCGGGCACCGGGCACCGGGCACCGGGCACCGGGGCCGCGTTCGCTTTCGTTAGAAGAGCCAGGAAATGAACAGGATCGAACGAATGAATGGGACTGCATGAGGCGCATCCCACCCCGGTTTTGCAGACTGCAGCGTGCTTTCGTTTTCCCCGCGGCCGGATGCTTTGGGTCGCCCGGCCAAGTGGCTTCGAGCGCAAAATTGTCATCTGCTCCTGAGGCCGTTTGCGGTGACTGCCGGCCTCGTGGCGATGGCTGCCCGTACCGTTCCTGCGCGATGGCGCTGTGTTGCGGATCACCAGCCCGGACGTCGACATTGCTCGAAGCATTCATATTCGCCGTCCAGACCACCCAGCGTCCGCGTGCCGGATATTTTTTGCGAGCCGCGACGCTCATGTCGGCAAGTCAGGCTGCGTGGTGACAATGAACTTCCAGTGCGCTAATGCCGCGCTGCGGTGCGGTGCCGCGTCGCTCTCATACGCAAGGCTTTCGAGAGTTCTCCGTAGCGCCGCAAAACTCGCATAACGGACGATAACAATGTCGTCCCACGCTTCACCCTCGTCGCCGACTATCACCCCGTGCACCTTTCCGCCCCAAAAAAATGAGCAATCCTCGCCGGTAGCGACCTGACTGAACGCTGGCGCGTAACGGTGAAAGTAGGCGTCACGTCCGGTGCACGCCGGCGACTCCGTCTTCCCCCCGTAGTCCGCTTTGGCACCCGCAGGGGTCAGTCGCAATTCTCCAAAGCAGCCACTCGGCGCGGGTGAAACGCCGTGTTTACGACACGGCTTGATTTATAGAACGTTCAGTCTTAATATAATGAGCATCATGCGACGAACTTCTACATCCCCCTCTCCTTCACCTGCCTCAGCGGAACGCGGGCGACCCCGTGAGTTCGATATTGACAGTGTGACCAAGGCCGCTGGCCGGGTCTTTTGGGAGCAAGGCTATCACGCGACATCCATTGAAACCCTTTGCAAGTCCACGGGCCTGTTTCGGGCGAGTCTATACAGCACGTTCGGAGACAAACATGGTCTCCTTGTTGCCGCGTTCGACCAGTATGCGGAAGGTGCTGTCGGCCGTCTGAAAGAGAGACTGGAAGAGAACGGGTCACCGCATGACGCTCTCCGTCAGGCGCTGCTGCACTACACGAAGGTCTCGACCAGTCTATCGCGACGCCATGGCTGCTTCATTACGAATGCGGCTATCGAACTGCTGCCGGCCGACGAAGCACTACGTCCGCATATTGAGGCGACGCTGCGGCGCATTGCGGCTTATCTCGCTGCTGCCGTAATTCGAGGCCAGCAGGCGGGCGAATTCAATTCGACACTTGATGAGCAAGCCGTAACAACTTTTCTGTTGTGCGTTATTCAGGGGTTTCGTGTTCTAGGCAAGCTCAGTTTTGGAGAGAACGATCTTGTCCCGGTCGTCGACATGACGATGCGGGCGCTGATCTAAAAATTTTTTCCCCTTTTTGGAACGATCAGTCATGAATTCGCCAGTTGAACTTTCGTCAGGATCATCTGCTTGTGAAGCCGCGTCAGCGTCGGAGAGCCTCCGTTGGGGACACGCGGCCTACGGAAAAGGTGTGCTGTTTTGCGTCGTTGCAACGGTGCTGATGGGCATCATGTTTCCCCTCATGACAGACGCGCTCACGCACGTCGATCCGTTCACGTTCACGTCATTGCGATACTTGATCGCGGGTACAGCATTTCTTGCACTGCTTCTGCTCAAGGAAGGCAGGAGCGGCTTGCGGGCGAACGGGGAGTCAATTTTCCAGGCGTGGATGTTGGGTTCAGTGGGCTTCTGCGGATTCGGCTCGTTTGTGTTTCTTGGTCAGCAACTCGCAGGGCCAGCCGGTGCGCTCACCGCATCCATCATGATGACGACCCAGCCGATGATGGGGTTACTCCTGAATTCAATCGTCCGCAAAAGCATGCCGCCCGTTCTTTCGTTTTTGTTCATCCTGATGTCGTTTGCAGGCGTTTCGCTTGTGGTCACAAGGGGAGACATTTCTGGGGCGCTACACGAGCCACAACACTATTCAGCTAATGCCCTGATTCTGGTCGGAGCGTTCTGCTGGGTTATTTATACCTTCAGCGCATCGCATTTCAAAACGTGGTCCCCACTGAAATACACAACGCTGACCACATGGCTGGGACTCACGACAATCCTGGCTCTTAACGCATTGCTTTTCGCGGTGCATGTCGTACCCGTACCGACATCCGCACAGCTATGGGCGATTGCGCCTCACTTGATGTATATGGGCCCTATCGCTGGCTTCGTTGCTATCCTGTTCTGGAATCTCGGCAACCGGATACTTACGCCGCTTAATGGTGTGCTTTTCATGGATGTATTGCCGGTCACCACATTCGCTGTATCTTCTCTTACCGGTGTCGTGCCCGCGCGTGCGCAAATAGTCGGCGCGTGCATGACCGGTACGGCGCTTGTTTTCAACAATCTCTACCTGCGGCACCGTACCCGAAAATTGCGAACGGCACGCTGATGGCGTGGAGAGAAGGTCACTCGAATGCCGACTGTCAACGATCTGGAGGGCTGGGTCGAACGACTCAAATTGGTCGCGCCCGGTCCGACGCAGGCGTGGACCGATTGCTGATCGCGCCAGGTATGCGATAGGCACGCATCGACCCGATGCGGACCTTCGCGATTCTCGATAGCGGCCATTCGAATCTGCCATTCCACGTCGCATTTGGGAAAGTCGATTCGGTCGCTGCGACGGCGGGCAAATGCCAGGAATTGCGCAACGCTGGCCTGTCTGTCGAGATTCACATAGTTCACATAATCTGAACGTTGTTCATTTGATCTGGACACTTATCGCGACCTTTAACGGCCCCATCGATAGCACCGGTGAGAGCACTCAGTTGTGAGCGTCAGGAGGCGGCCGCGAGCGTAGAGGGCAGCCGTCCACCAAAAAGGCAGGCCGACTCGGTTGCGCTGGAAGAGGAAAACGCCCGCAGCCAAGGCTTAGGGGCGTTTTATGTCATCTACCGGTTTTGCCCGGTCAAAGGCAATACATCGAAGCGACGAGAAGAAGGTTGTTGACCTTTAGCAGGAAGTTTTAACTGTTCTCCGGCGTTCACACCGTAGCGTTGTCGAGCTCCGGGATGCCACTTTGGCGGTCGGCGTAGGCGGCCTTGAAGCTCGGGCGTTGTTGCCAACGCTTCCAGTAGGCATCAAGAAATTCGAAACGCTCGTCGAGCGGAGTGGCGTTCACCGGGAACTTCGAGAACGCTATTGCGGTTGCCAGCGTGATGTCTGCGAAGGTCGGTTCTTGGCCGCCGAGCAACCATTCACGGCCGTCTGACAGATGCTTGTTGACCAGCGCGGCGTGGGCCAATGCTTCCTTGCGGCAATGCTCGCCCCATGCCTCATTCTTCGTCAATTCGAGCTTGAAGCCGAGCCCAGTGTGCAACACATGGAAGGCGGTGACAATTCGGTACAGGATGTGTACCCAAATGCGGTTGTCCCACATGTTGTCCAAGCCCTGCTCTAGCGCGGTCTCACCCATGATCTTTCGACCCGGATAGCTCTGGTCGAGGTATCGGACGACGGCGGCTGTTTCTGAAATAAAGCCACCATCAGCAAGCTGAAGCGTCGGCGTTTCGCCCCACGGATTCATTTTCAGGTGACGCCAGCCGCGCTGTTCGCCGACCGGCGTCATGTCGTAGATGGTCTCGTCAAACTGCGCGGCAATGCCCTTTTCGTACATGAACAGCCGCAGGCGTTGCGGGTTGGGGAAGGCCGAAGGCGAAGTGAAGAGTTGAAGTTTCGAAGACATGGTGCGGCTCCTAAAGATTCGAAAAGAGTCTTTGCTGCCGCAGTTATCTACCTGCCACATGGTAGTCTCGCAGCGACTAAAAAAACCAACTTGCGTTGGTGTGGCACTTCATCCAAATGAAGCTACCTGTCACTTGGTAGGTTGCACTTTATGGGATAGAATTCGACCTGTCAACCCATTTTTTGAACTGAGAGATCCTGTTGTGAAGAGTGACGGTAGCTCAAATTCGAGGGAGCAAATCCTCGCTGTCGCGACCACGGTCGCCGGTGCGCACGGCTACGGCGGCCTGAATTTTCGCGACATCGCGGCAGAAGTCGGCATCAAAGCTGCCAGCGTCTATCATCACTTTCCCTCCAAGGCCGACCTGGGCGCCGAGGTGGCGAAACGCTATTGGGAGCAGTTCTCCGCGATGCTAGCCGCCAGATTGGCCGCGTCGGGCGACCCGATCGTATGTTTGCGCGAATACCCTGATACCTTCCGGTCGGCGCTTCAGAATGACAATCGCATGTGCTTGTGCAGTTTCATGGCTGCCGAGTACGACGACCTACCAGACACAGTGAAGAAGGAAGTTCAGACGTTCGCCGATGTCAACATCAGTTGGCTGGCGAAAGTGCTCATCGCAGCCGGCGTGGTGGCAAAAGAAGAGAGTGAAGAACGGGCTCGGGCCATCTATGCAGCTATTGCTGGCGCTCAGCTCATGGCGAGAAGCCGTTCTGACATCACGATTTATGATTCGCTAGTCCGGAATTACCGTAAGGCCGGCCTTCTCCCGAGTTAGGGAAGCCGGCACCGTCCAGACAGGCGCAAGTTTTCAGAGCGCACCTACCGGAGGAGCACGCACGAGTAGCGAACGGCGCCAATGCGTCGGCATCCGTTACTTCGATGCCGAATGCAAGTAGGTCGTTCAGACAGATATTGTATTGCTAACAATCTATGCGGCTCCGTCGGACGTCTCAAAATGGCCGGTCACGGTCCGATTCTGATTGCCTAGCTTGTTCACCAGAGGTCGACTCGCGTCGGACCGTAGCCGATTGTCACGCGATCTGCTGAACCCATTGACTCCGCCAACCCGGCGCTTCGAAGGGATCTGAAAAGTACTGGGTCTCGTGAATGACCTTCCCGTTGCGGAACTCCATAATGCTTACCGTGTAAGCCGCCCGCCCGTTATAGGTGATGGAGTATTCCGTGATCCATAGATTACCTTCCCCTTGAATTCGCCTGACATCGAAACCTGCTGGCTTGCCTGGATGATGACTCCGCAGTGCCTGCAAATTTATTCGCCCGAGGATTCGTTCACCTGACTGGGGATAGTCACAGATGGCAGCGTCATCGTAAATATCGTGTTCTGCGTCGAGATCGCCGGCCGCCGACGCTTGCCAGTGCGCATTCAGGGCGTCACGTATTTTCTCTTCCTGCATGGAGTGCCTCCGGCTACCTTACGTTCACCTATTGCGTGCGTCGCGAAATAAACCCGGGCGCCCGTCCAGACGACTTCGAGACTCCACGAAGCATGTGCTCAATGAGTGCTCTTACCGAGGTCTAAACTTCATCGTGATGGGCAGTTGCTAGGAAGGGGACGACTTCACGAATTGTCTACGATCTTCGAGCGGGTGTCGAACGACCGTTTCTGGCCGAGCGCGACCAACCGCGAACGCACCAGATCGACCCGTTCTAGTCTCTCGGCTTCCTTTAAAGCGGCCGTTCAGCGCCTAAATCTTCCGGGCCGGCGCAGCATGTACTATGCACATTCTCAGGTATAGGACAGCACGCGATGAAGAGCTTTCTAACCACGTCAGGTCGCGCCACACTGGCGACGGAAGCAATCGGAAGCGGCGATCCGATTGTCTTTTTGCATGCGCGGGTCGCGGACCGCCAGATGTGGGGCCACCAGATGCGCGAAGTTGGCGCTAGCCACCAAGCTATTGCCTATGATCGACGCGGATTCGGTGAAACCGTCGCCGAAGCAGAGAACCATTCCGCCGTGGAAGACCTGATCGCCGTCCTCGAGTCGGTGACGGACGGGTCTCCCGCAGTCCTCGTCGCCTGTTCGCAAGGCGGCGGCATTGCACTTGACGGAGCGCTTCGTTACTCGTCACACGTCCGCGCTCTCGTTCTCATTGCGCCGAGCGTAACAGGCGCTCCACCGCTGAATCATCCTGCTCTGATCGAAAACTTGTTAGCTCGTTTAGCGGCGGCGGAAGCGAACGGCGACATTGACGATGTCCTCTCGATTAGAACGAGCCTCTGGCTTGATGGCCCATTTGAACCGCGGGGCCGTGTGATCGGCGATGCGCGCAGACTGTTTCATGAGATGAACTCCGTTGCCCTCCGTTTGCCGCCACCCGGTACGAACATCGATGAACCAATCGCATATGAACGGTTGACGGATGTGTCGGTGCCGACGCTCGTGATATGCGGCGACCTCGACCTGCCGAGCATTCAGGAGCGAAGTCGCTACGTCGCGGCTAATGTGCCTTTCGGAACGTTTCATCAGATATCAGGCAGTGCTCATTTGCCTAGCCTCGAACGGCCGCAGGAGGTCACGAATCTGATCATAGATTTCATCGATCAACGTACTGCTGAACGGTAACGCCGACAGCGTGAACGCTGGCGAGAACGAGCGTCTCCGCGTGCAAAGTGATTGCTGACGATTTAGGCGGCCACACCGAATTTCCGCTTTTGGCCGACGGCCGGCCGTAGCCCACTCCGGCCATTCCCTTACTGGTTTCGGGCATTCAAGGCTCGGGCCATACGAAGGCGCCCTGGCAAACACTTCGCCAGTGGCCGGATTCACGACGTCGAAGCTGTCCTCTCTGTCAGTGGTTAGCAGGCCAGACGTATAGGGCGATTGTCCCGCGCCCGGTTCCTTGGCGGGCGGCCGATATAACGCGCCCCCGGAACAGAAATGTATTCGTAACAACGCAGGCACCCGGTTTGACTGTCTGGTCCAGCAGGTCGCTTACTGGTGCCATAAGATCTGGCATCAGATAACAGACAATGGCATCCGCGCTCTCCACGCCACTGCTGAAGAAATTGCCCCATCGCACGACCACATTAGACAGACGTTGAGTTCTCAAACGCGAGACCAGATAGGGGAACGGCGATAATTCCAGACCTTGCACTGTTGCATCGGGGAACGCCCGTGCTAACGCAACCAGGAGCGCGCCCCACCCGCTACCGAGATCGATAATCGCCGCATGCTGCGGCAGCTTCGCGAGTCCAAGCAATGCAACAACATCGACTACTTCCGATTTGCTCGACGAAAGCGACGGCACCCCGGTCAGGAGAATTGAAAAAACAAGAGACAGGCCCGCGAGCA
This sequence comes from Paraburkholderia fynbosensis, assembly GCF_902859935.1. Classification (GTDB taxonomy): domain Bacteria; phylum Pseudomonadota; class Gammaproteobacteria; order Burkholderiales; family Burkholderiaceae; genus Paraburkholderia; species Paraburkholderia fynbosensis. Next base: position 25,430 of record NZ_CADIKI010000039.1, read on the forward strand.
AGGTCAGGCAAATTGCAGTACATGAAAGAATCGTCAACATAGCCATCGCAATCCTGTCGGTTACGCCTGTCCCGAGGCCACGAGGCGCTCGATTTGTGAGCAATCCAAGCCGCGCACTTGCACCCGGTTTGGGACGAAAGCGGCCGCAAACCTAAGGCGTGTCCTGACGATCGCATAAGAGTTTGGCGCGCGTGCCTGAGCGAACGCAGGTTGGATGCTTTGCACAGCTCTCCCCGTCACGAGAAACTCGCCTAGCGACGCGACGCGATAGAGGGCAACAACAGATACGACGCGTGCTCCCGGCCCGTAGCAACCGTGTCCATTCCGCCATATAGAGAGGGGTCGCGGTTCGGATGGGCCGCGAAGAAAAGACCCGAATTTTTCGTATCGGGAAGGTCGTAATCCTTTGCGTGCACGATTGGAGCGTTGGGGCCGTAGCCAAAATCCTTGCCCTGGATCGTCAATGCCAGACGATATCCCTTGGGGACCACGATGCTCGTCGGCTCCGTGAACTCGATTTCCGCCGGATAAAGCTGCCCGGGTCTCATCGGTTCAGAAGTGAGATGCGGATGGAAGGGACGGTATTCGGCTGATTTCTCCGGATCGACGGCGCGGTGAGACACGCGCAGATAGCCGAGATCGAGCGGTACGTTCGGATCACTGTTGCCCGTAAAGGTGACATCCCTGCCCTGCGGATCGATGAGTCTGAGCGCGGCAAAAATGTCCATGTCGGCAGTCGAAGAGCCAACCCACAGCCTTACACCAATTGGCCCGGTGAATTCCGTTTCATTGGTAAACGGTGCAGTCGTGAACGTCAGCCCGTCCCCGGATCCCTGGTAAGACTTTTCAGCGGGCGAAGCGGCTTCGAGTGTCGGCGCCATCGACCCGCTCGCGGCGTCAAGATAATAGCGCTCCCATTGCGTATCAGGCAGCGGCCAGGCCCCTGCGTTCCGCCAGGATGTTCCATCAGGGCGCCGAACCTGTACGGCGACTCGCGGCTCCTTCTCCCATCCATTGTTAGCGCCCTTCAGGAAGTGGTCGAAGAAGCGTTTCTGAAGTGCGAGCGCCTCCTCCGAATAGAAGGGAGTCAAGTGATCGCCAGTCTGGATACGCAGCCATTTCTGCTTGCTCGCGGCCACGCGATAGCCTTCCGTGCTCCAGTCGGTCCAGTTGGCAACGTCGAGCAGCGGCACCGTAATACGACTTCCGTCCGGGGTCCTCTGGTGATAGTACTCATCATCGAACGGATGCTTTGCCAGAGCTCCGACCGGGTCGACGCGGTTCTGCTTCAGAAGCTCAGGAGAGAGAGGCGCACCAGTGTCCTTGCCGCCGTTGATGGAATCAACGAACGGCGTTGTCGCATTGCCGTTCTGGTTGGGAACCACCTGATGGGTCCACCAGAACTCCCATGCAACGTTTAGAATTCCACCGTAATAGCCGATCTCCCGATACTGGTCGTACGCGCCTTCCCACGGCAAGATTGCCGCCAGACCCTCCGGCTGCAAAGCGGCGACCTGGTACTGACTGATCGCCTGGAATGACGTGCCGAGCAGACCTACTTTTCCCGAACTCCAGGGCTGCTGAGCCGCCCACGTGATCAGCGTCGCATAGTCTTCGGTCTCGCGCGGGGAAAAAGGATCGAGCACGCCCGGCGAGGCGCCAGCCCCGCGGACATCCGCGTGAATCACGATGTAGCCGTTTGCAACCCAACGTTCGGGGTCCGGCGCCTCGAACCGGATATAGCGGCACGAAGACTTCTTGCAGAGGTCCGGATATTTCGCGATCAACTTGGCCCACGATGCCTTGTAGGCCGGCGCGTCTGCCATGCCCGTGTCCTTCCCGTAAGGCCCCATCAGCATCAGCACCGGGTAATGGCCCGGCTTTTCGGGGCGATAGATATTGACGCGCAGGTCGAGGCCATCGGTCATGGTGACTGGCACGTCGTGATCGAAGATCATTCCGGGGACTCCGCTATCGACCTGCTTCGCGATACCGGGTTGGGCGAATGCGATGAAGAAAGCCGCAGCTAATGGCGCAAGTCTGACAAAGCGCATCGGGACTACTCCTGGTTGTTGTTGAGACCGCTTCGAGGGCACCTGGCGACGGACCTGTTTCTGCGGATACGGCAATCACACATTGGCGTCTGAGCTCGGGAAAAGAGCACGGTCCGTTGACATCTAACGACGCACATCCCGCAAGGCAGCTGCAAGGTCCGTTATCAGTGGCGGATGCAGCGGCTGCCAGCCCAGCCGTTCCTGGGCGACTCGACTGGAAACCGGGTTGTCTGCGCTCACGAAGGGCGCAAGCCAGCCGAAATGTTTTGCGGCGTCTTCAGGTGACAATGGCACGACCGGGACATTGAGATGGCGCCCAATAGCCTCGGCTATCTCACGAAACGGGATGCCTCCTTCGGTCACAGCGTGATATCGGGCACCCGCCTCGCCGTTCTCCAGCGCGAGCCGGAACAACAGCGATGCATCCAGCCGGTGAACTGCGGCCCATCTGTTTGTCCCAGCACCGGGATAGGCGGACATCTGCTTCTTCCGCGCGATTTCGATGAGGCGCGTCACGAGCCCGAGTCTGGTGTCGTCATGCACCGATGGTGGCAATCGAACGATCGTGGCGTTCACGCCGGTTTGCACGAGATCCAGTGCTGCCTTTTCGGACCGCGCGCGGAGGCCGCCCACGGCGTCGGGATCCGCGTAGTCTGTTTCTAACGCCGGACGTCCCTGTGCCATCGCCATCGTCGGCAAGGCGATGACGAGCGAGCCCTTCCTTGCGCTGAGTGCGCCACCGAATGCCTCGATGGCACGCCGCTCTGCCTCGACGGCGGCCGTTGAGAATCGCTTGACAATAGCAGCCGGACGACCACCGAACAGGATGCGTAGCCGAACACGCGGACTGGGCTGCGAGAGCGCATGAAAGAAGGCGGTGTGAATGACGCCGTCCACTTCTGCCGCCGCCCGCCGCAGGACCTCCAGATCTTCGATCGTCCCGCGACAAGCCCCCGCTCCCAGGGCCCCGAGCAAAGCGGCGGCATGCGCCGATCGCGCGAGGCCGGTCACCTGATGGCCCGCGGCGACAAGATCATGGACAATGGCCGATCCTATGAAGCCGGTGGCACCCGTGACGAATACCCGCATCGAAATTCTCCTGTTCGGTTTCGAGTACAGACTAAGGCATTGAACCCGGACGATCTATGATCTACAGTCCGGATTTGGTATTCAATCGTTCGAGACTGAGTAAATGGACCCGCTATCCGATGTGCTGTCATTGCTGGAACTGCGCAGCTACGTGTCCGGCGGCTTCGATGCAGGCGGAGAATGGGCCGTACGGTTTGGTCACCACGACGGGATCAAATTCCATGCGGTTCTTCGGGGGCAGTGCTGGGTGTCGGTTGAGGGTGAGCCTGAGCCAGTGCGAGTCACCGAAGGACAGTGCTTCCTGCTGGCCAGAGGAAGGCCCTTTCGCATCGCGAGCGATATGGAAGTGGAAGCGGTCGATGTCCGCACGCTCCTGCCGCAGATCCACGACGGCCGTATCGTGACCTATAACGGCGGTGGTGAATTCGTGAGCATCGGCGGATATTTCACTCTGGCCGATGCTCAGGCCGATCTCCTGCTGAGGATGCTCCCGCCCATCGTTCACGTGCACGAGGAACCTGGCCTGTCCACGTTGCGATGGTGTATCGAACGCATGAGACAGGAATTGCATGAGCCACAACCGGGGGGCGACATTGTCGCCCAGCAGTTGGCCACCATGGTACTGGTGCAGGCATTGCGGATGCGGCTTGCCGAGACACGCAGCGATGGCGTCGGCTGGCTTTTTGCCCTGGCGGACAAACGCATGCGTGCGGTGATCAACGCGATGCACGACGCACCTGGGGCGAGATGGACCCTGCAGACGCTGGCCGGGCATGCAGCCATGTCGCGCACGACCTTCGCGCTCAGGTTCAAGAAACTCGTTGGATTGTCGCCGATGGAATATCTGACGCGCTGGCGAATGATGCTGGCCGCGGACAGGCTGACTAACTCCCGCGACTCAGTTGCCGGGATCGGTCTCGCGCTGGGATATGAGTCAGAGAAATCGTTCATCACGGCGTTCAGGCGGATCATGAACTGTTCGCCACGGCAGTATGCTCGCCGGCAACTCGCAGGCGTAAACGACGCGCACGACGCAGGAACGATATGAGTGCACACGCCAAAGGTGTGATGCCGTCAGCGAGAGATCTGGATTGCTTTTGCGCGGCGTAGCCGGGATGAACAGCAAGGCGTCATCGCCGTTATCGGATCGGCCACCCGCGGCGCTGAGCTTTGTCAAGCGAGGCTCGTACCACCGCGCGATGAAACGGAGCGATGAGGGCAAAGTAGGCTCGCCCCAGCAGACGATTGTGGAAGACAAGCGTAGTCACTATCAGTCGGCGAAGCCGGCCGTCGGATGCCGGCTGCACAAGCACCGACACACGAAAATTGAGGTGTATGTCGTCTTCGCCGAGAATGATCTCGCCATCGTACCGCTCGAAGACCCGGAAAATATTGATCCGGTCGCCGCCCTCGGCCGCGAGATCGACCGCCCGCTTAAGGCCAAGAGGCCACACGAGGGTGTCGCGCAATCCCACTAGCATCACAACCCATTCGGCGGGCTGTGCAAAGATGTGTCGTGCCAGATCTTCTGCGTCGCGAGACGCGGATTCTGGCAACTCGATCGAAAACGCGTCGCCGAAATCGGCTCGGCCGTAGGACGCGGCGAGCCGTGACGCTGAAGACAAGTCGGTTTGCTCGACCTTCGTGCTGGCATGTTGTCGGACAGCGTCAAGCATAGAAAAGCCCCATCAGCACGGAAGTCCCCTGACGTTGCATAAACCTCCATAGCGCGGCCATACTCTATCCCTAACCTGGTCAATTTTTTTCACTTCGGGACGCGCCGAAGGTTGAACGATCGTTTCATTGTACGGCCCAACCGGCTGTATGCCTCACGCAATTGCTCGCAGACCGGCGCTGACGCACCGGTTGGAAATGATCAGTCCGGCTTTGGCCGCGACATCGCGCCGGATACGCGTTATACGCGTGTACGAATGTCTGCGCAGACGCACAGCATAACGACGTAGGAACCTGCTCCGCCGATGCTGTGCGCGTGGGGCCTGTACGATGAAGATAGTGCGCGGTCGTCGGCGATACTGGACGCGGCGCACTAACAGACGAGCCGTTCAGTACCGTGCCTTTCCCGGACGCGGTGCCATCTGCCCGCAGGTTTCGAAGCAGCAGGACGGGTCACGAGCCCATCATGGCAATTGGCGCCCCTGATTGCCTTCGCTATCTGGTCAGCGCAGAAAAGGCCGGCTGGTTCTTCACGCTCGGGCGCTCCCGCATCCTGGCGTACCAGGCATGAAGAGCCTCGTGTTGCTCCGGCACCGGCAGTTGCACAATCGACGCAAAGATCAACCCGCCGATGACTGTAATGTCGGCCATGGAGAAGGCTTCCCCGGCGACGAACGGCTGTCTTGTCAGAACTTCGTTGAAGTAGTGCATGCCCCTAAGGGCTTTGTCGCGCTGACGAAAGCCCCATTCGCGGTTCTGATAGGTCTCGACGCTAGGTCCCAGCCCCGGGGTGCCATGGTGGAAATAGACACTGATAGCGTCCAGCAGCTCCAGTTCGGCCCGCTTGCTCATCATGTGGATCAAGCCTTTTTCAAGCGGCGTTCTGCCCGTAAGCGTAGGCGCGCCATCCAGCGCATCAAGGTATTGCGTTATTGCGGTGCACTCGGCAATGAGCGTCCCGTCGTCGAGTTCGAGCACCGGCAGTGTGCCCGAGTAGTTCTTCTGGGCGATGAACTGAGGCTCTTTGTGTTCCCCTTTATAAAGGTCGACAAGCTCGAAGTGGACGCGTGACTGCAGGTTCTTTTCGGCCAGAGCGATACGCACGCGCGTCGGATAGGGCCCTGCCGGAAAGTCGTAGACCTTCATCGATGGCACTCTACTTGCGTCGAAGTCGACGGCATCTGAACTCATGGCTTCCCTCTCTATGGTTGCGGTTATCAAAATCGCAGACTAACTAACGTTCGTTAGTTTAAAAGATAAAAGATATAATTTCCCCTGTCAACGTATTTCCTAATTCGAGCGCGGCAGCAGTGACGAGCCGAACCGGTTCAACTCGAAGGAACGTATCCTGGCCGCGGCCACGTCGACCGCGCAGGCGCATGGCTACGGCGGATTGAATTTTCGTGATCTGGCCGACACGATGGGCAACAAGCCAGCGAGCATCCACCACCACTTCACAAACAAGGGCGATCTCGGTCGAGCGGTAACAAGGCGCTACTGCGAGGACTCGGTTGCCATGCTGGACGCACTACGGGCCGACTCGCCGAATCCGATGAGCTGCCTGCGCCGGTACCCCGAGACCTTCCGCAAGGCGCTCGAGACCGGTAATCGCCTTTGCCTTTGCAGCTTCATGGCCGCCGAAAGCGACAGGCGGCCGAAAGCGGTCACGAAAAAGGTTCAGGCCTTTGCTGATGTGAATGTCGCGTGGTTAAGCAAGGTTCTTTCCGCTTCAGGACTAGTCGGCTCCGGGGAAAGCGACCTGCGGGCTCGAGTCATCTTCGCAGCGGTTGCCGGCGCTCGTCATGGCCAGGAGCCGCTCGGACATCTCGTTCTACGACGCACTGATCAAGAGCTTTTGCGTGGCAGGGCTCATACCGCCCTAGGCGCTACAGTTTCGCCTTGGCGTGTGCCGGCTAAGCGGTACCCCGCTGCATTGCTTTCCCTGCTCTGCCCTTGATCCTTTCCATGAATGGCCATTGTTTCGGCGAACCTCGACTTCAGTAAGTTGACTTGCCGAAGCTCAGGATGTCCTGTCGTGGGGGGGGCGCCAAACATGCGTGCGTACTCGCGGTTGAATTGCGACGAGCTTTCGTATCCCACACGAACTGCCGCCGTCTGCACGTTGGCTTCCCCCGCAGCCATGAGGCGCCTCGCTTCCAGCAGGCGAATCTGCTTCTGGTACTGCAAAGGCGTGAGGGAAGTCAAC
>NZ_CADIKI010000040.1 GCF_902859935.1 Paraburkholderia fynbosensis
ATGCCTTCCATTCGCCATTCGAGGTCTTCGCCGCGACCCTTGCCTCAGCAAGTCAACCTCAAGGCTCTAAACATTAAACCCGCTGTTGCGCTTCACTCTTGAAACCGCCCTACCTATAACCTGATCTTCCGACCCCAGAAGGAGATTCCGCTCAAGCTGGCCGCGCTTGATATCTTCGACAATGACGAGCTTGTCAAAATACGGGACGCTATTACGATCGACGACTACGAAACTGTATTCACTGGAAGGAGCAGAGCCGATTTCAGTGATCCGACGGTGTACGACAAGATCGTAGGCAGCTTCGATGAATGTTTTTTCAGTTCGGAGACCGAGTTTCCAGAGATCGGGGTGAAAGTACCGGGATTTCTCTCGGTCACTAAAGAGGTATCGCTGACTTTCATCCAGGCCCTGCGCGACGTCGTTGCAGAATTTCATAACAACCGGACGAATCCGCTCTTCACGCTACTCAAGAGCAAAAGTGGCGAGATAAATCCAAAGGCGATGCTGCCGATCACCCAGATGGTTCAGGATCTGAATTCATCCATCGAACGCCTTGATGACGTGCAATCTGTACGCAAGCACATTCGCGAAACGATCAAGGATGCCGCCGGCGAGACCTACTCGCCAGCTTCGCTTTCTATCAAATCAGACCTGCCGGACGAAGCAGAAAAGCTATTTCAATCACTGCGTCTGTTCGTGGGCGAGTCAGAAGAGGGATATGAGGGGGCAATCCACGAGCTGAGCTTGGGCGGGGCCAATCTGATCTACCTGACACTCAAGCTGCTGGAGTTCAAGTATCAGCGGGAGAAGCTGGCTATCGCCAACTTCCTTTTGATCGAGGAACCGGAAGCGCACATTCACACCCATATCCAGAAGACGCTGTTCGACCGCATCGCCTACAGCGACGCCCAGATCATCTACACAACGCATTCGACGCACATCTCGGAGGTGAGCAATGTCAGTAACGTCAACATTCTGGGACGGCACGGCTCCTTTTGTGAATCCTACCAACCGGCTACCGGGCTGGAGCCGTTCCAAATAACGAGCATTCAGCGGTACCTGGACGCGGTGCGCAGCAATCTACTCTTCGCAAAGAGCGTGGTGCTCGTTGAGGGCGACGCCGAGGAGATCTTAGTTCCGATTCTCGTCAAGAAGGTGCTTGGTCTCAGCGTCGACGAACTCGGCATCAGCGTCATTAATATCCGCAGCACTGGCTTCAAGAATGTGGCCATCCTGTTTCATGAGCTGCGAATTCGCAAACGCTGTGCAATAGTCACCGACCTCGATTCCATCTTCTTCGACGTGACCCCAAACGATGAAGATTCTGACGCTATCGCTGCGAGAAAGCGCAAGGCGGTTGGCTCAGCGAAAGCGGGCGCAGAACGAAAGACCGACCTTGATGCCTTTGTCACTGGAAACCCTTGGCTCGCGACCTTTTACGCAACGCACACGTTTGAAGTTGATTTCGTCGCGGCCGGCAACCACGAAGCAGTCGTTCGTACCGTCGAGACGGTGTACACGGATACACCGACTATCGTCAAAGCGAAGGCTTCTCTCCGATCAGCAAAACTGAGTCTCATGGGGCTTCGGACTCTACGAATGGCCGAAAATGAGGGCAAGGGATGGTTCGCAATTCTGCTCGCGGATCAGCTGAGTCATCAAGTCGCGATACCGGCCTACATCCGACGGGCGATCATGTTCGCGCATGGTCCCTTTTCGCGGCCACTAATTGTCAGAGTGCTTCAGCATCGAGCAGCCTGCCTGAACCGAGCGGATCCTTCAGCGCATGCCCGTTTATCGATTTTGGCGGGGGAGCTCGATCGCTTCCGAGCGGGTGAAATCGATCTGCCGGCAATCAAAGCGGCAGTCGACGTAGCAATGCCAGGCGACGCTATCGAGCCGTTCCTCACGGAGATGGCATGATGTTCGCTTGGGACGCACGCGAATTAAATCCCGAGCAGGTTGACGCAATCGAAGAGCCGTCCAGCGTTTTCCTCATCGCATGCCCGGGTAGCGGGAAGACGAGAACGCTGACCTACAAGATCGCCTATGAGCTTTCCCGTCGTACGGATAAGCGGATTGTCGTAGCCATCACCTATACCCATCGCGCAGCCGATGAAATCAGGGAGCGAATCGAAGGTATGGGTGTCGATACGTCGGGTCTGTGGATAGGGACTATCCATTCCTTCTGTCTCGAATGGATCATCAAACCGTACGGCATCTATCTTCCAGAGCTTGCGCGTGGCTACCGCATCCTCGACAGGCATGATTGCGAACTGATGCTTGAGCGGCTATGCGCGCCGTATTCTGGGGTGACACACTGGGACTGTGACTACTACTTCAACGAGAGTGGGTATCATCTAGGTTGCGTCGACGCTTGGAAGCATGAGGCGCTTCACAAAATCCTGCGTGAATATTTCCGCGAACTCGAAGAGGCGCGGCAGATCGATTTCGAGTTGATCCTCTGGCACGCACATAACCTCATGCGCGAACAGGCGCATATTGCTTCGCTGCTTTCTCAAGTATTCTCCTACATCCTTGTGGATGAATATCAGGATACGAAAGAGATCCAATATAGCCTTGTCACCGCCATTCTGCGAGAAGGAGGCGGTCGTACAAAAACCTTCATCGTCGGCGACCCGAACCAGGCGATCTACGGTTCACTCGGCGGGTATGCTATTTCGGTGGCCGACTTTCGCACTGCAGCGTGCATTCCGATCAAGAAGATGGCGCTCAGCCGAAACTACCGTTCGAGCCAGAGAATCATCAGCTATTTCTCAAACTTCAACGTCCATGCGACCAGTATCGCGAGCGCGGGGGAAAACGCAAAATTCCCGAGCACGGTTTCCTATAACCGCCACTTACCGCTCGCCGACTTGCATGATGAGCTGGCGAGGCTGATCAAATCGAGCCTTAGCGGGTCATCTTCCCAAGGAGATTTGCGTACTCGCGCCATGGTGGATTTTGCTGGCCTCGACGACACGCAAACTGGTAGCAATGTTACCGGATCAGCAGTTCGATGGACCAGGCCTCGTACCGTTCAGCAATGACCCTGATAACTTCTGGTTCAAACTATCAAAGATTCTGCTGACGGAGCGTTCACCAGGCATGCTCGTTCGTCGCATGCGATGGGCGGGCGATGTAATCAACGATCTTAGTGATTTTGGGGTACAAACTTCCCGTTTGACACAACGATTGCTGTTGAGGGAGTGTAATACAATCGCGATCCCGGAGACAGACGGAATCACATACCTAGATCGAGCGTTCAATGCGCTTTTTGGTCTGCTCAACATAGACCTCGATAGCTTTCCACAGTTGGTGGAGCATCGTGAGGCATTCTTCCGCAGTTCACAGGCACGGATTGAAAAGCTTCAGAAAGCGGGCGCCAGTTACATTGGCGACGTCGCATTCTTTCGAAAGGTATTTCGTGAACGGACCGGTATCACCGTTTCGACCATACACGGGGTCAAGGGGGCCGAGTTCGACGTGGTCATTGCTTTCGGCCTTCTTGAGGGCATGGTGCCTCACTTTAGCGAGGTCGACGGCGTCAAAGCTGCGAGCAAGTTACTTTACGTTGTCGGCTCGCGGGCGCGCAAACATCTTCATTTGATCTCGGAAAATGCGCGTCCGCTGGGACGCCACAGGCACTACTCAGCTACCAAAGTTCTCGGTGCATGCGCCTTCGACTATGACGATTGTTGAGGTGCGGAAGGGCCGCCAAATCCACTATTGTTAGATAACATCCAGTACCAATCAATTCAGAGTGCGTTGACTTTCAAAGGCGAGAAACTCTGGTGCGATAAGATTCGTTATCGGAATAGCGTCGTTTCGGGTACGGGCTAGGCAAGAGGTCGGTCAGTGCCATACCCTTTGGAACTGCTGCACGCGTCAGGAGGCGAACGTGAAGCATTCCAGTCACGACGATCACGACGGGCGCGCGTATGTTCCGTTTCCCGACTACGCATCCCTTGCTGCCCTGCGCGCATGGTATGAGGGTCTTTCTGCGCGTGCAGCGGTTGACCGTTATCTCTCACACAAACGAATTAAAGCGCAGTCCTCCAGAGGAGTCCTCGGCCGAATCAGGCGTCGCCTGCTCTACATTGCCGAATTGAACGGCCGGAATGATCTCGCCGCTCTCCTCGCGGATCGAGGCTCAAACAGTACTCGACCCGGTATGTCGGTTCATCGCGCAATGGAGGCGTTGCGTGAACTGCATGGCCGTGAGCCGCAAATAAATGATGACATCGTCTGCTGGCTGCCCGGACGAGCGAGCCGGGCATTAAAGCGTCTGGCATTGAAACGCTCGCTGAATTGACGCTACAGGTTCCTCGCCGTCAAGTCTGGTGGACTCACATCGATGGTATCGGCCCGGCATCAGCGCGCGAGATTGAAGCGCTATTTTCGCGCCATCCCGCGCTGACGGAATCTGCGCGACGGATGGTGGAACATTACCAGCCGAATCGACGCGTCGACTGGCTCCCGACGATAGTCACACACAGCCGGGACGGATCGAGGGGTAAGTACCGTGCTCCGAAGACAAGGTGCCTGTTAAATGTAGCGACGGACAGGGAGGCAATCGAAGCATGGCTCGCGATGCATGAGGCGGATACAACGTTGAGGGCCTATCGCAAGGAAGCCGAGCGGCTCTTGCTCTGGGCCAACCTGGAACGCAAGCGAGCGCTCTCGTCATTAAACACCAGCGATGCCCTTGCTTACAGAGCTTTTCTGCGCTTTCCTAAACCGGCAGATCGATGGCTAGGTCCACGGCAATCCCGCCTGTCGGACGGGTGGAAGCCGTTCTTCTGCCGGTTGCGTCCCTCATCGGTGGCCTATGCGTTGTCAGTTCTCTCAGCAATGTTCCGGTGGCTTGTCGAGCAGCAGTATGTTGTCGCGAATCCATTTGCCGGCGTGAACGCAGGCGCCGTGCGATCAACCGGACCCAGAGATGACGGACCATTTCATGCTCTCGCGCGAAACAACGGGCGCGACGCGTCAGACAGCAACGAGAAGAGCCGATTTCTGCGCCGCTCCCATCCCGACGTGTATTCGGCGTCTCGCCCTGACAGGTATTGGCGCATATCTTACATTTGAAAGCACATGAAGGGAATATAGTAGTTATTTGTATTTAGTTAGTTAAGTTTATGTAATTTCGATTCTGTTTCCAGTTCCAAAAGAACGCTTTAGACCAACAATTATTCCTTTTGGATAATACGAATGATTATCATGGTGGTTTACTCTCGTATTTACATTAACATTGCTGTGTGCTTAAATTAGGTAAATATTTAGAAATCTGAGAGAACCGATCATGCGGAATTATGAGCGTAACGCGCCAATTTCGGATTCGAATCTTAAATGCACTTCGACGCAGAACTCCATGATCGATCTCCTGACCACCTCCTGTCTAGTTTCAATTGCGATTGCCGTCGCGGTAATCTGTATTGGTCAATATATTATTGAATTTCTCGCGCTATGGTTATCCGGCGACAGCGGCATTCATGATCGCGTTTTCTCGGCGCAAGCGGTTTGGCAGCAACTCATTATCGGCTGCTTAATTGCTCCCGCCATTGAAACACTCATATTCCAGTGCTTTATACTCGAGGGGTTTTTTTATTGCTTTCGTGAGAGGTTCGCGCTAATTGCATGGCTGACGTCTGTCTCTGCGTTCACTGCTGCCCACTGGGTTGGCGGCGTGCCTCTTCTAAAAATCGCATGGGCTGGTGCAATTTTGTCCGGAATATACCTCTCAGAAAAATCTCGGCAAAGAAACCCGATTATCGCAACTTTCCTGACGCACGCTATTTACAACACGATTGTGTTCATACAAATCCATTTATAGCTTTCCTTTATAAAACACGCCAACTTAGAGGTACTCGGCTTACGTCACGGTGATCGGTGGCCATGATCTGTTCGCGCAAGCACTCTATATGCTGACCTTGTTTTTACTTGCGGTGCTCTTCGGACAGATGCGCTATCTTGCAAGCTGCTGTCCCTTTCGTCTTGCATGGTGGGCCGTCAGTTTTCCTCTTTTAGCGCCGGCGATTTGCTCTCTCAAAGTTGCAGCAGAGAGTCCCGGCCGCTTCACCAATAGCGTCGCCTTGCTTCTTCTTGGTGTCGCCAGTCTTGTCATTCTTGGCATCTTCGTGCGCACCTTGAAGGGATTGCTCTCTGGCGAACTGCGCACCCTGAGTACCTAGCCATTGTGAATATGGGGAATGTGGACTCGATCGACGCCGAGGATAAGCGTGATGGTGCATTGGGGCGAAATACCGATAGGGTGGCGTACATCCCGGTTTGCAGGGTTGAGCGCATCACCGACCTGCCAGGGATCCATCTCTGACGACGTGAGGCAGGCGCCCTGAGCCGCATTTCCGCATTGAATCGAATCCGGGTCTGCTGCCGCGTGAGTTATATAGCTTGCCGCAGGAATGTGCTCGCGTGCGGTCGACCGAGCCAGACGGACGCCATGGCCCTCGCGCGGACGACGATGTGCGGAAGCTCGGCGGGCTTCAGTTTTCCACCCATAAAGCGACTAACTCGCTTCTCGCACGCCGAGTGCGCAGTGAAGCGCATCGAGAAAGCACCGTTTCTTTGCTCGCATATCCATCGCGCACCGCGCTGTGCGCTATTGAGCAGGTTTCGTCGACTGAGCATACGTCCTCCGACGTTGCGGGCGCCTCTTTCGATCGCAGCGCTTCAATGGTGACCGCGAGCGCGCACGCGAAGTGAGCGCAGGCGCGCTCGCCCGACCGCCGCCTGCCGTCGCTCGAAGCGCCAGCTTCGCGCCGTTTCCGGAGCGGCCGCCACGGGAAATCCCTAGATTGAAGTCGTTCATCTGCAAACATATAGTTTCTGCATGAACGACTCAGCGATCAATGTCATGCCCGTCGAAGACGCCGCGCCGATCCCGGAAAGTGCCGATCCCATGCCGCTCGAAGGCTTGCTGGTGGTCGATTTCAGCCAGTTTCTGGCCGGCCCGTCGTGTTCGCTCAGGCTCGCCGACCTCGGGGCCGACGTCGTGAAAGTCGAGCGTCCGCAAGGCGGCGACCTGTGCCGTCAGCTGAGCATCGCGGATCAGTTGCTCGGCGGCGACAGCGTGCTGTTCCATACCATCAACCGTAACAAGCGCAGCTTCGCGGCCGATCTGAAGCGTTCCGCCGATCTCGAGCGCGTGAAAGCGCTGGTCGCGCGCGCCGATGTGCTGATCCACAACTTCCGTCCCGGCGTGATGGAGCGTCTCGGGCTCGGCTACGACATCGTTCGAGAGATCAATCCGCGGCTCGTGTATGCGAACGTGACCGGTTACGGCGAAGCCGGTCCGTGGCGCGACAAGCCCGGTCAGGATCTGCTCGCGCAATCGCTTTCGGGCATTACCTGGCTTTCCGGCGATGCGGCGCAGGGGCCGGTCCCGGTCGGCATTTCTCTCGCGGATATCATCACGGGCGCCCATCTCGCGCAGGGTGTGCTCGCGGCGCTAGTGCGTCGCGGCGTGACGGGGCGCGGCGCGCGCGTCGAGGCGAGCCTGATGGAGTCGATTCTCGACGTGCAGTTCGAACAGATCACCGCGTACCTGCGCGGCGAGGGCGCGCTGCCCAGGCGTTCCGAGGTGAACAACGCGAGCGTTTATGGCGCGGCGCCGTACGGCATCTTCGAGACTGCGCAAGGTCATCTGGCGATCGCGATGGCGCCGATCGCGCAGCTTGCGCGCCTGCTCGAATGTCCCGCGCTCGAAGCCTACGCGGCACCGTCGCTCGCGTTCGCGCGGCGCGACGACATCAAGGCGGTGTTGCGCGCCCATCTGCGCACGCGCACCGCCGCGCAATGGCTGGCGGTGCTCGAGCCCGCCGATATCTGGTGCGCGCGCGTGCTGAATTACGCAGAACTGATGGAGCACGCCGGCTTCGCGGCGCTCGACATGACGCAGCGAATCGTCACGACATCCGGCGACGCGCTGACGACGCTGCGCTGCCCGATCCGGATCGACGGCGCCGTACTGAAGTCGTCGCGCTCGGCGCCCGCGCTCGGCGAACACACGGAAGAAATCGCCGCCGGATTTGCGCTCGACAACCACGCAGCGGAGGACGCGCCGTGATCAACGAACAGTTCTACGAAGACTACGAGACCGGATTTTCGCGCCGTACTTTCGGACGCACGATCACGGAAACCGACGTCGTGATGCACGCGGGACAGACCGGTGACTTCTTCCCGCATCACATGGATGCCGAGTGGTGCGCGACGCAGGATTTCGGCCAGCGCATCGCGCACGGCACGCTCGTTTTCAGCGTGGGCATCGGCATGACGGCGAGCACGATCAACCCGCGCGCAATGTCGACCGGCTATGACCGCGTGCGCTTCATCAAGCCCGTTTTCATCGGCGACACGATCACTGTCACCGCGAGCATCACGGAAAAGCGCGCTCATCCGAAGCGCGACACACATGGCGTGGTGGTCGAACGTATCGATATCGCGAACCAGCATGGCGAAACCGTGCTGGTGTGCGATCACCTGTATCTCGTCGAGCGGCGCCACGCCGGTCGCGATTAGTCGTTCCGCAATGAGCGGGCGTACGACCCGCGCACAACACAAACAGGAGACGTCAATGCGTAAGATCATCGGGACGCTGGGCGCGGTTGCGCTCGTCTGCGTGTCGGGCATGGCAGGTGCGAAGGAAGTGACGCTCGGCTATTCGAGCGTCGGGCTCAGCTATCCATTCGCGGCCGCCATCGCGAAGGGGTTCGAGAACGCGGCGAAACAGGCGGGCGTGAAGACGGTCGTGCTCGACGCCAAGGGCAACGTGCAGAAGCAGGCGAACGATATCGATGATCTGATCGCGCAGAAGGTCGATGGCATCGCGATCATGCCGCTCGATTCGACCGTCGCGCAGGGCTGGGTCGACCGCGCGTCGGCGAAGGACATTCCGACCGTCGGCGTCGCGTCGGAAATCGGCGATCCGCACAAGCGGCCGATCAGGCGGGTGTACGAGAAACTGTCCGCGCTCGTCACGCAGGACGAAGTCACCGCGGGCGAGAAGGCCGGCGAAATGGCCGCGCCGATGCTGCCCAAGGGCCGCGTGGCGAACATTGCGATCGTCGAGGGCGCGGCGGGTTTCGCCGAAGTCCAGCAGCGCACCGAAGGTTTCAGAAAAGGGCTCGACAAGGCCGGCGCGAAGTACAGGATCGTCGCTTCCCAGCCGGGCGACTGGACTGCGGAGAAGGGCGAGTCGACCTGCCAGAACATGCTCGCGTCGCATCCGGACGTCGATCTGTTCTTCGCGCAATCGGACGACATGGTGGTCGGCTGCGCGCGCGCGGTCCGCACGGCGAGCGCGAACGCAAAGCTGATCGGCATGGGCGGCTCGAAGCTCGCGATCAACGCGATCAAGGTCGGCGACGTGACCGGCACCGTGTGCTACAAGCCCGAGGAAATCGGCAAGCTCGCATTCGACGCGCTGTACGGCGCGGTGACGAAGAAGAACGTGTCGAAAGCGGCGTTCGTCGCATACGACACACCGCCGATCACCAAAGCGAACCTCGCGAGCTGCGTGCCGCAATGGTGATGACAGAGCCGCTGCTGCGATTCGAGCGTGTCGAGAAGGTGTTTCCGAACGGCACCGTCGCGCTGCGCGGTGTCGATCTCGACGTCGAACGCGGCAAGGTCCACGGCCTGCTCGGCGCCAACGGCGCGGGCAAGTCGACGCTCATCAAGATCCTCTCGGGCGCGTTTCCCGCGTCGGCGGGGCGCATCGTGTGGCGCGGCGAGCCGGTCCAATGGTCGAGCCCGAAAGCGGCCAACGCGCTGGGCGTCGCGACTATCCATCAGCACATACCGCTGGTGCCGACGCTCTCGGTGCTCGAGAACGTGTTTCTCGGCGACTCGGGCCGCTGGCGGCGCGACCCATCGTACCGCACGCGCTTCGATGAGCTATGCGCGCGCGTGGGCTATCGGCTGGACGCGGACGCGCTGGCCGGCGACCTGCCGATCGGCGAGCGCCAGATGGTCGCCATCTTCCAGGCGCTCGGCACCGGCGCGGAACTGATCGTGATGGACGAGCCGACCGCGTCGCTCGCGAACGAGGAGCGGGAGATCGTCTACCAGACGGTCCGCCATCTGTCGCGCGTGGAAGGCAAGGCGATTCTGTTCGTCTCGCATTTTCTCGACGAAGTGATCGCGCTCACCGATTGCGTGACCGTGCTGCGCGACGGCGTCGCGGTGATGCATGCGAACACGGACGAACTGGACGAATCGCGCATCGCGGAGGCGATCGCGGGCCGCGAAATCGTCGCGCTGGAGCGTGCCGCGCCCGCGCCGCGCGCCGCCGACGCGCCGGTGCTGCTCGAACTACGCGAACTGGCGTCGCCCGGCAAGCTCGCGCCCATTTCGATGACGGTCGCGGCGGGCGAGGTGATCGGCGTCGCCGGGCTGCTCGGCTCGGGCCGCAGCGAATTGCTGCACGCGATCTTCGGTGCGGATACCGCCGCCACCGGCGAGGTGCGCGTGAGCGGCAAGCCGATCCGCCGCTCCACCGGCGCGTCGGTTGCGGCGGGTCTCGCGCTGGTGCCGGAAGACCGCATGCGCCAGGGCCTCGTGCCGCTGTTCGAGATCTGGCGCAACACGACGCTGCCCGCGCTCGAAGGCGTGTCGTGGCGACGCTGGCTGCCGTCGCGCGAACTTGAGACCAGGCGCGGCGACGACGCGATTAGGCGACTGCAGATCAAGGCGGGGTCGCCCGATGTGCTCGTCACGGAACTGAGCGGCGGCAATGCGCAGAAGGTGACCATCGCGAAGTGGCTGTTCAGCGACGTGCGCGTGTTCCTGCTCGACGAACCGACGGCGGGTATCGACATCGGCGCGAAGACGGACATCTTGCTGCTGGTGCGCGAGCTTGCGGCCACCGGCAAGGCGGTGATCGTCGTGTCGTCGGAATTCGAGGAACTGCTTGCGGTGAGCGAGCGGATCGTCGTGATGCGCGACGGCAAATGCGTCGCGACGCGCGTCGCGCGGCACACCAGCGAACACGAACTGATCCTGCTCGCCGGCGGACGCGGCGCGGCGGCTCATCCAGACAGTGCGACATCGGGCGAACTGACATGAACTTTTCGACTTCCAACGGGCATCCCGTTTCCGCCGGCGACGCCGCCACCACGACGCAAGCCGCTGCCGCCGCGAAAACCGACTGGCGCCGCGTATTCGGCCTGCGCGAGATGGGCGTGTACTACGCGCTGATTCTGCTCGTGCTGGTGCTCTCGGCGGTGACGGCCTACACGGGCCGGCCCAACTATCTGTCCATCGTCAACGTGACGAACGTGCTGTATCAAGCGTCGCTGATCGCGATCATGGCGGTCGCTATGACCGTCATCCTGATCACCGGCAACTTCGATCTGTCGGTGGCGTCGGTGGCGGCGCTGTCGGCGGCGGTGATGATCGGCCTCGCGGATTCGATCGGTTTCGTGCCGGCCGCGCTCGTTGCGATGCTCGTCGCCGTGCTCGCGGGCGTGCTCAACGGCGCGATCGTGCAGCTGCTCGGCATCAACGCGTTCATCGTCACGCTCGGTACGCTGACGGCGATACGCGGTATCGTGCTGATCGTTACCGACGGCCGCTCGCTGTCGGTCGAATCCGTCGATGCGATCGCCGCGATGCGCATGTTCGAATCGGGCCGCGTGCCGCTCGGGCATTTTTTCGTGTTGCTCGGCCTCGTGCTGATCGCCGCGAGCGTGTTTCTCATCATGCGCGCCCGCAACGCGCGCGGCGCGCTCGGCTCCAGAGCGCCCGCCGTGCTCGGCATCCTGAGCGGCGGCGCGGCCGTGCTCGCGCTCGGCTTGATCGGCGGCGCGCGACTCGCGGTGGCGAAACCCGTCGTCTATATGGCTGTCTTCACCGCGCTCGTCTGGTTCGTGCTGAGCTTCACCAGCACCGGCAGGCGGCTCTATGCCGTCGGCGGCAATGCGGAAGCCGCGCGCCTGTCGGGCATCAACGTCGGGCGCTATAAAATGGCGGGATTTATTCTATGCAGCGCGGCGGCGGGCTTCGGCGGCATCCTGTTCGGCAGCCGGCTCGGCGCGATCAATCCCACGGCACTGCAAGGCGCGGAACTGACCGTGATCGCGTCGGCGATTCTCGGCGGCACGTCGCTATACGGCGGCGCGGGCAGCGTGATCAAGACGCTGGTCGGCGCACTCCTGCTGTTTACGCTCACCAACGGGTTCAACATTCTGAACCTCGGCGCGAACTATCAGGGCGTGATCGAAGGCACCGTCGTCGTCACCGCGGCCGCGATCTATACCGTGGGAGGGTCGCGCCGTCGCGCGCGTTCACGCTAAGGGATCTCGCCATGCCTCGCACCAAAGACACCGCCGAAACCGCCGCGCTCGACGCTGACGACGAGCAGCCGCAAGGCAGCAAGCCCAATTATTCGGTGCCCGCTGTCGAGAAGGCGCTCGACATCCTCGAATATCTCGCCGCCGAAGGCGTGCCGATGACGCGCGCCCAACTCGCGCGCGCGCTCAATCGCCAGCCGCCGGAATTGTTCCGCATGCTCACCTGTCTCGAAGCGCGCGGCTATCTGTGGCGCGATTCGGGATCGAACGCGTATGCGCTGACGCTCAAGCTGTTCGAACTGAGCCGCACGCATTCACCGTATGAAGGTCTGCTGCGCGTCGCCGAGCCGCACATGCGCGCGCTCGCGGCGCAGTTGCGCGAGTCGCTGCACCTGTCGATGCTGCACGGCCACCAGGTGATGGTGATCGCGCAGGAGGAAAGCCCGAAGCCGTTCCGGCTCTCGGTGGAAGTCGGCTCGCTGCATTCGCTCGCGGGCACCACGTCGGGGCGGGTGTTGCTCGCCAACCATTCCGACGCGGAAACCGCCGCGCTGCTCAAACGCGACGCGACGCATCGCCAGCTCTCGGCCGCGGGCAGGCAGAGCCTGCGCGAACGGCTCGAACGGATCCGCGCGCAGGGCTACGAATGGAGCGAAGGCGAGTGGTTCGAAAGCGGCATCGATCTGGGCGTGCTGGTCGGCTCACCGCAATCGCGCGTGAAGGCGGCGCTCGTGATGGCGACGCTGCGACGCAAGGGCGAGGGCCCGACGCTCGAAGCCGTGCTGCCGGCGCTGCACGATTGTGCGCGGGCGATCGGACAAGCAGCGGGCATCATCAACGGAGATCCGCTTTGACCCATACCCTGCGCGTCGCGGTGCGGCAGTTCGGGCCATTCGAGAGCGGCATCGTCAGGCAGTTCGACGACTTCGTCGCAAAGACGGGGGAGGACGCCCGCATCGAGATCGAAGCGATGGATCTGAATCCACTGCACGATGCGCTCATTGGACGGCGCGAGCTCGCGGGCGGCGCGTGGGACATCGCGTTTTTGTCGACCGACTGGATCGCGCAGGTGCAAGCGCTCGGGCTCGTCGAGAATCTGCTGCCGTTCCAGGCGAAGCTGCCGATCGAAGACTTTCCGCAGGCATGGAGCGCGTCGCTGCTCGGACTGCAAAGCTTCGCCGATGGTCTCTGGGGCATGCCGTATCACGACGGCCCCGAGTGCCTCGTGTATCGCAAGGACCTGTTCGAGGCGGCCGGCTTGCAGCCGCCCGCGACGTGGGATGAGTTCGTCGCGACGGCGCGGCATCTGCACGCGCCCGAGCGGGGCGTGAACGGCACCGCACTTGCGCTCTTTCCCGACGGCCATAACGGCTTCTATGATTTCTGCATCCACGTATGGACACGCGGCGGCGAGCTTTTCACGCAGGAAGGCGCGCCCACGCTGCAGAGCGATGCCGCTCGCGACGCGCTCGATTTCATCCGCACGCTGGCACGCGACAGCGCCGCGCTCGCGCCTGCTCCGCAGACGCTCGACAGCGTGCGCTGCGGGCTGATGTTCGCGGCGGGTGAGGTCGCGATGATGGTCAACTGGTTCGGCTTCGCGGCGTATGCGCAGACCGCCGCCGACAGCCGCGTTCGCGGCAGCGTGGGCGTCGCGCCGATTCCGCGCGGGCCGCGCGGAACCAGCGTGTCGCTGAACGTATTCTGGATGCTCGCGATGGCATCGGGCTCGCGCCACAAGGAACTCGTGTGGCGCTTCCTGCGCCATTGCGCGAGCGCGCCGATGGATCGCCTGACGACGCTCGAAGGCGCGATCGGCACGCGTATCTCGACCTGGCGGGACGCGGAGGTCAACGCGCGCATTCCGTTCTTTCATCAACTGGAGGCGTTGCATCGCGACGCCCGCGAGTTGCCGCGGCATACGCGGCTCGCGGAAATCTCGCATGTGATCGATGCGATGCTCGCGCGCGCGGTCGACAGCAACGAGCCGAGCGACGCGTTGCTCGCCGCCGCGCAAGCGCAAATCGTGGAGATCGTGCGATGAACGCCCTTCAACAAAGCTGGCCGATGCCTGCCGCGCCGTGGCCGATCGTGCTGATCGGCGCGGGCGGCATCGTGCAGGACGCGCATTTGCCTGCCTATCGCGCGGCCGGTTTCGACGTGCGCGGGGTATTCGATCTCGATGCAGCGCGGGCGCGCGAGGTCGCGGAACGCTGGTCGATCCCGCAGGTGTTCAGCTCGCTCGACGAGGCTTTCCACGCGCCCGAGGCGGTCTTCGATATCGCCGCGCCCGCCGCCGCGCATGCGGCGATTATCGAGCGCGCGCCCGAAGGCGCGGCAGTGCTGCTGCAAAAGCCGTTCGGCCTCGATCTCGCGCAGGCGAGCCGGCTGCGCGCGCTGTGCGAAGCGCGCCGGCTGAAGGCGGCGGTCAATTTCCAGCTGCGCTTCGCGCCGATGATGCTCGCGGTGCGCGACGCGCTGCGTCAGGGCCTCGCCGGCGAACTGGTCGATGTCGAGGTGCACCTGAACCTGGCGACGCCCTGGCATCTGTTTCCGCATCTGAAAGCGGACCGGCGCGTCGAGGTCGTATCGCATTCGATCCACTATCTCGACCTGATCCGCGCGCTCGTCGGCGAGCCACACGGCGTGATGGCGCGCGGCTATACCTACCCCGGCAGTGGACTCGCGGATACGCGCACCAGCGCGATCCTCGATTACGGCCAGACGCTGCGCTGCACGCTGTCGCTCAATCATCACCACGATTTCGGGCGGCGCTTTCAGGACGCGGGTTTTCGCTTCGAAGGACGCGACGGCGTGCTGATCGTGAAGCTCGGCGCGTTGCTCGACTACCCGAAGGGCGAGGCGGACGAGTTGTGGTACTGCGCGCGCGGCGGCGAGTGGACGCAGATCGAGTTGGCGGGTGCGTGGTTCCCGGATGCGTTCATCGGCACGATGGCGAACCTGCAGCGCTATGCGAGCGGCGAGGACGAGCGTCTCGTCTCGGATGTCGCCGACGCGTGGAAGACGATGGCGCTCGTCGAGGCCTGTTATCGCAGCGAGCAGTCGGCGGCGCAGCCGATTCCGACCTGCGTCGGGTAGCTCATCTCAAGCCGAATTCCCGCAGCACGCTCACGCTGTGTTCGCCGACCCGCGGCGCGGCTCGTGAGCCACCCGCGCCACCCGCGCCGCCCGCGCGCCGGCCATCGATGCGCAGCGGGCCACGCGTCGTATGCACCGCCGCGCCCACCTCGCGCCCGACGGTCTGCAGCATGCCCAGGCGTCTGAATGCGTCGCTTTCGATGAGACGCGGCCAGTCGAGCACTTCGGCACACCACACGTCGGCGGGAGCCAGGCGCGCGAGCCAGTAGCCGGTCGGATGCCGCAGCAGATCGGCCGCGATCACGCGCTTGATCTCGTCGCGCCGCGTGAAAGCGTCCCGCTCGTCGTAGGCGAGCAGCGCGGGCGAGGGCAACGTAGCGGCGAGTTGCGCGAGCGGCATCATCGCGAGGGCGAGATAGCCGTCGGCGGTCGGATAGATGCCGTAGGGCGCGGCGAGATACGCGTTCGAGTTGCGATACCCGGCGCGTTGAGGCAGGCGCTGGCCATCATTCAGATACGTCGTCAGCATTTCGAACTGCAAATCGATCAGCGCTTCCAGCAGACTGGTCTCGACCCGCGCGCCCGCGCCCGTGACGCCGCGTTGCACCAGCGCGGCGAGAATGCCTTCGGTCAGCACGTGTCCCGCCAGAATATCCGCGATCGACAAGCCGAGCGGCACCGGCCCTTCGCCTTCGTGACCGTTGAGCCACGTGATGCCCGACAGCGATTGCGCGAGCAGATCCTGTCCCGGCATATGCGTCCACGGACCCGCTTCGCCATAGCCCGACACGCTCGCATAGACGAGGCGTGGATTGAGCGAGCGGGCCGCTTCGTAGCCTAGCCCGAGGCGCTCGATCACGCCGGGCCGGAAATTCTGGATCAGCACGTCCGCGCGCGCGATCAGTCCTTTCAGCGCGGCGAGATCGCGCGCGTCCTTCAGATCGAGCGCGACGCTTTCCTTGTTGCGGTTGATCGCGTGAAAGAGCGTGGAGTCGCCGGCGACTTCGGTATCGGTCAGATAGAGCGTGCGGCAGATATCGCCGGTGCCCGGGCGTTCCACCTTGATCACGCGCGCGCCCAGATCCGCGAGGCGCAGCGCGGCGGACGGCCCCGACAGGAACTGCGCGAGATCGAGGACCAGCAGCCCCGCGAGCGGCGCGCTCATGCGGCGAGGCTCTCGCGAAACAGCCGGTTCAGCTCGTCGACGATCGCGCTCGACGGGTCTTCCACGCGCAGGCCGCGATTGAGGCGCTGCGATGCGGCTTCCTGAAACGCCATGTAGCCGTCGTGGCGCGGCCGGACCCACGCGCCTTCGAGCGTCGCGCGGGTGGCGCGGTAGAACTCGCCGGAGGCGATGTTGACCGCGTCGTCTTCCCATGCCGCCGCATGTCCCGGCTGGCCGCCCGCGCTGGCGAACGGGCCCCGCTGGGCTTGCGCATCCGCGACCCACAGCGCGAATGCGAGCGCCTC
This sequence comes from Paraburkholderia fynbosensis, assembly GCF_902859935.1. GTDB lineage: Bacteria > Pseudomonadota > Gammaproteobacteria > Burkholderiales > Burkholderiaceae > Paraburkholderia > Paraburkholderia fynbosensis. The sequence continues at coordinate 16,884 of NZ_CADIKI010000040.1, forward strand.
GTCCTGATGCTCGCGCCGCGCCGATACTGCGATGCCGGTGCCGCCCAGCGCGGAGCCGACCGGCGCACCGTCGCCGAACACCGGCATGTCGCCGAACGCGATGCGCACCGGCCTGAAACCGGCCCACGCGTAATTCACGTAGCCGTAGACGAGCGGCACGCAGTCGATGCGCGCATCGGGCTGCGCCATGCGCTCGTAGACGGCGATCGGGTCTTCGTCGAAACAGCGCGGCTCGATATGACGAACGAGTTCGCGCAGATAGTCGCACGCGCGCGAGGCAGTGCCGCGCTCGAACAGGTCCGGGCCTTTGACCGCGCCGGGAGCGCCAAGCTGCGCGGTGAGCGTATAGAGACACATGAGCGAGTGGGGCGCGCGCATCGGCAGCGCGACCCGGCCCGCTTTCGCGAGCGCCATCACCTCGTCCCACCTGCGCGGCGCGGCAACGAGCCGGTCGCGCCGCCACGCGAGCACCTGAGTCGCCGCGTCGATGGGCAGCGCCCATACCCGACCCTGCCAGCGATAACTCGCATAAGAAGCGCCGACCGAGCCGCGCTCGATGCTGTGCAGCGCCGCGCCGTCGTCGAACGGACGCAGACAGCCTTCGCGCGTCACCTGCCCGACATGAGGGTGATCGATGACGATCAGATCGTAATTTCGCGCAAGTTCATCGACGGGAAAGGATTCGAAGTCCTGCAACGAGCGCTGGTCCCACGCAATCTCGACGCCCGTGCGCTCCTGCCACTGCGTCGAGCAGGCCGCGAGCGGATCGTAGCCGCGCGGATGGTCCCAGGTCATGCCTTTGAGTCTGACGGTCATGAGCAGTTGTGAAACGTATCGGTGAATTACCTAGGTGAATGCATCGTTTATATGGGTAATCATGGCGGCTCGACGCAGGTGATGTCGATCAGGGTTTTCCGCGAGCACATCAACGACGGAGACAGGCCATGAATTCATCCCGCGAGCAGGCGCCGCCGCTCGATCGCGCAGTACGCAAGGCAAGCGCGCGGCTCTTGCCGTTCCTGTGTCTGATGCTGGTGCTGGCGTTTCTGGACCGCGCCAACATCGGCTTTGCGAAGATCGCGTATCAGGCCGACACCGGCATCGGCGATGCCGCGTTCGCGCTCGGCGCGGGCATCTTCTTCATCGGCTACGCAATGTTCGAGGTGCCGAGCAACCTGATCATGCAGCGCGTGGGCGCGCGCGTGTGGCTCAGCCGCATCATGGTGACGTGGGGCATCGTCTCCGCAGCGATGATGTTCGCGCACACGCCCACCATGCTCTACGTGCTGCGCTTTCTGCTCGGCGTGTGCGAGGCGGGGTTCTATCCGGGCGTGCTGCTGTATTTGAGCTACTGGTTCCCGGCACGCCAGCGTGCTCGCGCGACCGGGCTCTTCTATCTCGGCGTGCCGCTGTCGCTGGTGCTGGGCAGCCCGCTTTCCGGTTGGCTGCTGACGGTGCACGGCCTGTTCGGCCTGACTAACTGGCAATTGATGTTCGTGGTCGAAGGGCTCGCGGCGACGCTCGCGGGCGTGGCTGCGTTCTTTTATCTCGAGAGCCGGCCGCGCGACGCGAAATGGCTCGACGAAGACGAGAAGCGCGCATTGAGCGCCGTGCTCGACGCCGAAGAACGCTGCAAGCTGAACGAAGTGCGGCACTCGGCGCTGGGCGTGCTGAAGGACGCGAAGGTGCTGATTTTCATCGGCGTGTACTTCTTCATTCAGGTGGGCACCGCGCCGCTGACGTTCTATCTGCCCGCGCGGCTCACGTCGGTGATGGGCGGCAAGGTGGATTTAGGCATCGGCGTGCTGCTCGCGATACCGTGGCTGTGCTCGGCGCTCGCCACGCGCATCGCAACCGTGCATGCCGACAGGCGCGACAATCACCGGCGCGTCGCAATGGTGATGGTTCTGGCCGGCTCGCTCGCGCTCGCGTCGATCGCGTGGATCAGCGATCCGCGCTTGATGGTGCTCGCATGCTGCATCGCCGTGCCTGGACTGACGGCCTCACAGCCGGTGTTCTGGAGTCTCCCGACGCGCTATCTCGCGGGCACGGGCGCGGCGAGCGGCATCGCGTTCATCGTGTCGATCGGCAATCTCGGTGCGTTCCTGTCGCCGCAGGTGAAGGCGTTGACCGACGCGCAGTTGCACGATCCCAATGCAGGCTTTCTGGCGGTCGCGGCGTTGTGCTTTCTGAGCGTGATTTTGCTCGCGTTTGCCAATGCGCGCGGCCGGGCGCAGCAAGCGTCGCTGCTTGGCGATACTTAGACGAGCGAAACGGCGTGGTATGTGCGCGGCAGGTGTAGGCGTTCATTATTAGCGCTAGCCGTGTTCAGAAACGTTGCTAGCGAAAAATTTCAAAAAAGTCTCGTCGAGCAGGGCCTTTTCAACCTTTTCTCGCGGCTGGATAGTCGTTGCCTTTGTGCAACAGAAGCTTGGCCAAGGTTCTCTAACGTTGCTAGCACGTCGCACGTGTTCTTTAATACTGCTAGCGCACGTTTTGCGTGGACAGGTAGAGGTCCATATGGCTTCGATCGAAGAGCGGGCCGCTCGAGCAGCGAAGGTTGCGTCCGTGCTTCGACCGCTTGGCAACGGAGTGCTTTCCCGAAAGCAGGTTGAACGAGCAGCACAGCTTTTAGGCGTTCACTGCACCACCGTCTATCGCCTGGTCGACGTTTCCTCGCAGACCCGGTCGCCAGCACATTAGAGCCAAGGCAGCCGGGCAGGGCGACCGGGGGCAGACTGGACGCCGCCGTCGAATGCGTCATTGACGAGGTCGCGCACGAATGGCTCCCCGATCAGCGGCACCTTGCGCATCCTGCCACTGATCGTGTACTTGCGGTGAAACGTCGCTGCACCGTTGCGGGGCTATCGCCTCCAAGCAGGTCAACAATTGCTCGACGGTGGCTCTCTTATCGCGAGCAGGATGCTTTGGCGCGAGCAGCCCTCCCGAACGCTGCAGTTGCCCCTGGCACGTTCCAGGTCCGACATCCGTTAGATATAGTGCAGGTTGATCACACGCAAGCGGACATCCTACTCGTTAGCGAACTGGACGGACAGATTATCGGTCGGCCGTGGCTATCTGTGGCTCTCGACGTTGCTACGAGATGTGTGCTCGGCTTTTATGTCGCAATGGAGAGGCCAGGGGCTGCGACGGTAAGCTTGCTCCTCTCGCGTGTAGTTCTGCGAAAAGAGCCGTGGCTCGAAAGACTAGGCGTTGAGGCTGACTGGCCAATGCGCGGTATCCCTCGAACGCTGCATCTTGATAACGCGGCCGAATTCAAAAGCCGTGCCCTTCGCAGTGGATGCCGCGAGTACGGCATTGAACTCATGTACCGACCGGTGGGCAAGCAGCACTTCGGTGGCCACATCGAGCGGCTGAACAGGACCCTGATGGAGCGCGTGCGTGGCCTACCTGGTTCGACTGGATCTTCAGTCAAAGGGCGCAAGGCGCGCCAGGCCGAAAAAACCGCTTCACTTACCTTGAAGCAGTTCGAGCAGTGGCTGGCTGTTGAGATCGGCAGGCGTTATCACTGCAGCCCCCACCGCGGATTGATGGGACTGCAGCCCGCGCAAAAGTGGCCGGAAACATGGCGAGCAGCGGATTCGCGATGCTTGCCAACTCAACCGGATGCCGAACTGAAGTTTCTGATCCGATTCTTGCCAGTCGCGACCCAGACCATTCAGCGAGACGCTCTCAAGCTCTTCCTGATCCGCTATTGGCACCCTTTGTTCGCAGCATGGCGGGAAACGCGTCGGTCGGTGACGATCCGCTTTCATCCAGAAGATCTCTCGCGAATCTTCGTAAGCGCTGGCAAAGGCAGTTTCGTTGAGGTCCGATACGCTGACTTGCGGCGGCCTTCCATCTCGCTGTTCGAACAGCGGGCAAGCATCCCAGCGATGCGACGTACCTTTGCTCTATTGATTTTTCCGTAAATCATGACAACCGTTGAGCGTCTCAAGCGTTATATGTTCAGGACGGTGCTGGAGACAAGTTGGCATGGCGCAAAGGCGAATGAGCGAAGCAGCAAAGAAGCGATTGAAGGCGGGTCGGCTGCTGCTGGCGGGCAAGGGCTGCGCCGAGGTGGCGTTGGCGGTGGGTGTGGCTCGGCAGACGGTGTACACATGGAAGCGGCTGCTCGATGAAGGCGGCATCGATGCGCTGCGAGAGGTGCGCGAGCGAGGGCGCCCGGGCCAACTCGATGAGCAACAGTTGGCGGCTGTTCGCGCCGCCCTGCTGCAAAGCCCCGTCGAGCATGGATTTGGCACTGAACTGTGGACTCTCAAGCGCGTGGGCGCGGTCATCGAACGCATGCACGGCATTCGCTTTGGCCAGACGCAGGTTTGGCGCATCCTGGGCTCACTGGGCTTTAGCCCGCAAAAGCCCGAGAAGCGGGCCATCGAGCGCAACGAGGATGCCGTGCGCAACTGGAAGCGCCGCACCTGGCCGGCCCTTAAAAAAAAGCCCGACGAGAAGGCCGGCTGATTGTCTTCGTGGACGAGTCCGGCATCAGCGAGCGCCCGACCCGAGTCCGCACCTGGGCGCCCAAGGGACAAACGCCCATCATCCAGTTTCACTTCAACTGGAATCACGTCTCGGTCATCGCCGGGCTCACGCGCACCAACTGTTTGTTCCGGCTGCACGAGGGGAGCATCAAGAAGGAAGAGATCGTCCAATTCCTCAAGGCGCTCAAGGCCCACCTGAAACAGCCGCTGCTGGTGATCTGGGATGGCCTGAAGGCGCATCGCAGTCGTTTGGTGCGCGAGTACCTGGACAGCCTGGGCGGACACATCCAGATCGCGTTCCTGCCACCGTACGCGCCGGACATGAACCCGGTCGAATACCTGTGGGCCTGGCTGAAGCGCCACGCGCTGGCCAACTACTGCCCCAATGATCTCGGCGAACTGCACGCGAGCGCCCGCAACAATCTCAAGAGCGCTCAAAAGCGGCCTTCGATCATTGCCGCTTGCTGGATGCAGGCTACGCTGTGGTGACGTCATGAATTATGGAAGTCTCAATAAGCACAGGACCAGTGTTTTCGGAGAGCGCTGAGGTATCAATACGTCCCATCAAGACATCTTCTGCCATTCTGGAAATTGCGATGGCCGCTTCCTCACTGTTCCGGTTTGTCACGACTCCGACGCGGCGCAATGGCCCTCCACACAGACATACTTCCTGGGGATGCCACGCCTTCGGTGCTCTACGATGGCTTATGTCGCAATCACGGCAGTAGCTCATAAGAGGCTCTTCGTGCGTCGGACAATAGAGCATCAAAGGCGTCAGATGAATACGAAGCCAAACGGGAAACCCGCGAACCTTAAGGTCGGCTTCCATACAGCTCATATAGATACCGCACCCGCAATTGCCGACGATGACTTGGCCGGCGTCAAGACGACTACGTAAGCGGCCTGATTCCTGTTGCGCTGACTGACCGAGACGTGCTGTGGCTTGCCTTTGCGGCGACACAGGACATCAACCGGCATCCTGGCGTTGGGGCTCGAGAATACGCAGCATCGTCCGCCCGCCCAGGCTCTTGAGCGGAACGTAGATTCGATGTGTCTTGGGGTCTACGGTGACGACGTGTGCATTGGGGCCGACACGAGTGTCGCCCAGTTTTGAAATTGCGCCGGCTTCTACCCGAAACATCGAGAGGACGCCCGCCTCGCTGGCGACGTACAGCAGATGGAGGGAGGCGTCGTACGCAAGGACGTCCGGGTCCTTTCCCACATCAAACGACGATGACACGCGCATCGTCTGCATGTCGAGAACGACAAGCCGGTCGTTTCCTTCGCAGGCGATGAAAGCGAGCCTTTGGTCAGCGTCTACCAGCAGTCCGTGATTGCGCTTGGCGCCCGGCACATCTATCCGCGCAACAACCTTGCCACTGGCTGGGTCGATTTCGACCAACTGGTTCCGCGTCTGGACGTTGACGAAAATATGTTTCGAGACCGGGTCGTACTGAGTATTGCCTGCCTCTCCCCCTAGCGGTGTGGTTCCGACGCGCTGATTGGACGTCACATCTATAACGGTGGAAGTGCCGCCCGTCTCATCGGAGACAAAGAGCCTGCGAGCTTCAGGTGCGTAGGCCATGCCGTCCGGATATACGCCCGCAGGTATGCGTGCTGTGATTTCTAGCGTAGCCGGGTCGATGACGACCACTTCATTTGTCCCGGTAGCGGACGCATAGACCCGCCCCAACTCCGGAACTGCCAGTACACCGTGAACCGAATTGACGTTGGTGATGCGCCCAACGACGCGAAACATGTCGGTGTCGAAGACAACGACCTCGCCATCACCTAAATGAGCGATGAATAGTAGATGGCGACTGGAATCGACGCTTTCGTAATCGAAACGCGTCGTCTTGCCACCGAGCGGCACGTCGGCGACCTCACGTAGCGGCAGTCCTGAAAATCCGAATGGCCCGTCCTTGCTCGCCGGACCGCTTGAGACAGACGCAAGCGAAATAATCGCGAGTGTCACGGCGACGAAGGTGCGAAGCGTCAATGCCCGGTTCCACGAGGTCACGATTGTCATCCCAGCGTCATCTTTTCTATGCTGCCGGCGGCCATCCGTCTTTTCGACCTGGCATCTAGCGCCCCTTGCTGTCAAACATGTAAAGCGTTATGCCGTGTACGTCTACCGGCATCCCATCGTTCACATGAAGCGGTGCTGCCACGGCGCTGGCGGAAGCAAGAAAACAAACAGCGATACCGCCGCCTGCACAATATTCGTCCTCCGTATCGGAAATCCATGCTCGCTAAAGTCATATGTGACGCTCAGCTCAATTTTTGCATCGCGAGCACTGACGAACTTGTTCTAGTGTGCAAGCTTTACACTCTGGCGCACACAGCAGCGCGAGGTCATAGCTAATCTTCAGCATCCCGCATGCCACAAGCGGCGCGCGTTGCCCGATTGACTGATTGATTGCAGCGGCGCGACAAACCCCCGGCACTTATTCTGGTGGCTATTCGCTACGCATTCCTCCAGCTCGCCCTCATGCATTGCAAAGTAGTCACAATCCCGATTGCGACTGCCGAACGCGCCATGGCCAAAGCCAAGTGTGAGATTGGCGTTGGTACGATTCTCGGCGCGCCCTTGTGTTGCATAGCGGTCTCTTGCTCTCCGGTAACCATGCCTGCTCGGGTGCGCTCGGGGCATGGCTGGCGAGCGTGATTAAGCCCGAAATCATGAACGGGCGGTGGTCGTCTCTTTCGCATTGATGGCAGTGTGGATTCTCATTCCGGACAAGCTCGAGGTGGACAACCAGGGGATGCAACGGTGCGACCGCAGATGCAGTGCGAGCTCCTACAAAAAAGCCCGGGCATCCGAACATAGCTCGCTCGCGGAGGTCGTCATATTGGGCCGCCACTACTCGCAAGGAGGCGAGCAGGGTGTAGTGGTCTGCGTTCGGCTTTTGCACGGCCCACCTTCATCCAGTCAGAAGTCGCGAGTAGCGTCGTCCGGCGCATACATGTTCTCACAAATCATAGGTCAAACTTTGCCGCCGTAAGTCCTCGATTGTGACGCCTGGTTGACTATACCCCACTACCCTATACAGGAATAAGCTTGAGATGTATACTCCCCCACGGTATATGGAGGCCAATCATGAGTCACACCGTTCGCGAAAAACAGAAACTTCTGAACCGAATCCGCCGAATCAAGGGACAGGTTGAGGCCATCGAGCGTGCGCTTGAGGAAGAGCGCGGATGCAACGACATCCTTCAGCAAATCACGAGCTGCAGGGGCGCGATGAACGGTCTGCTGGCGGTAGTGCTCGAGGACCACATCCGCACCCATCTGGTCGACGCGGAGGAAGCAGGCGATGGCCGCGACGGTAGTGCGACAGAGCAGTTAATCGAAGTGGTCCACAGCTACTTCAAGTAGAGACAGAGATGAACCAATTTGAAAACACCGCTTTTGGGGCGGGCCACGACCACATCTTTCTGGGCGCAGGTCACGAAAGCAACGAGCGCAAGACGTGGGCGGTGATTGCGCTGTGCAGCGCGATGATGCTTGTTGAAATCGTCGGCGGTAACATGTTCGGATCGTTGGCGCTTGTCGCCGACGGCCTGCATATGTCAACGCACGCCGGCGCCATGCTGATTGCGGCGTTGGCATATATGTATGCGCGTAAACATGCGACCGATTCCCGCTTTGTTTTCGGTACCGGCAAGCTAGGCGACCTGGCAGGGTTCACCAGCGCTATCGTGCTGGCGATGATTGCCCTGCTGATTGGCTACGAAGCCGTCTCGCGGTTTCTCTCGCCCGTGCCCATTCACTTCGGCGAAGCAATTCCAACCGCGGTGGTCGGGCTGCTCGTCAACATCGCCAGTGTCTGGTTACTGAGCGGTGACCATCAGGAACATAGCCATGGTCACAGTCACGGGCATGGCCACGATGAGCACGCGCGCGAAGACGAGGCTCAAAGCGTATCCGCGCCATCAGGTGTTTTCGTTTTGTCCATCTTTGAAGATGGCGTGCCTCCCGTATTTCGCATCACGCCAGAAACCTCGAATTCGAAGCTCGATGCGGCCGCTGTTTCTGTGACGACAATACGGCCTGATGGTACACGGCAGCCTTTCGCGTTTGCTGACCGGGGTGGCTACCTGGAGTCGAAAGAAGACATCCCCGAACCGCACGCGTTCAAGGCTACCGTCCGGCTGTCCGATGGCGAGCATGAAGTCGAATTTGAAGAGCACGACCATGACGATGTTCATGAAGCCGCCGTCCGTGACCACAACTTCCGGTCTGCTTACATCCATGTGATGGCAGACGCGGCAGTCTCCGTGCTGGCCATTATTGGTCTCGTGCTGGCACGCGGGTTTGGCTGGCTGTGGATGGACCCGCTCGCGGGTGTCATTGGCGCACTGGTGATTGCGAACTGGTCCTACGGTCTGATTCGCGATACAGGGGGCATTCTGCTCGACATGAACCCCGACAGGAAGATGGCCGAGAACGTGCGTCACGTGATTGAAGACAACGGTGACAAGGTGCTCGACCTTCACGTGTGGCGCGTGGGTCCTGGTCACATGAGCGCCGTGGTATCGGTTGCGACCAGTGAATCGCAACGTAGTCCGAGCTTCTATCACTCCGCCCTCAAGCGCTTCAAGGGCCTGTCGCATGTGACGGTCGAGGTGAATCCCACCCGCGCGGCGGCTTGAGCAATGGCAGTCAACTCACCGTGTATCGACGTGTGCCGAATTGACGGAAAATCCGGTTTGTGCGTGGGATGCTTCCGTACTCGCGAGGAAATTCGCGACAGGAAGACGATGACAGACCACCGGCGTCATCAGGTCATCAATGACAGGTCTCGCCGGATGGCTAAGCTGCAGCTTGAATCACCGCACCCGTTGTCGGATAGCGAGTGCGTGAGGGAAATTCTGAGAACGCGAGCTAGAGGGCGCTTGTGCTTCGCGGTTGAGCGTTAGTTCGTGCGGCGACCGATGCAAATGGCGCAACCCGGTTCGAAGAGCTACTCCATATGGCCCAGTCCTGCATCCAACTGGCGTGAAAGTATCCGCTCGAGTTTGTCCAGAGAAAGTGGCTTCGTCAGGTGGAAGTCGAAACCAGCAGCAAGCGCTCGGGACTTGTCGGATTCGGCTGCGTAGCCGGTGAGCGCCACCAGCAAGACGTCGTTGAATCTAGGGTCCAGCCGGACGGCGCGGGCGACCTCAAAGCCGTCCATCACCGGCATCCCGACATCAATGAGCGCGACGGTGGGGTGGTGCTCCGACATCAGCCTGATTGCGTCGGCTCCGTTGTCCGACGTAGCGACTTCGTAACCTTCCACTTCTAACAGAATTTCCAGGGCCTCCAAGGCGTCGCGATTGTCGTCGACAACCAGCAGTCGTGCCCGCTTGGTCCCAACACGTGGTTTGACCTGCCGGGCTATGTGCCGGTCAGCCGTTGACATCAGTATCGGCAATCTGAGCCGTGCCATCGTTCCACAGCCAGGACCGTCGCTGTGCAAGGTGATTTCTCCGCCGTGAAGCTCCACCATGCGTCTGGCGACGGCTAGTCCAATTCCGAGACCACCTTCCGCACGCGCTGACTCGCTAGCGCCTTGCGTAAATAAATCGAATATTCGTTCCCGAGCAGTGGATTCAAGGCCAATGCCATTGTCCTGAATCTCTATGAGCACTGAGCCAGACAGGCCGTCATCTGAGCCGCAAGCCCCGACGCTTATGTTCAGCCGGATGTCGCCGCCTACGGCCGTGTATTTCGCGGCGTTTGAAAGCAGATTGCCGAGGACCTGACTTAATCGGACGTGGTCAGCGCGAACAGGGACCTGGTCCTCGAGGCCCGTGATGGTTAGCTTATGCTTACGCGCCTCAATGTGATGCCTGACTGCTGACAGGGCGTCGAACGTGATGTCGTTGAGAGATGTGTCGCTGAGCTTGATAGCAAGCTTTCCGTGCTGCAGGCGGGCGGCATCCAGAAGGTCGTCCACGAGCGTGCGCAGATGTCGCATCTGCCTTTCTGCGATATCTAGCACGCCGGTCGCTCGCTGATTATCGGCGCAAAGGCGCTTTGCCGCGCCAATGGCACTGTCTATCGGTGCCATCGGATTTCGCAGTTCATGGGCAAGCATCGCGATGAAATCGTTTTGCCTGCGCTCGCTTTCCTCGCTGAGCTCGCGCGCGTCAACTATCGTTAGCGAAGAGCCCGCGAACACAGCAAGGTTCGATAGCAGCCGTGCGTCTTCGAAGTCAAATCTGCAATCGTCCCTGTGGGACATGACCCATATCGCACCCAAGTCTCTCCCGGCTACATTGATTGGGACAACGACACCCTCCGGGACGCATATACCGGGGAATGAGAGAGAGGGAAATTGCGCCTGCGGCTCCACAAATAGCTGCGCGGTGCCGGCCTCGAGTGCGATTCCGCAGGGACACTCGTCCCAGGCGGTCGTCTTACCCTGCAGGCCCACACAGAGTCCTGAAACGGCAAGCCAGCGGAAGACCTTCTTGCCCTCTCCCTGCTCAATCAGGCTGATGCCCGCGCTGCCCGCCGAGCATAGTGACAGCGCCGCATCCGCAATCGCCTGGAGAAGGTCTGGACGTGAGCCAGCTTGGGCGCGGGCAAGCCCAACGAGTGCATGATTTTCGGCTGCGTAGTCTGGCGTTCGAGCAGGTCGTCGGGCGAGCTCGCCAGTGTGACCAGGCATGCGGCTATCCAAGGATGATAAAGACGGGAGACTGGCATGAGCCAAGGCTCGGCGCACATTCGCGACCGGTTGCCGGTTAGCGCATCTTTCACCGTACCGACATTTTTAACATTACGGGAGGAGTCCGGCGAAGTCAACGAGGGGCAGTCCTGTGAGTTTCGGCAAACAGGTCCTTCGCAGGGTCCCAGCCCGCAACGGCGACGGCCGGTCGAGGCACGTCAGCCCTGCCACCGGGCGCAATCTGGAACTGAGCCGGGTGTGTCAGCGACCGATTCTTCGCCCCCGCTCAGACGACACGCAGCGCGAGCCGCGGGACTGGAACTGGTCAATACACAACCGACGTGCCGTATCCACGAACACGTCGACCTGGCAGGGCTTTCGGAGAAAGACAGACCAGTTGATTTCGCCTGCCGCAGGTCGTTCGATAGCACTATGAATAATAATGGGCAGACCTGCCAGCCGGCGTTGAGCCCTTATCTCACGGCACAGTTGGCCCCCGTTCATCCGTGGCTGCGTCCATGATTGAGAAGTGATGGTCTTCGTGCGCCGTAGCATTTTCCATACCCAGCCCGGCCTTCTCAGGTCCCGCAGGCGGGCGGTAACGGTGCAGCAGAACGCCCCGGAGACTGTTTCGACGGTCGTCGCCTCCCGCAGCGCACTACACCCGCTTACAAATCTCACACTCACCCGGTGCACCGTTCTTGCTGACACACTCAACGGAGCGCGACATGAGCACCAGCCTGCCTTCCAGTTCACCGCAACGCAGCCGTACCCACCCCTTTTCGCGGCGCAGGAGGAGTGGGCTGTTCGGCCATCTGGCTTCGACTGTTCCTGACGGCCCTGGGCGACCCGCCCGCTGTTTTCTTCGGCATCTGCGCTTCCCCGGACAAGCTGTCTTCAGGATATCGTTGCTGGCCGCCGTCCAGGACGGAAGGCGGCATGGGTGTTTCCGATACTACGTCTGGTTCGTCGTCGGTCTGGACGAAATCGAGCGGTGATTTCAGGCGGGCGATGGTTTCGGCTGCGAGCGCAGGATTGGGCTGGTCAAAGAAACCGTGAGGCAACCCAAGCGTGGTTTCGATGTGAAAGGCGGTCTCTGGCGTAAATCTCTCGCCCTTCATCAGTTCGGCCACCCGCGCCATGTTCGATCCAAGTCCCAGGGCGATATTCTCAGCACCCACCGTATCGACCAGAAACTGGAACGATCGCGTCTTGAAAATGGAGGCGGTCTGGGCGGTGTCACGGGCTGGTGCATTCACGTGCGGTGGTCTCTGCCGGCTGGACGGAGATTGCTTTACGTGACGAGGTTGGCGCTGGCCGCTGTCCCGAGGTCCCGCATATCGTCCGCGGGGTTGACTCATATAGTAGGGCTCCATGCGATCATTGGTTTGCTGACCGTGTGATTATAAATGAGGCGATGCTGGCATTGGACGCGTCAACGACGCCGTCGGGCGAAAACGCACGCGGGAACCAAACATAGCGCGGTATTGAGTCAGTGTCGGCATTTTCCAGTCGCGATCTGGTTAAGCTCGACCTGTAAAGCAACGCATAGTCTCCCTTCCACCGGTCAAAAGAACACTTTCCAATATCAGGCAGCGATGGAAGATCGCTTCGCCGGCGCTATCACGTTCAGCGCAAAGGCTCCCGCCGGCGGTTGATCCGTCGGTGGTGATTAAAGGGGCCACTTGCGCAGTCAGCCGCGCAAAAATCCGGGCGGATTTCTTCAGGTCGAAATGATTCGGATCGCCAGGCATTATACGCGCTCACGTCGCCGACGACGCATGAGCCTGTTGACCTCCGAAGTGCTACGGAAGCGCACACAGCTCGTTTGCTGAATCGCATCGCTGGTATCCATCAGGAAAGGCTGCTCGCCAATTGACGCCGTGATCCCTTCAACTTGCATTTCGCGAGGACGGCTGCGGTGCAAGTTGCGGGCGCAAGCGGAAAACGGTGTATTCACCATCGAATCGTCGTGCGGAAAAGACTGACTTCCAAACAGCGGGCGCAGTGGTATCTTTGAGGCGCAACCGTGCGAGGTTGAACTGACCTTTGCGAATGCGATGCATCAACTCCACGCCCGATATCGTAATGGCCGCATTCCTGAAGCGTTTGAAGCCGAGCATTGCGTTGACCCTGGACTTGATGTTGCGATGATCCTGCTCGATCAAATTGTTCAAATACTTCGACGATCGCAATGTCGTGTCCGCAGGCAGAAACTGGTCCGCCTTCATTTCCCGCACCGCGCGGTGAGACGCAGCGTAACCGTCCAGCGTGATTGTCTTCGGAGCGAGCCCTTGACTCCTGATCGCTTTCGCGAAGAAAGCCTTGGCCGCAGCGACACCGCGCCTGGCGCTGAGCTGGAAGTCGACTGTCTTTCCCGCGCGGTCAACTGCCCGGTAAAGATAGACCGATTTGCCACGGACTTTCACATACGTTTCGTCGACTCTCCATGAACGATCAGCGGATTTTGCAAACCGGTCCCAGCGCTTGAGGAACTCCGGCGCGAAGCGTTTGACCCAGCGCATGATCGTGGTGTGCGCGAGCGACAGTCCGCGCTCGGCCATTATTTCAACGAGGTCTCGAAAGCTGAGCTTATAACGCAGGTACCAACGCACGCACAGGACGATGACTTCGCGGTCGAAGTGGCGTCCGTTGAACAGCCTGTCGATGTCTGTCAGCTTACTCATAGCCTGCGTGCGCTAGTCAAAACCGGAGCATAACCTACTGGTTTCTCCGATTTGCACCGGAGCCCAGCAAACCGCGTGCAGTGACGGCATGCGCGACGCGCTCGCCCGATGGCATGCCGCATGGACCGGCAACTGGCAACAGGGCGCCGGCATGAATCCCGCGTCCCTGCCGCTGCAGGGCTGGATGCGGCGCTTCGAAGCGATGGCCAGGGGCATGCCGGACGGCGGCGCGGCATTTGGTTAGCGCACGGATTCGGCGACGCTTCCCATGACGGCTCGCCGCTCCGCGCAATCAGGAGAACAGCATGTCGGCTAAGCGCATCGCCTTCATCACCGGAGGCATGGGCGGACTCGGCGCCGCCATTAGCCGTCGTCTTCACGACGCCGGCATGGTGGTCGCCATGTCACATTCGGAGCGGAACGATCACGTCGCCACCTGGCTGATGCGCGAACGCGACGCCGGCCGTCGTTTTCATGCGTACGAAGCCGACGTGACCCGTTTCGATTCGTGCGCGCATTGCGCGCAACGCGTGCTCGACGAATTCGGCACGGTCGACATTCTCGTCAACAATGCTGGCATCACGCGCGACTCGAGCTTTGCCAAAATGAACAAGGACGCCTGGGATGCGGTACTGCGCACTGATCTCGATTCGCTCTTCAATATGACCAAGCCTTTCCTCGGCGGAATGGTCGCGCAACGCTTCGGGCGCATCGCGAATATCGGCTCGGTGAACGGCGCGCGCGGCGCTTTCGGTCAGACCAACTGGTTATGTCGCACTAAGAAAAGTGCGTTGAACAATGGTTCACATGCTGAGGACTACTTATACCGCCAACGAGTAGAACTGCTTCGCGGGAGTCTGTCCGATACCACAGTCTTTCATCTGCCCTTATATGAACGCCTCCCGTTTGCGACGGTTTTCGCGTGCTACGACTGTGGCAGGATGGGTTGCAGCTTTATATTCGGGCTTATTGCAGCC
>NZ_CADIKI010000041.1 GCF_902859935.1 Paraburkholderia fynbosensis
GCGAGCTACATCACGTCGCAACTGAGCGAGTTCTATGCGGCGCGCAAATCGCATAACATCCAGTCGGTGATGTATTACGTGCTCGACAGTGGCGACAACACCTACGGCATCATGAACAACGGCTCGCCAATCAGCCAGCCTTACAATGCGTTCACTACTTTCGTGTCCGCCCACCCGGACAATTAAACGCAAGGCAATTGGCGGTTCAATGCTGCTAGCACCGGCTGCAAAACGAAACCTGAGCTCTTCGCTCAGCGAAGAGCTCAGGTTCGCATCTCTACGCTTCGCAAGCCCCTAAACCGCGTTCTTACGTAACGACGCGCGTCACACATTTCCTCTTCTTTCCCGGTGGGCGTGTTGCCACGGGCCCGCATCATGGCACGGATGTTCGTCCGCGCGTCAAGCGTTCAAGCTGGCCCTTCAATCGTACCCTTATTGACCCGGGTCGCGCAGGACCATCGGCGGACACAGGACAACCGCGCCTATCGCAGGCGAATACGGCACCACCTTCCTTGCGTCCTTCGACTGACTTCGCGCGGATGAGCATGTTTGTCGGTCATGGGCTATCGCTTCGGATCGGATGACGTAAGACCGAGGCTCGCGGGGCAACGCTTCCGATGCTGAGTGGTCGCCTCGCCTTATCTCGAGAGTAGGAGGCGTGTCGCGTCGCTATACGGGTATCGAGTCAAGAAGCGCTGGCCGGAATCGGCTGTTATTCAACGTTTTGCGACTGTATCGCCCCACTTTGCGCCGCAGACGCCTCGTTCACCAAACCGGCACCTAACATTCATGTTTCTAAATGAACCAGTACGAATGGTGTGTGGCGAGGCTTGCCGGAGCACCGTCGGCGCAACGCGCGGATATCGAGGCGAAGGCGTGAGACATGCAGAGTTTGCAGGGTAACGTGGACGCCCTGGCATCTCTATCTGGAGCTACAGATGGATATCGATTCCCAAACCATGCCTTCTACCCAGCCGATCCCTTCGAAAAGAGTTTTGGCGAAGCGTGTTAGCGCCAGGAAGTTCAGCTACATAGTCGACCGGTTATCGTTTCATAGACTCAATGGGCTCGCGGAGAAGCATCTGCGCGCAAGAGGCCACAAGATGGCCGTATTTGCGAATGAGCATATCGGCGGATTTATCCATGTTTTCGGAGTCTACGAGCAGGAGGAACTTGACGTTCTGTTCAGTTTCCTCGAACCGCTGCATGACGTTTTCCGCGCGGGCATCGGGTTAGACATCGGCGCCAATATCGGCAATCATAGTCTGTACTTCTCGAGAATATTCGATGAGGTGCATTGCTTCGAGCCGGACCCTTCGACTTTTTATTTACTCCAGTTCAATGTTAGTTTCCGGAAGAAGATCGAAGCATTCAACATTGGTCTTGGGGACGAGAAAGGAACATTCAAGTTGTCAGAGGTGCCCGATAACATGGGCGAGTCGGTCATCGTCACGGACCAGTTCGAGGCCGATGCCAACGTGAATTGCATCGATGTTCAGGTCGACAGGCTTGATAATCTCGACTACCACGACAAGAAGCTCTGCTTCATCAAAATGGATGTCGAGGGTTTCGAGCCCAAGGTACTGCGGGGCAGCTTACGCACTATAACTACGCACTGGCCACTGATCGTATTGGAGCAGCATGAAAGTGATTTCGAAGAAGGTAATTCGGAATCGATTTCAATGTTGAGAGATCTGGGATACAAATTTTGTTGGCATCAAAGCGGCACTGTGTCACGAAACACATTTGTCCGCCGCATTTTCAACTTCATGGAAATGTTCGCCGGACGTACGCATAAAGTGGTGACCTCCGAGTCGGTTCCACCGGGGAACTATTCGATGCTTATAGCGGTACCTCCACGCTTCCAAAGTCTTCTTCATGTGTGACGAACTGTTGACTGGCCGTTGAGCCTCCGTCAGGATGAGCCGCACACCGCGTTGATTCGGCGCGTGGCGTACGCGACCGATTGAGCCAAGCCTCGGCTTTCAATCGGTTCCTGCGCGTCGCGATCGACGAAGTGGGGATAGGGAAGGCCATGGGACGTCATGCGCCGGAACTCGTCGGGGCAAGGCAGTCGGCACTCTGCACCTCGGTGGCGTCGCCGCCGCTTGCGGGCACTGTTGCGGTGAGCCATGGCGGGGCGGTAGCGGACGAAAAATCAGCCGCTTCGTCATATAGCGAGCTACCTGCAGGAAGAGACAAGTGGATGGTGCAAACGCTGCTGATGGCACGCGCCAGCGTCACGAGCTCGTTGCTTTGTCGGCTGGAAGATCACGTAGATTTTCCGCATTGTTTCGTTCACCTGCGACGGTCCTTCGGTATTCGCTTCAAAGAACAACGTATCGGCCGCCGGCAAAGTGGATCGTGTCTTCGCCGTCCGGCATGAACGATCCGAAGCCCGCCAGAAAATGCATCACTTCCGCCTGCTTGGCCGAGCCGGCACGATTGAGGTGATGATGCTACCTCCAGTGTGCCGGTCCTGTCACTGCTCTGCCTCCTCTGCGAGAGTGCCCGTCAGTGTATGTCCAGAGATGCGCGTGCTCGCCGACGCTAAAGGCTGAGCACAGCACCTCGGCGACCATGCTCAGGGCGACCATGCACATGACGTCGCGCCACGCCTAAGGGCGAACCTGGGACGACCGTGGCCCGGTTGGACGAATCATTTTCGTCGGTCCCTGACTGCAGCGCGACTCCACCGGCAGATATCGAAGCAGTTCTACCGATCGCATCCTGCGCCGGCTTACACACCAAAGGTTCAGGAAGGCTTCCTGAAAGTTTCGGGAGTTTTTCCCGCGCTCACGCAGGTGCTTTCGTGCGACGCTTTCAGCCATGGAGTGGCCCGCCAGCGCGCTCAACCAGTTTACGTCGCAACCTTTGCTCCAGGCCGCGCAACGACTCGCCAATAAGAACCAGCAACGATAGACGGGAGACGGCAACGATGACAAGCAAGCTACACAAACCGTTGTCTCTGCAGGAGCTAAAACCCCGGGTCGCATTGAGACTCTCCGTGGCCGCCGTACTGGCGGCATTGGCGGCAGGCGCATCGGCTCAGACCGAATCTGTTCCTGCCACGCAAACAGAAAGCTCGCCGGAAAGCACCGCTGAAAAGCCGTCGCAGCAAACGACGCAAAACGGGCCGCCGTCGCAGCAGGCAGTCCAGCTTCCCGATATCGTCGTCGTGGGTACGACACCGCTCGTTGGCGTCGGCACGCCGCTGCAGCTCGTGCCGGCCAACGTGCAGACGATTCGGGGACGTGATCTCGTCGCGCAGAATTCGCATACGCTGGTTGATTACTTCGCGAACAATCTGCAGAGCTTCGATCTCAACGAGGCGCAGGGCAACCCGTGGCAAGTCGATGTCAACTATCGGGGCTTTACTGCTTCGCCAGTACTAGGCACACCACAAGGGCTATCCGTCTTTCTGGACGGCGTGCGGATCAACGAGCCGTTCGGCGACGTCGTGAACTGGGACCTGATTCCGCAGGCGGCGATCGACACGATCCAGGTGATTCCAGGCTCCAATCCGACCTTCGGCCTGAATACCCTCGGTGGCGCGGTGGCGGTAACGACCAAGAACGGCAAATCAAACTCCGGCGGCGAAGCGGAAGTCCAGCTCGGCTCGTGGGGCCGCAAGCTTGCGCAGATCCAGCAGGGCGGCGTCATCGGCAATACCAATCTCGACTACTACTTCACCGCCAACGCCACCAACGACGACGGCTGGGCCGACCACAACTCGAGCCGTTTGCGCCAGGCGTTCGGCAAGCTGCGCTATATGGATTCGTCAACGACGATCTCCGTGTCGGCTGGTGGCGCAGACAACACGTTGAACGGCAGCCAGACGATTCCGCGATCGTTTCTAAACAACTGGACGCAGGCGTACACGTTTCCGGACACGAATGAAAACCAGCTCGGCTACGTGACCATCAACGGCTCGCACTATTTCACGCCGGACATCCAGTTGAGCGGCAACGCGTACTATCGGCACTACAGGAATGTCAATACGAGCAGCAACGTCAACGACGATTTCGACGTCGATGATCCCGACGAACCGCCGGCCACCAACGCGCAGTCGGATATCGTCACCGATAGTTACGGTGCGAGTTTGCAGCTGACGTTATTGCAGAAACTGTTCGGCAAAAAAAACGAGTTCATCATCGGCGCCGCTGCGGACCTCTCTAATACGCACTTCGCACAGTCGGCGCAGGACGCGTTCTTCACCGACACGCGCGCAACCGTCGGCGACGGGCCGTTCGTGCAGCAGACCGACGCGAAGACACGCAACGAAAACTACGGTATCTATTTCAGCGATACGTTCTCGTTCAACGACCAATGGTCCATGCTCTTGGCGGGGCGCTATAACTGGGCCCGCGCGACGATCGGGGACGAAAGCGGAATTCAGCCGCTGCTCGACGGCCGGCACACGTTCTCACGCTTCAACCCGGCGGTCGGTATCAACTGGAACCCGACTCCATATTTCACCGCGTACGTCACCTATAACGAGGGCATGAGGACGCCGACATCGATCGAGCTTGCCTGCGCGGATCCGGCCGCGCCGTGTTCGCTGCCAAACGACTTCATTGCCGACCCGTCGCTGAAGCCGGTCATATCGAAGACGTTCGAGATCGGAGCGCGCGGCCGTATCGGCAGCAATTCGTCGTGGAGCGCCGCTGCGTTCAGTACGACACTGGATGACGACATCCAGTTCATCAGCAGCGAGGGCGCAGCAAGTACACTCGGCTACTTCCAGAACGTGGGCAAGACGCGCCGGCAGGGATTCGAAATAGCGGGACGTACAAAGTGGGGGCCGCTTGGTGTGAGCGCCAGCTACAGCTACGTGAATGCGACCTACCGTTCGACGTGGACCGAGAGCAGCGGCAGCAATTCGAGCGCCGACGGTGACGGCAACATCACCGTGCATTCAGGCGACCGCATCCCCGGCATTCCGCAGAACATGGTCAAACTCCGGCTCGACTATGCCGCCATGGCGCGCTGGAACATCGGCGCCAATCTGACTTACCGCAGCAACATCTTCGCGCGCGGCGACGAGAACAACCAGGATGTGAACGGCACGGTAGCCGGCTACTTCCTGATCGATCTGGACACGACGTTCAACGTGACGAAGCGTTTCCAGGTGTTCGGTTCGATCCAGAACCTACTGAACAAGCGCTATGCGTCTTTCGCGATTCTCGGGCAGAACTTCTTCAATGGGCCGAACCATACCTTCGATCCGGGCGGAATCAGCAACGAGCAGTTTCTTGGTCTGGGTGCACCGCGCGGCTTCTGGGTGGGACTGCGGTACGCTTGGGATTGACCGGACATGGGCAAGCGCCTGAACGAAGTCACGGCCATGTGTGGCTGCCCGAGGACCCGTCATAAGGTCAAGCCCGCCACAGTCCAAACATGGCGGACCCAGATCGATCTCACGAAGGCTCAGACGGTCGCCGAACCAGACGCGTTGCGCAGGCAGATCGTCGAGCGGTTGATCAGCGGCGACCACTATCGGACTGCCGAGAAGCCCGGAATCGAGCCGGGACTTAAAAAAAGGAGTCTGCGTGCGGGGGGGGGCCGGGTCGAACTCGCCGCACTGCGTGACCACACACAGAGCGGGCGATGCGTGAGCCTTAGGCACAAGCGCGCAGCGTTTTAGCGGCCGCCACCATGTTGGTCAGCGCTGGAATGACTTCTTCCCACTGACGCGTCTTTAGCCCACAGTCTGGATTGACCCACAGGCGCTGTGCCGGAATCCGCTCGGCGGCCTTCTTCATCAGTTGCACGATGTGCTCCTGCGTCGGAATGTTGGGCGAGTGAATGTCGTACACGCCTGGACCAATTTCGTTCGGATAGTTGAAGTGGTCGAAAGCGTCCAGCAGTTCCATGTCCGAGCGCGAAGTCTCGATCGTGATCACGTCGGCGTCCATGTCGGCGATCGACGCGATAATGTCGTTGAACTCCGAGTAGCACATGTGCGTATGGATCTGCGTCTCGTCGTCCACACCGTTTGCGGTGATACGGAAGGATTCCACGGCCCAGTCGAGATAATCCTTCCACTGCGACTTTCGCAGCGGCAGGCCTTCACGCAACGCAGCCTCGTCGATCTGGATGACACGCACGCCAGCCTTCTCGAGATCGAGCACTTCTTCGCGGATCGCCAGCGCGAGCTGATAGCACGACACCGAACGCGGCTGGTCGTCGCGCACGAAGGACCAGTTCAGAATCGTGACCGGACCGGTGAGCATGCCCTTCATCGGCTTGTTCGTAAGCGATTGCGCGTACTTGGTCCATTCGACCGTCATCGCCTTCGGGCGGCTGATATCGCCGAACAGGATAGGCGGCTTCACGCACCGTGAGCCGTACGACTGCACCCAGCCGAACTGGCTGAACGCATAGCCGTCGAGCTGTTCGCCGAAGTATTCGACCATGTCGTTACGTTCGGCTTCACCGTGTACCAGCACGTCGAGCCCCAGCGCTTCCTGCTCACGCACGCTGCGCTCGATTTCGGCCTGCATGGCCGCCTTGTAACCGGCAGCGTCCAGTGCGCCCGCCTTGAACTGGCTGCGTGCGTGGCGGATTTCGCCGGTCTGCGGGAACGAACCGATCGTCGTGGTCGGGTAAGCCGGCAGGTTCAGCAAGGCAGCCTGCCTGTCAGCGCGCGCCGGGTAAGCGTTCTTGCGTTGACCCAATGACGGATTGATCTTTGCCAGCGCGGCTTTGACTGCCGGGTTATTGACGCGCGGCGAAGCGCGGCGTGCGGCAATGGCGGCAACGTTGGCGGCCAACTCTGCCTTCACCGCATCGCGACCGTGGTTCAGCGCGGCGGCGAGCACCTTCAGTTCATCGAGCTTCTGCAAAGCGAAGGCCAGCCACGAGCGGACTTCCGCATCCAGCTTCTGTTCGCTGTTCAGATCCACCGGTACATGCAGCAACGAGCACGACGGTGCAATCCAGAGGCGATCGCCCAACTTCTTCGCGACGGGTTCTAGCCAGTCGAGTACGCTCGCCAGATCGGTCTTCCAGATGTTGCGGCCGCTGATCACGCCCAGCGACAGCACGCGATCCTGCGGCAACTGCGCAATTACTGCGTTGACTTCGGCGCGGGCATTGACTGCATCAAGATGCAGACCCTGCACCGGCAGCTTGCAGGCGAGCGCCAGGTTGCCGAGCAACTGGCCGAAGTAGGTGGCAAGCAACAACTTGACCCTGCCGTTCTCAAGCGCTTCGTAGGCCGCCACATACGCCTGCTGCCATTCAGCCGACAACTCGGTCACCAGAATCGGCTCGTCGATCTGAACCCATTGGACGCCCCGAGCCGCCAACGTGGCGAGCAGTTCCGCATAGACCGGCAGCAGGCGCGGCAGCAGAGCCAGCTTGTCGGAGTCGTCCTTGGCCTTGCCAAGCGCCAGATAGGTCAACGGGCCGACGATCACCGGCTTGGCTTTGACGCCTTGTGCATTGGCCTCGGCCAGTTGTTCCAGCAGGCGCGACGGATCAAGCTTGAACTCGGTGCTGGCGCTGAACTCAGGGACGATGTAGTGATAGTTGGTGTCGAACCACTTGGTCATCTCGCCTGCAGCGACGCCGCCGCAGCATGCGCTGTGGTCTTCGGCGCCCTTGGCCGAGCGGCCGCGCGCGACGCGGAAGTAGTTGTCGAGCGCATCGCCGTGAAAGCCATGCACGCGCTCGGGCAGGTTGCCCAAGGTGAAGCTCATGTCGAGCACCTGGTCGTAGAAGGCGAAGTCGCCGACGGCTGCCAGACCGAGGTCCGCCTGATGCGTCCAGTGACGCTGACGCAACTGGGCGCCGAGCGCCTTCAGTTCGTCGAGCGAGGACTCGCCCTTCCAGTACGACTCGAGCGCGAACTTCAGTTCGCGCTTCGCGCCGATTCGGGGGAAGCCCAGAGTGTGTGTCGTTGCCATCGTGTCGCCTTGATTCGGTCAGTTGCGGATGTGTAAAGCGGGATGCGTGAATCGTATAAAAAGCGTCCTATGAAGTAAAATGGTGTTAATTCAACGAATCATTAGTTTTGTTCATGATCGAGAGAATTCATCTGGCTATCGTCCAGGCGGTAGACAGTCACGGCTCGCTTACCGCGGCGGCGGAAATCCTGTGCGTGACGCAATCCGCGCTCAGCCACTCCATGAAAAAGCTGGAGCAGCAACTCGGCACCGATATCTGGTTGCGCGAGGGGCGCAGCCTGCGATTGACCCAGGCGGGTCAATACCTTCTGGCCGTTGCGAATCGCGTGTTGCCGCAACTGGCTTTGGCCGAAGAACGCCTTGGCCAGTACGCGCAAGGTGAGCGCGGCGCGCTGCGCATTGGTATGGAGTGCCATCCCTGTTACCAGTGGTTGCTCAAGGTGGTCGCGCCGTATCTCGCGCGCTGGCCGGACGTCGATGTCGACGTCAAACAGAAGTTCCAGTTCGGCGGGATCGGCGCGTTGTTCGGCTACGAGATCGATCTGCTCGTCACGCCGGATCCGCTCTATAAGCCGGGTCTGCACTTCGAACCCGTGCTCGACTATGAGCAGGTCCTGGTGGTGAACCACGAGCATCCGCTCGCCAGCGTCGACTATGTGAAGCCGGCGCAATTGACCCGGGAGGTGTTGATCACTTATCCGGTAGAGACCGACAGACTCGACATCTATAACCAGTTTCTGATGCCGGCAGGTGTCACGCCACGGCGCCACAAGGTGATCGAGACCACCGATATCATGCTGCAGATGGTGGCGAGCGGCAGGGGCGTTTCGGCGCTGCCTCGCTGGCTGGTGGAAGAGTATGCCGGC
Source organism: Paraburkholderia fynbosensis (assembly GCF_902859935.1). GTDB lineage: Bacteria > Pseudomonadota > Gammaproteobacteria > Burkholderiales > Burkholderiaceae > Paraburkholderia > Paraburkholderia fynbosensis. The sequence continues at coordinate 8,780 of NZ_CADIKI010000041.1, forward strand.
AAGATGAACGTCGTTCCGGTACGTCTCGGGCAGAAGGGCATCGCCAAACAGATCTTCCTCGGTGCCCGCGAAACGGACTCGGAAATTGACTACCTCAAGGCCTTCGTCGAACTGGCGCGCCAACCCAGTCATCGCCGATCGGCAAGGGAGTGAGCGTGGCCAACCCGGATGTTCCCGATAGCGACCAGAAGCCCGCGCATATCGTCGCTGCGCAAGCGAGCCCGTGCGATGAACTCATCATCCGCACGCAGCCCACCGCGGCCGACCACCCGTGCCGGCGCAAGCGTCTTGCGCTCACTGCGACTATCCTCGGATCGAGCATGGCGTTTATCGACGGCTCCGTCGTCAATGTCGCGCTGCCCGCCATTCAGAGCGAGCTGCGCGCGAACGTCGCGGCGATGCAGTGGATCGTCAACGCCTACCTGCTCTTTCTCGGCTCGCTCGTGCTGGTGGGCGGATCGATGGGCGACAAGCTCGGCCGCCGCACGGTGTTCATCGCGGGCATCGGGGTCTTCACGCTGGCGTCGGCCGCTTGCGGGCTCGCGCCGAGCGCGGGCGCACTGATCGCGGCTCGCGCGATGCAGGGCATCGGCGCTGCGCTCTTCGTACCGAGCAGTCTCGCCATCATCGGCGCCGTATTCGAAGGAGAAGAGCGCGGACGCGCGATCGGCACGTGGGCGGGCATCGGCGCGATTACATCGGCGGTGGGGCCGGTGGCGGGCGGCTTGCTCGTCGACGCGTTGTCGTGGCGCGCGATCTTCTTTCTCAATGTCCCGCTTGCAGCGGTGACGATCGCACTCGCGATTGCCTCGGTGCCGAACAGCCACAAGCTCGATGCGCCTCAACGGCTGGACTGGCCCGGCGCGCTGAGCGCGGCAGCAGGGCTCGCCGCACTCACTTATGGCCTGACCCAGGTGTCGGCGCGCGGGTTCGCGCATCCGCTGGTACTGTGCACGATCGGCGCCGGCGTGCTTGTGCTGGCCGCATTCGTGATGATCGAAGCGAACAGCCCTGATCCCATGATGCCGCTCGACGTGTTCCGCTCACGCGATTTCACCGGCGCCAACCTCGTCACGCTGCTGCTTTACTTCGGTCTGGGCGGCGTACTGTTTTTCCTTCCATTCACGCTGATCCGCGCACATGGCTACACCGCGACCGACGCGGGCGCGGCGCTGCTGCCGGTGCCGGTCATCATCGGCTTGTTGTCGCGCTTCACCGGCGGCCTGGCGGGTCGCTTCGGTTCGCGGGTCCTGTTGAGCGCCGGCCCGGCCGTCGCCGGAATCGGGTTCGCGATGCTGGCGCTGCCGCTGGTACGCGGCAGCTATTGGGCCGGATTCCTCCCTGCGCTGACCGTACTCGGCCTCGGCATGACCATCACCGTTGCGCCACTCACGACGACGGTGCTGGGCTCGGTGCCGGCCGACCGTGCAGGCGTCGCCTCCGGCATCAACAATGCGGTTGCACGCGTGGCGAGTCTGCTGGCGGTTGCGGTTCTCGGTATCGTGTTCGTGTGGTCGCACCACGCGGCGCTGTCGGCGCGGCTCGACGAACTGCACGTTCCTCAGGATGCACGCCCGACCGGGCAGTTGCTCGAGCCGGACACGCAAGCCGGGGCGCGGCCGGCGATGCACCAGACGGCCGTGGCGCTGGCGCAAGCCGACGCGATCGCAGACGCGCTGCGCGCTGTCGCGCTGGTGTCCGCCGCATGCGCGTTCGTAGGAGCGGGTCTCGCCCTCGCGACCATCCAGTCACGCAAGTGATGTGCGCGGCGTCGCCGGCCGCGTTTGCTTGCCGTATCGCGACAGGTCGGGGAAGTGAGCCGATCGGCAGGCAGAAGGCGCGGGAATTCAAGGCCGGAAACCTGCGCCCAAGGTCGGGCTCAGCGTGACGTCACGGCGCGCAGGCGCCCATTGCCTGGGGGGATGAAGCGCCCGATTCAAACAAAAAAATCGGTGCGGTGATACCCGGCTTCGGCTGTTTGCGGAACCGGGCGATAAGTGAAAGAGGCGCCACCGACGCGGTCGGCTAGTCCATTTTTGCTGGGTGTCGGCAGGCACGGGGAGAAGGGGTACACGGAAGTCCCCGCAATGGTGACTTCGTGAGTCAGCGCTTGAAAGGCGCATGACAAAAGTAGCGTAATCGACAATGTTTGCCGATGCCAAACGAATACCGGAAAAAGGGCGGCCGCATTCAGAATCGCACAGGGCGAATGACGGACTATCGCGCGATACGCGATGACTGTGAAGGCCTCCCTCGTCGGCACGACGCGTTCGGGCGTGATGGAGGATACTTGCGTGGCATCAACTCAACGCATCCTGCCAGGATATTGCACATGAAGACACTTTTTCTACCGACTCTTTGCGCCGCGTTGTTCTCGTTCGGCGGTGCAGCGCACGCGCAGGTCGACCAATCGGAGCCTCAGCTTCTGATCAGGACCGCGACGCAACAGATACTCGACGAGGTGCGCACCCAAGCGATCGCGCCAGACGATATTCCCCGCATCATGGATATCGTCAACCGGGACATTATCCCGTACACCGATTTTCGCCGCACCACGTCGTTGACGATGGGCCGTTATTGGCGCACGGCTACGCCCGCGCAGCAACAGCAACTGATCGAACAGTTCAAGATGCTCCTGATCCACACCTATTCGGGTGCTATCGGTCAGCTCCGTCCAGACCAACGGATCGACTACCCGCCGATACACTTCGCTCCGACCGATACGGACGTGGTGGTGCGTACGATTGCCATCAGGAACGGTGAACCAGCCGAGATCGACTATCGGCTATACAGCACGCCGCAGGGATGGCGGCTGTATGACCTGAATGTGCTCGGCGTCTGGCTAATCCAGACATATCGGCAGCAGTTCAGCGACAAGATCCGGGAAAGCAGCGTTGACGGTCTGATCCAGTTTCTCGCTGAGCGCAACCAGCAGCTCGCTTCGGGCAAGCAGTAAAGCGACCGCCGGTATGATGGCGTCAATCGCGATGCGGCGGTCGCTTCGGGTTCTTCATCATCGGCTTGTTAATGGCACACGCGCGCAGCCGACATGCGGAATCATCGAGCATTTGGGCGTAGCATAGAGCATGGCGCCCAGACCGGCGGGACATGGAGCCGATCCTGGTCCAATGGGAGATGTTCGCCACCCCTTCTGTCGGCGGCGGTAAGCATGGAATCGCTGGCGTTGCTTCCTCTATCTGGCGGCGCTGAATGCCAGGGCTAACCCACGCACATTCCAGCGCTTCAGGCATAGTCCCAGAGTCCGGCACGCAAAAGGGAGGCGGTATGGAGCGAGAGTTGAAGCTACGAATTCCTGCCGAAGATCTTGAGAAGTTGCGTCACGCACCTCTGCTTGCGCAAGCGGAAGGCGCAGCAGGCGCTCCCACATTGCTGACAAGCACGTATTTCGACACCCCCGAACTCGCTTTCCACTGGTGCGGGGCTTCCCTTCGCGTGCGTTGCATCGGCGACGAGCGGCTCCAGACGTTGAAGCTCGAAGGATCGGCACGGGCGGGCCTGTTCGACAGGGACGAATTCGAGCTGCCGGTCGATAGCGACACGCCCGATCTGAAGCTGCTGCAAGATCAGATACCCGCTGATACCGACTGCGGCAGATTGATTTGTGACGAATCGACTGCCGCCCGCCTGAAGCCCGTATTCGTCACGCGGATCAATCGATCCGTTATTCCACTGCGTTTGCCGTCTGGAGACGAACTCGAAGTGGCGCTCGACGAGGGGATCGTCGAAGCGGACTCGGGCTCGGTTCGAATCGCGGCAGTGGAGTTGGAGTTGAAACAAGGGCAAGCAGAGAGCCTGTACGGCCTGGCGCTTGAACTCCTCGAAACCGTGCCCCTGCGTATCGACCATCTCAGCAAGGCCGATCTCGGCTACGAACTGCTCGTAGCGGCCCATAGCGAGGCGATAAAGGCGCAGCCGGTGCACCTGGGAAGGCGCGATTCGCTCGAGGATGCATTCTGCAGTATCGCCCGCAACTGTCTGGATCAGATCCATGCGAACGAACGTGGCGTAGTGTCTGGCCACGATCCGTCCTGCGTACATCAGATGCGCGTGGGGCTTCGTCGCCTGCGCTCGGCCCTCGATCTGTTTGCCAAAGTGATTCCCGCCTGTCCCGGTCTTGACGAAGAGCTGCGCTGGATCGCATCGGAACTCGGTGCTGCACGCGATTGGGAAGTGCTGGCGGGATCGACGCTCCAACAGGCGGCGACAGGCAGGAACGCGGACGAGATCATCCCTGTCCAGCAGGCGTGCGAGCAGATCGCTGTGAGCAACCGGCAGCGCGCGGCCGCCGCGGTCGAGTCGGTTCGCTATACGCGGCTCGTACTCCAGGTCGCGATCTGGTTGAATCGGAAGGGATGGCGAGAGGGGATGTCCGACAAACAACGCGAGGTCATTGCGACACCCGCCGTGCAGTTTGCAGCGGACGTTCTGCGTCGTCGGCACAGGAAACTGATCAAACGCGGCAAGCGGCTTGCCGATCTGGACGATCACCGTCGCCACCGTGCCCGCATTGCAGCGAAGAAAGTCCGTTATGCCACAGAGTTCTTCGCGTCGCTGTGCGCGAGGCGCGCAGTCAAGCATTATGTCGAGGCGTTGACCGCACTCCAGGATGATCTGGGCTGGCGCAACGATGTCGTTGTCGCCGACCAGCTTCTCACATCGCTCCCGAGGACATCGCCCGACGCTACCACTGGCGCAGCGTTCGCGCGCGGTTATCTCGCTTCACGCGCTGCCGCCGATCATGAGCCATTGAAGAAGCTATGGAAACGTTTCAGACGTCTCTCGCCACCGCGCTAAGCAAGCCTTTGGTTCAGGAAAGTTTACTTTCCGAATTTGGCCCGCACCGGTGCCATCGTCGGGGCGACCTGGCGGCCGTTGCTACTTTCCCGCAAGACCTCGGTAATCCTTTATGTGATTGAGCGCGTCGACGGCGGGTGGGGGCACGACGACGAAGACCCCGATGTGATCACCTCGCGATCGAATGGATCGACCACCACACGTCAGCTACTCTGCGCAATCAAGATACTTCAACATTTCTCGATCACACTTCCTGCTCCGGCTTTCTAACGGTGGACGGTCCTGTCTGGCCGGCGGCAGGTGCGTCGACACGGGTCGCGCTCTGCACGATGTGCAATTCGCGGCTGCGCAACGGCAACGAACATTGCGCGTCGGTCAGTGTTTGCCGCACCTGGCGCGCTAGATCCCAGCGCATGTCCCAGAACGCACCGACGTTCGACCAGACGCGGATATTCAGCACCGCTGTGCTATCGTCGAAGCGGCTGACCATCACTTGTGGCGCTGGCTCCCTGAGCGCACGTGGGTCGGCTGCCGCAAGGGTGCGCAGTGCCTGCAGTGCACGATCTACATCGTCGCGCATTGATATTTCCACTTCGAGATCGAGCCGGCGCGTCGGATTGCGGCTGTAGTTGCGGATTGAATTGCTCCACAACAGGCTGTTCGGCACATATTCGCAGATGCCATCGGGTTTGGTGAGACGCGTCGTGAACAGGCTGACTGCCTCGACCGTACCCGCGATACTGCCGGCCCCGCCATCGATAAAGTCGCCGACCTTGAAGGGCCTTAACAGTAGCAGCATGATGCCGGCCGCGATGTTCTGCATTGTTCCCTGCAGCGCGAGACCGATCGCAAGGCCGGCGGCGCCGAGCACTGCAACGATGCTGGCCGTCTGGATGCCCAATTGTGACAGCGCGCCGATGATCGCGACGATACGAATGCCCCACAGGCAGATGTCGCAGAGGATCGGCCGCAGCGTGGCGTCCATGCGCGATTGACGCGCAAGAAGCCGGGCCAGCGACAGCGAAACGCGGCGGGCCACCCACCATCCGATTACCAGTATCGATGCGGCGGCGCACAGGCTCAACGAGAAAGTGGCGAGTGCATTCCAGAGGAAGGCCCATCCGTCCGAATTGATTTCGACGAGAAAATTCTGCATAGCCTTGACGATCCCTTTTTTCGACTTTGCTAATCATATAGTCGGCCTGCCGCCGTTCCGGTAGAACGGTTGGCGTAGAGTCAGGGTGCAAACCCACCGGCTTGACGCACAGGAGGCCTGCGTGAACAAGTTTACTGGAATCGACCGGCGCTCGAAAAACAGTTTGGCCGTGGTCGTCATGCAACTGATGGGATCACCTGTGAGCCGCAGTCACCCAATGATTCCGTACAGCATGGGTCAAATTGTGCAGTGCTTTTTTCGGGCCAGCGGTTCACAATTCGCAGGCAGTGCGCCTCATCAATCCATCAATTCCCGACAACTTGAGGAGAAGGAATGGCTAAGGCCTACGCAATGATGCGCCCGGCGTACGATGCAGTCGCGCGCACGCTGCACTGGCTGACCGTCCTGTTGGTCGCTATGCAGTTTGTGATCGGCTGGACGATGCCGGATGTCCACAAGGACACGCAGCCCGTTAATCTCATCGCCTGGCATCTTGGCGTGGGCGCGACGCTCGTCGCGGTGATGGCAATCCGGGTGATCTGGCGATTGACGCATCGGCCCACGCCGGACGAGCTGCCGCCGTTACTTGCGGTCGTCTCCCGCATAACGCATGTTCTGCTTTACGTCGCCCTGATGCTGGTGCCGCTGCTCGGCTGGATCAACGCGTCTTCGCGCGGCTGGACGGTCCGCTTGCTGGGCGTCGTGCCGTATCCGGCACTGAGCGAACCGGGCTCGGCCTTCGGTCACGAGATGGGGGATGTACACGGCATCCTCGCATGGGTGCTCTTCGCATTGATTGGCCTGCATGTCGTCGCAGCGTTGTTCCACCGTTTTTTTCTGAAAGACTACGTGCTGCAGCGGATGCTGCCCCACGCAGGGCCGCGGCGCGATCAGATTCGAGACCGCTAAGGTATGCCGATGCCCAAGGCTCACAAAGAACCACATCGCATCCAGACGATTGGCTGGCTGCGCGCCGCAGTGCTTGGCGCAAACGACGGCATTATCTCGACGGCAAGTCTGATAATCGGCGTCGCGTCCGCGCACGCCGAGCACGGCCATCTGGTGCTGACGGGCCTGGCTGGGTTGGTAGCCGGCGCGATGTCGATGGCGACGGGCGAATACGTATCGGTCTCGTCGCAGGCGGATACAGAAACAGCGGCGCTCGCCGAAGAGCAAGCGGAGCTCGATACGGATAGCGCGCGCGAGCATCGGGAGTTGGCGGCGATTTACGTGCGACGTGGTCTCGACATGGCGCTTGCCAAACAGGTTGCGCAGGCTCTAATGGCTCATGACGCACTTGGCGCACATGCCCGCGACGAATTGGGTATCTCGGAAACGACCGCGCCAAATCCATTACAGGCCGCACTGGCTTCGGCCAGCAGTTTTTCGGTGGGAGCCGCTTTGCCGCTCATCGTCACGGCGCTCGCCCCGCAGCAAGGGGTGGCCGTGAGTATCGCGGTGACGGCGCTGGTTTCCCTCGGAATACTTGGCGGACTTGCCGCGCGCGTCGGGGGAGCGAAAGTGGGTCCCGGCATATTACGGGTTACCTTCTGGAGCGCGCTGTCGATGGGTGTGGCATCCGCGGTGGGCGCTATATTCGGCGCGACTTGAGCCGTGAAATTCTTCCGCGATACAGTCACTCGCTTCCGTAGAGCTTTTCATCCGTTCGCTCAGCTTAAATCTTTTCGGAATGTTTGCGTTCCCCATGACCGCGGAATCATTGTCGGCGTCAGTGACTGTCACCAGAACAGAAGCGCGAGCAACGAGCCGCTGAACGTCGGCGTCCCGAGTGCGCCTCGGAGCTCGGCAGGCCGTGCGACGACGCCCCGGCGCTTGATGGCCGGCACGGATTGATTTAGCGTTCGCAGCCCCGCGTCGAACTCGGCGAGCGAGCATTCCCCGCGGCGCGGTAAGCGATGGGTGTGGTCGCCGCCGATATGGCTGCGCATGCCGATATCGAAAGCCCGCGCTGCCGGGTCGGATTGCGGCTGCCCTTCCCACGCCACCAGCGCCAACACTGTCGCCACCGGCTGCGCCAGTTTTTGCGGCGAGTTGTGCACCGGACGCGTCTGACGCTGCGGCAGGAACTGGGCGTCGAGATGGCGATGCAACACGCATCGGAGCGTGTACTCGAACAGGCTCAGCCGCTGGTCGGCGATCATGAGCGCCTCGATCTGGGCGCGGAACACGCGGTGCTGCCGGAGTGACATCTGCCGCAACGCTGGCATGGTCAGCTCCAGGAGGGGCAGCCGGTGGGTGTCCGGCAGGGCCTGAACAGGGCAGACCAGCCGCAAGGTTTCGGCGAAGTCCTGCGGTTCAGCGCTGGCCTTCAACTGGATCAGCTGAAGTTCCCGCAGGTCCTCCAGCGGATTCACGAGAAGCGCGTAGACCAGAGAGCGAGCACTGAAGGGCTCCTGCGCGGCGAGACGGAGCAAGTCGGGCATGCCGTCGTGCAGCGCCTAGGCATAGCTGATTTCTTCCGGATCTACATGGCCGGCCCGGGATGCCGCTTCGTCGGCCAACACCAGGACCGGCACCGGCACCTGCGGCAGACCCGGGTTCCCGGCGAACGGCGGGACGCGAGCGGGGCGGGGGCCTTCGGTTCTTCCCGCTGGACACCGACGGGCCGCACTTCGGGGAACCGGCCGTCGAACTGGGGATCGAGCCGGCGGATGCGCTCGACGAGGGGCGGGTGCGTGGCCAGCAGTCCGGCCAGCCCCTCGCCGGCGAACGCGTTGGCGAAAAACATGTGACCGACCTCGGCGGTCTGGGGGTTGCTAACACGCGACCCCTCGGCCAGTCCGCCGATCTTGTTGAGCGCCCCTGCAATGCCCTCGGGGTTGCGTGTGAACTGCACGGCGCTGGCGTCGGCGAGGTACTCCCGCTGCCGAGACACCGCCGCCATGATCAGCCGACCGAAGAACGCTCCCACGAGGTACCAGAGCAATGCGGGCACGGCGATCTTCCCTGTTTGAAGCACGTCTGCCGGACGAGAGCAGCAGGATGCGCCCGATGATGGACAACGCCATGATCCCGAAGATCAGGCCGATCAGCCGGATGTTGAGGCGCATGTCGCCGTTGAGGATGTGGCTGAATTCGTGGGCAACCACGCCCTGCAACTCGTCGCGGGTCAGGTAATTGAGGGCGCCGCGGGAGACGGCGACCACGGCATCGCCGGGGGCGTAGCCTGCCGCGAAGGCAGCATGCTGAACACGATCTGGCTGATCATCACGGCGCTGGCGTTCGGCGGCGTGGTGGAAAAATGCGGCATGCTCGAGCGTCCGATTGCCCCGATCATCGAGAAGGCGAAATCAGCTGATGCGCTGGTCGCTTCATTAGTCGCGGCGATCGTCGCCACCAACGTCGTCACGGCCGACCAGTACATCGCGGTCGTCCTTCCCGCGCGAATGTTGAAGACTGCGTTTGCGGGGCGCGGGTTCGATCCGGTGGTGCTGTCGCCAGCGTTGGCGATGCGGCCACGCCGACCGGCGCGCTAACTCCCATGAAATAGTTGCGGTGCTTATATGGCGGCGACGCTGCGTGTGGCTACGTTGAGCTACGCGCCTTTCGCCGTGTTCGGTTTCGTAAGCCCGCTTTTGACGGTGGCCATCGCCTATGCCGGTATCCGGATGCCACGCCTTCGGCCGCGCACATTCAACCCGCAGAATCCGCTCCACCACCCCGGGACGACTGAGGGCGGGTGTCCTAGGTGTGCTTCGGGCAGTTACATAGGCCGTGGGGGTGGTCGATTTTCATATGACAACCTTTGCCGGGCATTTGTAAGCTGCAATTCTTGATCTTGCGGCGTATGTGGTGCCAGCATGTATGGCGCCTTGAAGTCGAAGGTCCTTTTACTATAATCGGAACCACTACCAGTAAAACCTGAAAATCCTCTCCTCCTGATGATGTCAGGAGAGCATTCGGAATATCTGTCGCCGCGTGCAACGAACTTCGAGTCAATCGATTTACCGACGGTGTCGTTGCGGAAACGGGCAAGTCTCCGAACCTTGGCATTGCATAACCATGCAGCAGTTCCGTGGCGTAAATGTGGGTGTCCTAACGATGTGCGGCTAAGTTGAGTCAGGCAGTTCGTGAAGATGAGCTGACATTGTGACGTCGAAAAATGCATTGAACGCTGCGACGCCCTATCTTATTTTCCTGGCAGGGAGCTTTGATCATGAACAAGCGGATTGTCGTGCAGCTGGTCGCCCTTTCGTTTTGCGGTGTCTCTCTCGTCGCTATCGCGGCAGGGCCGTCGCCGGACGCAGGGGGGGAGCAGATGGCCAACCCGGCAGGAGGCCGTCAGCAGGTCATGCCATCGATTCCGCATCGCGACTGGCACAAGGGTCAACGCCTTCCTGCTGAGTACCGCCACTACAACTTCGTGATGAATGACTGGCGTAGTCATGGCCTCGATGCGCCATCGCGGGGGAAAAAATGGTTAGGGATCAATGGAGATTACGTACTGGTGTCGACCAGCAACTGGACCATTTCTGACATCGTCGCTGGAACACCGTAACTCGACGTCAGTAAGGTTGTAATGAGATGGACCCGACGCCTCCCTTCGGGAGACACTGACGGACGTCAACCTGACGTGTGGAGGTTCATCATGGAAATCGATATCAGCATACGCATGCGCCGGTGTGTCGCTACTGTCGTTAGCACGCGGCTTTCGGGATGGGCGATGAATGTATTTGCAGCTCGGCTCGCCGGAGCATCGGAATGCGGTTTCCGTGCAGGTATTCGTCGCCGAAGTACTCCTATGCAGTTACCGCTCGACCGGAGCATAGATATGTAGCCATAGCAGTCTCTAGGGCAAGCCACATGTTGATGCTCCGGCCCGCCGTAGCGCACGTGCAAGAGAACCGCCGCAAACTTTCCGGCATCTAACCCCGGGTGCGGCGGCAAAGTGATGTGGTAAGGGTGCGACTCGGGTCGCGAGAGCAAAGATATGTCCTAAGAGCGTGACTCGGGTTTTGCGAAAGCAAAAATATGTTGTAGAAGCGAATTGATCGGTGTCGAGCATTTCCAACGTACTTTCTCTGTCGCCGTTGAGGGGGTAGCAAAGATATGCTGTAAGAGGCGAAAAAACCTGATTTCAGGCATTTTCGACATAGTTTTGCTGTCGGGCATTATGGCGCGCGACCGCGCCATCCCTGCGATCAATATGGCACCCGTCCGAGGCAATTAACAGAAATCCCCCGACATGGCGCATAGTTATCGATGCATTCTTTTTTCGACGTAAATCGCTCGGAAAAGACGCATACGCCGTTTTCGAACGGTTCTGTCGAGTTTCCCGAACGCTTTCTGTAAATGCACTTTCTAATGAGCCAGAACCGGGCATTCCTAAAAAGCTCTAACATGCTTGTCGAGGCCAGATTGTCGCGAATTTGCGTGGCGGCGTCGACTGATCGTAGTTGGCCGAGAACCGCGGTTGCCTATGATCGCCGAAAATGCTCGACGGGTGAGCCGGGCGTTTCGGTGAAGGGCAGCGTTACGGCGCCAGCTCCCAGTAACCGTCGGCAAGGCGCTACCATTCGAGGACGCCTCGCAGATTTCTCCATAGCGGCCATCCGGGAGCCACTCCCGGAATCGTCAGGTGACCATGGCATCGAACGGATCGTCCACGCATTCGATGTAGGTCGGGAATCGCAGCGCTACGGGAGCGGATGAAGTTGAAGAAAAACAGCTGCAGCGTTGCGGGCACGTGCCGCGACTTCGCGTGAGTTCGGCCGCTTGGCGACGCCAAGCAGCAGGCTGACCATCAAATTACCCCACAGCAACCCGCTGAACTGTTCGGCAAGTTCGGCAGGGCGGCCATTGAGAAGTCCGGACGCCTGAGCCCGGGCCATGATTTGACGCAAGGCGGCGCGGCTTGTCTCGCGCCCTGTCGAGTCGAGTGCTTGCGCCACCTCGGGCGCATGGACCGCCTCGGCGATCGCCAGTCGGAAGACCGCAATGACCGTTGGATCGGTGATCTCGCGGACGAGCTGCGTCCCGAGAGAAGTCAGTACGTGCGCGAGTGTCTCTCGGTCGCGCGGCACGGGCAAGTCAGCGGGTACCTGCAGTCTCGTGGCGCGCGCGCTGATGCACGCGACTAGCATTTCCTTCTTGTTGCCCACCAGCGCATACAGTTCTCGCTTCGAAACCCGCGCGCGCGTGGCGATCTCCAGCGTGCTGGTCGCCGCGTAGCCACTCGCCATGAACGACGCGAAGGCTGCATCGAGAATGCGCGCGCGCACCTCAGTTTCGTCGCGGCCTTCCTGACGGTCCTTTGACAGCGATACCGTGGTCATCGTGATCTCTCTTGACATTCGGTACCGCATAGTACCATACTGGAACAACCATCTGGTACTGATGAGTACCGCGACTGCTCGGAGGCGATCATGCTCAAGCCAAGGATCCTCGTAACCGGTGCGACCGGGAAGACAGGCAGCGTCGTTGTTGCCGAACTGCTGAAGGCCGGCTATCCCGTACGCGCCATGGTGCACCGGGAAGATGGTCGCAGCGTGCGGCTGAAAGCGCAGGGGGCCGAGATAGCGGTTACCGACCTGAGTGATGTCGAGCGCGTCGCCGACGCGCTGAAAGACGTTCAGCGCGCCTACTTTTGTCCGCCTTTCGATCCCTACATGATTCAGGGCGCGGTCGCCTTCGCCGTCGCCGCCAGGGAATCCGGGCTCGAACACATCGTCAGCCTGACCCAGTGGCTGTCGAGTCCCTCGCATCCCGCCCTCATGACCCGACAACTCTGGCTCGTCGATCAACTGTTCTCGATGACGCCGGGAGTCGCGCATACGATCGTGAGGCCGGGCTTCTTCGCTGACGCCTATCTCGCATTGACTGGATTTGCTGCGCACCTCGGCGTATTTCCCTGGATCTATGGCGATAGCCGTAACGCGCCACCGTCCAACGAGGATATCGCGCGAGTCGCCGTCGCGGCCCTGATGGATCCTGCACGGCACGCCGGGAGGAGCTACCGTCCCACGGGACCGGAGCTCCTTGGCGGGGAGGACATGGCCAAGGCGATCGGCCGGGCGGTCGGGCGATCGGTCAAGGTCATGCCGACGCCGAGCTGGCTATTCATGAAGGCCGCCCGGATGGGCGGCTTGCCGATCGACCTGATCAGCGGCCTTCGCTACTACGTAGACGATCACAAACGCGGGGCTTTTGAGCTGGGCGCTCCGACCACGGACGTCCCCGATGTGACCGGTCAGCCAGCCGAGGACTTCGAGACGATCGCGCGTCGCTACGCGGCGCTTCCAGCCAACCGGCGGACGCCTGGCAATTGGCTTCGCCAGTTCGCGCAGTTCGTGATCGCCCCGCTCAGCCTCGGTTTCGATCTGGAGCGCTACGACCGTGAACTACGCCGTCCGTTCCCGTCAGAACCGCAGTTTGCCTCTGAGTCCAAGGTCTGGCTGCGCGAGCATGCCCCGGCTCATGCGGAGCGAGGCGCTGTGATAGCAGAGCTACGCGCGCTGCGCGCTTAAGTTCTCGCGGGCGATCGCGGGAAGTCGAACCAAAGGAGAGACTCATGCTGCCCCAGCTCTGGTGGTTTTTCGTTAGCATCGCATTCAGCTTCACCGCATGGGGAGTCCTCACCAGGCGATACGTCTGGCCAAAACTCCGCCTCCTGCGACCAGTCGAAGCGCTGCGGCCTCTACTCATCCTGCACAGCTTTCGCTTCATTGGGTTGGCCTTCCTTGTCCCAGGCGTCGTGTCGCCAGAGCTGCCGTCTACGTTCGCGTATTCCGCCGCCTATGGGGATCTCGTTGCGGCGATACTAGCGTCGTTATCACTGGTGTTGCTGCCACGCGGGGCTGGCATTGTGGTCGTCTGGATCTTCAACGTGTGGGGCCTGGCAGATCTCTTGAACGCGTTCTATCAGGCCAATGATGGCGGACTCGTGCCGGGGCAGTTGGGCGCAACCTACTTCATTCCGACTCTCGTTGTACCTCTACTGCTGATCACGCACGGACTTATCTTCCGGATTCTTCTGCAACATCATAATCAGCCCGCGATGCGGGAAAGCCGGCAGCCCGGTGAGGGGCTATCAAGTGGAAGGTCCATGATCGATGCGACGATCGATCTCACCACAGAGCCCCAATCGGTCGCTGCGGCTACTCGTCTGGCGAGGTGAGGCACATGCGCAGATCGCGCCTATCCAGACAAGCTTTGATGGAACGTCCTGAGCCGCAGAGTCGTTTCTGAACTACGCGAGTATCCGGCCACAGTACACGCCACTTGAGAGTATGTTGAAGCGTTCCGGGAATTCGGCGAGCCCATCGACCTTTGCGGTCCAATTCAATACGAATGTGCAAAGGCTGCAATGGCTGCGCTAGCACTGGCCCGGACCGCGCGTCGACGACAGGCGCTGCAAGGTGCAAACCCGCGCCAAAGTTCAGCCATGGAGCGTGAATTGTCAGACTTCAACGTGACCCTGAGGAAGAACGCAAGGCGCTGCTCCAGCGTCCAGCGGAGATCGTGATTAGCCGGCGAGCTGACGTACAGGGATTCAAAGAGGCATTAAGCACCTGACGCCACCCACACTAACGGAAAAATCAATCCGTCGGGCTCAGCACGACCCATTGCCGACGGACACGTAATCAGCGGGCCAAGGGCAGCTAGTAGAGGCATAAGGGCCATTGCACTGTCCCCTCTCGATCAATGTGACGACCGGAACCAGCCGAGCCCTGCGTCAAGACGAAGCTGGCGGGTCGGTCAATGCCAGCATCGGGCGGGGTTGAATGCTGGGTCAGCGGTATATTGGGCTGCCGACGGTGGCGGCATGTGAGCCGTCAGATAAGACCGCTGCTTGCGTTAGTTCGAACGTGCGGGAGAGTCGCGGCGCGCCTATGTGTGTCATCGAACATATATGCGCAACGGCGTCTTACGATCTTGAAAGCCATCGCCTATGGTCTCAACTGGTACTGCCGATCGTGACCAATGCTTCGTGAGCAGAACGCCATGGATGCGCAATCGCTACGGCAAGGCGATAGTGGCGACGATGTCAGGGAACTTCAGCGCGCACTCATGCAGCATGGCTTCAACCCGGGCATGATCGACGGGGAGTATGGGCAGGGCATTGTCGCAGCAATCATCGCCTTTCAGAGTAGCGAAAGACTATTGCCCGACGGCTTGGCGGGGCCGCGGACAATGTTCGCACTACGGCTTGTCGATTCAAACACGTTACCATCGCCGATTGCAGGCGTAACTGTCGAGGTGGTTAGTCGCATGTTTCCAGCAACGCCCATCTGCAACATCAAGGCGAATCTGCCACCGTTGTTGTCGTCACTCTTGACCAACAAGGTGGCCGACAAGCCAATTATATTGATGGCGCTCGCCACACTGCGGGCGGAAGTCGAATGCTTCGAGCCGGTCAGCGAGGGGCAGTCGCGCTATAACACGTCGCCGTCCGGACATCCGTTCGATCTTTACGACAACCGTCGAGATCTTGGCAGTGCGATTCTCGAACGCCTTTTCTTAGCGCTGCTGGCCATCCTAAGCCTGTTTTCGGCGCTGTCCTCCTCAAGAGCCGCGGCGGCCGAGACCTCTGCGGCGCTGGAGCGCTTGTGTGGCGAAAACCCCGATTTAGTGCAGGCCACGAGAGAAATGAAGGGCTTTGTCCCCGCTACGGCCGTCACAAACGCGCTGCCAGCGGAAGGTGATGCCCGAATCGTCTACAGGACGCGGTTGGACAGCGCCAACCCGCAGCGCTTCCACATCTTCGAACCCAACCGCGCCGCACAGCCGATCGTTGTCTCAGCGGAAACAACGACGAGTGCCGTCAACGATAACTTCCCCTCCAACGAAAGCGTGCTCCTTCACGTCCGGCTTCCCGGTGACAGCCACGTATGGCCGCTGTTCTACAGACGCGATTTTCTCGTAGTCGAGTGCGCTGCTGGACAGTTCAGGTCGTGGGCTATGATCCAGGCGTATGTTAGCTCGCCCTCGGTAGCTTACTTGTGGCTTCCAGTATCGGTGACCGTGTTTCTGCTGTCGACGTGGGCCGTCTCTCGATCGCGGAAGGCGATTCTCAAAGTTAGTACCGACGGAAAGCTGGCCGAGAAGTACCCGTCGGTGTTCTCCGCAAAGCAGTTCAAGCCGATCGATTACATCAATCCGATTCAGCTGACCGCTGACGCATTCAACCAGGCAAGCGTCCAGAAGTTTCAGGTATTGATGTTTTCGTTTATCGTCGGCAGTCTTGTACTCTCGCTCGTCCTACGAACAGGAACACTAACCGATTTGTCGGGAACCCTTGTGGCCTTGTTAGGTATCTCGGGCATAGGCGCAGCGGTCTCCCAAGTGACCTATACATCGAAGACTCGCTTGAGCTTCGAAAACTGGGCTTGGCTACAGGCGAACCGGGTGCTGGAGGAACAGGCGGAAAGAGGTCCGCAATGGAAAGACCTCGTCTTAACCAACCGCGAATTCGACGTCTACAAACTGCAGACGATCGTTTTTAGCGTTGCGGTAGCGGTCGCACTCGTCCTCGACGGCGCCGCGCACCTTGCGACTTTTGAGGTGCCCCCGACGATGCTGCAGATCCTTGGCCTGTCCCAAGTTGTGTTCGTCGGCGGCATCCTCGTGCGCCCTCCGGCGACCGAGGATCTCGACAAGGCTCTGACAAAGCTTCGAGACGCGGCCAAGACCTATTCTGAAGCTGCCGCGCGGAATACGGACGTCGACGAGACTGGCAAACTGGTGCCCGGAACCCAGTCGCCAGTCACCGTCGCAGTGCACGCCAGACGCCAATATGAAGAACTCGTTGGATCCGTCATTCCGATGATCGAATCCACCCTCGAAGTGGAGGTAAATGAAGCAGCTCTGCGGGAAGCGCCAATGAACGGCGGCGCCTTTTTGCGCCCTCCCGTTGAAAACTGCGCCGTCTAATCACGGTGAGCGCGTAGCTTTACGGACCAAAACGACCTGACTGCCGCACAAATGCTCTCGCGCCAACAGAACGTCGCGAATCGGCTTTTTGCTTCCATCTGTCACCGATCGCCGACTGAAACGGCCATTCAATCAGCCATATCGGCCGCTAGGTCTCCGGCCTTTTTACACGCGCCGTACCTACATCAATGGCGATCGTCACCGGTTCGACCGCTCCGGTCATCGCGGCTCTCGCGTCGCCTGCACTCCGCTAGTTGAACTCACGCACCAGTCGGGTGACTAGCGGTGCCGTTGTGGTGCGCCAACGTTTCGAACGTCCCTGTTCGTGATGCATTCCGTCGCCGGGTCTCTGGGCATGCGGACCAGGCACATGGCATAACAGTTGCGTTATGCATGCGCCGGATTTTCCGGCGATCGACAAATCGTGCATATGGATTTAGGAGCGGTGGATGGTTCTGCGTAAAAGTTGGGCGGCACTGGCGGTCGCAATGGTGGGGGCACTACCCATGTTGGCACAAGCGCATGTCGCGGCAAACGCCATCGTGAAGATGAGCATTACCGACTTGCGAGAGGCGCTGGACAAGGGTGACGTGCGTGCAGTTGAGGTGGTGTCCGCCTATCTCCAGGAAATCGACAGGGATAACAAGCGCGGCAAGGCGCTCGACGCGGTGATCGCCCTTAATCCTGACGCGCTTGCGCAAGCGAAGGCATGGGACGATGCGCATGCAAGCCACCATTCCTCCGCCGATGAGCCGCTCGGCGGCATTCCGTTTCTCGCCAAGGACAATTACGACACGAAAGGTATCGTGACAAGTGGCGGGTCAGTCGCGCTATCGACATCGAAACCGGATTCGAACGCGTCGGTCATCGACAGGCTACTAGGCAACGGCGCGATCCTCCTCGGAAAGACAAACATGTCAGAACTGGCTGCTTCGTATGGCTGGCTCGGCTACAGTTCGTACGGCGGTCAAACGGTCAATCCGTTCAACCCTTTGCGCGACGCGTCGGGCTCCAGTAGCGGCTCCGCGGCAGCCGTGGCCGCGCATTTTGCACCGTTCGCGCTGGGCACCGATACGAGCGGCTCTATCCGCGGCCCCGCCAGCGTGACCGGTACCGTCGGCATGCGACCAACGCTCGGCCTGACGAGCCGCGCTGGCATTATTCCGCTGTCGCTGACAGCGGACGACGCGGGCGTGATCACGGCCAACGTCCAAGATCAGGCAATCGTGCTAGATGCAATTCGCGGACAGGACGATGCGGACGCCGCGACGAAACAGACCCCGCAGCCGTCGACACCATTCGCCGCTGCGCTCGACCCGCACGCACTGAGCGGCCGCACGATCGCTGTGGTTGACAACTTCGATGGCAGCAATCCGGACGTGGACCACATCAAGCTGGAGGCGGCGAAGACGCTGGAAAATGCGGGCGCTCGCATCGTCCACGTGACCTTGCCAAAGGTGTTCGAGAACCTGTGGAATGTCGTGCTCGGCCCGGTCGGCGTCGCAGAATTCCGTCCGCAATTTAATGCCTACCTGGCCTCTCTGTCGAGTGGGCAACCGAGGAACATGGGCGCGTTCATGACGTCGCTGGACGCTCTAACGGACAGCGGCACGAAGTTGATCAATCCGGGCCGTTATAAGGGACTCGTTGAAAGCTTCCAGACCACGACGGTCGAATCGCCAGCCTATATCTCCATCCTGACGCGTACCATTCCCGATTTGCGTGAGCAACTTGTTGCAATCATGGACAACGGCAAATTCGATGCCCTGCTGTTCCCGACGATGAGCTGCCCGGCGTCAGTGATTCACGGCAAGAAAGATCCGTCGTATGTCTGCCATTCGCCCGACGAGTATGCCCCGTCGTACATCGCGTCGTCGACCGGGTTTCCCGAAATCTCGGTGACAGGCGGCGTCGCGACCGGCGATGTGCCCGTCGGGGTGTCGTTTCTCGGTCGTGCGAACGACGATGCGAAGTTGCTGAGTCTCGCGTACGCGTTCGAAGCTGCTCGTTCGAAGACGCAGTAACGACGCGGCGCCGGGCGGCCGGTGCGGCGGTCGACGTAAGGCTCTTCGTCTTCGCTGCGCCGGTCACGAACGTACTGCATCTCACCTCGACATTCCACAGGCGCTTTTTCGCGCACCGCACCGGATTGCGACAGACAGCTATCAAATGAGAAGCGGTCGTCTGCGCGTTCCGAGTACCACGCCGAGCGAGTGACTGTTCGTGGCCGAGAGTTCGCATTCACGGCAACCGCCGGTATGCGGTCGTTGAAGTTTCAGCGGCCGCTCTATAGAACGTTCATCGAACTGGCGCTATCGGCCACAAGCAGCCTGTCGAAATGGCCACGCAGATCGTCGACAACACATACACAAGCACTGCACATATTTGCGAGTTTATGCGGGTTCTCTTTTGTGTCGTCGCTGAACGAGGTGAGGAAGATCGCGATTCGCGATATCGGTCGAAAAATCTGTTTTAGCAAAGTGGGCGACCTGATTGTCGAAGCGAGAGAGCGCTTTGTCGGTAAAAGCTGCGGGAATCGACAAGCGTGCCAGGTGGCTTGCGCCAATGCGCGCTTCCGAGTTATCAACTCGGAAGCGGCCGTTTGCCCGCGGAGGTCGACCGGCCGCAGTGGGTCGATCGTGGTCTTCCGCGTCAGACAGCGGTCGGCCAGGAAGGGCCACGCAATTGAATCCGCACGTGAGCACTCGAACGTCTTCTGTTTCCTTGATTGTGTTGAAAAAGTCTGTCGACGCGCGGATTGTTCGGTATCCTGGAAGACATCGATCGACGGGAGTGATTCGTCATGATGGGTCAACTGGGCAGCGGACAAGACAA
>NZ_CADIKI010000042.1 GCF_902859935.1 Paraburkholderia fynbosensis
TTTGTCTTGTCCGCTGCCCAGTTGACCCATCATGACGAATCACTCCCGTCGATCGATGTCTTCCAGGATACCGAACAATCCGCGCGTCGACAGACTTTTTCAACACAATCCGAAGTGAAGCTGCCACTCAATGATCCTTCCAACGAACAGGTTAATGGCAGCGCGAGGCCGGGAAGCGAAAAACTGCTGAGCTGGCGCGTTCTTGTTCGTCTAGGCGAGCCCCCCGACATTGAAAGACGGATGCAGCCGCTCTTTTATAGCCTCGCGTTCCGGTCCCAGGGCGGTTCATCGCCGAACGTCCCGGCAAGGTAATCGACGAACCGGCGCACTTTGAGCGGTATGCGCCGCGCGCTCGGATAAACCGCCTGAATGGCCAGATCAGCCGCGCGATAGGCTGGCAGCAGCGCCACAAGTTCGCCGCGCCGGATGTGCTCGCCGAACACGAAGGTCGGACCGTACGCGATGCCGGCGCCTGCGAGCGCGGCAGCAAGTAGCATCTGCGTATTGTTGACCGCCAGCCGGCAGGGTCCGTCGATGAGGTGCGCGCGGTTTTTCGCATCGAGCAAGGTCCAGTCGCCGGCCGACACAGCCTCGCTGAAGGCGAGGCGCTGCGCGCGCCGCAAGTCGTCTGGCTTGCGCGGCGTTCCGTGGCGCTCAAGGTATGCGGGCGACGCACACACGACCATCCGGCATGGCGCAAGCCGGCGTGTCACGAGTCCCGGGTCCTGCAGCCGTCCGATCCGTATTGCGACGTCAACGCCCGCATCGATGAGGTCGACATAGCGGTCCCCGAGCAGCACCTCCACGTTGACATGCGGATGGTCCTCTAGGTAGCGCGCAACAACCTGGCCCAGATGCATCGCGCCGAACGTCACCGGCGCCGCGACGCGCAGTACACCGCGCGCGGTGGCTTGCGTATCGCTCGCTTCGCGCTTCGCTTCCTCGAACGCTTCGAGAATCCGCTTGCAGCGCTCGTAGTAAGCCTGGCCGGTATCGGTCAGGCTTAGGCGCCGCGTAGTGCGCTGGAGTAGCCGCGCATTCAGTTCGGCCTCGATTGCGCTGACATGCTTGCCGGCCATCGCTGGCGATAGCCCGAAGCGGCGCGCCGCAGCAGCAAAACTACCTTCCTCGACAGCGGCGACGAATACGCCGAGGCTCGTGAGTCGATCCATTTCACCCTCCAATTCGATCGCACCATTATCGACTGAGCACACCGATCCGGCAATTATCAAACTGGGGATCTGAATCTACGATCTAGACACTACCTGACAGAGAAGGGGCGCGGAAATGGAAATCAAATCGAACGGAACGCGGATTCACGTCACGCAGCGAGGCAGCGGCGAGTTGGCGCTGGTGTTCCTGCACTACTACGGGGGCTCGTCGCGTACGTGGGACGGGGTAGCAAGCGAATTGGCCGACCGGTATCGGATCGTTGCCACCGATCACCGAGGTTGGGGGGATTCCGCGGCGCCTGCCGACGGCTACCGCATTGCGGATCTGGCCGCCGATGCCGAAGGCGTCATCGAGGCGCTGGGCCTGCAGCGCTATGTTCTGGTCGGTCATTCGATGGGCGGCAAGGTCGCTCAACTCATCGCATCGCGTCGGCCAGGCGGGCTCGAAGGCCTTGTGCTCGTCGCGCCGTCGCCTCCGTCGCCGATGCTCCTCCCGGACGAGCAACGTGCGACGTTGACCGGCGCGTATCAATCGCGTGAATCGGTCGAATTCGTGATCGATCACGTCCTGACCGCAAAATCGCTTGATGCCGCTCGCCGCGAGCAAGTCATCGAGGACAGCCTGAAGGCCGCACCGCAGGCCAAGGCGGCTTGGCCAAACGTGGCCATGCGCGAAGACATTACGGCGGCGGTGGCGTCAATCGACGCGCCGACCATTGTCATCTCCGGTGAGCTTGACCAGGTGGATCGCGTCGCAACGCTGCAGGCGGAATTGCTGCCCCGCATTCCGCACGCGGCGATGCACATCCTGCCCGGAACGGGACACCTGTCGCCGCTAGAAGCGCCGGCCGAGGTGGCGCGGGTCATTGCGCGATTCGTCGCAGCGATCGAGGACAAGTCCGCCGTGTGCAGCTTGCCCGAGCAGGTCCCGGTCGCTTTCGACGCGGCGCTGAACGCTGGCCATCTTGATGCCGTGCTCGGTATGTTTAGCAATCAGGCCACGATGCGGCTGACGAACGGCGAGGTGGTGCAGGAAAGCCCGGCCGAATTGCGCAACCGCCTGGCACAGTTGCTAACAACGCGCCCGCGCATTCGCAACAAGGTGCGTCGTGTGCTGACAAGCGGCGACATAGCACTCGTCCTGCTCGACTGGACGCTAAGCGTGACGCTACCGGACGGCCAGGAGCACGAGGAGCGCGGCACCGCTACGCAGGTTATGGAAAAGGGCCGCGACGGTGGATGGAGGCTGCGGATCTCCAATCCGTCTGGGTTGAATTGAAGAGTACAGGGGGGACGACGCTATGAACAACCGACAGGAAGCACATCATGAATAAACCTACCATCATTACGGTTCCAATCCTGCCGTTCGGCATGCTCCACTCCCACCTCATCATCGGTGCAACGGGCTGCGTTCTCGTGGACACGGGCACACCGGGCTCAGAGGACAAGATTGAGCGCGTCCTGAAGAAGCACGGTCGAAGCTTTCGCGATGTCACCTTGATCGTGGTCACTCATGCGCACACGGACCATGCCGGTTCGGCTGCGCGACTGCGCGAACTGACGGGCGCGCCAATCCTTGCTCATGCCGGAGATCTGGACTACTACGAGCGGCGCAAGGAAATGACGTATTGCGTGACGCATTGGTGGGGGCCTCTCTTTTTGCGCTCCGGCGTGCCCGGCGAGCCGTACTTGCCGTTCACACCGGACATCCTGCTTCAGGACGACGCCACCATCGATCTAAGCAGTTATGGAATCGAAGGCGTGGCAAGGCACACGCCAGGCCACACGGCCGGCTCCGTGTCAGTTGAACTGAGCAGTGGAGACGCGTTGGTCGGCGACCTCATCGCCTCGGGTGTCTTTCTCGGCGGATTTATACGTACGGGGCGCGCCATGCGCCCGCCGTTCGAGGATGACCCGCAAGCTGTCAGTGGGGAATTGATGGGCATGGTGGAGGCCGGAATGCAACGCTTTCACATGGGTCACGGTGGTCCGCTGGCCGCCAAAGAAGTGCGCCGGCACGCCCTCTCACTGCGGAACCTGAATCCCGGGCGCAAATATGGGATGCAGGCCATCGGGTGTGCCTGCTCTGAGCCCAAGCGAGCTGAGTTGGTTAAATAAAGCACGGCGCGCGGTTCATGCGTGTTCTTCCCCACGAATCAATTGAAGTCAGCTCGGCTTCGCCAACTTCCAGGAATGGATTGCCATGCCTCTCGTTCATCCGAAATATAAAGTCGCTGTTGTTCAGGCTGCTCCGGTCTGGCTCGATCTTGACGCCGGCATCGACAAGACCATTGAGCTGATCAACGAGGCCGCCGCCAATGGCGCCAGGCTCATTGCCTTCCCGGAGACCTGGGTACCTGGCTATCCATGGCATATCTGGATGGGCGCGCACGCTTGGCAGGTAAGCCGGGGGTTCGTACAGCGGTACTTCGACAACTCGCTGGACTACGACAGCCCAGAGGCTTCCCGGCTCAGCACCGCAGTCCGGCAGGCCGGGATCACCGCGGTCGTCGGCGTTTCTGAGCGAAGCGGCAGTAGCCTTTATATGGGGCAGTGGATCATTGGCGCCGACGGCAGGACCATCGCTGCCCGCCGCAAGCTGCGCCCCACTCACGTCGAGCGCGCCGTGTTCGGCGAGGGCGATGGTTCCGATCTGGCAGTGCATCAGGTTGAGGGTCTGGGAAGGATAGGCGCGTTGTGCTGCTGGGAGCATTTGCAGCCACTGTCAAAATACGCAATGTATGCGCAGAATGAGCAGGTGCACGTCGCAGCGTGGCCAAGCTTTTCTAACTATGAGCCTTTTGCCCCGGCGCTCGGAAGCGAAGTCAACAATGCCGCAAGCAGAATTTATGCGGTGGAAGGGTCGTGCTTTGTGCTGGCACCTTGCGCTGTCGTGTCCAAAGCGATGATCGACGAGTTGTCCGACACACCCGAAAAGCGTGACTTAGATCACGTTGGTAACCGGCATGATATGAACCGGTGCCCCGCGTCCCCGCCGCGAAGTTTCACGCGTATGGTACGACCATCCGGGACAGGGGCACCGGGGAGCACTTCGGGTGGGCAGGCCGTTGGTACACGATGAGGCGCGAGCTCGTGTTAGTAGTTGGCCGCCCCTGCGACCCGCCCCGTTGCGCTGTGAGCGCGAATCCGTAGTTGTCGTGGTGTCCCACCGGCTCCCTATGTGTTTTCCATGGGAGAACGGCTATGCGCATTGTTGGTCTGGATGTGTCGCGATCGGTTGCCGAGATCGCGTATCTGGAAGATGGCGTACTGCGTGCCGGCGGCCGTGCCGGACTACGCCGCGACGAACTCGAGAGATTTGCTGCCCAGCTTGGACCTGACGATCACGTCGTGCTCGAAGCGACTGGCAATACTGCGGCGATCGTCAACGTGCTTCGAGCGCATGTCGGTCAGGTCATCGTTGCTAACCCGCTGCAGGTCAGGCTGATTGCCGAAGCACGGGTCAAGACGGCAGGTGTCACGACGAGCGCAGATCGTACGGCAACGCACCCGCTTGAAGAACGAAGTCCATGCAGTGCTCGCCGCGCATCTGATTGAGCGCTGCCCCGCTACGGATCTGTTTGGCAGGAAGGGGCGCGCCTGGCTGGCCAATCAGCCTCTGCCGACCGATGAGCGATTGGGCGTCGAGCAACGGCTACGTGAGTTGGACCGTCTTGGTGACGACCTTAAGCAAATTGAACAGGCCCTCGCGCAGTCCGTGCTGGACGACGAGCGACTGCGCAAATTGCTGACGATCACTGGCGTAAATGCCATCGTGGCAATTGGTCTGCTGTCCGCAATTGGTGATATCGCCCGATTCCCCACCGCGGAGAAGCTGGTCAGCTATTTCGGACTCAACCCCTGCGTCTATCAGACCGGTGCGCAACCCGCCAGGCACGGCCGTATCGGCAAGCGGGGACGCTCCTATGCGCGTGCGATGCTCGTTGAAGCCGCATGGTCGGCGGCGCAGTCAGCCGGACCGCTACGCGCATTCTTCCTGCGCATCCGGGATCGGCGCGGCCAGCAGATTGCCGCTGTCGCGACAGCACGCAAGATTGCCGTTATGGTGTGGTACGTCCTCACACGCAATGAGGCCTTCGCGTGGGACCGGCCGGCGCTCACCGCGCGCAAGACGCGCTCACTCGAACTGCAGGCCGGCACGCCTGCGCGCCGCGGTGGCCCGAAAGGCAGTGCAGCAGCCTACAATCTGAAGAGCGTGCGTGACCGGGAACGGGCGATGGCCGAGCAGGCCGAGCGGGCGTATCACCGGCTGTTCTCCCGCTGGAAACAGGCTAGGCCTGACAACAAGCCGGCCTCAACGCAATGGCCGCCGAGGCAGACATCATGAAGATCAAAAAATACCGACCTTGAGGCTTGTCAATTTCATCCGTCGTATAGATGATTCGACGCACTTCGGGCGGATAGGCAAAGAAGGGAATCACCTGTTCCCATTGGCGTTGCCACATCGCCGCGACGGTGGGGAATTTGCGGCCCCACTCGCTTTGCGCGAAGGCGTCGAGCGCTGCCGCAGCGGCTTCGGCCGTAGCAGCCTGATAGATCGGTTTGAGCGCGGCTGCCAGCGGTTTGCGGTCCTTCCAGCTCGCCAGATTCAGCGAATTGCGGATCAAATGCACGATACAGGTCTGGATCTGGGCGGCCGGATAGACCGCCTCGATTGCCTCCGGAAAGCCGCGCAGGCCGTCGACGACCGCGATCAGAACGTCATGCAAGCCGCGGTTCTTCAGTTCGTTGAAGACCTTGAGCCAGAACTTGGCGCCTTCCGTTTGCTCGATCCACAAGCCCAGCACTTCCTTGCGCCCGTCGGCGCGGATGCCCAGCGCCAAGTACACCGCCTTGTTCCTGACCGTGCCTTCGTCGCGAATCTTCAGCCACAGGGCATCGAAATACACGATCGGGTACATCGCCTCGAGCGGGCGTTGCTGCCATTGCTCGACTTCAGCCAGCACTTCGTCGGTGACCGTGGAAATCAGGTCGGGCGACACCTGCAGGCCGTACAACTCCAGCAAATGGCCCTGGATCTCGCGCACGCTCATGCCGCGCGCGTACATGCTGACGACGTGGTCGTCGAATCCCGGCAGCCGGCGCTGGTATTTGCCAACCAGTTGCGGCTCGAACGTCGCCTGACGGTCACGCGGAATATCGAGGTTCAGCTCGCCATTGGGCGTGATGACCGTCTTCGGACTGGTGCCATTACGATGGTTGCCGCTCTTGCCTTGCCCGCCCTCGGTTTCCAGGTGATGCGTCAGTTCGGCCGCCAGCATGCGCTCGGCCAGTTGCTTCTTCAGTTGCCCGGCCAGCCCCGATTCGCCGAGGATCGACCCGGCATCCTTATTCTGCACCTGCGCCAGCAGTTGATCGATCAGCTCATCGGGGAACAGCTTCGGCGCCTTCAGGTTCTTGCTTTTCTTGATCACTGTTGTATCGGTCATAGGACGTTATTTCCGTTATCGTCTCATGACCTCGACACACTAAATTTCTGACAGGCTCAGGCAGCCCCGTGACGGAAAGATGAAATGCGGTAAACAGCCCGCGGATATGAGCTTGATCCATCGTCGATAAACAGCCTGTGCGCCGCGTTACCAATCAGGTCGGATACGCTGACGTTCGGGATCGCGGCAGCGAGAGCTACGCTCGTCCTGCTTGCAAAAACAGGCCATATGAAAAATCGTTCTCCAGCGTGAACTGGCCGATCTTCGCATGTAGCTCCTTCAAATCGACTCGCGGCTCGCTCGCCGCCGTGCCGCCTGCGCCGAACACGTCGGCGGCACGTTCCTGCAACTGACGCTTCCATTCGGTGATCCGGTTCGGGTGCACATCGAACTGCTGCGCCAATTCGGCTAGCGTCCGCTCACTCTTGACCGCCGCCATCGCCACTTTCGCTTTGAACGCGGCTGAGTGCGTCCGTCGGGTTCTCTTCGTCATCTTCCTGTTCCTTTGTCGGCATTATCGCCGGCTCAGGCCCCGAGCGTTCCACTTATCCGACTGTCCGAACTTGCGCGGCCATCTCTCTGCCCGGTGGAGGAGTTTGCGCGACCACAAGTGGAGGAGTTTGAAGTGACCGTCCGGGCTTTTATTTGTTGCACTGGCATGGCAGTGAGCGCCATAAGGCCCCGACCGCGCTGACGGTCCGGGGTCTACGCCGCCTTAGCGAAGTGGCGCGATGTAGGTGCCTGCGAGCCGCGAAGAAGCGTCAGCGCGGCGAAGAGCTTAACAGTGAACGCCGCTCAAAGCTCTGCACCCGCGGGACGCGCTAACAGTATGGCAACTCCGGCTCTGCCCACGCTGCAACGCACGTCAAGGTACCGCTTTGTTGTTGCCGACAAAACTTTTCAGGCGCCGGCTTTTCTGCCAGAAATCGGTCGATCGGGTCAGAATTCCCAACTTCAAAGACATCTTGCTCACACGTGTCCCCCATCACATTGGTGCGAAACAACCCGGAATCAGCTGAGCGACACGCTTAAATGATCGTTTACCTTGCTATATTGTCCAGCGCCGTTGACAGTAGCTTTTCCGCAGCATGCTCCGCGACCATCAAAGTCGGAAGATTAGTGTTCGCGCTTGGGATGACCGGCATAACGGATGCGTCCACTACATACACGTTCTCTAGACCCACAACGCGATAACTGCTGTCCACGACTGTTCGTGGGTTTTCCTTCGCGCCCATTGCACAGGTACCAACCGGATGGCCCATCGGCGCAATTGAAGCCAGGATTTCTTCGTCACTGATTTGTGTTGCGCCGCTTCGTATCGAGAGAGGTTCGCGCACGTTCAGGGCCTTTCTGACTGCCATTCGCCGAACAGGGCCAGGCGCGTTCAGCGCAACCTGCGCACCGATCGACATGACCGCCCCCGCAAGCCCTCCTTTGTTGAACTGATTGACGGCCATCGCTGCCGGTAGCAAGAACGCTTCGCTGTAGCAATCGCTGACGCTGGGTTCGCGCAATAACGTCTCAAGCAATCGGGCGCCCTTCACTACACGAGGAGCATCGCGCGGGTCGTCAAGCATCCTGAAGTCAATCTTCGGATTTGCGTCAAGCTTGGTGCAGGTAAGCGATACCGAGCCCCTTGAGAACGGCGAATACAGCGCGGACCCTACCATCGCTACCGTCGTGCCAAAGCTTCGAGGGCTGACCCGTCCCAAGGTGAAAAGAAGGAGGTCACTTTGGGGACAGTCGGGCATCCCCGATGACGCACGCACGCCAGTGATGACAAATCTGCGTAAATGCTGGGCGAGACGCTTGCCGCGCGGCAAGGTCAGCGCGAAGAAGAGATAAGAGTGATTTTGAAGATTCTTGCCAACGCCCGGCAAGTCAACGACCGGCTTTATTCCAAGTGCGCCCAATTCTTTAGCTGCGCCAACGCCCGAGCGCATCAGTAGAGTGGGTGAATGTATGGCGCCGGCCGATACAATAACTCGACGGGCAGAGATG
Organism: Paraburkholderia fynbosensis; assembly: GCF_902859935.1. Taxonomy (GTDB): domain Bacteria; phylum Pseudomonadota; class Gammaproteobacteria; order Burkholderiales; family Burkholderiaceae; genus Paraburkholderia; species Paraburkholderia fynbosensis. The sequence goes on from NZ_CADIKI010000042.1 coordinate 8,624, forward strand.
TCTCTGAGCGCCCCTCCCTGCTCCACCTCAACGCCTACCGCTTTGCGCCCATTGAACAATAACCGGGTCGCACGCGCTCCAGTCAGAATGGTCAAATTCTTTCGACTTCTCACAGCGGCAGTGAGATAGCATCCGGCGCTCGTCGACCGCGTGTTTGCGTCACGGCTAACCGGCATCGCAAAAAAACCGTCCTGCGGACCTTCGTTTATGTCGGCAATATGGGGCAATCCCAGACCTTCCGCGGCGGTTTTCATCGCGGAAACAAACGGTGGCCATTCGCTGGATTCCATGCGGCGTATCGGACTGCTGCCGGAAACGCTTCCCGGGCGTGCCGGGTCACTTTCAATTTTGCGATATAACCGTACGGCCTCCTCCCAGGACCATCCCTCCGCGCCGCAAGCTGCCCACCGCGAGAAATCCGAGGGTACACCGCGAAGCGCGAACATGCCCATGATGCTGGAACCGCCGCCCATCACCTTTGCCTGCGGGAAAGGCCTTGAGGCTCCGCCCTTTACAATCGTAGCCTCAAGCCCTGGCCAAAAATAGGCGGGATTGAGCGTAGAACTGGGGAATGTGTCCTGGATATCGGCAGGGACCGCTCCTGGAGGTGTATCAATGCCCGCCTCGATGAGCACCACGCGATGCCGGGCGTTTTCCGAGAGACGCGCGGCCAGCACAGCTCCCGCGGTGCCTGCGCCGATAACAACGAAGTCGGCTTGACCATCGCCTTCAGCGGTTCGTACCGGCGCAGATGTCGCCGCCTTGATTGAAGACATCATTTATCAGACTCCAGAACCGGCCCATGCGCGAGACAGAATCTCGCGAAGAGGCGCGGGCTCAATAGGTCTCGGATTGTTATACGGGTTTGCAAGCGCTTCTTCGACCGCACGCTCGACCCCTTCCTCTGGCATTCCGATATCGCGCAACGCTAGCGGGATTCCGCAAGCCCCCTCCAGATGTATGAGAGCCCCTATTGCGCACTCCGCATCCATTGCGCGGCCCAGCCTTGTCAAGGCTTCTGGAATCGCGGGCGCATTGTAGGTCAGCGCGTACGGAAGCAAAATCGCGTGAGTCTGCGCATGAGGAAGGTCAAAGAGGCCTCCAAGCGTATGACACAGCTTGTGATGCAGTCCCATCGAAGTTGAGCCGAGACAGCATGCGCTCAGCCAGGCCCCATAGAGCAACGTTGTCCGGGCATTGGGGTCGGCCGGATTCAACAGCACCTCAGGAAGCGCCTCGTAGATGGCGCGCACGCCTTCCTCCGCCATTAGCGAAACCACCGGATTCCGGTCGGACGCGTACAGTGCTTCAGCTGCGTGAGCCATAGCATTGAATCCCGACAGTGCAGACATAACCGGTGGCAGCGTCAATGTGAGGTCCACGTCGTAGATGACTACCTCGGGCTGGATTCTGGGTCCGCGCTGGGTCGTCTTCCGGTCATCCTGCGTTTCGCCAAGAATTGGCGTCATCTCCGACCCGGCGTACGTTGTCGGGATGACAATTTGCGGCAAATCGGTTCGCAACGCTATCGCCTTCCCGAGCCCGATTGTGGAACCACCACCAAGGGCGACCACGCCGTCGGCCATGCACGCCTTTGCAGCCTCCAAGGCACGCACGGTGACCTCAATGGGGGTATGCATGGTCGCTCCAGAGAACGTGGCCACCGCCCGCACCCCGAGCAGTTCGCACGCACGCTCGGCGAGCGCAACTTGCTCAGGCGTCGAGAGCACCATCATGCGCGTTAGGCCGAGGCGTTCCACCTCCTCGGAGAGTTTGGTGATGGTTCCGCGTCCAAAAAGGACACGAGCAGGCAGTCCCTGGTAAATGAATCGGTCGAGCATCGGCATACCACCGCAAGTAAAAACTTCAGGTTGATTCGGTTAAAGCAACGTGCACGCCTCTTCAAACGACGGCCGCGGCAGGCGGTCGAGAACCTTGCTCGAATCTCCGTAACCGAGGTTGCAAAGGAAATTGACAGCAACGTCACCTTCCGGGAAAAACTCGGCGTTGACCTTCGCGGTATCGAATCCGGACATCGGCCCACAGTCAAGACCCAAAGCCCGAGCGGCAATAATCAGGTAGGCGCCCTGCAGGCTGCCATTGCGAAATGCAGTACTCTCGATGAGTTCCTGCTTGCCTTCAAAGATAGCGCGAGCTTCCGGCCGGTGCGGGAAACGTGTCGGCAATTTGTCATGGAAGCGCCGGTCATAGCCGACGATGACGCAAACCGGCGCGGCGGCCGTCTTGTCGACATTGCCTGGCAACAACGCAGGCAACAAGCGAGCTTTAGCCTCCGCAGTACGCAAAAAGACGAATCGTGCCGGGCACGTATTCATACTCGTCGGACCGTGTTTCAACAGTTCGTACAGTTCGTTTAGTTGCGCATCGCTAACGGCCTTGTCAAGCCAGCCGTTCTGAGTTCTGGCTGACCGAAAGACCACGTCAAGTGCGTCTGAGTTCAAAGCCTTTTCCATAGTTGTCCTATTTTATGATCAATTTTCGAAACTTTCTGTCGTGAAAATTAAATGCCTTCCCGCAGTACTATTTTTTTGGGCTAACTTGCGGGATGCGTCGTGCTGCCTCCCGGCCACGGAATAACAAATGTAACGCCGCTTGCATCAACGGCACGCCCAACGCACCTACAAACATCTTATGTGCGAGCCCGGTTAGTGTCAGCACTACGCCTTCCGACCTACCGCGGGCCAGTGCCTCCTCCAGCCGAGCGCCAATCAGATATGTTCCACCGATAAGCACCGCTGCGATGGCCGGAAGCGTCAGAGGACTCGCCAATGTCATCTTCTGCCGAATCTAGGCGAGCAAGGAACACGATCCCGCTTCCAGCAGGTCGTACACTTGGGCAATCCCATGTTGCCAATGCCGATGAATCCGATACGGGGCGCCAGCTTTGTTTCACTCATGACGTGCTCCTAGAAAGACAGTGGGGTATTGGGCGTGCTCCATTGAGAAGCCAGCAATTGATTCAGACCACTCCCGATACGCGCACCGGAAGCTTCCAGTTCTTGAAGGCGACTCACGAGCGCCTCGTAGTTCAACTCACCGGCACGCTTGCGGTACTCGCCCGCAACTAGCACCGTCTCAATGTTCGACGTGTTTGCCTGCATGATGAGTGCAGCCACAGGGTCGTGTAATGGACGCATGTTCATGGCGTCAGCGCGAACCAAAACTATGTCGGCCTGTTTTCCTGGAGTCAGCGAACCAATCTCTTCAGCCAGACCGAGAGCCTCAGCGCCGCGCAGTGTGATCCAAGCAAGTGCGTCGTCGCACGACAAGGTCGAAGTTGGGGGCAAGCTTCCCTGCGACGCCTTCGAAGCCGCGTTGTCGAGCGCCCTTTGCGATGCGAGTGCCACGCGAGCGACAGTGAACATATCGCCCGCAACACAGGATTCAAGGTCGGCGCCGAGCGAAGGTCCACAGCCAGCATCGCGCAGCCGCCCCGTGATAGGGTGGCCATGACCTTGCTGCATTTCCGTTTCGGGAGCCAGCGAGAAAGTCACGCCGCATCCGAGCATCATCTGCAATTGCGCGTCGGTCAGGTTGTTTCCGTGGACAACATTCGTTCGCGAGTCCAACAATCCGGCCTGGGCAAGACGCTCCCATCCATCAGGCGTTTTCGGGTCTAGCCCAGCACAATGCATACTGGCGACGAGTTCCAGTTCCCGAGCAAGCTTGAAATCGTGAACCGACACCTCATAGGTCGAATAGTGAGGCCCGAGGATGGCCATACCCAGGGTTACGAGCTCGCCGCGGCTACCGAGCCGCTCGCTCAGAAGTCGCTCCACTTCCGAGCGCGCATGCGGTATTTCGCTGAAATGCTTTTGACCGGGCCTGGGGTCCGGTTTCGGAGAACCATGGAAAAAGACGCTGCGAATGCCGGATTCAAGAAGACCGTCAACGGCGCGGTCAGTGTGAGCCGGCGTAGGATTGTTGTGGCACCAGTCTCCCAGAGTGGTGGTCCCGCTATTGAGTTGATTCAGGGCACCGACCAACGTACCGATGTAGATATCGTCCGGGGTGAAAAGGGTCGCCAAACCGGCGTGCACGCTGCGGAAGTACTGGGGCAACGTCCAGTTCGATGCAAGCCCACGCAGCGCGGTTTGCCAGGTATGCATGTGAGCGTTAACCAGCCCGGGGATGACTATGCAGTCCGATGCATCGACGATTTCCGCATCATCTGCACTCAACCCTGCTCCAATCTCTTCAATTCGGGTTCCCTTGACGAGCACATCAAGTCCACCGGTTCCGATGCGAGGATCCATGGAGATTACATGACCGCCCTTGATTAGTTTTCGCTGCATCCATCGTCTCCTCTGCTATTGCGCACATCTATTTCATGCTACTGCTCGGACTGCGACGGGTGTAACGGTGTAGTCAACCTGATGCCTCGCGATTCTCAAGTCGCCCAGCTCCTGTTTCACCCTGAGATGTTCTGCGTGCTGCGCATACGCCGAGAGCGATTCGTGCGAGTCAAACTCTGAGTTTAGGACGACGTCGCATGCGTAATCGAGCCCACTGGCGTCAATACCGACCTCCATATGCAACGGGCCCGGAATCTTCGCAACCATGCTCTCGAAAGCCGCTTTGAGTCCAATTGCGGCGCTCGCTCTATCCTCTGGCGATTCGCCTTTGAGATTCCACATCATGATGTGCTTAATCATCGGACTCTTTTCACCTTGTGCGTATGCAGGCAGCGAACTTGCGCGATGAAGGTCGAATGCGAACCGCCTTACTGGTTTATTTGATTCGTCCGCTGCCAGGGTCGATGCGGTTCAGGACAAACGTGAAATCGAGCGTGCCGAAAGGGCCGTCCAGAACAGTGCCATCGGGAGCAGTCCCCGCCTTGTGCCGCTCCCAATTTGCGATAAGTGATGAGCGCACCCCGAAGACGGCATCAGAATCGAGGTACTCGTCGCCAGACCTGAAAACGTGTGTAATGAGCCGTTCGTAGCCAGGTGCATCAATCATGAAATGCAGATGTGCAGGGCGCCATGGATGACGGCCTAGCGCGGTCAGCATGCGGCCAACCGGTCCATCGTGCGGTATCGGATACGACTCTGCGGTAATCGAACGGAAATTGAAAGTGCCATCGGGGAGCGTTCGCAAAGTACCGCGGCCGTAAGCCCGTTCAGTGTCCTCGTACTGAACATCGTAGAAGCCGTCAGAATCGGCTTGCCATACGTCGACGCGAGCATCGGGCACTGGCTCGCCATGGAGCCCCGTCACCCTTCCAGTCACGAAGCACTGCTCGCCTTTGGCGCCGTTACCTACATCAGCACCGTTTTCATAAACCGGTGCGCCTTCAACGAAAAACGGGCCGAATACCGTGGACTCAGTACATCCACGCGGCTTCCGGTTGTTCAGCGCAGTGACAAGCATCGACAGCCCGAGCGTGTCCGAAAGAAGGATGAATTCCTGTCGCTTGTCGTCAGTGATGTGCCCCACTTCAGTCAGGAACTGAATGCCCTGGAACCATTCCTCTTCAGAAAGCTGGATGTCGCGTGCGAACCCGTGCAGGTATTGCACTACGCTCGTAATTATCTGCTTTAGGCGGGGATTTGCGGCGTTCGCATGGCGGGCCAGCACGATTTGCGTAATCGTGTCCTCGTCAACATTCTGCATAACGTCTCCAATGCGTTCTGCTTTGGTACAAGATATAGTCCACCAGCGGCTGGCGAAAAAGGCTTGCGACGGAATTCACAGTCCCTCACAGCGGGATACCGGGGACATCAGTCGGCAAGTGGGTAGAGATTCTGTGAAAACGAAAAATGCCACTTTCTTAGCTTTTCCAAACCTGGAAGTAGTAGTTTCGTTTTATCTCGTACTTCTATGTAAACGTACCACCTCACTTATAATAAAAAAATTCTTGGAATGGGCCAAACCGGCTTGGTTCTCGACCCGGACCGAAGGTCTTTCAAAATCGATGAACAATCCCTGCGCCCGCCGCGAACTGGCTTCTCGACGATGATGGTGTGCCGTTGAACCCGTCCCCGATAGTCGCCCTAGCGTTGATAATTTGTGCTTTTCCGGCTGTGCCTAAAGTCTGTCCGCCTGCCCGCTGATATGCCTCCAGCGCGTAGAGTCCGGTTCGTTTAGAAAGACTATAGTATTGAGCCAAGTTGAACTGCTGGTAACTGGCCGAGCTTGTGACGCCGTTAGCCCTCGTCGCACGCGTGTAACTATATCCAAACCCCAGATCGAACGCTACAGCTGGCTTCCAGTGGAGCACGACGCCACCCGTGTTAAATATAGCGGTATCGGTAAAAGCCGACCGTATGCCGGGAATATACTGGACGTTCGAATAGACCAGTGATACGTCCAGGTTGCTGTTGAACTTGTACATACCGTCGACAGCAAAGCGTTGCTGCGCTTGTGCTGTCTGATAACCATTGGTCACCGCAGACACGCCCTGCTGCGCCCCATTATTCGACATTGTCGAGTTTGCCCCCCATGGGCCGCCGTTCGGGGTCGAGTTGTTGGTTCTCTGGAATGCCACAGCTGCGCCAATCGGTCCCACTTCGTATTGGAGCGCGCCAGCCAAGGTCGAACCAGTATTGAGGCTTCCTGGCACGCCCCCAAGCGAATATGAACCATAGACCGTTACCCCATGAAAGGTCGGCGACTGATACACAATCGTGCTGTTCGCACGATATCCCGTATCGAGACCATCTAGATCTCCGGGGTGCGCTCCGAAATATCCGGACAGAACGTTTGTGGGACTATAACGAGAAAGTGCCTGATAGTAGGCAGCATATGTGCGGCCGGCCGTGAGCGTACCGTACACGGGATGAGTCAAACCCACGTATGCTGCGCGTCCGAACATGGCATTAACGTATTGTTGCCCTCCGTCTGCGCTGTTGAATCCGCTTTCAAGGCGAAAAATCGTTTTGAGGCCGTTACCTAGATCCTCTGTGCCGAGAAGACCAAACTTGCTGGCATTCCAAACGCCCTGAGACATCCGGACTGCCGACTTTCCTCCACTCGTCGAACCTAACGACGTCTGGCTACTCGAATATGCAAGCCCTGTATCAACGCTTCCGTATAGCGTCACACTGGATTGAGCAAACGCAGACATCGCGACCACACCACCCGCTCCCATCACAACGCCTTTTAATGCAAAACGTGCCTTCATCACCTGTCTCCTTTGGTGCATTTTTTATCTAATCTTAAGCATACGAACAATCTGTGCCTACTTCGGGGCCTATTTACCTCTTCGTCACCAGTTATAGCAATTGGAAGTCGACGCTGACGTAATGAGCCGAAGGCCTACTTCGTTCAATTGCTCACCGGAATCTACAAAACCGCTTGGTGCCGTTTCGCGCAATATCTCGCTATGAGCGTCGGGCTAGCAATGCCGATCGCGTTATTGGACGTCGATCGTTTGATGTGAGTCGCGATCGCGGCGCTAGATTCCCCAAGGGTCAGTACGCTATGTCGGCCCGGCGTGTCTCTCGCGACAGCACGACGCAGAGCATCGAGACGCCGCAGAACATGGCCAGAAACACACAGACTCCGATGACGCTGGTTCCGCCCGTAGAAGCAAAAATTGATGTCACGATCAGCGGCGTGAGGCCCGCGCCCAGCGTCGAGCCCAACTGATAACCGATGGAAGCGCCCGTGTAGCGGGTCCTAGTACTGAATTTCTCGCTCAGGAAAGCGCCCAGTGGCCCATAGATCGGCCCTGCGGCGAACGAACCGAGGAGCCAGAAGGCGAGCGTCGTCAAGAACGGACTGCCCTTCGAAACAAGCAGGAAGTTGGGGCCGATCAGCAGAATGGACAGCAGAAAGCCGATCAGCAGCATCGGCCTACGTCCGTACTTGTCGCTAAGATGGGCGCAGACAGGGAACCAGACGAGATTGACGCCGTTCGCGATAGCGAGTGCGAAAAGCGCAATGCTCGAGTCAAAACCAAGATGCCGGATATAGGTCTGTGTGAAAGTAACGCCGACAATGTAGACGGCAAGCGGCCCTGCTGACGTGACAACGGCGAGAATGACCGCCTTCCATTCATGGCGTAACAGATCGGCAAGGGGAAACCGGCTCATTTCTCCTTCGCGCTTCAACGCCTGGAGAAAGAGCGGTGACTCGCTGACCCTACTACGAATATAGAGGCCGATGACAAGCAGGAGAGCGCTGAACAGGAAGGGGACACGCCATCCCCATTGCAGAAACTGACTGTCCGGCAGCAGTCTGAAAAGACCGAATGCAAGCGACGCGAGCACAGTCCCCGACGGCGCGCCGATCGCGATGAGCGATGCGAAGAGCCCCCGTCGGTTCTGGTCACAGTGTTCGATGGCCATCATCAATGCCCCGCCGTACTCACCGCCCGCTGCGATGCCCTGCACCACACGCAGGAACAGCAATAATGCCGGAGCCATCCAGCCAATGGTCTGGGGCGTCGGCAGCAGCCCGATCAACGTCGAAGCGACACCCATCACCGTCATTGTGATGACGAGCATGTGCTTGCGCCCTAGTCGATCCCCGAAGTGGCCGAAAACGACTCCGCCCAAGGGGCGCGCGACATACCCGGCAGCAAAGGTCGTGTAGGCGGCAATCGTGCCCATCAGTGGCGGGAGGTTGCCGAAAAAGACGGGCCCGAAGACCAGCGCTGCAGCGGTGGTGTACAGGAGGAAGTCGTAGAACTCGATCGCACATCCGAGATAGCCGGAGACGATGACACGCCTGACCTCTCGATGGTCCGGATTCGAGTAACTCGCGTGCTCCGCAACCATATCCGCATCTGCGGCAGCGCTCATTTTTCTCATGTGTCTCATGTGTCTCCTGATATGTATATATGCATAGACGTAGCTTTATTGACGCGATCCGCTCCATTCCCGTCATCAGCTAGTTGCATTTTTGTTCCAGACCACGGATTACCTTGGTGGCACTATTGTCCAGTTAGGGCTGAGCCGACTTGAAGTCAACACTTCAAACTCAGTCATCAGTCGTCCTAACCGATGTTGCGTCTCGCCTACGGGTTACCGGACGCCGTAGCAGACCGGGCAGACGACTTAGACAGCGCCGCTCCATTTACGCTTCCGGATGGCTGCCCCACGACTCGTGCAACAAGAAAGCAGACTTCGCTTCGATCTTATAGATCACCGTGTGGCCACGCGTGGTGTCGCCTCTGCGTCGTCTTCAAGTCACGGACTCAAGCATGAAAGGCTCTCTCCGCGGTCGGATCTTTGTCTCGAGCATGTAGATAGACGAAGACGCGGCGACGAATAGCGTCCGCCAGTCCGGTCCGCCCCAATGGATGTTGCCGACGCGCTCAGGTATTTGAATCTTTCCAATCAATCGACCCATTGCTGAATAAACCCATAGGCCGCCAGGTCCGGTCACCCAGACATTGCCAGCCTCATCGCATTTCATGCCGTCAGGTAAGCCGGGGACATCTTCTTTCACGATGCTCTCCGCAAAAATACGACCGTTGGCCAGAGAACCGTCTGCATGGACATCGTAGACACGGATATTCGTCTGCTCGGTGTCGTTGACATATAGCAGCTTTTCGTCGGGCGAGAAACAGAGTCCGTTGGGCTGATCAAAGGTTCCTCGATCGACCAGAAGCTGCGGCTCACCGCCGCCCGGCTCGATGCGGTAGACACCCTGGAAATCAAGCTCGGCCGGAATGGCAAGGCCACCGAACTCAGGCATACGGCCGTAGAGCGGGTCGGTGAAGTAAATCGATCCATCGCCGCGAACTACAATGTCATTCGGGCTGTTGAGCGCGCGTCCCTCGAAATGAGTCGCCAGCCTAATGCGTGTTCCGTCCGGCGAGTAGCGCGTCACCGCGAAATCGGCTTGTTCGCACACCAAGAGATTCAAAGCGCGATCGTAGGTCATGCCGTTGCCATTTCGGCTTGGCCGCTTGACTTCAACGATCCCGTTCTTATCCCAGCGGCGACGCACGTCGCCAGGAATATCCGAGAAAAGAAGATAATGGTCGGTCGGATGCCACACCGGCCCCTCGACCCAGATGTAGCCAGTTCCGACTTGCCGAGGAGCGCTGTCAAGATCGATCAGTTGCTCAAAACTGGGATGAAGCGCCACGTGTCGCATTCTCTAAGCTCCACTAGTCCGCCGGTTTGGAACCCGGGCCGCCGATCAAGGCGAAGCGACCCGGCCATTGATCTTCAATTTCCGACACGCGATGCGAGATGCGCCACTTGCCGTCCGGCTCCCGGCGCATCTTGTCGAGATACCGGCCCATCCCCCAGATGAACGATGGCTCGCCTTCGCGCGGGTCGAAGCGGAACATATAGCTCACCACTTTGGCGGTATTACCGTCAATCGCGACCTGCGGATTGAAGGCCAAATGCTTGTGATATAGGTCCGGTGCATGCGAATGGCGCCTCGCAAAATCGATCGTCCCGGCTTCGCCCTCCCAGCGGTTGACGGAACCATCGAGCCGCTTCGTCTCGCGGATCGCGTCCTTGGTGAAGACGTCGATCAAACGATCGAAGTCGCCGTAGTCAAGCGCCTGGCCGTACTGGTTTAGCGTATCGACTATCGCGTTGCGATCCTCGAGAGCCTGAAGGCGAGCCTTAAGGTCCTCGATATCCCTATCCGTCATGGTTTTCTCCAATTCCAATGGCCACGGTGGGCCTTTTAACCAGCCGCTACACGCAGTGGCGCCTTACATACCAATTGGGGATGAGGCTGGATGTCAATTGGCATGTCCGTACTTTACTTTGGACATTGCGTCCGAAGAAAGCCGATAGTGTGAAATGTCATTTTCGCTACGCGGAAAAAGCAGCGGTGACTTGGTGCGCTGTGCAAACTGAACTAGTCAAAAGACAGGGGTGAGGATAGGCGCGTCAGACGTTTCCACCGACCAAACATGTTGGCCAACCTAGTTCGAGGCCATGGACGGCGTTTGATCGAAGCTCGTCCATTTTCTTTGGTAGTCCATCTGGTGGAAGTGCTCGACCAAGAAATCAATGAAGGTTCGGACCTTCGCTGACATGTGCCGGCGACTTTGGAAAGCTAAGTTGATCTGCAAACGTGGCAGGTCCCATTCGTCAAGAACAGAAATCAAGCGTCCCGCGATCAAGTCGTCATAGACCAAGCATTTCGGCTGGACAAGGATACCCATGCCTTTGAGGGCGGCGGCTCGCAGCACATGGCCGTCATTGGACTCGAGCAAACCTTTCACCCGCACCTGCGCCGTTTCTTCGCCGCGGCGAAAGACGAGATCATTTGGAGTGTTGTCATACGTGTAGATGAGCATCGGTCGGCTTGCGAGCGCTTCGACTGAACTCGGCATCCCGTGCTTGTTGCGATATTCGGGTGAAACGGTGAGAACTCGGCGCGTTTGGGCCAGCCGGCGGATCATGATGGCGGAATCGTTCTCGTACTCTCGCGCTCGGATCGCCACGTCGATATTGTTGTCGACCAGATCGTAGTAGCGGTTCGCCACCTCGACATGAACAGTGACGTCTGGATACCGCGCCGTGTATTGATCGAGAAGCGGCGCGATATGAACTGAGAAAAACAGCGATGCCGATATCCGCAGGACTCCAGTAGGATTGAGGCTCGTGGCGCTGACCGCGATGTCGGCGTCACGCATGTCACCTAAAACGGTCTTACAGTTCCGGTAATAACTCTCGCCTACTTCGGAAAGCGTCAGCCGTCGGGTGCTTCGATGGATCAAGCGGGCCCCAAGCCGTTCCTCAAGAGACGAAAGGTGCCGACTGGCCGCCGCGTTCGACATACCCAACGCTTCCGCCGCTTTTGAAAGGCTCCCAAGCTCCGCAGTCTGAACGAATACCTCAACCTCTCTCCATCGATCCACGCGGTCTCTCCGTGCTGTTCCTCATTCTCGATTGAATACCATCATAATTCCATTTTGCGGAAATGTGCGCGTCACGCTTCCAGCGGCACCGTGCGCTCAGATTCTCGTGTGGGCGTTCACAAAAAACGCTGGCAATGCATACAGGTGTGCCAGCAGTGTTGAGTAATACTGCTAGCGTAGTGTTTCGCTGACCCGGGCAGCGCGCATCGATGACGTGATATCGCCCCTAGCACAGCTGCGAAAGCGGCCGCCACCGCCAAAGCCACGACCGCTCGTCGGGTTGCACGCCAAGCCACCACGCCAGCGATTGACGGAGCGCCCCTTTTGCCACGCCTGCTGAAGCTCAGCATGTCCCACTCTCACTTCTACGGCTTGTTTTGCAGCCTCAGCATGTTCGCTCCAGCCACGGCCATAGTCGGCGGTCAGAGCCTGTGCAAGCGACGCAATCACCTGCTGCCCATATTCTGCACGGGTGCCGCCCAGCACCTCCGCGCGGATGCAGCGCCCGACCCGCCAGTACAGCAGGGTCAGCTCGGCGTTCGCGGTTGCCGCCGTGTGGCCACGTGCCGAATCGATCAGGACCCTGACTTCGTTCAGCAGTGGTGCGGGCGTGAGCGCGCTCATGCGGGGCGTGCTCCGGCCACCAGCGGAAGAGAAGGCGTCACCACACCATTCACGCTGCGTTCACAGCATTCTTGAACGCCTTGCCTGCCGTGAATTTCACGGTGGTTGCCGCGGCGATCTGCATCTCAGCGCCGGTGGCGGGATTGCGACCGATCCGTGCGGCGCGCGCTCCTGTCGCAAAGGTACCGAAACCGACCAGTTGCACAGTATCGCCTTTGGCGACCGCGCTCGTCACCGCCCCGATGAGTGCATCGACCGCGCCTGCGACGGCCACCTTGGTGTTTCCGGTCGCGGCGGCCACGGCATCAACGAGTTCCTGCTTGTTCATGGTTTCGTTTCCTCCGAAACGGGCACTGCGATTGCGTTGCCCCATGTGAGAGAGAAAGATACGTTACCGGAGCCGGCGCTGGACGGCAAACCGGGCGCCACTTCCTGGGTTGCGCCTAGATTCCCTCCGCAGTGCGGAGACAATCTTCACGTCGGCCCTATCAGTTTCAAAACAACTACCTGTCCAGGCTTCCGAAAGTGCCCCGTTACGGACGGCTAACGCTGAGGTCTCCCGCGTCTGGCGCAAGCCGTTACCTTTGCGTTTATACCGCTTTCTTGCGACGGGGATGGAGGGTTCGCGCTCGCGCACGCAATTTTGTAACCATCGTTGTGCGACGCAGCATTCCGCAGGGTGGCACGTTCGGTAAGGCTTCAGCGCGACTTCCGCGTCAACTAAATCTGTTACCACCGTGCGGTCCGGCTGCAACTAATTCTGTAACGCAATACGCATCGATTGCCGAGCCTAGGCAGCACACCAGATGGTGCAATGGTCGGCCCGACTTCCACCGGCTTAAACTGGAACCGGTCAAAAGCCGCTTGTCGAGGTCGTCAACCAGTTTGGATAGCCTAGGTCTCGTCCGCCCTCGCTCAATGGCCGGTCTGCGGCGAGCAGGTTGCGGGCGGCACTGCCTCAACCCGGCCAAGAGCCGTCGATGAAAAGTAAATCTTGAGCGGCGGCTATGGGCTGGATTGAAGCCGCTCACATAGAGCGCTTCGGCTTAACGTAATTCGCCGCTGGATACACACCGCATCCGTCGGATTCGGCGGATGATGACGGGCGGTCCTCCGATCCACCCACATTCGGAGATTTTGAAGAGAGCATCAAGAGGTGCCGGCAGCTGCAAGAGCGGGAGGCAACAAGAATTCGATGACTCGCTGCACGAAGGCTTCGAGGTCCGTCGGGCAACCTTCCGTCTGAAGCTTTTCAAGCGCCTTGCGGTTCCAATCTTTGCCTTTGCTCGCGCCCGTGTCGATCCACTGCTCGAGCTCCCCACAGGGGACGACAAACACACCGATCTTGGCCAGGTCTTCGATGAGGCTCTCGACGGCGGCAAGCTGGTCGCCAGTGAAATGAGAGATGCCCTTCCGCTTCACGACTTCCCACTTGGATGTCGTCGACCTCAGCGTGGTCTCGAGCCGCTTGCGGGATGAGCGAGCGTCAGTATGATCAGAAGTGATCCATGCGTTCACGCCGTCGAGCAGCTTCTGCAGGAACTGATCTTCCTGCATCTGGAGCACCCATCCCCCGATCTCGGCACGTCGCTCTTCGAGCGCCCGCGAAATCTCGGAGCCGGTCAACGCCTTAACGATCTTGTCCAAGGGGCCGCTTGCATTGAGGATGTCAATATCTACGATGACGGCGACCGGAGCGCCAGCGCCTTTCAGCAGTTCGACGGGCGTATCCGCAGCGCCCTTTCCATTCGTGTGAATGAAAAGCAGGTCTTCCCCCCCCTTGCCGCCGAGCGTCCGGTGCGCAACGAACTGATAGACCGCTCGGTCGGGATCGCCTTCGCAGACGACCACGCCTTGATGGAAGAGCGAGTCGAGGATTGGCTGGCTTGAGAGTAGCGGAGTGCGTGTCAGGGCTGTCACCGTTGAGGCCGGAACCTGAGTGTAGTGCGTCGTATCACCTACGCGATTGAGACGCAGGACGTTGGCATTATCGTTCTCGCTCACAACGCCCCACATGAATGCTGAGCTGTGGGTCGAAACAATAATCTGGGCAGGGCGATCAACGCTCAGTTGCCCCAACAGTCGACCCAGCACACGCGCCTGCTTGGGATGTAGGAATGCTTCGGGCTCATCCAGCAAGAGGGGGCGATCTGGAAAGACGATCGCAGCTATGAGAATTCCGGTAAACGACTGGTAGCCGTCGCCTTGCTCTTTGAGCAGTTGCCCAAAACGAAGCTGTCGCGTCAGTTCATCCAGCGATTCGGAGAGGTCACCGAATCCGCTTCCAACCTTGAAGTACCAGCGCTTCATCGCCGTCCAATCGAGCGCAATATCGCGCCCAAAGGCTTCCGCGAACGCTTGCCTAAGTTTCGGCTGTACCTCACGGCGGCGACGGAAGAACTCTTGCAACGCGTGTGTGGGACCCTCCGTCTCACGATCGTAGGCCTCTTGTGGAGCGGTCAACTCAAACCGTGTGCCCGCATGGAGATGGCTGATCAGGAATGTTCCCAGCGACTGACGCTGTAGTTGCAGGTCAGCACTTTCGATCACCGTTTTCGACCAGCCGACACCACTGCTGATGTTCTGAATTTTGACGAGGCTATCGCCTATGCCCAAGACGTTCTCGTTCGTGGGCGAACCCTTGGAAGGTAGGACCTGGAAAAATTTCTCAAAATCCTCCTTGGAGGGCATCGTCACGTCGATGCTCTTAAATAATGTTAGGGAGCTCTCTGGACCTCCCAAAGCGAAGTCCCGCAAGTCTCGCAGGGTTTGCGACTTTCCGCTGTTATTCGGGCCAACGAGCACGGCCATCGACCCAAACATGACCTCGTCGTCGTTGTGGGTGACGGCAGAAACAAATTTGAGCGGCATGTCTTTTCCTTCGCTTGGCGCCGTTTCAGTCTTGAAGCTCCAATCGCTGATGCGGTGGAGCTCGGTGCGCCTAGTATTCAATTTGAAAAAATCGTAGCTTACACTCAGGCCGTCTTCGATGCGTGCGGTTCTTCCTCGTTTGAAGGCTGCCGCCGAGTAGGCATAGAGCCGCCGTTTGCCAAAGGCTCTAAATGGCGAACATCGGCAGCGATCGCGCGGCGAAGACCGGCTGCATTCCGCTGCAATTCAGTCATTGCTCAACGAAACCCTAGCGGCTGCAATGGGTCGAGCTTGTGTGAAAACACGCTGATCGCCTAGACTGGATTAACTCATTCAGCGTAGGTGACCGGATGAAGCGATTCATAGAAGGTGAAGATCGCAAGCAGGTGACGC
>NZ_CADIKI010000043.1 GCF_902859935.1 Paraburkholderia fynbosensis
GTTGACTTCCCTCACGCCTTTGCAGTACCAGAAGCAGATTCGCCTGCTGGAAGCGAGGCGCCTCATGGCTGCGGGGGAAGCCAACGTGCAGACGGCGGCAGTTCGTGTGGGTTACGAAAGCTCGTCGCAATTCAACCGCGAGTACGCACGCATGTTTGGCGCCCCGCCACGACAGGACATCCTTCGCTTTGGCAAGTCATCTCATTAGACTCAAGGCTGTCGGAAACAATGGCCATTCGGGAGAAAGAATCAGGGCAGGGAAGCAACGCGGTTAGGGGGTACCGCTTATATTGCGCGTGCCAAGGGAAAACTGCACCGTCTAGACTGGTATTAGCCCCGCCACGCAAAAGCTATCGATCAACGCGTCGTAAAGCGAAACGTCCTAGCGGCTCCTCGCTAGGAGCTGCGCGCCCGCAACCGCTGCGAAGATGGCACGAGCCCGCTGGTCGCTTTCCCGGGAGCCGACTACTCCTGGCACACTGACCTTCGGGCCCCTACTGCCCATCACTGCACTCGCTTTGCATCGCCATCCATTCCTGCGATGACTGCCCAGCGACGTCTGCAAGCGTCAGCCATCGCGCGACCAACTGAGGGCTGCATGTTTTCCGCGCGGCTAAGCCGCCGCCGGCGCCACGGATGCGCCGGCGATGCCGTGGCGCGCGAGCGCTTGCGCGACGAAGCCTGAACGTTTCATTTCTTCGACAAACGTGTGCAACGCGCGGACGGCTGCCGGCCCGCGGCTTAGCGGCACCCCCATCGCCTGCCGGATCACCATAAAGCATTCGTCGAGCAGACGCAGGCCGAGCGTGCGGCGCGCATCGATTTCGAGCTGCTGTTTGACCCCCGCTGCGATTTCGAGATCCTGGTCGAGGAACATCTGCGTTACGGTGGGTGAGGTCGGCGCACGCACGATTTGCGCGTACTTCAATTCTCGCGTGAGGAACAGGTCATAAGCGCTGCCCTTGCCGACCACGACGCGATGCTCAGGCTGATCCACGTCTTCATTGCTGCGGATGGGCGACGCGTCGCGCACCATGTAATAACCTTCGATCAACACGTATGGCTCGGTGAATGCAATGGTTTCTCCGCGCAGGGGGTCTACGGCAAAGAAGCCGAAGTCCGCACGCTCCTCGCTGACCGCTTGAACTGACTTTCCTGCCGAATCGAACACCAGCAGTTCCAGTTCGACGCCGAGCGTCTCGGCGAAGGCACGCGCAAGGTCGACCGAGACGCCGGACGGCGCGCCAAACGCATCCTTGCCCGCGAGGATTGGGTTGCCGAGGTTGATGGAGGCTCGCAGCCTGCCCGTTGGTGTAAAGGCTTGTATGACGGAAGAGTCGAATTTCATGTTGGTGACCGATGTTTTCAGTTTGCTAGACTTGAACCCCCCACGCATCACGGTAGGTCCCCTAGGTGAACCAGGCGGCGCGCGCGTCGCCCGGTTTTTTTTGCCCGGCGATGATGACTGCCGCAGCTTTTCACTGAATTCGTGCATGAGTTCAGCGGGCGATTCCCGCTTCGCTCGGCTGTAGCCTCCGCTCGGATCGCGGCCGGAGCAGGATCATCACAGCGAGCACGCTGGCCAGCGCAATGCCTCCCGCGAGGGCGAACGCGCTGAAAAAAGTGTGGCTTTGCTGGACCAGAAAGCCCGTTACTGCAGGTCCGACGATGCCCGCGCAGTTGGCGATCGCATGCACGCAGCCGCCGACACTGCCGAGCTTCGGACCTGGAACCGTGTCCTGAATCAGCGCCCAATAGGTGCTGCCGCTCAGATAAAGCGCAAATACGGCAATGGCCATCAGCAGCAGCGCACCGAGGGTCGTCGTCACGGCACCGGCTAGCGCGACACAGATACCTGCGGTGCCCAGACACAGGATCAGTACCCGCTTGCGGGCAAGCAGCGCATTGCCCGTACGGCGAAAGATCCGGTCGGACAGCACGCCACTCAGACCATAACCGACAAATCCGAGCAGCCACGGCAGCACTGTCGCGAGGCTCATGCTTTTCAGGCTCAGGTGACGGTCCATTGTCAGGAAGCTCGGAAACCACGTGAGGAAAAAGAACAGGATGTAGCTGTAACCGAAGTACGAAATCATCGCGGCGAGAATGGCGGGCTGCTTGAGGTAGAAGCCGAGGCCCTTCACGTCGGCGGGATCTTCGGAAACGCTGCGGTCGGATTCAATCAGAACGCGTTCATCGTCCGATACGCGCGGATGCTGATGTGGCTTGTCCGTTGCCATGAACTGCCAGAAGACCAGCCAGAGCAATCCGAAACACGCGATTCCGGCGAACGCGACGCGCCAGCCATAAGCTGCTGTCAGCAGACCGACTACCGGCCCCGCAACCGCACCGCCCAGCGGCAAGCCGCAATTCGCAAAGCCAAACGCGGTCGCCGACTCCTTGTGAGGAAACCAGTTGTTCACGATCTTGTTAATCGTCGTCGCGAGCGGTCCTTCGGCCATACCGAAAAAAGTGCGGAACGCCAGCAGCGAGCCAAACCCGGTGGCGAGGCCCGTAGCACCGCACAGCAGCGACCACGCCAGGATCGCGACGGAGAAGACCCGCTTGCCGCCCCAGCGATCGGCCGCCCAGCCGCCAATGAAATTGAACGCCGCATACCCGATGAAGAACGTCGAGAACACCAGACCGAGGCTCGCCGGTGAGATATGTAGTTCTTGCGCCACGGCGGGCGCCGCAACGGACAGCGCCGAGCGGTCGAGATAATTGATGAAGCCTGCGATGAACAGCAGCAGGACGATGCGCCATCGAGTGTTTGTCACCTGTCGCTCCTTGGAGCTTGTTATGTGCTTGACCGCCGGGCGCTCGAATGAGCTACCCGGCTGTCGCTTGTCTGTCCGCTGGCGCGCCGCGCGTTGGGTGGTACGGGCGTCGCGGGCTACGAAGATAAATAGGCTGTTCAGCGCTGCGGCCGCGCGGCCGCTTCCAGCATGGCGAGCTGTGCCGTGCCGATATCGATTCCTTCCAGTATCTGGCGTTCCAGGCGCCCGAGTTCGATCTCGCCGGGCACGATCACGGGTGCATCCGGATGGGCGGGCCTGGAGCCGTGCAGGATTGCCGCATAGTCGGCCATATGCCTGGCGAGCCATTCGGTGCTGCCGAGTTTGGTCGTGTCGATGAGGATGAAGAAGTGGCCGAGATTTTGCGGCTGCTCAGGATCGTCTTCCCACGACTTCACGTGCGTCAGATAGGCCGCGCCCGAAAGCAGTCCTGCGAGCAGATCGACGACCAGCGCAAGGCCGTAGCCCTTGTGGCCGCCGATCGGCAGCAGGAAGCCGTCGAGCGCGGCTTTCGGGTCGGTGGTTGGTTTGCCATGCGCATCGGTCGCCCAATCGCCAGGAATCGGTTCGCCCCGTTTGAGCGCGTTCCGGATCTTTGCCCGCGCCGCGACGCTGATCGCCATGTCGAGCATGAACGGATGGCCGTCCGGGTTCGGTACGCCGAAGCCGACTGGGCTATTTCCCAGGCGCGCGTCGGTGCCGCCCCACGGCGCGATCGTCGTCGTCGCGTTGCTGCCGATGATGCTGGCGAACCCTTGCGTCGCGGCGAGATACGAATACGGCGACACCGGGCCGAAATGATTGCTGCCGCGCACGAACACGCACGCGATGCCGTGTTCGCGCGCGGCCGTCATCGCCAGATCGAGCGCGCGATAGCCGACGAGCGGACCTATACCGTTGTCGCCGTCAAGACGGTGCAGCGCCGGGCCGACTTGCTCGGACGTGATTGACGGTGTGGGATTGATGCCGCCGATGCGCAGACGAGAGCCGTACGATTCAATTCGGCTCGTGCCATGCGTGCGCAGGCCGAACAGGTCGGCGAGCACGAGGATGGTGGCGGTGTCGGCGGCGTCAGCGCGATTCAGGCCGAGCGCGCAGAGGGCTTCGATGGTCAGTTCAGTCAACTGCGCCTTGCTGACAATACCGTGGGTGGAGTTAGGCAGGGTCATGAAACGGGTCGTCTCCTTCGATCTGAAAACTGTGGGCCTCAAGCGGCTGCGACATCGCAGCGCTTGTGTTTCGCAGATGATCGGCCAGAAGCAACCCCATGACAAACGCATATTTTCGTTCAATTGGTGCGTCTTACGCACGAATCGACGCCTGCTAGAGACACAGGCCGCGACACCGGTCCCGCGACGCCGGAAAGGCCTCTCGCTTATGCGGCGGTGCTTGCGGGCAGCGCATCCTGCGCGCGCATCTCCGTCAACAACTCGAGGAAGAAGCGCGCGGCGGAGGACAAGCCGCGTCCGCGACGCTGGAGTACGCCCAGTGTGCGCCGGATCGGCGGATCAACGAGCGCCACGCTCTTGAGCGCCTTATGCGGACCACGTGGCATGGCGAGGCGCGGTACGACACCCACTCCCAATCCCGCTTCGATCAGGCTCACGAGAGCCGGCATATGACGCACTTCGCAGAACCATTTCGGCCGGTCAACGACGCCGGCCAGCGCCTCGTCAATAACCGCGCGATTGCCGCTGCCTTGCGCGATAGCAAGATAGTCGACATTGCCGAGTTCCTTCCAGGCGACGGCCTTGCGTTTCGCGAGCGGGTGCGTGCGCGGACAGGCGAGAACGAAAGGGTCATCGAGCAGCGGCCTGAATTCGATGTCCGGTTCCTGTGTGCCGACGTAAGTGAGACCGAAATCGGCTTCGCCGCGCGCGACTGCCAGAAACACCATCGACGAAGGCTCATCGATGAGGCGCAGGCGGATGCCCGGGTAACGCTGGTGATAGACCGCGATGGCTTCCGGGAGAAAATAGCGCACTGCCGAGGGCACGCACGCTATCGTGAGTTCACCGGTCATCTTGCGCGCGAGATCGTCGAACTCAAGCATCGAGTTGTCGACCTCGTTGAGAATTCGGTACGCGCGCTCGAGGAACCCGCGGCCGACGATGGTCAGATCCATCTTGCGGGTGGTCCGCTCGAAAAGCCTGACGCCCAGTGAGTCCTCAAGTTTTTCGATTCGACGTGACAGCGCCGAGGCGGACAGATGCAACGTGTCGGCGGCGGCGCGAAAGCTGCCCAGGTCGGCTGTCGCGACAAAGGCGCGTAAGTCCGATATCTCAAAGTTCATGCCATTCCCGCAGTTGAAAGGAGATGTTCAGTGTCGACGCGCTGCGGCGCTCTGTCAATTCGTGCGTTGGGCACATGAATCGACGGGTTTCTTGCGCTTACCCTGCCGCGCGGTTTGGCCCGTTATCTAGACGCGCGAACATGATCAGAGTTTGGTTCGCGGTCCTATGTGCATTAAGACGAATGGGTTGTGAATTTGTGCCGCAGGCTGCTGCACAAATTCTGGATTCGACCTTGCCTCCAAGTTGCGCGGTGACAATCTGCGCATGGCGGGGAAGGCTGATCGGCAACGCAGCCCGTATCAACTGCCTGTCGACGATGCCGCGGTCGATCTTCCAGTACAGCGCGATTAGTTTGTGAGCATCGGCACTGCCGGTTAGATGCAATGGCCGTGCACAAGGGGGCGGTCAAAGGTGGGAAGTGCGTGAAGGCACCTCACGGGCCTAGTGCCGTGCAGAGGCTGTCAATGAGTCTCATCGTCGTTGCTCTCCAGCCAAGTCGGAATATCACGCTTGCCGTTGAGCACGCGCCAAACTTCCACATGAGCCTTACGCTCAATATAGAAGATCAGCTGCGGATAGCGATCAAGCAGCCACGGCCGCAGGCTTGGGATATCCAGCTCGTACGCGTAACGGGGAGACCCGATGTTCCGGTGCTCGGAGAGACGCTCGTATGCCGTTCGATCTCCGTGATGAATCCGAACGCTGCCTGCTCCGAGCCTTCGTCTACGAGCTAGTGCGTCACCTCGTCCTCTACGTCCTGCCTGGCCAGCCTTGTCGGTATGACTGGCTTAGCCGTCATTTGCGAGAATTACGCACGCGAGCGCGCAGCGATTCAAAGTAGTCGGCGTCAACAGGGGACGGCGAGGGCCGGACGTCGCGCCTTGCACGATTATTGCCCGTAACGCTTGCGGTCCGGATCTTTTCGGATCAGTTCGCGGACGTACTCGCCACTCGTGCCGTAGCCGCCCTCGCCAACCTGTTCGTCGACGTAGTCCTTCAGCGAATCCGGTAGCGAAATGTTCATAGCGGTCATGAAACCACTCTAGCACCCACTTTGGCAAATTTTGCCGAAGTGGTGGGCGTCGTGAGGCGGCCGACATGGCGGGACTGCTACGATCCAGCAGAAGAGCGGCCAGTACGGAGCTCTCACGCAAACGAATGCAACTGGTGCGCTGCCGGACCGCACAGATACTCTCAATCGAAAACCTGCATTCCCGGCAGACAGGTCAGCGGATGACCGGAGAAGTGATCAGGCATCTGAGCGACGAGCAGGTCAATGCGCTCGGTTTGCGCCTGATGTGACGCTCGCCATGCAGGCCAATGGCGGGGATGCGCGCGCTGCAGGAGGAAATTGCCATCTTGCACAAGCGACTCATGGAGCGCGTACAACTGCGCCCGGATTATGCGCTGCTGAAGTCGATACCCGGCGTCGGCCCCGTACTGGCGACAACGATCATGCTGGAGACGGGCGCCATCACGTGCTTTGCCGACGTTGGCAATTTCAGCTCATATTGTCGCTGTGTGGATAGCCGACGGGAAAGCAACAGCCGCAAGAAAGGGGAAGGCAGCACGAAGAATGGAAACAGGCACCTCGCCTGGACGTTTGTCGAGGCGGCGAACTATGCCATTCGCTACTGCCCGCAGGCCAGGCGTTTTTATGAGCGCAAGAAGCGCGCAAGGAATGGGATCCTCGCAATCAAGGCGCTGGCGCACAAGCTGGCACGCGCGTGCTATCACATGTTGCGTGAGCGCCAGCCGTTTGATGTGAAGCGATGTTTTGCCTGACGGGTCGACGCATGGAGGCGAGCCAGTAACGTGACGGTCCTGCAGACAGGGCTACTGACTGCACGTGCTCCTGCGCCGGCACCACTGTTTGAGAAAAACCGGATCGCCCAGGCGACGAGCCACAATTGACGGGCGTCGCGAAAGTGACAGCCACGGCTCTGCGATGCAACCCACTGGACGTCACCTGGCACCAACGTTTCTCCGGGGCGGCAATAGTCGCCAGGGCGGCTGCAGACCTGCGGCATGCTTGATCCCGATGGGTGTCTGGTGCGACCCGGTTCGCAACCAGCTGAGAGAAAGCGGATGTGATCAGGCTCCGTAGGCAGCATGACAGACAACGGAAAAGCATCGCAGGATTGCAGTGGCGATGGAAATATCATCGCCACTGCAACCCGGCGATGGATGAATTCGTGCCTTGACCTGGGCCGGCTAATGGGTGTCACGTTGACGATTCCTGGGCAAAGCGATGGCAGGTGAAGGGGTCGCTCAGAAGACCGCAGACGGAGTTTGGGCGATGCCAGTGAAAAGCCGCCATGAGTCAAATCGTGCGGCGAGGTGCTTGCGATAGAGGGAAGCGCGCAGCAGATGCCGCTTGAGTGCGAAGTGCTGCCGGATCGGACCGAAGCTCGTCAGGAAAGCCTGGGTGCGCTTTCGATCGCGAGAACCTCGCATGCGCTACTCGCCTTCACGCGTGGGCTGATGGCTGTTCTCTGCGCGATTGTCGACGCGGGCCGCAGCCTTGACGAACACGTGCCTCACGTTGACCGGTTCCGGGATGTCGGCTTTCGCCGCGGGATAGCTACGTAACTGACCGGTGACGATTTTGCGTGGCACCGGGTTAGCGCAGCACACGCTTGAAGAAACGTTTGGCGACGGCCTTGTCGCGCCGCTTTTGCAGTAAGAGGTCGAGTTCGACGCCGTGCTCGTCGACTGCACGCCACAGGTACGCTTCGCCACGCAGGGCGACAAACATCTCGTCGAGGTGCCACGTGCTGCCCGGCTTGCGACGAACGGCCTTCACATGTTGTGCGAAATCAGCGCCGAACTTGTCTATCCACCGACGGATCGATTCGTGGCTAACGACCACGCCGGGCTCGAACAGCAGCTCCTCGATATCGCAAAGGCTAAGCTGAAAGCGAAAATACCAGCGAACGGCGTGGCTGATGATCGATGCCGGAAACCGATGACCGCGATACAGCAATTTCGACTCTTTCATGACGTCATCCTGGCCCAAGGCTCAACGAACGTGACAGAGCCGCCTGCGGCCCTCAAGTTATCCCGCCTGTCTGCCGATAACCATTCTTCACCCATACGAAAGAATAGACCTCTATGCGCCTGAATATGACGATCAAATTGCGCCTACTGGTGACGCTCACGCTGCTCGGCGCATTGCTCGTGGTCACGGGTATATTCGGCATCGTCGGTATGCGGGCGTCGAACGGCACGGTGAAACAGGCATACATGAACGACGTCGCAGCCGCAACCGCGCTCGGCCGGTCCAACCTCAATCTGACGGTCGTGCGCACGACCCTCGACCGCGTGCTCATTCACCCCGAGTCGCCGGATTCGCCTGCGCTGATCGACAAGGCGCTCAATTACCTGTCGGTCTCCAATTCGGCCTGGGCGACTTACCAGGCGTTGCCGGCTTCAGCTGAGGAAGCGGCACTGTCGAAGGCAGTCTCGGACGCTCGCGGCGCGTTGTTGGGCAACGCGATCCAACCGATGATCGACGCAATGCGCAAAGGCGACCGCACCGCCGCCGAC
Source organism: Paraburkholderia fynbosensis (assembly GCF_902859935.1). Lineage (GTDB taxonomy): Bacteria > Pseudomonadota > Gammaproteobacteria > Burkholderiales > Burkholderiaceae > Paraburkholderia > Paraburkholderia fynbosensis. The sequence goes on from NZ_CADIKI010000043.1 coordinate 8,642, forward strand.
AAGCTGGCGATGACGGATATTCCGCCGCTCGCCGCCGCCCTGACGCAAAAGTCGGCTGCGCTAGACAAGTTTCGCAACGAGCAAGGCGCCACGCGTTACCAGTCGGCGCAGGACCGCTACGACACGTTGCTGACCTTCACGCTGCTGGCGATCGCGCTAGGTCTGGTCGCCTGCGTCACGAGCGGCTTCAGCCTGCTGCGCGCGATCTCGCGCCCGCTCGATCTGACCGTCCGCCATGTCGAACGGATTGCGAAGGGTGACATGACCGAGAAGTTGCGCTTCGACGCCAGCGACGAAATGGGCAAGCTCGTTGCCAGCGTCGCCACCATGCAGGACGGCATCGCTGCGATGGTCGAGCAGATTGCGCGCGGCACGGATTCGATCGCCGCAGCGACCCACCAGATTTCGGCGGGCAACAACGACCTTTCGCAGCGCACGGAAGAGCAGGCCGCGTCGGTGGAACAGACGGCCGCCAGCATGGAACAGTTGACCAGCGCGGTCACGCAGAACGCGGAGCACGCGCGGCAGGGCCAGGCACTCGCTCAATCGACCAACGATGCTGCCGCCGCGGGCGCCGAGGTGGTTGACCAGGTGATCGCGACGATGGGCGAGATCGACGGAAGCGCCCGCAAAATGAGCGAAATCATCACCGTAATCGAAGGGATCGCGTTTCAGACCAATATTCTCGCGCTGAACGCCGCCGTGGAAGCGGCGCGAGCGGGCGAGCAGGGACGCGGCTTCGCGGTCGTTGCGGGCGAGGTGCGCACGCTCGCGCAGCGCTCGGCGGTAGCGGCGAAGGAAATCAAGGAACTGATCGGCAACTCGACCGCGCGCGTGGCGAATGGCTCGCGGCTCGTCGGCCAGGCGGGCGAGACGATCAGCGAGGTTCGTACCGCAGTGCGCCGCGTGACGGCCATCATGAACGAGATCGCGACGGCTTCCGCCGAACAGAGCGCCGGTATCGAAGAAGTGAATCGCGCGGTGTCGCAATTTGACGAAATGTCCCAGCAGAACGCAGCGCTGGTCGAGCAGGCCGCGGCCGCGGCGGCGTCACTTAAAGAGCAGACCGAGTTGCTGAAGATCGCGGCTGGGCGATTCCAGTTGCGTCGAGCCCCGGTGTGACGCTGGCCATGCCGGGGAGCGCGTGATCCGCTCCATCGCCGATTGAAAACGCACCAATCGTACGATAATCAATCAGTAAAGCATTGAGTGCAACTGTCTCATTCTGCCCGGCGACAGCCTTCGCGCGTCCGGCACGAGGCGCCCAACTCAGTCAGGTCGCTCCCGGGGCATCGTCGTCGGCGAGCAATGCCCAACGGCTGCTCCGCTGTTCGAAGCGTGAGCCGGTCGTGCAGTCCGTGCTGAAAGCTTCGTCGGTTTGCACAAATTTGTTCCTATCCAGCCAGCCTTAGTAAAAGCTAGGCGCGCTCTCAAGAACAATTCTCCCGCAACGGATGAATGAGAATGGTTACTTGCGATGGGCAGGCTCGGACGACGGGCCTGCTGAACAGTTGCGCGGCGAGACTTGCATTTTCCGGTGAGGAGTGCGGATCGCTGCTGTAGGCAGCGCTTGCATGCACGGATCTATTAGCAAGAACTGTTGTTGAGAGCCGGATGACCAGCGAGGCTGATAAGCCGGGACGCTTGGCGATGTCGGATGCGGTGCATTCGGGCGAGACAAGGCTGTCAAGGACTGCGAGACTCGCCTTTCCGTGCTTCGGTGAAGAAATAGGAAATTGTCGATAAAAGGCCGAAAACTCGCATTTTTTTAACATTTAAAATAAATATAAGAACTTTAAATTTTTGCAAATTTTCGCCGAATTTCGAATATTTTTTGGATTGTCCAAGGCGGTGCCGTCGGCGCGACGCAGGCAGTGCTGGTCCAACGTCGGCTCGACAGGACACCGGAGGCGATGACAGTGCGCAGGCGGACCGTCGAACATGTCTTTGGAACGTTCAAGCACTGGATGGGCTACACACATTTCCTGACACGCAGGCTGCCCAACGTGGGGACCGAGATGAGCTTGAACGTACTTGCCTACAATCTCATGCGAGTGCTGAGAATCCTGGGGTTCAGGAAAACGATGAAAGCGATGCGGCTGGTGGGTGCGTGAGCACCCGTAGGTCCTAAAACTAGACCCTTGAACTTGTTTGGAGCGCGTTAGAGACGTTCAGCGTCTCGTCATCGCCGCGACACCCCCGAAGACAGCCAAACGCGCCGACGGGCCAGGTTTCCCCGTCGGATTGCAACTCCGTCGAGTTTCCACACGGCCTGGGCCGGTTGCCGAAGATCGCTCGTGACGCGCACGCATCGCCGGCGACTTCGGCTCTAACTTTCGGACCCAACTCCTATCGGCCATTCGACGCCCGACGGCCGGCGTCTCTTGATAGAAGAGAAGCGGTCGTCGGTTAGCCGCTGCATCCTGGCACGCGGCTCGTCCAGCGTACCTACGCACCAGTAGCCGGCCCGATCCCCTCAGCGGCTGCCCGTTGCAGTGGCCGCCCGCTCGATCACCCGGGCGACTTCTGCCGGATGCGACAGATAGGCGACATGGCTCGACGGAACCTCCACGACCGTGCTCTTCGCGCGGCTCGCCATCCAACGTTCGAGATCGGGATTCACGGTTCGGTCCTGAGTCGCCACGACGGCCCAGCTCGGCTTCATTTTCCATGCCGGCTGGCTCACCGGCGCGGTGAACGACTCATGCGCCGGCATGACCTGCGAACTCGCCATGAATGCGGCCTCCGCGGCGGGTACATCAGCAGCGAAGTCCTCTCTGAAGTGCTCTGCGTCGAAGTAGAGGTGGCCATCGTCGGTTGCCTTGATGGCTTTTGTCGCGGCCGGCATTTTCGTCGTCAGGTCCTTAAGGTTTTCGCTAGCGTCCGGTTCGAACGCGGCGATGTAGACGAGGCCCGCCACGCGCGCATTGTTGCCCGCCTCGGTAATCACCGCTCCGCCATAACTATGGCCGACGAGGATTGTCGGGCCGTCCTGTGCATCGACGATACGCGTAGTCGCGGCGACGTCTTCCTTGAACGACGTCTCCGGCTCCTGAATCACCGAGACTTTATAGCCGTCCCGCGTCAGGATCTTCGACACGGCTTGCCAGCCCGAGCCGTCGGCGAAATAGCCGTGAACCAGGACGATGTTCTTGACAGGTGCGGCTTCGGCGAACTGCGTGGCGAATGCGCTGACGCCAATGGTCAAGGCTGCGGCAAAACGGCGAATGTCGTTGATGGTTTTCATTTTCGACTCCAGAAGTTAACGATGATTGGTCAATTGGTTGCAATGGTTCAGCTTGCAGGCTGCCGCTGATGACCCGTTAAAGTACGGGTCATGCGAAAGCCGGTACGAATGTTGAGGATGCCTTAACGATACACGAGCTGATCGGGCGAACCCCGTGAACGTCGGATCAATCGACGGTTTTGGCCCACACCGCCTGAGCGTTGGTGAACTCGCGCAGACCGAAGTGCGATAGTTCACGGCCGTATCCGCTCTTCTTGACCCCGCCCACCGGAATGCGCGGATTCGAAGCGGGGAAGCCGTTGATAAAGACGCCGCCCGTTTCCAGCCGGCGCGCGATTCGCTGCGCACGGGCGACGTCGCTCGTCCACAGGCTGCCGCCGAGACCGTAGTCGCTCGTGTTGGCAAGTTCGATAGCGTGCTCGGCGTCGTCGGCAACGGTGATTGCGGCGACCGGGCCAAAGGTTTCTTCGTCGAAAGCAGCCATGCCGGGGGCGACATCTGCGAGCACGGTCGGCTCGTAGTAATTGCCGGCGCCTTCCACCTTGCTACCACCGAGCAGCAGCGTCGCGCCTGCTTCGATTGTGCGTTGCACCTGGCCGTGCAGTTCGTCGCGCAAGTCGGCGCGCGCCATCGGCCCGATGGTGCTTGCCGGATCGTGCGGATCGCCCGCCACGACCTGACGCGCGGCGGCCACGAACTTGCGCGTGAACTCTTCTGCAACGGGCCGCTCGACAATGAACCGCTTGGCCGCGAGACAAACCTGGCCGGCGTTTTGAAAGCGAGCCTCGATGGCAGCTTTCACGGCCAGGTCGATGTTCGCATCGGCCAATACGATGAAGGCGTCGGCGCCGCCAAGTTCCAGCAGCGTCTTCTTCAACGCGCGGCCCGCCGTGGATGCGACGGCGGACCCGGCCCGCATGCTGCCGGTCAGCGTGACGGCGGCAACGCGCGGATCTTCGATCACGTGGGCCACGGTCTCATTATCGGAATTCAGGTTGGCGAAGAGTCCGACTGGAAAGCCGGCGGCTTCATAAGCGTCCAGCAACGCGTACGCCGAGCCCATCACATTGGGTGCATGCTTGAGGATGAAGCCGTTGCCCGAGAGCATGATCGGACCCGATGCCCGAATCACCTGCCACAACGGGAAATTCCACGGCATCACGGCAAGAATGGAGCCAATCGGCAGATAGGAGACATGGACGTGATCGTCGCCTTCGACGGGCGCCGGTTCATCGGCGAGGAAAGCGGGACCATGCTCGGCGATCCAGTCGATCGCGCTGGCGCACTTTGCGACTTCGGCTCGTGCGGCGGCGAGCGTCTTGCCCATCTCCTGAGTAATCAGCGCGGCCAGCGCTTGCGAACGCTCGCGCAGTGTCGCGGCCAGGCGGCGGTAGGTTGCCACGCGCACAGCCATGGGCGTCGCGCGCCACAGCCGGGAGGCCGCGGCGTTGTCCTCCAGCATGCGCTCGACTTCGTCGGCGGTCTGAAACGGATAGTGCGCGACGAACTCGCCGGTTGCGGGATTGCGCGACGTTGCGCCGATGGCGGTGGGAAGGTTCAGGTTCGACATGTTTGCCTCGATTGAGTGAAGTGACGAGCAGCGGGAAAGTTGCTGCAGTGGTGCCACTCTATGCAAACCGGGGCGGGTCAAGAAGGCGTCTTGTGATCCTATGAGTCGGACTCACTGGCAGAGTGCCGGGGAATGTAAGTCACGAGCGACAGGTCCGGTCTGCCGGTGGGCGTCAACGCAACGTAAGTGAATTCGATGTGGCCGCCAGCTGGATGACGAAGCCGTTTGTCGCCTTCATCGAAGCCTTTGACCTCGGTGTCCTGCCACCAGTCGCTGAACTCGGGGCTCAGTTCCGTGAGCTCGTCGATGAGGCTATCGAACTGCGTCTTGTCCGGCGCCTGCGCGCGCGCGGCGCGGAACGCGGAGATCATGCCGCGTGTCATCTGCTCCCAGTCGAGAATCAGCGTGCGATAGGGTTTGTAAAGAAACAGCAGGCGCAAGGTATTGCGCTCGTGCGGCTCCAGCGATCCATAGTCGACGAACAGGTCGGCAATGGCATCGTTCCACGCGAGAATATCGAGCCGCGTGTTGCGGACATAGGCCGGAACGTTGATCGAGCGAACCAGTCGTTCGAGGCCTTCGGTGACGCCGCTGCCGGTTGCTACCTGCGAAAGCTCGCGCGATGAAAGCGCGAACAGATGCGCCGACTCCACGGTGTCGAGCTTGAGCACGCGCGAGATTCTGCGCAGGGCATCGGCGGACGGTTGAATGTCGCGGCCCTGTTCGAGCCAGGTGTACCAGCTGACGCTGACACCGGCGAGTACGGCGACCTCTTCGCGGCGCAGGCCGGGGGTACGGCGGGGGCCGTCGGGCAGGCCGAATTCGGCAGGTTGCAGGCGGCCGCGGCGGCTTGAAAGAAACGCGCCAAGTTCGCGTCGCTGCTCGGCAGAGGGTCTTCTGGACATAGTGTCTCGGTTAACGGCGAATGGGCAGGCGGGCGGACGTGCCGGGCATCGTCGCGAGGCAGCTTACGACCAGCCAACTGACGGCCCGAGCATGCCTGGCTCGACCGGGAATGCGAACACTATCACGGCAAAATGTCCAGGTTGTGCCACGACGACTAGCGGCGCTTCATACGAACGCGTCGAAACCGCTCTCGTATGAAGCGCCGCATTTGCGTGATGGCCGCGCACAATGTCTTGCGCGTGGCCCTGTCGCTGGAAAGTGTGAGCCAGCGTTCGCTCAGAACTCCTGGCTTGTGGGACGAAGCACGATCTCGTTGATGTCGACGTCGTCGGGCTGCTCGATCGCATAGGCGATGGCTCGCGCGTACGCTTGGCGGCGCCGCCCTCGGCTACGATTGCCGCGACGACCTCGTCGAGCTTGTCCTTGCGACGCGCCGCAACGGCCACTTTTGCACCGCTGGCCGCAAGGCGTCGAGCCACTGCGGCGCCAATGCCCGTGCTGCCACCCGTGATCAGGACGACCTTCCCTTCGATTCCCTTGCCCATGCGATCACCTCGTCTGCCTGAACGGATAACGATTCCGCGTATGCCGGATAGTCCGTGAGTCCTTCGTCCCCGCCGCCATACAACGTTGCCGGATTCACGGCATTGAGCGGCCAGCCGTTGGCGATGCGCTCAGGCAGATCCGGGTTCGCGATGTACGGGCGGCCGAATGCAATCAGGTCCGCAAGGTTCGCTTCGATCAGGCGGCCGCCGCGCTCGGCCGTGTAGCGACCCGCATAGATGATGCGGCCGCTGAACACCCGGCGGACTTCCTCGCGAAACGCCGCCGGCAGATCCGGTGCGTTATCCCAGTCGGCTTCCGCTATTGACACATAGGCCGCACCGGCAGCTTCCAGCACCTTGATTGCTTCGATATACGTGTGATGAGGATCGTCTTCGACGAGGCCGATGTACACGCGATCCCGATCGGTGCTCGTGAACAGCGGGGTGAAGCGCACGCCCAGCCGTTCCGGTCCCACCACCGCGGCGACCGCCTCGACGATCTCGCGCAGAAAGCGCAAGCGGTTGTGCAGCGAGCCGCCGTACTCGTCCTGACGCCTGTTCGAGTGTGCCGAGATGAACTGATTCACGAGGTAGCCATTGGCAGCGTGAATCTCGACACCATCGAAGCCCGCACGCAGCGCGTTGTGCGCTGCCATTGCGTAGTGCCCGACTAACTCGCCGATCTCGGCGACGCTCAACTCGCGTGGCACCGAAGGCTCGACCAGCGTGCCGGTGCCGGGACCGGTCTCGATGAACGCCTTGACCTTCTGTGCCGCCATCGGCGAAGGCGCAACCGGCGCTGCGCCGTGGGGCTGCAACGCGGTATGCGAGACGCGGCCCACATGCCACAGCTGCGCGAAGATCACGCCGCCTTCAGCGTGTATTGCGTCGGTCACGCGAGCCCAGCCTTCGACCTGTTCGTCGCTGTAGATGCCGGGTGTCCACGCGTAGCCCTGACCGCGCGGTTCTATCTGCGCTCCCTCGCTGATCATGAAGCCCGCGCCGGCGCGCTGGCGGTAATAGAGCGCGCTCGATGCGGTCGGTATGTCGCCGGGCTGGGCGGCTCTCTGACGCGTCAGCGGCGGCAGCACGATACGATTGCGCAAGGTGTGCCGCCCGAGCTTGAGCGGCGTGAAGAGTGAAGGATATTCCATGTTCTTTTCGCTCCCGAATGGACCCAGGTCGCGCGTTGCGACGGGCTCGATCGAGCCGGCTGCGCGCGATCCTGCGCGATCAGCCAACTGGCTCTCTGGTGAAAACGCCGCGCGCTTGCCCGAAGGCAACGCGCGTCGGCAGATAGGCGGCTTTTATTGCGCGGCGAGCGCCGGGTGCTTCATCAGAATGGCGGCAGCGGAGGACGACGAAGCCGGGTTTTGTCCGGTAATGAGCAGCCCGTCGGTGACTACATACGGAGCCCAGTCAACGGTCTTCGAATAAATGCCGCCCTTGGCCTTGAGTTCGTCTTCAACGAGGAACGGAACGATCTCGGTGAGGCCGACCGCGGCTTCTTCCGAATTCGTGAAGCCCGTCACCTTCTTGCCTTCGACCAGCGGCTTGCCGTCCGCCGTGGTGACGTGGCGCAGTACGCCCGGTGCATGACACACCAGTGCAACGGGTTTGCCGGCGGCGATGAACGACTGGATCAGCGCGATCGAATGCGGGTCTTCGGCCAGATCCCACAGCGGGCCATGGCCGCCGGGATAGAACACCGTGTCGAAGTCCGCTTGGGAGACGCTGTCGAGGCGCACGGTTGCCGCGAGTTGCGCTTTGGCCGCCGCGTCGTTTTCAAAGCGGTGTGTCTGGTCGGTCTGATTGGCCGGCTCGTTGCTCTTCGGATCGAGCGGCGGCTGGCCCCCCTGCGGCGAGGCCAGCATGATCTCAGCGCCCGCGTCCTTGAACGTGTAGTAAGGCGCCGCGAGTTCTTCCAGCCAGAAGCCGGTCTTGCGGCCCGTGCTGCCCAATTGATCGTGCGAGGTCAAAACCATCAGTACTTTCATGTCGTTCTCCAATGCGTGATAGGTGGGTTGTGAATTGCCAGCAACGCTGTCATGACGACACGGCTATGTAGTCAGTGCTTCGCCTCTGCAATCGGTTAGGGCGCAGCAAGGTCCGTGTATTTAGTCGTGACATCGTTCGCGGCGTTGAATCAACGGCCGGAATACAGAGACCGGACGCCGTTGATCGCCGGTGCGCCACTGGCGGAGGAACCGCTGCTTACACCGCCGAAGCCGCTCGCGGATTTTTCCTCCGCAGCCACACGTGCAGTGGCAGCCTCGATTTGAGTCGGATAGAACGCTTGATCGCCTTGGCCAGCACGGTATCCAGCATTCTGGAGTTGCACCAGTTCATGGCGAACCTGCGCACGGGTGACCTGATCATTCGACTGAGCGAACGATGCGGCGGGGATGACAAGGGCGGCGGCGACTGCAACAGCATTGATGAGCGATTTCATGATTTCTTCCAAGGGTTGTCGTTGAATAAAGTGGCGAAGTAACTGTGCTTGCAGCAGCGGGACAGAAGGAAAGCTGCTGCAGTGGTGTCACTTTAAGCAAACGAAACCGAGGGAAGAAGGCGTCTTGTGATCCTATGAGTGAGGGTCACAGGCAGGAGCATCGTGGAGTTAGAACGCGCACGAAGTCAGGGTCGTTGCACCCGTACACGACCAGAACGGAACGTCGCATTCCATAAGCCTGCATTCGCCGCTGCGCATTTCGCGTCAGGGGCAGCGGCGCTTCGGCGTGCAAGGCACGCCCGACGATTGCGTCGTAATCGCGGCGCGTCATCCGATGAAGGCCGCGCCACCCACGCTCGTTTTGTCGGGCATCAATCCGGCGCGAACTTGGGCGTGGAGACAATGTTCTCCGGCACCGCCGGTGCAGCGATGACGGGCGTTCTGCTCGGCCTGCCTTCGATCGCGCTCAGTCAGACGTTTAGCGACCGCCGAAGCGTGCGCTGGGACACCGCGCGTGAATCGCGCCCGGTGTGGTCCGCCGACTGCTCGCCACCTCGCATGACGCGCCCACATGTCTCAACGTGAACTTTCCAGATTGCGATGCCTCGGCCGCCGGACCGCTGACCGTGACACAGCCAGGTATCGGGCTAGTGGAGGGCATCGAAATCGTGCCGGAGGTCGATCCGCGCGGCATCGATTATTTCTGGCTGCCCTTTCAGCGCGGACCGCGCAAGAATGCGCCCGATAGCGAAACGGCCGTCGTAGCGTCGAAGCGCATTTCGTGTGACGCCGCTGCACTTCGACCGCACCGCCTTGCAGACCTTCGCGACACTTCAGGCCGGCTTGCAAGGAAACAGGTTTTAGACCGGGAAAGACCAAAGCGCAACCACAGGCATATCGCGATTAGTGGCCGTTCAGTGTCGCAAAGCAGACATCGGAAGGGCTGTGAGCAACTGCCGGCGAATGGCTCCTAATGGCCGATAGCGTCGGTTCGACGAACGTGCTGTCGAGAGGATGTTGGAATTATCAATGGGAGCTTTCCGGCGGTTTGTGTGAACGCGTACTGGCGGCCACAAACTGCCGGTCACATGCGCCGGCGGCAGGCCGCTCAGGCGTCGGCTCTGCTTCGCAACCGGCCATCTGATTGTCGCAAGGCGAGCGCTCATTCAGCGGCCAGAAGGGACATCAATCTGAGCGGCCAACAACGCCCAGCTCTACCAAGCCGAGGCGTCTCCCCTGTTAATCCCTGTCAGCTTGCCGGATTTCGTGCCATGACGACCCACGCCGCGCCGTTGATCAACACCGACCCCTCGCCGGGGAGGCTCGCGAAGGCGGCACGAACTGCGGCGGAGGCACGGGCGCGGATGTCGTCGGGCTGACCAGCGAGCGCACGCGACAGCGGGCCGACCTCAAGCGTCATCCTCACTGCGTCGGCGATCGCGGCGTCCCGCGTTTCGCCCTCGCCGAATGGGACGGCCGCGTCGAAGGGCGAGATAACGATTTCGGTGAAACCGGCCGCCGTCAGGATGCGCGCCACGTGCTCCCGGTCGCCGAACGAAAACGGGCCGGGCGCTTCGGGATCGGGCAGCGCGCTCGGCGGGACGATGTCCTTGAGCGCGCCCACCGGCAGTCGCATCCAATCGTTCTCGGCCGCACCGCGCCAGCAGACGAAAGCGACCCGGCCGCCCGGCCGGAGCGCGCGTCGCATATGGGCGAACGCCGCTGTCGGATCGGGGAAAAACATCACGCCGAAACGCGAGAACAGAATGTCGAACGCGCCTTCGGGCAGCTCTGCGCTGCTGGTGTCGGCCACCTGAAACAGGGCCGGCGTATCGTGGCGCGCAACCGCGCGCGCTCGATCGATCAGCGGTTCGGATATGTCCACGCCCAGCACTTGGCCCCCCGCGCCGACGCGAGCGGCCAGAGCCAGACTTGACGCACCGGCGCCGCAGCCGATGTCCAGCACGCGCTCACCCGTCGCGGGCGCGGCGGCTTCGATCGCGGCCTGGCCGAACACCGCCACCAGAGCGTCGAGCCGGGCCTGGTTGGCGACCCAGCGCTCCCCGCTTTGACCATTCCAGTCACCCACCTGATCCGCACTTTGCTTTGCCATGTCATCTCCTTGACTCGACGATCCGCCTTTCGCCGCGTCGATTTACGCCAACCTTTTCGAAGGCGACGACGCAACAAGAGCAGGGATCTGTGCTCTCAAACCACCATCGACTGCTGGGCGAAGATACCCGCCATCGCGCCCTGCGATGAAGCCTGGGTGACCGAGGGCAAGAAGGGCGTGGCGAGGTCGCCAGCGGCGTAGATGCCGGGCATGCTGGTTTGGCGGCGCTCGTCGACTTTGAGGACGATGCCGGTGGGCGTATCGACCGTGGCGAGGCCCAGTGATTCATGCAGGCGTGCGGACGGCTTGTTGCGCGGATGGGCGAACAGGACGTCGACCGCGACATTGCGGCCGGTATCGAGATTGACAGTGGCGATATGGCCCTTGTGATGGGCGATCTCGATGATCCGGCCATCGACGACAGGTATGTTGCGGCGCGCCAGATAGACCTGGATATCGGGCGCAATGTCATGACCATCGGCGAAGACAGTCAGCTTGTCAGTCCAATCGCGGAACAGCCTGGCAGACTGGTGCGACTGCGGGCTGGACCAGACGAGGCCCCAATGCTGACCGGCGGCCTCAAAGCCGTCGCAATAGGGGCAGGGCACGATGGACGTGCCCCAGCTTTCGGCAAAGCCCGGAACATCAGGCATCTGGTCGGCGACACCATAGCTCAGGATCACGCGGCGCGCCCTCAGGCTTTCGTGATCGTCAGTGACGACGCAGAAATCGTCGATGGCGCCAGACACGCTCTCGGCCCGGGCATTGACGAGGCTGATCGTTGGATAGCGCGCCAGTTGCTGCCGCGCCTCGACCAGGATATCCAGCGGCGGCTTGTGATCGTGGCCGAGCATGCCATGCGAGTGGCCTGCAAAGCGGTTGCGCGGCCGGCCGGTATCGAGAACGGTGACCTTGCGGCGGGCACGGCCAAGCTGCAGGGCGGCGGCGAGGCCGGCAAAGCTGCCGCCGATGATGATGACGTCATTCATGGTGATGGGCTCCGTGCTGTGGAGGGAGGGGTGGGCCGGGCGTGGTGTGCAACATCGTCCGGCGATACGCGGTTGAGACGGTCAGCGAGCACGGCTTCGACATTGGCAAGAAAGTTGCCCATGGCTGTATTGACCGGCCCGACAATGCCGCTCGATATCGCCGGGCGGCCCGGGGGAAACCTGCCCTTGGCTTGCACATTGCGATACTGCGTGGTATCGTAATGCACCAATTTGAATACTGTCAAGTACTGGAATTGTCGTGACCGAAAACAGCCAGGGCCGGCGCGGCCGGCCCGCCAACGAGGCGCTTCGCCAAACGATCGTCGACGCTGCCTGCGAACTCTTTGTAGAATTGGGTTTTCAAGCGACGACCATGGACAAGGTCGCGCAGCGGGCGAAGATATCCAAGCTCAGCATCTATCGGCACTTCGAGAACAAGGAGGCGCTGTTCAGCGCGGCCATGGTGGCCCGCTGCGATCAGTTTGCACCGCAGGCCCTTTCTGAAGGCGTCGACGGTTCGGCCGAAGATCAGCTCATGGCGGTGGGATCATCCCTGCTTCGCACGCTGTTGAGCCCGGACGTCCGCAGTGTCGAAGCCATGGTTTTGGCCGACAAGACGAATCAAAAGTCGTTGAGCAAGCTCCATTACGAAGCCGGGCCCGCCCATGTCATCGCCCAGATCGAGGCCGTGTTGCGTCAGTTGCACGCGAAAGCGATTCTGAACGTACCCGATGCTCTCCGGGCCGCCCGCTTGTTTGCCGCGCTTTTCAAAGGATCCGATCTCCTGCTTATCGCACGCTTCGATGAGGCGAGAGCACAGGACGACAACGAAATCGAATCCTATTGCCGGTCGGCCGTCGCCATGTTCATCGCCGCGCACGGTGGCATCTGAAGGTGCGCTATCGCGGCCGATGAAGAACACGCAGCAATCGCATACGCTGTTCGCCCCGAGCAACCTATGGATGACGCGCGAACGACTGATGCGCGAGGCCGCTGCATGAGCGCAAGCCGCCCGCGCGGGCAGGCAAGCAGCCTCACCAACTCACGGGTCTAAGCGTCCGCAGAGGCCGATGACTTGTCCCCCTGGCGACGGCACGGAACGACCGTTCCACTCCGATACCTACCCTTAAAACAGAGACTGCTCGACCGGCTGCAACGGGTCGAGCTTGTGTGAAAACACGCTGATCGCCTAGACTGGATTAACTCATTCAGCGTAGGTGACCGGATGAAGCGATTCATAGAAGGTGAAGATCGCAAGCAGGTGACGC
>NZ_CADIKI010000044.1 GCF_902859935.1 Paraburkholderia fynbosensis
ACTCAACCAGTTCGTGGCCAGCAACACAGCGCTTGGCCGCGCTGGCGTGCCGGATGACATCGGTCCGCTGATCGCCTCGTTGTTGGCTGAGGACAGCCGCTGGGCCAATGCCCAGCGCATCGAAGCCTCTGGCGGCATGTTTATCTAGGTGAACGCGCACGAACAGGCCATGTCGTCCATGCGGTCAATGGTCTCGGGCCTGCACGGCTAGCAGCGCAAGGTCGGGAGAAGGCGTCCGCCCGATGCGGTACTGCGAGGAAGTAGCCCAACGCGCCAACATCAGCCCGACCTGGTACACATGCCTTGAACAGGGGCGCGGCGGCGCACCGTCATCCGGCGTGCTCGACCGCATCTCGCGGGCCCTTCTGCTGACGGATGCCGAGCGTGAGCACCTCTTCCTGCTCGGTCTCGGCCGTCCGCCCGAGGCACGCTACCAGAAGAACAACAGTGTGACGCCACGCTTGCAACGCGTGCTCGACGCGCTCGACCCGAGCCCCGCCCTCATAAGAACCCCCGTATGGGATGTCCTCGCCTGGAATCGGGCGGCCTGCCGCCGGAGCAGCGCAATCTGCTGCGCATGGTGTTCCTCAATCCAAGCGCACGCACCATCCAGAACGACTGGGAAAGTGTGGCGCGCTTCGTGGTGGGCGCATTCAAGCCGGACGCGGCGCGCGCAGGGGCCGCCGCAGAGGTCGAGCCTCTTGTTGACGAGCTCTGCCGACTGAGTGCCGAGTTCGGGGAGATGTGGCGCCACAACGAGGTGCGTGGCGCCCATGGCGAAGCCGTCAAACACATACACCATCCGGTTCTCGGCTTGCTTGCCTATGAGTTATCGACCTTTTCTGTCGATGGTCGGACTGATCTCGGCATGGTCATCTACAATCCGGCGACACCTGCTGACGCCGCGAAAATCCGATCACAGATCGGCCTGACGCCAGAAGGCCTCGACATATAACCGCCACCCTGCCGCCATCTGATCTTGAACGTCATGCGCTTTTCAACTGCCCTACCGAAAGCGGAGGACGTACTGGGTTTAAGGTGCAAAAGCCGCTCTGACCGTACCGGTCAGGCGGTTCGTCTTATTCGAGCCCACCGAACGCACACTCTGCGGGTATTGCCGGGCCATCGACGGCGGGGACGGACTATGACGCACTACATGTCATCGCTTTTTTTACAATACGGCTTGGGGCGAGGGTCAGGTGCCGTTCGACGCCAACCGCACATGTGTATCTCAACCGTGCGCTTATCAGGTCCTTAAGCGATGACAAAAACCAATCGTGAGCCAATGATGGTTGAACACATTTAACCGGCAGATAGCTGCAATGGGTTCATGTAGTCACGGAAGTGCGTCACTCTGCCATCGCGCAGAGCGATAAACCAGACGTAATCGAGTTCCCACGGCGCATCGTCCGAAACGCGCCGATGATGCCCGGTAGCCTCAACGATGAGTCCATTGCCCACCTCCCGCGCACGAACGTCGCTGAACGAACCGAGCCGGATTAATGCCGGCAATCGGGCCATGTAGGACGCGATCGCCTGGCGTCCCTCCAGCTTGTTGACCCACCCCGCTGGGGCGAACGGAAACTCGTGAACTGCGTCCGCTGCGTAGATCTTCATCCAGCCGTCGACATCCCCGGCCTGAAGTGCCTGGAGTGCGATTGCAAGCCACTCGGGCAAATCCGATACTGGTGCCATATTCTTCTCCCATAAACTGGTTAACGAGCCCGGGCTCTTTAGGAAAACGCTGCGTCCATCAGCCTGCGGTGTCTCATTCGGACACTGGAAGCGGACATACCATCGCGCAAGCCCGAACTGGTGCGGTGACAATGCGCCCAATGTTCCGCGGATGCTGTTGCGATGCGCTGAAAACTGTACACATGCGCGGTCATACGATTCGTGGCGTGCTTTCATCGCAACGAAAGAATGCTTTCACTAACGAAGAATCACGTTATTTCGGTTACGAAGTCGGCACGACTACGACGCACTTTTTTCAGATTCACGAGCCAGTCCCCGTCCGCGGCGCGATAACCTAGGGCCAGCAGGACAACGCTACGCAGTTGCTTCGATTTCAGATCAAGGATTTCGTCCACCGCCGCCGGGTCGAACCCTTCCATTGGTGTGGCGTCCACTTCTTCAAAAGCCGCAGCAACGAGGGCAATGCCCAAACCGATGTAAGCCTGCCGCGCAGCGGCCTGATAGTTGGCTTCGGTTCCACGATCGGCGACGATGTCCAGCAATTGGCGGCGATAATTTTCCCAACCTTCGTTCCTGAAGCCGCGAACGTCATTGGTCAGATCGAACATCATGTTGACGCGATCGGCGGTGATGTCGTCCCACGCCGCAAATACCAGCAGATGCGAACAGTCAGTTATTTGCGCCTGATTCCAGGCCACGGCGCGGATTCTTTCGCGGGTTTCCGCATTGCTCACGACAAGCAGCTCGAACGGTTGAAGCCCGCTTGAAGTGGGTGCGAGCCGTACTGCTTCAACGATACGTTCAAGTGTTTCATCGGGCACCCTTCTCGTTGGATCAAATTTTTTGGTGGCATAGCGCCATGTCAGTCTTTCAGTTACGGTCGTCATTCTGTCTTTCTTCATGTTTTGGGGTTGAAAACAGAGGCAGCACGCAGGCGCCCTTTCGTGGGCCATGTCAGCGATTCAAGCCTTCGCGGAGAATGAATCATGGCCAGTTTGTAGCGGGAGAAAAACCAGTGCCAGTGCAGCACAATGCTGCAGCACGTGCAGCAACCGGACGTTGCTGACAAGTCATTCCCCGGTTATTCTGCACCCATGAATCTGGATCAGGGACGAGCCGATGAACTCGCCGCATTGCTCGCTGTCGCCCGGGAAGGCTCGTTCGTTGCGGCGGCCGCTGCGCTCCAACGCCATTCAACGATCATTTCCAAGCGCATCAGCACGCTGGAGCAACGCCTTGGCGTGCGCCTGCTCGAAAGGACGACGCGAAGGGTTCGCCTGACAGAAGCTGGCGCGCGGCTTGCCGAACGCGTGCAGATGGCGACGGACGCGATTTTCGAGGCGGAACAGGAAGCGGCGGCCGGCGGAACGGAGTTGCGTGGTCGCTTGCGTCTGGCGTTACCGGCAGCGATGGGACGGCAGTGGCTTGCACCGGCGCTGCCGGATTTCGCGCGCCAATATCCCGGTCTGCAACTCGAGGTTGACTACGCCGAACGCTACGTCGATCTTGTCGGGGAAGGTTTCGATGCTGCCTTGCGTCTTGGCACCTTGCGCGACAGCCGGCTGGTTGCCCGCAGGCTCGGTAATCACCGGATCGTCCTGGGCGCTTCGCCCGAGTACCTGAAGCGCCACGGCGTTCCCGCTTCTCCGAGTGCATTGGCGAGCCACAATCTGCTCCGATATACGGGGCCGGTGTCGACTCCGGAATGGCGAATGCGCAAGGGCAGTCTGCGCGACACGATCATGCCCGCGGGCACCTATCATTCGAACGACATTGGCGCCCTGCTTGAAGCGGCGCGCCAGGGAATCGGGATTGTGGGTTTTGGCGACTGGTCGATGGCCCGTGATTTTGCAGCGGGCACGCTCACCCAGGTCTTGCCACAATGGCGGTTCGCGACGGACGAAGGAATTTATCTGGTCCGCCCTTCCAGTCGGTTCACGCCCGCACGGACCGAGGCCTTCATCCGGTGGATCACCGGACTATTTGCCGGCGGCCTTCCCTGGGACTCGGCAGTGGAAGCAGCTACTAACCCCCAGTACCCGTGACCGGGGCACTAAGGAGACGTATCAACGTCATTTGCCCCTCCTACGATTCTCCACGTAGATAGACAGTTTGAGCCTCGGATCATCGTTCGCCTTTAACGTCGAATAGCGGAAATCGAGCGGTCCGCGGCTCGCGTGCATGAGATGCTTCTCGCCCGACACGGGAGCCGAAACCCCATGCTCCCGCCACCATGCCATGAACTCAGGACAACCCGCGCGAAGACGTTCCACAAGCTCCACAAAGCTGGGGTCAGGCGCCCAGAGATCGTAGTTCACGCGAAAGAGCGAGACCATTCGTTGAGCCTCCGCGGCCCAGCTCCTTCCGAATAGCTTGCGGGCCGCCGGATCGAGCAGCATGTAGACGAGGATGTTCCGGTCTTCATCGGGCAATGTCGCAAAGTCGGTGAAGAGCTGCACGGCCGCGTTATTCCAGGCGAGGACGTCCCAGCGTTCGCCGGTCAGGTACGCGGGTTCTGCCAACCCTTCAACGACCATGCGAAGAACTTCCGGCACCGTCTCGCGAAGGAAGCGCCCGTCCCTTCCGCCTTGCGCCAAAGCCCTGAGATGCGCTTGCTCAACGGCGCTCAGCATCAGCGCCTTCGCGAGTGACGCGAGCGTCTCCGCCGAAGGCGAAATCACGCGACCCTGCTCGAGCTTGACGTACCACTCGGTGCTGATACCGCTGCGCCGCGCAACTTCTTCGCGACGCAGGCCGGCTGCGCGACGGCGCCCTTCAGATGGGAGCCCGACATCCTCAGGCTTCAGTCGCGCGCGGCGCGATTGCAGGAATTCGCCTAGTTCAACATTACGCCTCACACCCATCCACCCTATCCTTGCACAGTACTAGTATCATACCGCCCTCTTTTCTACCCATATGCGGCCCTTTATGCTTACCTCTGGACAACGAAGGAGAGCCGAAAATGAAGGCAGCCATACTTGAGTCGTTTGGAAAGCCGCTTACTGTCACGACAGCACCTGAACCAGCGATCGGGACCGGAGAAGTGATTGTCGACGTTGTCGCGGCGCCGATCCTGTCCTATGCAAATGAGGTCTTTAGCGGCGCGCGCAAGTATCTGCTACCGCCGCCGGTGATCCCGGGCTGCGGCGCGATCGGTCGCGTTCGCGAGGTGGGCCCTGATGCGACCAAACTCAAACAGGGCGACTGGGTTTTCTGCGATCCGACCGTCCGATCACGAGACGACGCATTGATGCCCGACATCGTACTGCAGGGTTGGAGCGCCCGCGGAACAGGCGGCCAGAAACTGCAGGAATTTCATCGCGACGGCGGGTTTGCCGAGCGTATCCGTGTGCCGACGGAGAACGCGATCCCGATTGGAGACATCGATGCAGCAGAGGCCGGCCGCTGGTGCGCGATCAATACGTTGCTTATAGCCTATGGCGGGCTGCTGGCATTGGATCTAAAGGCCGGCGAGACACTGCTCGTAAGCGGCGCGACCGGCAATTTCGGCAGCGCCACTGTCTTGACCGCACTGGCAATGGGCGCGCGTCAGGTGATCACCCCGGGCCGAAACGAAGCCGTGCTAGCAGAACTGAGCCGACGCTTTGCATCCCGTATCAAACCGGTTGTTCTTACAGGCAATGGAACGCAGGACATTGCGGCGATACATGCGGCGGCAGAGGCGCCCATTGATGCAGTACTTGATTTTCTGCCACCCTCCGCCGACGCTAGTGCCGCACGGACAGCGATCATGACAGTACGACCCTACGGGCGCGTCGTACTGATGGGCGGGGTCGGTATGTTGGGTGGGGATGACCTTACCCTGCCCTACCCGTGGATCATGCGCAACCTTATCACCATAAAGGGGCAATGGATGTACGATCCGCGGGCAGTGCATACCATGGTTGGTATGGTGCGCGGTGGTCAGCTCAATCTGGATCATTTTGCAGTGACCGAGTTCCCGATCGACGATGTCAACAACGCTGTCTCCCATGCCGCTGTGAACAACGGTCCGTTCAAACTGACTGTGGTCCGGCATTGAACGGGACCGCAACGCTACGCGATTGAACCCGGTACAGTCGACGCTCGCGGCCGTCCGGCGCCCCGGTCCCCGTTACTCCTGAACGAAACAATTGCGACCGTGCGGACTCGCAAAAATTCCAGCCCGCCTCAGCTTCGTGATATTTGAACAGTCGCGTGCTGCGCGTTCCGATGCAGTTCGTCCGCACGTTTCAAGCAGCAGAAAAAATGGGACAAATCCATGGCCTCCGTCCTCCACGTCATCGGAAACTTGAAACGCGTCGCGACATAACGGTGCGAACGTCATCTGCTTCGGGCGGTTTTTCTTCCGCGTGGTTTTCGTTCCTTGTGCGTTTTGTTGTTTCGTAGGGCCTGTTGTTCTTCGCTTGTCGCTTCTTCCCCGGCAGTTGGTTTCTGTTCGTGCCTTGCCCGACGGCGAAACAGAGATAGGCGTACGCGCGCACGATCTGCTCCACGGAAGGCCGGTCATGAAACACATTGGACAGCCAAAGCGCCGGCATTGCGGAGCCTGGTTTCGTCCAGATCCCCGCAGTACACGACACCGGCGGTACATCAGCGGACCCCCGTGTGTCGTCACGCGAGCAAAGGCGCCAGACAGCGCCAATAACAGGCCAAACCCGTAAACCACGACTATTGCCGCAGCATGCAGTACGTCGCGCGGATGGCGCGTTGGCGCACCAAGCATCCCAGCTACTGGCGTCGAACGAAGCACAAGTCCCAGAACACTGCCGATGAGTACAAGAGAACTGCTCCGCCAAACCCGCCGTCGGCAGTATCCGCTTTCAGAAAGCCGTTCGTCAGTATCTCGAACACAGCAGCCGCTGCCGTTTCCAATTCTCACGCTTGCAGTCTACCGAGCCATCGAAGCGCGCGTAACGAACAGCGATACTTTGGCGCCTCGTAGCGCAAGGTCGAGGGAAGGCGCATGCTCCAATGCGATACCGAAGCTGACAGAATTCATCGGCTTTGCTCCGATGGCCGACATGTTCACAGGCGATCATCCCCGCAGAACAAGATAACCGCCTGCGGTATGGCTCGGAACGGCGGTCCGAGGACATCGGCACAGCGAAGCTTCAGACTCACAACTCTTGTTCCCACCAGCCACGGGTATTCACGTTAGCCGCGTCGGCGAGAGCTTCCAGCTCTGCAATTTCGTGGCTGGCAAGCGTCATGCTGGTAGCCCGGACCAGACCATCGATGTAGTTGGGCTTAGTGACGCCAATGATCGGCGTCGTTCCCTTGGCGATAGCCCAAGCCGTCGCGACGTCGGCAGCTGCTGCACCCTGCTTCTGGCCGATCGAGGCGAGCTTGTCCGTCAGCGCCTTGAGCTGAGGCAGCATGCCATTGTAAGTCTCCGCCCGGTTGCTGCCTCTCGGCAGCGGGTTCTCCAGACTGTACCTGCCGGTCAAGGCGCCCTGTTCAAGCACCATGTAGGCGAAGAATGGGATCCCGCGGCTGCGGCAGTAGTGGAGGATGCCGGCATCCTGAGAGCTGCGGTAGAGAAGGCTGTAGTGGTTCTGGACGGCTTCGACCCGGAACCCGGCTTCGCCAAGGATCTGGTCGGCGAATTCGATTTCGCTCAGATTGTGGTTTGAGACGCCGACATGTTTGACCTTTCCGCTCTCCAGCAACGGGATCAGGTGCGGCGTCCATCGCGCCACATCGGCGGGATTGTGAATCCAGTAGAGGTCGATGTAGTCGGTACCGAGGCGGGTCAGGCTCTGCTCCAGCATATCCGCCACCGGATCGTCGCTGGTTCCCGCGGCCTGCGGGGTGAACTTCGTGGAGAGCTGGTAGTCGCTGCGAGCGTAGCGCTTCAGTACTTCCCCGAGTACGGTTTCGGAACGGCCCATGCCGTACACAAAGGCGGTGTCCCACAGGATGAACCCTGCCGCATGGGCCTTCTCGGCGACCCCTTCCAGGCCAGCCTGGGTCAGCTGGCTGCCGAAGTAGCCGTTGCCAGTCTCGCCGCTGTCGCCCCAGGCCCAGGTGCCCAGTGCGATCGTGGGGGTCTTCAGATTATCGATTGTCATGCTGGCTCCATACTTGTTTTGCGGCCGGGTTTGCTGTCAGGGATTGCTGTTACTCAGGCGCTTCTCATACTGTGATGCGCGGCGACGTCGAACCGTGAGCCTGATGCGCCGGAATTACTGCCCAATCCTCCAGAAGCATGGTTCGCATTGCCGCCCTCCCGCGCGCATGCGATAGTCCGATTCATGGATACATTGACCCAAATCGCCTCCGTGATTGCCCGGCACGTTTCAAGGGATGGCTTCCAGGCCACCGCCATCGAACGCGTGACGCTTGTTCGGTGCTCCACGGTGACGGTGCCGATGCCGAATGTTTATCGGCCGCAACTGTGCCTCGTCGCGCAGGGGCACAAGGAGGTCACACTGGGCGAGCGTGTGTTCAGATATGCACCGGGGCGCTATGGAGTCGTGACCTACGACCTGCCGGTGATAGGCCACGTAGTCGAGGCGACGCCTGACAAACCCTATCTCTGCCTGTACCTCGATTTCGATCCGGTCATGCTGGGGGAGTTGGCGTTGCGCGTGCCGCCACCGCCGGGAGCGCCATCCCCGCCTGTAGGCAAGACAGTGTCCGACGCCGGCAGCGGTCTGCTCGACGCGGCGCTACGCCTGCTGCGCCTGCTCGACGATCCGGCAGCGCTGCCGGTGCTCGGGCCGCTTGCCGAGCAGGAAATTCTCTATCGCCTGCTCGCCGGCCCGGACGGCGCCAGGATGCGCCACATCACCTTCAGCCAGGGTCGGGTGGCCCAGGTCGGCCGCGCCATCGCCTGGATCTGGAAGAATTCTCGGGAACGGTTCAGCATCGAGCGGCTCGCCGTGGAAGTGGGCATGAGTCCGTCGAGCCTGCACGAGCATTTTCGCTCTGTGACGGCGATGACGCCGCTGCAATTCCAGAAGCATCTCAGGCTGCAGGACGCGCGCAGCCTGATGCTGGTCCAGGGCATCGACGTCGCGACTGCCGCCCTCCGCGTAGGTTATGAGAGTACGTCGCAGTTCAGTCGCGAATATCGCCGCCACTTTGGAGAACCGCCGGCGCGCGACATAGCCCGCTTGCGCGCTTCCGCGGGCTTCCCAGTGGTCGCTTGAGTTCGGTCTGGCGAACAGAGTCTCAGCTACCTCTTCTTCCTGCTGGGCAGCCGCTATGGGCCATCGGAAGCGGGGCTGATCGCGTTGCTAGATGTGGTTCCAGGACCGCTCTGGATGTGGCTGGTCTTCGCCGCGACGCCAGGGACATCGGGCCTGATCGGCGGTGCGCTTGTGCTGCTAGTTGTACGCCCTGTCCTGTCTTGCCGCGCTCCCGGCGGACCAACCGATCAAGCTCCCCCACGAGGCCACCGCCGCATTGGACGGTCATCGACATCTGTCCCGAAACCAAGCCGGAACGCGCCGCCCGCGTCCACACCGTGCACCTCGGCCGCACGCTATGGATGACCGAGAACGGCTTCGGCGAATTCCTCGGTCCCCGTCTTCATTGAGATGATGCAGAAGCTGCGTCGCGTTGATCTGACTTCGTTCTTCCGGCCCCACGCAAGTCGCGTTGCCTCATCATCGCGCATAGGCGGTGGAGGATGTCCTAGCGTGAAGATTGGCGGTCGGAAGCCGCTTACGACTATATCGATGACCTGACGCCAAGTGCGCTTGTCCTAGTCCGCAAAGAATCGATAGATCCAAGACGCATGCCGCCCGCCGATCGTCGATGTAGTCAGGCAGTCTTACCGCTCCTGCTGCAGGAAGTAAACGTTCGGTGGCGTAAGCGCCAGCGGTCCCCCTGCGTATGAGATCCGATCCACCACATTGAGGCCGTCTACGCCGCGGCCCCTGTCGGCAAGGTCAACGGGTACAGACCTTTGCGGTGGTAAAGGTCAATGTAATTCAGTCCGGCCGCCGTTTGCCGAACTCGAAGCTCGCCGGCCGCCTGTTTGCCTGCCTCGGTGTCTTCCATTGCAATACTTGCGGTTCGCCAGTCTCGCGAACACGTATAGCGCGTGCCATGACATATCTCAGTTCCAGGCGCTGCTCCTCACATGCATCTGCAGGTGGCGTGCGGCTGACGCACAACTCCTATTGCATCGCCCGGAGACGTTGGCTTGCGTTGACCGCGGATATTTGCGTAACCGTGACAAGCGCCATCACAACGGCCACATTTCTGGCCTCGGCATTCCACTTCAATCGTGAGGTTTCCGCCAGCCCGACGGCGCGATGGGTTCGTCGCGAGCCGACTATACTTGCGCCCGGCGTTCTGATGGTGCTCTCAGCCCGCACATCGGCAATCTCCATTTGCGATTTCCGACACTTAGAAAGCCAGTCCGCATCCATACGCAACCGGTGGAGTCGATCGTCATGCAGACATGTTTTCTCCAAGAAAGAGCGCCTGGTTACTCTGGACGAGTCCTGCAATAAAATTCGCGACGACCTTGATATGTGCTGCCCTACGATGATCCTGATGAACGTGCAAGTGAAACGAACGCGTGAGACAGATCTCATCGGGAAGCACAGGCACTAGTTCTCGAAACGATGCCGCTATATACGCTGGCAGAATGCCGAGCGCATTACCACCGAGTGTCGTAAAGACCTGAGGCAAAAGCGCACTGCTGCGGATATGCGGTTGCAGTTTCGGGCCAATGATATCGAAGTAATTTAGCTCAGGCGCGAACAGACCTTCTTCGACATATCCGACGAACGGGTGAGACTCAAGATCCTTGACCGACTGTATGGCGGGCGCGCGGTCCACATAGCTCCGCGTACCATATACGAACAGACGATAATCGGTCAGGCGTCTGGACGCAATGCGGAGATGTTCCGCGCTCGACAGACTGATCGCAATGTCGGCTTCACGCTTCCACAAACTGAAGATGCGAGGTGCGGCGAAAATCTCGATCTCAAGCCGAGGATTTTTCTGCATGAGTTCGTGCATTCGGGGAGCGAGAAACATGCTGCCGAACGCATCTGGCGCCCCGATACGAACCACTCCCTCAATCTCGTTTTCTTCACTATCGCTAGCCGCCCTTGAAAGCATATAGGCGCTTTCAATAGTCTCGGCAGTTTCCAGCACGCGCTGACCAGCGGGCGTGAGTATGTAACCGACATTGCTCTTGTGGAAAAGCCGACTGTTGAGATCATGCTCCAGGGACTGAATGTGACGTGCCACTGTGGTGTGTTCTGTTGCGAGCCGCTCGGCGGCTGCGGACAAAGTGCCAGTGCGGGCGACCGCCAAGAAGTACCGGAAATCGTCCCAGTTCTGTTTTCGGGCTGCCATGCCTTCGGTTCCGTGCAGTTTTGTACCGCAACTTTACTCCAGGGGAACCGCAGGTGCTGCCTGGAGCATACGCGTGTCAGGCCGCCTGCGGTCTCACCTTCGGGTCATTATCGTTCATCATGGCGTTGGCCAACGCACGCGCCATGCGCTCAGGGGCTCAGGGGCTCGTGAATGTGCATCAGTTCGCAAGGTGCCGTATCGCTGCAAACACGGCTTCCAGGATATCAAGCGGTACGGTCTGCAATTGGCTGTCGTGAACGCATACAGTCCGTCTAAGCACGGACACGGCTTCCTGGTCTGGATGCCATATGCCGTGCGCCCGTCCGGCGGTAACAAGCCGCCGCACGACTGAGATGGACTTGCTCGCGCTGGCATTGTCGAGTACCTCAAAGCCCGCCTCAGCCAGCATCACTGTACCGAGTGTCATCTCAAGCAAGGCCTGAGCGATGGGAGCACCGCCGACCCCGGCTTGTAACGACTCCAGCGCAAGGTGATAGCGCAACGAGAGAAAGTCCGCGCGCGCGCGGCGAATCCGTTCTTTGCCAGTTATCCCGCTGGCTCGCGCCTCATGAACTTCGAATCCTTCGGGCCATGTTTTTTTCATGTCCGTCTCCTTCGGCGGCACGCATGCTACGACTGTGGGGTCCTACGGACCGCTAGCGTGACGCTCGTGACACCGTCACACTCGGCGCCTTTTAAAGATCGTCGACGACCTTACCGGCTGTTTCTCGCACGAAAATCAGGCAAACGGCGGCAGTCACGCCAGCGATCACGACCGGATACCAGAGCCCCGAAAAGATGTTGCCTTCGGCCGCCACGATGGCAAACGCGCTGGCCGGCAAAAAGCCCCCGAACCACCCGTTGCCGATGTGATAGGGAACCGACAGACACGTGTAGCGAATACGTGTTGGGAAGCACTCCACCAGCATGGCTGCCATCGGGCCGTACACCATCGTGCCGTAAAGCATCAAGACGATCAGCACCATGATGGTCATCGGAACGTTCACGAGCGACGAGTCGGCTTTGAGAGGGTAACCCGCCGTGCCCAGCGCGTCTTTCAGCCCCGCAACAAATCGCTTTGATTCAGATGCTGCCTCGGGAGAGCGACCGTCGTATGACTCGATCGTCGCTTGACCGATCTGGATCGTGGCCGCCGGGTGATCACCGAGCGGACGGTTCTCGTAGCTAACACCGGCCTTGGACAACGCGGCTTTCGCGACGTCGCATGAACTCGTGAAGTTTGCTGTTCCCACGGGATTGAACTGGAACGAACAATTCGCCGGGTCCGCGAATAGCACGATGGGCGCGCGCTGCTGCGCCTGCTCAAGCGCCGGATTCGCATAGTGCGTGAGCGCCTTGAACGCGGGGATGTATGTGAAAGCAGCCAGCAGGCAACCAGCTAGCATGATCGGCTTACGCCCGAACCGGTCTGACAGCGTGCCAAATACTACGTAAAAAGGCGACGTGACGGCCAGCGCGATGATCAGGATCGTATTGGTCAACTGTGCATCGATCTTCAGGGTCTGATTGAGGAAGAATAGCGTATAGAACTGACCCGTGTACCAGACGACCGCCTCACCCGCCGTCACACCGAACAGGGCGATAAGCATCATGCGGATGTTCTTCCACTGGCCGAACGCTTCTTTTACCGGCGCCTTCGAGACCTTGCCCTCTGCATGCATTTTCTTGAAGGCCGGCGACTCGCTAAGTTGCAGACGGATCCAGACTGACACTCCGAGAAGAATGACGGAAAGAAGGAACGGAATACGCCATCCCCACTTTGCAAAATCGGTCTCGCCCGTACCCGTACGGACGCCGCTGATCACAATAAGCGACAGGAAAAGACCGAGCGTAGCAGTCATCTGAATCCACGAGGTCCAGCTACCGCGCCTGTCACTAGGCGCATGTTCCGCGACATACGTCGCGGCGCCGCCGTACTCGCCTCCGAGCGCAAGGCCCTGCAGCATCCGCATCGCCACAAATGCAATCGGGGAAATGATGCCGATCGTTGCATAGCCCGGCAGAAGGCCAACAAAAAAAGTTGAAGCGCCCATCAGTACGATGGTCACCATAAACGTGTATTTTCGGCCGAGCTTGTCGCCTAACCGGCCGAATACCACCGCGCCGAGCGGTCGTACGGCAAATCCTGCGGCGAAGCTCAACAGCGTCAAGATGAACGCTGCAGTCGGATTTACACCTGAAAAGATGGTGCTGCTGATATATGTCGCGAGCGCGCCGGCTAGAAAAAAGTCGTACCACTCGAAGATTGTGCCTAGTGAGGACGCGAAAATAATCACGTGGTCTTTACCAGTCATCTTGTCCGACCGTGATGGCTCCAGCACTGCTGTCATGACTGTCTCCTGTTGATCTGTGTAGTAGGTCTATGAACCGTGCACCGCGGCTCGCCGCTCTAACGTCGACTGACTGTGGCGGCCTCTCTGGCACTACATGCGCCCGCCGTTGTTCCGCGAACTCGGGTACCGGTGCGATCAGCGGTGCAGATGCGAGGAATGTTGCGCGTATTGCATACCCAACTGGAAGGCAGAAAATCAACATCCGGTGTGCACGAATGAATCAACCGCGCGGGTAACGTTGGAAGCTCGAAACGAGAAAACACTATGCCGGGGTTGCGACGGCCAATGTGTGCGCCCGGCCATAAGCAGTTCCGGGTCGTGCGTTTTTTGCACAGCCGTTGGCGAATTGTGGGCTTTTGGGGGGCGCTCACAGGGCAATAAGATTTGAACCAGTCCAGCGGTTCCATCCTGCAGGAGACGCAGGTGCCGCACTGACGGACCTTCCTCATCACACTACATCACAAAGGAGCGCTTCCATGACCACAACGATCGCGTGGGTTGGCCTCGGCCTCATGGGTAATCCCATGTCAAAACATATGGTCAACGCCGGGTATAAGGTTAACGGTGTCGATATTGACCCAGTCGCTCGCGAACGCGCCGCGGCCAATGGCGTCAACATAGTCAACAACGTCGTCGAAGCGTGCGCCGACGCCAGCGTGGTGTTTTCGATGCTCCCCTCAGGTTCCGATGTCGACGATGTGATGACGTCTGCGGATGGCGTTTTCGCGAGTTCCCGCCCCGGCACCATCATCATCGACTGTTCCACAATCGGTATCGCCTATGCGAAGAAGCTGCACGAGGCTGCCTCGGAGGCTGGTGTCGTCTTCATCGAAGCTCCTGTGTCGGGCGGCACAGAGGGTGCCCGCGACGGCACGCTCACCTTCATGATCGGTTGCGACAAGGCTCATGCCACCAAGGCCAAAGAACTTCTGAGTCCGCTGGGAGACTATCTGGCTCACGTCGGCGGCCCCGGCACCGGCCAGGCTGCGAAGGTAGTGAACAATCTGATCATGGCTGTTAGCGTCACCGTCAACTGTGAAGCAACAGCTCTCGGCGAGCGATTGGGACTCGACATGAAGGAATTTTTCGAGATTGCAATCCGCTCGTCCGCCGACAACTGGTCCTTCCGCATCTGGAATCCCGCGCCTGGCGTGGTCGCAGAGGCTCCTGCATCACACGGCTACAAAGCCGGCTTCAAAACGTGGTTGCTCGCAAAGGACCTGAGTCTGGCCGTCGAAGCTGGCCGCGAGGTCGGGGCCCGGCTCGAAACCGCCGAAACCGCGTACGCGCTGATGTCTGAGCACTCGAATAGTGGCGGCGCCGACATGGACGCGACATCGCTTGCACTCCACCTCGCCGACAAAAAGCAGGCCAAGGCGGCATGAGAAAGCAGATTCCGGTCGATGAATGATCGGTCGGGATTATGCGGCGTCTGCTGTTCATCTATGCGATGAGCGCGGCGCTGGCTTCCACCGTATTGACAGTCCCGGCAGGCTGCGTCGCTTAGTGACATAACCCTTTCGGCGCGGCTCATCGAGGGTTGCGCACCCCAGCGCAGGCACGATGAATGGAAACAGGTATTGCAGCTACGCGTGAGACGGTCCCGGACGTCATCAGACAGGAACGCATCGTCAGCGACGGTCCGCATGCTGGTCACGCGAAGACCGGCTCCTCGCGATGGGCTTGGTCCGCGCCGCACAGCCAGTTTGACTGGATGGACCATCATTTCCACACCTGCCCGTCGATCCAGACCGGATAGAGCTGCTCCGTTCAGAGGCACGCCTCGTTGATGGTCTCTGCCGCCTCGATCTACTCAACCATTTTCCCTACCGTAATTATGAACTCCGCAAAATCCCCGGACGCGCTGTCCACAGCTCAACTTCTCATTAACGGCGAATTCGTTACTTCCAGGACCAGCGAATGGCGTGACATCGTCAATCCCGCGACGCAGGAAGTGATCGGGCGCGTGCCGTACGCGACACGTGCCGAGATCGACGCCGCTATCGATGCCGCACACGTTGCCTTCGGGTCGTGGAAAAACACGTCCGTCGGCGCTCGCATGCGGATCATGCTTAAGTACCAGATGTTGATCCGCCAGCACCTCTCTCGCATTGCCAGGATTCTGAGTTCTGAACAGGGAAAAACCATCGCCGATGCAGAAGGCGACATCTTCAGAGGACTGGAGGTGGTTGAGCATGCCGTATCTATCGGTACGCTTCAGCAGGGAGAGTTCCTTGAAAACGTTGCCAGCCGCGTGGACACGTATACCTTGCGCCAGCCTATCGGGGTATGCGCCGGGATCACGCCTTTCAACTTCCCCGCGATGATCCCGCTCTGGATGTTCCCAATGGCCATCGTCTGTGGCAATACATTCGTGCTAAAACCTTCGGAGCAGGATCCGTTGTCGACAATGGAACTGGTCAAACTGGCGGTCGAGGCGGGCGTCCCCAAGGGCGTACTGAGCGTCGTTCACGGTGGCGAGGAGGTCGTTGATGCTCTTTGCACGCACGAGCTTATCAAGACCGTTTCATTCGTCGGATCGACTGCCGTTGGCACGCACGTGTATCGACTGGGCAGCGAGCACGGAAAGCGCGTTCAATCGATGATGGGGGCGAAAAATCATGCAGTGGTGCTTCCAGACGCAGACCGGACCCATACGCTGAATGCTCTGGTCGGAGCAGGCTTCGGAGCAGCCGGTCAGCGTTGCATGGCTACGTCCGTCGTTGTGCTGGTGGGGAAAACACAAGAGTGGCTACCGGACCTGGTCGAGCGCGCCAGGACGCTGAACGTCAATGCAGGTTCCGAACCAGGAACTGATGTGGGCCCAGTCGTTTCGCGGGCGGCCAAGGAGCGCGTTCTTCGTCTCATCAAAAGCGGCGTCGAAGAGGGCGCGGCGCTGCTCCTCGACGGTCGGGGCGTCGTCGTGAAGGGTTACGAATCAGGCAATTTCATCGGACCGACGATATTTTCGGAAGCAACGACGGACATGCACATCTACAAGGAGGAGATCTTTGGTCCGGTGCTTATTGTGCTGTCCGTGCCAACGCTGGATGCCGCTATTGAACTGGTCAATCGCAATCCGTTTGGCAACGGAGTCAGCCTCTTCACAAAGAGCGGCGCGGCAGCACGTCATTTCCAGAGCGAGATCGACGTCGGGCAGGTCGGCATCAATATTCCCATCCCGGTTCCGGTTCCCTATTTCAGCTTCACTGGTTCGCGCGGGTCCAAACTTGGCGACCTTGGTCCGTATGGAAAGCAGGCCATTGAGTTCTACACGCAGACCAAGACCGTTACCGCACGGTGGTTTGATGATGCGACAGTGAACGATGGTGTCAATACCACCATCAGCCTTCGATAAACGGCACCCACCCTGACGCTTTCCCGCGCCCGAAAAATCAAAGGCGGGAAAGCACGCACAACAGCATGAACCAGAGGTATCTATATGCAATTCCTGATTTATTGCGTTGACGACCCAGCAACACCCAATGCGCGGGATCAACACTATCCTGAACACCGAAGTCACCTGACGGCATCGCCCTTAAAGGTTCTGGTTGCGGGTCCTTACACCGAGGAGGCTACTGACAGGCGTATCGGCAGCATGCTTGTGGTGGAGGCGCCTGGGATTGCGCAAGCGCGCGCCTTTGCCGAGAGCGATCCATTTTTCGTGAACCGCGTCTGGAGAGAAATCCATATCAACCCGTTCGTCAAGAATATCGACAATCGGTAGGGCTGGCGGTAATCTTCGGTTGCGATGCTGTGGCCCTCCTGACAGAGATAAGCAGCCGCACCGACGATCAGGCGAAGTATGTAGGCCAGATACTTGGGGCCCAGGGATCACGGTCACTCGTGGGCTGGGTTGCGGAGCGTCCAGGGTCGACGGCTTGCGCGCCGTCGAGGGGGCTATCGCTGAATTGGCCGAGCCGCTTTGCCGGGGCGAGCAGCAGCGGCATCTAGGGCGCGGATATGTGACGGTGCGGCCGCGCCCTGGGAATTGAGCGCCGTTAGCAATTATTCGAGCACATACGGCGCAGGCCCGTGAGCTTGAGGCGGTCCGCGTCGAGCAAGCCGAGCCCGAAGCCGCGCGGTTACCCCAGATCGACGATGCGGCGACGCGGCTCGAGGGCATGCAAATACGAGTCATGATACGAGCCGAGGAAGTGCGCGCCGCGCAGCATTGCGCAGAAACGACGCTCGCCAGCAGCCAGCAGCCAGCAGCGCATCGGGCAGCTCTCCAGCGCGATGGAGGAAGCGCGGGACCTCCGACGTAAGTGCGATGCGCTTGCTGAGTCGGTAAATGAAATCCGCTCGACTTCGCCGACCGAGGTTTCGTCGTCGCATTGGTCGAGAGCTTCGCCGTGCGTAGTGAGGAATGGTTTGCAATGGTCTGCACGCGTGTTCGAGAATGTCTGCGCTCGACAAATAACCAGTATCGACTGTCGCGCAAAATGCGGCTCCCCGGAATCACCGGGGATGGCGTCCGTGGCGAGTTTCCCGCTCAGACTGCGAGCCTAAACCCGGGCCGGCGGCGGCTTCTATTTTGGGGCCATTTTCGTCGGATAGGGCGCACTTCGCAGGGGCCATGGTGGTCGGCGCATTTTAGGCAGCAGTCACATTGCTGCGCCAGTGCGAGGGCTTCCAAAGCGAAAACTTGACGCCGTGACAAACTGCAGAAAAGCGGTTTCGTGATAGACGCAGGCGCCTGGCTCGTCCTCTGCCGCACCGACCGCCACCATGAGCGGGATCAGATGCTCCTCGCGCGCATGTGCGTCTCGGGCATAAGGCGCGTCTTCCCATCGAATCAGCCGTTCGGTGCGTTCAGCGGGCTCCGTTTGCACCAGCACATGTTGCAACCAGGCATCGAAGTGCTGGGATATGGGGGCGGCACGCGCGTCACGAATGGCAAAGTTGTGATAACTGAAGCCGCTACCGATGATCAGTACGCCCTCTCGGCGCAGCGGAGCAAGCAGGCGGCCGACTTGAACGTGCAAAGCCGGATCCATGCTGACGTCAATCGAAAGCTGTACGATCGGCACGTTTTCATCCGGCGCAAGCACCTTCATGAGACTAAAAGTGCCGTGGTCGTAGCCACGTTCACCGTCCAATCGGGCGGCCATGCCACCCGCTGCTAACAGACGGAGCACTCGGGCGGCAATTTCAGGCGATCCTGGTGCCGCGTAGCGGATGTGATAGAGATAGTCCGGGAACCCAGAATAGTCAAAGACCATGCCTGGTTGGGCGGCCGAAGATATGGCGAATCCGCGTTCTTCCCAATGGCCGGAGATGATCAGCACCGCCCGAACCGGGCTTCGCATTTCAGGCCTCAACTCGACCAGAAACCGTTCGAGATTGACGTAATTCTTGCGCCTGGGCTCTTCGACGTAGGACCAAGGGCCACCACCATGGCTTAGAAAGTAGGTGGGGAGTTGTTCGATACTCATTGCACTTTCTCTCAGCGTGGTTTCGCCCGTTGCGCTACGCGCAATCCGGGGATTCGCGGGCCGGCGTAGGGCACGGCCCGCCTTAAGGATGGTTAAGCTGCCGCCGCCCGCGCGGCCATCGTCGCCTTGGCCCACCAGACGAGGTCATCTAGTGCGGCGGTGGTCGAAGGCAACAGGCCGGCCTCGATATCCTCGATAGATTTGTTGCCGCCCATGGGAAATACGGCCATGAAGTCGCTGCCGCCAATGTGGACGGCACCACGGGTCGGGACCATTTGCAATTCGATGCCGATCCCTCGCAGATGTTCGATGGCACGCCCGGCGCCCACACTGCCATAACCGATCGCGGTGAAGGGCTTCCTATTCCATTCTGTGTACGCTTGATCAAGAGCGTTTTTAAGCGCCCCAGTGATCGAGTGGTTATATTCGGCAACGACAAAAATGTAGCCGTCGAATTTGCCAATGGTTTGCTGCCACCGAACGGCCTCGGAATCTTTGCTAGGCACGCGCTGATTTGACGCCGGCTCGGAGAAGAAAGGCAGCGGATGGTCGCGCAGATCGACCAGCTCGACCTCCATGTCCTGGCGCGCCTGCGCTTGTTTCAGCATCCATTGCGCTGGCTTGTCAGCGAACCGCGTCGGGCGCGTAGAGCCGACGATGAGTGCGATGCGGGGTTTAACGGTCATGGTTTCCTCATGTAAGATAGTTACCAATAGAAACCAGTGTATGGAGGTTCGCGTGTTGGCACAAGAAGGCACCATTTCGAAACCAGGCGAACAAAAGGATCCCGCTGTTTGCGAGCACCTTAGCCGGATGCTCGCGCGAATCTGCGATAAATGGACCCTGCTTGTAGTTCGAACGTTAGGGCGTGGACCGCGCCGGTTCAACGCCCTCCGCAGAGACGTTGGGGAGATCAGCCAGAAGATGCTCACCCAAACGCTCAAAGAGTTGGAGGAAAATGGTTTGGTGAAGCGGACCGTAACCCCCGTTACACCACCGCAGGTCGAGTACGCGCTGACGGACCTGGGCGACGATTTCCTCCGCCCCGTCCGGACGCTCGCGGAATGGGTGGCTGCTAACTCCGACCGGATAACGGCGGCACGTTCGAGCTACGCCGAACTTCGCGTGAACGACTAACAGGGTGCAAGAATGCAGTCTCCCCGCTGCGGCCGGCGCAAGCGCCGAGCTATCTGGTAGCAGGGCCACTCTGTCGTCCAAATCGCCGCGAAGACACTGCCCTCTCGTGCCACCGCGTTTATGGGTTGACCATGCGATTCGAACGGCGATTCCACGGGGAGGCGAACACGAGGAATGTGTGACGCGGGTTGAGCGTTTTTACTTCGACTCGAAATGGTCTGGCAACAACGAGTGTTATACGGGGGAAAGCCGATGACGGAAAGCGCCGACGCCCGGTGCACGTTCGAGTGTTGCCCAGATTTGGGACCATGCAAACTGACCGGACGTCGAAACAAAGGTGAACAACGATCTGCTTGCCCGAACCGTGGTCGCCCTTATGTTGAAGACGCCGTCGGCCCCGACAACCGTCGACTGGGCGATGGTCGTCTCTCGCCTCGCGTACCGGTACGAGCGGCGTCTTGCTATACGATCGCACTGACTCGTGGGCCCTGTACCGCAGCAAAGTTGCGTGTCCCTTCTCGGGCAGGCAGCGTGTGAACCCATTTGCGGATCCAGGCCGCAACAGCGTCCAGTCCGCACCCTGTTTGCGTGAGTGTCAGGGCGCGCGTCTGTTTGAACATAGTCGGCGAGCGGCTGCGCGAGGTCTCGAGAAGACGGTGCTGGACTTCGTGCCGGCAAGCGGCGATCACGACACGAGCGGCAACGTCACGCAAACCTCCAAGCCGCCGCATTGACCGTTGCGAAGCGCGATATCGCCGCCATGAGCGCGGATCACGGCTCGCGCCGATGTGAGCCCGAGACCCATGCCGCCTGTGCTGCGGTTTCTCGATTGCTCGAGGCGAAAGAACGGCGCAAACACCTGTTCGAATGCGTGAGCCGGAATGCCGGCGCCGCGGTCGCTGACCGTGAAAACCATATGCGTCTCGCAACGGTTTAGTTGCAACTCAGCGCTATGGCCGTATTTCAGCGCATTGTCGAC
>NZ_CADIKI010000045.1 GCF_902859935.1 Paraburkholderia fynbosensis
GACGGCGCGGTACAGATAGGTCCATTGGCCCTTGACTTTGATGTAGGTCTCGTCGACACGCCAGCTCTTGCCGACCGGGCGCTTGCAGCGGCGGAACGCCTTTTCAAGCACTGGCGGAAGCTTGATGGCCCAGCGGTGAACGGTCGAATGATCGACCGCGATCCCGCGTTCGGCCATCATCTCTTCGAGATTGCGCAAGCTCAGCGGATAGGCCACGTACCAACGCACGCACACCAACATGATCTCAAGCGGATAGTGCAACCGTTTCAGCACCTTGGCTACCGCCGGACTGAGCGCCTTCATTGTCGTTCACATCGTTCTGTAAGGTTCCCCAGCATACCAGCCGCCGCTATTGCGACGGAACCAAGGTGTCCGCATGGTGCGAACGAGCGCAATCAAGGCGATGCGCCGAAGGGTGCACGCACAGGTTTCGGGTGGTATCGCTTGCCAGCATTGACTTCCAGCCATCCGTAACGTCCACAAATCTGGTCTTTAATCGATCTGGCCGCGCAGTTCAGATCCAGTCCCGATGCGTCTCGCAGACCAATTTAGCCTCGTCAGAAAACCCACAACCGGTTGTCAGCGATACCCCGGTACTTCTTCGAGCACTTCGCGCAGCACCTCCAGGAAAACTTTTGCCGGATGCGATAACGGCTCCGAGATGGAATACACCGCCTGCACCTTGAGCGCTATTTCGGGCCGCACGGGTCGCACGTCGATACGCACGCGAAGCGCGGCGTCGAGGCATAGCGGATCGACCAGCGCAACACCGACACCTTCTTCCACAAGCGAACACGCGCTCATAGCTGAGCGCACTTCCACGGTGGGTGGCGGCCGGGTCTCGCTGCCGAATGCGGCGCCGACAATACGTCCAAGCGGGGTCTCGTGGCCATAATCAATCCACGGTCGATCTTTGAGATCGCGCAGACGCACGGTATTGCTGTCAGCCAGCCATCCACGTGGACTCGCACACACGAGTGGCACCGTCACCAGCGGTTCCGTTACGAGATTCGGATGCACGACCTCAAACATCGACACGCCCAAATAATTTTTGCCGAATAGCACCCGCGGCACGAGGTTGTTATGGGTGAGCGGTTCGAAATGCATTGGCAACTCGGGATATTGCCGGTTGAATAACGCGATCGCGCGCGGGACCAGATGCACGCCGAGGCTGGGACTGCAGACCACATTCAGCTTGCCACTGCGACCCTCCACCAGCGCACGCACCAGGTCGTCAACTCGTTGTACCCCAGCATAAGCAGCCTCCACCTCCTCGAAGATGCGCTTCGCTTCTGGCGTCGGATAAAGACGCCCACGCGCACGCTCAAATAGCAGGAACCCGAGCCGTTCCTCGGTCACCGACAAGACCCGGCTCACCGATGGTTGCGCGATGAATAACATGCGCGCGGCCTCGCTGACCGAACCGGTGATCATGATTGCGCGAAACACTTCGATCTGCCGCAGGCTCATGCTTAGCCTGCGCTGCGGGGACTCCTCGAGTGGCATGTGTTCCTTCCCGGACAGTTTGTCGCCGCAGCGATGGCGCGGCATCTTATAGCGATGGTATGCATTGCGTCTATACCTTGCAAATTTTGAACTATTTCACGCCCGGGAGGGGCAATTGATACCGTTCGGTTATCAACCTGCCCCTCGCACAGGAAGGTTTCCCTTGTCACAGCCGATCTGCGTCATCAATCCGAATTCGCTTCAGAACGTGACGGCGAGCATCGCACGTGCCATCGAGCCGCTCGCGCCGGAAAACGCTGGCTCGCTGCAATGCGTCACGCTGGATGTCGCCCCACCGGGCATCGTGTCGCAGCGCGATGCCGATCGCGCCGCGCCGCTCGTCGCCGCTTTCATCGAAGAGCACGAAGCCCGTTTCAGCGCGTTCGTGCTCGCCTGCTATAGCGATCCGGGCCTTTTCGCGGCGCGTGAAATCACGCGCAAGCCGGTCATTGGCATCGGCCAAGCCGGCATCGCTGCGGCGTCGCTGCTCGGCGAGAGGATAGGGGTGATCGCGATCAGCGCGGCCGGCATAGCCCGCCATTGGCGTTATTACCGCGCGCTCGGCCTCGAACGGAGGATTGCGGGCGAACGCTCGATCGACCTGTCCGTCGCGGAATCGGGCGATGAAACGCTCGCCCTCGAGCGAATGAGCGAGATCGCGCGGATGCTGCGCGACGCGGACGGCGCCGATGTCATCGTGTTCGGCTGCGCGGGCATGGCCGCGTTACGCGCAAAGATCGAAGCCGCCTCAGGCCTGCCCGTGATTGACCCTTGCACGGCGGCGGTGAGCTTCGCCATCGCGCGTGTACGCGACGCCGCCGGGGCGGGCTCATGAGCCACGCCGCATCCGCCTTGCCGAAGCTCGGCGTACTTGGCGGCATGGGTCCGCTGGCGACGGTCGACTTCATGCACAAGGTGATCGACGCCACTCCGGCCCACCGCGATCAGGAGCATATCCCCGTAATCGTACATAGCGTGCCGCAGATACCCGATCGCAGCACCGCGTTTCTGTCGGGTTCCGACGCGCCCTGGGACTACCTGCTTGCCGGATTGCGCGTGCTGGAAACCGCCGGGGCCGACGTGATCGCAATTCCGTGCAATACCGCACATCTGTGGCATGGCCGGCTCGCGGCATTGGCGCACGTGCCCGTGCTGCATATTGGCAAGGCAGCCTGCAACGCCATTGATCGCCGCATCGATCATGTTCGCCGCGTCGGCCTGCTCGCCACCTCGGCCACGCTGAAGGCACGCATCTATCACAACGAACTGGAGCGCGCCGGCATCGAAGCCGTGATGCCCTGCGCGAGCAGTCAGGAAACGCTAGTGATGGCCGGCATTAACGCGGTCAAAGCCGGCCAACTTGAACAAGGCCGCATGCTGCTGCGCGGCGCGGCCGAAGCGCTCGCGGACCGCCAGGTCGACGCGCTGCTGCTCGCCTGCACCGAAATCCCCGTTGCGCTCGCCGGCCTGACCTTCGGTGCGCCCGTTCTCGACGCCACAGACATGCTGGCGCGCGAATGCGTCGCCTGGTGGCAGCGTGCGCTAGCTTATTCACCTTCAATCACTCACACACATGAATGATTTCGATTTGACGATACGCGGCGGCATGGTCGCCAGCGACGTGGATACTTTCCGGGCCGACGTAGGTATCGTCGGTGACCGCATCGTCGCCATGGAAAACGGCCTGCCCGCCGGCCGGCGCGATATCGACGCAACGGGCCGCTATGTGCTGCCGGGCGGCATCGACACGCACTGCCATGTCGAGCAACGCTCGGGCATGGGCCGCATGGGCGCGGACGACTGGTACACGGCCAGCGTTTGCGCGGCCTTCGGCGGCACGACCACGATCGTGCCGTTCGCCGCGCAGCATCGCGGCACGTCGCTCGCTCAGGTGGCTGCCGACTATGCCGCGCTCGCGCGCGAAAAATCGGTGATCGACTATAGCTACCACCTGATCCTGTCCGAGACGGATCCGCAAACGCTGAACACCGATCTGCCGGAACTGATCCGCTCGGGGATTACGTCGTTCAAGGTCTACATGACCTACGAGCAGTTGAAGATCGATGACTACCAGATGCTCGACGTACTCGCCGTGGCGGCTCGCGAGCGCGCGCTCGTGATGGTGCACGCCGAAAACAACGATGTCATCAAATGGGTGTCGCAACGGCTGCTGGAACGCGGCTACACCGCCCCGAAATTTCACGGCACGAGCCACGTACAGCTCGCGGAATCGGAAGCCACGCATCGCGTGATCCAGTTGTCGCGCCTGTTCGACGTGCCGATTCTGGTCGTGCACGTGTCCGCGCGTGAGGCGCTCGCGACCATTCAGGCCGCGCAGAAGATGGGCGCGCAGGTGTATGGCGAGACCTGTCCGCACTATCTGCTGCTCACCGAAGACGACATGGACCTGCCCGGCACCGAAGGCGCCAAATATTGTTGCAGCCCGCCCCTGCGAGACGCCGACGCACAACAGGCGCTCTGGGACGCGCTTAAGCAAGGCACCTTGCAGACGCTCTCGTCGGACCACGCACCGTATCGCTACGACGCAACCGGGAAATTGCCGAAAGGCGACGCGACCACCTTCAAGGACGTCGCCAACGGCATGCCCGGCCTCGAAGCCCGCCTGCCGCTGCTGTTTTCCGAAGGCGTTAGCAAGAAGCGGCTTACATTGCCCGAATTCGTGGCGTTGAGCGCGACTAATCATGCGCGGATGTACGGACTGTTTCCGCGTAAGGGGTTGCTGCAGCCTGGCGCCGACGCCGACGTCGCGATCTGGAATCCACTGTGTGAATTCACGCTGACGGCGGCCACGCTTCACGACAACGTCGGCTATACGCCATACGAAGGCATGAGCGTGACCGGTTGGCCGGAGACAGTGGTGAGCGCGGGGCGCGTGATCGTCGAACGCGGCGAACTGCATGCCGAGCGCGGCAGCGGACGCTTCATTCCGCGTAAGACGCCGATGCCCTGCGCGATCGAACGCGAGCTCACACCTTCGACTCGCTTTTTCCGCTCGCTCAGCTACGGCGCTCACGAGCAGAAGTAAACGCTGCACATCCCCATTCATTTTCAGCAAGAGGTACTCATGAGCCATGCTCGCAAACTCGGTCTCGCCGTCGCGCAAATGGGACCCGTCCATCTGGCCGACACGCGCGCAGCTGTCGTCGCGCGCCTCGTCGACATGTTGCGCGAAGCGAAAAGCCGCAATGCCGACCTGGTCGTGTTCCCCGAAATGGCGCTGACAACCTTCTTCCCGCGCTACTGGATGAGCGAGGAAGAAGCGGTCGAACGCTTTTTCGAACGGTCCATGCCGAATGTTCATGTGCAGCCGCTGTTCGATGCTGCCCGCGAACTCGGCATCGGTTTTTATCTCGGCTATGCGGAAATCACGCCTGACGGACTCCGGTTCAATACCGCCGTGCTGGTCGACAAAGCCGCAAAGGTGATCGGCAAATACCGCAAGATTCATTTGCCCGGCCACGCCGATCATAAACCCGATGCGCCGTTTCAGCATCTCGAGAAAAAGTTTTTCGAAGTCGGCGATCGCGGCATTCCCGTATTCGAAGCATTCGGCACGAAGGTCGGCATGTGCCTGTGCAACGATCGCCGCTGGCCGGAAACCTGGCGCGTGATGTCGTTGCAAAGCGCCGAACTCGGCGTGCTCGGCTACAACACGCCGTCCTGGAACATCCACTGGAACGAACCGCCGCACTTGCGCATGCACACGCACCTGATTTCACTGCAGGCGAGCGCCTATCAGAACGCGATGTGGATCGGCGCCGCGGCGAAGTGCGGTGCGGAAGACGGCTTCCACATGATCGGTGGATCGGTGATCGTGGCGCCGTCGGGCGAGATCGTGGCACAGAGCGCCAGCGAAAGCGACGAAGTGATCTTCGCAAACGTTGACCTCGCACTGGGCGACACCTTCCGGGAACACGTCTTCAACTTTGCGAAACACCGCCGGCCCGAACACTACGGTCTGATCGTCGAACGCACCGGCGCTGGCGCGCCGCTGCCCTACAAGGACTGACGCGCCATATATCGGCATCGCGCCGACCACTCGCCACATCAGGGAATCTTTCTCGTGACACGCTATAAATCAGACGGCACAGCCGCACTAGACTCGACCGACGACGTGGCCGCACCGCGTCAATCGCCTTCGTCCACCGACCTGCACCGCCCTGCGCGTGCGCTAATCGCAGCCGTCTCCGGTTATGCGATGGACGGCTTTGATCTGTTGATCCTCGGGTTCATGCTCAGCCTCATCTCCGCCGACCTTGGGCT
Organism: Paraburkholderia fynbosensis; assembly: GCF_902859935.1. Taxonomy (GTDB): domain Bacteria; phylum Pseudomonadota; class Gammaproteobacteria; order Burkholderiales; family Burkholderiaceae; genus Paraburkholderia; species Paraburkholderia fynbosensis. The sequence goes on from NZ_CADIKI010000045.1 coordinate 5,791, forward strand.
GACGAGTTCACAAGCCGGCTCGCTCGTCACGTGGACGCTGGTGGGCGGCGTCCTGGGCGGCATCGGCTTCGGCATTCTCAGCGACTATCTCGGCCGCGTGCAGGTTCTGACCTATACCATTCTGGTGTTCGCACTGTTCACCGGTTTGTGCGCGCTCGCCACCAGCTACTGGGATCTGCTTGCCTATCGCTTCGTTGCCGGCGTGGGGCTGGGTGGCGAGTTCGGCATCGGCATGGCGCTCGCCATCGAGGCGTGGCCGGCCGAAAAGCGCGGCCGCGTCTCGTCGTATGTCGGCATGGGCTGGCAAGCCGGCGTGCTGGCAGCGGCCGTGGTCACACCGCTGTTGCTGCCGCATATCGGCTGGCGCGGCATGTTCGTGGTCGGGCTCTTTCCTGCTGTCGGGTCGTTCATCATCCGCAAGGCGATCGGCGAATCGCAACTGTTCGTGCGCAAGGCGGCTTCGGTCAAACGCGAGTTCCCGGTCAAGACGCTGTTTCGCGACGCCACCGCCATACGCCGCAGTATTGGCGTCATCATTCTGTGCTCGGTGCAAAACTTCGGGTACTACGCAATGATCGTGTGGATGCCTGCCTATCTGTCGAAGACGTTCGGCTACACGCTGGGGAAATCCGCTATATGGACAGGCAGTTCAATTATCGGCATGCTGGTCGGCATCTGGATCTTCGGACAGGTTGCGGACCGCGTCGGACGCAAACCGGCCTTCATCGGCTACCAGATCGGCGCGCTCGTCATGGTGCTGATCTACTCGACGCTAAGGTCGCCCGATGCGCTGCTGATCGGCGGCATCTTTATGGGCGTTTTCGTCAATGGCATGATGGGTGGTTATGGCGCCCTGATGGCCGAGTTGTACCCCACCCATGCCCGCAGCACAGCACAGAACGTTCTGTGGAGCATCGGCCGTGCGGTTGGCGGTTTCGGACCGCTTGCCATCGGTGCGCTGGCGGCGCACTACTCGTTCGGCACCGCGATTGCGCTGCTCGCCAGTATCTACCTCATTGACATAGTGGCGACGCTGTTTCTGATTCCCGAGTTGCGCGGCGTCGAACTCGAATGACCCATGGCTTGCGGGACGGAGCGGGCGCTCGGCACCACGCCGCTCGCTGAAGCCGCGAAAACCAAACGAAGTCCAGTACGTTCGGCGAGTTTTCCTGCTTTCACGCAGCGACCGCCCGGCCTTCGTCAGCTCGACGCGGCGTGAAAAGCGAGAACAACGTCGTGCCGTAGTCCGGCGGTAACCACGAGGAACTACACGATCTTGCGGTGGCCAATAACTATGACACGCTCTCCATCGCGTTTTGCGGTGTCTTTCAATTCGGCACGAATCTCGCTTGCCGCACGGCTACGTTTGAATCACTCTCGTCGAGTCCACCATGACAGTGCAGGGTGGCGAACTTGCGACCGAGCCGACTCCGCCAACTCTGTTCATGCTACAAGGCGAGTCTTTGGCTCAGTTCGGCCATGAACCGCCCTTGAGTTCTGTTTGGCGCACGACGCTGATAGTTGACGAGCGGTCGTTTTGCCGCGCGCCCTTCGTTTTCCTCAATATCCCCGACCATATGCTTGGTGTAGTTGCCCCTGCGGGCAACTCGCTTGCCCTTTACCCTAATGGTCAAATGGGTCAGGCTAAGTGATTCTTTGACAGCGTGAGAGGTTACACACTCCCAAACTGGAGGCCGTCATGTCTGACCCGAAAGAACCCGCAGAGCCCGGTACTCGTAGAGCATTTCTGAAGAATGTGGCCGTCACCGGAGCCGCGACCGGCTTGTCCGGCGTCATGGGAGAAGCGCTGGCGCAAACGGCGGCTGCGCGGGCTACCAGTGCGACCAACAAACCGGCGACGCCGGCAACCCTCGACATCAACAGACAATACGCCGAGTTCCTTTCGTTCGCCGACGCACAGGATTTCGAGGACGCCAGCCGCGGTCTGGTCGCAACGCTTCCTGAGCCGGTCATCATCAAGGGAAAAGGCAATTTTCCCGCGTGGGACCTGCGACAATTCGCCTTCGTTAAAGGGGGACCGGAAAACAACGCCCCACCGACGGTCAATCCGAGTCTCTGGCGTAATGCCAAGCTCAACATGCATCACGGCCTCTTTCAGGTGGTCGATGGCATCTGGCAGGTGCGGGGTTATGACCTGTCCGTGATGAGCATCATTCGCGGCAACCAGGGCTACATCGTGATTGACCCGTTCGTCACCGAGGACGTCGCAACGGTTGTCTGGAAGGAGTTGGTCATTCCGCATCTGGGCGACAAGCCCATTACGCACGTCATCTACACGCATAGCCACGTAGACCATTATGGTGGCGTGCGCGGCCTCGTCAGTGAGGAGGACGTGAGCGCAGGCAAGGTGAAGATCGTGGCGCCAGCCGGCTTCACTGAGGCGGCAGTGGGTGAAAACATCATTGCCGGCAATGCAATGGGACGGCGGGCAAGCTACATGTATGGCTCACTCCTGACGCGAAATCCCACGGGAGGTGTCGATGGTGGGCTTGGCAAGACAACGTCGGTCGGCACGATCACCCTGATCACGCCGACGATGTTCGCCGAGAAGACCGGGCAGACCATGACACTCGACGGCGTGGAACTGACTGTTCTGATGGCGCCCGAGTCCGAGGCACCGTCAGAATTCATGTTCTATCTGCCAAAGTTCAAGGCATTCTGCGCGGCGGAAGATGCGACGCATACGCTGCACAACCTGTACACCCTGCGCGGCGCCAAGGTGCGGGATGCATTGCTTTGGTCTAAATACCTGCAAGCTTCGATCGACATGTTCGGTGACGATGCGCAAGTGCTGTTTGCATCGCACTACTGGCCGACCTGGGGCAACGACCGCATCCTGTCGTTCCTCGGTGCCCAGCGCGATATGTACCGCTATCTGCACGACCAGACCATGCGTCTCGCCAATTCGGGGCTTACGCCCCTTGAAATTGGCGAGAAGATCCGCTTGCCGGACAGTCTTGCGAAACGCTGGTACTGCCGGAGCTACTACGGCACGGTTTATCACGACGTCGTCGCGCAATACAACCTGCGTCTTGGCTTCTTCGATGGCGTGCCCGCGAATCTGCATCGCCTGCCACCCGTGGAGAGCGGCAAGCGCTATGTCGAATTCATGGGTGGCGCCGCTGCCGTTCTGAGTAAGGCACAGGCCTATTACGACCAGGGCGAATACCGTTGGGTCGCCGAGGTCGTAAATCACGTCGTGTTCAGCAACCCGCAGAATACGGCGGCAAAGCAGATGCTGGCGGACGCTTACGAGCAGCTCGGCTATCAGTCCGAGTCGGCTTCGTGGCGAAACTTTTATCTAACAGGAGCACAGGAACTGCGCGTTGGTATCAAGAAGGTTCCCGCGCCTGCGCCTCAGAGCCCCGACACGATTCGTGCGATGCCCCTCGATATGTTTCTCGACTTCCTCGGCATTCGTTTGAATGGCGACCGTGCGGCCGGCAAGTCGATATTGCTCAATCTCACGCTGACCGACACGAAGGAAAATTACGTAGTCGGCGTGGAAAACAGTGCGATTCACTATTCGAAAGGGAAAACATCCAACTCCGCGAATGCCTCGATCACGATGACGCGCGCCAACCTGAACAACGTGATGCTTGGCTCGACCACCATGCAAAAGCTGGTGATGTCAGGTGATGCCAAAATCGATGGTGATAGCCAGAAGCTCGGCGAATTCATCTCATGGCTCGACAACTTTGAGTTCTACTTCAACATCGTCACGCCGTGAGGTTCTGCAATGTGTGCAATCTGTGACTTCAAGATTGAGTTTGGCGTCGGACATCCTCAGGCGCTGGCAGTGGCCGTTGCAACGCGAAAGGCGATCGAGGCGGGTTTGCTCCGGCAACTCGAGACGGAAGAAGGAGCGCTCGCGCAGGCGCGCTTAAGGATGACGGCGGTCGACACCCTCAATGGATTGCAGGATCGGGTTCAGGAAGCTCTAACGGTCGACGATCTCCTGAGCCTGCCAGACTTCTATGTTCTGCTCATCGAAAATGAAACGTGGGGCTTTTTCCACGCGACGGAAGACGGCTTCGACCCCGATATTGTGCCGGAGCGCCCCGACGTACTTTCCGAAAGCGTCGAGGTGCGCAGCCTGGTGCTTGTAACATCTCAGGTGGCGCTGCAGGCTTGGCTCGACAGCGAAATAAACACGGGTCAGTTGAATACGGAATCGCTTCTGTTCATTGATGGTCCGGCCGAACAGCGGGATAAACTGCTTTCAATGCTTAAGGCCAGTTCAATGACGGCCGTCAGCCCGACGGTAGCATTTGGCTGATACTGCGCGACCGTGATTTGGCTCATCGGCCCGACACGAAGAAGTCTGCCTTGACTCGCATCAGAGGGGACAGATTGGCATCCCGTAGTTAAGCGCCACTGCTCGTGACAGCGGAATGGCTACTATTGCGAGCAGTGGCGACTTTCGGGAAGATTACCCTCAAGGACCGGTCAGGGTCGACAAGACTCATTCGCCAAAAACGAATGCGGACATTCGCCGCTACAGGGTCGCGAACGTCGCCTACGCCCGTCGCGTCCTCGGCTGCCGGTGCGACGAAGGAAACGAGGTCCACGTCGTCGCGGGTCGGTTGCTGGCGCACGCTCAGAGAGGCGCGTATTCTCGACCTGCGCAAATTGCCGGCGATACCGGGGATATTCTCAGACGCAACGCGTCAGAAACGCTTGGATTGAGTTTTTTGAACAGCTTTACAAAAGCTATCGCGAGTCCCGTTGCGCGGGACGATCGCGTGCACGTCGAATATCTACCGTCCCAGGTGGTGTCCGAGTTCTTGCCAGACTTCGAGTTTGAGGATGGTCGGCTTGACGGCGTTGCATATAACAGCGTCGTTGACCCGAGAACTTGGAACGTTGCGCTTTTCGTTGAGACTTCCGCCTTGCGCGGCGAAGAAGAGCCGCGCCCCGAAAGCCGCTGGTCGAGGCCGCCGACGCCGTGGCTTCAGTTCGTGCGCGCTATTCGCGCCTAGTCGCTACTCTCAACAAACGTCTCGTCCCGCAACAGAAGCGACTTTGCCGCGACGGCCGGGGAGAGAGTTGCTCAGATTCGGAGCGGGTGGGGGCGGCAACAAGGCACTAACTCGTCGGTTCCATCGTTCTGTGGCGGAACCGGTGACCGTCGCCACCGCACTCTGGAATGCTCATATCGTGACTTCCTTGTCGACCGCCGCTTGCGCGACTTCGACGTCACGTACAGCTCGGCAAAGTTTATGGGGACAATGGAAAGGGTCCCCGTCGGAGGAAGAAACTCGGGGATCAGCCCGCTCATTCGGCGGATCCATCGCTTGACGATCGCGACGTTTGTGACCAAGGGCGGACTGCCAGGCGCGTCGACGCGTATCGAATCGGCTGCATCAGTGGCAATCTGCACTTCGTGAAAAGACTCGACGCTGACAATATTCGAATCAGCCTCGTCCATTTCAGTATGAAGCCGCCGAAGGGCTTCGAGTGCCAGTCGGGTGATTGCTGCAATCGCCTGTAACCTCATCTTCTCCGACAAACCCGCACGACGACGGTCCAAAAACCAAACTGCGGTGGGGACAATGATTGCGACAAGAAGCGAACCATGGACCCGACCGCTTGCACCCATGCGGCCATCGCCTGATAGTCGGCGTTGGCATAGGGGTGTCGTTGGTTACGTCTCCAACGAATTCGATGTAGATTTTGCCAGAACGAGCGTCGGGCCACGCGCCATGCGTGGATCAAATGTCATCGTAGAGCACGGCTAGCCGATAGAGGTCCAGAGTGGGCTTTTCCGGAGAGTGTGGAAAAGGAGTGTATGCGCCGCTCACGACGCCTGCCTGTTCCGCGAGGTCATCAAAGCAGTACACCATGCCTTCTTTGACGAGGCTGCTCACATCCAAGACGCATTCCGCGTTGCACGGGGCCAATTCAAGTATCGCTACTGCCGCGCATTCCAGACTGGTGCACGGAAATGCCAGACTATTGATTTGAAGCAATGTATCGGATGATCCTCGATCTCGCGCGTCGTTAGGGCCGCCAGGAAGACTCATCCAACAATTGGAGATGCTATCGGCCAAAAGGTCGATGTCGACGAAATCATTTGACGCTTGGTACGGTTCGGCAAATTTGCCGTCGCCGGCTCCGTCGAGACGATGCGACGCTTTGAGCGCGGCGAGCCAATCGTCCAGATTGGCTCGCCGAACAGTATCTGCGCGCCTAGACGCCACATCAGGAGTGTCGGCCCGGTAAGGCAGCTTGGTGAAATTTTCAACCTTATCGGCATACCTGTTGAAGTCGCGTTCGAGCGAAGCGCGGGTGAACCCGGTCATTTCGAGACGTTGACGCAATTCAGCTGCCGTAACCACATATAGATACTGAAGTTTCGACGAATGATCGTGCGCATCGGTTACAGTCCGGACAACCATGTCACCCCGAACGAAAAACCATCGGCGATAACCGTAAAACATTTCACTAATTGTCGAGCCGGCTATTTCGATAGAAGCGTAAGGCATTGTCTGTTTCCAGGTTGCGAAGGGAGTGTATTGCGGATTTTAATTAACGCAGTAGCGCGCTTTTAAATTGAAAATCTCGATGATAAGATATCACCTATTTCGTGCATATTGTTTAAATATTGTGGATGATTTTTATTTTAAGTTTATGTTTTCGAAAAATAGTAGTTAATAGCGCTATTTTTCGAGATGGCTTCTTTTTTGTTCTTGAGCGTCGATAGGCAGATACCGGCGTCGGGCGCTGCGCAGACAGCTCCCTGTCCGTCCTGCGGTTGCTACGCCGGCTCATCTTCCATGGCGAACCTAGCCCCATTCCTGCGGGGCCACGCATTTGAAGACGACATACCGTTTCAGCAAAGAATCGGCTCACGCCACGCGTGGCTCAGATGTCATCGTAAAGCGCGGCGAGCTGGTAAGGGTCCAGCTTGGGCTCCTCCACGGCACATTGATCGCTTTCTTCCGCGGTCGGCCCGTCCTCGACCGGGAGCCATTCCTGACCTTCGCGCCTCGTCACGTCGTCGAAAGCCCTTGAGCCCTCGTATCTCACGAAGTCAGTGACATCCAGCTCGCATGGGGCATCGTCCTCGACGACTTCGAGCATTGCCACTGCCAGGCATTCCAGGCTGGCACAAGGGAAGCCGAACCGATTGTGTCGCGGGAGTGCATCGCGAGTCTCCCCGATATAGCGAGATAGGCTGATGCATTGCGTCAGCATCTGGATATCGATGAGTGGATCGGATGCACGGTATTCGTAGAAGCGGGCGTCGGTGAATTGCCCGGCCGCTATGCAGTGCTGCAACAGTCCGAGCGCACAGAGCCAATCGTCGAGAGCCGCGTACTGGACCGAGTGTGCGCGACGATGCGCTTCTTCAGGGGTGTCGCGGAGATGCTGCAAATCCGTGAAATGCACGACCTTGTCTTTGTACTCGAGAAATTCGCGTTCGAGCGATTCCCGGGTGAAGCCCGCACGTCGCAGCCGCTGACGAAGCTCAGCTGCGGTGGTCATGTACAAATAGCGAACATCGTATCCACCACGGCCCGGATCCCAGATTATCCGGTCGTCTTTTTCAAAATGCCACAGACTAAAACCCTTTCCATTTCGCTGAAGGGTTGCTCGCCGACTGAAATATAGGCAATGGACATGACGGTTTCGTTGAAAAGGTGGAAAATGCGGCCCCTCAAGCGAAGACATAATGAGGAGACGTTAGAACCCGGTTGAGTGCTGATTTTTTCAGAGATTACCATTGGTTCGGTCGGTGCGAATTGCTTTTTAGGTTTATTTTTTAATATAAAATCGTTTTGTCAAAGTCGCATTGTAAATAAGCAGAGTTTCTTCACGGATTTGTTTTCGTTGCGGCTGGTCTTGCACGCCCCAGCGCTTCCGAGGGCGCGCGTGATCGGAAAGTCGGACCCGCAGTAAGTGCACGCCGCAGTTTGGCAGGTGCACATGAGCACCTGCCCGCTGGTTGCTGTGCAATGGAGGCAGCGTCCGCGCACACAGTCATGCCTGGTTACCCTCGAGTTGCGGACTGGCGGTCCGCGTCGACCCCATGACGGGAGGGCAACCAATCGTTCCCTCGTTGCCGTCTTCTCCTCTGTCAGGAACGAACTTTTGCCGGTAGGCATTTCGGCTATTCAAATTTTCGTGCTATCGCGATGTTCGACGAGCAGTTCCCGTCCAGGGAAGGCGCCGCCGAAGCCAGGAAGCAGATCACCGCGATTACGCCTCTGGCGCGCTTGGCGCGCTCCAAGGAGATCGCTTCCGTAGCGTTATTGCTCGCCTCTGACCAAAGCAGCTAAGTCGCCGGTATCGACCTGCTGGTCGACGGCGGCCTGACGGCTGTCTAGACTGAAAAGGACTTTGCCGTACCCGACCTCATCCCGCTACACGCATAGCCAGGAGACAATGCAAGCTCTCCTATCCGCTGGCACTGCCGCAGTAAGTGAAAGAAACAGTTGTGTTCGCGTCGGCGCGCTTGAAGTCGATGCCGGTAGCAAGCCAGCGGCCGCTCGTCGATTGCAGCGAACCGAATGTCAAATCACAGCCGCACTCATCGCGAAGGCTTAACACCCCTCATGGGCTCCACGCCCGCATCGCTTTCCTAACCGCCTCGGAACCGAGTAGTTGGTCGCCCGCTTTATGTTGTACGCCAGCACGTGCAAGCTCATCTCTGTGCTCACCCGCTCGAAGGTCCGCGTAAGGAAATGAGTGCCTCCCATCCATGCCTTGATCGTGCCGAACGGGTGCTCGACAGCCTGTCGCCGGATGCGCATCAGCTCGGGCGCATGATCAAGTCGAATCTGCATCTCATCAAGAACATCGTCGTGCTCCCAGCGCGCTACACGACGTTGAGGGCCTGGCGTGCAGTCCCCGTTTAGCAAACACTGCTGGCAATTCGAACTCAAGTACTTGCTTATCTTTAGCCCGCGCTCAACGGTTGAGAATCGCCAGATAAGCCGCTCGCCTGCCGGGCATCGATATTCGTTCGTCTTTGCGTTGTAAATGAAGTCTTCCTTGCCGAAGCGCCCATGAGCCGTTGCGCTCGATGTCACCGTCTTCGGAACGAACAGTGCGCTAATAATATTCTGCGGCACGACCGAATGATCCGGTTACGCAGATGGCTAAGCCCGTATCTTCATTATGCTCTCCCGGCTCCAGGGAGAAAATGCCACGGTGACGTTAAGAAGCGTGGGCGCGGCGTGTACCGCAACGGTCCGCAATGCACTTGCGCAGATAATGTAGCGGTCATTCGAGTGAAAGGAAAGGGCGGAATCCGATATTGCCCCAAGGGGAAATCGGGTTGCCCCAAGTCCCTATGGTTGTGTGCCGGCTTCTGGATAACACTCCGAAGACAGACGAACTGTTAGCGCATGCGTTTTATTGTGCGAACAACTTGGTTGATTGTCCTTGTGGCGTTTTGCCCTACGATTTTTTGGGGTGAAAAGCGCCGACTGCGGGGAAAGCCGGACGGTGTCTCGCGGTTTTGCCCAAAAGGAAAACGGCCTGCCCGAAGTACTTATGGTGCCAGGCACGCTTGTGTGCAACGAATTGCCAGTGGCTAGGCGGATCGCCTGCAGGGATGATATGCCGGGCCTGATTGTGATCCTCGAAGACGATGCCAGCTTGCGACGCGCAGTCGAGCGTTTGCTGAGCGTAGCGGGATTTGACGCGCGCTCCTTTGGCAGCGCGGAAGAACCTGGCGCGGTTGATAGTGCTTCATCAGCGGATTGCCTGATCCTCGACGTGCAGTTGCCGGGGCTATCGGGTCTGGCGTTCTATGAAACGCTGCGTGTGCCGCGCCCGCCTGCGGTATTCATCACTGCCTTCGACAGTGCGGCTACGCGTGAGGCAGTGGAAAGGACGGGGCCGCACGCGGCGCTGATCAAACCGTTTCTGGGCAAGGCGCTGCTGGATGCGGTTCACAATGCAACGCGCGGGCCGCCCTGAAGATGGCAATAGAACACGTTGTATTTTACGTGCCACATGTTGTGGGGCACCACGAAAAAATGGCGAAAACGAGGCTGCGCAGCAATACATCGTGCACGACGACCATGCCGGTCTTCCCGATCCAGTTCCTGCGGATCGCTCCCGGTCCTCCTCCTCAACGCTAATCTGATTCGAAAGTATTCCACCCAAGCCAGGCATTGATCGATACCCAGAGGAACATGATGAAACCTGAAACATGCATCACGGCGCTTGCCAGGCCCGTCAAACGAGCACCTTTTGCTTTGGTGACGGCAGCCCTGCTGAGCGTTGCGATAAACGGGCAGGCGCAGACAGACGCGCAGCAGCCCACGAAGCCCAATATCGTGCTGATCGTGGCAGATGATGTGGGTTGGGGCGATCTTGGTGTCTATGGTGGCGGAGAGGGGCGCGGTATTCCGACGCCCAATCTCGACAGGATGGCCGACGAAGGCATGACATTTTTCGATTTCTACGGCCAGCCGAGTTGTACGCCGGGCCGCGCCGCTATGCAAACGGGCCGGAATCCTAATCGCAGCGGCATGACGACCGTTTCATTCCAGGGACAGGGGGGCGGATTGCCACACGCGGAATGGACCCTCGCTTCCGTATTAAAGCTTGCGCATTACAACACGTATTTCACGGGTAAATGGCACCTTGGCGAATCGGACTATGCCTTGCCCAATGCACAAGGCTACGACGACATGAAATACGCCGGGCTGTATCACCTGAACGCCTACACCTACTCCGATCCAAAGTGGTTCCCCGACATGGACCAGCAGACCCGCGACCTGTTCGTAAAGGTAACGAGGGGAATGCTTTCGGGCAAGGCCGGAGAAAAACCGCACGAGGACTTCAAGCTGAACGGCGAATATCAGAACGAGCCTGACAAGGGAATCGTCGGCATCCCGTTTGTGGACCGTTACATCGAGAAGGCAGGCCTGGACGATATCGACGATGCCGCGCAACGCGGACAGCCATTCTTCATCAACATTAACTTTATGAAGGTCCACCAGCCGAATATGCCTGATCCGGACTACATCGGCAAGTCGTTATCGAAGGCGAAATACGCGGACTCGCTCGTTGAACTGGATGCACGTGTTGGACATATCCTGGACAAGTTGCGCGAGAAGGGGCTCGACAAGAACACGCTCGTCTTCTTCACGACGGACAACGGCGCATGGCAGGACGTGTATCCGGACGCGGGATATACGCCGTTTCGCGGCACCAAAGGAACCGACCGGGAAGGCGGTACGCGCGTGCCGGCTATCGCCTGGTGGCCCGGCAAGATCAAGCCGCACACGCGAAACTACGACATCCTGGGCGGACTTGACTTCATGGCGACGTTCGCTGCAATGGCCAGCGTCGACCTGCCCAAGAATGATCGCGAAGGCAAGCCAATCATCTTTGACAGCTATGACATGTCGCCGGTGCTGTTTGGCACAGGAAAGAGCAAGCGCACCGCGTGGTTCTATTTCACCGAAAACGAGCTGACACCGGGGGCGGTGCGCGTCGGTCAGTTCAAGGCGGTGTTCAATCTTCGCGGCGACGGAGGCGCGGACACCGGTGGCCTCGCCGTAGACACAAACCTCGGCTGGAAGGGGCCCGAGAGTTATGTGGCGACGGTTCCGCAAGTGTTCGATCTCTATCAGGATCCTCAGGAGCGCTACGACATCTTTATGAACAACTACACGGAACACACCTGGACGCTGGTGGCGTTCAACGCCGCCGTCAAGGATATGATGCAGACTTATGTGAAGTATCCGCCGCGCAAGCTGCAGAGCGAAGGCTATTCGGGCCCGATTACGCTGACCCAATATCAACGACTCAGCTATATCCGCGACGAACTGCAAAAGAATGGCTTCAACATTCCGATGCCAAGCGGGAACTGATGGGCTGAACGCGCCGGACGATCGGAACGCATCGATTGTCCGGACGCGGCAATGCGCAGTCTGCGTACTTTTCAGCGGCCGGGGATATCAATGCGCTTCTTCAAAGATTACTTGTGGTCGCGACGGCTGACGGGAGTCCTCGTTTTCGCGTGCGTGGTTTTGGGCGCCTGTGCCAGTCACGAAGGACCATCGGCGGGGACCCCGGCAGCGGCCACGCAGCAGACGCTTTCCAATGAGCCATCGGCAGCGGCGTTGCCCTCGTGGCAGGACGGCGCGGCGCGTGCCGCCATCCTCAAGTTCTTCGCCGACATAACGCGCGAAGGGTCCACTACCTATGTGCCGCCGGAGGCACGCATCGCGGTATTCGATAACGACGGTACGCTCTGGAGCGAGCAGCCCATGCCGTTCCAGTTGTCGTTCATGATCGAACAATTGAAGGCCGCCGCGCCCCGGCATCCGGATTGGCAGAAAAATCCCGCGTTCAGGGCGTTTCTCGCGCACGACACTGCGGCTCTCGCGCAGAACCGCAAGGCGCTTCTTCAGATGATCGCGGTCGCCAACAGTGGCATGACGACCGACGAATACGACCAGTCGATTCGCAACTGGCTCGCGAGTGCGAAGCACCCAACATTCAATCGGCCCTACACCGAACTGGTGTATCAGCCACAACTCGAACTGCTCGATTTGTTGCGGGCGAATGGTTTCAAAATCTGGATCGTCTCGGGCGGCACGGCTGAATTCATGCGCGTGTGGGTGACCGAAGCCTACGGTATTCCGCCCGACAGGGTGGTGGGCACAGAAGAGAAGCTGAAGTACGAAGTGCGCGACGGCAAGCCCGTTCTGGTGCGCCAACCCGGCTTCGATTTCGTCGATGACGGTCCCGGAAAACCGGTCGGCATATTCCGCGCAATCGGCGGTCGCCCGATCCTCGCATTCGGCAATTCCGATGGCGATCGTGAGATGCTCGAGTACACGGCGGGTGGCCCCGGCGAAACGCTTGCACTGCTGCTGCATCACGACGATGCTGAGCGTGAATTCGCCTACGACCGGCAATCGTCGTTGGCTCGGCTC
>NZ_CADIKI010000046.1 GCF_902859935.1 Paraburkholderia fynbosensis
TGTGCGCTCGAGAGCGGACCTTTGGCCAACACGGTCGCAATAGCGGCTATGGGTCGCGTAGCGCCCATCGGCGATTGGCGCAGACTGACTCTCCCTTCACGTGAAAGGAGAGTCGTCATGGAAGCAACCATCAACAGCGGTGCGCCGCGCGTGCCGTGGAACAAAGACAAGCTAACCGGACAGAAGTCGCCGCTAAAGCGTAAGGAAATCTGGGCCATCCGAATCCGCCTGCAACTGGGGGCGAAAACCCGTGATCTTGCGATGTTCAATCTGGCGATCGACAGCAAGCTGCGAGCGTGCGACCTGACGAAACTGCGGGTGCGCGATGTGTGCCTGGGCACGCGCGTAGTGCCTCGCGCGACTGTGATGCAACAGAAAAACGCAGCGACCGGTGCAATTCGAGATCACCGAGCAAACGCGGGATAGTGTGGAACGCTGGATCGAGGCAGCGTGGCTGTCCGCTTCAGATTTCCTGTTTTCGGGCCGGATTCATGCGTCGCCCCATCTTTCGACCCGTCAGTACGCACGGATCGTTCATCGTTGGATTAAATCGATCGGGCTCGACGACACCGCCTATGGCACGCACACGATGCGTCGAACGAAAGGATCGTTGATCTACCGCCGTACTAAAAATCTCCGGGCCGTACAGTTGCTGCTCGGCCACACCAAACTTGAAAGCACGGTCAGTACCTCGGCATTGAAGTCGACGACGCGCTGGAGATGGCTGAACAGACCGAGGTTTTAGCGGTAGATCGCCGGACGGCAATTGGTCGCTGTCCGGGCCAGAAAGCGTCATTCGCCCGACCGTCGCTCGGACGCTCAGATGTCAGCTCCGTCCCACCAAACGGTCATTCCGCTGAAGCTGCCGCCGAGACGGGCCGCAGAAATCTCCCTGCTACTTGTGCGTAATTCGCCTCACCGTACTGGTAACAAGGTCCACGTAGAAAAGGTCTCCGTTCTGACCAGCTTTCAAATCCACCGGCCCTCCTTGCAGACCCTTCGCAAACGTCTGAGGCGTGTTGTCCGGAGGCTGCATTGTCCAGATGCATTTCCGGAGAAGATCGCCAAAGTACAGGGCGTTCTTGAATTGAGTGGGATAGGTCGTGCTCGTGCCGTCAGTGAACCCAATGGCTGAGAGCACGCTGCCGTTCTGGTCCGGCCCTCCGCCGGACGGCTTGCCGCCGCAGGTCCTTCCCCTGCTGTCCTCGGGCGTAACGTAACCCTGATGAGCGTACGCAAAGAACGGCGGGGTGACATCCGTTCCGCTAACGATCCCGCTCTTCCCGCTGCAGTACTTGCTAGGAGCGGGCGGGAAGGACCGGTACTCAGGTTGGCGAGCTGCAGCGAAGTCGTTATTGGGGTCCCATCCTTCATAGCACGGCCATCCAAAGTTTAAGTTACGGCCGGCAACCCTGACGTGATCGATGGCCTCCCAGGTGTTCCAACCCACATTGCCGATATACAGGTCATCCGTGACGCGCACACCCGTGCCGGGCACGCGGGCAAAGCGGAAAGGATTGCGCAGACCGTTTGCAACCACGGCAACGCTTTGGGTTATCGTGCCTGGGTTCGTCATCCGTAGAATAACGCCATCGCTGTAAGGCCGAAGAGTCGACACGCCCTGACTGCGAAACGCCCCTTGGGGCAGATTCGTGCCATCGCCGCAAGCGCTATCCAACTGCCCGTAGTCTACCCGGTCGAAGCTTGCGCCGTCGCCGGCGCTGACATAAAGCGTTTTGTTATCGGAGCCGAAGGCCAGGGCGCCAATACTGTGAGACGTATAGAAGAAACACCAGGTCTGGTTGCTTGACCCTGCGGCGGGCAGGATCTTCGTTTCGCCCGTCCCTGTCAAAAGGGAAAGTTGGCCGTGGGTAAGGACGTTTCCGCTGCACGCCCCTGTAGCAGGTGGCGTGGTGTAAAGCACGTAGACATTGCCATCGTTCCGAGGATCGACTGCAAGCCCGAGCAGTCCCCGGTCGGCATCATTGCAGACTTCGCCGCTCAGGTCGGCAAATAACAAGCAGGTAGGGGTTGACGACAAATCACATTTCCAAACCTTGCCCCCTTTTTCGGCGACGAAAACTTGAGTCTTGTCCCGAGTAAAGCCTATCGCCGTCGGCTGGTTGAGACAGCCACTGTACAAAATGTGCTCGGTAAAATGCTTTGGTAGCGTCGGCTGCGGCTTGGTCGTGAAGGTGGCCTGGCACGCAACCCGCTGGCCAACGGCGGCTGCAGCGGGTACAGCAGCGGCCTCGGGAAAAACCGCGTGCGCGGCATTGGTCACAAACGATAACGCCAGCATCAGCATAAGCGCGGCGATTACCCGGCTTTGGCTTAACCACTTTTCAATAGAGCGCGACACTTTGTCCTCCCGCACGGATCGAACCGCGAGGCAGCGCCGCGCATCACGCGTGAGTCGTTTGGTTTTGACGCCGCAGATTGATTCAATAGTGGGCCGTGCGCCCGCCGACGGCGGACAAAAGACTGTCACCGCTCGCCAGGTAAGTTGAATGGGAGGATGAGCTTCAGCCGGCACGCGCTCGCCTAGCAAAACCGTTGGATGCCCGAAGCCTGATTTGTCGGTCGCGAGGAAACCAACGCCTGCACCTGGCTCATTGCTCCATCACAGCGCTTTATTTCACTGGATGCGCGACAGTGCGATCGTCTCGAACCAAACTGGAAGCTGACGTTGAGCAGACCAATGTCCGAACGGCACAGATGGGTCGGACCGCGTCAGTCCGCTCTTCAAACTCACCGCCGGAAAGCGGCCATTGCAATTTTCGCTGCCTGAAAACGGCCGGTCGTCAATGCGTACTCCCGACCCGATCCGGCCGTTGGATCCCGCACCAGCCTAACGGCGGCTTTCCGGCGTTGAACGCCCATTCCTGCCGCCGCGGCGACCGCACACATCCCCGCTTGATGAGGTACCAGCAAGCACCGGGTGCATGCGCAAATACCCGTTGGTCTTTTGAAACGCGCTGCTACCATGAGGCTGTGTTGTGCGGTATGGCGGCCTTCGCGCCTTGCCTGGTCGCAACAACCTGCGTTCCGCGACAACGACTTTCCACGAACCACGTTTCGGGAGGGATCATGTCGCGTCATTCAATCAGACTGGCGATCCAGTCGCCGCTACCCCCGCGCAACGGGCCGACCTTTACGCTGGCGTATGCCGGCCCGGCACGCATCGCGCCTCGGTCCCCGCCTGCCGCGTGGAAGCGTGTCCTGCGCCCGCTGCCGCTTGCGCTATGGGTGCCGCTTGCGCTCGCCGCGTGGTGCGTGCCGATGGCCCACGCGGCCGGACCGCTGCCGCAGGGCGGCGCCTTCGTCCGGGGCCAGGGCGCGATCAGCAGCGGCACCACTTCGCTAACGATCGACCAGTCCTCGACCCGCGGCGTGATCGACTGGCACAGCTTCTCGATCGGCAACGGCAACACCGTCGCCTTCAACAACGGGTCGGGCGCGACGCTGAACCGTGTAACGGGCGGCGATCCGTCATCGATTCTCGGCAAGCTCACCGCCACCGGCAGCCTCTACCTGATCAATCCGCAAGGCATCCTCGTGGGACCCGCGGGCGTCGTCAGCACGGGCGGACGTTTCGTCGCGTCCACCCTGGGTATCTGCAACGACGCCTTCATCAAAGGCGGCGATGCACTGACGCTGTCGGGCAAGTCGGACGCGAGCGTGATCAACCTCGGCAGGATCAGTTCCAGCGGCGGCGATGTGTTCCTGATCGCCCGTCAGGCAGTCATCAACGCGGGCACGGTTAAAGCGCCCACCGGCACGGTGGAACTGGCGGCTGGCGAGACGGTGCTGTTGCAGGACTCGGCCAGCAGCAGGCAGGTGTTCGTGCAGGCGGGCAGCCACGGCACGGTCGTCAACGAGGGGCGCGTCAAGGCCGCGCAGGTCAGTCTTCAGGCTGCCGATGGGAACGTCTATGCGCTCGCGGGCGGCGGCACGCGCATCCGCGCAACGGGCACGGCAACGCGCGATGGCCACGTCTGGCTCATCGCGGACAGCGGCCTCGTCAGGCAGCAAGGCAGGATCGCGGCAACGGATGCCGACGGCAGCGGCGGGACGGTCGACACGCAGGCGGCGCAGCTGGCGTTCGGCAGGCACGCAGCCGTTCACGCCGGGCAGTGGAATCTTTCAACGCCTGCTTTTACGATCGATGACGCTGCGGCACGGACGTTGCAGCGCAGTCTGAGCGCGGGCACCTCGGTCGATGTCACGACCACGGGTGGCAACGGCGCAACGGGCGACCTGGGCATCGCTTCGAGCCTGCGCTGGCAGGGGCCGGCTTCGCTCACGCTGGCGGCATACCGCGATGTCTCAGTCGCGAGCGGCAGGACGATCGCGAACAACGGTGCGGGCAATCTGACCTTGCGCGCAGACGCCTCCGGCATCGACAACGGCGGCAGCGTGATCAACGGCGGCACTATCGACTGGTCGAAAAGTACCGGCATCGTCAGCGCGCTCTACGACATGAACGGCAGCTACAATCCCGGCACGATCGTGGCGAACAGCGCGTGGACAGCAGCTCCGTATAGCGGTCTCATCACCCAGGTGACCGGCTACAAGCTGGTCAATTCGGTCGGCGATTTACAGAACATCGCGCTCGATCTCGGCGGCGCGTATGCGCTCGGCAAAGACCTCGACGCCAGTTCGACCGATACGTCTTTCGCTTTCTCTTCGCTCGGCAATGCGACCACGCCGTTTTCCGGTCAGTTCGACGGGATGGGCCACGCGATCGACAGGTTCACCCAGTTTGATCAGAGCTCGACCGAGCAGCCGGCAGCTGGACTGTTCGGCGTGATCGGTCCGACGGGAGTCGTTCGCAATGTCGGCATGACGAACGCCGAACTTGAGACGAATACGTATTTCCCGGCCGGGATCCCGTTCGGGATTGTGGCCGGGCAGAATCAGGGCCTGATTACGTACGCTTATACCAGCGGCTTCCGGGGCTCCGGCTCGTTCGAGGGTGCGACGGTCGGCGGACTGGTGGGGCGCAATGACGGCCTGATCGAACGGTCGTCGAGCAGCGCGTCGATTGGTACGGGAGGTGTGCTTGGCGGGCTCGTCGGCACCAACTACGGCACCATTAACCAATCCTATACAACCGGGGATGTCGCTCCGAACATCCATGGCGTTGGCGGGGGCCTGGTTGGCTACAACTACGGCACCGTGTCGCAATCCTACGCGACGGGCCTCACCTTTGGATCCTTCGCGGCTGGCGGGTTGGTTTTCTCCAATAGCGGCGTGATCGAGCAGTCGTTCGCAACAGGCCCAGTTCTGGGCCCGTCGTATCAGGGCCCGGGCTACGGCACTTACGGCGGTATCGTCGCGTACGGTGTCGGCGGCACACTTGCAAGTAACGTCTATTGGGACAAAGAGACGACGACACGTACGGTGAGCACCGGATATGGCTCTCAACTGCCTGCGTCGAACGGACTCACCACCGCGCAGATGAGCAATCCGTCGAGCTTCGACGCGTCCTGGGACTTCAGCCCGACCGGCGTGTGGGTCATGCCGGCCGGCGCGACCCATCCGATCCTGCGCTGGCAACTGGCCCAGTAGGCGCTGCTGAGAACCCGCGGCCTGGACGAGCAGGCACGCGGCGGCATCTCAACGGCAGCTTTTGGGGGAAGGAGCCGACGTTCGAATGTCTGCCTGAACACGCGCGCGAACGTCCGATGATGGCCGATTGGGTGAGGTCGCCAACGTCCGCTTTATGGCGCTCCAGTCCGCAAAACCTTGGTTCGACTGATTGACCGCTTCGGAGAATGTCGTCTGACCGAAGTGGGCCGAAATTTGCCTGTCGACTTGGCTCTCCGGGCAATATCAGGAACTTTGGCCGTATCGCCGCAGGGCATGCCGAAGCTCGCCAGTTTTGGCTCCCAATCAATAAATAGTCCAATTCCATTAATTGTGGCTATCTGTTCTTTCATTTCAGGACAAATCGTCCACGCAGAGCGGTCAATGCCGTCCCGCCTAGGCCCGGTATGCCAGGAGTTGACCGAGGTCTTCGCGCTGTACCTCGCAGATTACGAAGATGCGAAGGTCTTGCTCGACGGCACGGCCATCGACCCGGGTGCCGCCATCGCCGGACGCAAGTTTTTCAACCTCGCCGACATGGTGATCGACAACAAGCACCACAGGGTGCGCCTGGCAGTTGTCGAGTGGAAAGCGGCCGGCAACCGCGCGCTATACCTATGCAACGAGCAGCGGTCCCCACTGTTGCAGGTCGATCGCCGCTTCCACATCCTTGGTCAGTTCCAGTTCTCGGGTACATCGCGTCTCCTTATCTCGATCTGGGTCAGAAGGCAGGCACAGTCGATCTCGCCGAAATGCAGCCCGGCGTCGTCGCGGCGATCAACGAAGCCCAGCAGACGATCAAGGACCACTTCCGTGCGCGCGCAGCCGAGGAGGCTCGCTCCGTCGTTGCCGAATGGAAAGACGAGGCGGTTTACCCGTTCAGCGGCGAGCCTGCGACGTCGGCCGAGAAGGTCGAGCGGCAAGTGTTTGACATCGTGGCGGTTAACGTCGCGCGTCACCTGCCGGATTACAGCTCCAGCCAGCCGAAGAACCGAAAGTTCCAACTCCGGATGTTGCGTCAGGCGATCGAGCGCAGCCCCGAGGACCTGCGCAGTGGGCAGCATCTCTTGGGTTTAGCCACCCGTCCGTCGGTGCGAAGAAACCCGAAAGATAGCGGTTGTCAGCAGAAACCGACGGTTCGTCGCGTGAAGTTTCCATGACGTGAAAGGCGTGTTATCAGCTTTACCAGGCAGCTAAACGGTGCTGCTTACGGACGTGCGTCACCGTACATACATAATAATTTCGGCCGGCCGCGGGCAAACTCACGGACGTTCGTGCTGCTATTTTTAAACTAAACACCTAGTGCAGTTGGGCTTAACCATTTAACATACCCAGGCCGCCAAACAATTAGGATAATATAATAATACGAATCAATGTTACCGAGGTTTTGGCATTTAAGGAGACATTGAATGGACGTGCTGGTCGTCGAAGATAATGAGGTGGTCGCGGACAGCCTGGCTTTCCTGCTTGACTGCTACGGTCACCGCGCCACCGTGGTGGAAGACGGAGAAAGCGCGCTCTCGCTGCTTTGCTGCCGCGCTTTCGAACTGGTCCTGCTTGACGAGAACCTGCCCGGAATTAAAGGAAGTGCTGTCGCACTGTCGATTGCCAATAGGCCTTTCGCTGACCGGCCCTTCATGGTCTCCATGACTGGAGACAGTGAGGACGGCGGACTCACGCGGCTTTTCGATGTCTGTCTGCAGAAGCCGTTCTCCCTCGAGGCACTTTTGCAAGTGATTGAAGATGCGCAAAGCTGTGGTGATGCGAGCGCTCTCCTGGCCGCCTAGGCATTGCCTGGCTGTCAGATGCGGTTAGCCCAAGGCCGAGCTAAAGGCAAGCCAGGGTTGTGCTCGTCCGGATGGTTCGGGCGACCTTTTTATCGTATGTGTGCAACGGCAAACGTGAACATTTATTTATGTGTAGGCGTCACTGCACACGCGAAGGAATAGTTGTACTCGTACTACAACGCCAACCACAGTGGCATCCGGGGTGCCGTCGAAAAAGCAACATGGCGTCATGAGGCCGTCATGACAAATACGTAGATTCGGCCCGCACCGAAATAACCGGTGTTGAATTGCAGAAAATAAATCTGAGAGAAGTTAGACAAATGAATCGACATACTCAAAGTATCGGTCATCTCGAGCGCAGTGTCGGCAATGACCGCCTGACGCGCGCCTTGGCCGCACGCCTCGACAGGGCATTGACACGCGCCGGCATCAGTTCGGCACGCGCAGCGAAGTGGCTGGGTGTGAGCGAATATGACGTGCAATATTGGCGACGCGGAATCACCGTGCCGCCGCTGAACGCCTGTATGCGTCTCGCCGCCGTCCTCCATCTCGATGTTCACTGGCTTTGCACGGGGCAGCCTCCGGTCGTCTGATTCGCAGTTCGCGGGAACCGCGGGACAGGGGAGTTTGTGTTCCGTGGATTCCCGTACGTTCTGAAGTTCGCAGCCCGGTCGGCATTGCACTCGCAATGATGCAGTTGTACGCATTTCGGATGCAGCACAGCAGGCGTCTCTTCCGCAAACCCGGAGGGAATCGATGTGAAGGCAGTTAAACAGGATGCGGCGTTCGACCAGGCACCGCGTCTCAATCAGTACGAGATGGAGTTGTCGCGGGGCGCCTCGCATATCGCGAGCACGCTGTACGAGGAAAGCATGCTCGCTGCGGTCTCGGAAACCATTCTGGAGTTCGAGGCCTCGCACGGACGCGACGACCTGAAGGCATTCGCGCACGCCCTGCTCGGGAGACTGGAGCAGCGCGGGAAGCCGCTGGCGGGCAAGGTTCTGCAGCACCTTATTGAGCGCGGCCGTTTGCCAGAGGAGGTACCCAGCGCGCTGCCAGTACCTGTGTCTGCTCGCAAATCTGTCGCCCGGAAGCTGAAAGGTACGGCCTTACGGGCGGCCAACGCACGCCAAGCAGCGTGAGCTGCATACCTGCAGGCGAACTACAAGTTTCAATTCCTAACCGCAACAATCGAGGGAAGAACATGTCAAAGCGAATCGCTTATGTCACCGGCGGCATGGGTGGAATTGGTACAGAAATCTGTCAGCGGTTGTTCAAGGACGGCTTCACGGTCGTCGCCGGTTGCGGACCCGACTCTCCCCGGCGGGAAAGATGGTTGAAGGAGCAGGAGGCGCTTGGCTTTTCCTTTACCGCGTCCGAAGGGAATGTCAGTGACTGGGAGTCTACCGTGGCTGCGTTTGCCAGGGTGGAGAAGGACGTCGGCGAGATCGACGTGCTGGTGAATAATGCCGGCATTACGCGGGATGGCACGTTTCGCAAGATGTCCAGAGAGAACTGGAACGATGTCATTGACACGAACCTGACCAGCCTCTTCAATGTCACCAAGCAGGTCATCGAGGGGATGGTGAGCAGGGAGTGGGGGCGAATCATCAACATCTCGTCGGTGAACGGGCAGAAAGGGCAGTTTGGCCAGACCAACTATGCGACTGCGAAGGCGGGCATTCACGGCTTTACGATGTCGCTTGCGCAGGAGGTAGCGACGAAGGGCATCACGGTGAATACGGTTTCGCCCGGATACATCGGCACGGATATGGTTCGTGCCGTGCGTCCTGAAGTACTGGACGCAATCATTCAGGGCATTCCGGTGCGCCGTCTTGGGAAGGCGTCAGAAATTGCGTCAATTGTTGCATGGCTTGCCGGCAATGAATCCGGCTTTGCGACCGGTGCCGATTTTTCGCTCAACGGTGGGCTTCACATGAGTTGAGGCTTTTTTGGACGCGGGGTCCGCGCAGACGGCAAGAAGTCCCGGCCTGCGTTTTCGCCAAGGTGGCGACGAGATGCAAGCGGCTTCGCGGCGCCCACGTTGATGGCGTAATACCGGGCCGGTCGCGCACATCAACGACCGATGCGACTCGAAGACAGTGTCAGCGTGATAAGACTCTTCCTCCTGATTCGCCGCGCTGTGAAATATAGCAAGCGAAAATGCGGCATTAAACTTTTGTGGAATGAATATGGCAACCGGAACAGTAAAGTGGTTTAACGACGCCAAGGGCTTCGGCTTTATCACGCCGGACGACGGCGGAGAAGACCTGTTCGCCCACTTCTCTGAGGTTCAAGGCAGCGGCTTCAAATCATTGCAGGAGAATCAGAAGGTCAGCTTCGAAGTGAAGCAGGGGCCGAAGGGCAAGCAGGCTGCCAACATCAAGCCGCTGTAACACGCCCGACGCTCGCCTCGTCGCGATGGATGGAACGATGAATGGGACGTTACGCTGCCCATTTCGCAAAGCGTACGGGCAACCAACCGGAGACCGGCATGTGCGATGTGCCGCATATCAAACCCTCGTACTGCCTGGGTACCCGCAAGACGTTGCGCTTTCTCGCGCGCGACGCCCGAAATCCCGGCGCAGCCCTGGGGAAATTACGCCCGACATTGACACCTGGCGCTGAACAACATGAGCAAGAAGTGGACGATGCCTATCCGCGACTGGAAAGTGGCCCCGAACCGCTTCAGGATCCAGTTCGAAGAGCGTCTGGTGCCGAGCTAAACTCAACCCGTTTACACAAAATTCAGGACACCCCCACGTGACGACGCCCAAGGTCTCACCTGCGATCGCTCCGGTTTTATCTCGACAAAGCCGATTCGCTTACCGCGATTATCAGAACCGTTCCGTTCCGGTGCCTAATCGACCACGCGCCGGATTGGTCGCAACGGTTCACAACCGCACACCCCTTGGGCGCTGTTTAGTAGCCCCTCGGGAGTCTTTTTGAAACCGGTTTTGGACGACTACGTTGGCACACCGTTATGAACGGGAAGATATACCTTGATCGTGGTGCCGTTGCCCGGCGAACTGACGAGATCGATTTGACCACCCAGCATCAGGACACGCTCTTCCATTCCCGCCAGTCCGAACGATCTTTTTCTGGTCGCCAGAGGATCGAATCCTCGACCGTCGTCCCGTACTTCCAACTGACAGGAACCCGGCGTTCGCTCGAGCGTGATGGTCACCTGACTGGCCGCAGCGTGACGGGCAACATTGGTTAGCGCCTCCTGCGCGACGCGAAACAGTACGATAGCGCGGTCCTCGCTCACTACCAGGTTCTCGTCCTGCACGCAGAGGCGACACACTGTGCGTACATCGTGGTTGAACTCCGCAGCGAGCCACTCGAGCGCAGCCACAATGCCTGCGTCCAGTGCTGCAGGGCGTAGCGACGAGATGACACCCCGGACAACCCGCATGGTGTTGTCTACCAGCGCCGTCAATGCCTGGGCCTGTTCGGCCACCGCTGGGAGGTCCTTGCCAAACTGCAGGGCTAGCATCGATGCCCTCATGCGTAGCGACGTAAGGTGTTGTCCCAGTTCGTCGTGCAGTTCCCGTGCAATGTGCCTGCGCTCTTCCTCTCGAGCCGTCTCGCGACGGGAGGTGAGCTCTCGCAGCATCTCGTAGGACTCACGTAAGCGGTGCTCTGCTTTTTTGCGTTCCGTCAGATCGAGCACGAACGCGACACCCTCGTTTCCGCCCTCCTCGAACGTGGCGACGCCGATCAGCACGGGCACACGGCTGCCGTCTTTCCGGAAGTACTCCTTTTCGAACGGTTCCAGACGCCCAGTCACCTTCTGTTGTGGTATCCATTGACTGAGATCACGGGCGAGCCATTCCGGTGGCGTGAGGTCAATCCAGCGTAGCCGGCCCGTCATGAGGTCATCGCGGTCGTAACCCACGATGCGCAGAAACGCGTCGTTGGCCTCGAGAATGTGACCCTCGAGATCCCATATGAAAATACCAATGATGTTGGCGTCGACCAGGCGCCGGATCTTGGCTTCGCGGCGTTCGAGGCCGCGGTACAAGCGGGTATTCTCGAGTGAAGTCGCCGCCTGCGAAGCAAGGAGCCGGAGCACCACAACCCGGGCCGGCGCGAAGACGCGCGTGGTCAGATTGTTTTCGAGGTAGAGCGCGCCGATGAGCGTGGCCTGATTGATCAAGGGCAGGCATAGAACAGAACGTGCCCTCCGCTCGCGGATGTAGGGATCCCCGGCAAACGATGGCTCGAGTGCGGCATCGTCAAGAACGAGGCTCTCCCGGGTGCGCAGGGCGTGGAATAGGACTGACTCTGGCAACACCGCGGTGCTCACTGGAACGTCGCACAGTTCAACATGAGTCGAGTCGAGGCGGGTCGTAGCTTCTGCGGCAACGTGCTGTTCAACGCTGCCGAGTAAAATTAGCAGCCCACGCTCAGCACCGGCCTGTTCAATCGCTGTTCGCATCAGCGTTTTGATCAGCTTCTCAAGCACGATCTCGCCGGACACAGCCTGCGATACCCTGATCATGGTGGCGAAGTCGAGGTGTTCGACCGGCGCCGAGATTGTGCTCGTCGGGGCGGGCGCGGACTCTTCCGTCCTA
Source organism: Paraburkholderia fynbosensis (assembly GCF_902859935.1). Classification (GTDB taxonomy): domain Bacteria; phylum Pseudomonadota; class Gammaproteobacteria; order Burkholderiales; family Burkholderiaceae; genus Paraburkholderia; species Paraburkholderia fynbosensis. The sequence continues at coordinate 11,960 of NZ_CADIKI010000046.1, forward strand.
AGGTACGGATACTGCTCGTCGAGTTGCCGGACCTTCCCGTCGGCTCCCCAACGCAGGTAGCCGTAGCGGGCGTCCTGCAAATACACCCGGGCAATTTTCTCAAAACCCTGCGCCGCGTAGAAGCGGGACGCCAGTTCATTGGCAAGCGCCTCATGGTGGACAAAGTCGTTCGCCTGCGCCGACCGAATGGCCTGCTCGTAAAGGCGCATCGCGTCACTATTACGGTTCTCCAGGCGGGCGATCTCGGCACCGACCAGCGCGGCGCGGTTCTCGAAATTCTCCGGACCATTCTCCGCCCACACTTGAAGTTGCCTATGATGCGCAACCACGGCGTCCAGGTTCTGCTGCCGCGCGCCCGCTGCTGCGCAGTTGCACCAGGCGGCTCGCGCCAGTGCGCCGTAAAAGTGATAGTCGGCCTCCTCAAGCAGTGAAGATGAGGTCCAGAGCAGCCGTTGCGCCTCCGATGCGGCGTCCAAAGCGGTCACATAGTCGCCGGCGATATAGCGTGCCTGCAATTTTCGGATCCAGTACCAACACTCGGCGATCGCCAGAACCGGGTTGCTGGACAGACGGTGTTCAGTGCGAAGTTCATTGAACTTTCCGTCATCGAAGCAACCGAATTTCAGCGTCAAGCCCCGGAGCGTCCGGATCAGCGAGAGTTGTGTGGTGATGACGTCAACAACAAGGCCGAACCGCGCCTTCTCGGCGAACGCAAGGCTATGTTCGGCTTCGCCTTGCACCTCAGACAGCGGCTCGCCAGCGAAGAGCAGGTCCGAGTTGAGGCTGCTGCATGTGTAGGCCGCATGCGTGATGTCTCCGATCCGGTTCGCCGCGTCGAACGCGCGGCGCATCAGATCACGGCAAGCGCGCACGTGCTTAGTCCAGCGCACGACAAACAGCGCGAAACAAAAATAGGTGCTCGCCTCGAAGCGTTTCAGCCCGCGTCGTTCGACGAGTTCGTAGCCGAGCTGGCCGAATCGAAATCCAGTCTGGTAGTCGCCAAAACGCGGTCCGGCAATCCTGCTGAGCTGGACATAGGCGAAGCACGATGCATCGCAGTTGCCACGTTCAAGGCAGAGACTGACCGCCTTGCAGACCGTTAGCGAAGCCAGATTCGCATCGGTAAACAAGGCCGGCGGCAAGACCCTGACCAGGACAGCGACGGTCGCGAGGGATGCCGGGTCTTCCATCCGCGGCAAATCGATGAGTTCCTCAATGGTCCGGCCCGCAAGTCGTGACCCGATGCGCTCGTATTCGCGTCGCACCTCATCGTCCTGCGGATGGGGTGCCCACTCGATACCGACGTGCCTGAGGTAGGCGAGACAAACAGCGACCGCGCGGCCGCTTTGATCGAGGGTCGTGCACACATCCATGTGCAGGCACGCGACGCTGGCCTTTTCGACCGTTGTCGTGGCGCGATCGGACAGTGCCGCCAATCGCGCCTCTGCGACCAATAACTGGCCGGTCAAAAATTCGCATTCGGCCCGGTTCAGCTCCAGCGCAAAGATCAGCTCGCGCCGGCGCGCCCAGCCATCTTCCGCCAACAGCGCCGCACCGGCATTGAGATAGGTGAGCGCCGCGGTGTAGGCGGTAGATCCCTTGGCGCGCTGGCCGGCGCGCAGGTTGAGCTCGGCGAGGTGCTCACGTTCTTGTTCAGCATTCGGCGCAGTGCCGCGGTTGAGCTGGCCCACGATCTCGAAGATCGACGCCTCCCGTTTCTCGGCAGGCGTGTGCGTCAGCAGCAGCCTCCCGATTCGAAGATGCACCTCAGCGCGCGACGCTTCCCGGATCAGCGAATAGGCGGCTTCCTGGACCCGGTCGTGAACAAACTGGTAGGAGCCGTCCAGCCGCTCAACCAATCCCTGACGAAGCGCCTCCCACAGGACCGCGTGGACCTGCTCCTCCGAGGTTCCCAGAACGATCGAAAGCATCGCGATCGCGGCAACGTTGCCGAGGCAGGCGAACTGCTGCAACGCCTGCTGCGTGTCGGCCGGCAGGCGGGTCAGCTTGCCGACCATCAGGTCGACGACATTCTCGGTATAGCCCTTGGCATGGATGCGCTGGAGATCCCAGCACCAGCACGCCTCCTCATGATCGAAGGTGAGTAAGTCCTCGTCAGCGAGCGCGTACAGAAACTGGATCACGAAGAACGGATTGCCGGCGGTCTTCTCCTGCACCAGTCGCGCGAGCGGCGCGGCGCGCTCCGGCTCGCAGTGAAGCGCATCGCCCGTCAACCGTTCGATGTCCTCCTGCGCGAGCGGCGCAAGCATGATCTTCTCGGTTTTTGCGCCGGCGTTCTTGATCGATTCAAGTTTGCGCATCAGCGGATGGCCGGGATCGACCTCATTGTCGCGGTAAGCGCCGATCAACATCAGGTATTGCAGCTCTGAGCGGGTCAGCAGATCCTCCAAAAGGTGGAGCGTCGCTACGTCGAGCCACTGCAGATCATCGAGAAACAGCGCGAGCGGATGTTCCGGTCGGACAAACACGCCGATGAAGCGCTGGAACACGAGCTGGAATCGGCTTTGCGCCTGCTGCGGGTCGAGCTCCGGGACCGCGATCGGCTCACCGATGATGAGCTTCAGTTCGGGGATGAGATCGGTCATGAGCCGTGCATTCGGGCCCAGCGCCTCCAGAAACGCGCCGCGCCAGCTCGCCAGTTCGGTGTCGCTCTTGCCTAGCAGCGACCGCACCAGGCCTTGAAAAGCCTGTATCAGGGTCGAATAGGGAATGTCGCGCTTGTACTGATCGAACTTGCCGGAGGCGAAGAGCCCGCGCGACGGCACCAGCACTCTGTGCAGTTCATTGACGACCGCCGATTTGCCGATGCCGGAATAGCCGGAGACCAGCACCAGTTCGGGCGTGCCGCTCTTGACGATCCGATCGAACGCGGCAACCAGGGTATCGACCTCGCGTGCTCGCCCGTATAGCTTTTCAGGGATCAGCAACCTGTCGGGCGTGTCGTGTTCGCCCAGCGGGAAGTCGTCGATGCGGTGCTGACGCTCGCAATCGGCCAGGCAGCGTCGCAGGTCGCGCTCGACACCGGTGGCGGTCTGGTAGCGTTCCTCGGCGGTCTTGGCGAGCAGCTTCATGACGATCCGGCAGAGCGCAGTGGGGACCGTCTCCAACCGCTCGCCGGGCGGCACCGGCTTTCGGGCGATATGGCAGTGCACCCATTCCATGGGGTCGGCGGCCGTAAACGGCAGCGCGCCGGTGAGCATCTGATAGAGCGTGACGCCGAGCGAATAGAGGTCGCTGCGGGCGTCGATCGAGCGATTCATCCGTCCCGTCTGCTCAGGCGCCATGTAGGCGAGCGTGCCGGCGATGGTTTCGGGCGGCTCGGGCGGCTGTCGCTCCCGCGGCAGCCGCGAGGCAATGCCGAACCCGGTGAGTCGCACCTGCCCGTCCGCGCAATTCACGAGGATATGGGCGGGCTTGAGGTCCTTATGGACGAGGCCATGCTGGTGCAGCTTGCCGAGCGCTGCAGCGATGCCGACCGCGAGGCGCAAGACACTTTCCACCGCCATGGGCTCGCCGAGCAGCCGCGCGAGCGGCTCGCCGCCCGGATCCTCGAGGAACAGCAGCATTCGACCGCCTTCGCGCACCAGCTCCAGCGGCCGCACGGCCCACGCGCCATCGAATTCGTTCTTCAGCCCGAATTCGTGGGCAAGGCGATCGAGGCTGGCGGGTGGCGGATGTTCGGCGGCGGCCCGTGCAACCAGTACGCTGTGGCTGGCGCCATGGCCCGGATGCCGCCCTCGACACAAGACGCGCTCGCCATCGTCCCAAAGAATCTGAAAGCTATTACTCATCGGCGCGCAGACCGTCAGTAGGATTCGTCACCGCATTCCGTCTTCGGGCTGCTGCCGCTCAGGAAGAGGACGCCGTCACTCGGCTGCTCTAACAGGGAACGGCGTGCTTGAAACACAGATTTCAAGGCGGCGTCACGTCAGAAGCTTACAGAAACATGTACCCGATCAGCATACACTTCGGCGGCCTTAACGCCATAGGAAAAGATCGGGGTATGGTCAGGGGAGTGGTTGGCCCCCGCGAAGACACTGGACACACAATAACGCTTGAATTTTGAGGTAGTCTTACGCCCACGTTTAAGCCTAGTCACATCATAGAACCCGTCGAGGTTCTCACTCGGCCGAAGCAGCGCCGCCGGCGCTCAGTCGAAGAGAAACTCGCAATAGTGCGCTAGACCTTTGAGCGCGGCGCAAGCTTTACAAGGACGGAAGTCATTCTGCAGAGAGCTCTGGTGAACGGGTCGTGTCGGCATGGGACCCGAACGACGCAATGAAGCAGATTCGTGCACTCCAGCGGCTGCTGACCAAGAAAACGGTGAAAGTGGAAATTTTTCGCGATGCGGTGGAGTACGGTCGAGCAACGAATTAATTGCGCGCTCACCATTGATGCGACGGGACGACCGTTCAAGACGGTCTCTGAAGTCCTGGTGAACCGCCCCGGATTTGGTCTCAGGATTACCCCACAAGTAATGTGATGGTGCTGTTCGTTTTGCCTGAATATTCGGTACACCATCGTGATTTCGTGCAGGACAAGAAATCCACGCCAGATGACGGTAGGGCCAGGCGGACGATCATGCTTTCGAGCGAGATATCCGCCGAGTCTGGCGATCCCAAGATGACCTGCGCCGG
>NZ_CADIKI010000047.1 GCF_902859935.1 Paraburkholderia fynbosensis
AGTGGGCCGCAGCGTATCAGGCTGCAATAAGCCCGAATATAAAGCTGCAACCCATCCTGCCACAGTCGTAGCACGCGAAAACCGTCGCAAACGGGAGGCGTTCATATAAGGACAGATGGAATGTGCTCGCGGGACCCATCCGTCCGCCGCTCACCAATTCTACGACCTCGCAATATAAGCAGTACTTCGTATATCTATCACGCTCGCTCTTTGAGTTTTATCGCGACAGAGCCGTCCCGCCTACATACCTGACTCAGTTGAAGCACGGTGAGCGTGGGCCGAAGTCATGCGCAACAGTCTAGGCCACAGATTCCTGAGGCACCCGAATGTCGTCGACGTCCTCAAGAAATTGCCGTTAGCCCGAACGAAGGACGTCCACAGGTTTCACCGGCGCATTTCTCTGCTTTTGGAAGGACGCGACCGCTATGCCTCTACTAGGCGGCCCGCCTACTCTGGTTCACTGATTCGACGCCGCTCAAAACAGCGTTTCGGATGAGCCTTAACAGATACTTAAGAACCGTCAAAAATTCAAAAAATTAACTTCTCAAGTCTTACATGCTGGGGCCGATAGGCAGACGCAGTACTAATGTTTTCTATCGGGAGATTAAGATGTCCATTCAGGCAGTCGGTCAAGGTGCGGTACAGGGGTCGGGCTCGTCCGTCATATCAAATTCGGGTTCTGCGTCGACGACGCCGGTATCGCGCACCGGCACGACCGGTTCGTCGTCTACAGAATCGAGCACCAGCGCCTCTTCGTCGTCGTATACGGTCAACATCAGCAGCGCCGCTCGCGCATTGATGGCAGAAGCCAGCGAAACCTCAGTACAAACTGCGCAGGAAGCTGGAAAGGGCGATCAGCAGGCGCGGCGCCTGCTCGCGAAGGAGGCCAGTGCCAAGGCGGCTTGAGTACGCCTCGGGCGGTCGAGTTTGAAGGAATCACCGCCGAGCGGAAACGCCGGCGGGTTTTCCATCTGAGGCGTGCGGTGTTGGACGACTGACCGCCTGCGTTACTCGCGCCACTTTCGGCCCCATTCAGCATCTGGTTTATCAATCGTATTGGTCGTTTTCGGATAACGGGCTCGCTTATCGCGACACAGCCGGGGCAAGACCATCGGACGGATTCGGCAGACGGTCTATCGCGGCATCGAGCGCGTCGACCAGCACTTCGAGCTGACGATGGTTGCGAGCAATCTGACCCGCATGGCCCGAATGCCAGGTGTGGTGCGGCAAGGAGCGACGCGATGAGCCGCCACAGCACGAAGACTGTGTGCCAGAAGGGCTGCATGCGAGCGCATGCCCCGCGCAGATCGCGCGGCGAACCGGTAATTCAGCGGGAAATTGCGTGCGCAAGTCTCCTGAACATAGCTTCGGTCGTCATCACCGGGCGCTTTTCAACAGCCTGCTAGATCACCCGTCGCGCCGTTGGTGCCTGTTGTGGTCACGTCCACTGAAGTGCCCGCGTTAAGACTGTGCTGCAACACATGCGCGGCGACATCATCGATCGTGAAAGCAGGCGACGAGAGATTCCATTGCCCTGCATGAACCGCTGCGTGCCTGCCGAACGCCAGTTGTGCCGCTTGCGTAGCAACGGTTCCACCGCTGCCGTCTGCGTTGCTCGCGGCCGTCTTGCCGAACTGGTCAACTCGCCCGTTCTCGGCCACGAGCCACACGTGGCCATCACGATTCGCCGTGCCCGTCGCGCGGATCGCATTGTGCTTGACCGCCAACGCATAGACGTTGGCGTCGGCGGCCTGCAGGCTGACCTGTGTGGCCAATATCGGCCCTTTGTTGACGACCGTGCTCTGACTGTCCATCTGTACGAAGACCCAAACTAGTGCGAATAGCCTTGGGCGCAGGTTATCCAGCTAATTTGTCGACACGTCGCTCTCACACCGGTTTATATCTGTTGGCATATTCGCCTAATCATGGCAAAACGGTTTCACTGAGATGATTCCTGTTTGATATACGCCTGAACCACTACCAAAGTGGTGGAAGCGCCAATACCTCACCAGTTTGCGCCGGTCCTTTGATATCGGTGCAGTGAAGCATATACAAATCTCTTGAGGAACTCGTTTCCTGGTCGCGTGCTGGTCGACTTTGTCCTGTGATTGCGCCGCGACAACAGTGGCCCGTTTCACAATTGTCTGCTTATTTCGGTTCCTGGCGATACTGGTAGACCTAGACGCCCGGCACTTCAAGTCGGCCTGGTTTGCTCCTACAACATCGTTCGTGGTTAGTTAGTTTCTTCGCGAAACAAGGGTTTTTATCTCCAGGAGCATTGTCTATGTCCGCACCGAGAATCAGCGTTCTGCTCCCTATCTACAAGGTCGAGGACTATATCGAGGACTGTCTCGACTCGCTGCTGTCACAATCCTGCACCGATTTCGAAATCATCGCCGTCGACGACGGCAGCCCCGATCGCTCCGGTCAAATCGCCGGCCGCGTTCTCGCGCAACAGGATCGCATTCCCTGGAAGCTAGTCAGAAACATCGACAACAAAGGGCTCGCTGAAACGCGAAAAATCGCCGCATCGGAAGCGCGCGGCGACTACGTGCTCTGCGTTGACAGCGACGACCACGTCCATCGCGATCTCATTCGCACCGTGCTGCGCGAAGCCGACCAGCACGACGCCGATGTTGTCATTTTCGCCGCCGAGCGCATCAGTCCCGATGGCACCGCATCCGCTCGAATCGACTCTGGCGACGGCATCATCACCGGCGTGGAAGCCGTCCAGAAAATCCTCGAACTCAAGCTGCCAGCCTTTTGCTGGAACAAGCTTGTGCGGCGCTCCATCTTCGTCGCAGCCGAGCATCCGTGCGGTCTCATCTTCGAAGACGTTTGCGTGTCGGTGCAAACGCTCGCCAACTCGAAAGTGGTGCGCCTCATTCCGGACAAGCTCTATTCATACATGGTCCGTGAATCAGGAATTTCGAGACGCTTCAACCCACAGGTTGTCGACCTTTTTGCCATCATGGACCGCGTGGAAAAAAGTACCGCGTCCCTCCCGATTACCGACTACAAGCGCCTCTTCTTCCGGCTCAAATACAGCTGGGCATTCCGCGCGATCGCGTTTCAGACCGCGATCGCCGCGCCGACCTACCACCTCGCGAGCCCCATTCTGCAAAGCGTATCGGAGAAACTGCACGTGAAGCACCTGCTCGGCATGTTTGCCGATCGGCATCTGAAGCTTTTCATCGTCATGACCATGCTCAAGATCCATCCGTGGATCTTTTATTGCGTCGTGAGACGCTTTAACCGCCGCTGACACAGCAAATGAGCCATCCGGCCCGTCATTTAACGCCGAACGCGCCCATTGGGACCGCGGCGGCACGAATCGGCGAGCGGAAAAGAAAGCGGACTCCGTTTGCGCACCGCGCACACCGACTGACGGACTCGCAGGGAAATGGTCGCGTCCAATCCATGATAAGTCGAGTCAACACATTGAATTCACGCCGTTTTTTCGCGCGTAGCCTGTCATTCCTTTCGAGGGCAGTGGCCCGAGCGATTCGCGAAAGCCGTTTGCCGCACCAATTCGTCATAGTGCATTACGGACAAACTGACGACCGCTCGCCTTGACGGCGGCCAACGTTCTGTCCAAAACGGCACGAGGATAGACTGATGAATTGTTACATCAATTTTGAGCGGTACAGCGGCGCAAGAATAGCTGGGACAGCGTTTGACCTTTTGATCATCGGGGCGGGTGTTGCCGGACTGATTACGGCTCGCGAGCTATCGGGCCAAGGCCTGCGCTTGCTGATCGTCGAAAGTGACAATTTGGAAGAAACAGCCGAGCATGAAACAGGTGATGCGGTAGAAGTTCAAGATGACAACCGGGTATTCGGCGGCTTCGCAATGGCGCGCGCGGGCCAGTTTGCGCAATTCGACCCTATCGACTTCGCTCAGCGGGAATGGGTGCCCAATTCAGGGTGGCCGTTGAATATGGACCCCCTGACATATTACTGCACGGGTGCAGCGCGGCGCCTTGACCGGGGGCCATTACTGTCCGGCAACCGGATTGGGATGAGCGCCGAAAGCAGCACCATGCGTGAATATGCTCGGAGCAAGCGGGAGGGAGAAGACATACTTTCAAAGTATACACAGCATATGCATGTCGACGTTTATAGGATTGCGCTGGTACAACGCCCGAGCTATCTTGAACAAGCCATCGGATGGGGGGCGCCGAACGAATTGTGAGGATGTATCCGAATTGTCATTACATTTCCGTTCATAACGTTGCGAGGGCTGTCATCCATTTATTGCAGATTTCACTTTATGGCAGTAGCGCGACCGGAATCGATGCGTTCAACATTGCGGACACAGCATCACCCACCTACAAGGAGGTCTATGATCGTATTCGCCGTCAACCGCTCTTTTATGTGCCACTCGTTTTTGATCTGATCAAAGGGTTCGCGCTGGGTAAGTGCATCTCTCCACGTCTTCCAATGGGTCTTTGCCGCCTCGACAACTGGAAACTCCGCTCGACTGGATTTGAGTTCGAAAGTGATATGGATGGTTCGCTCGGCGACACGTCGCCGAGCGACGGCAGCAAGAACCCGCCCGCTTGCATGAGGTGACTTAATAATAGCGCTTAGGGCCGGCGGCTTACTGTCCAGGACGAAGGCTTACCTAAACCGGTGTCGCGGTGAAGGGGGGTACGCCCGTAGGGCGGCAGACTGGAGGTACTTGATGAAAGTTCGATACAGCGAATATCTCGCGAACCGCGATGAACTATTTTTCTCTGTCGTCATTGCCAACTACAATTACGGGCGTTTTGTTCGGCAGGCCATTGATAGCGCTCTAGCACAGGATTGGCCCAACATGGAAGTCATCGTCGTGGACGACGGCTCGACCGACGACTCCGCGGAGGTGATTCGTTCATTTGGCGAAAAAATTACGGCCATCTTCAAAGAGAACGGTGGCCAGCGGGAAGCGAACAACGTGGGCTTCGATCGGAGCGCGGGCGACGTCGTGATCTTCCTTGATGCGGACGACGTGCTGGTGCCAGGCGCGCTGCGCTCGATCGCCTCAGTTTGGCGAACCGGCCTCAGTAAGGTACAGGTATTGATGGAGCGAGTCGACGCGCAGGGGCGTCCCATACAAAGTATTATTCCGAAGATTCGAAATGTGATACCGAATGTCCCACCGGGACTGTCGTCGGAGTCGATTCGTCACTGGGCCTATAGGATTTCGGAGTATCCGACGCCGCCGGGCTCGGGAAACGCGTGGGCACGCAGCTTCCTCGAAAGAATCTTTCCCCTGGACGCGAGTTGCGATTCATTCACGGATTCTACTTGCATCGCCATGGCCCCCTTCTTGGGCGACGTCGAGACAATTGCCGCACCCTTGGTGCTTTATCGCATGCACGGTGCGAACGATAGCGCTATGAATGCGAACACGAGCAATTTCGGGCGCGAGATCACACGTGCACTAAAGCGTCACAATGCCGCATGCAGGGCCTGCAGGATGACCGGATTACCGCCACCGCCGCTTAGCACGCTGTTTTCAGCGCCTCATCTGCTTCAACTGCGGGTTGCCTCGTTGCGGCTGACCCCGGAACAGCATCCACTACCCGGCGACAGCCGGGTCCGCGCGCTCCGCGACGCATTGGCGATTCCCTTTCGCCCAAGTTTTGAGCGTCCCGGCTTTCGGTTCCTGATTGCGGGATGGAGCATCGCCACCTTGCTCGCACCCAAGAACATTGCAAGCACGCTCATCCGACGCCGCTTTACCTGAACGGATCTTGGGCCCATTAGATCGCAGTCTGCTTTTCTGTGTGAGTCATAATGAAAGAAATGACCATTGTGATCGGCAACTACAACTACGAACAGTTTCTCGCCGAGGCGATCGATTCGGCCCTCGCGCAGAAGTACATGCACACTCGCATTATGGTCATCGACGACGGATCGGCCGACGGCTCTCGCGCAGTCATGGAAGCCTATGGATCGCGCGTGACATCTATTTTCAAGGACAACGGCGGACAGGTGTCGGCCTACAACTTGGGGCTTAATCTCGTCAAGTCAGACTACGTGCTGTTCCAGGACGCCGACGATGTGCTATATCCGGGTGCGGTGACGGAAGTGATGCAGCGTTTCAACAGGGAGAATCTCGCCAAGGTTCAGTTCCCGCTGGACATCATTGACCAGACGGGTCGCCGAAACTATCTGTTCGCTGGAGCAGACTCCGGCGGCGAACATGCTGCTGCCATCTACAGCCTCGTTGGCACTGCAAGACTCAACGGCATCGATCCTGAGGCCTATCTGCGCTACGCGCTCGCACGCATCGCAGAGCACGCGATCAACCGCATCGACGAACTCACACCGTGGGCCGTCGCCGATCGGCTACGCGCCGAAGCCTGAAGATCACGGTCCTCCAGTCAAGACGTCACTGACGCAGCGCTTACCCGTTGTCCACGTGAAGTTAGATAGATTCTTTGAGCTCGCCGGGAAAGCATTCCCCGTGAACCCTCCTCAATTGCCCGTTGTCTGCAGCTGCAGTTCGGGCAACGCTCGTCGTACATACGCCAAAATTGTCAGCGGGAAGCGCACTATCCGCCTTGCGTTTTGGTCTCTCCGCGACGCACCCGCTTTTAGTGCTCACTGGAATGTAAGCGATTCTGAAACGGCCGCTTTCTATAAGTGGAGGCACATAGCACCGTTGTAAGCGCCTGGTGATGGTATCTTGAACCGACGCAGCAGCCTTGGGAGCATCGTGTCCACTAACGAATAGGTGGACAAGTGAACACTATTGACCAGGATGCCCCCTTGGGTCGCCGCAAACGGCGGCGGTACACGAATGAATTCAAAGCGGAAGTAGGGGCAGCCTGCCTGGGACCTGGCGTGTCGGTTGCCGCGATCGCGTTGATGCATAAACTCAATGCAAACCTGCTGCGGCGTTGGTTGGAGAGAGCCGAGAGCGGCGCAACGACGACGGGCAGCGACATCGTGGCAATGAAGCCAGCAGCGGCGGCGCCCATACCACCTGCTTTGGTGCCACTTCAGCTAAGCGACGCAGATCATGGTTCTGGTGCAAACAGTGAATGTGATCGGTTAGAGTGCTGCTTCCTCGATCTCCTGATTCGATAATGAGCAAGCTTAAAAACATGGGCGATCTGTTCTCAGGCCGTCACTTCAACCGCGATGTAATCATTCAGTGCGTGCGCTGGTATCTACGCTACAAGCTCAGCCTGCGTGATCTCGTCGAGATGATGGCCGAGCGCGGCCTGTCGCTCGCCCACACAACGATCCTGCGTTGGGTGAAGCGTTACACGCCGGAGTTTGTCAAGCGCTGGAACCGTTTCGGCACGCCTGCGGGAACGTCGTGGCGCGTCGACGAAACGTACCTGAGAGTCCGCGGTAAATGGGTCTATCTTTATTGGGCAGTAGATCGGGCGGGTCAGACGGTTGACTTCCTGCTCAGGGGGAAACGCGACATGAACGCGTCCAAAGCCTTTTTCAACAAGGCAATCAAACATCAGGGGCGGCCGCCGCAAACCATTACACTCGATGGCTATGCCGCCTCACGCCGTGCTGTGCGCGAGATGAAGGCCGACGGCCTGATGCCAGAGGGCACGAAGGTTCGATCTTCGAAATATCTCAACAATCTGATCGAACAGGACCATCGCCACATCAAGTCCCGGACCAATGCCATGTTCGGCTCCAAGCGTTTCAGGAACGCCGCGATCACTATGGCCGGCAGCATGCATTAGCAAAGGCCAATTCAATCTCGCAAAGCTCGGCCTCAAAGATGCCACTGTACCCACCGTATGGAATGCGGTCCTGTCTTATCGATAAGGCATCCTTTTTATCGAGACCTTCTCGTCCAGACAGCCTATTTGCACCACAACCGTTCAGCCTTTGCAATATGCGTGGCTGTGATTTGACGTTTGTGTTCCCGCAACTCACACGCCGCGACCTGCGCCGAGACAGGTCCTGTCAATTCCCTGTGGCCAGGCGTTTTGACACGCTCTGGGCCATCAACCTACATTCCTATCGCGCTGCACGTTCTCCTTCGAGTGACTCATGTTCGCGCGGAACGAGACGCTGAACGGAAGGTCAATGGTCTCTCTCGTCGCCTTCGAGCACCTTCAGCATCTCGGTAGCAGACGCGGGACACACGCCCTGGAACTGGCTGGATGCCAGCAGTGGTGGCGGCACTTCGTCGCGCGTAACGGGTGCAAAGCCCTGGCCCGAGAAATAGTGCTCAGCCGTAGTAGTCAGCAACACCACCGATCGAATCGCCCGTGTTCGGCACTCTGCCAGCAAATGGGCAACGATGGTTTTGCCGAGACCGACACCACGGGCATCCCTTGCAACAACAATCGAGCGCATGAGAGCGAAGTCGGCGTAATATTCGACGCCGCCACACGCGATGGTCCCTGATGGCCTCACTCCTACAATGAAATTCGTCAAGTGCTCAGCCACGCCGACCGTAGGCAAATCATTGGCTTCGAGTAGTGCCTCTATCGCGGCGAGGTCGGGTGCGGCTGCTGATCGAAGATGCATGATGCAGGTCCTGGTATGCCACTGAGTCTCAAAAGCCGGAGGGATTCCACATGGGCGCGAAGCATTCGGCAGGATGTGAATGGGCGGAGCGACGCCGAACGCGATCGGCGACCGGAACCGATCGCATCAAATACCCGATAGCGTTTTCGTATTCCTCAAGCGCACTCGTACCAGTCTTTCGAGCGGTTGACGATGCGCACCACGAGCAGCATGACGGGCACCTCGATCAGCACGCCCACGACCGTCGCGAGCGCGGCGCCTGAGTTGAAGCCGAAAAGGCCGATTGCGGTGGCGACCGCCAGTTCGAAGAAGTTCGACGCACCAATCAGCGCCGATGGACACGCAATGTTGTGCTTCTCGCCGACCGCGCGATTGAGCCCGTAGGCAAGCGCGGAATTGAAAAACACCTGGATCAGGATCGGCACAGCGAGCAACACGATGACGAGCGGCTGCTTCAGGATGGCCTCGCCCTGGAACGCGAAGAGCAGCATCAGCGTCGCCAGCAGCGCGGTGATGGACCAGGGGCCGATCCTTGTCATCGCGGCATCGAACGCCGCCTGCCCTCTGACGAGCAGCGCCTTGCGCAGGATCTGCGCGAGGATAACGGGAATCACAATGTAGAGCACGACGGACGTGAGCAGCGTCGCCCACGGCACCGTAATCGCAGAGATGCCGAGCAGCAGGCCGACGAGCGGCGCAAAGGCGACCACCATGATGCTGTCGTTCAGCGCAACCTGGGAGAGCGTGAACAGCGGATCGCCGCCAGTGAGCCGGCTCCAGACAAAGACCATCGCCGTGCAGGGCGCGGCGGCAAGCAGGATCAGGCCCGCGACGTAACTGTCGAGCTGCCCGGAAGGTAGCATAGGCGCGAACGCATGCTTGATGAAGATCCATGCGAGCAGAGCCATCGAGAACGGTTTGACCAGCCAGTTCACGACGAGCGTGACGCCGATGCCCCTGACGTGCTGGCGCACCTCATGCAGCGAGCCGAAATCGACCTTTACCAGCATCGGAATGATCATCACCCAGATCAGCAGGCCGACCGGCAGATTGACGTGCGCATATTCCATCCGGCCGATTGCCTGGAAGACTCCAGGCAGGACCTGCCCAAGCAGAATGCCGGCGACGATGCACAGCGCGACCCAGATGGTCAGGTATCGCTCAAAGAAACTGATGGCCGGTTTCGCGGCCGTCTTCTCCGAAGCGGCAATATTGGGAGTGTTCATGGGGTGACTCGGTGGAAAGGATTCAGCTCTGAAGGATGTCGTTCAGAGCGTGCTGTAGCTCAGCGTTATCCAGACGTTCCAGTGGCAGCGCGAGCAGTTGCAGCATGCGGTAGCCGATCGCTTCGCGCGTGAGTTCGAACGCGTGCCGCTTGCCTTCGTCACCGCCTGGCGCGTTCGACGGATCGGCGTAGCCCCAGTGAACCTTGACAGGGCTTCCCGGCCAGAACGGGCACTGCTCTGCCGCTGCGCTGTCGCAGACCGTAATGACGATGCGCATCTGCGGTGAGCCGTCCTGCGTGAATTCATCCCAGCTCTTGCTGCGATAGCCTCCCGTGTCGATACCTGCGTTCGTCAGCGCTTCAAGCGCGAACGGATTGATGCGGCCGCTCGGGGCGCTGCCCGCGCTATACGCGCGCACGTCCTTGCCGAGCTTCTCCGCCCAATGATTCAGCATGCCTTCGGAAAGCACACTGCGTGCGGAATTGTGCGTGCAGAGAATGAGTACGTTCGTGGTCATGGTGTTGTCTTTGGGCAGCGTGTTCAGCAACATGCCGAACCGGCATGTTTAACAGGGACGCCAACGGGTCTGCCGCTCGGCCCACAGCAGGACGTTGCCCCTGACGACGGGGATGCGTGCCTGCTCTCGCCATATACCGGAGCGCCGCCGAGCGTATGGAAGTGTTCCCAGGCGATACCCTGCGGATCGAGAACCCAGTGCTTGTCGCTGCGCGCATAGCAGCAGGTGGTTTCGCCCTGATCGAGCAGGGCCATGTCCGCGGCTTCAGCCCTCTTTGCGAGTTCGGCAAGCTCGGACGCGTCGTCCACCTGGAAGCCGAGGTGGTCCACACCGGCTTTCGTGCCGCGCGTTGAAATTGCAAAGTTCACGCGGGGATCGTCCAGCATCCATTTCGCGTAGTCCGCCTCGACACGCGCCGGTTCGGCGGCGAACAGCTTCGAATAGAACGCGACGCTGGCTGCGAGGTCGTCAACGTGCACGTGGATGTGAAAGCGCTTCATGGTGATTCTCCCTCAGCATTTGCATGAGTCCGGGCCAGGTTCAAGGCAAGCCTGTCCCTGGCAGCAGTTTTCGGTCAGAAAGCCAAGCACCGCGCTCATCTGGTCATAGGCGGCCCGATAGATCAGGCTGCGCCCGTCGCGCTCCTGCGTGACGAGCCCCGCGTGCATCAGTTCCTTCAGGTGAAAGGAGAGCGTCGCGTTGGGAACATCAAGCTGTTCCGCCATGGCGCCCGGCGTCAAGCCGGTTGGACCAGCGACGACCAGCATGCGAAACACACGCAGGCGAAGTTCGTGGGCCAGCGCCGCGAGGGCGCGGATAACGTCTTTATCTTCCATATTTCCAATATATTTGAAATATGGCGCGAGAGCAAGCCGCCGCGACAACGCTGACGCTGTCGACATGAGGCCAATGACGGCTATGGTTTTGAGAGCGGATCTGGTCGAGACGGTGGGTCGAAGGGCGGTTCAGGGTCGGGAGCACGCATTGACGACCGGCCGTTTTCAGGCAGCGAAAATTGCAATGGCCGCTTTCCGGCGGTGAGTTTGAAGAGCGGACCGACGCGGTCCGACCCATCTCGGTCGCTCAGACTTTCCGAAAACGGTCATTCGTCGGCTGACCGACAAGCCTAACCATGACGCTACATTTCGCCGCTGGTCAGCGTCGCTTCGATCCACGCCAGCACTGCCGATACGCGCGCGAGGTGTCGCACATCTGGATGCGTCAACGTCCAGATTTCGCGCTCGAGTAGCGCTACGCCGTCAAGGTCGACGCGTGCAAGGCCCGCCGCGCGATCGGCGATGATACATGGCAACAACGACCGCCCGAGCCCGGCTTGCACACATTGCAGAAGCGACTCCGCGTCGTTGACTGCTACGGCAGCGAAGCCGCCGCCGCGTGGGGCTGCCTCATCGATCCATTGCGCCTGGGCAAGCGCTGCCATCCCGCCTTCGTACGTCACCCACGGGAGATCCAGCGCCTCGTCCTTGCGGGCTTCCGGCGCATACACGGCATAGCGAAGCATGCCGATTCGGCGGGCAAATACGCGGTTACCTACTGCGTCACCAGGTCGCGCGAGGCGCACTGCGATGTCGGCATCGCGCCGGCTCAGATTCAGGTCGCGCGGGTCAGCAATCAGTTCGATTCGCAAGTCGGGGTGTCGCGTGAGCAACACGGACATTGCGGGAACCAGCACGCGATTGACGAGCACCGGCACGGAGGTCACTCGCACCGAGCCGCTCACCGCAGCATCGGCGTCTGCAACGACCTCGCTCAAGCCACCAATCTGCGCCTCGACCATTTTCGCACGTGCGATCACGACTTCGCCGGCTTCGGTCGGACGCATCTGGCCATTTGTCCCGCGCTCGAACAATTTCGCATGCAGTGCTGATTCAATGGCACGCACCCGCCGCGCGACGGTTGTCGGATCGGTTCTCAAGCGTCGCCCGGCTGCGGCGTAGGCGCCATCTCGGGCGACAGCGAGGACGTACTGAAGATCGTTCCAGTCGAGAGCAGGCATTTTTGCAGTTTTAACCGGCATTTTTTTGCATTG
The DNA here is from genome assembly GCF_902859935.1 of Paraburkholderia fynbosensis. Classification (GTDB taxonomy): domain Bacteria; phylum Pseudomonadota; class Gammaproteobacteria; order Burkholderiales; family Burkholderiaceae; genus Paraburkholderia; species Paraburkholderia fynbosensis. The sequence continues at coordinate 12,295 of NZ_CADIKI010000047.1, forward strand.
AGGCTGCAATGATGCCGCACTAAGCTAAGCGAATCCATCCCAAAGGAGATGCAACGATGCTGTTCGCCGTTTTATTTGAAGACAACGACAAATGCGCGGCTGACACGCGCAGCCGGTACATCCAGGCACACCTCGACTTTCTAGGCAGACATGCGTCAATGATCAAGGCTGCCGGGCCGCTTCGCCAGAACGAAGGCTCGGGGGCTGGTGGGCTCTGGCTGGTAGAGGCAGATACCCCGGACGCGGTCGATCGATTGGTGCGGGCTGATCCGTTCTGGCCCACTGGCTTGCGTCGATCCGTGCGCGTGTTGATCTGGAAACAGGTCTTCGCAGACGGCGCACGTATTTGAGGTTGCGTGTCGTCCGACGCGGCTCTGCGTAAAGCCATTTTCCACGCACCAGGTGGGTGCGGCGCGAACGCCAGGCCGCTAGTGCATCGATTGTGGCGAATTTAGGGGGTGACGTCGAACGACTGCTTCTGGCCGGGTTGCGGCAATGCCACCGGTAGTTCGCTCGCGGGAGACCGGCCATTGAGCAAGGGCGAACGAGCTTTTGGTTATTCAAATTGGATGGCGACCTCGACCGGCGGCTAGTGGGCCGCTATACGCCTTCGAAGGTCACGCCGATCACCTCTCGCACGGCGTCAAGGGAAGCGCCCGGCTTCAGCGCAGTCTCGAATATACTGAAATGCGTCTCGGTGGTTTCTCTTAGTCTTCGAAAACTCTGTTTGGGGCCTAGGTACCAGTTGCGACGAACGGCAAAGTAGTCCTCAAGCAAGGCGAATAAGAGCCAATGAAGCCGGAAGTTCCCCTCGACGTCCCCTTTCGCTGCTCTCTCGAGCATCTTTTCTGCCCAGATTTTTCTTACTTGTAACTCAGTGGTTGGCACATCCTCAGGTCCTGCGTCGAAAAGCGCCTTCACATCATCAAGTACCTTGTCGCCGAAGCCGTCTTTTTGAAAAAGTATTCGCCCGCCGTTGATCCTGATCCAGCCTGGATCGGCTTCGTCATTTGTTGAATGTATGAACAGATCGAGAAACACACCATTCCAACGCGAGGCAACGCGCTGGTGGTCACCGGCATCCCGAAAGGCAATTACGTCGATATCGCTCATAGCCTCCCAGTCGTCACGTGCGCGGGAGCCATAGAGGATCGCCGTATGGCATCCGTGTGTCAAACGTAAGTCTTCGGCGAGAGATTCGATCAACTCGTTGTTAGTCATTTTCTACCGACACGTGGTGATGATGCCACGATTGTCGCGGATTTGTCCGCAGCGGTCGAACGGCCGAACCTGGCCGAACCCGGAAGATCAGCCTCCTACCCGCATTCGCTTTCTTCGACACCACTGTCTTTTCAACGCGCAGGGGATACCGCCAGAAACCGATGATGTGATCATCGCAACAGCACCTGCCGCGTCGCGGGCTAGATGCGCGGAAAACGGTATTCCTCGAAAAAGTGACCGGTTCCCATGGGCAGTTGGAGCAGCCGCGCGTGATATTCGACATCCACGTTGCGCCGGACGATCAGATCACCATTGGTATCGATCTGCAAAGTCTCTTCTGTTGTCACGTGATTCGGCCCATAGTCGGACCGTGTTTCTTCACGCGCGAAAGTAAGATGCATCACACCGCTTTTGCATGTGACACGCTGCGCTTTCATGAAGCCAGTCCGATACTGGCCGATCTTGACGTCGCCGTAGAACGTAGCGACAACGTACTGGTTCTCGCTCGACGGCGTCAGGGTGGCGTAGTCGGGAGGCGTAACGATGTGATGATCGTCCGTCTTGTAACGGCCGACCATTGCTTTCCATGCATCGATGTCGTCAATAGGAAATATCAAATTGATCGGCAGTCTCGCCCCGATCTGCTGGGTCGGATCCCCGCGCACCATGCGACCTGCACCGGCGTACTGGCCGCTCAAATTGGGGCATCCAGCCAGCGATGCGTTCGCTAAAGACTGCGACTGAACGTCGACCGCCGTGTGCTGCACGCATCCTCCGACACATAGGAGTAACACGAGCGACATGGCAAGAAGCACTTGCTTCATTTGCCACCTTTGTTCGAGTATTCAATCATGGGGGTCTGGATGCGCGGGCGTTGAACCGAGGGCTCATTGTCGACGATCTACATCACTTCGTCGACCGTCCCTTTGTGGCCGCACCCCGACCGACGATGCTGTCTCGACCCTGGTGCCGTGGGGAGGTCGCAGCCCGGACCCAATATAGCCTCTCACATTTCTCTTATACGGACGTTCGGCCGGCGTGATGGCTACCTCTGCTCGAGTCGACTCTGAAGTTCACCAATGAGCCTTCCGCTTCCCCTGGGATGTAAGCGGGACTGGGCCACATCAGTCGACGCTTATTGGCAGGTCACGTCGGGCACCCCATTCAGACCAAGACCCGTCATAAACCTTGATATCAGTTACTCCGATCACCTCTGCCGCTAGAGCGGGAACACACGCCGTCACTCCGGAACCGCAGCTAAAAACGAGTCGCTTTGATGCCAAAGAAAGCCCATCGAAGATAGTTCGCAATTCGTCCGCAGAACGCATAACTCCTTGATCGAGTACCGAGTCGAAGGGCATATTTACTGCGCCAGGAATATGTCCGCCACGCAAGCCCGCTCGTGGCTCAAGAGCCGTTCCTTTGAATCGTCCCGAAGACCTCGCATCAACAATCGCATAGTCGGGGGATTGCATCGCTTCGAAAACAAATTCTGCGTCGCAAAACACTTGTGATCGAAAGTTTGCGACGAAATTGCCCGGCTGTCGGTACGCGTCAGATGCACGAGGGTAGCCGGCAGAACTGGTCGCTCGCCAAGCCGGCAAGCCGCCATCAAGCACCGCGACTTTGTCGTGGCCCATAGCCTTGAATGCCAGCCGCAGCCGAGGGCTTGCGTAAATGCCAAATTTATCGAATACGACAATCGTATGGTCGCGGTTTACGCCTAACGCCCGCGCATCCTCCGAAAACTTGCAGGGTGCCGCCAGCATGTGAGGTAAAACTTGATCCTCGTCTGCGAAATACTTGTTGAGATCAACGTATATAGAACCCGGCATTCCCTCGTCCTCAGTCGGCGGTGCTGCGCCGGCTGATAGGGCCGATGGCAGTCCTGCTTCCAGGATGATCAGGTCCGGTCGCGTCAGGTTTTTTCGCAACCAGGCAACAGAAACAAGCGGTTCCATAGTGTCGTTTAGTCCGAATTTATAGAGGTCGATTTTTCGAATGTTGCAGTAGCCTCGCGGCCATAGCGCTAATAGACCGATTGTTGACGATTACGGTCGAGGCGTCGAGTGGCCGAAATTGGCCGATTGGGTGAGGTCGCCAACGTCCGCTTTATGGTGCTCCAGTCCGCAAAACGCTGATTCGACTGACTGACCACTTTGGAGAGGGTCGTCTGACCGGCGTGGGTCGGCACGAGCCTGTCGCGTCACGCTGTGCCCGGCCAGGAAAACTCACTACACGGGCAGCGCTGGCCCACTTCACCGCGCGACTGGTTCAGTCGATTCGCCCGAGGCCTGGAGTTCCTGAGTCCGTATCCAACCCACAACCTGAAGCGTTTTGGCGATGACAAGCTGCGCATGAACAGGCCGCAGGAAGGCTGGACCCGCGATGCGCTGTCGGGCCAAGGCCGCCCGTCCTGCGGGACGGAACGGCCAGTATCTCAGCCCGGATGATGCCAGGCTATGGCGAGTCCGGGGATGGTCAGCTCGCACGGGCATGGCCGTTGCGCGCGTCCCGCTTTAGTCAACTGAAAGAACAGGAGGGTGTATGAAAATTGGCATCATTGGCGCGGGGAATATAGGGAGCGTGCTGGCGCTGCGCTGGGTCGAACATGGGCACGAGGTGCTTATCGGCAACTCGCGCGGGCCGGATACGCTCGCCGATGTCGCCCGCGAAACCGGCGCGAAACCAGCCGAACTCGCGGATGTGGTCCGCGGTGCAGCAGTGATCGTGGTCACGATTCCCGAAAAGAAGGTGCTCGATCTGCCTGCCGGCCTGTTCGACGACGTGCCGGAAACCACGGTTGTA
>NZ_CADIKI010000048.1 GCF_902859935.1 Paraburkholderia fynbosensis
TGACGAAGCTGGACCGTCCGGAACTGACGTCGGCGAAGATCATCGTCTCGGGCGGCCGCGGTCTGGGCAACGGCGAGAACTACACGAAGGTGCTCGAACCGCTGGCCGACAGGCTGAACGCGGCGCTGGGTGCCTCGCGCGCGGCAGTCGACGCGGGCTTCGTGCCGAACGACTACCAGGTCGGCCAGACCGGCAAGATCGTCGCGCCGCAACTGTACGTGGCCGTCGGCATCTCGGGTGCGATCCAGCATCTGGCCGGGATGAAGGACTCGAAGGTGATCGTCGCGATCAACAAGGACCCGGAAGCGCCGATTTTCAGCGTCGCCGATTATGGTCTGGTGGGTGATCTGTTCACGCTCGTGCCGGAACTGGCGGGTGAAGTCGCCTGATGCAGGCAACAGGCGTGGCGTGTTGGACGTCGCGCCTGATAGATAGAACGTTTTGGCTTACGCCCTTCCCACTTCGAAAGCCCATGTCCCTGGATGCCCGCGATTACCGGTAACGGTTGAATCACTTACCTCGCGCAGCATGCGTCGTGCTCACTTCGCGGCATGGGTCCGTTGCACTCTCCACCATGCAAGCGCGCACTCCGCGACGCAGACACACCCCGTTGACGCGCTCCAACAACTCAACAACAGCACGCCCTCGCAACGCCAACCAGGTCCAAGGTACTCACGCGACGACCGTCTGGCACATCCCTTGCGTCTTGGATCGGCTCGACCGGACAAGGCGAGCACGACCATCCGGTTCGCATTCCCTGCCGTCGGGGGCGCGCCACGCGCTCACGACTACCGCAACTAAACCCGATTTTTTCAGGCATAAGCATCATGAGTCGCGTTTTACTCGTGGACGATCAACCCGAAGCATTGTCCGCGTTACGTGCCGTACTGGTCGGCCGTGGCTACACAGTGGCCACGGCGGCGGACGGTGTCGAAGCATTCGAACGATTGCAACGCACGCGCGTGAGCGCCGTCGTGTGCGACTGGCGCATGCCCAACATGGATGGCGCCGAGCTGATCGAATCGATGCAGGCCACGAGTGGACTCGCGTCGGTCCCCGTCATCCTGACGAGCGGCAGCGGCGAAGCGCCTTCGTTGCCCATGAAGGGCTTTCTTCGCAAGCCGTTTGCGCTGGATAAACTGCTGTCATTGCTCGCCGAATGCGAGAACGCCGCGATGACCCCAGGCGTTTGCTGAACATACGGCCTTACCGCTCGCGCACGACAACGGGGCAAACATTCGACACGACGGGCAAGCGTGCGCAATAGCGAGGCACGGCTTCGCACGGCGCTTGCGCCCAATCGCGATCCTGTCAGCGTATTTCGCCGCAGTGGAACGCGGTTGCAATTGACGGCCCGAGTCGCCAGGCCGTCTTCAGGCGTTCGCGCATTCCCTGGCGCTGCTACGCGGACTTCTCCATCAATTCCCCACGCGGCGTCAAATCGGCATCGGGCGAGATATCCTCCAGCGTCTGCTGACTCGTCTCGATCCGTAGCGCCAGAATCGCGACGCTGAGCAGAAGCAGCACACCGCCGACCATCGTCAGCACACCCGTCACGCCGAATCGCGTGTAGAGCAGCAGCGCCACATAAGGCGTGGACATCGACGCCGCGCGTCCGCACGTGCCCGCGATACCGGTTCCGCGCAACCGATGCGCGGTCGGGAACAGCTCCGGGATATAGCCGAACAGGCCAAGCGTGCAGACCGTATAGATCGCCGTCACCAACGCGAAGCCCACGACCGAGATTGCCGCCGGCGCGCGCATTTGCACGTACACGAAGCCGAGCAGAATCGTCACGAGCGAGAACAGCACGATGCCATTGCGACGCCCGAGCCGGTCGGTCACGAGATAACCGACCGCCGCGCCGGCCGGCGCACCGAATGACATCAGCAGCACGAAGCCGAGCGACTGCACGATCGTCAACCCTTCCTTCACGAAGAACGTCGGCAGCCACGCGACGAACCCATACAGCGACATGTTGATTGCCATGCAGGTCAAAGCCGCCACCAGCGTGCGGCCGATCATCCCGCGCGCGAACAGCGCCGAGAACGGCGCGGCCGGCACCTCGTGACTGACCACGCGTGCGACCGGCGGCAACTTGCCGACGCGCGCCTCGACTTGCCGCTCGATCGCCGACACCGTGGCCTCGGCTTCGTCGAGCCGCCCCACCGTTTCGAGCCAGCGCGGCGACTCCGGCATCCGATGACGCAGAAACCACACGATCAGCGCACCGAACCCCGCAATCGCAAACATGTAGCGCCAGCCGAGATGCGGAATCACCCAGTAGCCGATCGCGGTCGCGCCGAGCAAACCGGAGTTGATGATCAGCGCGAGCAGCGCGGTCCAGCGTCCGCGTGTGGCGGGCGGCACAAATTCGCACAGCGTGCCCGCCGCCACCACGAGTTCGGCGCCCAGCCCCACGCCCATGATGAAGCGCAACAGGATCAGCCAGTAAATGTTCGGCGCGAAGCACGCGGCAAGCGACGCGACGCCGAAGATCGCAAGGTTCGCCTGATACGAATAGCGCCTGCCGAAGCGGTCGCCGAGATAGCCGGACAGACCCGCGCCGATCATCATGCCCATGAAGGTCGCGGAGATGAAAAACGAGCCGAGCCGCAAATCGGTGAAGCCGCTCTTGACCATCGCCGCGAGCGCGCCGTTGGCCAGATAGATATCGAATGCATCGAGAAAAGCGCCCGCGCCGATCAGGCCAAGAATGTTCCAGTGGAAACGGGTGATGGGCAGGCGGTCGAGCCGCGCGCCGGAATTGACTGTGACGGTTGCCAAACTTTGTCTCCTGAGAGGCCGCACGCGGTTGGGCCGCTTGCGCAAAACAGTTCCGCGTGGCCGCCTTTTTGCATGCGACGGCTCTGACGCGGGGTCCTGGGTGACACGGTTCGATGTCGCCGTGTCGTGTAGCGCTAAGAGTGCGACAGCCGGCGTGGGGAGGGAATTGGCATTATTGGAAGCCGATGTTTTGTTGCGGTTAAGGCTGTGAGACGGTTCCGCCCCGGTGCTGGGCGGCATTCGACGGGACAGCGCAATTCGGGTCGATCGGCCCGGCTCTGTTGCGCACGGCCCGCACTGCGCGCAGCAAAGCAAAACGGCGCGGCGCATATCCATGCACCGCGCCGTTTCGCGCACACAACCAGCCGCCCAACGAAATCACACGTCGTGTGAACGCGGCTTATCGACCCGCTACGATCCTGCGAGCCTTCAGGATCACCGGCATATCGACCATCTTGCCATCCACCGCCACCGCCGCACCGTTGCTGGTCTCCACTGCCGCCAGCACGCGCCGCGCCCACGCCTGCTCGGCCTCGCTCCACGCATACGCGCGATGCACCGCGTCGATCTGCTTCGGATGAATGCACAGCTTGCCGCCGAAACCGAAGCGCCGGCCGCGCCGCGCGTCGGCTTCGATAACATCGGCGTCGGTGATGGACGTCGACACGCCATCCACCGGCGCGCCGATCCCCGCGAGCCGCGAGGCCAGCACGATCTGCGAGCGGAACGGATGCAACTCCTCGGCATCGCCGTCGATGCCGAGGTCGATCTGAAAATCGAGGGTGCCGAACACGATGCGCTGTACGCGCGGCGCGGCGCACAACACCGAGAGATTCGCGAAGCCGCGGGCGGTCTCGACGATCGGCAACACGCTCAACCCTGGGTGCGCGTGCGCGAGCACCGCGTCGATCTGCTCGCGCGTCTCGGCCTTCGGCAACACGATGCCCGCAACGCCGGGCCGGCTGGCGAGCGCGACAACGTCGTCGTCGAACCACACGGTATCCGAACCGTTGACACGCGCCCACGCGGGTCGTGATGCACCGTCCGATACGGCGGCCAGCACGGCCGCAAGCGCCATGGATTTTTCATCGGGCTGCACGGCGTCTTCGAGATCGAGGATCACCGCGTCCGCGCCGGCCGCGTGCGCTTTCTCGAAGCGCTCGGGCCGGTTGCCCGGCACGAACAGATACGAACGGGGCAGTGCGGCGCTCATGCGAGCGCCGTCGCGTGCGATGTCGCTTCGAACACCGAGCCGACCTGCGTCTGCTCCGCGATATGCCATGCGTTGCCGAGCAAACGCGCCGCTTCGCCTTCGGTGGCCGCGCCCGCGAATGCCGCCAGCCGATGCAGCTTGGTCGCGATTTCATCGCGCGACAGCGTGTTGCCCGGATCGCCCTTCGGTTCGTCGACGCGGCCGTTGAGGACGCGGCCATCGATGGTCGTCACCGTGACCTTGCCGATCCAGCGCGCGGGGTAGGCCGCATCGACCTCGGCATCGAAGGCCATCGTGACGTTGTCGCGGAACGCAGCGATCGAATCCGCATCGAAGCCCTGTTCGAATTCGGTGACGCCCGCATAGCCGTGATGTGCCACGAGCCCGAGCACCGTGCCCATGTTGAACTTCGCCTGATGCACGGTGCGCGGCGTGACGACCGCGCCGAGCACGTCGATCGCGCCCTGATGCACGTGCGCAACCACCTTCGCTATATCGCGCGGTGCGAGACGGTGTTTCTGCACGACGGCGAGCAGTGCGTCCGCGGCGGGATGCGTATGACGGCACGCCGCGTGATACTTGAACGAGGTTTCCCCGGTCGCCCAGCGGCTGCCCAGCCGGTCGACGAGGCGCGCCGGATCGGCGTCGCTCGACATGCCCGCCGCCATGCCCTTGGCGCCTTCGAGAATGTGCGTCGCGCCCTTGAAGCCGTCGGCGGCGAGTTGTGCGGCCATCAGTCCGTTGGCGGCGGCCATCGCCGTGTGCAGTTGCTTCGAGTCGGCGGCGTCGCGCAGAAACTCCCACAGCCCGCTCGCCTGCGTACCGGCCGAACCGAACGCGTCGAGCATCTGCGTCGGCGACAAACCGAGCAGCCGTCCGGCGGTGGCCGCCGCCGCGATCGTGCCGACCGTGCCTGTCGTGTGAAACACCTTGTAGTGCGAGCGGCCCAGAAATTCGCCAATGCGGATACCAACTTCATAACCGGCGACCGCCGCCGCGATGAAATCACGCCCCGATGCATGCGCCGCTTGAGCCAATGCGAGTGCCACCGGAAACACCACCGTCGCCGGATGAAACACGGAGCCGTTGTGCACGTCGTCCTGTTCCGCGAAGTGCGATGCCGCGCCGTTGATCATCGCCGCGAAATACGGCGTGGTGCGGCTGCGGTCGATCAACACTTCGCACGGGCCGTGCTGCGTCGCGCCGGCTGCCCCGCGAGCGAAGCGTGCAATGGTTTCGACAGGTCGTGCGCCCTTACCGGCCAAGGCCGAGCCGAGCCAGTCGACGTATAGGTTGACGGTGCGCTCGACCACTGCGTGCGGAATGTTGTCGAAGTCGAGCTGCGCGGCGAAGGTGGCAAGCGTGAGACTGGGATGATCGTTCATGAGCGTGCGGGAGTCGGTTCGTTCGGGGTTCGTTCGGATTGCCGGCATGGCGTCGTCCACACGCCGGCGCGAAAAGACGCTTCAGATCGTGCCGGCCGCACGCAGCGCATCGATGCGCGCGCTGTCGTAGCCGAGTTCGCGCAGGATTGCGTCGGTGTGCTCACCAAGTGCGGGCACCGGATCCATGCGCGGTGCGAAGTCGGTAGGCAGACCCGGCGGCAACAGCGCAGGTACCGCGCCCGCCGCCGTGCCGACTTCCTGCCAACGCTCGCGCGCCTTCAATTGCGGATGCGCCCACACGTCGCCGAGCGTGTTCATCTGCGCGTTGGCGATGCCGGCCTGATCGAGCCGCTCGATCACCTGCGCGGCGCTCAGCCTCGCAAAGGCCGCGACGATCACCTCGCGCAACGCCTCGCGCGCGGACGTGCGTTTCGAGTTCGACGCGAAGCGCTCGTCGGTGGCGAGTTGCGGTTGTTCGAGTACGCGCTCGCAAAACAGCTTCCATTCGCGCTCGTTTTGCAGACCGAGCATCACGGTCTTGCCGTCGCCGGCGGGGAACGGTCCGTACGGATAGATCGTTGCGTGCGCCGCGCCCGACAGCGCGGGCGGCGACTGACCGTCGATCGCGTAGTAGAGCGGATAACCCATCCACTCGATCATGCTTTCCAGCATCGACACATCGATGCGGCAGCCGCGCCCCGTGCGGCCGCGCAACAGCAATGCGCTGAGGATGTTCGAATACGCGTACATGCCGGCGGCGATGTCCGCGATCGAGCAGCCTGCCTTGGCGGGCGCGCCAGGTGAGCCGGTGATCGACAGAAAGCCGGATTCGCTCTGGATCAGCAGGTCGTACGCCTTCTTGTCGCGATAGGGACCATCGGCGCCATAACCGGAGATGTCGCAAACGATCAGCTTCGGGTACTTCGCGCTCAACGCGTCGTAGCCGAGACCTAGCCGCTGCGCCGCGCCCGGCGCGAGGTTCTGCACCAGCACGTCGGCACCGGCGACCAGCGCGCCGAGAATCTCCGCTGCTTCGGGCTGCTTCAGATCGAGCGCGAGACTTTCCTTGGAGCGATTGGTCCAGACGAAATGCGACGACAGTCCATGCACGCGCTCGTCGTAGCCGCGAGCGAAATCGCCGACGCCGGGGCGTTCGATCTTGATCACCCGTGCGCCGAGATCGGCGAGTTGACGCGTGCAGAACGGCGCAGCGATTGCATGTTCGAGCGTGACGACCTTGATACCGTCGAGTGGTCTCATGTCTATGTCTGCCTTCTGCCCGAATGTCAGAACGAACGCGGCAGCCCGAGAATATGCTCGGCCACGTACGAAAGAATCAGATTGGTCGAAATCGGCGCGACCTGGTACAGACGCGTTTCGCGGAACTTGCGCTCCACATCGTATTCACACGCGAAGCCGAAACCGCCGTGAAATTGCAGGCAGGCGTTGGCGGCTTCCCACGACGCGTCGGCCGCGAGCAGCTTCGCCATGTTCGCCTGCGCGCCGCACGGCTGATGCGCATCGAAACGACGCGCCGCTTCGAAGCGCATCAGACTCGCCGCCTCGACGTTGATGAACGAGCGCGCGATCGGAAATTGCACGCCCTGGTTCTGGCCGATCGGACGGCCGAACACGACGCGCTCTTTCGCGTACTCGGTCACCTTATCGACGAACCAGTAACCGTCGCCGATACATTCCGCGGCGATCAGCGTGCGCTCCGCGTTCAAGCCGTCGAGTATGTATTTGAAGCCCTGCCCTTCCTCGCCGATCAGATTCTCCGCGGGGATTTCGAGGTTATCGAAAAACAGTTCGTTGGTCTCGTGATTGACCATGTTCAGGATCGGCTGCACGCTCAGGCCGTGACCGATCGCTTCGCGCAGATCGACGATAAAGATCGACATGCCTTCCGACTTCTTCTTCACATCGGACAGCGGCGTGGTACGCGCGAGCAGAATCATCAAGTCGGAGTGCTGCACGCGCGAGATCCACACCTTCTGCCCGTTGATCACGTAACGGTCGCCGCGCCGCTCGGCGGTGGTCTTGATCTTCGTGGTGTCGGTGCCGGTGGTCGGCTCGGTCACGCCCATCGATTGCAAACGCAAGTCGCCGCATGCGATTTTCGGCAGATACTTGCGCTTCTGCTCTTCTGAGCCGTGACGCAGCAGCGTGCCCATGTTGTACATCTGGCCATGGCACGCGCCGGAGTTGCCGCCGGCGCGATTGATCTCTTCCATGATGACCGACGCTTCCGTGAGCCCCAGCCCCGAGCCGCCGAAATCCTGGGGAATCAGCGCGGCCAGCCAGCCGGCCTTGGTGAGCGCATCGACAAACTCTTCCGGATAGCCGCGTGCCTCGTCGATCTTGCGAAAGTATTCGCCGGAAAACTGCTGGCACAGATCGCGCACTGCTTCGCGAATGTCCTGAAACGAATCGTGTTGCGTGGTTTGCATAGTCGAATCTCGGGGAGTTCAGGCGGTGTTCAAGCCAACGTGGCCGTTGCACGCATCGTCAGATAGCCTTCGTGGTCTTTGGCCCATAGCTCGATCGTTTTGCCGTCGGCTGAGGGTTGGCCGCACACGGTGAAAGGCTGGCCGGCGAACGTGGGGCGCAGCGCCCTGAAGGCGAAGCTTTGCAGCGTGGCGTCCGGCTGTTCGCGGCGCACGAGATCGGCCAGCAGCGTCGCGATCAACGGACCGTGAACGACGAGGCCCGGATAGCCTTCGATCTGCGTGACGTACGGGTAGTCGTAGTGAATGCGATGGCCATTGAAGGTCAGCGCCGAATAGCGGAACAGCAGCACCGCGTCGGTATCGATCGTGCGGCGCCACGTTTCGGCTTGCGGCGCGAGTTGCGGTTGCTGCGGCCGCGCGCCTTCCTGCGGCGCGTCGCGATAGACGATGTCGTGCTCTTCCTCGATCTTCAGCTCGCCGCCCGCTTCGATCGTGTGCTGCACCGTGACGAACACGAGGCGGCCCGAACGGCCGGTCTTGTCCTCGATGTTAGCGATAGTGGAGGTGCGCGTGGCGCGCTCGCCTACCTTGAGCGGGGCATGAAACGTCAGCCGGCCGCCGGCCCACATGCGGCGCGGCAGGGGCACCGGCGGCAGGAAGCCGCCGCGCTTCGGATGACCGTCGGCGCCGACTTCGGACATCGGCGCGGCCGGCAGAAAGTACAGCCAGTGCCACAACGGCGGCACCGTGGCGCCGTTGTCTTCGCGATCGAGCGTGGCGGCCAGCGCCGTCAGCGGAAAGGCGGTGATGTCATCTTCGGTCACCGCCTCCTTGTTGAGCCAGTCGTCGAGTTTCTCTGAGGCCGCGGACATGGGCGAAGTCTCCGGATACGCGTGGTTAGCTGGGTAGAGCCCTACTATGAACGACGCGGTGCGTTCCGCGAAGTTTGCATTTTCGAATCGGGCCTTTGGTTTTGCTTAAGGCGGGTTTTGCTCGAGGCGTGCGGCGAACGTGGCCGCCGGGCTTGCCCGCCGGCCTGTGACGGTCGGCCTTCGCGCAGGTGCGCCGACGCTTCGTCTTCGATGCGTTGCCAGATTTCGATCGCCATCGGCTTCTCGCCTTCTTCCATGATATGGCCGACGAGGCCGATCGCGCGCGCCATCACGTACCGCATCGGGCGAAGCCGAGTGCGTGAAGATCATCAGGCGCGGTGTGCAGTGTTCGCGGATCGCCTCGATCTCGCGCTCCGACAGGCGCGCGTTGACGATCGCGGGCCACGCCCCCAGTTCCGACAGCGCGAACAACAGCGTGATCACCGCCGTGCAGTTTTCCGCGACCGTCTTCGAGCCGCGCGGCGCTCACAATTTGTTTTCAGCGAAGTGGGGATTCGGCGTGGCTTAACCTGGTAGTTTTACTGACGTGACGGCGAGCGTGAAGGGTGTGGTAAAACGCGGTGATGGTGTTCTGTTGATGCCAGATCGCCGTCGACGCGCTCGCGTCATCGACTACGGTGTCGTTCCGGCTGTGCTTCATTTAAGCCCAAGCCGCCTGGCCAGACGATTCAGATTCGCCCTGTCGAGCCCGAGTTCACGCGCGACCGCCGCCCAATTCTGCTCGTTGCGTGCGAGCGCGTCGAGCACGACGGAACGCTCGAACTCCGTCACCGCGCTGCGAAAATCCTTCGCTCCGCTCTTCTGCGTCACATCTGCGGGTGCCGGGCTTTTTTCTCCGTGCGGCGTATCGGACAGCGCAAAGTCCGCAGCGCTCAGCGTGAGAATACGACGATGCTCACGATTGGCGGCCAGCGCCTTCAACGCACTGCGCCCGATCAGATGCTCGAGTTCCCGCACATTGCCCGGCCACGGATAGCGCAACAACGCGGCCTGCGCGTCCGCCGCCAGCCGCAGACTCAGCAAGCCAAGCCGCGAGCGATTCTCTTCGAGGAAAAAGCCTGCCAGCAGCAGCACGTCGCGGCCTCGCTCGCGCAAGGGCGGCACGCGCAACGGGTAGACACTCAGACGATGATAAAAGTCCGCCCGAAACCGCCCCGCCCGCACTTCTTCGGCGAGGTCGCGATTCGTCGCGGTGATCAACCGCACGTCGACTTTATGTTCGTGGTCCGAACCAATTCTCTGTAGCTGGCCATTCTGAAGTACGCGCAATAGTTTGGCCTGCACGGCGAGCGGCAGCTCGCCCACCTCGTCGAGAAAGATCGTGCCGCCGTCCGCGAGTTCGAATTTGCCACGCCGATCCGACGACGCGCCCGAGAACGCGCCGCGCACATGCCCGAACAGTTCACTCTCGACCAGCGTGTCCGGTAACGCCGCGCAGTTCAGACTCACCAGCGGCTTGTTCGCCCGCGGCGACAACGCGTGGATTGCGTTCGCTACGAGTTCCTTGCCGACGCCGGTCTCGCCTGTAATTAGCACGGTCAGGTCGCTGGCGGCGACCACCTCGATTTCCTTGATCATGTGGTGATGAGCATCGCTGCTGCCGATCAACTCGCGCCGGCTCTGGCTGCTCGCCTGCCGGTAGGCTTCAGCGCGAAGGCGCGCCTCTTCTCCACTGCGGGCCAGCGTGTCGATCCGCTCCACGACACTCACCGTCGCGGCTGCAAGGCCGAGAAACGCACGCAGCGAGGCCATGTCGATCGCGTCGAAGCGGGCCGGGTCCAGTGCATCGAGCGTAAGCAGGCCCCAAGGGCGACCGCGAATGAACAGCGGACAGCCGAGGCAGTCGTGCACTTCGAGCTTGCCGGGCACGCCTTGCACGAGGCCGTCGTAGGGGTCGGGCAAATCGGAATCGGCCGCGAAGCGCGTCGGCTCGGGCCGCGACAGCAAACGTTCGAAGCGCGGATGATCGCCGACCCGAAAGCGCCGTCCGAGCGTATCGCTGCTCAGGCCATCGATTGCCAGCGGCACGAGCGTGTCGCCTTCGAGACGCAATAGCGCGGCGGCATCGCCCGGAAACAGCGTGCGCAGACTGCTGAGCAAGCGGCGATAGCGTTCGCGATCGGACAGATCGCGCGATAGGTCGAGGATCAGCGGCGTCAGCGCGTCGAGCAGTGCCTCGGCAGTCAAATCGACTCCGTCAGGAGTCTTTTTGACTAGGGTCGAATCGACCATGTTCGTTTCCAGATCTTTGATTTAACTGCATTTTATACCTGGCACGAATCGTGGATGGTAAGTCGCGGTTTGCAGGCCAGTCGAATAACCCCTCACCTCAAGGATTTCATATGCTTTCCGCCGAACACCGCGCCATTGTCAAAGCAACCGTTCCTCTGCTCGAAAGCGGAGGCGAGGCGCTCACCACGCACTTCTACAACCTGATGTTGCGCGAATATCCGCAAGTGCGCCCGATGTTCAATCAGGCGAACCAGGCAAGCGGCGCGCAACCGCGCGCGTTGGCCAATGGCGTGCTGATGTACGCACGTCATATCGATCAACTCGACCGGCTCGGTGGGTTGGTCGCGCAGATCATCAACAAGCACGTCTCGCTGAATATCCTGCCGGAGCATTATCCGATCGTCGGGCAATGCCTGCTGCGGGCCATCCGCGAAGTGCTCGGCGCGGAAATCGCAACCGACGCGGTCATTGCAGCATGGGCCGCTGCCTACCAGCAACTCGCCGATCTTCTGAGCGGGCTCGAAGAACAGATCTATGCCGAAAGGGAAGCGGCGCCCGGTGGATGGCGCGGCACGCGTCTGTTCCGGGTCGCGCGCAAAGTGCGTGAGAGCGATGAGATCACGTCGTTCTATTTGCGTCCCGACGATGGCGGCGAGTTGCTCGCATTTCATCCTGGGCAGTACATCGGCGTGCGGTTGGTCATCGATGGCGAAGAAGTGCGCCGCAATTATTCGCTCTCGGCCATGGCGAATGGACGGGAATACCGCATCAGCGTGAAGCGCGAACCAAACGGCAAGGTATCGAACTATCTGCATACGCGCGTCAACGAGAACGACGCGATAGAACTGTTCGCGCCGGCCGGCGATTTCAAGCTCGAACATACCGACAAGCCGTTGGTGCTGATCAGCGGCGGCGTGGGCATCACGCCTACGCTGGCGATGCTGCAAGCCGCGCTGGATACCGATCGTCCGGTGCACTTTATCCATTCGGCGCGGCATGGCGGGGTCCATGCGTTCCGTGAGGCGATCGACGCATTGGCTGCGCGCTATCCGCAGTTGAAGCGCTTCTATTGCTATGAGCAACATCGCGCGGGCGATGCCGACGCGCATGGTATCGGCTATCTCGACAAGCCACGTCTTGCCAAATGGTTGCCGGAAACGCGTGACGTCGACGTCTATTTCCTCGGACCGATCGCGTTCATGAAGGCAGTGAAGAAGCATCTCAAGGCACTTGGTGTGCCGGAGTCGCAAAGCCGTTATGAGTTTTTTGGGCCGGCTTCGGCGCTTGAATAAGGCTGCTTGTCGGCTGCGCTTGAATCGTTGGGAGGGGCGGTAGGGGAGTTGAGTTGGCCAGGAGCGTGTGCCTTCGTGTTCGGCTTCCATTGGCCCCTTTTATTTTTGTCTGCCGCTTCTCACGATGGGGTTCATGCCGAGGTGTTGCGTGGCCGCTCGCACGCAACACCTGGGGCTTGCGCGGGCACCTGAGCGTCCCATGCACGACGATGATGCACGCCGCGCTCGTACTTGCACGAACAGGTCTGCACGCAGGACTCTACAGGTGCTCTTACGTGCTCTTCTGGCGGAGACGAGTTGATGGAAGAGCCGCGCGCACGTTCTCATGGTCGCGAGAACTCGCCCCTTCCTATCGCTCCTTACGCCGGCGAAACGCCCACCACCCAGCCAGTCCTGTGAAGGCGGCGACCAGGAACACCATTACCCAGAAGCCGTGGCGATTATCCGCAAGCGGGATGCCCCCCACGTTCATTCCGAAGAAGCCCGCGACGATATTGATTGGCATCGCCAGAACGGTCACCAGCGTCAGCGTGAACAGCGTGCGGTTGTTCTGTTCTTCGAGCCGGGAGATGATTTCTTCCTGCAGCAGCCTGACCCGCTCGATCAGTCCGGCCACATCGGACAGAACAACGGAGAACTCTTCCGTCGATTCGCGCAGATCCTGCACGTCTTCTTGCTGAAGCCAGCGCGGCGGCCGTGCGAGCAAACGGAAGATCGCGCCGGGCTCCGGTGCGAGCATGCGTTGCAACCGTGTCAGCATACGACGCATCGCGCCGAGGTCGAGCCGGTTCTGTGTCGGCCGTTGCGAAAGGAAGCGGTCCTCGATCCGGTCGACGTCCGCGCTGGTTCGCCGGACAATCTGCACCAGCAGGTCAGCCTGGTCGCGCATCAGATGAACCAGCAATTCCGCAGGTGACCTGAATATTTCCCCTTCCCTGACCGACGCGCGCAAACGGTCAACCGAACGCAGCGGCTTCAGGCGCGCGGTAACGATGATTCGCTGATTCGCGTAGATCCATAACGTCGCGATCTCAGAAGGAATGAACTCTAGATTGAACATGACGTCGTTGACGACCGCGCGTAGCGCGCCATCTGCATGTTCGATACGCGTCGAGTGTGAACCCTCCTGCAATGCCTCGAAGAATGCCTCCGGCAAGTCGAGTTGCGCTCTCATCCAGCGCTCGCTCGCGCTGTGTGCCAGATTGAAATGAAGCCAGAGAAACTCGCCGGCCTCTTTCGCCTCACCGCGCCCATCGTACTCACGAAGCCATTCGAGGACCTGGTCCGCATCGATCGGCCGCCCAGCGCGGGTCGAAGAAAAAAGGAAGCCGCATACCATGCCAGACGAATCGGCACCGTAGGTTTGCAATAGCAGGTCAGATTTCATATGTCGTTCAGCGTTTGCTTCCCGTGCCGAATCGGCATCCGGCCATTTGGCGGCTGAAGATGAAACCCCGGCGGACACGCCGCGATTTCATCTTCGGTACGCGCAGACTGGATTGGAACGAATTGCCTGAGCATATCGCGACCAATCGAAAGAAGGTTAACCTGTTAATTCTTTGTTTGCTTATCAGGGCCTTACATTCAGACTATTGAAGTTTAACGGTCACAAGAACGTCATATTGTGGTGTCAGGTTGCGATCCGTGGGAGTTCACTTGGAGGCCCTGACTAGCGGGCCGAGCAAGAATGGATGGCTGATCATCCGCTGGGTTCGCGCTGATGCGTGCCGTCGCAAGCCAAGTTGAAGCAAGGCGCCGGAGCGGCTGAAGTTCTCTGACTACGGGTTCAGGACGGCGCACATGCCGCGAACGGCCAGCGTTCAGTTCGCGGCCGGGATGAGACGGGTGGCCGCGAGGTGGCTGATGCGGCATGCGTTGCGGAGCGCGTTCGGGTGGCCTGCTACGGCGC
>NZ_CADIKI010000049.1 GCF_902859935.1 Paraburkholderia fynbosensis
GAACGCGGCTTCGGCGGCCAGCATGCCGGTCTTGATCGCCGCATGCGAGCCCTTGATCCGCGATGCGTTCAGGAAGCCCGCGTCGTCACCGACCAGCGCGCCACCGGGGAACACCAGCTTCGGCAGCGACATCAGGCCACCGGCGGTGATCGCCCGCGCGCCGTACGACACGCGCTTGCCGCCTTCGAGCACCGCGCGGATCGCCGGATGCGTCTTGTAGCGCTGGAATTCCTCGAACGGCGACAGATACGGATTCGAATAGCCGAGGCCGACCACGAAGCCGACCACCACCTGGTTGTTATCCATGTGATAGAGGAACGAGCCGCCGTAGGTGTCGTTTTCGAGCGGCCAGCCAGCCGTGTGCATCACCAGACCGGGCTTGTGCTTCGCGGGATCGATCTCCCACAGCTCCTTGATGCCGATGCCGTAGACCTGCGGATCGGCGCCGTCACGCAGCTTGAATCGATCGTTCAACTGACGGCCGAGGTGGCCGCGCGCGCCTTCGCAGAACAGCGTGTACTTCGCGTGCAGTTCCATGCCGAGCTGGAAGTTTTCGGTCGGCTCGCCGTCCTTGCCGATGCCGAGGTTGCCGGTGGCCACGCCCTTCACCGAGCCATCGTCGTTGTACAGCACTTCGGCCGCCGGAAAGCCCGGGAAGATTTCGACGCCGAGCGCTTCGGCCATTGTCCCAAGCCAGCGCGTGACGTTCGCGAGGCTGATCACGTAGTTGCCGTGATTTTTGAAGTTGTCCGGCAGCGCCCAGGCCGGCACGCTCTTCGAGCCGGTTTCCGTCAGGAACAGGAAGCGGTCTTCGGTCACGTCGACCGTCAACGGCGCGCCTTGTTCCTTCCAGTCCGGCATCAGTTCGGTGATCGCGCGCGGGTCCATCACCGCGCCCGACAGGATATGCGCCCCGATCTCCGAGCCCTTTTCCAGTACGCACACGCCCAGCTCGACGCCTTTTTCAGCCGCCAACTGTTTCAGGCGGATCGCCGCGGACAGGCCAGCCGGGCCGCCGCCGACGATCACCACGTCGTATTCCATCGACTCGCGGGGGCCGTACTGCTCAATGAGACTTGTGTCTGTCACGATGTGATGCCTTTTCTTTAGAACTGGTCTTCACTCAGCGCCAGCATGCCTTCGTTGCTCTTCGCGCTGACAATGGATGCCTCGAGCGCGACGGCCTGAGTCAGGATGTGATCGGCAAAGAAGTGAGCGGTGGCGATCTTCGAGTCATAGAACGACTGATCCTCACCGTGCTTCCCGGCAGCCACCAGCAGGGCACGGGCGAATTGCCAGCCCGCGAGGACGATGCCGGCGAGCTTCAGGTAGGCCACGCCGCCGGCAAATACCGCATTCGGATCGTTTTTGGCATTGGCGAGCACGAATTCCACCACGTTCGCGAGAGCCTCGCGGCCTGTCGTGAGCCGCTTGTGCAGTGACCGGAATGCGGGGTGGGAGGAGAACGACGCGCACTCGCGCAATTCGCCCAGCGTTCGATCGATCTGGGCGAGGATGGCCTTCGCCACCGCTGCGCCGTCGCGCAAGGTTTTGCGCCCGATCAGATCGTTCGCCTGAATCGCCGTGGTGCCTTCGTAGATCGTCAGGATGCGGGCGTCGCGGTAGTACTGTGCTGCGCCCGTCTCTTCGATGAAGCCCATGCCGCCGTGAACCTGCACGCCCATGCAGGCCACTTCGATAGAGATTTCCGTGCTCCAGCCTTTCACTATCGGCACGAGATATTCGTAGATGGCCTGGTGTTCCGCCTGCACGGCCGGGTCCGCGTGGCGGTGCGCGATATCGCTGTGCGCGGCGGCGACGTAGGCGAGGGCGCGCGCGCCCTCGGTCAGCGCGCGCATGGTCATCAACGTGCGCCGAACATCCGGGTGCTGGATGATCGCGACGGACTGCTTCGCGGAGCCATCCACCGGCCGGCTTTGCACGCGGTCCTTCGCATATGCAACGGCCTTCTGATACGCGCGCTCAGCTACGGCGATACCCTGCACGCCCACACCGAAGCGGGCCGAATTCATCATGATGAACATGTATTCGAGGCCGCGATTTTCCTCGCCGATCAGTTGGCCGATTGCGCCACCGTGATCGCCGAACTGCAGCACCGCGGTCGGGCTCGCCTTGATGCCGAGCTTGTGTTCGATCGACACGCAATGCACGTCGTTGCGCTCGCCCAGCGAGCCGTCTTCGTTGACGAGAAACTTCGGTACGGCAAAAAGCGAGATGCCCTTGACGCCATCGGGCGCGCCCGGTGTGCGAGCCAGCACGAGATGGACGATGTTTTTCGCCATGTCGTGTTCGCCCCACGTGATAAAGATCTTGGTGCCGAACACGCGATAGGTGCCGTCGCCCTGGGGCTCGGCGCGCGTGCGGACCAAGGCCAGGTCGGAGCCGGCCTGGGGTTCGGTCAGATTCATCGTGCCGGTCCATTCGCCGGAGATCAGTTGCGGCAAAAAGGCTTCCTTTTGTGCGTCGGTGCCGGCTGTCAGGAGCGCCTCGATCGCGCCGTCGGTCAACAGCGGACACAGGGCGAGCGACAGGTTGGCGGCGTTGAGCATCTCGATGCAAGGCGTCGCGAGCAGTTTGGGCAAGCCCTGGCCGCCGTACTCGACGGGATGCATGACACCTTGCCAGCCGCCTTCGGCAAACTGGCGGAAGGCTTCCTTGAAGCCCGGCGTGGCGAACACTTCGCCGTCGCGCAAGCTACTTGGATTTCTGTCGCCTTCGACATTCAACGGCGCAATCACGTCTGAGGTGAACTTCGCCGCTTCGTCGAGCACCGCTTGCGCGGTGTCGGCGGTAGCATCCTCGAAGCCTGCAAGCGTCGATACGCGATCGAGATGGGCGAGTTCATTGATGACAAACAGCATATCTTTGACGGGTGCCGTGTAGCTCATGATGGATTTCCAGAAGTGCAATCGAAGAGGGAGCGCGGGCAGAGGCAGACTCGATGGGCCGGCGCGGTAACAGTGAGCCGATCGTAGTCCCGTTTGCACGTAATTCGATTACCTAAATCGGCCCATCTATTGACAAAGTCGGCCACGACCGCGCGAAGCGGGCGGCTCGCCTATGCGCTCACTTCGTAGCGCGGGGCAACGTGTGGGCGCTGCCGTGCGATGGCGTGAGCAGCCGCTCAGGGATGGCGGCGGTATTCGCCCGGCGTGCTGCCGGTCCAGTGCCGGAAAGCCCGATGAAACGCGGTAGGGTCGTCAAAGCCGACATCGCCCGCAATCGCGGCGATGGCGTCATGCGTACCCGTGAGTCGCTGGATCGCGATATCGCGCCGCAGTTCGTCCTTCAGCGTCTGGAATGCAGTGTCCTCCGCGGCGAGGCGCCGGCACAGCGTGCGCACCGAGCAGTGCAGACTGCGCGCGGCCTCTTCAATGGTCGGCACATCGGGCAAACACGCGGCGAGGTACTGTCTGACGCGGTGGCTCGTGAGCTGCTCGCTAAAGGAAACAAAAATCCAGTCCTCCGGCGCGCGCGCGAGAAAGTTGCGCAGATTCGTTTTGCGCTGGCGGATGGGCATGTCGAAATACCCGACGCTAAAGCGCATCAGCGTTTGCCCGCGATCGAAATGGACCGGGCCGGGGAACAGATACAGATGATCCACCGTGTGCGGCGGGCAGGAAAACGCAAACTCGACTTGCAGCAGGGGAATCTTCTGACCGATCAGCCAGGATGCTACGCCGTGCGCGAGCTTTAACATGAGCTGCTGCCCGAGCATGCTGAGCTTCGATGACGGATCGGGATGAAGGGCGACGCACGCTATCAGGCCGTCCCTGCGCGATTCGAACCTGAAGTCGTCGAGCACGATGTGAAAGAACTGCCCGAACCGGTGCATGGCAGTTTCCAGATTGGGTGCGTCGAGCAGGCTCAGACAGAGAAACTTCAGCGTGCCGCTGCGCATCGGACGCGCGAAGATGCCGGGCATTTCATCGTCGAATTCGATGGCGAGCGCACGGTATAGCGTTGAAAACTGTTCCTCCGTGACGCGCGCGCCCGGCTCGCTCAGAAGCGCGGGGGAGATGCTCGCCTCGTCCAGATACTTGCCGACCAGGCCTGGCCGTGCCCCCGCCGCGGCAAGGAAGCCATTGACGAGTGAGATCGGGACGGTGGCGCTGGGTGATTGCATGGCGTTGACGAGGCTCGTTGATGTCGGTGCACCACGTTCGTCATTGTAACGTCAGCGTCCGACGCCGTTTGGCGCTATCCGCAAGCTCACCGCGATCGACAGGGCGGGCGCGACCGCGCGCCCGCCCCGATGCAGCGCTATGCCGTGCGAACCTTCGCATAGCGTCCCGGCGCCGCTTCGAGCGGCTTATGAAGGGCGCTTCCCGGTTTCGTGCGCGCCTTCACCGATTCTCCAGCGTGCGGCTTGAGCCACTCGATCCAGTGCGTCCACCAACTGCCCGGCTGTGTTTCGGCTGACGTGAGCCACGCCTGCGAATCGCCGCTCGAATCGCCACCGGCCTTGAAGCTTCGTTTGTTCTTCGATGCAGGATTGACGACCCCGGCTATGTGGCCGCTCGCGCCGAGAACGAATTGGGTCGGGCCGCCGACGAGTCGCGTCGATCGATAGGCCGATCGCCAGGGCACGATGTGGTCTTCCTCCGTGGCCAGCACGTAGGTCGGGGCATCGATGTGTCCGAGATCGACGGGCGTGCCGCACACCGTCAAGCGTCCCGGCTTGCACAGGTTGTTCTCCAGATACATGTTGCGCAAATACCAGGTGTACATGGGGCCGGGCAGATTCGTGCTGTCGGCGTTCCAGTACAGCAGGTCGAATGCCATCGGCGACTTGCCCTTCAGATAGTTGTCGATCACGTAAGGCCAGATCAGATCGTTTGCCCGCAAGGTCTGGAACGTGAACCCGAGTTCCTTGCCCGAATAGATGCCGCCCCTGCCGATTGCGCTTTCACGCTGAGTGACGCCGGCTTCGTCGATGAATACGCCCAGCTCGCCAGGCTCTTCGAAATCCAGCATCGTGGTGAGCAAGGTGATGCTGGCAAGCTTGTCCTCGCCGCGAGCGCGCGAGATCGCCGCTGCCGATGACAGAATGGTGCCGCCCACACACCAACCCACGGCGTTGACCTGATCGGCGCGGTTGATCGTGCGCGCCACGTCGATGGCCGTCAACGCACCCAGTTCGACGTAGTCGTCCCATGTCGTCTGCGCCATGGTGGCGTCGGGGTTGCGCCACGACACCATGAACACCGTCATCCCCTGTTCGCAGGCAAAGCGCACGAAGGAATTCTCAGGCTGCAGGTCGAGAATGTAGTACTTGTTGATACAGGGCGGAACGATTACCACGGGACGTTTGGCGACCCGGTCCGTGAGCGGCGCGTACTGAATCAGCTGGAAAAGATCGTTCTCGAACACGACTGCGCCTTGCGACACCGCCACATTGTGCCCGACCTCGTAAGCGGTCTCGTCTGTGATCGAGATGTTGCCGCGCTGCATGTCGTCGAGCAGTTTGGTGAAGCCGTGGCGCAAGCTGTCGCCGTTGGATTCGAACGCGAGCTTGAGCGCCTCGGGATTGGTCGCGACGAAATTGGCCGGGCTGAGCGAGTCGATCAACTGCCGCGAGAAGAACACGAGCTTCTGTTTGTCCTTTTCGCTTAGCACAGCCGCGTCGACCACTTCCTCAAGAAGCCCCGCGTTGAGCAGGTAGGTCTGCTTGAGCAGGCTGTACCACGCATTGTTGCGCCAGTCTTCGGCGAGAAAGCGGCGGTCGCTGCGCTTGGGGGCGATCACAGGCTCGGTTTGCGCGCCCAGTGTGCTGGCCAGTGAGCGGGTCCAGACCGACGTCATCCGTGGCCAGTACGACGAGACCGCATCAAGGAGGGCTGTGGGAGCGAGCCGTATTCCGGGTGGCGCCGGTTCGACGTGCGTGGCGTTCTGATCGTGATGGTCATCGTCCGTTTTCATGCTCGCCATCGCGCGCCAGAACAGCGGTCCGGAATCGAGTAATCCCTGCAAATATTCAGTAGGTGCGTTTAACGACATGAATACACCGCCTCGTCTGATTGAACGACACTGGCCGACGGTTCAGCGTGGGTCGCGCATTCGGCAAGGCGCCGCGCGCGAGATGTCACCATGACGACCGCTTCGCCGTCGATCACCACTTTTCCTCCGACAGTGCATACGGTCGACATTACGACCCGGCGCTGCTCCAACTGCAGTTCTTTCACCGACACCGTTGCATGCACCGTGTCACCAGGCCGAACCGGTGCCTTGAAACGCAGATTCTGGCCGAGGTACAAGGTGCCGGGCCCCGGAAGGTGCCCGGCGAGAGCCGCGGAAATCACACCTGCGGTCAGCATCCCATGCGCGATGCACCCTTTGAACGGGGTGGTCCGCGCGAATGCCTCGTCGATGTGAACGGCGTTGTTGTCGCCCGATGCGGCCGCGAAGGACTGGATGTCCGCCTCCGTGAGGGTTTTCGCATAGGTCGCGCTCATGCCGGCTTCCAGGTCTTCAATGTCGTAACCACCGATTTCGTTCATCTCTTTCTCTGCTAGTCGTTAATGAATGCACTTGCCTGTCTGTTTCCGAAACGCTGTCGCCGTGTCGCATCTGGCGTGGCCAACGGATCGCAATCGTGTCGTCTCACTGATGCGAGGCGCTGGCGACAGCGTTCGCGTCGATGCCCTCCCAAGGCGAGAGGGGCGAGTGTCAATCCGCAAAGCTGCTTACGGCGACGCAGGGACGGGCGGGGAGTACTGAAGACTCCGGCAGGGGAAACTGTTGAACCGATCGTAGTCCAGACTCAACGCAAATCGACTACCTAAATCAGCCCATCTATTGACAAAGTCGGCCACGATCGTCGAGGCAAAGGGGATAAACCCTTGTATGGAGCAGCCAGTCGGGTCTGGGATGCGTGAAGGGGTCACCGGCGACAGTTGCGATGCGGGCTTGTCGAGAAAGGTAGGAATCCGATGGATATCGGCGCATCTCTCTGGCGAGCCCAAAAGTGAAATTAAAATTTCACTTTTGCAGCTAGCGTCGCGGCGTGCAAAGAGCATTGTTTCGTTAAATCAATGGTCTGGATTTCTCGCACTGGGTTGGCCCACTCCTTGCAACGTAGCTGCCCGGGTTGGCAGCTTGGTGCTGCAGCCAGTTCTTTTAAAAGGAAATTCAGCTATGACTAACGATGGACAAAACGGAACGCAGACGCAATACCTCGCACCTCAGGCAAAGGACGGCAGGACGGAAGCGAACCCGGCGACAGTCGATCGTCCAGCAACGAGGGCAAACGATGGTCGAACCAACTGGGCCTGGGCAAGCGGCAGTTCGAGCTACGACTGGATGGATTCGCATCACCTCGTTACTGACCTTGCCTAGCATTGCGAATGACGCGGCTGCTCGGTGTCGCATGTCACGGCGACGGTCCACGGCCCATGGGCGTGGATCGGTGTTAACGCGCAGTGTCGTCAAATCACAAAAGAATGTCATCAAAAACGAAATCCGTAGCGGCGGATTGCCGTATCTTCGTTCCACTGATCCCTCTGCCGTTGCGTCGACATGTGCCCGATGCGCTGGCAAAACTCGACCAGCGTGGCAATGCAGATTTTCTGCCGAAGGCGGTTGAAGATGGAGGCTGGCCAAACTGCTTTGCGAGCGGCGCGGCGTAGCGTAGTCATAGCAACACCGGGAGACCGTGCCGTAATCGACCTCTGCGCCGTGTGCGCCTTGGTCCTTCAGCAGCCGCATTCCCTTAAGTCAATCGAGAAACAAACTGGAGAACGAATCATGGCGAAAGCAATCCGCTTTCATGAGACCGGTGGCCCTGAAGTCTTGCGTTACGAAGACGTTGAAGTCGGTGAACCGGGCCCGGGTGAGGTTCGCCTGCGTCATGAGGCGGTTGGCCTGAATTTCGCGGACACCTATTTCCGCTCCGGACTCTATCCGGTTCCGTTGCCTGCTGGCATGGGTGTGGAAGCAGCAGGCGTAGTCGAAGCGGTGGGCAAGGGCGTGACGAACGTCGCGGCAGGTGATCGTGTCACCTACACGGGTTTTATCAACACGTTGGGCGCCTACAGCACGGAGCGCCTTTGTCCGGCCGCGCCGCTGATCAAGCTCCCCGAAGGCATCAGCTGCGCGACCGCGGCAGCCATGACCATGCGCGGGTTGACCTCGGCGTATCTGATGCGGCGCATCTATGACTTCAAACCCGGCGACACCATTCTGCTTCACGCTGCCGCGGGCGGCGTCGGGCTGATCGTCTCGCAATGGGCGAAGCTGTTGGGGCTCACGGTGATCGGCACTGTGTCGAGCGAAGCGAAGGCGGAAGTCGCCCGCGCGCATGGCTGCGCGCACACCATCAACTACAGCCACGAAGATGTCGCCGCGCGCGTGCGCGAGTTGACTGACGGCGTCGGCGTCAATGTGGTTTTCGATAGCGTCGGTAAGGATACATTCGACGCCACGCTGAATTCGGTCAAACGCCGCGGCCTGATCGTTTGCGTCGGTACGGCATCGGGACCGATTCCGGCATTCAATCCGCAGATCCTGGCCATGAAAGGATCGCCGTATCTGACCCGTCCCGCGCTTGCCGACTATATCGCCGACCCGGCTGAAAAAGCGGACCTGGCCGCGGAAATCTTCGGCCACGTCGCGGCCGGCCGCATCAGCATCGAGATCAATCAGCGCTATGCGCTCGAGGATGCTGCGCAGGCGCACCGCGATGTCGAATCGCGCAAGACAACGGGCTCATCCGTGTTCGTGATTTAAGGAGAGCGACATGCTTGTCGAACAACTCAACAACGCCATTGGCGCCGAACTGGTGGGCGTCAGGCTTGCCGACGCGATCCACGACGATGGCCTCTTCGCCGAGATTCGCGCGAACCTGCTCAAGCATCGCGTCCTGTTCCTCCGCGATCAGGAGATCAGCCGTGCTGAGCATGTCGCATTCGCGCGCCGCTTCGGCGAGCTGGAAGATCACCCGGTGGCGGGCAGTGATCCCGAGCATCCGGGCCTCGTGCGAATTTACAAGTCGCCCGACCAGCCTAACGACCGCTACGAAAACGCCTGGCATTCCGACGCCACCTGGCGCGAGGCTCCTCAGCTCGGCGCCGTGCTGCGATGCGTGGAATGTCCGCCCGTTGGTGGCGATACGATGTGGGCGAACATGGTGCTCGCATATGAGAACCTCCCCACGCACGTCAAGGAACAGATCGCCGATCTGCGCGCACGCCACAGCATCGAGGCGAGCTTTGGTGCGGTGATGCCGATCGAGAAGCGGCACGCCTTGAAAGCGCAATTCCCCGATGCGGAACATCCGGTTGTACGCACGCACCCTGAGACGGGTGAGAAAGTGCTGTTCGTCAATGCGTTCACGACGCACATCACGAACTACCATACGCCGGCACGCGTGCGCTTCGGGCAGGACGCCAATCCGGGGGCGGGCGATCTGCTGCGCTATCTCATCAGCCAGGCCTACATCCCCGAGTACCAGGTGCGCTGGCGCTGGAAGCCGAACAGCATCGCGATCTGGGACAACCGCAGCACGCAGCACTATGCGGTGATGGACTACGCGCCGTGCCATCGCAAGATGGAGCGAGCCGGGATTGTTGGCGACCGGCCGTATTAACCCGAAGGAATCGACGTCGTGACTCCCGATACGGCACCTACGATACTGATCGTGCCCGGCCTGCGTGACCATGTGGCCGAACACTGGCAAACACTGCTGCAGACCCGCCTTCGCAAAGCAGCTTCAGTGCCGCCGCTCGAATACGACAAGCTCAGTTGCGCGGCGCGCGTCGCGGCGCTGGACGAGGCCATCGCGAAGATCGATGGTCCGATCGTACTGGTCGCTCACAGTGCCGGCGTGATGATTGCGGTGCACTGGGCGCAGATCCACAGCCGCCCGATCCACGGCGCGCTGCTGGCTGCCCCGGCGGACCTGGAAGCGCCGATGCCCGCAGGCTATCCGACACTGGACGTGCTCGAGGATCACGGGTGGTTGCCGATTCCGCGCAAACCGCTGCCGTTCCCCAGCATTGTTGGAGCCAGCCGCGACGATCCGCTTGCGGCGTTCGATCGCGTCGCCGCTATGGCTGTGGATTGGGGCAGCCGCTTCGTCGACCTTGGCAAAGTGGGACATCTGAACCCCGCAGCCGGTTATGGCGAATGGCCCCAGGCGGATAGCCTCATCCGCGAGCTTCTCTGATCTCGACCTTGGTCTTTTAAGCCGGCTTTCCCTCTTCGGGCAATCCCGTCACGCGGATTTTCGCGTGGCGCCGCTAATGAACAAGACCATGTCTCGCAATGAACTCGTCTATTTGTTCGTCTTTGATCGGGGCAGAGATGTAATAGCCCTGACAATCTATATGCTCAATTGTGCTGGCCCAAGCGAACTGCGCTTCGGTTTCGATGCCTTCGATGACGACTTGCTTTCCAAGTCTTTGTCCGAGCTGAATGAGCGCCTCGACGACGACCCTTGACCTGGCATTCTCCTGAATGCCGGACATGAACTTGCGGTCTAGCTTCAGCGTGTCCACCCCAAGTTGGGACAGTATCGTAAGCGACCAGCACCCTGAGCCGAAATCGTCGATTGCAACGCTGACACCGAATTGCCTGAGGGATTCCACGGCTGAGACGAGTGTGTCAAGCGAGCCCGGATCGGTGGTTTCGGTCAGCTCGATTTGCAATCGTGAGGCCGCAACCGAACGCGCTGCGAGCAGGGCGGAGAGTTTGTTCGCCAGTCCGGGCCGGCCAATTTCTCTCGCGGGAAGATTGATGGCTAACGACAGCGTGTCGTAGCCGCGAACCGTCCAGTCGGCCAGCGTCTGTGCCGCTTCCTCGACGACGAAGTCCGTGAAACTCCCAGTGAGAGGGGAATTCTCTACGAGGCCGATAAAAGATTCCGGCATAAGAACACCGCGCGACGGATGCCGCCATCGCAACAGTGATTCGAAGCCGGACAACCGGCTTTCCTGCATCCGTAGCTTGGGCTGATAGACAAAGAAGAACTCTCGTCTGGCCAGCCCGAGTTCCGCTTCGTCGATTGTGCAGGGCTGGCGATCATCCGCGGCAACGTGTTCCATGAAGATCTCTAATGCGCGTGTGTGGTAAGTCTCATCGATCAGACTGGCTTGCGCATTGCAGGTCAGTGATGCGCAGGCGTCAACCTCGGAAAAGGTGTTCTTCCTGATGCCGGTTTCGTGAGAGTCGAGAACCTTCCATCTTGATCAGTAATCCATATTTTAAATCGACTAATTGCGCCGTTCTCCCAAGTGATAGTCCGATATGTGGATCGTATAGGACGTGGTGAGGTGATTTGTGAATGATTGAAACATGGCGCATCTCCATGTCGGGTGCGCTTACCGAAGCCGCTAATTCACTTTTTGTGACGCCTTGCGATTACCGTGCCCTTTATCATCGACTCGATGAGAGATATGGCAAGAGCAGTGAACTCGCGAACGAGTCGCAGAAGGTCGAAAGGATCATGGATTCGAGGTATTCGGTCGACAGATTTGTTGTGGGACTTCTATTCGGTGCATGTATCGCGTGGTTCGCTTCCGTCGCGATGGATCATTGGGTTTTGCCTTCTTCCATCGGGCAGGGGCTCGGCCTGCGACTGGTGATAGAAGCTGTCGTCTCGGCCTGTTTGGTCCTGCCGCGGCCGTTGTTGCTGAAAACAGTCTTCCGGTCCCGGCGTAGCGTGTTTATCCAGGATGAAGATGTGCGGGCGATGTTGCGAGGGCGCGTCGTTGGCATCCTGAGTGGCGTCTGGGTTGGTGCAACCATTAACAGCGTGCTTTTTAGTGGCTAAAGTTAGTTGAAGAAGGAGAAAGATTGGCGGCTCATTTGCAATGTCAATGGGCGGATCGCCGTTGCGCGACCGCTTTTTTGTGCGTCCCGACTTTCGCTGTTGCCGGGACGTTGAATTGGCGGCGGGAGAGGGACGCCTGTCTGATAACGACAGTATGAATCAAATGTGTCAGGAACCTTCGGACCTAGGGTATTTTAGGAAAGCCTGTATGTGGCTTGCGTGAAGTCACTATCCCTGCTCCATATTTTGAATTGCTGGAAATGAGATCGGCCGGTAAGGAACTCGACGCCGAATCTCGAATGGCCACGTCAGTCTGGATTTGAATTTATTTATAGGCGCGACGTTGTCACCAGATACTCCAAACACACGGTGCGCCGGCATCGTGGTATCGGCAACGACAGCGTGCGCTGATCGATCGATATTCGCCGGATAACGAGCGACTGGTCGCCTCGTTCGCTGCGCTACTCGATGAACTGATGGCGCGGCCCATTCGCTGACGAAGCGTGCCTGCGTGCTTTCCTTCACATCTGCGCGCTACCGACTGTGGCAACGTGCGACATCACCCCCCATACCCCCCGAATCCAAGTGCGCACATCAGACGTCAATCACTGACATGTCGAGGCGATCCGTCGAACGGTGGGGCGCTCGAGTGCACGCGAACTCGATTCGCTCCTTCTCTTCAAATGCGACAAACCCCGCGTCCAGGACTCTCATCAAGCGAATGTGCCACCCTTGAACAATCAGTATCCCCCTATCAGGGGGGTTATCTTCCCGTACGACAACAATTATCTTAAAAAAAGATGCTGACGAGAGCGTCGAGGCGGAACTCGGTCCTTTTAAGGGATAAAAATTCTCCCAGTTTATTTTTAGCGTCTGTGTGATTTAGCTGTTTATGGTCGTAGTCCGCCCCGATTTCGCATCCCTCCATGTGGTGCATCTGTCGAGGGCTGGATCCGCCGGTCTGCCGGTTCGAAAGAAGAGGTGAGATATATGAATAGTACGCTGGTGGAAGATAATCCAGTACAAGCTGCTGCTGTCAAAAGCGCTATGCAGAAATCCGGGCAAACACTAATCAGCAAGATCGACCGCGGAGATTGGATTTGCCCCCGTACCTCCGGACACCGCCTCACACTTGAGTTGATAAATCGTTCCTGCGCCTGAACTCGCGTGGCGAGCGGTACTTCAATGCGCTATGAGGGTGGTGCT
>NZ_CADIKI010000050.1 GCF_902859935.1 Paraburkholderia fynbosensis
GACGCGAACACCACCGCGATCTCGGACATCGATAACGGCGCAGGCATCAAGTACTTCCACGCGAACTCGACCGCCGCCGACAGCCAGGCGACCGGCACCGACAGCGTCGCGGTCGGCCCACTCGCCGTGGCGACCGGCGCGAACAGCCTCGCGGCGGGCAACGGCGCGCATGTGCAGGTTGACAATGGCATCGCGCTCGGGGCGCAATCGAGCGTATCGGTCGCGGGCGGGGTCGCGATTGGTTCGGGGTCCGTAGCGGACCGGCCGGTCGCGCCGGGCATCGGTACCGTTCCGGTCGGACTCGGGGTTCCCTTCAATACGAATACCGGCAGCCTGGCCGGCTCCATCTCGTTCGGCAGCTCGGCGAACGGGGGCACCTACCGGCAACTGACGAACGTCGCCGACGGCAGCGAAGCGCACGATGCGGTGACGGTCGAGCAACTCGGCAATTCGCTCGCGGCGTTCCAGACAACCGCGACGAAATACTTCCACGCGAATTCGACGTTGGCCGATTCGCTCGCGGTCGGCGCACAGTCGATCGCCGTCGGGCCGCAGACGGTCGTCAACGGCGACAACGGCGTCGGCATCGGCAACGGCGCGACGGTGCAGCAGTTCGCGCCGGGTGGCGTCGCGATCGGCGAACAAGCAAACTCGGGTCAGGTGGACGCCATCGCGCTCGGCGCGAATGCAAACGCGAACGCGGCCGAAGCGATCGCGCAAGGCGCGAATTCGAGCGTCACGAACGTCGGTGGTATCGCGATCGGTTCGGCGTCGACCAGCAGCGCGGTCGACGCGGTTGCGATCGGCTCGGGCGCGACCAGCAACGCGACCGATGCACTCGCGCTCGGCGCCGGCGCAAGTGCGACCGAGGCGAACAGCATTGCGCTCGGCGCCGGGTCGCAGACCACAATCGGCGCGCTCAGCAACTACATCGCATATGGGCTGGGAAGCCCGCAGTCGTCGGCGGGCGAAATCAACGTCGGCAATCGGCAGATCACGGGCCTCGCGCCCGGACGCTTGGGCACCGACGCCGTCAACGTCTCGCAGCTCGATGCGGTGGCAAGCCAGCTCACGACGCTGATCAGCCAGAGCACGACCAACAACGGCGGCAGCTACACGTCCACGCCCGGTGCCAGCAACCCCACGGGCCCTTCCTCGACCGGCTCGAACTCGTCGGCGGGCGGTTCCGGCGCGGTGGCCTCGGGCTCGAACAGCACGGCGGTGGGTAACGGCTCGCAGGCCACGGGCAACGGCTCGACGGTGGTGGGCACAGGCGCGAACTCGTCGGGCAGTGGGTCGGCGGCCATCGGCGCAGGCAGCAATGACGGCGGCCGTTCGAACGTAGTCGCCGTGGGCTCAGCAGACTCGACGCGTCAGGTCATTAACGTCGCCGCGGGCACGGCCTCCACGGACGCCGTCAACGTTGGGCAGCTGAACGCGAGTGTGAGCAACACGCTCTCGCAGGCGAACAGCTACACGGACAGCCAGGTGGCCGGTCTGCGCAACAGCCTCGACTCGTACCGCCGCGACGCCGACGGCGGCACGGCCACGGCGATGGCCGTGGCCGGCTTGCCGCAGCCGTCCGGTCCCGGCAAGAGCATGGTCTCTATTGCCGGCAGTGTGTACCGGGGTCAGTCGGGCCAGGCGCTTGGCCTCTCGACGATCTCCGAGAACAACCACTGGATCTACAAGGCGGCCGTGTCGACCAATACGCGCGGCACGTACGGCGCCGTGGTGGGCGCGGGCTATCAGTGGTAGATGCACGAGACAAGCCGATGCGAAACCTCAAACGGAACAACAAGCTAACCATGAAATTTCAACAGGCCGTGCTGCTTTCGGTGTGCCTCGCCGCTGCCGTCGCCATAGAGGGATGTGCGGTGCCTCGCACGCCGCCGCAGTTTCCGGATGCCGCGGCCGCTTCGCCCGCGGGCGGCACGTTCGTGAACGTCGCGAACCTGCGCAACGTGAAGGAGGGGCTCAACAAGGACCAGCTCTACGAGCTGATAGGGCCGCCGCAGTTTCATGAGTGGTTCGTGGGCAACCACGTCTGGAACTACCTGTTCGACTTCCGTCGCGGCGACGAGGTGGTGTCCTGCCAGTACCAGGTGCAGTTCGACAAGAACATGCGCGTGAGCGCGACGTACTGGCGCGACCCGCAGTGTGCGGAGTTCGTGCGCGAAGCTGCGGCGCCCGCCGCGGCCCCAGCGAACGGGACGAAGCCGGCACCGCTCGAACAGTTCACGATCGAAGGCGAGGCGCTGTTTCCGTTTTCGAAGTCAAGCCTCGATTCCATGTTGCCAGGCGGGCGCGCGCAACTAGACGCCACGATTGAGAAAATCCGCGCCGAAGCCGGCACGACGCGCATTGACGTGGTGGGCCACACGGACCGTATCGGTTCAAACGAAAGCAATCAGACGCTCTCGCAGGCGCGCGCCGAAACCGTAAAGCGCTACCTGGTAGCACATGGGATCGACGCCGGGCGCATTCGCGCTGATGGCGTCGGACCAATGCAGCCGGTCTCGCATTGCCCGCCCGGCGCAACGCCCGCCGTCATTGGCTGCCTGCAGAAAGACCGGCGGGTGACCATTACAGTGTACGGGCGGAACTGAGTTTGTCGTTCTTGCGGTCATCAATAAGTCAGCCCTGTTCCAGCTGAGACTTGAAACCGGTAACTGGTTGGTCATAGCACTTCCAGCATGCTTTAAGTTCTTGAAGGCCGCGTAAGGTTTAGGCCGGAGCCACAGAACCGGCAGGAGCCCCTTGGGCTAGGCAATCCAGCCGACGACAACAATCGATGATAGTGTCGCCACGACAAGTGGCGCCACCCCATGTCCGTATTCGCCGTGGACTGCGACCGTTGCCAGCGCAGCCAACATCATGGTCCAGCCGAGCACCCAGCCTGACAGCCTCGTCCGTGGTCAAGCCAGCAAAACGGCGGTCATGAGCTGCAAGGCTTCGCCCCAGCTGGGCTGCGACTTCATCTGCGCTCGACCATCGAGCCAGCCGCGACGACGCGATGCACGGACCACGCGGGCCCGCGCTCCAAACGGCTGTCCAGTAAGGTTCTGCCGCCGTCGGGGATCCGTTTGATCGCCTGTTGACACTCTTATTGGCGCGACGGTGACAACTGTAAGACGGTCTACGGCCGGCCGCCGTCAACACCTCCCGCTCGGGCAGATGGCCGTTGCGCACCGCGGCGCGCTTGCCATGCAAAGTCTTGATGTTCGCGAACCGCTCCAGCAGCGAGGACAGCTCAGCTTCAATCGCTAGCTGGATCACCTGCCGCGCGCCTTGCCGGACCGGCAAAGGGCTTATCTAAATACGGCGCGCTTAATCGAGTTTCTTTTTTATCGATTCGCGGCGCGTTAGTCGGGTAGCTCCCGTTTCGTTTATGGCCGGCGCCCATGAAGCAGACACCGGGACGTGTTACGAGCGATTGTTTGGCCGGTTCGCTACTAATTCCGGGTGAGCGGCCACTACGTGCTATGTTTCGACTGAATCGGCTCCTTTCATTTTATGATTAGTTTTATAGTTTTAAACTTGCATATGAACCGCGAGGAAAGGCGGGCATTGCCTATGTACTCAAGCATCGAAGTAAATGTGATTTGTTAGGCTAGTTCAATGACCCCTTAAACCAACGCGGTGATGTTCATGATCGATTTATCGAAGTCATGGGTGTACTGCTGGCCGGTCGGCGGTGTATTAACAATCTTGGTGGCCATTGGCGCCCGAGCGACACCTCCATGCCCAGCCTGGGTAGTTACCCCGGCCGGGAGCGCATTTAATCTAGCGGCGCTGATTTCGGACAACGGTTCTCCGGCAGCGGCCCTTGAGAAGGTGCGCAACGCATTGGCGCGCCTAAACGATGGTGGTGAATGCGAATCAATAGGCGTCGACCCCGCTGCATGCGCGGAAACGATTACACTCGCTCACAAAGCGATTGTGGCCTTGGAAAGATGTGGGGCACAAAATGCCCCGGCCAAGCCGGCCCCAAAAACGCGGCAGCCTTTGGAAACGGAAAACGAGCCACGCCCGTAGGCAGACGATCGGCGACCTTGGCGCCTAACGCAGCTGCGCCGTCCTCACCGCGGTGACTCCACGATGTACACACCCGTCAATGCAGGTTTCGCCTTGCTACCCATGCCGTCCCCTCTTTGCGGTCGCAAAGCGCAAGCCAGAAGGCTCTCCGTCCTTCACCGGTGAGCAGGCACCATGTCGCCAAACCAGGTTGAGGTCCGTCACCTCGCGTCCACGAAGGGTTGATTGGCATAGCGCGGCCCGCGCAAGGTCCGATCTGGCCCACGCGGCGACACCGAGTTGTCCTGACAGGGCCAGTACGATGAGGCCCGTGGACAACAAAGGTAGTTGAGTAAGGCGCTGCCAGCGGCGAGGCGATCCTGAAACCAGCACAGTGGACCTGCGATTCCCACTCTGCATGCCGATCGCTGGCCCGAAAAAGGTAGACAGCAACTTAACCTTTAATCTGTTGCAATCACCCCTTCCGCTACCCCTGCCGCTTCGTCCCCGATGCCATCAGCGTCTTTCCGACTTGCGACCGAAATCGAGATGTTGTATAACATCTAAAACTTCGGTACATCATTGCCCCCATGAGAAAGTCCAGACAGGAGACCGCCGAAACCCGCCAACGCATTCTCGAAGCTGCGTCCAGCCGCTTCAGGGAAAGCGGCATTGAGGGCACCGCACTCGCCGATCTGATGGCGCAGGCTGGTCTTACGCACGGCGGATTCTACAAGCACTTTGCATCGAAAGAACAGGTGGTGCTCGAGTCGTTGCAACTCGCGGCCGGCTCGGTGCGCGAAAGCATGGAGTCTTCCCTGTCGCGCTCGGCCGGCACGCCCGGTCTGAATGCGGCAATCAGCGACTATCTTTCTGCCGAACACCGGGACGATCCAGGCGGGGGCTGCCCGTTTGTTGCGCTCGCGAGCGAACTGGCTCGCGCCAGCGGCGAGGTTCGCGACGCGACGACGGAGGGCATGCTGAAGCTGGTCGACTTAATCGAGAATCGTCTTCCCGAACTTCCGCGTGCTGCTGCAAAAAAGAAGGCACTCGTCATACTGTCGACCATGATGGGCGCACTGACCATGTCGCGCATGGTCAACGACGAGCAGCTCTCAGCGGCGATTCTGCGTGAAGCCAGGAAAGCAGTGCTGCAATGACTCCTGCTTCACCGCAGGTGTTCTTCTCCGTTGCCGGACCATCGTGCGTAACGTCCATCGGTAGGCGGCCGCAGGCGTGCTATTCAGTTCGCCGTTGATGACGGGAACTACTTTGGTCCCGCCCTTACAGATCCGCTTCCGTTACCCGCATGCCATAAGCCGCTCAGAGGTAACCCCGGGGTTGACGCGATTGCCAGTGGACGGCTGATCCTTCGAGTTGAGCTCACTCGACAACAACGGACAATCTTCGAACAGCCCGGCAAGCCACTCCACGAAGACGCGGGCTCTAAGCGAAACGTGTCGATTGTGCGGATAAACGGCTATAACCGGAATCGGCCGTGGTCGCCATTTTGAGAGCACTTCCACTAGTTGGCCTGACTCCATGTACTGTGCGAGTACGAACCCGGGAGCCTGCACCAACCCTGCGTCACGAGCACTGCACATCCCACAGGCCTCTTCATCGCTGATCGCGAGCATTGCAGACATCCCGACTTCGACTGAATCGCCGTCGATATCGAACATGAAGTTAGTGACCTTTTTGGAACGTCTCGAGAAGCATTGCACCGAACGATGCTGCTGCAGATCCTCGACCCGTTGAGGTTCGCCGTACCGGCGAAGATAGTCGGGACTGCATGCTGTAATACGCGGCACGTCGCCAAGCCTGCGACTGACACCATTCCCTTCATCAGGTTCCTCGAAACGGATTGAACACTCCACGGACTCGTGGGTCGGGTGAGGCTGCCCATCATCCAGTTCGATCACCAGTTCAATATCGGGGAACTGTTTGTGGAAATCATCCAGGCGAGGCACAACGACAAGTCGTCCGAGCGTCGTCGGCATCTGCACGTGAAGGCGCCCTCGCGGTCTGTTTGGGGCGCTCGAAAACAGATCTTCCGCCTCATCAATCCCGGCCAGAATCCGTATGCAGTCCCGATAGTATTGCGCGCCTTCCGGCGTGAGGCTAAGGCGCCGGGTCGTTCGCTGCATCAGGCGAATCCGAAGATATGCTTCAAGCTTGCCCACGATAATTGACACCGTCGAGCGCGGAAGCCGAAGCGCGTCCGCCGCTTTCGAGAAGCTGTTCAGCTCAACCACCTTGGCAAAGACCTGCATTGACTGAAACCGGTCCATATCGTCTCACTTGCTGCCTTGCGCCGTCCTGGAACCGGCACAAGGCAGACCACAGCAACAAATCGTTCTCAGCGATGCTGAGACAAACGTTCTGAAGACCAGGCTCAATTGAAGCGGAGAGCGGATCCCGCCAAAGTCAACGAGCCGGGAGTCTTACCTCGTCGGACCTGCCGCTCGCGACTCGTTCTGTGTCACCTTGGCGTCGGAGCGGACATCCCAGCCACCACCGAGCGCACGGAATGCGCCCACGGCAGCGCGCGCGGTATCCGCCCGCGAGCTATCCAGGTCGTCACGCGCGACGAGGAGTTGACGGTCCGCGTCCAATACGTCCGTGAGGGTTATGGCGCCTGCCCTATAAGCGCGTTCGGACAGATCCCGGGCGCGCGTCAGCGATGTCACTTCAGCTTGTAATTCCTGTCGCCGGGCCTCTGTCTGGGTAAGCGCTGTGAACGCATTCTCGACGTCCTCCGCAGCCTTCAGGACCGCCTGGCGATATACAGCGAGCGCCTCCGCGTTACCGCCCCTCGCCTGCTTGACTTCTGCATCCACCTTCCCGAAGTCGAACAGACGCCACCGTAACGCCCCTGTACCGATGGGCTGAAACGCCCCCGCAGTAAAGAGGTGGTCGGTGCTGACACTGTCAAAGCCCAAGGCACCAGAGAGCGAGATCTTCGGGTAATAGTCCGAGATCGCCGCGCCAATTCGCTCACTCGAAGCGGCCACTCGCCGCTCCGCCGCGATAACATCGGGTCGGCGTCTCAGCACGTCCAGTGGACCGACGTTATCGTCGATCCTGGGAATCGTGGGTATGGTGGAGGGGGCGGCCAGCTCCTGCGCGTACGTTCCCGGTTGTGCGCCCATGAGCACGTCCAGCCGGTTCAGTTGGCCCTCCAGTGCCGTGCGCAGCGTGGGCACGGTGGACCTTGCCTGCTTGAGCAGTGCGTCCGCCTGTGCAATCTCGCGCTCGTCCGCGGCACCCGCGCGACGCCGGACCCGGAC
This sequence comes from Paraburkholderia fynbosensis, assembly GCF_902859935.1. Taxonomy (GTDB): domain Bacteria; phylum Pseudomonadota; class Gammaproteobacteria; order Burkholderiales; family Burkholderiaceae; genus Paraburkholderia; species Paraburkholderia fynbosensis. The sequence continues at coordinate 7,308 of NZ_CADIKI010000050.1, forward strand.
CAGTTCAAGCAGATGTGCGTCGGTCTCGATCTGGTCTTGCGCCACCGCGAGCCGGGCCTGAAATCCCCTGATCTGCAGGTAGGCGTCGGCTGCGTCGGCGGCCACGGTAATGCGCGTGCCGAGTTGCTCAGCCTGGGCCGCTTCCGCCTCGTCTCGGGCCGCTGTCGCACTGCGCCGCAAGCCGCCAGCGAGATCAATCTCCCAGCTGGCGGCGGCACCGACGTTGTACTCGCGCTGGTCGCGGCTATAGCCCGGGAACGTTTTCGCGATCGAACCGACCGGACTATGCAGGCTCTGGTGCTCAGCAGTGACGCTTGCGTCGAAATCGAACGTTGGCAGAAGCTGAGCACCGGCGCTTGCGGCGACCGCTCTCGCCTGCTGGACGCGGGCAAATGCCGCTGCAAGGTCGAGGTTCTGCGCGAGCGCACGCTGGACCACCGTGACCAGCATCGGGTCGTTAAAGCCCGTCCACCATGTGTCCAGCTGCGCGGCGGCTGTTGTCGCGTGCTGGCTACTGGTCGCAATGCGGTTGTGGAACGCGCTCAGATGGGCAGTGGGCACCACGTAGTCGGGACCGACCGCGCAACCGGATACGGCTATCGCCAAGGCGAGACTGGCGGCCGTGACACAGAGCATCTTTCCCGGCCTTTTGCGTACGGCAAACACGCTGCGTTCAGCGGCAATAGAAGAAGTCATGTGCGCTCCTTGCGGCCGACCCTGCGAATAAAGACATAAAAGGCCGGAGTGAACAGCAACCCGAAACAGGTCACGCCGAGCATGCCGAACAGCACTGCCGTGCCCAACGACTGCCTCATTTCCGCGCCAGCACCCGTCGCCACAGCAAGCGGCGCGACGCCCAGGATGAAAGCGAAAGATGTCATCAGGATGGGACGTAGCCGCGTACGTGCAGCATGCACGGCGGCATCAATTGGGCCGCAGCCTTCGTCCTCCTTCTGACGTGCGAACTCGACGATCAGGATTGCATTCTTCGCGGCGAGACCGACCAGAACGACAAAGCCGATCTGCGCGAGGATATCGATCGGCATGCCACGGGCGATCAGGCCGGTAACCGAGGCCAGAATGCACATCGGTACGATGAGGACGATCGCAAGGGGCAGTTTCCAGCTCTCATACTGCGCGACGAGAACGAGAAACACGAAGAGAGCCGCCGCACCGAAGACCAGAAGCGTCGGGGTGCCATGTTGCTGCTGCTGGTAGGCCAGGTCCGTCCATTCAAAACCGATGCCTTGTGGCAGAACCTCGCGGGCAAGCTCTTCCATGCGATGCAGTGCCGTGCCGGTGGCAACGCCCGGCGCTGCGACGCCCTGGACTTCAGCCGCCGGGTACAGGTTGTAGCGCGGTACGCGATAGGGAATCGTACGGTTTTCCATTTGCGCCACCGTGCCGATCGGTACCATTTCACCCGACTGGTTTCGCGCCTTCAGTCGGGTAATGTCCTGCGGGGCATGCCGGAACTGTCCATCAGCCTGAACGATGACCTGATAAGTTCTGCCCAGATAGTTGAAGTCGTTCACATACTGCGAACCCAGATAGACCTGCAGGGTGGAAAAGACATCCGTGGGTGTCAACCCAACCTTTTCTGCTTTCACACGGTCAATGTTCGCGAAAACCGACGGCGACCCCGCGTTGAACAGCGTGAAGACCCCAGCAAAACTCGGATCCCTGTTCGCCGCGGCAACAAGGGCATTCGCCGCATGCACGAGCGCCTCCGACCCGAGCCCCGCGCGGTCTTCCAGCATCATCTTGAATCCGCCTGAATTGCCGAGCCCCTGTACAGGTGGCGGCGGAATGGTCAGCACGTATGCATCCTTGATGACAGACAGGCGTTTGCGCAGATCGGCCAATACCGTGTTCGCTGTCACCCCCGGAAGCTCGTGGTTATAGAGCGACGGCAGCCCCGAAAAAATCGTTCCCGAGTTCGATGCAACGGTCAACGTTGTCGCGTCAAGCCCTACGAACGGGGCAACGTGTTCAATGCCGCGCGTGGACAGGATAATGTCAATTGCATCCCGGACGACCTTCTCGGTACGGTCCAGCGACGCTCCCGGAGGAAGCTGCACCACGGTAATCAGATAGCCTTGATCCTGCTCCGGAATAAAGCCGGTTGGCGTGCGCGAGAACTCGAAACCGGTAACGCCTATCAGTACCACGTAGATTGCAAGAACAACAGTCAGGCCACGAACGAGACGACGTGTGACGTTTCCGTACCCAAACGACAGCTTGTCGAAACCCCGGTTGAAGCGGTCAAAGCCTGCGTGCAGCAGACGCTGCCCAAGTCCCGCACGCGACGCGTCGTGTGGCTCGTGTGACTTGAAGAGCACCGCGCAAAGGGCCGGACTGAGAGTAAGCGACACAAAACAGGAGATCACCGTTGACGCGGCGATTGTCACCGCAAACTGGCGAAAGAATAGGCCCGAGATACCGCTCAGGAAGGCAGAGGGCACAAAGACCGCACATAGTGTCAGCGCAATGGATAGGAGTGCGCCGCCCACTTCGTCCATCGTCCGGTGCGCGGCCTCGGCTGGCGACATCCCCGAGCGCATATTGCGCTCGACATTCTCGACCACAACGATCGCATCATCGACGACAATTCCGACCGCTAGCACGAGGCCAAATAAAGACAGGTTATTGAGCGATATCCCGAACGTCGCGAGCACGATGAAAGACCCGAGCAGTGAGACGGGAATTGCAACGACCGGGATAATCGTGGCCCGCCAGTTCTGCAAAAACAGGAAGACGACACCAACAACCAGCAGGATGGCGACGAAGATCGTGACAATCACCTCGTCGACAGACTTGCCGATGAAGATGGTCGGATCGTAGATGATCTTGTAATCCATTCCCGGCGGGAAGTCGTTCTTCAACCCGCGCATGGCGGACAGAACCTGCTGTTCAACCGCAAGCGAGTTAGCGCCCGGCTCCGCATAGATGAGCAAGGTCGACGCATTGTCGCGATCCATGAACGCTGTCGAGCCATAGTCTGCGGCCCCCACTTCGACACGAGCGATATCGCGTACGCGCGTCACTCGTCCCTGGGTGTCGGACTTAACAACCACATCCGAGAATTCCTGCGGAGTTGACAGCCGGCCCAGCGCCTCGACGTTGATCTGATAGGCATCGTTCCCCGCCGTCGGCGGCTGGTTCAGGACACCGGCCGAGACCTGCAGGTTCTGCGCACGCAGTGCCGTGAGCACTTCGCTGGCGTTCATGTTGTTTGCGGCAACCTTGTCCGGATCGATCCAGACACGCATTGCATACTCCCGCGCGCCCTGGAACTGCACATCGCCGACACCCTGCAACCGCGCCAACGTATCCTTCACGTGAAGCGTCGCGTAGTTCGAGAGATAAAGCGTGTCGCGCGATTTGTCCGGCGAGTAAAGGTGAACGGCCAGAAGAATGCTAGGCGTCGACTTCCGGACCTGAACACCAAGGCGCTGGACATCTTCCGGAAGACGGGGCAATGCATCCTGAACGCGGTTCTGCGTGAGCATCTGCGCGACATTCAGGTCTGTGCCGATACGAAACGTCACGGTGACCGTCAGCCTCCCGTCGCCCGTCGACTGACTGCTCATGTAGAGCATGTTTTCGACGCCGTTGATCTGTTGTTCCAGCGGTGTGGCCACGGTGCGTGCGATCGTTTCCGCAGACGCGCCTGGATATGACGTGGTCACCTGCACGGTGGGCGGAACGATCTCCGGGTACTGGGCAACAGGCAGCACGAACATCGCGCCCAGGCCGATCAGCGTGAGAAATGCGCTGACCACCGTCGCGAAGCGCGGCCTGTCGATAAAGAAATGGGCAATACGCATGGCTTCGCTATCCGCTAGTTCTGTTGAGGCTCATAGCGGATCGCACCAGCGCGCGTCGCCACCTTGCTACCGGGAGCTGCATAAGGCAGGCCGTCGACAATCACGCGATCGTCGCGGGACAGGCCCGAGCGGATCACGCGCAACCCGCCGCGTATATCGCCGATCTCGACATGCTTCGGCGCCACCGTTCCGTCATCGGCAACCGTCATCACGACATGTTCCGACTGGTCTGGCAAGACGGACGCATCGGGCACGAGCAATGTCGGCGTGGGATGTGCTACTGCAAGCCGCACGCGCGAGAACTCGCCGGGCGTAAAGCGCAGATCGGCATTGGGAACCGTCGCTCGAGCGTGGATTGTTCCACTCGAGCGGTCCAGCACGTTGTCCACGAAATCGAGCGTGCCCTGCCGGGTGTACGTGGACGAATCGCCCGATGCCAGTTCGACGCGATTCGCAGGCAGTCCTTTCGTGTCACCGCGATAGCGCGAAAACGACTGGAAATCCGCTTCGCTCATATCGAAGTCAAGGTAGACCGGATCCAGCGAGACGAGCGTCGCGAGCAATGTCGTCGGACTCGTCGCGGCGCGGCTGCCTGCGACCAGATTGCCAACGGAAACGAGATGCCTGCCAATGCGCCCGCTGAACGGTGCGGTGACGCGACAATGATCGAGATCGAAACGGGCGTCCCGGATCTGCGCCGAGGCGTCGCCCAGCGCGGCCTGTGCTGCATTCAGTTCGGATGTACGCTGCTCGACGTTCTGCTTCGTGCCGGCGTCATTGCGCTCCAGGTCCTGTGCACGCGCCAGCTCCTGTTTCGCGAGAGTCAGGCGCGCCTCGGCAGTTTGGCGCTGCGCAGTTGCCTGCGCAAGCCGGATTTCGTACGGCACGGGATCAATGGTGAACAGCAGATCGCCTTTGTGAACGATGTCGCCGTCCCGGAAGTGAACACCCGTGAGCGTGCCGCCCACCTGCGCGCGGAGTTCCACCTGATCGACCGCCGAGAACTGCCCCAGAAACCCAAGTCGCGTATCGAGATCTCGCAAGAGCGGCTTGCTGACTGACACCTCATGAGGAGGCACCGGCCGCGCATTGGCGACGCTGCCGCCCCCACCATGCGGGTAGAAAAACCACGCGCCCCCGCCCGCAATGATCACAACTGCCGCTGCCACCCACGTTCTCGTGCGAAGCCCCTTTGGCGCATGCCGAGGGCGGCGAACCGTTTCGCCGTCCTCCACTCTTGTTTTCGTGTCCACCTTCAATCACCTTGAAAAGTGTTGCCGTTCGCCCTTTCATGAAATGGCGCCTTCATTGACCGGCGCAGGACCTGATTGCGCCATGCGGACAACAACACGGTTATTTAGATTTCGTACGCACTCTAATTCAAGTTAGATTATCAGCGAAATCCATTTGGTCAAGCGTTTTCAAAAGAAGTCTGCACGCCTCATTGAACAAGCATCGATGCATTAAAGGCCCAGCGGTGCTTCGGCGGATTATTCGTGCCTGCCGGTAAGTGTGTTCGTCGTCAACAGGTATATATGGCGAGCCTCATGCGCTACGCTGCGCTAGCGGATCGCATGCGCGATGCATGGCATCGACGGGAAGAAGAGGCAATACCGGTCGGTTGCGTTTGTACTTTGCGACGCGAAGGAGCGCTCCTCCATACCGATCCTTCCTTTGTCGCAGCGCACGTTCTCGGACGTGCGTTTTTTTATTGGGCAGCGGCCTCAAATCTGAAGTGCAACACCTATCTCGTATAAGGTGTTGCGATGCACGAAAGAACTCAGTACCAGCAACTTCAACCTGAAGAGCGTCTGACCATTGCAAGCC
>NZ_CADIKI010000051.1 GCF_902859935.1 Paraburkholderia fynbosensis
AGGCTTGCAATGGTCAGACGCTCTTCAGGTTGAAGTTGCTGGTACTGAGTTCTTTCGTGCATCGCAACACCTTATACGAGATAGGTGTTGCACTTCAGATTTGAGGCCGCTGTACAAAAAATATACTTGAGCCGGAAAAAGCGATGAAGAGAAGTGCGACAGGATGTTCAGTTGAAGAGGCCATGCGCTTGCTGGGTGGTCGCTGGCGTCTGCTGCTGGTGTCGTATTTGCTGGACGGGCCGAGGCGGTTCAACGATCTGCGAAGGCATGTCCCGGGAATATCGCAGCGCATGCTGACGCTTGATTTGCGGGCACTCGAACAGGTTGGCTTGGTCCAAAGGACAGTTTTCGCCGAAGTGCCGGTGAAGGTGGAGTATCAGCTCACCGAGGATGGTCAGCGGCTAAAGCCGGTCGTCGAGATCATGCGCGACTTTGGACTTTGGCTTAAGACTCGCCCTGAACTGGAACCTGGAAGTCCGGAGCGCGCGGCCGTCGAGGAGGTACAAGCAGCGGTGCTTCCGAGCGATGCGTGATATCCGGCATCTGCTACCAATGCTTCTACATCTCTCCTCTTGATGCAGCGCTAACATGCAGATCAGGTTCAGCTTGGAGTTGCAACCGAGCGTCCTTAACTCAGCAATGAATGACTGCTTCGGAGAACGATGAGAGTCCGCGGTTTTGTCGCGGTAAAGGGCAAAGATGGCGAACAAACGGCAGTATAAGTAGGATTACTTATGCTGCCAGTGAGTAAAACTGCTGGGCACGAGTGTATCTAATGCCACGGTCTTGCATTGGCCCTTGGCGATTATGTGCGTGAGCTCGATGCCGCTCAACAGGATGTGGGTGCAACGAAAATTCTTGAACCCAGCATCGGCCGCGTGCGACGCTTGATCGCCCGATGATCTTGCTCGATAACATTGTTCAGATGCTTGTTCTGGCGAATCTTGATCGGTGTTTCGCGCTCCGCGTTCAGAGCATCCAGTGCGGCCAGGTTCGCACCGCTTTTATCAATTGTCACCGTCTCGGGTTCGCCGTTCTGCTCGACTGACTTTTCGAAGTAGCGCCTCGCCGTGGGCTTGTCACGATGGGCACGCAGCAGAAAATCCACCGTGTTACGCTCCTTGTCGACTGCTCGGTACAAATACTTCCACTGGGCTCGGACCTTGATATACGTTTCGTCCAGTCGCCAGCTCCGACCGAACGGCTTTCTTGTGGCGACGAAAGGTCTTCTCCAGTACCGGCAACACCTTGATGGCCCAGCGGTGCACAGTTGAATGGTCGACTGAGATTGCGCGCTCCGGCATCATCTCTTCCAGGTGTCGAAAGCTCAGCGGATACGCCACATACCAGCGGACACACGTCAGAATCACGTAGAGCGGATAGTGCAAACGCTTGAGCACTCGTGCCAAGGCTGGATTCAGAGTCGTCATCAAGCGCACCATCGTTGGTATTATCAGGCGCATGATCCCGACGCTTACTGCGACAAAGCCGAGGGGCTCGAGTTTTTGACGAGCACGAGCCAACGCGTAAGGTGAAAGACATTGACGGATTGTTCAACGGGCGCCACTTCGATGGCGAAGTTATTGTCCTTTTGCTTACGCTGGTACCAGTGTGACAAGCTCAGCTTTCGAGATTTCACTCAAGTGATGGCCGAGCGCCGTCTGTCGATGGCGCACGACGATCATGCGCTGGGTCCAGCGCTTCACGCCGGAGTTCGTCAAACGCGGGAAGCGCCTGGCCATGAAAGCCGCTCAGTCGTGGCGAGTCGAGGAGACCTATGTGAAGATCCGCGGCAAATTGACCGCGGACAAAGAGTCTTGCGCCACGAGAACAAATTTCGTGGAACCGTACGGCTAGAGCCAGCGCCAGATGCCCGCGGGCCAACCGGAGAGCGGGATATGAGCCCACGTCGCGACGAGCCAGAAAACGACGCCGCCCACCACCGCGTGCATGCCGAACCCGCCCAGCCGCGCGCGGCCGGCGGCGATCGCCGCGAACGGCAGATAGCTCGTCTTCGATTCCCATGCGGGCCACAGATCGGGTTGCAGCTGCCGCTTTTTGCGGTCCTGTAACGCAGCACCGACCAGCGCGAGGATGATGATCGCCCCGGCAAGCACGACGTTCCGGGTGACCGGGAACACGGCGATATGGCACAGTCCCCAAAGCGCGAACGACCACATCATCGGGTGCCGGGTCACTGCGTACACGCCGCGCGCCGCGTCAGGAAACGCGGCGGGCCGGCCGCCGGTGGGCAACGCCGGGTTGCGGATCAGGGAGCCCATCAGAAGGATCGACGCAATCAGCATGCCTACGGTCACAACCGCCCACAGCACGTTGCCTGCCGGCCATAGCGGCGCGGAGACGGGCGTCCTGTCGTAAGCCATGACCATCCAGCCGAACGTCACTATCGCAATCAGCGAATAGACGCCCATGGCGCCACGTTCGCCGATTGCCCGGACCATACCCGCCCGCAGCGGATGGGACAGGAGAAAGTGGCTGCCGACAAAAGCGAATGCCGCCACGACAAGTGTGTCGATTCTTTCCATTGGCCCCGCTCCTCAAGTCAGATGATCGGTCGACCGCGTGCATTGCGAGAATACTACTTCGGTGCCACAACTGTACCGGCTCGGATTGTCTGGACACGGTTTTGCTACTGAGGCGGCCTCTTTCAGGGTGGCTGCGTGACGGGCTTCATGGGGTGACATATACCCAGTTTTTCGAAACGCCGGTGGCGGTTGTAACGATCCTTGAACTCGACGACCGCTATGATGGGCGGAACCACACGAACGACCGAAAGCTGGATAAAGACGATGAATCCTGCGGTAGCCCGCGTACTCAAACGCCTGCACTATCCGCTCGACGTGATCCTGATTTGCGTGCGCTGGTACGTGGCCTATCCGATGAGCCTGCGGCACCTTGCATACATGATGGCTGAGCGCGGCGTTTCAGTCGATCATTCGACTGTGCACCGCTGGGCCATCAAGCTGTTGCCGGTGCTGGAGAAAGCGTTTCGCCGCCGCAAGCGGCCGGTGGGTCAGAGCTGGCGGATGGACGAGACGTACATCCGCGTCAAGGGGGAATGGCGGTATCTTTATCGGGCCGTCGAAGGAAGGCCACCCCATTGACTTTTTGCTCCGCGCCCTCGGGACAGGACTGCGGCCCGGCGTTACTTTGAGAAATCGATCGCCTGGAACCGGGTACCCGAGACGGTCACCATCGACAAAAGCGGCGCCAATCTCGCCGCGCTCGAAGCGGTCAATGCCGGTCGTGAAGCGCCCATCAGGATCCGCCAGTCCAAATATCACAATAACCTGGTCGAGCAGGACCGTCGGGCGATCAAGCGACGAACGCGGCCCATGCTAGGGTTCAAGACCTTTCGCTGTGCCCGGATTCTTCTGGCCGCCATCGAAATTATGCATATGATCGCCAACGGACAGATGGAATGTGCTCGCGAGACCCATCCGTCCGCCGCTGACCAATTCTACGACCTCGCAATATAAGCAGTACTTCGTATATCTATTCCGCTCGCTCTTTGAGCCTTACCGCGACAAAGCCTTCGAAAGCGTTAGCGACCTTGCCCGCAGAGCGCAGCTCGACCAAAAGGACCTGCATGTCCTTGCTGACGCGAACGCGCTGGCATCTCTTGCCGGAAACAGGCGGGAAGCTCTTTGGCAGTCGGTCGCGGCCGTGCCGGACAAGGACATGCTTGCCATCGCCTCGGTACGGGACGAGACGCCTGAATTGGGCGCGCCGTCGGAAGCGCACGACATTGTCGCGGACTATAGGTCTGTGGGATTGACGTGGGGCGGCACCCGCTGGAATTGCTCCGGCCGCAACTGCTCGCGAACCGGCTAATGCCCGCATCGACGCTGCGCACCTATCGGGACGGCCGGCTCGCACGAGGCTCCAGACTTGTGACGGTGCGCCGACGCACCGGAACTGCCAAAGGGGTCATGTTTGTGACTCTCGAGGACGAACGGGAAACGTAAACGTCATCGTCTGACCGAGCCTGCTGGAAAGACAGCGCAAGGAAGCCCTCGGGGCATCGCTGCTCGCTATGTATGGCACGGCAACGCCAGGGCGAAGTGCGGCATCTGGTTGCACAGCGCCTTGTCGACATGTCGCATCGGCTTGGCGGTCTGATTACTGCAAGCAGAAATTTTTGCTGACGCGGCTCAACACGGGACTCGCACGTCTTGGCGATTCGGCGCGCGGACTCGCCTCATGCGCACAAGCAGACGCTCGTGCGACTACTTCGTCCCGCCGTGCCATTGCTATCGGTGAGTTGCGTGTTCTGACAGCAGTCGTCGCATTGTGGCCAGTAAAATTTTCCCGTCTACGGGCTTGCGGAGAAACCCATCGTAGCTGACGAAGGCCGGAGGGCTTGGCTCGCCCGAAACCAGTACGAAAACAACATCGGCTAGTCCGGGGCGAGTACGCAGTTGGTGGCAAAGTTCGCTCCCCGACATGACCGGCATACGCCAGTCGGCAACCACAATGTCCACAGGCGATTCGATGAACATCGTCAGAGCTGACTGGCCGTCGCGCGCGCTTCGGACCGAAAAACCATCCGCGGCGCAGCTGGCGCTCCACGCAGCCAGAGCTTCCTCATCATCGTCTACCAGCAACACGCTTTTCATACCCAGATGTCCGAGCCGTCACATGATGTTTGGCAGCCCGGAACTGGCCAAAGTTCGCACAAAAGCTCGTAGAAGTTGTGCGCACGTCGCGCTCTCGTCGTTTCGGAGAATGCGCATCACCGAAAGAGCAATAGGAGGAATTCATGTGCTATTCGGCCCAGATTCAAGCTGACTATCGAAAGTTCGTACGCATGTTTGGCGCGACGATGGACATCCACTAGTTTGACGGAATGCCATTGGCGCTTTAACTGGATGGTGAGTGGCAGAGTGGCCCGCCTCAGGACGTCGACCTCGGCTCTGGCCAGGGCCAGCCCCTTTTCTCGTTACCTAGGGCCGGCTTCACGGGTGACACAACCGGGCCATTCGGGCCGGCCTCTGTCGTCTTATCTGCGGCACCGTCCGCCGGCTCTGTCAACACGTTCCCTTTCACTGCGGGAAACCCGATTCCGAACCAAGGCACTTTCTTTTGAATGTGAGCGACGTACACGTTCCAGCCGTTGGGGTTATCGTCAAAGAGGTTGTGCTGAACGGTTGAGGCTAGCGCATCCCGGTTGAGCTTCGTCTCAAGCAGCTCCCGTGGCCACTGGGAGAACGCACTGGCGACCTGTGCGCCAAACTCTTGCACCGTCATCTTTGGGGCTAGCGCCCGGAGGAACTCGAAGGTCTGCAAAGCATCATTTTTCTGCACGACCTGCGTCACAGGGGCGCCTGGTTCACTCGTCCTGTTTAAACAATTCAAAGCGTCGAGAATGTCGCCAAGGTGGAGCAACAGTTCGCGTCTATCAAATCGGTCGTCCATGCTGTCTGTCCGTTAATTCATTCCTTGGGTTGATGCCCTGTGTGGGCGCAACGCCTTGTCCGGTCGCCACATATGCCGGCGTATCTTCGTCGAAAGGTCAACGTATCCTGATAGCAAGAAGCGGCAGCGTTGTCGGCGAGTCGGCACCGCTATTTATGGCGCAACAGCGCTTCACACGTGTCGAGTCACGGTCGACATTCGCCGCTTCCATGTACATCCAAGGCCGGAAGGACAAATGCGAACCGAAGTTCGCATTTACCGACCTACAGGCGCTAGGGGAGAACAGGGGTCTTACTGGACGGTGGACACCGTAGCGACGAACTGCTTTGCGGCTTTGTTTGCCGATTCGTAGGTCGCGTTCGCCGCAGAGAAGACCGATTTCCACGCAGCTATAGCTGATTCGCTTCCAGCGGGCGCGTTCTTTTTGAGGCTTTCGACAAACTCTTGGGTATCTTGCTGCAATTTCTCGCCCTGCGCTGTCGCAGCGGCTGAAATCTCGCTTTGAACTTCGGACACGATTTCGTAAACGCTGCGGCCGTAAGCGACTGCCTTTTCCGCAGCAGGCTGCGAGAGGCTTGCTTGCAATGCGAGCAGCGCGCCCGGATTGCCGGCTGAAATGGCTTTGGTCACGATTTCCTGCGTTTCGGCAAGAGCCGCCTTACTGACCTGCAAATTCAACGCGACCAGCTTTTCGAAGCCTGCAAATGCCTTGTTCGTCACGCCAAAAAATGCATCCAGGTTGGCTTGCTGGGCGGCAACCAACTGCTGAGGGGTAAGTGTGCTCATCACTGCTCCGTAAGGTAAGGCGGCAAGAGGCCTCGAGTGAAACCAGACACGCGTCAAGATGGCCGAAGGTGAAATGTTGCACTGCAACATGATTCCATTGTACGGGGTGAACTCAGGAAGTCAAACAGTTTCGGCGTGGAGGCAACGGGGCGAGGAAACATTCGCGACTACGCGTTCCGCGAATATCGCTCGAAGGGAGTGGGCCGCAATTTCAGCTGACAGCCATGTCGGCTTGCAATCCCGGCAACCGACGATGGTACTTTGAATTCAGCCCTGCGCGCGGTGCGCTGACCTGTACTGTAAGCCAGCGGAAGAGCTTCCGCGCCGGCACCTGACACTCAATGGCACCGGTACATATAAGGAAGTGCGAGCAGAAGAGCATTACACATGCGTTCGGTGTCGCGCGGTGTTTGCGCGAATCCTTGTCGGGCCCACAACGCCAGATTTGGATGCTCTTGAACGCTGGGCAGCACTGACACAACTCTTTAACGTTCTGAATCATTCGCGGTCGCGCGAGTCATCGCGCCGCTATGCGGGGCATTCAAGCATCAGGCTGGCAAACCCAAGGCACGGAAGTGCCGACCCGCTTGTATAGGCCGGCTGGTCCTAGGCCTTGAGCGCGGAAGCCAGGACGCAGGTCATGGGAATCCGCAGTTCTCCAGCATCGTTCCGGTACGCCTCTGCGTCGTGCGCGACTGCCTGTTCAATCGATGCCAGCGCAGCCGGCGTCTGGGCGTTCAACATCGCGGCGACTCGAACGCCACCGCGCATGAGTGCGTGAAACGGCGTCTCCGGCAAATGAAGCACAAGGGTCAAGTCTACCTCCCGCACCTGCGGCTGAACGAACCCTGCATCAAGCAATATGCGCTTCGATTCCTCCAAATCGCTGAGCCGAAAGAAGGGCGGTCCCGAAGGCACGGGCACATCGGTTGTCCCGTGTTTCTCGACTGCATTCAATACCATCGCGAAGCCGACTGCCTTGTCCGGTGTGGCCCAGACCGTAAAGGCGATTCTGCCGCCAGGCTGCAGCACACGAAACGCCTCCGCCAGTGCGCGTTCAGGCTGAGCGAAATGCAACATCCCGAAGCTAATGCCCACTGCGCCGAAGCTTTGGTCCGGAAAGGGCAAATCTTCCGCATCGCCGATGCGGAACTCCAGTCCGGGAAAGACGCGTCTCGCCTTTTCAACCATTGCGACCGAGAAATCGACACCGGCGACATCCGCGCCCCGCCGTTTCGCTGCCGCCGCGAGGTAGCCTGGGCCCGATGCTACATCCAGAAATCGCGAACCTCGCTGAATGCCGAGGACCTCGAGCATCGCGTGGTTCGACTGGGCCGTTAAACCACCGAAATACTCGTGGTAGGCCTGCGCAACTCGCTCCCAACCTTCGTGCTCAAATGCGCTGAAATCGACTTGTCCCATCTTTGCCTCCACTCGTTCGTCACCTTGGCGCGTGGGCCTTCATGTTCCTCGTAAAGGTATTGTCTGTCTATCGAGGGAACAACCCAGACTGACGACTGAAGCGCGAGCAGCTCTGTGGTGCGGCGCACCAACAACGTCCGTTGGCTGCGCCAATTGATATCGAACTGGGGTTCGCTGTACGACCCACAGCGTCGCTGTGCAAAAGAAAGCGCCGGCTGTCCGTGAGCGCCGCAGGAATCGCGAGCATGTCGAGGGGGACGGGCTGATGCGCGACGAGGCTGTGCGGGGGCGGAATCGGCATGAAGGCGAGCTTTTTCAGGGGCCGGCGGCGGCCGCCATCAGTCTGCACGATTTGTGCAAGCCACCGTATCCGACCCGTTTCAACATTATGCGCTTAATGTCTGATTGCCAGCACTGCGAACCAATGTCGATCTCGGCCTCTGCGGAACGGTGCTTGCTCGATCCAAAAACCTCCCGCGTTACCGCGCAAAGCGACTCCCTTCCGAATGCGATAGGAACTCGCCCCGTCCGCGAGCGCGAGCGAGAAGCAACGCAGCCAGAGGTGGAACCGGCAGAAGATGCTGCCGCGGCCGGGAGGATCGACAGCCGCGAGCGGACGATGCGCGAATGCACGGCGCGCTGGCGGGCGGTTCGATTCATCATGTCATCAGCGCACCGCGCTGACTGCGCGTCAGCAGAAGGAGCGACACATGAAGATTGTCCTCGTCAGCCTCGGCGATCTGGTTGACGCGCAGGGACCATACGACCTCGCCAACACCGGACGATTAGCGGGCTTCCTCGCCGACGCACTGGCTGAAGCCGGTCACCAGGTGACACTGCTCGTTGCTCGCGGCAGCTGTTCGGTCGCACGCGTGGTGCAGGTCTGGCCGCACGACGTTTGCGCGGGTGCGAGCGGCGCTGCGTTCGCGCCGCTCATGCTGCTTCTTGAAGAACTTGAACGGCGGGCGGACGACTTCGATATCGTGCACTCCCATCTCGGCTACTTTTCTCTGTCGGCGCTAGCGCGTCAGACGGTGCCGTTTCTGACGACGGTCTATGACCGCGTCGATCTGCCCGAGCGTCATGCTATTTTCAGAAGTTTCAGTGGCACGCCGTTGGTGTCGATATCGGACCGCCAGCGCAGGTCGTTTCCGGGCGCCAACTGGCTTACTACGATTCCGTGCTGCTTGCCGGAGCACTTGCTACAGCCGACGTTCGACCCCGCCGCAGACTACGTCGCCTACGTTTGCAACCTTGCGTCCGAATGTCCCATTGAACGCGCAATCCGGATCGCCGCCGCGAGCGGCATGCGGCTCAAAATCGCTGGTCCCTGTGCGGTCCATGACAGGGCATACTTTCGCTACCGGATCAAACCCTTGCTTGCATCGGCGCATGTCGATTATGTCGAGCATCTCGACGACTGCGCGAAATCGGCGTTTTACGGCGGCGCGCGCGCATTGCTGGTGCCGGGCGCACTGACAGAGCCGTACTATCTGCCGCTCGTCGAGGCAATGGCGTGCGGCACACCTGTCATCGCGTTGCGCAGTTCGCTGGCCAGTGAAATCATCGAGGACGGTGTGTCCGGAATGATTGCAGACGATGACGGGGCGGCCGTTGCCGCAATCCTCCGCGCGGTTCACTTTCCGCGTGCCGCAATCCGCGTTGCTTTCGAGCGCCGCTTTTCCGCGCAAGTCGCGGCTCGCGCATACGAGCAGTTGTATGAAAACCTGAGAGCCGAGCGAGGCGGAAAACTTGTTGCTGTTGAGCTGGGCCGGTAGCTTGTGGTCGCAGGGAACGATCGCGTCCCCGAAGTCGGACGGTCTCTACTCCCTTGATCTGCCGCAGGGTTTCCAGGCCAAGCCACAGCGTGTAGGTCCCACGCTCTTCGGCACGATTTCATGTGGTCGAAGAGCCGCCGCCGATAAACAACTCCACTGGAATGGGTTAATGAGAACGACGTGAGAGATGACTTGCTCCCAGTGGTGTTGTGGACCTGCCGGTGAGGACGTGGCGTCGGTGATTCAGCCGATCTCGACGTTCAAGGCGATATCCCAGGTGCCGGCGCCGTTTTTGGCCAGGCCGATCATCATCAGACCGAGCGCCTCGAGCGTCGAGGCCATGTGCAGGCCGCCGACATCCAACGGACGCAGTCCGAGACTCTCGATGAAGGTCGAGACGCGCGCCTTGGCCTCGGCATCGTCGGCTGCGATGAACGCGTCGAGGCGTCCGTTCTTGGCAAGTACGTGGCCAAAGACGGTGTTGAACGCCTTTACAACGTGTGCGGTGGCGGGAAGACCCTTGGCGATCTCCTGTGCGCCGGAACTGCCGTGCGGGGTGACGAGGCCGGAAAGGTCCGGGGCGACCGGATTGGTGATGTCGATGATCACCTTGCCGTCGAGCGCGTCTCCGTAATCGGCCACTACCGCCGCCGCACTGCCGTACGGCACGGCGAGGATGACGATATCGCCCGTCGGCGCGGCGGCGTAAGTCCCCGTGATCGCTCCCGCTGAGAGCTCATCGGCCAGCGCCCGTGCTTTGGCTGGGTCGCGGCTCAGGACCTCGACGGTATGTCCTGCCGTGGCTATACGGGCGGCGACCGCCGTGGCCATGCCTCCTGCGCCAATGATGCTAATAGTGCTCATGTCAAATATCCTTCTGAGTTGGGGTATGCCCGTGATCTCTACGAGGCTTTCGCCCAAAATGTTTTCCGTGTGCGCCGAGCCACTTGCGTCAGCCTCCTACCACTCCGGGACGATAGTGTCTCGGTCGCGCTCGGCGCGATGCGGGAGTCCCTGCCGTCCGCTTAGCTCAGTGGGTAGGGAAGTAGTGGCCATTGTCCATATCGGCAAACAGGCCGGGCTGCGTTGGTGTCCAGCCGAGCGTCTGGCGCGTGATGGCATTCGACGCCGGGGTATCCAGCGTGACCAGATTCGCAAGGAACCCGAAATACCCCGGCAGCATCAGCACGTCCGCGGGAATGGGCACGGCGGGCAGCTTCAAGCGACTGCCGATGGCCTCGGCGATCTCGCGGTACGGAATGCTCTCGTCTGCAACCGCGTGCCAGCTTCTGCCGGCGGCGCCCTTCTCAAGCGCCAGGCGGAACACGGTGGCGACGTCGCGGGTGTGCACGGCGGCCCACCTGTTCGCACCGTCTCCGGGGTAACCGACGACACCCTTTTCCTTCGCCAGCCCGATCAGCAGCGGAAGGAAGCCGGCATTATCGGTCGTGCTGTGCATGATTTCAGGAATCCGAACGACCGAAGACCGAACGCCTTTTTCGGCGAGGCCGATTACAGTGGTTTCCACGATGTTACGAACCCGCAGGGTGTTCTTATATGAATCGCCGCCGGAAAGAGGCGGATCCTCCTCGGTGGCCGGCCGACCCAGGTTTTCCCAGCCGGGCGAGCCGATGCTTCCCGATGAGACCAGCGGCTTTCCAGTTCCGGCCAGCGCCTCGCCATATGCGAGCATGATCTGAAGCTCCGCATCGGCCACGGCGTTGATTCCGCCGACCGGAATCAGGTCTTGCCGGTGTGCGACATGGATGACACCGTCGGAGGCGGCGGCCGCTTCTTTGAGACCGTCAAGATCCTCGAGGCTACCGAGACGCGCCTTCGCACCGAGTGCGGACACTGCAGCCGCCGCCTTGTCTGAACGAGCCAGGGCGGTGACCTCATGGCCGGCGGCGATGAGATCGGAGATGATGTACGGACCGGAATGGCCGGTCCCGCCAGTGACGAAAACGTGCATGTGAATGTTCCTTATGAGTAATGTGATGCTAGAAGTGGTGATACCGGTGCACTCAGCCGAGAAGGCTGACGCCGATCGAGAAGTTGGTGTGCTTGACGGAGTGGGTGAGGAGGCCCAGCGATAGCAGGCAGGCGTGCTCCAGTGTCCTCGCCATGGACAGCGGCCCGGTATCCATCGGACGCAGTCCGAGGCTCCCGATGAACGCGGAGACGCGTGCTTTCGCGTGCTCGTCGTCCCCGGCGATGAACACGTCCAACGGGCGGCCCGGAACGGGACCGGCCGACAGGACGTGGGAGAACTGGGTGTTGAACGCCTTGACGACTTTCGCATCGGCAGGGGCGGCCTTGGTGATCTCCTGCGCGCCGAAACTATCGCCGGGGGTCACGAAGCTCGTGTGGTCGGAGGCGACCGGATTGGTGATGTCGACAAGAACCTTGCCTGCCAGCTCTTCGCCGTACTGCTTCACCACGTCGAGAACGGCGGAGTAGGGAACCGCCAGGATGACAATGTCCCCGGCCGCGGCGGCGCCGAACGTTCGTGTCGTCGCGCCGGCTCCGATCTGCTCGGCAAGCGCCCGCGCCTTGACGGCGTCGCGACTCATCACCTCGACGG
This sequence comes from Paraburkholderia fynbosensis, assembly GCF_902859935.1. Taxonomy (GTDB): domain Bacteria; phylum Pseudomonadota; class Gammaproteobacteria; order Burkholderiales; family Burkholderiaceae; genus Paraburkholderia; species Paraburkholderia fynbosensis. The sequence goes on from NZ_CADIKI010000051.1 coordinate 12,010, forward strand.
TGTGTCCGGCCCTGGCGGCAAGGCCGCCGATTGCTGCGGCCATGCCGCCTGTGCCGATGATGCTGATAGTGCTCATGTGCAGCCTCCTGGTTGCTGGGTGCTGCTCGTACTCCCGAACAACCATGCTAGACACATCGCTTGCAAAAAACAAGTAAACAACGAAATTTACTTGCGATATGCAAGCGATGCTAATATGTAGCCATGAAGACGACATCTAAAGAAGACGTTCGGTCCCATTGCGCAGTGAACTACGGCGTGGAGATCTTCGGCGACCGGTGGTCGCTCCTGATCATTCGCGACATCGTTTTTGTCGGCAAGAAGACGTATGGCGAGTTCCTGAAATCGGAGGAGGGAATCGCAACCAATGTCCTTGCTTCCCGCCTTGCGTTTCTTGAAGAGCAAGGAATTCTCTCGAGGGCACCCAGCCCCGACGACAGGCGGAAGGACTTTTACACGCTGACCGAGAAGGGCCTGGACCTCATTCCCGTCGTGCTTAACATTGTCCTTTGGAGCGCGAAGCACGATTCGAAGTCGTACGTGCGACGCTGCAAGGAGTTCGTTGCTCGATTAAATCGAAACCCCATGCAGGTGAGCGAAGAGGTGAAGGCGCTGATCCGCAATGGCGGATGTATGTTCCCTGAGAGCAAGGAATGAGCAAGACGGCAAGCGCCCTGTCACGTCGCACGAACGATATGCATACACCACCGGCTACGAGGTGCAGCAAATAGCGGGGTCGATGTCCGAAACGGTCCTGAAAAGCCGCCATTAATGTTTCACCGATCCTAGCGGCTGCTCCGGGTCGAGCTTGTGTGAAAACACGCTGATCGCCTAGACTGGATTAACTCATTCAGCGTAGGTGACCGGATGAAGCGATTCATAGAAGGTGAAGATCGCAAGCAGGTGACG
>NZ_CADIKI010000052.1 GCF_902859935.1 Paraburkholderia fynbosensis
GATGTTCACGCCGATCTTCGTGATCGCGCGCACGGCCGGCTGGAGTGCGCACATCATCGAGCAGCGTATCGACAACAAGATCATCCGGCCGAGCGCGAATTACACCGGACCGGAGAATTTAAAGTACCTGCCGCTAAATAGGAGAAAATAGCGGTTGCTGTGCGCTTTCTAAGCGCGTGCAGTTCTACCCGCGCGGCCGCCAGGACCGGTAGCCCGCGCAATGTTTAACTGAAATTAGATAGAAAGGTTTTCTCCATGAAAAAGCTGATGATCGCCGCCGTGATTGGCGCCCTGTCCACGACGATGCTGTCCGTCGCGACTGACGCCGCCGCGCAACCGGCGACCACCACCAAGCCGGCTGCCAAGGCTGTCGCAAAGCGCCCGCAGCCGCGCCGCCTGATCAAGCGCAAGGAAAATCCCGCCAAGGAAGCGAAGGTCGATCCGGTACCGGAAGGCGCGGAAAAGTGGGCGTGCAAGGACGGTCTGGCTTTCGAAATGAAGGGCGACATGAAGCGTGACCAGATCGTCACGGTTCACTGGGCGAACAAAAACTACAATCTGCCGCGCGAAGCCACCACCACGGGCGCAGACCGCTTTCACGACGCCGCCACGGGCATGGATCTGGTTGTGATCCCGACCAAGGCGATGCTTTTCCAGGATAAGGACAGCTCGCGTCTGGCCGACGAATGCAAAACGATGGCAATGATGCAAGGCGCACCGGCCCCGACGCAATCGAACGCGATCAACAGGGCTAACTAATCATCATCGTAGGAACAGCTCCCGATGTCCGCTCCGATTTCCAACGTGCGACCCGACCCGGACCCAGTCCTCGTCGACATCGTCGATTACGTTCTGGATTTCCCGATCGACAGCACGCTCGCGCTGGAAACCGCGCGTCACTGCCTGATCGATACGCTCGGCTGTGGACTCGAGGCGCTCTCCTACCCAGCCTGCACCAAGCTGTTGGGACCGATCGTGCCGGGCACGATCGTCCCCAACGGCGCGAAGGTGCCGGGCACGTCGTTCCAGCTGGACCCGGTTCAGGCCGCCTTCAACATCGGCGCAATGATCCGCTGGCTCGATTTCAACGACACTTGGCTTGCCGCCGAATGGGGTCATCCGTCGGATAACCTCGGCGGGATTCTCGCGACGGCCGACTGGCTCTCGCGCAGTGCCATCGCAGCCGGCAAAACGCCGCTGACGATGAAAGACGTGTTGATCGCGATGATCAAGGCGCACGAGATTCAAGGCTGTATCGCGCTCGAAAATTCCTTCAACAAGGTCGGGCTCGATCATGTATTGCTGGTGAAGCTGGCGTCGACGGCCGTGGTCGGCCAGTTGCTCGGCCTCACGCGCGACGAATTGATCAATGCGGTGTCGCAGGCGTTCGTCGACGGGCATGCGCTGCGCACCTATCGCCACGCGCCAAACACTGGTTCGCGCAAATCGTGGGCCGCGGGCGATGCGACCTCGCGCGCCGTGCGCCTCGCGCTGATTTCGAAGACCGGCGAGATGGGCTATCCGTCGGTGCTGAGCGCGCCGACGTGGGGCTTCTACGACGTGCTGTTCAAGGGCACGCCGTTCCGGTTCCAGCGCCCCTACGGCTCGTACGTGATGGAAAACGTGCTGTTCAAGATTTCTTTTCCGGCAGAGTTCCACGCGCAAACCGCAGTGGAAGCCGCGATGAAACTGCACGCGCAACTCGCTGCTCGCGGTAAGCGCGTTGAAGACATCCAGAAGATCACGATCCGCACCCACGAAGCCGCGATCCGCATCATCGATAAAAAGGGCCCGCTGAACAATCCGGCCGACCGCGATCATTGCATCCAGTACATGATCGCCGTGCCGCTGATCCACGGCCGCCTGACGGCTGCGGACTACGAAGATTCGATCGCGCAGGACGCGCGTATCGATGTGCTGCGTGCAAAGATGGCTTGTGTCGAAGACGCGCAGTTCACGAAGGATTACCACGATCCGGAGAAGCGTTCGATCGCCAATGCACTGACGATCGAATTCAACGATGGATCGAAGTTCGACGAGGTCGCAGTCGAATACCCCATAGGTCATAAGCGCCGTCGCGAAGATGGCATTCCGTTGCTGGTCGAGAAGTTCAGGACCAACCTCGCGCGGCGCTTTCCGGTCAGGCAACAACTGGCGATTCTCGACGTGTCGCTCGATCAGGCAAGGCTCGAAGCCATGCCGGTCAACGAATACGTCGATCTATACGTCATCTAGTTCAGTACTGTAGTTCCGCGATCAAACCAAGGAAAACACCATGGCCCACAACCTCCACAAAACGCTCAAGGAATTCGACAGCGGTTCCGGTAAAGGCAAGTTCTACTCCCTGCCGCAACTCGGCAAGGCACTGAACATCAAGATCGACCGCCTGCCGGTTTCGATCCGCCTCGTGCTGGAATCGGTGCTGCGTAACTACGACGGCAAGAAAGTCGCCGAAGAACACATCACGCAACTGGCAAACTGGAAGCCGACCGCAGCGCGCGTCGACGAAATTCCGTTCGTCGTGGCGCGCGTCGTGCTGCAGGATTTCACCGGCGTGCCGCTGCTCGCCGACATCGCCGCAATGCGCGGTGTCGCGCAACGCGCCGGCAAGAACCCGAAGTCGATCGAGCCGCTGGTCCCGGTCGATCTGGTCGTCGATCATTCGGTGCAAATCGATCACTTCCGTGAAAAGAATGCGCTCGACCTGAACATGAAACTGGAATTCCAGCGCAACAATGAGCGCTACCAGTTCATGAAGTGGGGCATGCAGGCATTCGACACGTTCAAGGTCGTGCCGCCGGGCGTCGGCATCGTTCACCAGGTGAACCTGGAGTACCTTGCTCGCGGCGTGCATAAGAAGGCCGACGGTGCGGACACGGTGTACTACCCGGACACGCTGGTCGGCACCGACAGCCACACGACGATGATCAATGGCATCGGCGTGGTGGGCTGGGGCGTGGGCGGCATCGAAGCGGAAGCCGGCATGCTCGGCCAGCCGGTGTACTTCCTGACGCCGGACGTGGTCGGCGTGAACCTGAAGGGCAAGCTGCGCGAAGGCGTGACGGCCACCGACCTGGTCCTGACCATCACCGAACTGCTGCGCAAGGAAAAGGTCGTCGGCAAGTTCGTCGAGTTCTTCGGCGAAGGCACGCGCTCGCTGTCGCTGCCGGACCGCGCGACGATTGGCAACATGGCGCCGGAATACGGCGCAACGATGGGCTTCTTCCCGGTCGACGAAAAGACGATCGATTACTTCAAGGGCACGGGCCGCAGCGACGCGGAAATCTCCGCGTTCCAGAACTACTTCAAGGCGCAAAACCTGTTCGGCATTCCGAAGGAAGGCGACATCGACTTCACGAAGGTGGTGACGCTCGATCTGGGCACGGTCGCTCCGTCGCTGGCAGGTCCGAAGCGTCCGCAAGACCGGATCGAAATCGGCAATGTGAAGTCGACCTTCAGCGATCTGTTCTCGAAGCCGGTCGCGGAAAACGGCTTTGCGAAGAAGGAAGCCGACCTGGACGCGCAATACACTACGTCGAACGGCGTGAACGTGAAGAACGGCGACGTGCTGATCGCCGCGATCACGTCGTGCACGAACACGTCGAACCCGAGCGTGCTGCTGGCCGCCGGCCTGCTGGCAAAGAAAGCTGTCGAAGCGGGCCTCACGGTTGCTCCGCACATCAAAACGTCGCTGGCGCCGGGATCGCGCATCGTCACCGAATACCTGACGAAGACCGACCTGCTGAAGTACCTCGACAAGCTCGGCTTCACGCTGGCCGCTTACGGTTGCACGACCTGTATCGGCAACGCGGGCGACCTGACGCCGGAACTGAACGAAGCGATCACGAAGAACGACATCGTCGCGGCAGCGGTGCTGTCGGGCAACCGTAACTTCGAAGCGCGGATTCACCCGAACATCCGCGCGAACTTCCTGGCCTCGCCGCCGCTGGTCGTCGCTTACGCGATCGCCGGCAACATCACGCGCGACCTGATGACCGAGCCGGTCGGCAAGGGCAAGGGCGGCCGCGATATCTACCTGGGCGACATCTGGCCGACCAGCGAAGAAGTCAACGACCTGCTCAAGTTCGCGCTGGACGCTGATGCGTTCCGCAAGAACTACTCGCAGCTCACCAAGAAGGGCGACCTGTGGAGCAAGATCGAAGGCGAAGAAGGTCAGGTCTACGACTGGCCGAAGTCGACCTACATCGCGGAGCCGCCGTTCTTCGGCGACGACTTCTCGATGACGCCGGCCGACAGCATCGCCCCGGTCAAGAACGCGCGCGCACTGGGCATCTTCGGTGACTCGGTCACGACCGACCACATCAGCCCGGCAGGCTCGATCAAGGAAGACTCGCCGGCAGGCAAGTGGCTGAAGGAAAACGGCGTGCAGAAGGCCGACTTCAACAGCTACGGCTCGCGCCGCGGCAACCACGACGTGATGATGCGCGGCACGTTCGCGAACGTCCGGATCAAGAACCTGATGATCCCGGCGAAGGCAGACGGCTCGCGCGTCGAAGGCGGCCTGACCATTCACCAGCCGAGCGGCGAACAACAGTCGATCTACGACGCAGCGATGAAGTACATCGACGCCGGCACGCCGACCGTCGTGTTCGCGGGCGAAGAGTACGGCACGGGCTCGTCGCGCGACTGGGCTGCGAAAGGCACGCAACTGCTGGGCGTGAAGGCCGTGGTCGCACGCAGCTTCGAGCGGATTCACCGTTCGAACCTGGTCGGCATGGGCGTGCTGCCGCTGCAGTTCAAGGGCTCGGACAGCGTGCAATCGCTCGGCATCACCGGCGAAGAAACGTATGACATCGAAGGCCTGGGCGCGGACTTCAAGCCGCAACAGGAAGTGACGCTGGTGATTCGCGGCAAGGACGGCAGCGAGAAGCGCGTGCAAGTGCTGCTGCGTATCGATACGCCGATCGAAGTCGACTACTACAAGCACGGTGGGATTCTGCCGTTCGTGCTGCGCTCGCTGCTGGCTGCTTAAGCTCGGCTTGGTTGGCTCAGTAGCAAGGCAACGGCTTGGCTGTTTTGCAGGGGCTGCGTCCTGTGGAGGGCGCAGCCGATTTTGAAGCCCGACCTCTGGTCGGGCTTTTTTTATTGCGGGTCAGTTTTGAGTATCGGTGGGTCGAAGGCGCTCGGGTTGTCGGTGATCCGGCGTTGGGTTAGGTGGGTGTTCCAATCGGGGTCGCGGGGGCCAAGGGGGTTGGCATTGGCGATGTGGGCGGTGTTTGTGTTCGTCCGCGCAGTGACATGCGTGTGCCGCTGCTGCGTGGCCCAGTCACGCAATGCGGCCTGCACCGTGGCGTCGGCCGCAGAGCGGGCTATTTGTTCCGGTTGCGCCGATATGGCGGGCGGTATGGCTGGACGTGGGGAGCGGCTCGGCGATTGGTAGTCGTCGGCTAGCGTTTCGATTGGGTCAGCCGCTGGTAATTGGGTGTTGGTTGGGGTCGTGGCCGCGGTTTTGATTCTGGCGTTCACCTTGACGGCGTGGCTGCTTGCCGTGCCGTCAGTCGATGCTGGTGCAGCCGGGAGTGGCTCGGCGTACTGCGCGGAGAGTGTCGGCATGGCTTGCAGTTCTGCTTGCAGCGACGGTTTGGGCTCGTTTCGACGTCCGCCTGCTGATGCGAGGTTGGCTGGCGACGGCGCCATTTGTGCCACGCTCGGCATCAGCTCAGCGACCGGCTGCGCCGATTTGCCCAAGGCTCGTGGACGAACGACGACCGAAGTGCCCGGCGCCGTGACGGCCGACTCCGCTATCGTCACCGTTGCCAACTTACCCGCATAGCGCGCAGCGTTGCTCGTCAGCAGCCACGCGAGCACGATACTGCACGCGACGAAGAGCGCCACCGCTAGCACATGATCCGAACGGGACGAACGCTCGCGCGCTTTGTCCATCTCGAGGTAGTTGCGTGCCTCGGCCAGTTCTGCATCGAGGCGCAAGGAATGGTCGCGTTGCGGCGGCGACTTATAGAAGAAGCGAAACTTCTGCCCCGGCGCAAACCAGGTGTGAGCTTCCTGCGGCGATATACGTCGCTCGGTGTCCTGAAATGCCGGTTGCGGCCGACGCCGGCTTGCCGGGCGCACCGGCCCCCGATACACGCCATAAGGCGGCGGCAAGCCACGGAGCAACCGCGCATTCGGTTGCGCCAGCCTGCCTTGAATCAAGGCCAGCGGTCGGTTCATGGTTGAGTCTTCCGGTGTGTGGGCGGCGGCGCTTCGAACTGCTTGACCAGGTTTCTCGTGCGGTCGATCAGTGCGTCGATCGACCCGGCACTCTGTTCCAGCGGCGCCACGCTCGCGTGGCGCAACGCCTCCATCAGACCGAGTGCGCCGACCAGCCCCGCCGCCCCACTCAACCTGTGCAGCACGGCGCGCTGACGATCGGGGTGACTCTGACGATGCTGCAAGACGGTGAGAAGCGCCAGGTCGTCGTCCATCGCCCTGCGCCAGCCGTCGAGGAAGTTAGAGAGATCGACTCCTTCGTCGGAGAGCGCGTTCAGATAGCGAAGTTCAAAAGGTTCGGGCAGGACGCCTGAAGCGCTTGCGGATGCCTCTCGAGATCGGGTGACTTGCCGGGGAAGGCGCGGCGGCGTATCACCTGGCTCACGTCTCGACAAGGGCGCCCACTGCTCGACTTTGAAAGGTGCGTTGAAGCTCGCACGAATGCCCGAAATCAAGCCGTTCGGGATCGAAAGCTCGCCTCCCATACGCTGAGCGAGTATGCGGCACAGCGGCAAGCAGGCGTTGGCGGCGGTGGCTTCGGCTTCACTGCCATCGAGCAGCCTGTTCGTATCCGCGTCCGGAGTGCCGTCGATCAAGCCGGGATGCTGTGGCGGCGTGGCTAGCGAGTTCGTCGCACCGGCTTCCATCACGTTGATGAGGATGCGCTGGGATCTCGAACTCAGCGGCCCGATACGCACCACCAGCACGATCTCTCGATGCGTGCCGAGCTGAAGCGTTCGGTTTAACAGATGGAAACAAAGCTGGCCGAGCCGAGCGGGGTCGGCGAGGATCGTATGGGCTAGTTGACGATCGACGCTCGCACTCAGGCGCACGCCTTGTTGCGCCGCGGACGGCGCTAGCAGCGCGATGACGCCGTCGACAAGCGCACGCGGGTCCGTGACGCTTTCGTCGATGATCACTGCGCGCGAGTCGAGCGGCGAGCTATCGAGCAGATCGTCGAGCGTTTGGCTCCAGGTGCCCAGCGCGGATTGAAGCACCGCTAACTGCCGGCGTTGTGCGGGCGTTGTGGGTGATGTGTCAAGCGAGCCGAGCAGGTCAGCGACCACGGACAACGGCGCTTTCACATAACGGAGCATCGCGTCGGGAAGCTGGAACTGTCCGGCCATGACGGCGGCGCTTGCCTCGCTGCCCGCTTCGATGCGGGCAGCCTGCGCTGCGGCTTCGGCGGCTTCGCAACGGCGCGCCCGTTCGTTCGTGATCTGTTCGTGCTGTTCGATTGCTCGTTTCAACGCTGCACGGGACCGCCACGCGCTGATGAGCGACAGGACTGCGGCAACTGCCAGCGCGGGTATCCACGGCTGTCGTACGCCAGCGGCATCCTGAGCACTGCGGGCGTCCGGCGCGCTCTCGGCAGGCCGGTCGGCGCCGACGTATTCACTGTCGTTTGACGCCGATACGTGTGGTGTTGTACCGGAAATGGCGCCTTCGTACGCCGAGGCGCCACGAGCCGGAGGCTCCCGGCTGGCCGCGGCATCGTGTTCACCCGCCGCTGATGTCTGACGCGAACCATCAGCGCGCACTACGCGTGATGCAATGCCGATCGGCGGTGTCGCGTTCGCATAGGACGGAAGCATGCACAGCAGTGCATACACAAAGAGACAGCCCAATAACGCCGCCAAACGGAGGGCCGTTTGCCGTACACGATGGGCGCGCGAGGCAGAGAAATTGCGGACGGCGCACGGCGCACGACGATGCATATCCACCAAGGAAGCCCACCGGCACATGTCGTTCATAGCCCGCAAACTTAATCGATCAACTTATGCAGCGAAGCAAACTCGATCAACGCCGCCAACGACGTGAGCCCCAGTTTTTCCTGGATACGGCTCTTGTAGGTGCTCACGGTCTTGTCGCTAAGAAACAGACGGGACGCGATCTCGCGATTGCTGGCACCACGCGCGAGGTGCTGCAACACCTCGACCTCACGCGCCGACAGGGACTTCAGTCCGCTCCCGACCGCGGGATCGGCCGTATCCGCCGGGAAGCAGTCATAGCCGAATAACACGGTTTTTAGCGCAGTAATCAACTCGCTAATTTCCCGGCCTTTGCTGACATAACCATTGGCTCCGGCATTGCGCGTATAACTTGCCATAACATGCTCTGGCTTGGCGGAGAGAACGAGAATACTGGTTTTTAGATTCTCCGCGCGAATGCGCCGGATCAGGGATAAACCGTCGAGCCGTGGCAAATCGAGATCGACAATGACCAGATCCGGACATTCGGTCAGCACCATTGTCAGGCCGTCTTCCCCGTCGCCACACTCTCCCACCATGTCCAGCTCGGGATCGGAACGGATTACGCCGGCTATCGTCCTCCGAATAATTGGATGGTCGTCGATAATCACAATTCTCTTCATTTATAGCTCGCCTTTGATATTCAATCAATGGGCATAAAACGAATCGAACCAGCCCAATTTAACCAGAGTTAAATATTAACAACGCTATCGGAAATATTTTCCCGCGACACAGTGCGAATTTTCTGCAATATCGGAAAAGGATTTTCCTGTGTGAGCGACGGCAATTGCCTGCCTGCAATTGGCCATGATGATGCGATTCGATTGATGTTTGAGAAACGTCGGCTCACTGTTGGCCCAAAATACTCTTGCTTCGAACCCCTGTAAGAGAGGAGCGCGAACGTCGTTCGCGCTCCTCACGCTGATCTCAAGTGCCAGCGAGAAAAGAAGTGACCGGCCATGCGGGCCCAGTCGCTCCTGATCTCACTGGTCTTGCTGACCTTGCAGCAAGCGTCGGGATTGCGTGCGCTGACCCAGCGGCGCAACCGACTCCTGCCCATTACTGCGTGCAAAGTCGAGTTCGACGCGCCGGTTCGGTGCGAGGCAGTCAATCAATGCCTGACGGTTGCGGTCATTACACTGCACCACCGGATCTTCCTTGCCACGGCCACGCGCAATGATCGGTATCTTGACACCTCCGTTCTGCAAGTACCGTTTGACGGTCTCAGCGCGCTTGGCTGACAACTGGCGGTTGTAGCTGTCGCTGCCCAAACGATCCGTAAAGCCTTCGACGTGGATGCTCGTTATGTCGTCGACCCGCTCGAGGTCGCGCAGCAACTGATCGAGCTTGACCTTGCCTGCCGGCAACATGCCAGCCAGATCGCCCCGATCGAACTTGAACGACGCGTCAGCTTGCAGCGTTATCTTCGGCGGAATGATCGGATCGGCCTTGGCAACCGGCGGCGGCGTGCAGCTCTGAAGGGCGGCGCCGATGCCTGGCAAACCCTTCTCGACGCCATCGACGAGGCGCTGACTCTCGTCGAAGTTTCGCGTCCATGCTTCGTGACCTGCGTGAATCAACTCGACTTCCGAACAGGCCGTCAGATGCTGGGCTTCCTGGCACTGCGGGAACAGCGGCGAGGTCTTCGCAGCGAGAATCTGCTTCCACAAATCCGGCCGGATCATCGAAGCGGTCCGCAATTCCGGATTGTCGACAGAGAGTCCCTGCCCCGTCTCCAGCGCCGTGGTCAGGCGGTTGGCCTCGACCAGCGCCTCCTCGACGAAGCCCCAACCGTCGTGCAACGAGCGCTTGTCGGCGGCGGCGTCCAGCCAGCACTGGGCCTTGTCGCCGAAGTAGTTATTCTTGCGCTCGCCCAGCGCGGTCAGACGCGACTTCACCGACCGTAACGTGGCAGCGTTCTGGACGCCGCTATAGGTCGCGATCCACTGCGGCGTCACCGCACCGGAGGCCTGATTCTGCGTCGCGGTGAACCCGGTTTGCAGAACCGTGGGGTCCTGGATCTGCAGCCGATCGCGGGTCGCGGAAGACGAACATCCTGCGAGCATCGCGGCAAGCGCGATGGCAATTAACGAATACTTCATGTCTGTCTCTCATGGAAGGGTCGCACGGAAGCTCCCGTGCGACCCAGACGGCTAACGTCCAAGCTTTGATTCAAAGCCTTGCGGCCGTTGCTTAGTTGCCGAGGACGATGCCGATGCCAGCGCGGACGATAGTGCTATTGCCGCCCGAGGTGGACACGCCAAGGTTGTAGTTGATCGAGCCCTTCTCGTTCCAGCGAGATACGCCCAGACCGACAGCCTGGTAGCCACGGTAATTGGCAATGCCGGCGTTCAACGTGGTGCGACCCGGCAGATACGGCGTGACGATGTTCAGCGCCGATGCCGAAGCAATACCCTTGGCCGCGTTGCGATCGATGTTATGAATCGAGTTGTTCATGTTGCCCATGGCACTGTTCAACTGATTCATGTTGACCGCATCGGTGCCCTGCGTACCCGCCGCGACATTGGTGATCTGGCGCTCCGCGCCCACCGAACCCACCGATACCGAGTTGTCGCGATCCGTCGTGGAACCTGCTCCCAGCGCGACCGAGTTGGCGTTCGGAGCCGTTGCGCCGGAACCCAGAGAGACCGAACCGTTACCGGCCGTCACCGCAGACTTGCCGATTGCAATCGACTCCGTGCCGGTTGCCGCCGCACCATTGCCGATCGCGATGGAGTCCGAACCCGAGGCGACCGCAGCGGTGCCACTGTCGCCCGCCCCCGGCGCGCCGACGTTGACGTACGTGCTGCCGCCCGTGCCGTCGCCGGCCAGGATGTTGTTCAACTGGCTTTGGAGACTCGAGAACTGCCCATAGTTGACCGCGTCCGTCGCTGCGGTGCCATCCGCCAGGTTCGTCAGCTTGACCGGTGCGAGAGCTCCCGTGCCGCCTAACGTCACCTGGCTCTTCGAGGAATCGTCGTAGGCAACGGCGTTTGCCGTGCCACCACCGCCATTGGTATTGGCATACGTGGAGACATACGACTGCATCTGCGCGACGTTGACGCCGTCAGTCGGGTCCACGCCAGTTGCCACGTTCTTCAACTGGGTCGGTGCGCCGCCAGAGTTAAAGGTCAGCGTAGTCTTGCTGGCGTCGTCATACGCGACGAACGAGGTGGTCACATTGCCTGACGGATCGACGCTCAAGCCAGCGTCCTTCAATTGCTTCAGGTTCACGGCCTCGTCGTCCTGGGTCGCCGCGGCCACATTCGCAATCGTCACGGGCGTCGTGCCATTCGCATCGCCTAAAGTCACCCTCGTCTTGCTGGCGTCGTCGTACGCGACAAACGAGTTGGTCACGTTGCCCGACGAGTCGACGCCCAAGCCAGCGTCCTTCAATTGCTTGAGGTTCACGGCCTGGTCGTCTGCCGTAGCTGAGGCCACGTTTGCAATGGTCACCGGCGTCTTCGCACCTACTCCGCCCAAAGTCAGCATGTCATGCGCCGAGGTGTCGTAAATGACAGCCTCAGGCGAACCGCCGCTCGCGGCCGCAGTGATTGCTGCAGTCATTTGCCCCAGGTTTACCGCATCGGTATCGCTGGTGCCCGCTGCTACGTTGATGATCTGGCTCTGCCGGCCGGAGTTACCCACCGAGACCGCATTGGCACGGTCGGCGATCGCACCGTACCCGATCGCCACGCCGTTGGCTGCGCTGACCGTCGAGTTCTGACCCAGTGCCATACCGCCCGTGGCGCCTTGGGCCGCGAACGAACCATAACCAATCGCAACGGCACCGATACTCGTGGCACTTGCCGTCGTGCCCAAGGCCGTTGCATTGACGCCGCTAGCACGGGCGTTATAGCCGATCGACACCGCGTTGTCCGAAAACGCGCCAACCGTTGCACCTTCGCCGATTGCCGTAGCATTGATGGACGCAATTGCGGCGGCCGTGCCGACCGCGGTCGATCCGCTACTGCCGGCGATCGCGCCCGCGCCGACTGCCAAGGCCCCCTCACCCGCAGCGCTCGCCATCGGGCCAATTGCCATCGTATTCAAATCGTCCGAAGCTGTCGTGCTGCCACCCTGGACTACGTTCGAACTCACCGCGATATAACTCAACACCGCAGCCGAGCTTTGCATCATCGACTTCACACCACTGGTAGACGCGGTGTTCGCCAGTAGCTGGATCTGCAGCGCATCCAGTTGGCCCACGGTTGCCGCATCGGTCGGATTGATACCGTCCGCGACATGGGTGATACGCACTTCCTGCCCTTTGGCGCCGACAGACAGCGTATTTTCCGCGTCCGTGATTGCGTTCACGCCAAGCGCCGTCGAATTGGCAAAGGCTGCCGTAGCGCCTGTGCCGATTGCCAACGAATTCGCCTTGATCGCGAGCGCGTTGCCGCCGATTGCAATCGACTCGGCGCCGCTAGCCTGCGCTGTGGCGGCGTCCGATACGACCTTGACGTATTTCAGATTGGTAGAAAAGTTCGTGTTGATCTGGTCGAGCTGACCATCGACAGCGGACAGGGCCGAACCAACATCGGCATAGGTCGAGCCAGTAATCACGTACGACGGCTGGGACAGTGTGCCATCCGGCAGAAGGCTTGTCTGGCCGCCGAGCGCCTTGGCGGTCGATTGCGCCACGTTGTAGAGCTGAGCGCCATTCACTGCGTCGCTGCTAGACGCGGCGAGCTGACCCTTGTCCACGTTCGTCAACAGAACCGCATCGGTCGAACCCGGACCGCGGAGCGTGATTCTATTCTTCGTCGCATCGTCGTATGCAACGAAGGTGCTCGTCACCGCGCCGCTGCTGTCGACGTTCGCGCCCAGTGCGCGCAACTGCGACAGATTTACTGCGTCGGTGTTATTCGTAGCATTCGCCACGTTGATGATCTGGCGCTCCGAACCGGCCGCC
>NZ_CADIKI010000053.1 GCF_902859935.1 Paraburkholderia fynbosensis
GTCGACAATGCGCTGAAATACGGCCATAGCGCTGAGTTGCAACTAAACCGTTGCGAGACGCATATGGTTTTCACGGTCAGCGACCGCGGCGCCGGCATTCCGGCTCACGCACTCGAACAGGTGTTTGCACCGTTCTTTCGCCTGGAGCAATCGAGAAACCGCAGCACAGGCGGCATGGGTCTCGGGCTGACATCGGCGCGAGCCGTGATCCGCGCTCATGGCGGCGATATCGCGCTTCGCAACGGTCAATGTGGCGGCTTGGAGGTTTGCGTGACGTTGCCGCTCGCATCGTGATCGCCGCTTGCCGGCACGAAGTCCAGCACCGTCTTCTCGAGACCTCGCGCAGCCGCTCGCCGACTAGGTTCAAACAGACGCGCGCCCTGACCACTCACGCAAACAGGGTGCGGACTGGACGCTGTTGCGGCCTGGATCCGCAAATGGGTTCACACGCAGCCTGCCGCAGAAGGGACACGCAGCTTTGCTGCGGTAGAGGGCCCACGAGTCGGTGCAATCGTATAGCAAGACGCTGTTCGTACCCGTACGCTAGGCGAGAGACGACCATCGCCCAGGCGACGGTTGTCGGGGCCGACGGCGTCTTCAACATAAGGGCGACCACGGTTCGGGCAAGCAGATCGTTGACGTCGCTCTCTCTATCTGCTCGGGCCCACCTTTGGGCGGCCAAAGTCCTTCCGCATAGTGGCGCCTTCTCAGCGCCATCCGTTCTTCCAGACTCGCGAATCCCCAGACATGGGCAATGCGTGGCGGGCCGTCGAGCGAGTACATGTTAGCCACCAGGTGCGATGTGTACGCTTGCGCAGGACCGATCGCCTGCTTCCACGCGGCGATAGTTGGCGCGAGTCCTCCCGGCCTTAACCAGTAGCGCCGGATTTCGTAAAACGCGCCGAACGTCGATGGCACGACTTCCGGTAAAAAGGGAAACAGGGTATAGCTTTCCATGCTCAATTGGACATGAGCACTTTCGACATTCCACGGCCGTTCATTCAGCAACGCGCGATTGCGTTCATGCTGCATCTCATCGAGCGTTTCGAAGTTCCGCAAGACCACAACGCGCGAAAGTTCGCCGATCTCTGTGCGCCAGGCCCCAAGCAGCCGTCGGGCGGCGCTGCCATTTGACACCCACCGATGCGCGCCGGTCGAGACGGTGTCCTGTTCGAGAAGCGGACACGATAACGTCGTTAGTTCGTAAAACATATCAGATCTCCATGAGTACTTGACCGAGCCAAAGTTGCGATGAAATTTTTGCCGCGAACACCACTGTATCCCCACGGGACGGCTGGATAAACTGGCGGCGCATTGCAACAGAATCCATTAGCATTGAGCAATGGACCTCCTTAAAGCGATGACCGTCTTCGTCCGAGTGGTGGAAACGGGCAGCCTGACGGCTGCGGCGGTGGCGTGCGACCTCTCGCCGACAATGGTCGGAAATTACCTCCAGGCGCTCGAAAGCCGGCTCGGTACGCCACTCATCTATCGGACGACGCGCCGGCAGAAGATCAGCGAGTTCGGGAAGGTATATTACGAACGCTGCGTGCAGATCCTGGGCCTCATCGGCGATTCAGAAGGACTGGCGCTCGAACATCATGCGACACCGCGCGGGCGCCTGCGCGTGACTGCACCGGTGGTGTTCACGAACGAATGCCTGATTCCCGAGCTTGCGGGGTATAGCGAGCGTTATCCGCGGGTCGAGCTGGACATCGTCGCGACCGACACCCTCGTCAATCTGTTCGACGATGGTTTCGAGGCGGCCATTCGCATCGGCACCCTGACCAAGCCGGATGTCGTCGCACGTCGCCTCGCGCCGTATCGCCTCGTGCTGTGTGCATCAAGTGCTTACGTCGACGCACATGGACTCCCTGCAACACCTCAGGCGCTCAGCGAGCATCGGTGCCTCATGTACGCGTATCCGCCCCGGTCGGAATGGCACGCGGCCCCGCCCAGGTGGATGCTGAATGGCCCGGACGGCAGGGTAAGCGTAACTGTAGAGGCGGGGCTGAAAATCGACAACGCCGAAGCGCTGCGTCGAGCAGCACTACGGGGGCAGGGCATTGCGATGCTGCCTTCCATACTGGTGAACGACGATATCCGTGAAAAGCGGCTGGTCCAGATCCTGCCGGAGTTCGCCGCGCCGGAACGGCCGTTGCATCTGTTGTATCTGCGCGAAGGGCAGCAGTCACCGAAACTTCGCAGCTTCATTGAATTCGTCGTTGAACGCTTCGGGGCCAGTGCTGCTTAGGGACACGCAGACCGCCACAAATGACCGCTCTTGACAGAACCGGTCATCGCCGGTCAGGTTTGGCCCGTTCCTGTGCTCAGCAACGTCAGCGTGCGTGTCACACAGGCGCAAATCAGGTCGCTGGGCGCCTCGGCATTTAATGATGATGCGGCAAGCCGGTTGCAAATCGGTATGGAGCTAGCTCGCGGTCAAACAATGGCGGTGCACTCGCGTCGCGCTAGATCCGTGACGAGTGTCATCACGGAAACCGGTACAGGGATACGAATCCTCGCCCAATTTGAAAACCGTTCGTCTCGGGCTGCACATATTAAGAAGCCGCACAAGTCGATTCGGACGCGTGAACAGGGCGGCCCATCGGCCACGGTCGGCGCGCTGTTTGCATTGTCAACGTTTGTGCCCGTGGTCACGATCGACGAGCGGACGCTGGTCAGGGCGGCCGGGGCCCGCGTTCCACCACCTCACCAGTGCAGCATCCCCCGCGTTCCGACATGCTCGATACGACCGCACGGCTGACGAGTCAGCTACCCAACAGCGTGAAGCTTGACCTGGAGTTTCTCCTTCGGCCGAAACGCTCGCGTCACTCGCGAGACGGTGCCGGAAGTTCTTCCCATTGTCGTAGAAGGGTTGGCAGAACCCGCGTACCTGACCGGCGAACGCTGGGACATCCTCGCGTGGAATAACGCGGCGGTGCAGCTCTTACCGACTTCGCGACATTGCTCGATGAAGACGGAATATCCTCGTCTATATGCTGCTGGATCCGGCGGCCCGCAAACTGTTCGGAGAGAGCTAGGCCGGAGGCCCGACGAATGGTCTCGCTCTTTCGCGTGAACTACGATCTCTGGGCGCCCGACCCCAGCTTCGTGGAGATTGTGGAACGTCTTCGCGCGGGTTGTCCTGAGTTCATGGCGTGGTGGCGCGAGCATGGGGTTTCGGCTTCAGTGTCGGGCGAGACACATCTCATGCACGTGGGCCGCGGACCGCTTGATTTCCGCTATTCGACGTTCAAGGCGAACGATGATCCGAGGCTCAAACTGTCGATCTACGTGGAGAAATCGTAGGAGGGGCAAATGAGGTTGATACGTCTCCTTAGTGCCGCCGTCACGGGTACTGGGAGTTAGTAGCTGCTTCCACTGCCGCGTCCCAGGGAAGGCCGCCGGCAAATAGTCCGGTGATCCACCGGATGAAGGCCTCGGTCCGCGCGGGCGTGAACTGACTGGAAGGGCGGACCAGATAGATTCCTTCGTCCGTCGCGAACCGCCATTGGGGCAAGACCTGGATGAGCGTGCCCGCTGCAAAGTCACGGGCCAACGCCAGGCGATTGTGTCCTACATGGCCCCGATAGCGTCCAAAGTCAGCCGTCAGCGCGTCGCTGGCCGGCAACGCATGCACTTCGGTTATTGCTCTCTTCAAGGCAAAAGTCCTGAAGCCCGGTAACCGCGGATCGCCTCGTCGTAGACAGAAATGTCCCCGCGGCCCCTCGCGACAAGCTGTGCGCCCTCGATTGCAGCGAATACGGACAGCGCTTTTCTCGCCGCCGCAGGATCGTCGCCTTTCGCGAACATTGAGGTAAGCCACTCGACATTTATCCGGGTGAATCGTGCGACCTCCGCGCGAACTTCTGATGGGAGGTCCTGATATTCAGCCGCCATGATCCCGCAGAGACACATACGATTGTCTTCGATGAGAGCGGCTCTAAAAATCTGTGTATAGCGATCGAGCGTTATCTTGTCGTCGTCGTTTGCCTTGGACAAAGCGTCCAGCATCCGAAGCGCTTCTTCGCAGTACTCGCGCGCCAGAGCGGTTCCGAGGTCGCCCTTGGTTGCGAAGTGATGGTGGACGCCTGCGCTCTTAATGCCCACTTCCTTCGCGATATCGCGAAAGCTGAGGGCGTTGTATCCGCGCGCCTGAACCATCCGTCTGGCGATCCGCAGGATTCTCGATTTCGTATCACTCGTAGCCATGTGCGAATCATATCACGTTACTTATCGATAGGTAGGTATTGACAGCCCGATTCCCTTTTGCGTAGGATGCGGTCACTTACCTATCGATAAGTAACCATCAACATGGAGTCACACATGAAGATTTACGACATACCCGGTTTCCCCAATCCCCTTCGGATTCGCATTGTGCTGGCAGAAAAACGGCTGACCAGTGAGGTCGAATTCGTCAAGGTCGATCTCCCGGCTGCGGAACACAAGCAGCCGGCGTTCCTTGCGATCAATCCCACGGGAACCGTTCCGGTTCTGCAACTTGACGACGGAACCTTTATTTCCGAATGCACCGCGATCACGGAATACCTGGACAACCTTGACGGCAAACCGGTCCTCACTGGCGCCAATCCGAAGCAGAAGGCAATCATCCACATGATGCAAAAACGCGCCGAGTCCGAACTTATCGACGCGATTGGCTTCTACTTCCACCATTCGACGCCGGGATTGGGCGACACGTTGCGCCATTACAAGTATCCGGACTGGTCGGGGCGAGCGGAATGGGGCAATCTCCAGCGGGAGAAGGCGGTTGCCGGTATGCACTACTTCAACAGTGTGCTTGGTTCCCGACCATTTATCGCGGGCGAATCATTTTCGATGGCTGACATAACCGTATGGGCCGGACTTCTCTTCGCGGGGTTCGCAGGCATTGCGTTGCCGGCTGAGTGCACCGATCTCAGTTCCTGGCACGCGCGGATAAGTGATCATCCGTCAGTCAAAAGCCCTGCCTGACAAGCCGGTTTCAACAGGCCATTCCTGTTCTATCTATTTAGGATAACGAATATGAAATCTCACAGAAACGTCAGGTTGCGCATGATGTTGGGCGTCGCCGTCATTGCTGCAGCGGCCGCGCTCACGTTGACCTTCAACGCAGAAGCGAGCACGATCGGGACCTCCGGAGCGTCGTACACACACCAGACGGCGCCCACTAGATTCGTAGATGTAGGCGGAGCCCGCCTGGCATACCGGCGCTTTGGGCAGCCGGGGTCTGTGCCATTGGTCTTCTTCCAGCATTTCGTCGGCAACATGGATAGCTGGGACCCCGCAGTCGTCGACGGGCTGGCGAAAGGTCGGGAAGTAGTGATCTTTGACAGTGCCGGTGTAGGCAGCTCCGATGGCGACGTACCCGTGACGGTCGAAGGCATGGCTTCGTATGCGATCGGTCTGCTGCGGGCTCTGGATATCAAGCAGGCCGACCTTCTCGGGTTCTCTTTGGGCAGTCTGGTCGCACAGGAGGTAGCATTTGAACAGCCAGCACTCGTTCACCGGATAATTCTGGTCGGGAGCGGGCCGCGGGGCGGGGAAGGGATGGCATCGCTGACGCCGGAATTCCAGGCATTGCTTGCAAAGAAGCGCCATAACCCGGATGACCTCCTCCTGGATGTTTTCTTTACGCCCTCAGCGGGCAGCCAGGCTGCAGGGCAGAAATTTCTGGCGCGGCTGCATGCAAGGCAAGAAGGCCGAGACCTGCCAGTCAGCGATAAGGTAGCGCCCGCACAGGTCGCGGCGTTCGCGGCATGGGGCAGACCGCAAGCGAACTCGACCGACTATCTGAAGCAGATCAAACAGCCTGTCCTTGTCGTCGACGGGAGTCACGATATCGTCCATTACCCCATCAACTCGTTCACGCTGGAAGAGTTTCTGCCAAACTCCGAACTGATCATTTATCCGGACTCCAACCACGGGGCTCAATATCAGTATCCCGAGAGATTTCTGACCGATGCAACGGCATTTCTAGACCGGAAAGACTGAGCGTTGTTACGGGCGGCCTCTCCCTTGGGGTGGCTGCCCGAATCAGAGCCGACGGGAAAACTGATACTTTCCAGCACGCAAGAAGCTTCGCGTCACACAGAGAGATATCCGTCCGGTCCCATTGTTAACCGACGTTGACAGGCTAATGCGCGCAGACATGTATGCGACATACGGCATCATCGTCACCATCAGGTAACGGTCAAGCGATAAGTCCTCTCTCCCTGCATTGCGACAATCGCCAGTCGCTTGCTGCGCAGAGGTCGTCAGATCTTTACGACCGCATTCGTCCCGGATTCAGGCGCTAGGAACCCCGAACATAGCGAAGAATGGCCAGTTCCTGACGTTCCGTCTCGTCTGTATATCTATCCGGCCAACTACCGTTATCACTCGCGCCTGTCGACGACGCGGGGAGCGACGAGGCGCGACGCGCAGCTTGCGGATCGGACAGGGTGGCTGAGCAACCGGAAAGTGCCAGCGAAGACAGAAGCAGCACACCAGGTGCGATCGTTTTGCACAGAATCATTTTTACATCCTCAGATAAGTTAGATCGGCTGCTGGAAGCAGAATGCCTCTCGTCCAGGGACCAAGACGAGGCGGCCCGGTAGGCCGCCGCGCCCATGCTAGCGACCGGTCAGAGGACGCCTGTTGCTTGTGCTGCGTTAATGATCGCGGCGCCCACTGCATCAGGGTGAGACATCAGTGCAACGTGGCTCGCGCCAACAATCGAGGTGGTCCTGGCACCAATCTCTTTTGCCTCGGCCTGCTGAAGCGCTGCGGGAATAATCTGGTCCTGGTCGCCGTAAATCCACCACGAGGGTTTCGATTTCCAGGCTGCCTGAGACACCTTGTCGGTGAGACACCGCGCGTTGAGCGGCCCTTGGGAAGCGGCGAGCACACTGGATGTGTCTTTAGGGAGATCGGGCGCAAAACTGCTCAGATAGGTTTCCGTGTTTAGCGTGAGGAATCCAGCCTCGTCGACCACCAGACCAGTCTGCCACGCTGGTTTCGGAAATGGGCTCGTCAGGTCGGAGATCGACTGGTTGTCGCCTGGTGCGAACGCCGAGACATAAACGAGACCCACAACCTTGCTGACGCTCCCCGCTTGCGTAATGACAGCTCCGCCGTAGGAGTGCCCCACCAGAAGAACGGGTCCTTGTTGCGCGTCAATGGTGCGACTTACAGTTGCGGCATCGTCGGCCAACGACGTGCGGGCGAGTTGAACCGCGACTACTTTCAGGCCGCGCGCCTGCAAAACCCGCGTGACCGAGGACCAGCTCGAGCCGTCTGCCCACGCCCCGTGTACGAGCACGACCGTGCCGGTAGTGCGCGCTGAGGAACTGCCGCACGCCGCGACGGAGGCGAGGGTGACGAGACCGATACATACAACCAGTGCGGCAAAGAGCCGCTGAATGTGAGACATCATGATAGGCAAGTTGAAACGCGAAATGAGGTTTGAAGACCGCACGTGTCTATCGACAGCACCTATCGAAGGCAAGCGCGACGCCAGGTCAAACCGTAACCGGTGCCAGACACGTCGCCTATTGCTTGTCGTCCGGTTTCAATGACATTGCGTCCGAAAGCCGGGCGCAAAGTTTTGCAGAAGCATCGGAGCGGAATGCGAGGACCTGGTCGCCGCGTGACCTAAGGTGCCGATCAACAAAGGCGGGGCCAGAAATGATGATCGATGCGCCGACCGTGCTACACGGAACAAGCCTGCTGCAAGCCGGTTACGCGAGCACTTGACAACTGTGTAACTGCACACGAAAATACGCCACATGAAATCACTGACTGGTCCTGACTTGTGTCATTGCCTGGCCGCGCGCCGTGCCGCAAGGTATGTGTCACGTATCTTCGACAGCCACCTGTCAGGCGTCGGTATTTCCATTTCGCAGTTCTCGATACTCGCGCTCGTTAAAGAACACCCAGGCATCGCGGTCTCCGATCTGGCCGACCTCATGGTCATGGAGCGGACCACGCTCGTGCGCGCACTGAAGCCGCTTAGAGAGTCGGGGTGGCTATCGACCGTTACAGAAGGCCCTAAAGCGGCGCTCACATTCACGCTGTCTGCGTCAGGCAAAGCCAAGCTGGCGGAGGCCGAACCGTCCTGGCAGGCAGCCCAGGCGGAGTTTGAGTCCGGAGTCGGTCGCAAACAGGCGAATGCGCTGCGAACGGGGCTGTTGAATGTCGTCTTCGAAACCTGAATTTTTTTGGCCGAATATGTGTAACTGCACACATAGGCTGACCCACGCCGATCAACCGATTCCGAACAGGAGCTTGCATGGCCGCTTTCGCACCTATTTCACGTCAGGGCGCAGTCAACGCAGACGACCGCGCTAGTGCCGTCGATTTCGTTAATCGCGTTAACTGGTTCTTCGAGACCTGGGACGTCGAAGCCATGATCGATGCGTTTCTACCGGACGCCGTCGCGTATCACTTTCATGGCACGATTCGCGGACACGCCGAAATCCGGCGCTTCTTCGAGCACGACTATCCGTATCTGATACCGGGCGTGGGGCGTCATGCGACGAACCATATCGTCGATGCAGACGGAGACGGTGTTGTGGTGCGATATCAGAACCTGCTGATACGCCATGCCGCGCCAGAGGATGCACCGAAGCTCGGGGCCGGCCAGGTGATGCACAGCGATAGCGGACTGCCCGCGATCTGGCTTTATTCCCCGATGCGGGATCGTCTGCGCAAGACGTCGACGGGGTGGAAGATTTATGAACGCTATATCGGTGGCTCGATCACTAACCGCGCATTGACGCCCGTTGACACGTCGGCTGTTGCTGTCGCGCCGTACCTTCCGAGCCTGCAAGGAGCGTGAGCATGCGTTATCGACTCTTTGGTCAGCATACTGGTCTGCGCGTATCGGAACTGGTGCTTGGTACCGCCAACTTCGGTGGGCGATGGGGCTATGGCGCCAATCTCGATGCATCGCGCGAGATTGTGGACCGGTACGCCGATGCGGGCGGCAACTTCCTGGATTGTGCAGACGTCTATCAGTTTGGTGAATCTGAGGAATTTCTCGGCACACTCCTCGAGGGTCGTCGGAACAATTTCGTGATTGCGACCAAGTATACGCAGGCAGCGGTACCGAATGCAGGCGCATTGGCAACAGGCAATAGCCGGCTCGCGATGCGACTGTCGGTCGAGGCAAGTCTCAAGCGGCTAAAAACGGATCGCATCGATCTCTACTGGGTGCACTTTTCTGATGGCGTCACACCGACCGACGAGATCATGCGAGGCCTCGACGACCTCGTGCGCAGCGGCAAGGTTCTGTATGTCGGGCTATCGGATTTTCCCGCTTGGCGCGTCGCGCGGGCGTCAACGATGGCCGAGCTACGCGGCTGGGTGCCGGTAGCCGGTTTGCAGTTCGAGCACAGCCTGGTCGAGCGGACGAGCGAACACGAGTTGATACCAGCGGGCAAGGCGCTGGGGCTAGGGATGGTGGCATGGTCGCCGCTTGGTGGCGGATTGCTCTCGGGCAAATACCGGCGCGGCGAGAAAGGCCGCCTCGAAGCGCTGGGCGGTGCGGTATTCCAGCAGGAAAATTCCGCCCAGCGTACAGCGGTCGTCGATGCCACCCTTGCGGTCGCGACCGAGCTCGGTGTTACGCCGTCCGAAGTGGCAGTGGCCTGGGTTTTGCTGAAGGGTTCCCTGCCGATAATCGGACCGCGGACGAGCGAACAATTCGCCGCATACCTCGGCGCTTCAAAACTCGAGTTGGCACAGCACCATGTCGAACTGCTGGATCGCGCGAGCGCATTGGCCCCAATCTTTCCGCAGTCGATGATCGATGCGCCAGCATATCGGCAAGCTGCGGCCGGAGGCCAGTACGAGCGTGTAATCATGCCTGAAACGTCAGCTTCCTGAGGATGCGCGACGACGTTATCCTGTATGGCGCGAGGACCGGTAACTGCCTGCGTGTGGCGATTGCATTGGAGGAACTCGGCATCGCGTACCGTACGGCTGCGCTCGATCTTCGGGCGGGCGAACAGCGCACCCCTGCTTTTCTCTCGCTAAATCCGCTTGGAAAAGTGCCGGTCTTGCAGGTTCGCTCGCCGGGGAACTCATCACTCGTCATTGCGCAGTCCAACGCAATTCTTCTATACCTTGCAAAGCGGGCAGGAGGGACGCTGTTGTCGCTCGAGGAGGATGTGTATTCCCCGCTTGCGTTAGAACGCTTCCTGTTTTTCGTGACTGACGTGATTGCGCCTAACCACGCGTCCTTCTTTCTGCGCAGCGAAGGATGCGACGAGGGGTGTCGATTGATGGAGCAACGCAGCCTCGACGCGCTTCTTGCGAGCGAGGGGTTTCTGGAAAACGCACGATTCATGGCGGGGCAGTCATTCACACTGGCGGACATTGCTGCCGCCACTATCGTAGCCGCGTTGTCGTCGTCGATCGACTGGATGGTGCATCCGCGACTTCGTCGGTGGTTCGCGTGTGTCATGGCGCGCCCGGGCGTGAAACGTGGCATGACCGCTTTCGACTGACGCTCAGCGCGAGGGCGTACGTTAGTTCGAAGCGCCGCTATCGCGCGCGGCGCGGGGCGAATATCCGAAACATGCTTTGAATGCCCGTGAGAACGAGGCGTCCGACCCGTAACCGGCGACGGACGCTGCCTCGCTGATCCGCACACGGCCGTTGCGCAGCAGGTCCGCAGCGAGAGTCAGTCGCCACCGGGCGAGATACCGGAGCGGCGGCTCGCCGACAACCTTGGTGAACCGCTCTGCAAAGTGTGACCGTGACATGGCCGCGATTTTCGCGAGTTCGTCCAGCTTCCATTCCCGCGCGGGCTCGCCATGCATTGCCGCCAGCGCATGCCCAAGTCGGACATCGCCGAGACCCCGGAGCCATCCACTGTGAACCGGACGAGTGGTTGCCCACTCGCGCAAGCTCCTTATCACGAGCAGATCAATCAGGCGTGAAATCATCAAGGCAGCGCCAGGCGCCGCCTCGCTCGCCTCCAGCCGCACGAACCGTAGGAGCGCGCGCTGCCATTCGGGCGCGCCTGATGCTTCGGCGCGAAGGTGCATGACATTCGGAAGACCAGCAACCAGCGGGCCCACTGAAACCGACTCGAGCTGAAATGAACCGGTCAAGACGCGAAAGGACCCGCCGGTGGAACTCTGTAAACCGACGGGTACCGGGAGCGAACCCAACACTGACCCGGGTGTGTCGACCGTCGTCAGGACGTGCGCGCACCCCCTCGGTAGAAGGACGAGATCACCTGCGGCCAGGGACACGGCATCATTAGTCGCGGTATCGAGTCTGAACGCGCCGCGTTCGACAAAATGAAAGCGGGCGCGTCCGGCGTCGAACGCTTTCGATTGAGCCTCGCCGGTCTCGTACACCTCGATCGATTCACCCCTTAGCCGTACCAGATCCAGAACGTCGGAAAGCACATCCTGCCGGGGCAGCCTATAGCCGCGCAATGCCCGCTGACGCGCGAGTAAGCCCGTTGCCTCGTCGACAATCATGCTTTAAGCCGGCGGTTTCAAGAGTGAAGCGCAACAGCGGGTTTAATGTTTAGAGCCTTGAGGTTGACTTGCTGAGGCAAGGGTCGCGGCGAAGACCTCGAATGGCGAATGGAAGGCATGA
>NZ_CADIKI010000054.1 GCF_902859935.1 Paraburkholderia fynbosensis
GATGTTCGGCAGCGTCACGTAGCGCGGCTCGTTCAGGCGCAGGTCGGTGGTGACCACGGCCGGCAATGTGAGCGACAGCGTTTCGGCGCCGCCGTCCACTTCGCGCGACACCGTTGCCTTGCCGTCAGCCACGACAAGCTTCGAGGCAAACGTCGCTTGCGGCAGATTCGCCAAAGCAGCGAGCATCTGGCCGGTCTGGTTCGAATCGTCGTCGATGGCCTGCTTGCCGAGAATGATCAACGAAGGCTGTTCCTTGTCGACCAGCGCCTTGAGCAGCTTGGCGACCGCCAGCGGCTGCAGTTCCTCGGTCGACTCGATCAGGATCGCGCGATCCGCACCGATCGCCAGCGCCGTGCGCAGCGTTTCCTGCGCCTGGGTCACACCGGCCGACACGGCGATCACTTCCGTCGCCACACCGGCTTCCTTCAGGCGCACCGCTTCTTCCACCGCGATTTCATCGAACGGATTCATCGACATCTTCACGTTCGCGATGTCGACGCCCGTGCCGTCAGACTTGACCCGGACTTTCACGTTGTAATCGACCACTCGTTTGACCGGCACCAGAATCTTCAACACGCTCTCCCCAAATGAAACGCCTGCATCGACAGCAAGCGCGAACCGCTTCACTGTGACAGAGACCACCGGTGCAGGGAATTCGGTTTTTTCGAACGTGTGCTTCGCGCCCGGTTAAGATTGCCGTTTGTCTTGCGAGCGCCCATCGGCGCTTCATCACTGGCTTTCATCATGCATTTCGATTTCGTGGATTTGCGTTTGCTCCTGAATATCGCCGACACGCAGAACCTCGCGCGCGCGGCGGAGCGCTCGCATCTGTCGGCGCCGGCTGCCAGCAACCGGGTCAAGAATCTCGAGGAACAACTGGGTGTCAAGCTGCTGTATCGAACCAGCCAGGGCGTGACGCTGACGCCCGCAGGCGAAGCGTTCGTGCATCATGCGCGGCTCGTGCTCGAACGTGTCGAGCATCTGGCGGGCGACATGCAGGAGTACGGCGAAGGCATCAAAGGCCACGTGCGCATCTGGGCCAACACGACTGCGATCAGCGAGTTCATGCCTGCCGTGCTGAGTCATTTTCTGCGCGATCATCCGGACGTCAACATCGATCTGCGCGAAGTGCTGAGCGGCGAAATCGTCAAAGGCGTCGCGGATAGCGCGACGGATATCGGCATCGTCGCGGGCAACGTGCATGCGGAACATCTGGAGATGCTGCCGTATCGCGACGATCGCCTGGTTCTCGTCACATCATGCGATCACGCGCTGGCGAAGCAGGCATCGGTCGATTTCTCGCAGGTGCTCGGCGCGAACTTCGTGAGCCTGCCCACGTCGAGCGCGATCCATGCGTTCATCACGAGCGCCGCCGATGCGCTCGGCGCGCGTCTGAAACTGCGCATCCAGGTCGGCAACTTCGAAGCCGCGTGCCGGATGATCGAAGCGGGCGTGGGCATCGGCGTCGTGCCGGAGTCGGTCGCTCTGCGGCACAGGAAGACGATGCAGATCGCGATCGTCGGCTTGAACGATCCTTGGGCCGAACGCAAGCTCAAGATCTGCGTGCGCAGCCTCAAGGACTTGCCGCCGTTCGCGCGGGCGCTCGTCGACAGGCTGATGGCGGCGGTGTGAAAGACGCTTTGAAGACCGTTCGGAGGCGGCCGACGACGCCGCTGCTGGAAGAGTGAGTTGCGCAGAAGCGGGTGGAATGCGCAGTGGCGCCGGCCTACCCTGAAAGCTCTCTTTCGATTCACCGGCCGGCCGTCGACCTGACTGTGCGTTCGGTCTTCGAGACTCGTGCTGACCGGCTACGGGCGTAGCCATCAGGAGCCTTCGAAACAGTGGTTCCTGCTCGCGGCACGCCGCATCGAGAACGCCGAGGCGCGCGCGATGGCTTACGACGTCGGTTACGTGTACTACCTGTCGAAGCGTACGCAGTTGTACGGGTATGCGTCGATGATCACGAACACTAGCCATTCGACCCAGGGCTTCGGCCTGCTCGACGCGTACTACGGGACGGTGACACCGGGATTCGATCCGTGGTGGGTGACCGCGGGGTTGCGCACGTCGTTCTGGGCGGGAGCACTGCCAGTCCGGAATTTGGGTCTCATTTCACCGCGACTGTCAGCCGAACGAATTCCGGCCAGCTTCGGCAACTGGCGGCGCGCTTGCCCGGCCACAGAGCGACGCCGCGCCGATATCGGCCGGCTTATCAAAGTTTCCTTATGGAAACGCCCCGCGCCACGTCAACTAGCGTTTGCCTCCCAGCGACATGTTTCTTGCAGCCATAAAAACCCGCGTGTATAGTTTCCGAACTTACTCTTGTTTCGCATCGGAAATTAAAGGGGTTTTCATGGACGCTTCCACTATCCTCGCCGATCTCGGCATCGCGCACGCGGCGCAAGCCGGCGACCTCGCGGTTCATTCGCCGATCACCGGCGAGCTCATTGGCCGCGTGGCCGTCAACACGGTGGCGGAAGTCGACACTGCCCTTGCCCGCGCGAAAGACGCGTACACCGCTTGGCGCAACGTGCCGGCGCCGCGCCGCGGCGAACTGTTGCGGCTGCTCGGCAACCGTCTGCGCGAGAAAAAACAGGCGCTCGGCAGCATCATCACGCTCGAAACCGGCAAGATCCTCCAGGAAGGCATGGGCGAAGTGCAGGAAATGATCGACATCTGCGATTTCGCGGTCGGTCTGTCGCGCCAGCTGTACGGCCTGACGATCGCCTCAGAGCGTCCCGGCCACCGGATGGCGGAGACGTGGCACCCCATGGGCACCTGCGTCGTGATCTCGGCGTTCAATTTCCCGGCGGCGGTGTGGTCGTGGAATGCGGCACTCGCGCTGGTCTGCGGCAACGCGGTGATCTGGAAGCCATCGGAAAAGACGCCGCTCACCGCGCTCGCCGTCGACCAGATTCTCAACGAGGCGCTGCAAGAGTTCGGCGACGCGCCGGCGGGCCTAACGGCGCTGATCAACGGCGGGCGCGACGTGGGCGCGAAGCTGGTGGCCGATCCGCGCGCATCGATCGTCAGCGCGACGGGCAGCACGGAAATGGGCCGCGCGGTCGGCGCGGAAGTGGCGAAGCGCTTCGGCCGCTCGCTGCTCGAACTCGGCGGCAACAACGCGGGCATCGTCGCGCAAACCGCCGACCATGAACTTGCGATGCGCGGCATCCTGTTCTCGGCGGTGGGCACGGCGGGGCAGCGCTGCACGTCGCTGCGGCGTCTGTTCGTGCACGAGAGCGTGTATGACAAGACCATCGAACGTCTGAAGCAGCTGTACAGCAAGGTGCCGATCGGCAACCCGCTCGAAAAGGGCACGCTGATGGGGCCGCTGATCGACAAGCAATCCTATGCGCGCATGCAGGAAGCGTTGCAGCAGGCCACGGCCGAAGGCGGCAAGGTGTTCGGCGGCGAGCGTGTCGACGTGAAGGGTTATGAAGGCGGTTACTACGTGCGTCCGGCGATCGTCGAAATGCCGTCGCAAACCTCCGTCGTGCTGAAGGAAACCTTCGCGCCGATTCTCTACGTGCTGCGCTATACCGATTTCGCCGACGCAGTCGAAGCGAACAACGCTGCGGTTCATGGTCTGTCGTCGTGCGTGTTCACGACCGACCTGCGCGAAGCGGAGCGTTTCCTGTCCGATTCGGGCAGCGACTGCGGTATTGCCAACGTCAACATCGGGCCGAGCGGCGCGGAAATCGGCGGCGCGTTTGGTGGCGAGAAGGAAACCGGCGGTGGTCGCGAGTCGGGCTCGGACGCGTGGAAGGCTTACATGCGCCGCGCGACCAATACGGTCAACTACTCGTCGGCATTGCCGCTCGCGCAGGGCATCGACTTCAATATCGGCTGAGCGCGCCAGCAACGCGTTTATGCGCGGCGGCCGTCGCCGCCGCGCGCATTAATGCTCTTCAGCAATCCGTTTGCGCCGCCCGGCGTTTTCAGAGCGGCCACGCTACTCGTGGAGTAAGACGTGAGTTCCAAAGTCGTGATCGTCGGCGGTGGGGTGATCGGCAGCTCGATTGCGTATTTCTTGCGGCTGTCCGATCCGACAGTCGGTGTCACGGTAATCGAGCGCGATCCGACTTATGCGCGTTCGTCGTCGGCGTTGTCGGCGGCGTCGATCCGTCAGCAATTCTCCACGCCGCTGTCCATTCAGATGTCGCTGTTCGGTATCGAGTTCTTGCGCTCGATCGGCGAGCGGCTCGAAGTCGACGGCACGCGTCCGTCGATCGATCTGCATGAAGGCGGCTATCTGTTTCTCGCGACGGCGGCGGGCGAATCCACGCTGCGCGAGAATCACGCGCTGCAAAAGCGTCTTGGCGCGGACATCAGTTTGCTCGATGCGAGTGGATTGAAGTCGCGCTTTCCCTGGCTCAATACCGATGATCTCGTCGCCGGTGCATACGGCGAAAGCGGCGAGGGCTGGTTCGACGGCTACGGTCTCGTGCAGGCGCTGCGCAAGAAGGCCCTGGCGCTCGGCGCGCGCTACGTCGCCGCCGACGTCACTGCCGTGCAGCGCGACGGCAAACGCGTCACGCAGGTGCGGGCCGCGAACGGAGAAACCTATGCGTGCGACGTGGTCGTGAACGCCGCCGGCGCCTGGTCGCGACGGGTCGCGCAGATGGTCGGCATCGACCTGCCGGTCTATGCGCGGCGCCGTAGTATTTTCAACGTGAGCTCGCCGGCACGGCTCGAACGCTGTCCGTTGCTGATCGACCCGAGCGGTGTGTACTTCCGGCCTGAAGGCAACGCGTACATTTGCGGCACGTCGCCCGCTGCGGACCGCGACCCCGACGATCTGCCGCTCGACGAAGTCGATCACGCACTGTTCGACGACGTGATCTGGCCGACGCTCGCGCATCGTGTGCCGCAGTTCGAAGCGCTGCGCGTGCAGAACTGCTGGTCCGGTTACTACGAATACAACGTGCTCGATCAGAATGCGATCATCGGTTATCACCCTGACGTCGACAACTGCATTTTCGCCAACGGTTTCAGCGGACACGGCCTGCAGCAAGGTCCAGCGACGGGACGCGGCATCAGCGAACTGATTCTGCACGGTCGCTATACGACACTCGACCTCGCTTCGCTCAGCTTCGCACGTGTGCTCGACAACCGGCCGATCGTGGAGAAGA
Organism: Paraburkholderia fynbosensis; assembly: GCF_902859935.1. GTDB lineage: Bacteria > Pseudomonadota > Gammaproteobacteria > Burkholderiales > Burkholderiaceae > Paraburkholderia > Paraburkholderia fynbosensis. The sequence continues at coordinate 5,136 of NZ_CADIKI010000054.1, forward strand.
ACGTGGTGTAGCCGCGCGTCCGGTTGATGCGGAAAATGCAATACGTAGTGCGTAGATATCGTTTGCCGCGCACCCGGACGATGACCACAATCGACGCCGGTCTTCCCCTCGACAGATAAATCGACCCAGAGCGGCCCGTCATCATGTTTACGTTCAATCCCGCATTCGAAGCACCGACCGGCTCGCCAATTCGCGAGCTGTTCAAGTATCTCGCGCAGCCCGGCATGATCTCGTTCGCGGGCGGTTATCCGGCCAGCGATCTGTTCGATCGTGAAGGGCTCGACGCTGCCGCTGCGCGCGCGTCGCAACAGTCCACGCTGTGTCTGCAGTACGGTCCGACTGATGGCCTCGCGGTCCTCAAGGAACAGCTTGCGCAGCTGATGGCGCGCCGCGGCACGCCATGCGCGCCGCAGGATCTGCTCGTGACGACCGGTTCGCAGCAGGGCTTCGATCTGCTGCTGCGCGTGATGGTCGCGCCTGGCGACGTGGTGCTGGTCGAACAGCCCGCCTATCCGGCGACCTTGCAGGCGCTGAAACTGCAACAGGCGGACGTCGTGACGGTGCCCGTCGATGGGCACGGGCTCGATGTCGACGCGCTCGCCGCGCTGCTCGAAGCCGGCACGCTGCGCGCTACACCTAAGCTGCTGTACACGGTACCGACGTTCGCCAATCCTACCGGCGCAACCTTGTCGCTCGAACGGCGCATAGCGTTGTTGAAGCTGGCGGCGCGTCACCGCTTTCTGATCGTCGAGGACGACCCGTACGGCGACTTGCGCTTCAGCGCGGAGGCGTTGCCGTCGCTCCTCGCGTTGAGCGAGCGGGTGCCGGCATCGCACGATTGGGTGGTGCATTTTTCGAGTCTGTCGAAGATCGTCGCGCCGGGCTTGCGGGTCGGCTGGATGGTCGCGCATGCGGAAATTCTGCGTCGCTGCGTGGTCGCCAAGCAGACCGTCGATCTGTGCAGTTCGTCGTGGACTCAGGCGATTGCCGCGGAGTATCTCGCGAGCGGCGCGCTGGAGCGCCATTTGCCGCGCATCGTCGACGCGTATGCGGTGAAGTGCCGCGCGCTGTGTGATGCGCTCGATGCGCAATTGCCGCAGGACATCGCGTTTCATCGCCCGGCCGGCGGTATGTTCGTATGGGCGCGATTGAAGGCGGGAGGAAATGCGGCCGATTATTTGCGTGTTTGTATCGAGCAGAACGTGATGTTCGTGCCGGGCGTCGCTTTCTATAAAGACAATGTCGATGTGGCGGCACTGCGTCTGTCATTCGCCGCGCCAGGCGTGGAGGATATCGAAACGGGTGTGCAGAGAATGAGGCTTGCCCTCGAACGTTTCGTCGAGGCGCGATAGAGCGATTAACAGGCGTCGAAGAGTGTTTTTATTTCGCCTGACAAGCAGGCGTGCCGTGCGAGTTCGTTTGGCCGTTCACACACGGCTGAGACGGAGCAACCGGACCACGGCTCGCCGCTTGTGAAAGCGCCTTTGACGGCGCCGCAATGAACAAGGCTCGCGCGGTATGCGCGAAGCCTGCGACTCATTGAGAGCGCGCGCATGAAAATCAATGCGCTCAATGAGTTGCCTGATTCATGGGCATGTTGTCCACAGGCTTGTGCCCAGTTTCTGTGGACAACAAACCTTGCGCAGCGACAGTCGCGCGCATGCCAGGTCATTCTCATAAATTCGAGTCTGATTCCCGCTCTTCCACCACATCCCGCGTCGTCGACCAATAAGGCGACCGGTTGTAGTGCGCGTGTACGGACGTACCCCACTGCATATCCGCCATCGAAGGCCAGTTGTCCTTGTCAAAACTGGGCGCGGTTCTGATTCGCTCGGCGGATGCGTCGAGCAGGAAGCATTTGTCGTCCGTGTCGAGCGTGAGGGCGCTCCACGGAATGGCGTGCAGCGAGTCGCCTATACCGAGAAAGCCCCCGCTGGACAGCACCGCATACGCGATCCGTCCGCCACGCACGTCGAGCATGATGGCGGAGATCTTGCCGACATGTTCGCCATCGGATGACATCACCTTGTTGCCGTCGAGCGTGGATGCGGCCATTACATCCGGTCCGGGACCGTCGCCCATACCCACTCCGACGATGTTTGCGCCTTGCTCGCCGGTGGCTGCCGGCCCTTGGGGATCGAGCGTAGTCATGGTCTGCTCCTCGTGAAAAAGCATGCACAGGGACGCGCAACGACTATGCCCAGTCGGGAAGGTGGACTGGGTGGAAAGCGGTGCACGGTCGGAGTGGCTGTGGCCCGCTGGCTCGGGCTGTGAAGCAGGTGCGTGTCATTCGGCGGGTGACGCCGGGGCGCGCAAATTGGTCACTGCGCACACGTCTGGCGGGTGAAAGTTACGCGCCGGCTTGCGCTTACCGCGCCTTACAGATGCTCAAGGTGCGGCCAATCGGCGTCGATAGATCTTGTGACCGGCGGTGCGTCGAATCCCGGCGCGTCATGCGCGACGCCATCACCCAGCAGGTTTGATTCGCAGCGGCCAATGGCACAGCACATGTCTTGAGCGTAACGAATGGAGATAGCCATGCAAATCGACAGCGCATTGTCGTCGACCCGACTGGGAGCGGATCGCGCGGCGGCGAACAGCCTGCCCGCGGCAAACGACGCCACTGCCGCGCAGACCGCGACATCGACGAGATCCGCGCAGGACGACGCCGTCCATATCTCCGCCGAAGGCGCAGCCGCGGCGGATCAGGATGGAAACACGGCGCAGGAAGAGGTGGGAAGCGATTCCACGACGACAGACAGCGCGCCGGCAGCGGGCGCTTCGGCAGTGCAGTCGTTTGCGTACGGCACGCTCGGACTCGAACGGCCGGACCAGCCTCACGACGACAGCAATGCGTTCTACACGGCTGGGCGCTGGCTGGCAGCGGGCATCACCGTGGGCGGGATCGTTTCGCTGCTGGTTTGAGGAGGGAGGGGCGCTTGCCGTGCGGGAGGCACGGCAAGCGCGATCGCTAATTTAGCGGTCGAGGAACGACTTCAGTCGATCGGCGCGGCTCGGATGCATCAGCTTGCGCATGGCCTTGCTTTCGATCTGACGAATGCGCTCGCGCGTCACGTCGAACTGCTTGCCGACTTCTTCGAGCGTGTGGTCCGACTTCGTGTTGATGCCGTAGCGCATACGCAGCACCTTCGCTTCGCGCGGCGACAGCGAGTCGAGCGCATCGTCGATGGCGGCGCGCAAGTCGGCTTGCATCGCCGCATCGGCTGGCGAGGACGCGGCCGAGTCTTCGATCATGTCGCCGAGCGTGGCGTCGCCGTCGTCGCCGACCGGCGTTTCCATCGACACCGGCTGCTTGGCGATCTTCAGAATGCCGCGCACCTTCTCTTCCGACAGTTCCATGCGTTCCGCGAGCACCGACGGATGTGCTTCCATACCCGTCTGCTGCAGGATTTCGCGTGAAATGCGGTTGAGCTTGTTGATCGTTTCGATCATGTGCACCGGCACGCGAATCGTGCGGGCCTGGTCGGCGAGCGAACGCGTCACGGCCTGGCGGACCCACCACGTTGCATACGTCGAAAACTTCCAGCCGCGCCGGTATTCGAACTTGTCCACGGCTTTCATCAAGCCGATGTTGCCTTCCTGGATCAGATCGAGGAACAGCATGCCGCGGTTCACGTACTTCTTCGCGATCGAGATCACGAGACGCAGATTCGCCTCGATCATCTCGCTCTTGGCCTTGCGCATCTTCGATTCGGCCGCGACCATCTTGCGGTTGACCTCTTTCAGATGCTTCAGCGGCAGCGAAACGGTCGCTTCGATTTCGATCAGTTTCTGCTGTTCGGACTGAATTGCCGGGAGATGACGCTCCAGCGCCGCGCCGTACGAGGTGTTGCCACGCGCTGCGCGTTCCGTCCAACCGAGGTCGGCTTCGTGGCCGCCAAACGACTCGATGAACTTCTCGCGCGGCATGCCGCTCTTCGTGACGACGATTTGCAGAATGTTGCGCTCGATCGCGCGCACTTGCGCGACCTGGTGCTGGACGTCGCCGCACAGGCGGTCGATCGTGCGTGCGGTGAAGCGGATCTTGGCGAGGTGCTGCTGGATCTCTTCACGCGCGCGCAGATACGCTTTCGACGTGACATCGCCGCGCGTGTGCGACGCGTTCATCTGATCGGACAGCATGCCGACCTGGGCGAAGATTTCGAGGCAGTCGCTCGTGAGCTGCTTCAGGCGCGCTTCGTCCGCCGCCGACGAGTCGGCTGGGCCGACGTCGTCGTCGCTATCGCTGTCGCCGTCTTCGTCGGCGTCCGTGTCGGCATCGGCTGGCGTGTCGGCGCTCGCCTCATCTTCCGCCGCGACCGTGTCTTCATTGAGCCCGTCGACCAGTTCGTCGATGCGCAGTTCGCCGTCGGCGACCTGCTGGGCGCTCGCCAGAATCGCTGAGATCGCGAGCGGGCAGGCGGCAATGGCTTGCACCATTTCATGGAGGCCGTCTTCGATGCGCTTGGCAATGGCGATTTCGCCGGCCCGCGTCAGCAGTTCGGTCGCGCCCATTTCACGCATATACATACGCACCGGGTCGGTCGTTCGACCGAATTCGGAGTCGACGGTCGACAACGCGACTTCGGTTTCCTCGTCCGCCTGATCGTCCGACACTACGGCGGGGGCGTTCGAGTTGAGCAGCAGGGTTTCCGCGTCGGGGGCTTGTTCGTAGACCTGCACGCCCATGTCGCCGAACGCGCTGACGATGCTGTCGATTGCCGCGGTTTGTGCGAAGTTGTCGGGCAGATGGTCGTTGATCTGCGCGTGGGTCAGGTAACCTTGCTCCTTCCCCAGCTGGATCAGCGCGCGCATCTGGCGCTGACGTTCCTCGGCTTGTTGCGGCGGCAATTCGGCCGCAACGGGGATCGCTTTGCCGGCGCCCTTGCCCTTGGATGTGCGACCGGAGGGCGTTTTGCCGCTGTAGCCGGCGTTTTCGTGTTGCGAATCTTCGCGATCAAAAGGGTTCACGTATTCTCCTCTAGAGGCTTCGCTATGAGACGCAAGACGCGACCGTCAGGCGTTTCGAGCATGGCTCAACATCACCTGAGTGACTCAACGCGGTTGTTTGGGTGTGCTCTTGGGGAGCAAAAAAGATGAGCCCGCTTGAAGCGGGCCGATAGAAATATGCGAAATTCGCGCGGCTCGCATTATATACGAGCTTGCGCCTTCGCGCTCATGGGGGCACACCAATTAATCGTGCAAGTTGTCGCGCAGGCGCTTGCGGCCTGCCCGGGAGCGCGTAGCGGCATGCTTTGAGCGACGCGACGACGTCTGCTTGGAGGTTGCACGTTGCCTTCTGCATATATAGGAACCGTTTGTCCTCCTGCGACAAGATCAGTTCCGTCGCTCTCGCCCTATATAGCGGGCGTGCATGCTCTGGTGTTGTGCCACGCGTGTCTTCAAAGAAAATTCCCAGAAGGGGCTTGACGCCATGGCGGCCGTTCTCCATAATCTCGTTTCTCCGCTGCTGATGCAGCGACGCAGAACGACGCAGTGCCGGGTAGTTGAAGTGGGCGCTGTGCGTGAGCGGATCGATCTTTAAAAATTAACAGCCGATAAGTGTGGGCGCTTGATGCGTGACGCGACGGTGGATTCTGCGGAATCTGCCGTAAAA
>NZ_CADIKI010000055.1 GCF_902859935.1 Paraburkholderia fynbosensis
TCATGCCTTCCATTCGCCATTCGAGGTCTTCGCCGCGACCCTTGCCTCAGCAAGTCAACCTCAAGGCTCTAAACATTAAACCCGCTGTTGCGCTTCACTCTTGAAACCGCCTACCTATATCACAAAATTCTGCCTTCTTCTCTTTTTTTCCCTGCTGGGAGATATTAGCTTCCGCTCCATAAAGATGGCCGCACATTTTTTGATCACGAGGAACAATGCATGAAGCTATATCACGCACCCGGTAGTTGTTCACAAGCGATTTGCATCGTCTTGCAGGAGACCGGATTGAATGCAGAAATCATCAAAGTCGATGCCCGCAAGCATTTATTGGAGGACGGCGCTAGCTATTACGATCTTTCCGAACTGGGCTACGTGCCGCTCTTGCAGCTAGACGATGGTACGTTTCTACGTGAAGGACCGGTCATCGCGCAGTATCTTGCCGATCAGCGACCCGAATCGAGATTGGCACCCGCTTACAGCACAATGGAACGCTACAGGCTTCTCGAATGGCTCAATTTTCTTACTTCTGAAGTTCATAAAGGCTTCATCCCGCTGCTTTATGCCGTGGCAGCAGGAAAATGGGCCGACGCCTCCAGGCCAAAGCTCGAAAGCAGGTACGAGTGGATTAATCAGCAGCTAGCTTGCAAGCAGTTTCTAATGGGAGATGATTTCACTATCGCCGACGCCTATCTGTTCGCGCTAACGGGCTGGGGTAAGGCCACATGGATGAAGTCCGTATACAACGCGAACATTGACTTCAGTTTTCACCGTCACCTTCAGGCGTGGTACGAACGTGTCAGGGATAGACCAACGGTCCAGCGCGTCCTAAGCGCAGAGGGATTGTCAGGTAGTTGAGGCGTGATGCCGGTTCGGTTCTCGGCTGCTGCAGTGAGGCTTCGCAATGATTGATGCATTCAATCCTTCGGGCATAGGGTCGCCCTTCGGAGCGTTTTCCATGGCTGTCATTCAAGGTTGCATGACGCGGGGTTCAACGACCGCTTCGGGCTGCTGAGCCGTCGAACGCTGGCTGTAATCGACGCGAGCGTGGTGGGACGATCGTTGACCTTGGGGAAGATCGCAGGCGCAAATCGTTGCCCAGGAGGACCGACGGATAAACAAATACAAACGTCTGGAACGCGAGGTCAGCACCCCGAGAGTGAAACGCGACTGCATATACGACTTTCGCAGCTTGCCAGCCGTGGCCGCTATAGAGCGTCGAATTTGTGAGCCTCAGCCTCAACGAACGGACCCGAGCAAGCAGCCGCGATCGCCGCCGAAGGCGCGAGCGCGACGGACCACTCGGCCATTTGCACTCGTCTGACGAAGCTGCGGCGGTCATCTCGAACCTCGACTGGCATTACCACGAATGGGCCTCGGTGCTCGACCGCGTGGCAGCGGATCTGCCAACCTGATTGAGATTCGCCGCATGATTGACCAATCCACGGAGCAATGGACTATGCGTGGCAAGCGACCGCGGATGCCATTGGCTGTCCGACGCACCGGTTGCTAATGCCATGTTGCGAGTGCTATGCGCGGGAGGGCACCCGTAGTTGTTCATTTTAGAAACGCGTAATTGCGCCGTAATAGCATTCGTTGAACCCCATGGCGTATTAATTCGAACTCGCATGAACAATTCTTTCCGCCTCCGGAAAATGGGTCGAAAAGTACGGTAGCAGGCTTTCGGTTGGCGGCGGGATTGTCACCGCGAGGCGGCTCCTGCACCTTCGCGGCGACACCTGATTGCGGCGGGCGGTCCCTTGCGCATCACGAGATCGACTTCCGGCGGTCGCATACTACTCCCTATCCGCTTTGTTCTTCCGTCCCAATGTTAGAAGGCAAGGTGCTTTCCAATTGCAACGTCGTGTAGACAAATAAATGTCCTTATGAGAAAGTTCCGCCGGCAGTCGGCTTACGAACTGTTACAGCGGGCGGTATCGTATCGTCGAATCGGAAAGATTGCTTGCTAGGTTTCCGAAAAGGACAACCGGCATACGCCGTGAAAAGTCTGTGCCATGCGGCCGGACGGATAAGCCCAATTGAAATATCTGCAGCCTGATGAGAGCACGGCAACCATGAGCATCCAGAGGCTAACAGCCCAGCAGAACGGCCTTAAACATGTACATGATCTACTCGATTGGTGCTTCCACCTGCTCCTGCGTCGACGTCTTTCGACACCGGGCACCGAGCGCGTGGGCCGGCCGCAAGAAGCCGCTGACTGCTCAGTTCGGTCGCAGGGCGATCCTGCTCACGTTGCTCACGTGGACGCACCTTGATTCCGGCCGTTAAGCTCTCCTCGTATGGCGAGGAGAAGGTGTGGTGCACCGCTGTTTCTCTGCCCGGTCCTACTGGCGTTGCGTCGGTCGGTTTGGCGAGGTGACGCGACGAATCCCGGCAGCCGAAGCGACGCTCTGCGATGCGCAACCTGAATGCGCCTGGACGAGCTGGCTAGTGCATCGCCTGTCGCTGATGACAAGGAATACCCCTGATGCGTGTGCTGATAGTCGAAGATGATCCCGTTCATGCCAAAGCCGCAGCGCGGGTCATAGAACCGCTCGGACACGAAGTGGTTGAAGCGCGTGACGGCGAGATGGCGCAGCGCCTGTTGGACGCAGAGTTGTTCGACCTCGTGATTCTTGACTGGCTGCTGCCGAGAATGAGCGGCTTCGAAGTCCTGTACTGGATCCGCCGCGCACTCGGCACGTCGCCTGCCGTGCTTTTCTTGACGAGCAAGACGCTCGACGACGACATCATGCTCGCACTGGACGCCGGCGCCGACGACTACATCGTGAAGCCGTTCCGCGTCGGTGAACTCGCGAGCCGCGTAAACGCACTGTTGATGCGTTCAAAGCGCGCCACAGACCGCTTCGGCCTGGTCGACGTCGGCGACTACATGCTGAATCTACGCGACCGCACGATCCTGCTGCGCGGTGAACCGGTCAAGCTCGCGCCGAAGGAATTCGACCTCGCCGAGCTCTTCTTCAGCAACATCGGGAAGCTGCTGTCGCGCAAGGTGGTCTGCATCAGCACGTGGGGACGTGAGTTGGATCCCGCGTCCCGCACGCTAGATACTCACATCTACCGGATACGGCAAAAGCTGGAACTCGGGCCAGAAAACGGGCTGCGGCTCAGTTCCGTGTACACGCACGGGTATCGCCTCGAAGCGGTGTCGTCGGTCCGGCTTGACGGCAGCGCGTCTGCACACCGTCCGCTCGTGCAGCCCCTGTCGGTGCTTCCACTCCTGTCCACCGGACTCACTTGTGAGTGAGACAGTTGTCAGCGCACGAGCGTGCGAACTGGGCAACTTCTGATGAGCACCGACGATTCGCGTGTGCGCGCTGGCGTCGCGCGCGACTGCATCGCGATTGGTGCGTTCGTGCTGCTGCTGTGCGTGTCGCTGACCACGTCCGATCTGCTTCGCCGTGCCGACCTCTTCTTCTTCGACGTCGTGCAGCCGTTGCTGCAGCGGCCGTCGCCGCAGAAAATCGTGCTGATCGCGATCGACGGCGCGAGCACGAAGGCGCTCGGCGGATGGCCGGTCAAGCGCGCTGATTACGCCGCGCTGATTGACCGGCTGACTGCGGCGGGCGTGGCTGCCATCGGGCTCGACGTCGCGATGACCCATCCGGCGAGAATCCTGCCAGCCGGCGACGCGTGGCTCGCCAGTGCGATCCGGCGCAATGGCCGCGTGGTGCTCCCCGTCGTCGTCGCTGGCGAAGACGGGATGCCGAGCCCAGCGCCACCGGTCCAGCCCATTGCGAGCGCCGCCTTTGCGGTAGCCCAGGTCAACGCCGCACCGAATTCGGATACCGTGTCGCGCAGTTTCTATCTCCGCGAGGGGCTACCGCATGCCGAGTACGAACACATGAGCGAGTCGCTGTTGCGCGCGAGCGGCGTGCCGTTCGCGGGCTGCGATGAGCCTCCGGCACGCGACCCGCTCCGCTGGGTCGGTGCATGCCGCCGCTACGTGCCGCTCGGCCCCTGCCCTTCGTACCAGTCGATCCCGTTCCTCGACGCGCTCGAAGGCCGCGTCGCGCCCGGTTTGCTCAAAGATGCCATCGTGCTCATCGGCCCGACCGCGAAGACTGCGGACACGCACTTCGTCACGCCGGGCAGCGAGCCGCCGTCGCGCGCCGGTGTCGAGTTTGTCGCGCAAGCCACTTATGCGCTCGCGAGCGGGTCTCTGGTGCGCAACGCGTCGTGGACCGGCCAGTTGCTGTTTAGTCTGTCTGTGCTGCCATGGCTGTGCGCTGCGCTGTGCGCGCTCGGCCCGCGCGCCGCGCTGTTTGCTTCCGCGGCACTCGCGCTCGCCGCGTGCGTCGCGTCGCTGCTGTTGCTAAAAATCGCCCATCTGTTCTTCTTTCCGGCCACTGCGGTGGCCGCGTGTCTGTTCGCCTACGCGCTCAGTGCGTGGCGGCGGCAGGAAGCATTGCTGTGCTACCTCAGCAGCGAAGCGGAACGTGCAATCGCAGACCCCGGCCTGCCGGGCGACACGCCCGCTTACACGAACGCGCTCGATCCGTTCCGCCGGCGTGTGATCGTGATGAGTGCGATGGTCGCGAGGCTGCGCCGCTCGGCGCACTTGATTTCAAAGTGGATGGACAGCCTGCCGGAAGCTACGCTCGTCGCTTCCGCTGCAGGCGCGGTCATGCTCGCGAACCGCAGGGCGCTCGGTCTGTACGAGATGGATGCAGATCGGCGGGGCTCGCCGCCGCCAGCGGCTGGCCGTCACGCGGCCGACGTCATGCGCGAGATGACCGCATCGGACGACGCCGCCCAGTACGTGCAGCGCGCGCTGGAAACGCTGGCCAAACGCAGCTGCGTCGCTACCGCGAGCGAACCCTCGGGACAGATAGAGGGTCTCGAGATCGTCGACGCGAAACGACGCTCGCTGCTGGTGAAATGCGCGATCGTGCAGGCGCACGAAGCGAGCGACGCGATGCTGATAATCCACGTCGCCGACATCACGCCGATGCGCGCCGCCGAACGCCAGCGCGACGCCGCGCTGCGGTTTCTGTCGCACGATATGCGTTCGCCTCAAGCCGCGATACTCACGCTGCTCGAGCAACGCCGCCAGGCGCCAGACGAGTTGCCGGAGGCGCAATTCACGGATCTCGTCAGTCACTATGCGCAGTCGACGCTCACGCTCGCCGACCAGTTCCTGCTGCTCGCACGCGCAGAGGCCCGCTCGCCGAAAGCGGCAGACGTCGATCTCGCGCCGCTGCTTGGCGACGCGGTCGACGACCTGTGGGCGCATGCCAGCGCGAAGCGTACCGCGGTCCGACTGATCGCGGAACCGGGGATGCTCGTCGTCGCCGATGCGCTGCTGCTGCGCCGCGGGTTCGCGAATCTGATCGACAACGCGATCAGGTACAGCCCGGAAGGCGCCACCGTGACCGTCGCGGCCGACGAAAGCGAAGGACGCTGGCGCGTGAGGGTCACCGACACGGGCATCGGCATACCGGCGAATCAATTGCCGAACCTTTACACCGAGTTTTTCCGCATCGACCCGAGCGGCGCGCGCCCCGGGCACGGCCTCGGGCTCGCGTTCGTCAAGCAGATGATCGACGCGCTCGGCGGAGAAATTCGCGTCGAAAGCACCGTCGGACGCGGGTCGGTCTTCACCCTCCTCCTCCCTCAAAGCACCGCGCAACGCGGTAGTTGAGATTCCGGCGCGCAACGCCGGAAACATCGCCGCGGAATTTCACCAGTTCCCGAATCGGAACGAAACCGGACAGGACCCCGCGTGCCGCGCGCGGATATTGCCATCGATATCGCAATTGCATCGATTTAACATAAATTTATCGCTTTCTCACGCGGCGCCAATTATTCAAATTCAATTCCCAAGCATATTCATCGCGTTGCACAAAAACTATTAAGGGCGATATCGAGCAGTGCGTCCGGTCATACGTAAATGTGCCGTAAAGCCGCGCCGTTTGGACGGTTTGGCGCCGACGTTTGCTTTGTTTACTTTTCGTTCACAATTATTCAATATTGCCTCCTCTCGCTCCGGAATACCTTTCCATTATTCTATGTTTCAACGGGTTCTTGACCGTTTTGGTTAATCGAATTTGCCATAGAAAAGGCGAAAGAATTGAGTTCGTCTTATTTGCGGCTATTCGCCTGTCGAGTGCGATTGATTGGTCGAAATCGTCTCACGGCAAGACCTCGCTCCCGAGAAAGAACCGTTTTTCATACGGCCCGACTGACATTGTTCGCACCAGGCATTCCCGGCTGGCCGTGCGAGTGAATGGGGCGCGCCGCTTACTTGCAGGAATCTATGAATCGAACTTACCGCATTGTGTGGAACGCGGCACGCGGCGCATTCGTCGCGGCGTCCGAACTTGATCGGGCCGACGGCAAGGGTAAAGCCAGAGCCGCCGCGCGCGGCATCGGCACATCGGCCGTTCTGACGTCGATGGCGCTTGTCGTGCTGGGCGGCACGATGTGGTCCGGTGACGCCGCGGCGCAGGTGGCGATCTCCGGCACGAACTGCCCGGGTACGGCGACCGCGAACACAAACAATGGCATTGCGATCGGTTGTACGGCGAACGCAAACACCGCCAGTGGTGGGATTGCGATAGGCGCAAATGTTACCGCGAGCGGGGTCAACAGCGCGTCAGTCGGGATTTTCTCGCAGGCGACCGCTCAAGGGGCATCGGCTTTCGGTACGTCCGCGAACGCGAGCGGCACCAATTCCGCCGCGCTCGGTCCTGGCGCCAAGGCTTCGGGCGCGTCGAGCGCCGCAGTCGGTCCTTTCGCGAACGCGTCCAACGCCGGCGCGTTCGCCGGTGGCAACGGTGCCGCCGCCTCCGGCTCGACCGCGGTCGCCGTTGGGTCGTCCTCTACGGCATCGGGTGACAATTCCGTCGCAGTTGGTCAGAGCGCACTCGCGAACAATCTGGGCGGAACGGCAGTCGGCGCCGCCGCGCAGGCGACGTCCTCGGGTGCGGTTGCGTTCGGCAGCAACTCAACCGCTTCGAGTGGTAATGCGATGGCGATCGGCTACCAGTCGACCGCGTCCGGCACCAACTCGATGGGGATGATGACGAACTCCGTAGCAAGCGGCACGCAGTCGATCTCAATCGGCACGAACAGCACTTCGTCCGGCACGTCGTCGGTTGCGCTGGGCGCGACCGCGCAGGCGACGAATGCGGCCGCCACCGCGGTCGGCAACGCGGCGAGAGCGAGCGGCAATACATCGCTCGCAATCGGCGGCCAGGCGATTGCCATGGGCGACGGGACCATTGCTGCAGGCCAAGGCGCCGGTGCGGGCTCGACGACCGGCAACACTGGATCCGTTGCAGTCGGTCTCGCGACCGGCACGCTCGTGAGCGGCGCGCAGAACACGGCGCTCGGCGGGGGCGTCGCGAGCGCGATGCGCGGCGCAGGTTCCGGCGTCACCGGTACGCGCAACGTCGCATTGGGCACGGGCGACGGCACGGTCACGTACGACGGCACGCTCAGCGCGTCGTCGGGCAACCTCGTGTCGGGCAACGACAACGTCGCAATCGGCACCAACGCGGGCATCGGCGTGGCCGCCGACGCGACTACGTCGATTGGCCGTAACGCGACAGCGAGCGCGGCCAATGCCATCGCGATGGGCGCGGGCGCGCAGGCGAGTGGGGCAAACAGCCTTGCCATCGGCACCGGCAATGTAGTCAGCGGCGCGAACTCTGGCGCGATCGGCGACCCGAGCACGATCACCGGCACCGGTTCCTATTCGCTCGGCAACAACAATACGATCAACTCGAACAACGCGTTCGTCGTCGGCAACGGCGTGTCGGTGCTCGCGGGCCTCGACGGCGCGATCGTGCTCGGCAACGCGTCGACGGTGTCGGCCGCCGTGCAGACGCCGAGCGCTGTCATCGGCGGGACCACGTACAGCTTCGCCGGCGGTGCGCCGGCCGCGGGCGACGTGATAAGCGTCGGTTCGGCCACAGCGCCGCGGCAGATCCAGAACGTCGCGGCCGGACAGATCAGCGCGATTTCCACCGATGCAGTCAACGGCAGCCAGCTGTACGCCACGAACCGGGCGCTGTCGTCCGCGATCGCTGGCGCGGCCGCGCATTACTACAGCGTCAACGACGGCGGAAGTCCCACGGCCAACTTCAACAACGATGGCGCGACGGGTATCAACGCGCTCGCGGCGGGCGCCGGCGCGACGGCGACTGGCAACAATTCGACGGCAATCGGCAATCTCGCGAACGCCGGGGACGGCGCTGCGACATCGATCGGGTACAGGGCTGCCGCGGGAGGTGGCAGCATCGGCGGCAGCGCGATCGCAATCGGTAACTCGGCCCAGGCCGTCGTGACCGGTGCGGGCGGTTCGCCAGTCGCGATTGGCGCTTCGGCGAATGCGAGCGGCGCTTCCGGCACTGCGTTGCCAAGCGGCGGCACTAGCTTCGAAGCGGTAGCCGTCGGCAACTCGGCGACGGCAACGGGCCAGGGCAGCGCTGCCCTCGGCGTCGGCAGCCGCGCAACGGGCACTTGGTCGACCGCAGCCGGCCTCTTCGCGAATGCGTCCGGCAGCGACGCGACGGCCATCGGCGACAATGCGGTAGCTTCCGGCGTGTCTGCGATCGCACTCGGCGATGCGGCCGGCGCCAGCGCGGCCAACGCCATCGCGATGGGCGCGGGCGCGCAGGCGAGTGGGGCGAACAGCCTTGCCATCGGCACCGGCAATGTAGTCAGCGGCGCGAACTCTGGCGCGATCGGCGACCCGAGCACGATCACCGGCACCGGTTCCTATTCGCTCGGCAACAACAATACGATCAACTCGAACAACGCGTTCGTCGTCGGCAACGGCGTGTCGGTGCTCGCGGGCCTCGACGGCGCGATCGTGCTCGGCAACGCGTCGACGGTGTCGGCCGCCGTGCAGACGCCGAGCGCTGTCATCGGCGGGACCACGTACAGCTTCGCCGGCGGTGCGCCGGCCGCGGGCGACGTGATAAGCGTCGGTTCGGCCACAGCGCCGCGGCAGATCCAGAACGTCGCCGCCGGACAGTTGAACTCGAACAGCACCGATGCGGTCAACGGCTCACAGCTGTATGCAACGAACCAGCAGGTGGACGCGAACACCACCGCGATCTCGGACATCGATAACGGCGCAGGCATCAAGTACTTCCACGCGAACTCGACCGCCGCCGACAGCCAGGCGACCGGCACCGACAGCGTCGCGATCGGCCCACTCGCCGTGGCGACCGGCGCGAACAGCCTCGCGGCGGGCAACGGCGCAGCCGCGCAGGCCGCGAATGCGGTCGCGCTCGGCTCGGGTGCGGTCGCGAGCCTCG
>NZ_CADIKI010000056.1 GCF_902859935.1 Paraburkholderia fynbosensis
TACAACCGTGGTTTCCGGCACGTCGTCGAACAGGCCGGCAGGCAGATCGAGCACCTTCTTTTCGGGAATCGTGACCACGATCACTGCTGCACCGCGGACCACATCCGCGAGGTCGGCTGGTTTCGCGCCGGTTTCGCGGGCGACATCGGCGAGCGTATCCGGCCCGCGCGAGTTGCCGATAAGCACCTCGTGCCCATGTTCGACCCAGCGCAGCGCCAGCACCCTCCCTATATTCCCCGCGCCAATGATGCCAATTTTCATACACCCTCCTGTTCTTTCAGTTGACTAAAGCGGGACGCGCGCAACGGCCATGCCCGTGCGAGTTGACCATCCCGCGGACTTGCCACAGCCTAGCATCATCCGGGCTGAGATACTGGCCGTTCCGTCCCGCAGGACGGGCGGCCTTGGCCCGACAGCGCATCGCGGGTCCAGCCTTCCTGCGGCCTATTCATGCGCAGCTTGTAATCGCCAAAACGCTTCAGGTTGTGGGTTGGATACGGACTCAGGAACTCCAGGCCTCGGGCGAATCGACGGAACCAGTCGCGCGGTGAAGTGGGCCAGCGCTGCCCGTGTAGTGAGTTTTCCTGGCCGGGTACAGCGTGACGCGACAGGCTCGTGCCGACCCACGCCGGTCAGACGACCCTCTTCAAAGTGGTCAGTCAGTCGAATCAGCGTTTTGCGGACTGGAGCACCATAAAGCGGACGTTGGCGACCTCACCCAATCGGCCAACTAGGGACGTTCGCCGATGCTTTCACGCGGACGGCCGAACGTCGGCTCCGCCCAGGCAATGGGCATTTCTCCCGACGTCTTTTCCATCTCACTGGAAAGCAACGTGTCGGAATCAGTGCGCCTTGGCAGGTTCAGTGCCCTAGCTGCCAGCGCAACACAGGGTGCGTGCCTCCCGGCGGCATAGCCCAGATCCCATGCGGGCCGAAATCGTACGTCGGGCCGAAGCTTGACGGCATGCTCATCTGCGCGGTGGTCAGACCTTGAGCGCTGCCCGCTTGTGCACCGTTGGCTAGAACGAGCACTGCGACCGTGGCGCCGGTCGTCTGCCTGTCCCAAAAGACGTCACCGGTGATAATCGCTGTTGGCCCATAATTGACGCTGGCGATGCCCGCCCCACCTCCCGGCACTTGCACCCTGCCGGTCGCGAACGACTGTTCAATCGTGCTGAAAAAATTCGCCCCCACCAGTGCTCCCACATAAGCCTGGATGGGGCTACTGACTACGCCGGTCGCGTAGGACTGCGTGATCGTGCTTGCATTGTTGTAGCCAACCAGTCCGCCTGCCGATCCGCCGAACATAACGCCAGACTGTGTGGCTCCCGTTGCCTCGACGTTTCCCGATGCAAACGACTGCCGGATGACCCCGTGGTTGTCTCCGACCAGGCCACCCGTATACCCAGAAGGCGATACGACGTCTGCACTGCTGGAAGAACGCGTTATGGTGCTGTCGCCGGAGGTGAAACCGACGAGGCCTCCAGTTGAGATTCCTCCCAGACCTACCGGTGCCGGACCTACCACTCTGCCGCTGGTATGCACCGCGGCAATGGTGCCGAGATTGGTCCCCGCCAGAATTCCTTCGCTGCCACCGCTAACGTTGCCACTGGTCGCCGGCCCGCTGACATTTCCTTGCACGCTCACGTTGCGCACGACACCCGCCGTATCGATCACGGCGAACAGCCCTACCTCCGTACCGCTTCCAGACGACGAAGCCAAAATGGTGAGGTTGGAAATTGAATGTCCCATGCCGTCGAACTGACCGGCGAAGGGATTCGGGTAAATGCCGATGGGTGTATAAAGTGTGCCGGACGGCGGGCTGACGTCGATGTCCTTGCCGAGTGCATAGATGCCAGCGGGATCCAGCGGGATTTTTTCCAGATCGGCGAGCGAGTTGACGAGCTGATAGCCTGTAACCTGGGTGACGAGACCGCTGTCTTGTGGCGCGGTCCATGCCTTGCCAGAGAGGATATTTCCCGCGCTGTAGCTGCCGGTCATATCGTATAGCGCGCTGACAATGCCCGTGCTGCGGGACCAGTCGATCGTGCCGCGGTTGGCCACGCTGCCGCCGTTGTCGAGGCCCGAAGCGTCCGCGCGCAGCTTCAGATTGCCCGCGCCGTCGTTAGCGATGGTCGTGCCTGTCGTCACGGAAACGTTGCGGTATGCGGCAAGCGTGAGCGTAGCCGGGCCCTGCCAGCGCAGGCTCGAAGCGATGCCCAGGTCGCCGGTTGCGCCGTTGCCACCCGTGGTCGCGACATTCACCGAGGTGCCCGCGTTCAGGCTGCGCTGCAACGTCCGTGCCGCAGCGTCATCGATCGTAAAAGCAGGCGTTGAAAGATTCCACTGCCCGGCGTGAACGGCTGCGTGCCTGCCGAACGCCAGCTGCGCCGCCTGCGTGTCGACCGTCCCGCCGCTGCCGTTCGCGTTCGTTGCCGCGATCCTGCCTTGCTGTCTGACGAGGCCGCTGTCCGCGATGAGCCAGACGTGGCCATCGCGGTTGGCCGTACCCGTCGCGCGGATGCGCGTGCCGCCGCCCGCGAGCGCATAGACGTTGCCATCGGCAGCCTGAAGACTGACCTGCGCGGCCTTCAGGCGCCCCTCGTTGACGACGGTGCCGTGGCTGCCCGCCTGCACGAACACCTGCCTGCTGCTGGCCGAGTCCTGTAACAGCACCGTCTCGCCAGCCGCCAGTTCCACCGTGCCGCCGGGCGCTTTTACGGTGCCCGCGTTGACGACTGCCTGACGCGCGATCAGGAACACATCGCCGCCGCTGGAACTGATCCTGCCGAGGTTGATCACGCTCGCGTCCGACTTGCCCGACAGCGTCAGTGCATCACTGTCGTTGATGAAGGCGTCGTTGCAGATACCCAGGGTGGACGCGACGAAACGTCCGCCCGTGCTGACAACGCCCGAGGGTCCCACGAGGATGCCTTGCGGATTGATCAGGTAGAGGCTGCCGGTGGCGGTGAGCTTGCCGAGAATCGATGACGGATCGCCGCCCGTTACACGGTTCAGCGTCGCGCCCGACCCGTTGTTGAAGGCGACGGTGTTGCCGTTGCCGATCGAGAAGCTGTGCCAGTCGATCACGCCGCGGGTCGAGGACTGGTCGATCGTCAGCGAAGCGGTGCCGCTCGTCATCGCGCCCTGGCCCCGGACGAAGGCGCCGCCCTGCGGCAGCGGTCCGGCCGCTTGGGCCATCGGCACGCACCACGCGGCGAGCGCAAGCGGCACCCATAGCGCAAGCGGCAGCGGGCGCAGGACACGCTTGCATGCGGCAGGCGGGGACCGAGGCGCGATGAGTGCCGCGCCGGCATACGCCAGCGTAAAGGACAGCCCGGTGCGCGGAGCTGGGGGCGACTGGAGCGCCAGTCTGATTGAACGACGCGACATGATCCCTCCCGAAACGTGGTTCGTGGAAAGTCGTTGTCGCGGAACGCAGATTGTTGCGACCAGGCAAGGCGCGAAAGCCGCCATACCGCACAACACAGCCTCATGGTAGCAGCGCGTTTCAAAAGACCAACCGGTATTTGGGCATGTCCCCGGTGCTTGCTGGTACCTCATCAAGCGGGGATGTGTGCGGTCGCCGCGGCGGCAAGAATGCGCGATGCTATGGACATACCTGGAACCCCCTGATTCGACGAAAAGAACGTTGGCCGTTGGATGTCCATAGGAAAATGCGCTGGGACGCGGGATATGCGCGTTCATGTCCATGGTGTCACGTGGGTCGCTGCCAACTCCTGCCCGCCGCCAGCCGATGCAGTTTTTACGTTCGTCGTGCGCTCGCGACCATTGCCTCATTGCCTTGGCTGCGATGTGGCGATAACTGAGTCGGAGCCGTGGCCCACACGGCGACGTTCAGATCCGATAACGGTGACGCATTGATAGATCGGTAATTACGCGCCCGTCGATTCACACAGGAATGAGATTGTAGGAACACAAGGTCTCGTCCGCGGTCGCTCAATGGCCAGTGTCCGGCGAGCGATTCGCCGGTAGCGTTGCCTCGACGCGGCCACAACCAATGGGATGGACTCCTCCTCACCCGTCTGAGACGTGGCGCATGATTGGCGACATGTTCGACCGGTCAACGAGTAGGAACCCGAAATGGACATGATTCGCGTAGGAATTGATCTTGCCAAAAACGTCTTCCAGGTTCATGGAATCGATCGAAGCGAGAAGGCGGTATGGCGCCGCAAGCCGCGCCGTTCGGAATGGCTAGAGGTCTTGCAGCAGACGGTTCCTCTGCATGCTGAGATCGGCATGGAGGCTTGCGGCAGCGCGCACCATTGGGCGCGACGCCTGCAGGCGTTCGGATATACCGTGAAACTGATTGCCCCGCAGTTTGTGAAGCCATATGTCAAAAGTAACAAAAACGACGCGAACGATGCCGAGGCAATTTGTGAAGCGATGAGCCGGCCGGCCATGCGGTTCGTCGCGGTTAAACGATCGAGCAGCAAGATGTGCAGGCCGTTCACCGCGTCCGCTCAGGATTGATGGAGCAGCGTAACGCCAAGGCGAACCGGATCCGCGGCCTGACGTCCGATTACGGCATCGTGGCGCCAAGGGAGATTGTCCAGTTGCGCCGTGCGGTTCCGGTTTGGCTGGAAGACATTAACTGCGGTCTGAGCGATCGTTTCCGGCGTCTGCTTGTGGGCCTGTGGGAGGATCTACGTTCGCTGGACGACCGCATTCACGAGCTAGACCGTGAAATCGCCGAACTTGCTGCATCCGATCCAGTTGCCAGGCGCTTGCAACAACTGCGAGGTGTTGGTCCGATGGTGGCCACAGCGTTGATTGCAACCGTGGGCAATGCCAGACAGTTTGCTAATGGCCGACAGATGGCTGCATCGCTCGGGCTGACGCCAAAACAAAACAGTTCAGGGGGCAAGGAGCGGCTGCTCGGGATAAGTAAACGAGGCGATGCCTACGTGCGTTGTCTGCTAATTCACGGTGCACGGGCGATGATCCAGATGGCCAGACGACGCACCGATGCACTCAGCCTGTGGGTCATGCGTATCGTCAGCAAGCGACATCCAAACGTGGCCGCCGTAGCGCTCGCAAACAAGACTGCCCGCATCGCCTGGGCGATGATCACGCGGGGAACGGACTATCAACCGGAACTTGCAGCATATTGAAGTTGTGCGTACCCAGCAGTACCTTGCTCAACGATTGCAAAACAAGCCGCACGATGGCCAACAGGTCGAACCGGCGCTGATCAAACCCGCGAATGACCGAGGCTTCGAGCCCGTACAAGCGATTGGGAGTCAGTGCGCGAATAGCCTATCAGGGTCCTTGCCTCATTGAAACATAGCTGTACGAGACCGGATATACGTGAGCGATCGACACTGAGGCTTAAAAGGCGACGCGTTTGCAAACGAGGAGGAGTCCATATACGGTCACTCGGCAAGGCGGTGAGAATTGGCGACAATTTTCGTTCAAAGTATCCTTGAGGATCGATGTTCTGACACTCTTGCCCAACGACCCAAGAACAAAGCCCGATGCAATCACACCTCAGAATCGCCAGGCCTGTTAGTGACCTTTCGCGGGCAGAAAGCATGTATTGCGCGGGGCTCCGCCTCGTTGTGCTGGCAAAATTTCAAGACCATCAGGGTTTCGATGGGGTGATACTTGGACGTTCAGGCATGGACTATCACTTCGAGTTCACACAGTGCCGTGAACATCCGGTAGCGCCAACACCCACACGTGAGGATTTGCTAGTGTTTTACGCCCCGGATCGAGTTGCGTGGCAGTCGGCTTGCGATCGCCTCGCCGAGAGCGGATTTGTTTGCGTGGCGTCGCTCAACCCTTATTGGGATGTTTCAGGTAGAACATTCGAGGATCACGACGGCTATCGAATCGTTTTACAAAACTCGACGTGGTCCTCATGATGCATACGTAATGCAATTGGACGCCAGCTCGATCGCTTTGCAGCAGGTCACCCGATCGCGTAAAACGGCAAGCTCCGGCCAAAAGCAGCTTGTCGAAATGGCCACGCAGATCGTCGACAATATTCGGGTTAGCCGTAGAGCCCAACGCAATTTTCCCAAGGGTCGCGCAGCATGCACATCCGCTTTCCATCTTCCACTTGGCCTGGACCACGATAAAGCGTGGCACCTATGTTCAGAAAATGCTTTAGCGATTCATCGAAGTCATCGACGGTCCAGTAGACGACTGTGTCCGCCGATCCCGCCGATAATTTTGCACCGGCGGGAACAATTTCGAGTCTGATGCCATTGAATTCGAGGTATGTCGGATTGAACTCGTCAAGAAAGCGCCTTTCAGCGCCTCGAAAAGCTGATTGGTACCAGTCCAATGCCGCCGGCACGTCTGGCACATACACAAGCACTGCACATATTTGCGAGTTCATGCGGGCTCTCTTTTGTGTCGTAGCTGAACGAGGTGAGGAAGATCGCGATTCGCGATATTGGTCGAAAAATCTGCTTTAGCACAGTGGGCGACCTAATTGTTGAACCGAGAGAGCGCTTTGTCGGTATCCATTCGTCCGCTACGGTCGAGGCATGCAGCTCGCATAGGGCTGTGGCCGGCCAGTTTGAGACATCCGGCGGGAGCACGCCAATCGTTGACAATCACAACCTCGACGCGTCGCGCATCGGCTCATGACCGCCGTTCGTTCGCTCGTGCTACGATTCGCGGTGCCTGACTGACAAACGAAAGCAGGCATTGACCAACTCGTAGCGAACTGCAAAAGAACCCCACTCGAACAATGTACGCAGCTGCCTGGCCTCCCTCGAAAACGCACTGAAAGCCTGTGTTGATGCAGTGATTGCATCCGCCTTGGCATTCGTCCCGGACCTGTTGTCAATAACAGCCCGGAGATGTCGCTCGAATCGACCTATCGCGTCCAGATTCGTGCGATTGCATTTTCACGAGACCACAACATGCGTATTTTCAATACGATGGCGGCGCACGCCATCCCGCTCGTTCCCCGTTCGCTGATCCGTAAGATCTCCCGCCGCTATATCGCTGGCGAAACGCTTTGTGATGCCCGCACCCGCATCCACGCGCTCCATGCAGCAGGTTTCAGAACAACCGTCGATGTGTTGGGCGAGACCGCATCTTCGTCGGATCAGGCGGAGGCGATGACGCGCGATTACCTCAATCTCATCCAGGCGTTCGGCGCGCAAGATGAGACCACCGAGCTGTCGATAAAATTAACCGCGCTGGGGTTGCATATCGACGAAGACGCTTGCATGACGCGAGTTTCGGTGATTCTGGGAGCGGCAGCATCGCATGGGATGACCGCGTGTATCGACATGGAGGACACCGGTTGCACCCAGAAAACGCTCGACGCTTTCCTTAAGCTCGAAGCCGACGGATATCCAGTCGGAATCGCATTGCAAGCGTATTTGACGCGCACGAACGATGACATCGTTTCACTGCAGGCGCGCGGGAGTCGCATGCGCATTTGCAAGGGAATTTATGCTGAGGCAAACGAGCATCTCGTCGACGGTGCATCAAGGGATCGGGCCGCGATCAATTCGCACTTCATTCGGCACGTTTCGAGCGCAATACAGGCTGGATCGTTCGTAGGCATTGCAACGCACGATGCCCAATTGATCGATCTGCTTTCCAATTGGCTGCAGTGCGAGCGAATCGACAGGTCACGCTTCGAGTTCCAGATGTTGCTGGGGGTGTGCGAGCCGCTGCGTGACGCTTTGCTTGCGCAAGGATTTAATGTGAGGGTCTATGTGCCCTACGGTCATGACTGGTATGGCTACAGCACCCGGCGAATCAAGGAGAATCCGCGAATTGCCGGATATATTTTGGCGGCGATGATCCATAGCAATCGGGCGCGCTAGCAGTTACAGCAGGATTAGCGGAGCGGGACCGACCAGATAGTTGGTCCCGGTTTGAACGGCTGCTTTTGAGAGGACCGTCCGGCCGAAGTGGGTCGCGTGCTGCCGCTCGTGGCACGCACGGGTCGATCGCACGACGATCGGCAAGGTACGGCCATCTCCAGCCGTTCGCCTGATACCGTGCGCTTTCCTCGGAAACCCGAGAGGAATCAGTTGCGCACACGGAATCGCGTTGTTCATCCTGTTCGGCACCAACCGACCACGACTGATGACACCGGAAGTACGACGTAGTCGTGCGGGAAATGCCCCGAGATATACTTCCCGCATGGAACTCGACCCCCGCGACCTCGATAAAATCAGTGCCCTTACGTTGCAGCACTACGACGCGCACGCGGAAGATTTCCGCAACGGCACGTACGACCACGACGTCACGCAGAACATCGCGGCGCTGCTGCACCATATCGAAGTCGAGCCGCCTTTTACGATCCTGGATTTCGGCTGCGGGCCGGGGCGAGATCTCAAGGCCTTCACTACACTCGGCCATTGCGCGGTCGGCCTCGATGGCGCCGAGCGCTTCGTTGCAATGGCGCGTGACGCGACTGGCTGCGACGTCTGGCAGCAGGATTTCCTGCATCTCACTTTGCCGGCCGCGCACTTTGACGGCATTTTCGCCAACGCCGCGCTGTTTCAT
This sequence comes from Paraburkholderia fynbosensis, assembly GCF_902859935.1. Lineage (GTDB taxonomy): Bacteria > Pseudomonadota > Gammaproteobacteria > Burkholderiales > Burkholderiaceae > Paraburkholderia > Paraburkholderia fynbosensis. Next base: position 8,509 of record NZ_CADIKI010000056.1, read on the forward strand.
GTCCCGAGTCAGGCGTTGCCGCGCGTGTTGCGGCAATTGCACGCGACACTGAAGCCCGGCGGCGTGCTGTTCAGCTCCAACCCGCGCGGCACGAATCAGGAAGGCTGGAGCCACGGCCGCTACGGCGTCTTCCATGATCTCGAAGCATGGCGCCGATATATGGCGGACGCGGGCTTCGTCGAAATTGAGCACTATTACCGGCCCGCCGGCTTGCCGCGTGAGCGGCAGCCGTGGCTAGCCAGCGTGTGGCGCAAGCCGGTTGCCTGAAACGCCAAGGGGCTGTTCCACAGTATGCCCGCGTTGGGCTTGGCAGATGCTTGCGCTCAAGCCGCTTTGATGCAGCGCAGAGCAGCCGATTTGCAACAGTGTCCATCGCGCAGAGAAACGGCCAGTCGTGGATCTCAGACAATCGGCAGAAGCGGGGACGCCTCTCGTCGGCCGCGACAGGCAGAGGACGGCCATGAAGAGACGTTCCAAGCTCCTGCCGCGGCACCGCTTCGATGACCGGTCTGCCTTCGATTGTGTTGAAAAAGTCTTGTTTTGGCTCGAAGCGCTGAAGTCCGCGGCACGTTTTCGAGTTGTGGTGATCGGCGAAGCGGCAAACTTGAACGAGGCAACGATCCCCGTT
>NZ_CADIKI010000057.1 GCF_902859935.1 Paraburkholderia fynbosensis
CAGCTCGACCATTTGCGCCCGAAATTCCGCCGGGTACGGGGTACGATGCTTGCCCATAATCGGCACCTCCTTCTCCAAAGGATAGATGTCCGTTTTTCTGGGTCAACTTCACTCGTCTATCATCGCAAGTTCTCGACCCGCGACCAGGCCTGCAAACAAATCACGGAATACATCGAAATCTTTTACAACCGGCAGCGAACACAGGAACGCCTGGACTATCTGTCGCCGGCCGCTTTCACGCAGCGATTCCATTCGAGTAAAATCGCTGCTTAACCCGTTGGCGTCCACGGATTCCGACTGACCTCAGCAACGACTGATGTTGTTGCTGCGCGCTTGCAGACGGCATCGAAGCAGGCGCCGGTGCGGGATTGGCGATCGCGACGACCGGCACAAACGCCGACGCTGAAGCGGCCATGTCGTTGTCGCTCAAGGGCATTTGCGCCTGCCGATGCAGCCGAACCCATTTACGCAGCTGGTTGGCGTTCACCCCGGCCTTCAGCGCCAGCGCAGACAAAGATGCACCCGGCTGCAGGCAGGCCTCCACCAGCCGTCGCTTGTCCATAGAATCGAAGCTGCGCTTGCCGCCCACCCCAACGCGTGTCACCCGCAACGGCAAAAATGAAAGGTCATCCTGGGTCATAAATTGCGTCCGCAAGTTGTGGTTGCGGACGCAATCGTGGATCCTGCCAGACGCAAAAGCTAGGTGGGGGAAATCGCGCGCTTACTGTCGATCCGTGACTGAAAAGTGGATGTCGCGCAGTGAGGGAGGAGAAGATGACTGTGTTTTCAGTACCCCCTGAGCCTTGGACATGCATCTCAGACCCGAGCGCTGACGTCGCCGTCCTTGACCGTCCAATGACGACCGGGCCAAATGTAGAGGGCGACGGTCCCGCGTAATCCTCTCCGGCGAACGGCCGCCGCCCGGCGCTCCCGGAACAGGAATGTGTTGGTCACGATGAAGGTTCCTGGCTTGAGAGCCTTGTCAAGAAAGTCGCCCAGCTTCGCCATAACGCCCGGCATCAGATAACAGACGACTGCATTGGCGCTGCCGGGATCGCTATGAAAGAAATTCCCCCATTTCAGCGACACGTTAGGCAAGTGGTGCGTTCTCAGGCACGAAACCAGGTACGGAAATAACGATATCTCCACGCCCTGAACGGACGCCTCAGGGAATGCTCGTGCTAGCGCAATCACGAGCGCGCCCCATCCGCTTCCCAGATCGACGATCAACGCGCGCTTTCGCAGCTTCGCATGCTTGAGCAATGCGACAATGTCGTCCACTTCGGATCTTCTTGATGAGAGCGTCGGCACGCCTGTCAACGCGGTGGAAATCAAAAGGGAGGCGCCGACGAGCAGGGTCAGGAAAACGGCAAAAAACGGAATAAACGAGGCCGCCACGATATTGACTCAGCTGCGAGGCTGAACGTGAGGCAACAACAAGTACGATGCATGCTTGCTACCCGTCACGACAGTGTCCGTTCCACCGTATAGAGCGGAATCGCGATTGGGATGAGCGGCGAAGAACAGCCCGGAATGGCTGTCGTCCGGAAGATCGTAGTCTTTCGCGTGCACGATCGGCGCGCCTGGCCCATAGCCGAAGTCCTTCCCCTGGATCGTCAGGGCCAGGCGATATCCCTTGGGAATTACGATGCTCGTCGGCTCCGTGAACTCCACGTCGACCGGATACAGTTGTCCAGGTGTCATCGGCTCGGCAGCAAGGTGCGGATGAGACGGCCGCCAGGCAGCGGATTTCGCCGGATCTACAGCGCGGTGCGAAACCCGCAGATAGCCAAGATCGAGCGGTACGTTCGGATCACTATTTCCCATGAAAGTGACATCGCGGCCTTCGGGATCAATGAGCCGAACTGCCGCAAAAATGTCCATATCTGCCGTCGAGGAACTGACCCACAATCGCAAAGCGATTGGACCCGTGAACTCTGTTTCGTTCGTAAATGGTGCGGTCGTAAATGTCAGCCCTTCACCTAAACCCGGCCAGGATTTCGCAGCAGGCGCGGCGGCTTCGAGCGCCTGGCCCATCGATCCGCTTGCCGCGTCGAGATAGTAGTGTTCCCAGTTCGTATCAGGCAATGGCCATGCCTTCTCGTTTCGCCATGTCGTGCCGTCTGGCCGCCTGACTTGCACGGCGACACGCGGCTCCTGTTCCCAGCCGTTGTCGATGCCTTTCAGGAAATGATCGAAGAAGCGCTTTTGCAGCGCCAGGGCCTGGTCCGAATAGAAGGGCGTCAAGTGGTCGCCGGTCTGGATGCGCAGCCACTTCTGCTTGCTGGCCGCCGCAAGATAACCTCGTGTGCTCCAGTCGGTCCAGTTGGCGACGTCGAGCAACGGCACCGTGATCCGGCGCCCGTCCGGTGTGCGCTCGCGGTACCAGGCGTCGTCGAACGGATGTCTGGCGAAGACTCCGACGGGATCGACGCGGTTGTCCTTCAGACGCTCCTGCGAAAGCGGTAAGCCGGTGTCCTTGCCTCCCCCGATGGAATCGACCAGCGGCGTCCCGGCGTTGCCGTTCTGGTTAGGCACGACCTGATGTTGCCACCAGAACCGCCACGCCACGTTGAGGATGCCGCCGTAGTAAGCGATCTCACGATATTGATCGAAGGCGCCTTCCCAGGGGAGGATCGCGGCGAGGCCTTCGGGCTTGAGAGCGGCGACCTGATACTGGTTGATTGCCTGGTACGATGTACCGAGCAGACCGACCTTGCCTGTGCTCCATGGCTGATGCGCGGCCCAGGTAATCAGCGTCGCGTAGTCTTGCGTTTCGCGCGGCGAAAAAGGATCGAGAACACCCGGCGATGCGCCAGCGCCCCGCACGTCGGCGTGGATAACGACATAGCCTTTCGGAACCCAGCGTTCCGGATCGGGAGCCTCGAACCGGATATATCGGCAGGAAGACTGCTTGCACAGGTCCGGATACTTCGCGATGAGCTTGGCCCACGACGTCCTGTACGCGGGTGCATCGGCCATGCTGGTGTCTTTGCCATAAGGCCCCATCAGCATCAGCACCGGATAACGGCCGGGCTTGTCCGGACGATAGATGTTGATGCTCAGCTTTGCGCCATCGATCATGGCGACAGGCACGTCATGATCGAAAAGCATCCCCGGCACGCCACTGTCGACACGCTCAGCGTGTGCCGACTGCGCGAACGCGATGAAAAATGTCGCGGCTAGCGGCGCAAATCTGGTCAAACGCATCGGAACTACTCCTGGTTGTTGTAGAACCCGCTTCGCCGGGCCATTCAGGCGGGCCCTCGTTTCCGCGTACACGGCAATCACTCGCTGGTGCCTCGGTGCTGTGTCCGGAGCACGAGAGACATTAACGACCTACGTCGCGCAAGGAAGCCATTAGGTCGGTCATCAACTGCGGATGGCGTGGCTCCCAGCCCAATCGTTCCCGTGTGGTCTGACTGGAAACCGGGTTATCTGCGCTGACAAAGGGCGCTAGCCAGCCAAAATGCCTCGCAGCGTCTTCAGTTGACAAAGGCACGACCCGGACGTCGAGATGGCGGCCAATCGTCTCGGCGATGTCACGAAACGGGATGCTTTCCTCGGCCACAGCGTGATAGCGGGCACCCGCCTCGCCGCTTTCGAGCGCGAGCCGGAACAGCAGCGATGCGTCGAGCCGGTGCACGGCAGCCCATCTGTTGTTCCCGTCCCCCGGATAGGCGGAAATCCGCTTCTTCCGTGCGATCTCGATCAACCGCGTGACGAGCCCGAGCCTGGTCTCGTCATGCACCGACGGCGGCAACCGAACGACCGTGGCGCTCACGCCGGTTGCGACGAGATCCAAGGCCGCCTTTTCGGATTGCGCCCTGAGCCCGCCCACCGCACCAGGATCGGCGGCATCGGTTTCAAGTGCCGGTCGCCCCGATGCCATCGCCATCGTCGGAAACGCGATGATCAGCGAGCCTTTCCTTGCTTCGAGTGCGCCACCGAATGTCTCGATGGCGCGCCGCTCTGTCCCGACGGCCGCAGTTGTGAATCGCTCGACGATATTCCTTGGGCGACCGCCGAACAGGATTCGTACACGGATACCGAGGCTGGCTTGCGAGAGCGCATGAAAGAAGGCGGTGTGAATGACGCCATCCGCAGCTACTGCAGCCCGGCGTAGGACGTGGAGATCCTCGATCGTCCCGCGGCAAGCTCGAGCCCCCAAGGCCTCAAGCGAAGCGGCGGCATTCGCCGAGCGTACGAGGCCGGTAACCTCGTGGCCGGCGGTGACGAGACGGCGAACGATAGCTGAGCCTATGAAGCCTGTGGCGCCCGTGATGAAAACCCGCATTCCGGGCTCCTTCGATGTATTCAGTGGGAAGACGTGGCCGATCCGATGCTGAAATAACCGGATTGCCTAAGGTCGGCGAGGAGGCCAGCCTGCTCAGGCATCCAGCCCAAAAGCGCCCGCGTGCGATCACTTGCAGCAGGCGCATCAACTGCCACGAATGGTGCAAACCATCCGAAATGTTCAGCGGCCTCGTCCGGAGAGAGTGAAACCAGCGGCAAGCCCAAGCTACGGCTTATAGCCTCAGCGATGTCCTTGAGTGCAACGCCCGTTTCGCCGATTGCATGAAAAGCTCCCGCCGTAACTTTCTCGAGGGCAAGCCGGTAGACGCGGGTGGCATCGTACCGATGCACGGCAGGCCAGCGGTTCAGTCCTTCCCCCACGTACGCAGAGACACCTTTTTCGCGAGCGATCGCGGCAAGACGCGGCACGAAACCATGGTCGCCCATACCGTGAACCGACGGTGCCAGGCGTATCGTGGTCGCCCCTACGCCACGCGCGATCAGTTCTGAAACGACGGCCTCCGATGCCCGGGGGAACCTCTCGGAGACGGGAGGTGCAATGTTTTCCTCTGTCGCGATTCGACCGGGAGCCAGTAAGGCGACACCGGATGTGACGAGAAACGGGCGGCTGGAACCTTCCAGCGTCGCGCCAATCGCCTCGATGGCACTTCGCTCCACCAGGCTGTTCTCGGCGAAGCGCGACCAGTCATGGTTAAAGGCCGTATGGATCACCGCATCCGCTTCGGAAGCTCCTTCGCGCAAGCGCTCGACATCTTCGAGTGAGCCGACGAGCGATCGTCCACCGACGGCGGCCAGTTTTTCTACGCCCCGTGCGGAGCGGACCAGACCGATGACCTCATGTCCAGCTTCAATCAGTTCCCGGATGACGGCGGAGCCAACCCAGCCCGTCGCCCCAGTGACAAATACGCGCATAACCCACCTCCTGATCGTTTCAGCGACAGACTAAGGGTTTGGCGCTGGACGAACTACGGCGTAGAGTTCGTATTTGGTTTTAGATCGTTCGGAGTTGATACGTGGATCCGCTATCGGAAGTGTTGTCGTTACTGAAGCTGCGCAGCTATTTGTCCGGCGGCTTCGATGCGAACGGAGACTGGGCCGTGCAATTCGGCGCGCACGACGGCATCAAATTTCACGCCGTGCTTCATGGCCGGTGTTGGGTTTTGGTCGAGGGGGTACCCGACCCCGTGAAGGTGAGTGAAGGTGAATGCTTCCTGCTGGCGGCAGGAAAGCCTTTTCGTCTGGCCAGCAATCTGGCCGTCGAACCGGTCGACGTCCGTACGCTCCTGCCACAGGTCCATGACGGGCGCGTCGTGACGTACAACGGAGGGGGCGAGTTTCTGAGCATCGGCGGCTATTTCACGCTAGCCGATGGCCAGGCCGATCTGCTGTTAAGCATGCTGCCCCCGCTTGTGCATGTCCGCGAGGAGCCGAATCGGGCAACACTGCGATGGTGCGTCGAGCGCATGAGGCAGGAATTGAGCGATGTGCAGCCGGGCGAATTCATCGTCGCGCAGCAGTTGGCTACCCTGGTCCTTGTCGAGGTGTTAAGACTTCATTTGTCGAACGAGCGCCGGGAAAGCGTCGGTTGGCTTTTCGCATTGTCCGACAAGCGCATGCGGGCTGCGATTGATGCCATGCACGCCTCGCCGGGTCGCAGGTGGACCTTGCAGACCATGGCCGAGCAGGCGGCGATGTCGCGCACGACGTTCGCCCTGCGATTCAAGGAGACGGTTGGGCTCTCGCCCATGGAATATTTGACGCGCTGGAGAATGATGCTGGCCGCAGAACGATTGACTCATTCCCGCGATTCAGTTTCGGAAATCGGTCTCGCCCTTGGCTACGAATCCGACAAATCCTTTAGCACTGCATTCAAACGAGTGATGAACTGTTCTCCGCGCCAATATAGTCGACAGCAAAAAGCGGGAACGAGCGATGCCAATGTGGCATTGCGACCTCAATGACCTATCTGCGTAGGTGCGTCGTACCACTCGTCAAATCGAACGGCCGCTGTCTGCAATGCAAGCGACAGCGCAGCGTCGCGAAGTCGCGGGAGTGAATGACGCGATGTGACCGGCCGAACTCTGCCTGATGTTCCACTGATACCGGCCGCAGCGGCGTCAGCAACCGGCTCCACCGCATCGGCGCCGCGCAACGCGCCCCCCCAGACGGTCAATATCTCGCCGACCTTCGTGCGGTCAATGCTGCTGAGCTTCGCCAGAAGCTGGCCATATGCGGCGGCGGCCGGTAGCACGGTTACGTGGCAGACACCCGGCGACGATGTCATTGCGAACTACCTGACGCTAGGTCGTTCCGGTACCCAAAGGGCACCGGGTACGTCGGCCAAGCTCGACTGGACGACCCCGATCAGTTCGTTCTATCCGAACTTTTGGGCGTCGATCAATTCCCTTGATGCAGCCCAGACCGGCATGCCGGCCACGGCGGAGGGTTGGATATCGCGGCCCTGTTCGAGCCAAGTGTACCAGCTCACGCTAACGCCCGCGAGGACCGCGACTTCCTCACGCCGCAAGCCGGGCGTGCGACGGGCGCCCTCCGGCAAGCCGAATTGTGCGGGCTGCAAACGCGCGCGGCGGCTGGAAAGGAACATTCCAAGCTCGCGTCGTTGCTCAGGGGACGGTCTTCTCGCCATAATCAAGTCAGTCTGTGAGTTATCGATGGGGCAGGCCAAGGACAGTTGCGTTGTCAAATGCCGGGCAGCGAGCACCAAGGCAAGGCTCGAATAGAATTGCGTCTTCGTCCGCAAATCCGAACCGTAACACGCTAAAGAAATCCAGGCGTAATGGGTGCCGATCGGGCGCGAACGTAAACAGCGAGCCTTCCGCTCTGTGCTATAACCGGAGACGTTGCGGTTGGTTTGTTGCAACCGCCTCCTTGGTATCCATGCGTCCGCTCATCACTTAACACTACAGCCGTACTTATTTTTTTCCTATATTAAGTTAGTATTACTACTCTGTATGGGAATATGAAAGAGATCGCGAAAGCGTGGGAACATGAAATCGATCTGTTTGGAGCGGCCCCTTGAATCACCGGACACAGTCTCCCGCTTAAAATAACGGGTAGGCATACGACTGTGTTAATGAGATGGTCGCCCCCGCCTCCGAGGTCAGGTTACGCTACGGAGGCCTTCTACCAAGGGGAACCATCATGCAAGATGTGGCGCTCATAGGAATTGATCTCGGCAAGCACTCTTTTCACCTGCACGGCCAGGACCGGAAGGGCAACGAAGTGTTCCGGAGGAAAATGACGCGCAAGCAGCTCGTGGAGCTACTAGCGAACTTTCCATCCTGCACCATTGTCATGGAAGCCTGTGCCGGCGCGCACTTCATGGCCCGCACCCTGGGCGCGTTCGGACACCGCGTCAGGCTAATCTCACCGCACTTTGTGAGACCCTTCGTCAAAAGTAACAAAAACGACTTCGCTGATGCGGAAGCGATCTGCGAGGCAGCATCCCGCCCTCCATGCGTTTCGTCACACCGCGAACAGAGCCTCAGCAGGTGCTATCGGCACTGCATCGCGTGCGCGAATCATTTGTGAGAGCGCGCGTTCGTACGGGCAACCAGGTACACGGATTCTTGCTCGAGTTTGGCATCAGTCTGCCGGTGGGCAGCACTATCATGAAGCGTTTGCCGTCGGTCCTCGCTGAGCACACTCTTCCTCCGCGTCTCGTAGTGATACTCGAACGGCTCCATGCACACTACAAGGATCTCGATGAGCGGATCGCTGAGATCGACAAGGAATTGGCTCGACAACTCGCGGATGACGATCTAGGTCAGAGACTGATGACAATTCCAGGAGTCGGACCCGTTACTGCGAGTGTGCTCTCAACAGAGGTCGGCGATGGCAAGCTGTATCGCAGCAGCCGGGAATATGCAGCCTCGATCGGACTTGTTCCACGTCAGTACAGCACAGGCGGCAAGGCCAACCTTCTTGGAATCAGTAAGCGGGGTGACAAAAATATAAGGCGCCTGCTCGTGCAATGTGCCCGGTCATACATGCGCGGACTAGAAAGAAGATCCGGGGCGTTGGCGGACTGGGTGCGCGGTCTGCTGACCCGATGACATTCAAGCGTCGTCGCACGCGCGCTCGCGAACAAACTGGCCAGAATTGCATGGGCGATATCTGCACGAAACACCGTATTCGGATCTACGTCCTGTCAGTTGCCGGCGGACTGAGCGCGGCAAACAACTTCGAAGTCAACCATCTGGTTTTGCGATCGCTGGAAATTCGATGACGTGAACGGCATACCGGCCTGACGGCAACCCCGATAGTCAAGGCGGCTTTCGAAGCCGATGTGTTTTTTAGGGATCGTCAGGCGCGACTCTCATCGTGGCGCGAAGGCTTTGTCTTCAAGAGACGCCGAATAGATTTGAGCAAGCCAAAAACAACATCGAAAACCAGCATTGCAAAAATGGGGGCGACCATAGATTTTGACTAACAACAAGCACGAAGTGATGGAAGTGTTGACGGGGCCGGAGCGCCGGCGGCGGTGGTCAGCGGAAGAAAAGCTGGCGATGGTGCGGAAGAGTTTCCAGCCAGGCAAGTCGGTCTCGATGGTTGCACGCCAGCACGGCGTCAATCCGAACCAGCTGTTCCATTGGCGCAAGCTGTATCAGGATGGCAGCCTGTCGGCAGTCAGTGCCG
>NZ_CADIKI010000058.1 GCF_902859935.1 Paraburkholderia fynbosensis
ATCAGTGCTTTCTGCGCCTCACTGTAATAAATCCGGCGTCGCTGTTTCATTTGCAACACTCCCACTGCTCACGCAGCTTCTAGTGTGTTGCATCCACCGGTTGAATCCGCCTCTTCTTTCAGCCGCTCGAATTTGAATTCGACACTGTCATCTTCGACATAGAGCAGAGCTAACTCGAGGTGGAGAAATTGCCTACTTCGATAACCTCGCTAAATCTGCGTCTGCTTGCCTCGTTACTGCACAAATCCACGACCTGGCGGAGCAGCGATGCATGCGCAGAGCGACTGTCCGGCGTTCGCCATTCCTTTGAGACGGTCTCGGTCAAGGAGACCGTCCTGTCGAATGAATAGCTCAAAGCCGACGGCGCATCAGACAGTGCCCTGATTGCGCGACCGTCACGTAGACCGATGTCAATCCAGCAATGGAATGGCGCGAGTGCTTCGTCGGCGACGACGCTGATCCGGCGGCTCGACGCATGCAACGATGGAGCACCGCTACCGGGGGCGAAATCGGCGAGCGTGAGCGTGTCGTTTTCAAGCGCGCATTGGAGCATATAAGGCGCGCTCATGATGGCGCTCGCCGCGCTGTCGAACGGACCGTGCCGGTCGATGCCCGGATAGCCTGCATACGCGGGATGAAGTGCGAGCGTCAAGCGTTCGACGTCGGCTGCGTCGAAACCTTCGCGATGTTTGCAGTCGAGCAGGGTCTTGACGGGCATCTGGTTGATCGTGCAACCGGGGAATGGCTTGAACGTCACATTCTCTATTTCGCTGGTTGCCTCGCCGTTCCATTGCCAGTCGGGAACCGCGCCTGCGAACGCCCGGTAGAACCCGTTCGGCCCTTCGAGCGCGAAACGCGCGCCTGCCATGCCGCCTTGCGCCAGCAAGGCAGCCACTACGCCCGCGTAGCTCGCGATGCCGACCTGCATTAGCCACTCCGGTGTGCCTTCCGCCCAGCACTGCATCGTGCCGCCACAGAACTGGCTGGCGATGGACAGGGCCGCCGCACATTGCGACGTATCAAGCCTGAGCACGCGCGCCGCGCCCGCAGCTGCGGCGAATACGCCGTAGAGCGATGTGCCGCGAAACCCGCGTTCGCCGCTTTGCATCGCCGCCGGTTGCGCGATTAACGGCGCGACGTCGTACGCGCAAGCCAGCGCGGCGCAAACGTCACCGGCGTTGGCATCGACCGATTCTGCCAGCGCGAACACGGCGGGAATGGCGACGCATCCGATATGGCCATTCATCGCTGCGTGCGTGTCGTTCTGGCCGCGCGCGCTGATCAACGCAGCGTTCCGGAACGCTGCATCGGCGGGAGCGAGCCGCGCGCCTGTGCGCCAGCAGACGGCGTCTCCCGGCGCCGCGTGTAGCGCTTCGAGCGAAACGCGTATTGCATCGGCTTGCGGAGCAGCGAATCCGACGCTCAGATTGAACAGCAGGCAAGCCCGCAGTTTCTCTCTGACGGGTTCGCTCAGCGTTTGTGCTTCGCTGGTCGCGACGAATGCTGCAAGTCTTTCAACGTAAGTGGCTGGCATGCTTGTCTCCTGTCCGACAAGCATACGTACTAGCGCCTATTCAAATAAGCCGGAAGTTCCGATACCGTTCGATCGGTCATTCCGATCGTTCCATGCTTCCGCATTTTGCATATGAGCCGCCTGAACCTGAGCAATCTCGAGACCGTCTGCTGTATCGCGCGCGTCGGCACCTTCTCCGCCGCAGCAGAGCGGCTCAACGCATCGCAGCCCACCGTCACCGGACGCGTGCGCGAACTGGAGCAGTCGCTGGGCATCCAGTTCTTCAGAAAACGCGGGCGCAACATGGAACTGACGGAAGAGGGACGGCAATTCATCGAGCGCGTCGAGCCAATCGTCGCGCAACTCGAACAGGCGGTTTCGACCCATGCGGATACAGCGTCGGCGCGCGGCACGCTGCGTCTTGGAATCGGCATTGTCACCATGACTTGGTTCGGCGACGTGCTGGCCCAACTGCGGCGCGACATGCCGCTCGTGCAGTACGACATCGACACCGATCTCAGCATGAACATGCTGCACAAGCTGGAGTCAGGCAAGCTCGATCTCGCGGTGGTCGCGGGGCGCATCGAACATCCGGTGCTCGCCACCGTGACGCTCGCATCGGAAGAACTGCGCTGGATCATGGGCGCGCCGGTGGGTGCATTGCGCGACGCATCGATGCACGCCACCAGCGCGACGGACGACATCGTCGCGCGACTCGACTCGCGGCCGCTATGGTTCGTGTCGCGACCGTCCGATTTCTTTCCGCGCTCGCTCGACACGCTCAAGCAGCGCGGCGCCACGCGCCTTAGCGTGAACACGTGCAGCAACATGATCGGCATGTTGCAGATGATCGAGCACACCGGCGGGATCGGCCTCGTTGCGCTGGCGCTCGCGAGGCCACTGCTTCAGTCAGGACGCGTGATCGATCTTTCCGCGGGGCTGCCGTCCGAGTGCTATGACCTGACGCTCGTCTATCGAACCGACGAACGTCAGTCGATGATCGGGCGGGTGGTAGACCGTATCGTCGAACGCGACGCGCAACGTCGCCAGTCCCGCATGGCGTAACGGCTATTCGTCCACTACTTCATTGCGCAGCACGCCTATCCCCGAGATGTCGATTTCGACTACATCGCCAGGACGCAGCCAGCGCGGCGGCGTGCGGCGCGCTCCGATGCCCGCAGGCGTGCCTGTCGCAATCACGTCGCCGGGTGCAAGCGGCGTGAAGGTCGACGCATAGGCGACCAACATGCCTACAGAGTGGATCAGCTCGCCTGTCGACGCCTGCTGCATCACCTCGCCGTTGATGCGCGTGCGCAGCTCGCACCGGGTGGGATCGTCAATCTCATCGGCCGTTACGATCCACGGGCCTAATGATCCGCTCGCATGGAAATTTTTGCCCGCCTCGATGGACTGCTTTTGGAAGTCGCGCACGCTGCCGTCGTTGAAGCACGTGTAGCCGGCGATATGCCGCGCAGCGTCGGCCACGTCGATGTAACGCCCTGGCTTGCCGATCACCACAGCCAGTTCTCCCTCGAAGTCGAAGTGGGATGACACACGCGGACGCACGAGCGCGGCACCCGGCGCCACGAGCGAATCGGCGAAGCGGCTGAAGAAGATGGGCGCGGCAGGTTCGGTCATGCCGATCTCCTGCGCATGCTCGCGGTAGTTTCCGCCGACCGCGAGCAGCTTGCGAGGCCGTAGCGGAAGCCGCCATTCAACCTCGCTCGCGCGCAGCGAAGGCGGCGCATCTGTGATTGCAGTTGCCACGTGATCGAGTGCACCCGCTTCGAGCACCGCTTCGAGCGTCGCATAACGTCCATCCGTGGCGGCCCGTCCATTGACGATGTCGCGACCGTGCGCGTCGGGCGTGACGAGCACGCCCCACGACAGATCGTCCGTATGCCTGTATGAAAGCAGTTTCATCGCGTCCTCGCCTAGAAGCGGTGCCTCAGACCGACGCTCACACCGGCTTCGGTGCATGTCGACGACGGTGCGTTGAGCGTGATCTGCGCGATTGCGTCCCGTGCCGAGCCGATTTCGTAAGCCGCGGCGATGTAGACGTCCGTGCGCTTCGACAGAAAGTAATCGTTCGCGATGCCGACCTGCCACCAGTGCGGCGATGTATGCGTCGCGCCACTCTGAAACCGCGCGCCCGAATACGTCACCATCATGCCGGTGTAGTTGGCGGGCGTGGCCTGATAGGTCAGATTGATTTCGGCGACGTTAAGCGCGAGGCTGCCGCTTCCGTTCAGTCTCGTGGCGCTCGCGCGCGTCACGGTGTTGTCGTCGAACAGCGTGCGCGAGACCACTGCGCCGATGCTCCAACGATCGAGCGTGTAAAGCGTCGCGATCATTCCCGTCTTCTGCGTGCCGGCGGTCAGCACCGCAGCCGATGACGCTGTGCCCGACAGGGTCGTGTCCACCTGCTTGACCCACAACGGCAACGCGGACTGATAGTCGCCCACCACGGCGCCATTCGTGTTCGATACAGCATCGGGCCGGTCGATCTGAGTGTAGCCGACGGACAGCGTGAGGCCGTGGCCCACGTAGCGGATCGCGCCGCCCCATTCGCGATTGTTCGCGAAGCCCGCGCCGGCCGGCCCCTCTGCCTGGTTGCTGAACGCGTATTGCAGCTTGTAGGTGATGCCGCCGTAGTTCGGGCTTTCGTAGTCGATCGCATTGTTGAAACGCGTCGTCCCACCGAGCAGATCGAGATCGAGCGGATGCACCATCAGCGACGTGCCCCAACGCAACGCGGCGGTCAGAAAACCACCGTACAGCGCGAGTGGCGTGTACTGGCGGCCGATCAGCAGCGTCCCGTAGCCATCGCCCGATAAGCCGATGTAGGCCTGACGCCCGAACATGCGGCCGTTTTGCAAGGCCGCGCCGCTCGCCGAATTGAAGCCGTTTTCGAGCACGCCGAGCGTGCGCCATCCTCCGCCGAGATCTTCGGTTACGCGCATGCCCCAGCGTGTGCCCGACAGCTTGCCGGAGGTCATCTCCACGTTGCTGCTGCCGTGCTGGTTGCTCGACCAGGTTATTCCGGTATCGATCAGCCCGTAAAGCGTGACGCTCGTTTGCGCGTGCGAAAGTTGCGCGCAGGTCGCCCCGAGCGCGAGCGCACAGAGGCGCTGCACCTTGATCATGATGTCTCCAGTCGTTGTTGTATGCGGACGGCCATGTGGCGGGCGACGCCCCATGGCGAATGCGGTGTAAGCGGTGTGGCGCGTGCGACTAGCGCCTTTCGTGCAGCGATTGCGCGGGGATCAGCAGCAGTACGATCAGTACGGCCGCCATCACGACAGCCGCGACCACGTACAGGCCGCCCGCGACGCTGCCGGTGTGTTGCTTGACCTGCCCGATCACCATCGGCGCGAGCGAGCCGGCCAGTTGCCCCAGTGCGCTGATCATCGCGAGGCCGCCCGCTGCCGCCGTGCCCGACAGATAGGCAAGCGGGATAGTGAAGAACAATGCGGCGATGCCGAGGAAGCCGATCGTCATAAAGGTGATCGCCGTCAGAGTCAGCGTCAAGTCGTTCATGACAAAAGTCAGCGCGACGAGCGAGATCGCCGCGAGCGTGCCGCATGCGGCCCAATGCCATCGGCGTTCGAGCCGCATATCCGAACTGCGGCAGATCAGCAGCATGCAGACCGCGCCGATGGCGTAGGGAATCATCGAAAAGAGTCCGACGTTAAAGACGTTGGCGGCGCCCGCCTGCCTGATGATCGCAGGGCTCCAGTACGTGATCACATTTGCGACCCACGGAACCGCCGTGTAGACGAGCGCCGCAATGTAAAGCCGCGGTGTTTTCAGTGCGACGCCGAAACGATGCGACGCCGCGTCGCCGCCTTTAGCCAGTTGCTCGGCCGCAAGCGCACCGGTGATCAGCGTTTTTTCCGCGTCCGTGAGCCAGCACGCGTCCGCGGGTCGCTCCGTTAGGAAAAAGTAGAGCAGCGCGCCGACGATGATCGACGGTATGCCCTCGATGACAAACAGCCAGCGCCACGCATGCATGCCGCCGACGTCGTTCATCGCGTGCAGGATCCAGCCGGAAAGCGGACCGCCGACGAAGCCGGACACGGGTACCGCCAGCGCGAAGATGCCGATCACGCGCGCGCGCCGTTTCGCCGGATACCAGTGCGTGAAAAACAGCAACGCGCCGGGGAAAAAGCCCGCCTCGGCTGCACCGAGCGCAAGACGCGCCACATACAGATGCGCCGGAGTCTGCACCGCGAAAGTCAACGTCGAAACGATGCCCCACAGGATCATGATGCGCGAGAGCGTCTTGCGCGCGCCGATCCGCACCATCAGCAGGTTGCTGGGCACTTCAAAAAGAACGTAGCTGAAAAACAGCAGCCCGATCGCGAAGCCGTACTGCCCGTCGGTCAGTCCGATGTCCTGGCGCATCTGCAAATGCGCGAAGCTGATGTTGACGCGGTCGATGAACGACAGCACGAAGCAGCCGAACAGCACCGCTGCAATGCGCAGATCCACCTTGCGGTAGGCGCTGCGCTCAACCATCGAAAGATCGGCCGGAACAGAGGTGGAAACCGTGCTCATTGATATGTCTCCTCGCAATGCACTGCGGTGCATTCTGGGCAGGTTGTTCCGGTTAAACCGTTTCGACGACTGCGGTCCAGCGCAATTCGCGCCGATGCTCGCTCGATTCAAATGGTGTTGCGCGATGCATGGTGACGCTGTTGTCCCATATCAGCAGGTCGTCGGCGTGCCAGTCGTAGCTGAGCATAAAGCGCGGCTGCGTCGAATGCGCGGTGAGTTCGTCGATCAACGCGCGACCTTCGTCGTCGGGCCAGTTGGCGATATGCGATGCGCTCGACGACAGGTAAAGCGCACGCCGTCCGGTCACTGGATGACGCCGCACGAGCGGATGCCGGACCGGCGGCGCCGCACGCCGTTCTTCATCGGTGAAGCCGGTGAAACCGCACTTCGCGCGCTGAACGAACACACTGTGCACGACTTCCAGCGAGGCGAGTTCTGCTTGCCGCGCAGCCGGCAACGCGTCCCATGCGGCGCGCATGTCGGCGTATTCGGTCGGCGGCGGCTCGGGCGGCAGCACGCGCGCGGACAGCAGTGTGATGCGCGCGGAGCGCGCGAGAAACGAGAGATCCGCGTGCCATAGCAGATTCGAATCGCCGTAACCGCGCGCCGTTGCGTCTTTCACGTTGCCTTGCACGTCGATGTTGCCGACGTCGTTCAGCCGCCGGTCGGCGAGGCGCCGCCGCGATGCGTCGAGGATGGACTGATGGATCGGGCCGAACCGCCCGGCCAGCACGAGTTGCACGTCGTCTTCGAGCGGCATCTGGCGAATGCCTACCACGGCGTACTGCGCGAGCGCCTGGTTCAGTAGGGCGAGCGTGGCGTCTGATCGTATCTCGCCTGCGTGCAGACCGCTGATCACGGCGCCGAACTGACGTTCTGCGGGACCGATGGGTTCGATAAACATGCACTGTCTCCGGTTGTCGCTGTTTTTGATTGGCGGGCGCTGCGATGGCCAGCCCGTCTGATAACAATGCGAGTGTAGAAACGCCGGAAGTCTGGAACAAGTGGGAAATCCCGATGCGCCTCTATCGGACTTTCCTATCCTTCCCCGTTGCGTCAATGCAACCACACGACACGCAATTCCCACATATACAGCTATGCTGTATATTATCACTCTGCTTTGGCCGCACCCCCGCGCGCCAAGACCTTTCTTGTGACCATGCATTCCGACAATCCGAAACTCGTCGTCCTGCGGTTCAACCGCGAAGTCATCGAAGGGGGCAATCGCGCATCGTTCGACGCGCTGATGGCCCCCGACTTTGTGAACTGGTCGGCGCCCGATGCGTCGCTTCGTGGCGCTGAAAACATGTGGAAAACGTTCGACAGCGTGCTCCGCCCGGCCTTCGATGGGCTGCGGGTCGAGATTCACGACCAGTTGCTGGACGGCGACAAGGTCGCGACGCGCAAGACGATTTCCGGTAAGCACACGGGGCTGCTGCTCGGCATAGAGCCCATCGGTCAGCCGCTCTCGATCGACGTCATCGATATCGTGCGCGTCCGTGACGGCCAGTACGTCGAACATTGGGGCATCAACACGCTGGCCGCCGTCATTGCGCAACTGCGCGGCAGCGAATGAAAATGGCCGTCGATCACGATGTGCAGCAGCGGTCCAAAGCCGCTGAAAACGAGGTCATGCTTCTCGCAGAGTCCATTCGCGATGTCGTGGGACGTTTCGTGCGATCGGTGCGGGAGCACAGCGGCACGCGTTCGACCGCGCAGAACGAAACGCTGGCCTATGTGGAGCGCAGCGGGCCGGTCAGCATCTCCGCGCTTGCGGGAAGCAGAGGCGTGACGCACCGGACGATGCGCCTCATTGTGATGAAACTCGTCGATGCAGGACTGCTCAGTCTAATGCGGGATGCCGAGGATGGACGCGCCTATCTCGTGCATCTGACGCATACAGGCAGAGCGCAATTGCGAAAGGACAGGAAGGCGAGAACGCACTGGCTCACAGCTGAGCTTCTCTCAAAGACGAGCGATGACGAGCGTAAGGTGCTTGGCGATGCCGTTCATGTATTGGGCAAGATTGCGCGGATATCGGGCGTCAAGTCGACAGACGTCGGGCATGGCTCGCTTAGCCGATAAACTTCGTTCTGCCGCGCCCCTCGCAACTGGCGTTTCGCTAACCGGATACGTATGAGTGGCGGGCGCAGCAAGCCAACGTTGAGCCGATCGATGCATACAAATCCCGTAGTCCACCCAAGCCGGAGCACTACGACCCGCTTCGTATGACCGGTTCGACCCGGCATCGGCCTGTCATAGCACGCGGGGCCGACAGGCCGATTGGGGTCGGGTGCGTCAGCCCGCTCTTCAAATTCATCGCCGGAAAGCGGCCAGTGGAATTCCGCTTCCCGGAAGCGGCCAGTCGGCAGTGCGTACTCCCGACCCAGGCCGTGTGGAAACTCGACGGAGTTGCAATCCGACGGGGAAACCTGGCCCGTCGGCGCGTTTGGCTGTCTTTGGGGGTGTCGCGGCGATGACGAGACGCTGAAC
>NZ_CADIKI010000059.1 GCF_902859935.1 Paraburkholderia fynbosensis
TTCTGCGGAATCTGCCGTAAAAGCGGAAGTATCAAGTCTCACACAGTAATGAAAGGAAGGTCTGGCCGTCGGAAGATGGCCGGACACTTCGTCAGTACGTTGAGTGAGCGACCGGTTTCGAAAGAGACCGAAAACAGTAACAGGTTTGAACTGAAGAGTTTGATCCTGGCTCAGATTGAACGCTGGCGGCATGCCTTACACATGCAAGTCGAACGGCAGCACGGGGGCAACCCTGGTGGCGAGTGGCGAACGGGTGAGTAATACATCGGAACGTGTCCTGGAGTGGGGGATAGCCCGGCGAAAGCCGGATTAATACCGCATACGCTCTGAGGAGGAAAGCGGGGGATCTTTCGGGACCTCGCGCTCAAGGGGCGGCCGATGGCAGATTAGCTAGTTGGTGGGGTAAAGGCCTACCAAGGCGACGATCTGTAGCTGGTCTGAGAGGACGACCAGCCACACTGGGACTGAGACACGGCCCAGACTCCTACGGGAGGCAGCAGTGGGGAATTTTGGACAATGGGCGCAAGCCTGATCCAGCAATGCCGCGTGTGTGAAGAAGGCCTTCGGGTTGTAAAGCACTTTTGTCCGGAAAGAAATCCTTTGGGCTAATACCCTGGGGGGATGACGGTACCGGAAGAATAAGCACCGGCTAACTACGTGCCAGCAGCCGCGGTAATACGTAGGGTGCAAGCGTTAATCGGAATTACTGGGCGTAAAGCGTGCGCAGGCGGTTCGCTAAGACAGATGTGAAATCCCCGGGCTTAACCTGGGAACTGCATTTGTGACTGGCGGGCTAGAGTATGGCAGAGGGGGGTAGAATTCCACGTGTAGCAGTGAAATGCGTAGAGATGTGGAGGAATACCGATGGCGAAGGCAGCCCCCTGGGCCAATACTGACGCTCATGCACGAAAGCGTGGGGAGCAAACAGGATTAGATACCCTGGTAGTCCACGCCCTAAACGATGTCAACTAGTTGTCGGGTCTTCATTGACTTGGTAACGTAGCTAACGCGTGAAGTTGACCGCCTGGGGAGTACGGTCGCAAGATTAAAACTCAAAGGAATTGACGGGGACCCGCACAAGCGGTGGATGATGTGGATTAATTCGATGCAACGCGAAAAACCTTACCTACCCTTGACATGTATGGAACCTGGCTGAGAGGCCGGGGTGCCCGAAAGGGAGCCATAACACAGGTGCTGCATGGCTGTCGTCAGCTCGTGTCGTGAGATGTTGGGTTAAGTCCCGCAACGAGCGCAACCCTTGTCCCTAGTTGCTACGCAAGAGCACTCCAGGGAGACTGCCGGTGACAAACCGGAGGAAGGTGGGGATGACGTCAAGTCCTCATGGCCCTTATGGGTAGGGCTTCACACGTCATACAATGGTCGGAACAGAGGGTTGCCAAGCCGCGAGGTGGAGCCAATCCCAGAAAACCGATCGTAGTCCGGATCGCACTCTGCAACTCGGGTGCGTGAAGCTGGAATCGCTAGTAATCGCGGATCAGCATGCCGCGGTGAATACGTTCCCGGGTCTTGTACACACCGCCCGTCACACCATGGGAGTGGGTTTCACCAGAAGTAGGTAGCCTAACCGCAAGGAGGGCGCTTACCACGGTGGGATTCATGACTGGGGTGAAGTCGTAACAAGGTAGCCGTATCGGAAGGTGCGGCTGGATCACCTCCTTTCTCGAGCTGGCGCGTCAGAAGTGTTGAGCGCTCACGCTTATCGGCTGTGAATTTGAAGACAGATACGCAGACAGACTCAGGGGTCTGTAGCTCAGCCGGTTAGAGCACCGTCTTGATAAGGCGGGGGTCGATGGTTCGAATCCATCCAGACCCACCACTGTTTCTGCGGTGGCTGCAGCTGACCGGTTGCCCCTGGGTAGTAAATGCGGATAGCGATTATCTGTGTATGACCGGGGGATTAGCTCAGCTGGGAGAGCACCTGCTTTGCAAGCAGGGGGTCGTCGGTTCGATCCCGTCATCCTCCACCAATCCTCAATGCCGGTTTTACTGCGGTAAATCTTGAAAAAGGTTTGCGGTGTAGTGAAACAGGCATTGGCGATTGAGCCAGTCAGTAAGGATACGCGGTTATAGCAACTGCGATATCGGCTGTCGTTCTTTAACAATCAGGAAGAAGTAGTAAAGAGATTCACGAAAGCATGCCTGGAGATGGGTGTGCGAGTAGGTGGATCAGGGTTGTGATTGTATCAGTGTATTTTTAAGTGATCGGAAGATCGCTTTGGAATACGGCGCAACACGAATACTCAACCTGTAGCGATTGTGTTTTGCAAGAGACACACCCGTTATAGGGTCAAGCGAACAAGTGCATGTGGTGGATGCCTTGGCGATCACAGGCGATGAAGGACGCGGTAGCCTGCGAAAAGCTACGGGGAGCTGGCAAACGAGCTTTGATCCGTAGATGTCCGAATGGGGAAACCCACTCCGAATGGAGTATCCATGACTGAATCCATAGGTCATGTGAAGCGAACGCGGTGAACTGAAACATCTAAGTAACCGCAGGAAAAGAAATCAACCGAGATTCCCAGAGTAGTGGCGAGCGAAATGGGACCAGCCTGTACTCTTTATCTTCATTGTTAGCTGAAGGCTCTGGAAAGTGCTGCCATAGCGGGTGATAGCCCCGTAAGCGAAAACAGCGAGGAAGAACTGGGTGTACGAGAAGTAGGGCGGGACACGTGAAATCCTGTCTGAAGATGGGGGGACCATCCTCCAAGGCTAAATACTCGTGATCGACCGATAGTGAACCAGTACCGTGAGGGAAAGGCGAAAAGAACCCCGGGAGGGGAGTGAAACAGATCCTGAAACCGCATGCATACAAACAGTCGGAGCCTTCGCAAGGGGGTGACGGCGTACCTTTTGTATAATGGGTCAGCGACTTACATTCAGTGGCAAGCTTAACCGATTAGGGCAGGCGTAGCGAAAGCGAGTCCGAACAGGGCGTTCAGTCGCTGGGTGTAGACCCGAAACCAGGTGATCTATCCATGGCCAGGATGAAGGTGCGGTAACACGTACTGGAGGTCCGAACCCACTAACGTTGAAAAGTTAGGGGATGAGCTGTGGATAGGGGTGAAAGGCTAAACAAACCTGGAAATAGCTGGTTCTCTCCGAAAACTATTTAGGTAGTGCCTCGTGTATCACCTTCGGGGGTAGAGCACTGTCATGGTTGTGGGGTCCATTGCGGATTACTACGCCATAGCAAACTCCGAATACCGAAGAGTGCAATCACGGGAGACAGACATCGGGTGCTAACGTCCGGTGTCAAGAGGGAAACAACCCAGACCGCCAGCTAAGGTCCCCAAATATTGCTAAGTGGGAAACGAAGTGGGAAGGCTAAAACAGTCAGGAGGTTGGCTTAGAAGCAGCCATCCTTTAAAGAAAGCGTAATAGCTCACTGATCGAGTCGTCCTGCGCGGAAGATGTAACGGGGCTAAGCAATATACCGAAGCTGCGGATGCACAGCAATGTGCATGGTAGGAGAGCGTTCCGTAAGCCTGCGAAGGTGCACTGGAAAGTGTGCTGGAGGTATCGGAAGTGCGAATGCTGACATGAGTAGCGATAAAGGGGGTGAAAGGCCCCCTCGCCGTAAGCCCAAGGTTTCCTACGCAACGTTCATCGGCGTAGGGTGAGTCGGCCCCTAAGGCGAGGCAGAAATGCGTAGCTGATGGGAAGCAGGTTAATATTCCTGCACCATTGTTAAATGCGATGGGGGGACGGATCGCGGAAGGTTGTCCGGGTGTTGGAAGTCCCGGTCCTTGCATTGGAGAAGGCGCTTAGGCAAATCCGGGCGCGGAATTCAAGGGTGCGAGGCCATTCACTTCGGTGAAGAAGCAACTGGAAGTGGTTCCAAGAAAAGCCTCTAAGCTTCAGTTTAACAGGACCGTACCGCAAACCGACACAGGTGGGCGAGATGAGTATTCTAAGGCGCTTGAGAGAACTCGGGAGAAGGAACTCGGCAAATTGGTACCGTAACTTCGGGATAAGGTACGCCCCGGTAGCCTGACTGGCCTGCGCCAGAAGGGTGAAGGGGTTGCAATAAACTGGTGGCTGCGACTGTTTAATAAAAACACAGCACTCTGCAAACACGAAAGTGGACGTATAGGGTGTGACGCCTGCCCGGTGCCGGAAGATTAAATGATGGGGTGCAAGCTCCTGATTGAAGTCCCGGTAAACGGCGGCCGTAACTATAACGGTCCTAAGGTAGCGAAATTCCTTGTCGGGTAAGTTCCGACCTGCACGAATGGCGTAACGATGGCCACACTGTCTCCTCCCGAGACTCAGCGAAGTTGAAGTGTTTGTGATGATGCAATCTCCCCGCGGCTAGACGGAAAGACCCCATGAACCTTTACTGTAGCTTTGCATTGGACTTTGAACCGGTCTGTGTAGGATAGGTGGGAGGCTGTGAAGCGTGGACGCCAGTCTGCGTGGAGCCGACCTTGAAATACCACCCTGATCTGTTTGAGGTTCTAACCTTGGCCCGTGATCCGGGTCGGGGACAGTGCATGGTAGGCAGTTTGACTGGGGCGGTCTCCTCCCAAAGTGTAACGGAGGAGTACGAAGGTACGCTAGGTACGGTCGGAAATCGTGCTGATAGTGCAATGGCATAAGCGTGCTTAACTGCGAGACCGACAAGTCGAGCAGGTGCGAAAGCAGGTCATAGTGATCCGGTGGTTCTGTATGGAAGGGCCATCGCTCAACGGATAAAAGGTACTCTGGGGATAACAGGCTGATACCGCCCAAGAGTTCATATCGACGGCGGTGTTTGGCACCTCGATGTCGGCTCATCTCATCCTGGGGCTGTAGCCGGTCCCAAGGGTATGGCTGTTCGCCATTTAAAGAGGTACGTGAGCTGGGTTTAAAACGTCGTGAGACAGTTTGGTCCCTATCTGCCGTGGGCGCTGGATATTTGAAGGGGGCTGCTCCTAGTACGAGAGGACCGGAGTGGACGAACCTCTGGTGTACCGGTTGTCACGCCAGTGGCATCGCCGGGTAGCTATGTTCGGAAGAGATAACCGCTGAAAGCATCTAAGCGGGAAACTCGCCTTAAGATGAGATATCCCCGGGGCTTCGAGCCCCTTGAAGGGTCGTTCAAGACCAGGACGTTGATAGGTCAGGTGTGTAAGCGCAGTAATGCGTTAAGCTAACTGATACTAATTGCCCGTAAGGCTTGATCCTATAACAGGTGTGTTTTGCGATGACCATCAGTGCTTCGGCACTCACGGACATCCCACCCCCGCAGGGGGCCGCAGACACCCAGGTTGAGATCAGTGTTGTGCCTCGAACAACACAGCCCGCCTGCTCTGGTGAGCATCACCAGAAACTACTTCTTCCCCGATTGGTTGTGCCGCCCCCCGGGCGACACGACAACAAGTCATGCCTGATGACCATAGCGAGTCGGTACCACCCCTTCCCATCCCGAACAGGACCGTGAAACGACTCCACGCCGATGATAGTGCGGATTGCCCGTGTGAAAGTAGGTAATCGTCAGGCTCCCCAGCAGCAACAGAAACCCCACCCCGA
>NZ_CADIKI010000060.1 GCF_902859935.1 Paraburkholderia fynbosensis
TTCAGCGTCTCGTCATCGCCGCGACACCCCCAAAGACAGCCAAACGCGCCGACGGGCCAGGTTTCCCCGTCGGATTGCAACTCCGTCGAGTTTCCACACGGCCTGGGTCGATTTGCGCCGACCGCCGACCGCCGACCGCATCGGCCTGCCCGCTTTACCAATGACACCCGCTTGAGATACGGTTGCCAGTTCCCCAAGCGAAGTCGTGCGAAACTGCCACGGAGGCTTACTCAGGACCGTAGTCACCCGTACCCGGATATCAGGGTCCGGCCAACCAGCGCAGCGTCGGCGGCCCGTACATGACCCAGGTACCGGTCGCGCTGAAATCCCAGGTCGGGCCGAAGTTCGCACGGTCGAGTAGCTGGGCATTAGTGAGTCCGCCCGCATCTGCCACGGGTGTTCCCGAGCCTACCCCCGCAGTCGCGCCGGAAGACTCGCTGTTCCAGAACACGTCCGGGGCGATGCTTCCGCTATTGATGCCCGCGATACCGCCAGTCGTCGCACCCGGATCAGGCTTGAGCGTCGATTGGGAATAGGATTCGCGGATCGCTCCCGCATTGCGGCCAACGATGCCGCCGACCACCGCGCCACCGTTCACGCCACCCGCTCCGATATCCTCCGAGATGGATTGGTTGATCCGGCCATTGTTCACGCCGACAAGTCCACCGAGTGTGGCTTGCGGACCGCCCGTCACCGTGCCCAACGCAATTGACTGGTCGATGCAACCGTCGTTCGTACCGGCAAGGCCACCCACCGTTCCAGCCCCGCTTACGCTTACCGCGGCGAATGACTGTTCGACGCGGCCCCGATTTTCACCCACCATTCCGCCTGCCACGCTGCTTGTGTCGCCCGTGGATTGGACCGTACCGAAGGCACTGGCCCGGACTATCAACCCGTAGTTAATGCCCGCCAGCAAGCCGATCGGTCCACCTGAGGATGTCGCCGCGCTGTCATGGAATGCAAAATTACGCACAACGCCCGTCTTGCCGATCACGGCGAAGAGTCCGGTATCGGCGCCGGCGGAGATGTTCAGTCCCGAGATGCCGCCATGGCCCATACCGTCGAACTGGCCGGTGAACGGTGTCGCGGCGCTGCCAATACTGTTGAAATCCGTCAGACTTTGTGAAGCGATTGCCCGGTTGCCCATCGCATAGTTGCCGGAGAGGTTGTTGTTCACCGCATTAAGGTCTGCCAGGTAGTTGACGAGCTGATAGGCAGTGATCTGCGTTACCAGGCCACTAAACGGCGCGGCGCTCCAGGAAGGATTGCTGCGCAATCTGCCGGGCGTGTAGCTGCCGTTCATGTCGTAGAGCGCCGTGACGATGCCCGTGCTTCGCGACCAGTCGATGGTGCCCAGGTTGGTCACACTGCCGCCGTTGTCGAATCCAGCCCAGTCGGCATTGAGAATGAGTGAGCCTGTGCCGTGATTGGCGATGGTCGCGTTCGGTGCGATGCTCAGCGAGTGCGTTGCGTCGAGCGTTAGCGACCCGGCTCCGTGCCAGCGTATGCTCGCGTCGATCGCAATGTTTCCCTCGCCGGTCGCCCCCAGCATGCCGTCGCCGTTTGCGTTGACGTTGATCGAGGCACCGCGGCTCAGGCTTGCGCTCAGCGTGCGAGCGGTGGAGGCGTCCGCGATGAAGTCCCCGGTCGTGATGTTCCAGGTTTTCGCCTGTACGTCCGCGCCGCCGACCTCGACCTCTTTGCCGGACATATCAACCGCGCCGCCGCTGCCGTCCGCATTGCGTGCGCTGATCTGCGCCCTGCGCGCATCCACGCTGCCGGTGTTGATCACCGACGTCGCGGTCTCGGTGTTCGCGACGAGCCACACGTGGCCGGCGCGTGTCGCCGTGCCAGCGGCGCGCAGCGCGCCCGAATGACCCGCCAGCGCGAAAATGTTGCCGTCGGCCGCCTGCAAATTGATGATCGCCGCCTGCACTGTACCTGTGTTCGTCACCGTGCCGCTGCTTCCGAGGTCCACAGAAACTTGCCGATCGTTGTCGTCAAACAGACGCACCTGACGCCCCACGGCGAGTTCGGCATTCCCATTTGGCGCATCGATTGTCCCCGCGTTCGTGACCTTATTAGCTGATACGAGAAACACGTCCCCGCCCGACGACATAAGCTTGCCGAGATTGATCACATTCGCCGTGGAGTTGCCCGTGTACAGCGACCCACCGATCGCGGGCGGATTCAAGAATGTGTCGTTGGGGATGTCGAGCGTAGAAGCGACGAAGCGGCCGCCCGTCGAGACTACGCCGTTTCGCCCGATTAAAACCCCATGCGGGTTGACAAGGTACACACTGCCGGTGCCGTTCAGCGTGCCCATGATTGCGGAGAAGTCGTTACCCGTCACGCGATTGAGTGTCGCGCCCATGCCGTTGCTGATCGAGACCGTGGCGCTCCGTCCGATCGAGAAACTGTCCCATTCGATGATGCCCCGCGAGCCTGTTTGCGTGATGTTCAGGTTCGTGCCGTTCTGCGCAATGCTTCCTGATCCGCCTACGAAGCGGCCGCCTTGCGGCAGCGGCCCTGCCGCGAAGGCGTGTTGTCCAGAGAGCAGTACTGTCAGTGCAGCGATAAACAGCGAGAGCTTTCGCGACGACCGACCGTTTCCGGATGTGCGTTGCAGACGCGCCAATTTGGCAGCAGGGCTCATACGTCGTCCGTGTAACGGAGTACGGTCGGCACGCGCGAGAAAGGGCGCGAACTGCGCGACCCGTGTATGAAGAATAGAGCGAGACGTTATCCAGATGCGCCTAAATCTACGCGTTTTGCGCCCTTCGTCACAATGTGCGTTGCTTCAAGGTTCCCACACGAAGGATAGGCCGACTTCGCGGCCTCGCCCACGCGGATGAAGGCGCGGCGCGGATTAAAAGGTCGAAGACTAGCGGCTAATCGAATGGCCGTTCGGGTTGGGGAAGCTGCCCTCGCTTTCGCGTCAGGCGGAAGGACGGCTATGGGTCGGCTCAGGCCTTCCGCATGAAAGCCGCTGCCGGAGCGATTGCCGCTCTTGGGCACCACGCGGGCCATGAAGAGCCATTCAGATCTGCCTTCAAATACGCCCTCGCTACCGGCTTTCGACGGAGGTCGTTATACGGTCGTGCGCGGGCCTACTCTAGCGACACCTGGCGCGGAATTGCCGGAAGTATCAGCGAGGACGCTATGAATCCGATGCCCCCGACGCTGCCGAATATCGCCCATGTTTCGAGCGATGTGCCGTTCACCATGAGCCAACTGCCGGTGTAGTAACCAGCGGCGCCACCGAGTGCCCCGGCGGCACTCAGCGTGCCGAAGAACGCCCCTTGGCTTCCGTCGATCGCCAGCGATGCTGTCATGGTTTCCAGTGCCGGTAGCATGATTGTTTCGATGACTGTGTATCCAGCGATGAATAAAACGAACCAGCCGAGGCTGTCGAATGCGGCCACGCTGGTGAAGGCAATTGCAGCAGCCAGGTAGGCATACCTGGTGGAGGTCACCGGATTTATTCGGACGAGCCAGCGTTTTGCCGTCAGCATAAATGTCAGTCCGATCACGCCGTTCACAACATAGACCGCGGATGCCGCGTGCGGACCCGCCAAGCGTCCGGCATACAGTGGAAATGCGACATACAGTTGCGGGAACAAGAAAAACCAGGGGAACGCTGCGGCGATCAAACGCCATAGATCCCGGTTAGCCGCCGCCGTGCGCAGACCTGACAGAACAGAACGGCGATCCGATGTTTCGGGGAGCTCGACCTTCAGTCGAAGGACAGTTGCGCCGAGCAAGCCAAACAAAAGGGCGCTTGCTCCGAACGCGAGACGAGTATCGGCCAGTCCCGCCAGTCCGCCGATTATCGGGCCGACGGCAGTCCCCATGTTCAGCATCTGGTTATTGGCGGCGAACAGGGCGGAAAGCGACGCCTTCGGTTGGCGACCGAGGATTCCATACAGGCCAGCTTCGTAACAAGCGACGCCCGAACCAGCCGCGAAGGCAAAGCATACCCAGGCGGTCACGTCGTTAGTGACGCCGAACCCAAGAAATCCCAGTCCTCTCAACCCAAGCCCCAGCGCCATCATTTGCCGGGAGCCGAAGCGGTCAGCGATCGCGCCGGCAATCAGCGGCAGCGCCTGGGCGGAAAGCAGGTTCACCGACATCACGGTCGCAAGCGCCACGGAATTGAAATGCAGCGTTATCGACATATGTAACGCGAGAAGCGGAACCGTCATGAAGTGCGAAGCGTTCATCACGCCCTGCATCCGCAACAGTGTCCGGACGTCGCGTGAAAAGGTCGGACTGATCGAATGAGCCGTGGCGAGCATCTTGCATCCCTGTAACCATCGTCGTATTTTGATGGTTACGTAAACTTTGCGCTTTTGCAACACGGAGACGCCATGCCGGACCACAATCAGACTGCACCGGGAGAGCTTGAAGTCGTGCGGCGGTTCATCAACAGCTGGTCAATTCCAAACGACACGCGTGAAGAAACAGATGCACTG
Organism: Paraburkholderia fynbosensis; assembly: GCF_902859935.1. Classification (GTDB taxonomy): domain Bacteria; phylum Pseudomonadota; class Gammaproteobacteria; order Burkholderiales; family Burkholderiaceae; genus Paraburkholderia; species Paraburkholderia fynbosensis. The sequence goes on from NZ_CADIKI010000060.1 coordinate 4,476, forward strand.
CCTGAATTGGCACGTGCGCCCGAACTGTGGCGCAAGGAATTTCCGCAGCAATCGCGATCGAGGACCGATACGCTGGGTAAGTTGCAGCGGCTCCGTGCCGATCTCCGCAGTGCATGCCAAGCAGAGGCCGCCCGTGAACAAACACTGAATGAGTGGTTCAGCAGCGCTGCACTGAGCTTGAAAACCCAACGGGTGGGGAGCGCGACAAAGCTGTTTATCGAATCGTCGGAAGCAAGCTTCGTCGGCTATCTCGTGGCCGTAGTGGCAAATGCTATTGCGTCGGGCGAGTGGTCGCGTCTGAAGACGTGTCCCGATTGCCAATGGGCTTTTTACGATCACACGCGCAACGGCAGCAAACGCTGGTGCGGTATGACAAAGGGCGGTCCGACCGGCCGGGCGTGCGGGACGATTGCGAAAGTCACGGCGTATCGCATCCGTGAAGCAATGAAGCCTGGCATTGCCTGACGCGGTGTTTCTCGACCGATGGTTGTTACTCCCTCCTCATCTGGAGGGCCATTCTCAGCAAGTCTGAATGTCCGCTTCGCGGCAGGCTAACCGTCCCTTGTGGGTCGCGCACGGCCGACCGCTGTCGCCGGTGGCCTTCGGCTAGGTGTGCGAATCACATGCGGCAGTGGTCGGCCATGAACCGACGTTCGACGGTTCAGGGATGGTGTCAAACGGACGACCGCTCTGCTCGGCGGATTCAACCGGTGGATGCAATAGTTTGCTGGAACCGTTCGGCGGGCGTTTCGTAGTCCAGCGTCTTCCTTGGACGCTCGTTCAGTCGCCTTGCCACAGCGTTGAGTTTGGCCTGCGAATACATTGACAGGTCGGTGCCCTTGGGGAAGTACTGCCTT
>NZ_CADIKI010000061.1 GCF_902859935.1 Paraburkholderia fynbosensis
GCGAGCTACATCACGTCGCAACTGAGCGAGTTCTATGCGGCGCGCAAATCGCATAACATCCAGTCGGTGATGTATTACGTGCTCGACAGTGGCGACAACACCTACGGCATCGTGAACAACGGCACGCCAATCAGCCAGCCTTACAGTGCGTTCACTACTTTCGTGTCCGCCCACCCGGACAATTAAACGCAAGGCAATTGGCGGTTCAATGCTGCTAGCAGGGGTCCACTCGATTTCAGTGCAATAAGTGACGGTACGCAAAGCCAGTCAGGACGTGGGAGGCAGGTAGTAAGCCATTGATTTTTGTTGACATTGCTGTTCGCTTTTTTGCGGCGTTTCGTGGACGTCCGACCGACGGAGGCGCGCGATGCAAGGCTGGCAGACGACGTACCTGGGCATGCGGGAGCTGCCCCGCGAGCTCAGCACCTTCGAGTTGCAGGCAGCCCGGCCGAGCGCGAGCTGATCGCGGCGCGGCGCGGCAACCGACTGAAGCTTGGCCTGGCGCTGCACATCGGGTTCCTGCGCATGAGCGGGCGTCTGCTCGACGCTTTTTCGCGTCATCCCATCGGTGCTATGGCGCCACCTCAGCGGCGAGCTCGGCATTGACGCCCCGGAACTCGCATCGCTGCGCGCGATGTATGGCCGCGGCCGCACCCTGTTCGACCACCAACAGGTCGCCTGCGAGTCCCTTGGATTCCGATGGATGAGCGAGCATCAGCGCCGCGCCCTGGTGCGAGAACTGCGGGACGAGGTAGGCCGTTGCGCTGACCGTTGAACAGTTGCTCGTTCGTGCCCGACAATGGTTGTACGAACACCGGCTGCTGATCGTCCACGACCGGGCCATCCGCTCTCTGATCGCCGCCGCTTGCGCAACTCGAGGCCGAGACCGGCGCAACGATTCGCGCGGTGGTTAAGCCGGGGACGCTTGATCGCTGGCGCCGCGCGATTGCTGAGCCTCGTGCTGATGGCCAGACGCAGCAAAGTTGGCTGTGGGCGACCCCCGCCAGGCACTCACACGGCAGATCAGCGAGGTGTTCGAACGCATCGAATTGCTCTACGGCCTGGAGGTTCACCAGCACCTGGGAGATCTTCCCGACTCGTTCTGCGCCGCTACGCCCGACGGCAGGCCTCCAGACCACCGTCGGCAGGGGCCAAGATCAAAGAACCGGCACGTACGGTGGAGGTTGCCTGCTTCCTGAGCTACTGCCTGCTAACCGCTACTGATCAGTTGATCCTGATGCTGCAGCGACGCGTGGCAGATCTCTGGCGACACGCAGCCAATGGCGTCAGCGCCCCCGTCAACTGGGCCGATCTGAACCAGACGCTGCTTGCTGAGTTGGCGGGCCTGAGTGCCGAAGGGGCCGTGTCGGACGCCGAACTGCGCGCCCGACTCGACGCCTTGGTTGCCGCCAATCGGCAGCGTCGCCCCGCCCAGCCGCGCATCTCTTGTGCGTGAGCGTTTGATCGAAGCCATCCGCCCAGTGAGATCGCTGCTGGTGGCAATCGCCAGGCTGCCATGGCAGGCCACCGGGGAGCATCCCGTCACCGCCGCGCTGGCCACGTTGTGTGGCCTGTACGAGCGCGGTGTCAGGAAGTTGCCTGACGATGCCGCTGCACCTCGCCTCGGGTCAGTTTGGCGCGATGCCATCTCGGGCTACGACCGGGAACGAGCGTTCCGCGCCTTGGAGGTAGCCGCGCTATTCGCACTGCGCCGCTCGGTGCGCGACGGCTCGGTGTGGATCGAACACAGCCCGGGCTTCCGTGGCCGAGAGCGTCTGTTCCTGCCTGCAGAGCGTTGGAAGACCGAGGCGAGGCGCCACTATGCACGTCTGTGGTTGCCGGCCACGCCGGCGGAATTCCTAGAACCGCTGTTGGCGCGCGTACGTTCCAGCGTGGATGCGGTGGCAGGCTGCCCGGTCCGGCGTGCTACGCGTCGACGACGATCTCCACCTCTCGCCGCTGCCGGCAGATGACGACGATCCCGAGGTCACCAGGCTTCGCGCCAAGCTCGGCCACCGCATCGGGGAAGTGCAGTTTCCCGAAGTGATCCTGGCCGTCGATGCACAGGTTCGTTTCAGCTGGATCATGCTGGGGCGTGAGCCGCACACGGCCGACGAACTGTTGATGGTGTATGTCGTAATCCTCGCCCACGGCACCAGCCTGACGGCCGCCGAATGTGGGCGCATGATTCCGCAGCTGTCGGCCACGAGCCAGGCTACATTGTTCAAGGAACCAATCGGGCAGGGCTGACGGAATGGAACGCGCCATAACGGCAGGTTGCAATCGCTTCAGCGTCGGACTGTGAAGCGGCCTGTGCGAAGGCAACCGACCACCGGCCGCAGACATCGCGATAACGGATCGAATAGATAAACATGGCAATCTCCTGTGGCATCCACGTTCAACGGGGCTGTGGCGCCTTTCGGCTGGTCGGCCAGACGATAGGCGGTCGAACGATTTGGTCAGCGTTATTCTTATGTACCGCGTAGAAGACGCTGGTCGCTACCGCCGACATCGGATCGTCTCGACGCAGTTGGATCAGATCTCTTGCGTTCCTGCTCATCGTGACCTCACTGCATACAGATGCGGCCAAGCTAAGGTCAAAAGTCCGCGATACAGTGCTTATCCAGCCAGGGGACGAACGTGTACTCGTGTTACGCGCTGCTACGGGAATGAGTCCAGTTACGCGAAACGTCCAAATTAAAACGCAGTGGACTGTCATCGGAGCCGGCCGGCATCCCCGATCCAAAACCGGCTCCTGGACGTACTTATTGCGACGCTGCGACCGCCTGTTTGATCGTCGCGTAAATCGGCTTCTGCGAAGCGTTGCTGGTCAGGATTCCGTACGGCCCGGTAGGATCATCGTACAGTTCGTACCAGTTAAAGCCGATCACGTTGTACGTGGCTTTGGCCGCGACGAGTTCAGGGATCGTCTTGTTGATGTACGTCTGCGCCTGAGCGGTAGTGAAGTCGGTGTTGACGCCAATCTCCGTGAACATGATCGGGAGGTTGTATGCATCGTGCAAGGACTTCAGAACGTTGTAGTTCGTGCCCGTCACGCCCCACGTGTTCTCAGGATCACCACCGTCAGAGTACCAATGCAACTGAATGATGTCGGTC
>NZ_CADIKI010000062.1 GCF_902859935.1 Paraburkholderia fynbosensis
TCGGCTACTGTTCGCCGCTCGAGTTCGAAAACCTGCATGCGCAAGATCAAAGCTTATCGCCGCGCGGGTTGCCCACCGCCGGGCAGCGTCGTGGTCGTGACAGGCGACCAGCCGCCCGACCGTGGACAACCCGCGATTCAACCTTATCGGGAGGTGCCACACCGCATTAAACTCAACTGCAAATCTATCCGTCGAACCGGGTCAACCTCAAACAGAGCGACCGTAGGGGAGACCCTCGTTCAGAAGCCGGTCGATCGATTTTGGGTTACTTCGGTGAATTCGCACCACGCAACGAATTTTGCCGCGAGTTGTTCGCGATAGATTGCGGCGCGCAGCAGATGCCGCTTAAGTGCGAAGGGTTGGCGGATCAGTCCCAGCTCGACAGGAATGCCTGCGTGCGTTTCGGATCACGAAAGCCGCGCATGCCTCCGCTCGCATTTGGACCGACCGTGGGACAGATCGTAGTCGGGGGGAGCGCCGGAAGCATCGCGAATGCATACTCCATGCATCGCGAGTGGCAGGCTTATTGATCAACGGTTCCACCGGAATGTCTTCGTCCATGGCAGACCATCGGCGAAGTGTGGTGGACCGCTCGCGTAAGCTCGCGAAGTCGGGCGGATGAGTTGATGCGAAGCTGAAGAGATGGGCACGATGATATGCACCGTTTGCCTTTCGCGGCTTGGAAACGTTCGAACCCGATCGATGAACTGCCAACGACGTTGCGGCAAAGGCAACACCGTGGTTCGTCAATCCGCGTTCCGGAGCGCACCACAAAAAGATACCGTTGATGCCGTTGTACACATCTTTCATTCTTCAACGGAGCACATCATGCGATTGAAGATTTTTTCTGCCGCGACTTTATACACTTCAATGGCGCTGGCAGTCATCCCGACGATAGCTAGCGCAGACCCGTTCACAGTCAAGGTCGACGACCTGAACAACGGGCACTTTTCGAACGAACAGGTGTACGGGGGCTTTGGCTGTCACGGCAAGAATGTTTCGCCGCGCATTTCATGGGCTCATGTTCCGCAAGGTACGAAGAGCATTGTCGTGACGATTTTCGACCCTGATGCGCCGACGGGAGGGCTCGGCTGGACCCACTGGGAAATCGCGAACATTCCACCTTCGGCGTCGTCGCTCGAGAAAGGAGCTTCTGGCAATTCGACGCGTTTGCCGACAGGCGCGGTTGAGACGTTGACGGACTTTGGCGAATCCAGATACGGTGGCCCCTGTCCACCTCAGGGGGAGTCACATCGATATGTCGTAACGGCGTCTGCTCTTGACGTGGCACAGATCGATGTCGCACCCGCGGCAAGTCCCGCAGTGGTCGCCTATCAGATGCATGGAAAAGTCATTGCTCAGGCGAAGTATGTCGCAAGGTACCATCGTGCATCGACGAACAATTGACGTGCCAGAGCTGAGCTATCGACATCCGTTCTACGCGCGCGGTTGCCGTCTACCGGTTGAGCGGTTCGCGTGTTCGCATGGTCTTTTCAAACGGTCGCGAATCACGGCAACGACATTCCGCTATCAACGTTCAGATTGACACCGGAAACAAAGCTGCTTTCGTCGCTAACGAGAAAGAGCGCCGCTTGCGCCAGCTTGTCTGCCCGGCCCAGTCGGCCAAGCGGAATCTTTCCCGCAACGGCGGTCTCGAATGCGGGGCGGTCGGCGGTGGCGATACCCAGCTTGGAAAGAATGGGCGTGTCGACAGGGCCTGGACTGATCACATTAACCCTGATGCCGCGCTCTTTGAATTCACGTGCCCAACTGCGGGCGAAAGCTTCGATAGCCGCTTTACTGCCAGCATACGCCGCGTGGCCTTCGAACACTTTCGAACTTGTGATCGAACTCGTCAACAGAATGGCACCTCCATCGCGGAGTTGAGACGCGATTTTTTGAACGCCGAAGAAAGCCGAGCGGGTATTCGTCGCGAATTGCGTTTCGTACTCTTCGAGGCTGACCAGGTCTGAGCGGGCAATAGTATTTACGCCGCCGTTGGCGACGTAAATGTCAAGGCCACCGAAGCGTTTTGCGACCCATGACGCAACGCGGTCATGCGTTGCGGGGTCGGCAAAGTCGCCGGTCAGGCCCATTGCCCGATCCCCACGCTCCGCCACCGCCGCATCTATCGCAACCTGGCGCCGTCCGACGATCAGCACATGGGCGCCCTCGGTCACGAACAGCGTTGCCATGGCAAAACCGATGCCGCTATTGCCGCCGGTGATGACGGCAACCTTGTTTGCGAGTCTGCTCATTTGGTTCTCCGTTGTTCTACGCGGGTGTCGCGTTGAACGGTAATCCAGCTTTGAGCCAGTTCACAGCACAGTCATCCAGCGGCGCTTTCAGTTCTGACAGAGGGACACTAATACCTGGTGATAACCTGAACGGCCTATCTGCCTTTGTTCGAGCTGTGGAGGCCGGTTCATTCACGAGCGCGGCGCGCTTGCTTGGCACCGCGCCGTCCGCTGTGTCGCGAAGCGTTGCAAGGTTGGAGAGGCGCCTCGGCATCAAGCTTTTCCGGCGCTCAACAAGGACCACCGTCCTGACATGGGAGGGGCAGACGTACTACGAGCGCATTGCGCCGCACATACGAGGCATCGTGGAGGCTGGTATGGGCTGGATGATTTGGGCAGCGGGCGCCTGGAGCGCGTGATGGATGAATGGACGGTGCCTGGACCAGGCTTGTGCCTATACTTTTCAGGCCATAGTCATCCCCCGGCCGGGTTGCGCGGGCTCATTGGTTCTGTTCTGTTGCATTAAGGCGGTCCGCTATGGTGGGCGGAACGACACGAACGACTGAAAGCTAGATGAAGACGATGAATCCTGCGGTGGCCCGGGTACTCAAACGCCTGCACTATCCGCTCGACGTGATCCTGACTTGCGTGCGCTGGTACGTGGCCTATCCGCTGAGCCTGCGGCACCTTGAAGACATGATGGCTGAGCGCGGCGTTTCAGTCGATCATTCGACTGTGCACCGCTGGGCCATCAAGCTGTTGCCGGTGCTGGAGAAAGCGTTTCGCCGCCGCAAGCGGCCGGTGG
>NZ_CADIKI010000063.1 GCF_902859935.1 Paraburkholderia fynbosensis
CCGGCGCAGGTCATCTTGGGATCGCCAGACTCGGCGGATATCTCGCTCGAAAGCATGATCGTCCGCCTGGCCCTACCGTCATCTGGCGTGGATTTCTTGTCCTGCACGAAAATCACGATGATATACCGAATATTCAGGCAAAACGAATAGCACCATCACATTACTTGTGGGTAAGGCTGAGGGATTTGGTGGAGGCTCCAACTCTTGAGAGAATGGAGCCATGAACAAGAAGGTAACCAAGTTTTCCCCGGAAGTCCGAGAGCGCGCGGTGCGCCTGGTGCGCGAGCAGCGTAGCGAACATCCGTCGATGTGGGCGGCGGTCGAATCGATTGCGCCGATGATCGGCTGCACACCGCAGACGCTGCACGAGTGGGTCAAGCGCAACCAGGTCGACCACGGTGAGCGCGATGGCGTGACCACAGACGAGCGCGAGCGCCTCAAGGCCTTGGAACGCGAAGCTAAGGAGTTGCGTCGTCCCAACGAGATTCTCAAGGTCGCGAGCGCGTTTTTCGCCCAGGCGGAGCTCGACCGCCGTTTCAAGTCCTGAAGGCCTTTATCGATCAGCATCGTGACACCTTCGGGGTCGAGCCGATCTGCAAGGTCTTGCGGATTGCCCCGTCGGGCTACCGGCGCCATGCCGCGCAGCTTCGCGACCCGTCGCGGCGCTCTGTTCGTGCAATCCACGATGAACGTCTTCGGCCGGAGATCAAGCGTGTGTGGCAGGCCAACATGCAGGTCTACGGCGCGGATAAAGTCTGGAAGCAGATGAACCAGGAGCATATCTCGGTGGCGCGCTGCACGGTCGAACGGTTGATGAAGCAACTGGGTTTGCGCGGCGTGATGCGAGGCAAGCGTGTTCGCACGACAGTTCTTGATGCCATAGCCCCGCGCCCGCTGGACCGGGTCAATCGCCAGTTCAAGGCGGCACGGCCGAACCAGCTCTGGGTTTCGGATTTCACCTACGTTTCGACGTGGCAGGGCTGGCTGTACGTGGCCTTCGTGATCGATGTGTTCGCTCGCCGTATCGTCGGCTGGCGAGTCAGCAGTTCGATGACCACGGACTTCGTTCTGGATGCACTTGGACAGGCGCTTTACGCGCGGCGCCCGGGCGACGATGGAACCTTGATACACCATTCGGACAGAGGGTCCCAAGGCGGATTCAACCGGTCGTCGCAACACCTTTGATCGAGGAGGTGTTGCATGGCACGAAGTGCAAAGCAGGTGTATCGGCTGACAGGGCGAGACGCGATGTACTCGCCGGGTGCGCCATCACTGGGACGTGAGATCGAGCGTCGGTTCTGGCAGCAGATCGCGACCGGCATTACGAGCGAGAAAGCAGCGGAGGCGATAGGCGTATCTCAAGCGGTAGGCTCGCGCTGGTTCCGCTATCGTGGCGGCATTCCACTATTCATGTCGAAGCCTGTCGCCGGTCGATACCTGTCGTTCGCTGAGCGAGAAGAGATAGCATTGCTTTCTGTCCAAGGCCTCGGGGTGCGCGAGATCGCCCGACATATTGGACGCAGTCCATCAACCGTTTCGCGAGAGCTCACGCGCAACGCGGCGACACGTAATGGGTGTCTCGAGTATCGTGCTTCGGTCGCGCAGTGGAAGGCGGAACGGTTCGCCAAACGACCAAAACCAGCGAAGCTGGCAACTAATGCAAGTCTGCGCCAATACGTTCAGGAACGCCTGGAGGGCAAAGTGCGTGACGCCAATGGTCGCGAAATTGCCGGGCCCAGACAGGCACCGTTCAAGGGGTGAAATAAGCCACATCGCGGTGACCGAAAGTGGGTTAACGGCTGGTCACCTGAACAAATTGCTAATCGGTTGCAGGCTGATTTCCCGGATGATGAATCTATGCGCATCTCTCACGAAGCCATTTATCAAGCGCTCTATATTCAACGGCGCGGCGCGCTCAAGCGCGAGCTGGTGGGTTGCCTTCGCACCGGGCACGCGTTGCGCGTTCCCCGAGCGAGAGCGCGCGCCAGGGCGTGGGCGCACGTCAGCGAGGAACTGATGATTTCCAGCCGGCCTGCAGAGGTGCAAGATCGTGCTGTGCCAGGCCATTGGGAGGGTGACCTGATTATCGGCTTAAACCGATCAGCCATCGGGACGTTGGTGGAAAGATCAAGCCGATTTACGATGCTCGTGCACTTACCCCGCGAGAAGGGCTATGGGCTAATTCCACACACGAAAAACGGGCCTGCGCTCGCCGGCTATGGAGCTGTGACGATGGCCAACGCACTCAAGAAGACCGTGGCGGACTTGCCGGCTCAGTTGTGGCGATCATTGACGTGGGATCGTGGCAAGGAGCTGTGCGATCACGCCCGCTTCACGATCGAGTCCGGCGTGAAGGTGTTCTTCGCTAACCCGCACAGCCCATGGCAGCGTGGTACGAACGAAAACACCAATGCCTTCTACGACAATACTTTCCAAAGGGCACAGACCTGTCCCGGTGGAGCGCTCGCGAGATTCAGGCCGTTGCTAACACATTGAATACCAGGCCCCGGAAAACACTCGGCTGGAAGACGCCTGCGGCGGCCTTGGACGAATACCTAAAATCTGTTCAATAATCTAGTGTTGCGACGACCGGTTGAATCCGCCCAGTACTGCGCCCACGCCTATCAGAAGCTCCTCAACCAGTTCGGTATGCAGGCATCAATGAGTAGACGTGGAAATTGTTTTGATAACGCACCCATTGAATCGTTCTGGGGCTCATTGAAAAATGAACTCTGAGGTTGACCCGGTTCGACGGATAGATTTGCAGTTGAGTTTAATGCGGGTTGGCACCTCCCGATAAGGTTGAATCGCGGGTTGTCCACGGTCGGGCCTCTGGTCGCCTGTCACGACCACGACGCTGCCCGGCGGTGGGCAACCCGCGCGGCGATAAGCTTTGATCTTGCGCATGCAGGTTTTCGAACTCGAGCGGCGAACAGTAGCCGA
>NZ_CADIKI010000064.1 GCF_902859935.1 Paraburkholderia fynbosensis
AACTCAACGCTGTGGCAAGGCGACTGAACGAGCGTCCAAGGAAGACGCTGGACTACGAAACGCCCGCCGAACGGTTCCAGCAAACTATTGCATCCACCGGTTGAATCCGCCACCCCGGACCGGCCACTCCGGGAGAAGATATCGAACGTCCCGTTACGAGAGAACACCGGCCGTCGTCCAAGTATCTTCGCTTGACTTGTGCGTCACGACTGCCGCCCCGCATCGCCGCGCCCTGGCTCGCTAGCGACAACATTCAGGGCGCTACCGGCCGAAACCTGTCCTTTGCCCACGACGCGTAATCTTGCTCCGACGTTTCGCGCCGCATTCGAGCGGACTCCTTCGCATCATCGCCGACGACATAACGCAATTGCTCGGTTTCGTCCGTTGCCGCCTCTACGATTGCTTGGGCCACGTCCTGCTCCGTTGCGAGCGTTAACTTTGGCGCTAGCATATACATCGCCATCGTGCGATCAACGAGGCTTTGATAACCAGATGGAACCGGGATGGAGGTTGCCTGTTCAGCGGTCTTGCGAACCAGATTTGTGGCGGGGACAAAACCCGGCTCGATCAGTTTGACGAAGATGTTTTGCGAACGCAGCTCATACTGCAGCGACTCCGTTAATCCCTCGATAGCACATTTGCTTGCGCTGTATGCTGCCATGAGTGGCTCCGGCAGGATTGCTGAGCCGGAGCTTATATTGATTATTCTGCCGCCTCCGATAGTCCGAAAATGAGGGATGACCACCTGCATCGTTTGCATCGAACCAAAGACATTGGTCTCAAACAGCGTACGAAGTACAGTGATCGGTGTGGCTTCGAAGACGGAAAACAACGCGAGCCCTGCATTGTTGACGAGGCAGTCCACCTGGCCGAAGCGCTCGATCGCGCTCTTGAGCGACGACTCGATCGTCGTGGCGTCAAGTACGTCCAAATGAACTACGAGGAGATTTTGGGGGCATTCCTTTTCTGACCAGCCCGAGGTGTCGCGCATGGTCGCGACGACGTTCCAACCCGCTTCGAGAAAAGCTCGTACCGTCGCTCTGCCGAAGCCACTTGAGCATCCCGTGATCAAAACTGTTTGTGACATTAGTACTCCGTTCTCTGCACGTTAATCGGTAGACACGGAAGATACTCTAGACGTCACAGACCGGTTGGTCTATAAACGATCATCCACAATTATTTACTAATCGTCCAGAATTGGAACCACTTACCCAACTGATTGAGCTTCTGCGGCCACGAGCGCTCGACCTGAAAAATCTCGAGGGACGGGGCGATTGGGTTCTGCGCTTTCCAGCGAACAAGCATGTCGTTTTCGGCCTCTTCATGTCTGGTTCTTGCCGGCTCGAAGCAACCGGCTACCCATCGGCGCAAATTAATGCAGGCGACTTCCTGCTAATGTCGGCGCCCCCGTCCTGGGTACTCTCGAAAGGCGAAACCGGCGAAATGTTCGAGTTTCCTGCGCTCCGACACCCGACGAACTTGCGCATGGTGTCGTTCGGTAGCGGCCCTGGTTCCACCCGGATCATCGGCGGTCATTTTTGCTTTGACACCGTCAATGCAAACTTGCTGAACGGACTTTTGTCACCGGTCGTACACATCGGCAACGCCAACGGGTCGGCTTCAGCTTTGCGGGGAATCATTGAATTGGTAGACCGGGAGGCATCATTCGCACGTCCAGGACAGACCTTCGTCGTAAATCGTCTTATCGAGATTATGCTGGTCGAAGCATTCCGCTCACGGAGTGCCGTAGATGCAGCTGAGCCGGAGAAGCCAGGCATGCTGGCCGGTCTCGCAGATGAACAGCTCGCGCACGCATTGCGCGAAATTCACGCCGACATTGCACGGCATTGGACCGTTGCTGCGATGGCCATGACGGCCGGAATGTCCCGCTCGGCGTTTGCCGAGCGATTCACGAGAGTGGTGGGAACACCGCCTGGCGACTACGTATTGAACTGGCGGATGGCCTTGGCGAAAGACGCTTTGCGCTTCACAAGTCGTCCCTTGATCGAAATCGCTTCTGCGACCGGCTACGGGTCTGCGAGCGCATTCAGCACGGCATTCAGTCGCGCCGTTGGATGCTCACCAGCGCGATATGCAAACAGAAAAAAGTCGCGTGGCGACAATGGTTGAGAAACCACGACTGCCAAGGCGATTGTTAAACGTCTGGTGGAAGAGACCGGTTTCCAGCCGATTGACGCTCGCAACGGCCGACGGGACGACGCGAATTTCTTGCCGTCGAAGGACCGTTTCCCGATCAAAGCCGACTTCCGAATGTCCGAGCGACACGCATAGCGAAAGTCTCAAACTGGCCGATCCGCGCCCGACGACCGAGCGCGACGCTCATCCCGGCCGCGCGTGCAATGCAAAAGGCATGTGCCGACCCATCTCGGTCAGTCGAGGTTCGGCAACGCCGTCGTCCGATTTTCGAAGGATTGTGTTGAAAAAGTCTTGTTTTGGCTCGAAGCGCTGAAGTCCGCGGCACGTTTTCGAGTTGTGGTGATCGGCGAAGCGGCAAACTTGAACGAGGCAACGATCCCC
>NZ_CADIKI010000065.1 GCF_902859935.1 Paraburkholderia fynbosensis
CGGTCGCTCACGCCGATGACATGCGTGCACGGACAGTGCGTCTTGAGTACGCCCAGTTGCTCGATGCCTTCTAGCCATTTTGCGCTCTCTTTCTGTTGTACAGTTCGTTGCGCGCGCAGATGTTTCTTGCCCAACTCCTCGTGCCTACGTATCCAGATCTTCATCCCGATCAGCCCGAGTGGCAGCCCCTCTGGCGTGAGCGCAAGCAGACTGTGTATCAGGAAACCACGCACGTGCGGATCGGAGCCGGCGTTCAGCTCCGAACCATTGAACGACTGCGGAAAAGAGCAATGTGGGCCCAGCGAAAGCTTGCGTGCCAGCGTCACGAGCCGTCTGGTCAGGCGAGCGTCGCCGAGCTCGGCGGCGCCAAACTCTTCATTTGCCCAATCATCAAGGTCAGAGGTGTCCGACAATGCCCAGCATTACAGATCACGAACCGGATCAAAGTTAAGATCGGTCGTCACCGTTTACAAGCCATCGCCCTTCAATCGCATGCTGCGGCAGACCGCAAGAGCAGGATGATTGACGAGCGAGATATCGGAGACCGCCTGTCTCGTCATTGGGTGCAGCATCGCCTTACTCAGGTTACGCCGACCAAAAGAAGCGCGGCCCGAAAGCCGGCGTCTATTGTGGGACATCGAGAGTCTATGAAAGAGAGAGTTGCAAGATAGCCCGAGAGGCTTGTTAGCGGAAATACTCATTGCCGGGTTGTCTTGATTCTATACCGATATCGTTTTGGGCGTGCCCGCGAGCCGGCTTTCCCGGTTTCGTCGTCGCTGGCTTTTCAGCTGTGGTAACCCTTGAAATGATCGGCGTCGTAGTCGGCGACCGCAGCTACATGGCTGGATCGCACTGCCGCATAAATTAGTGATCCTTATGTTAAGCGCTTTCGCCTGCGCGCCCTTCAACAAGCCGACAATACTACGAAGCGTGCGACTACCCCCATAAGGATTCCCTTACCGGAAATTCAGCATGGGATCCCCCCTATTTTCTTGATCTCCTGACAGCAACACGAAAACTGGTCGCATACGATGAATGCACGTCGATCGTCCTTTATCTGAGTGTTGCCATGGTTCCCCATCTGTCTGAGAGAGAAGATTCGATCGAGCATATCAACGCAATGTGCTTACACCTCTTCAATTTGTGGTGCAAAACGAGAAGCATCGTGCCGCTGACGTGTACGTTTCTTCGGTGAAACGTTTGCGGCGGTCTCCGCAAGCGGCGTTGAAACATCGTCTGGTTCGTGGAGCAGCAAGCCTGACCGGGCAGATTCATAGACCTTGGCGTCGCATGATGCTGGATGGGCAGTGCACGTATCAATGCCGTGCAGGATGGGCCGAAACACGCTGCTGAGGAGTCCTTGCCGATTCGTCACCGCGTCTGCGGCTTTAATTATTAACAGCGCCACAGAATTGACATTTGGGCTTTTATTGTGGGATTTCTCGACAGCACGATTCTCGGTGAAAAAAAGACCTCCACCTGTGGAGCGTCTAAGGCCTCTGGGTGGAAGCCATCCTACTGGCGCATGCGGAGCGGAGCCGGAAGACAGCAGCAGCAACGAATCCGTGCGGAAGTTACCGAATCAAACGGGTTGCTCGGGCATGTGGTGAAACGTTTGCTGTGCCTGCGACGCGCGAATTTCAGCGGTCATCCGATCATCTTCTTTTTGTGGGTGAAAATAAAATAATGGCGCACAAACGAGTGCTCCATTAGTCCGGGATGTATGCCTGTCAAAAAGAATATTCGCTTTACCACACGATTATTTCAATGTGATTTACAGCACTGCGGTATGTAGACGAAGCAAAAATAATTGCTCGTTTTTAAGCACTACTAATTAGCCCGCGGCCGGATCGGCGCGCGTATCTACTTACTCGAAGCGCCATAAATAGATTTTGGGGTTTCTTTATCGAGAATTTTCTCGACAGTGGAATT
>NZ_CADIKI010000066.1 GCF_902859935.1 Paraburkholderia fynbosensis
CCCACACGAACTGCCGCCGTCTGCACGTTGGCTTCCCCCGCAGCCATGAGGCGCCTCGCTTCCAGCAGGCGAATCTGCTTCTGGTACTGCAAAGGCGTGAGGGAAGTCAACGCCTTGAACTTGTGATGGAAGGCGGACGGGCTGAGCTTTGCCACGGTGGCGAGTTCGTCGATGCGAAACGTCTGCGCGAACTGCTCGCGTAGCACCTGCATCGCCCTGACGATGCCCTCGTGCCTGTCCCCGCCCACGATCATGCGGCTGACGTGGTCGCCATGCGGCCCGGCCAGCAGCCAGAAACAGATTTCTCGCATGATCAACGGATATAAAACGGGAATGGCAGCAGGTACGTCCAGCAGGCGCACCGCCCGCAGCGCGCAGTCGATCAGCGGCTCCTCGAGCTCAATGACGAAGGCGCTGCCGTCGGCAGGGGTCTCAGGTTGCGATAACGTCGACCCCTGCTGTTCGCTGACCTCGCGCATGGCGACCTGATCCAGTTGGATGATGACACTCAGGTACGGCTGGTTCGGCCCTCCTTCCATGATCTGGCTTGCACCCGGCATGTCGAGACTGACGACCAGTGCCTCTCCAGCACGGTACTCCAGCTTCCTGCTGCCGAAGCTCGTCCACTTCGCCCCCTGAACAACGATGCACAGTGAGGGCTTGTGGACCAGGTGCGTCGGGTGTCGTTGCAGTTCGCCGCACAGAATGATCAGTCCGTCGACGGCGGTGTAGAACGGGCTGCTCCCCTCCTGATTGGCGATGTAATCGTGAACCGCGTCGGCGAGTCCGGATATGGGCATTGGTGAGGCGAATAGTGATCATCAGAGTGAACGCTACTAACAAAAGCAGGAATAGGCAACAAAAAGGATGGTTTTGGCGTAGGCGGAAGGCCGCTGCCGACCTACCCTGTCGACTCCACCGAACCTCATGGAGTTGCACATGGCTGAAAACATCTACACCACATCCCCCCAGAAGATCGCTCTCATCACCGGCGGCAGCCGCGGCCTCGGCCGCAGTACCGTGCTGAGCCTTGGCAAACGTGGCGTCCACAGCATCTTCACTTACAACACCAATAAGGAAGAAGCCGACAAGGTGGTTGCCGCAGTCGCAACTTCGGGCGCCAGGGCCATCGCATTACGACTCGACGCCGGCAAGATTTCGGCGTTCGACGGCTTCGTCGACGACGTGCGCACCGCGCTAGGCGAACTCGGCTCGGACACGATCGATTTCCTCGTGAACAACGCCGGGATCTCGCACCACAACTCAATCGAGAAGACGACTGAACCGGAACTGGACGCGCTCTACAACGTGCATTTCAAGGGCGTGTTCTTCCTGACGCAGAAACTGCTGCCACTGCTTTGTGACGGCGGACGGATTGTGAACATTTCATCGGGGCTGACTCGCTTTTCAATCCCGGGCAGTGCGGCGTATGCCTCGATGAAAGGCGCGGTCGAGGTGCTGACACGATACCTGGCGAAGGAACTCGGTAGTCGGGGGATCGCTGTGAACACGGTGGCGCCCGGCGCGATTGAGACAGACTTCAGCGGCGGCATGATACGGGACAACCCCCAACTCAACCAGTTCGTGGCCAGCAACACAGCGCTTGGCCGCGCTGGCGTGCCGGATGACATCGGTCCGCTGATCGCCTCGTTGTTGGCTGAGGACAGCCGCTGGGCCAATGC
>NZ_CADIKI010000067.1 GCF_902859935.1 Paraburkholderia fynbosensis
ATGATCGCCAAAAATGATATGAACGCCTCCCACCCGTGAGCGGTGAGCGAGAGGAAAACGGAGCCTCACGGGCCAACGGCATCAAAGACGCCAAAATGGAAGACCATTGAGATTTCCCAGGCAAACTGGAGGCTCCAAATGGATATCACGACGGTAGGTGTGGACATTGCAAAAAACGTCATTCAGCTCCATTACATCGACGCGGAGACGGGCGAGATCGTAAACAAACCCGTGAAGCGGACGGCGTTTCTTGAACATTTTGCGAACCGGTCTGCGTGCCTGATAGGGATGGAGGCGTGTGGTGGTTCGCAGCACTGGGCGCGCAAGCTCACGGCGATGGGCCACCAGGTGAAGCTGATGCCGGCGAAGTTCGTCAAGGCGTTCGTGATGGGTAACAAGAATGACGCAGCTGATGCGCGTGCGATCTGGATGGCGGCGCGACAGCCGGGCAAGTCAGTTGCGGTGAAGACGGAAACACAGCAGGCAGTGCTGGGGCTGCACCGGATGCGGGAACAGCTGGTGAAATTCCGGACGATGCAGATCAACAGTCTGCGTGGCCTGCTAACCGAATACGGTGAAGTGATGGGCAAGGGTCGGGCTGCGCTGGATAAGGCAGTGCCGGATGTGCTGGAGCGGCTGGTGTGCCGTTTGCCGACCATTCTGATCGACACGCTGCGCGAACAGTGGAACGGTCTGACGAATCTGGATAAGCAAATTGCTGGAATCGAACGGCGTCTACAGGCATGGCTGAAAGAGAACAAGGCATGTAGAGCAATTGCTGCTATACCGGGCGTCGGACTGCTAACTGCAACCGCCGCGATCGCGACGATGGGAGACGCGAAGACGTTCAGATCCGGACGTGAGTTCGCGGCCTGGATCGGGCTAGTCCCGAGACAAACGGGCTCGGGCGGCAAGGTCCAGTTGCTGGGCATCAGCAAGCGAGGCGATACCTATTTGCGCAAGCTGCTGATTCACGGTGCTCGCAGTGTGCTCTTCCACACGAAGGAGCCTGGGCCGTGGCTTGAGCAGCTCAGGAAGCGGCGGCCGATGAATGTAGCGGTCGTAGCACAGGCCAACAAGATGGCCCGCACGATCTGGGCAATCCTGGCGCATGACCGACAGTACGACAAGGATCACGTGAGCGTGAAGCCGGCCTGACCAGCAACCACTCTGTACAAGTTCAACGTTTGCAGGATGACACGTCGAAAGGTTGCGCTGGCAATCGTATGTGATGACAAGACAGGTCGGACCGGGACTCGCTAAACCTGAATCTGTCCAAGAGCTTCGAGCTCGGGCCAAAAATGAGGTGCGAGCCAGCGGATTTCATAGTGGGCCGCAGCGTATCAGGCTGCAATAAGCCCGAATATAAAGCTGCAACCCATCCTGCCACAGTCGTAGCACGCGAAAACCGTCGCAAACGGGAGGCGTTCATATAAGG
>NZ_CADIKI010000068.1 GCF_902859935.1 Paraburkholderia fynbosensis
CAGCGGACAAGACAAACTTTTCTACTCGTTCAACCTTGATAACCACGTCCCTCGCGAGCACCTGTTGAGAGGCATTGATCACTTCCTGGATCTGAGTGATCTACGCCGGCATCTCGCACCGTACTACAGTCCGATGGGACGGCCATCGATTGATCCGGAGCTCATGATCCGCATGTTGATCGTCGGCTACTGTTTCGGCATCCGGTCAGAGCGCAGGCTATGCGAAGAGGTGCATCTGAATCTGGCGTATCGATTGTTCTGCGGCCTGAGCCTGGAGGACGCCGTACCGGAACACTCGACATTCTCCAAGAACCGCCACGGTCGCTTCCGCGATAGCGATGTGCTACGCCATGTGTTCGAGTCGGTAGTGGGTCGATGCATGTCCGAAGGGCTCGTAAAGGGTGAGGGATTCGCGATTGACGCGAGCATCATCAGAGCCGATGCGAGCTCTGTACGCGGTGTTCCGGGTTCTGAGCCCATCGACTGGGGTTGCGTTAAGGGCCAAAGCCGTGCAGTGCGGGAGTATCTGGAAGCATTGGAAGAAGCGAATCCGGCAAGCACCGAAGTGGCGGAGAAGGCAGAGACATCGAAGCCGCCAAAGAGGGTATCTCTGACGGATCCCGCCGCGAGCTGGACAGCCGCGAAGGGTGGCTTGCCGTTCTTCGCCTACTCGACCAATTATCTGATTGACCTGCAGGCAGGGATCATCGTGGACGTCGAGGCGACGCCCGCGAACCGGTCGCACGAAGTGGAATCAACCAGGACGATGATTGACCGCGTTGAGCGGCGGCATGATCTCAAACCTCGACGTCTTGCAGGCGACACCGCGTATGGCTCAGCGGCGATGCTTGCCTGGATGATCGAAGAGAAGGAAATTGCGCCACATGTTCCGGTCTGGGATAAAACCGCACGCAAGGACAATACATTGTCCAGCATCGAGTTCAAATGGGATGAACTGGCCAATGAATATCGTTGCCCCACCGGGCACGCACTACGCAGTGATCGGCGCAAGTTCAGAAATCCGCGCTCGCGAGTCACGAAGGCTGACACGATAATCTATCGGGCAAGCCAGTTTGACTGCGAGAACTGTTCGATGAAGGATCGCTGCTGCCCGAATACACCATTCCGCAAGATTGCTCGAAGCATCCATGAAGCTGCGCGTGACAAAACGAGACGTATTGCGAACACGCCTGAATACAATCGATCTTGTCGTGAGCGAAAGAAGGTGGAAATGCTCTTCGCCCATCTCAAACGTATCTTGAAACTGGACCGTCTGCGACTGCGCGGTCCAAGCGGTGCCCATGATGAGTTTCTGATGGCAGCAACGGCGCAAAATCTGCGAAGAATGGCCAAGCGGCTAGTGCCAGGAAGCAAGCAGATGAACCAGGCAGTCGCATGACGGGCAACGGGGATCGTTGCCTCGTTCAAGTTTGCCGCT
>NZ_CADIKI010000069.1 GCF_902859935.1 Paraburkholderia fynbosensis
GGGTCGAGCTTGTGTGAAAACACGCTGATCGCCTAGACTGGATTAACTCATTCAGCGTAGGTGACCGGATGAAGCGATTCATAGAAGGTGAAGATCGCAAGCAGGTGACGCTGCTTCCAGAGTGCCTCGATGACTTCGTTGCCGAGGACAATCCGGTCAGGATTATCGACGCGTTCGTTGAAGAGCTTGACCTTGCATCACTGGGCTTCGATGGCGCGATGCCGTCGACTACAGGTCGCCCGTCCTATCATCCAGCCGTGCTGTTGAAAATCTATATTTATGGTTACCTGAACCGGGTCCAGTCGAGCCGTCGGCTGGAACGTGAATGCCAACGCAATGTTGAATTGATGTGGCTCACCGGCCGCCTGGCGCCGGACTTCAAGACCATCGCCGACTTCCGTCGTGACAGTGGAACAGGCATCCGCAACGTATGTCGCCGCTTCGTGGTGCTATGCCGCGAGCTGAAGTTGTTCTCGCAGGCGCTGGTTGCCATTGACGGCAGCAAGTTCAAGGCAGTCAATACACGCGATCGCAACTTCACAGAGGGTAAGGTCGACAAGCGTCGGAAGCAGATCGAGGAGAGCATCCAGCGGTATCTGAACGCGCTGGAGACCGCCGATCGTACGCAACCCGCGGAGCTGGAAGCGAAGACAACCCGCTTGCAGGACAAGATCGCGCGCCTGCGCGAGCAGATGCGAAACCTTGAGCAGATCAAGGAGCAACTCAAGACTGAGCCTGACGGTCAGCTCTCGACGACCGATCCTGATGCACGCTCCATGGCGACGAGCGGCAAAGGCTCGGGAATGGTGGGCTACAACGTACAGGTAGCAGTAGACGCCAAGCACCATCTGATCGTCGCGCACGAGGTCACAAACTCTGGCAGCGACAGGGCGCAGCTCGGTCCCATGGCGAAAGCCGCGCGCGATGCGATGGGCAGGACCAAACTGCGGGCAGTCGCCGATCGCGGCTACTACAATGCACCTCAGATAAAAGAGTGCGCGGATGCCGGGATTGCAGTAATGCTGCCAAAGCCCACGACATCAAGCGCGAAATTCCATGGTCGATTTGATAGGGCCGACTTTATCTACATTGCTCGGGACGACGAATACCAATGTCCAGCCGGTGAACGCGCAATTTACCGCTTAACCCGGGAGGAGCGCGGTATGCAACTGCGTCGTTATTGGAGCAGTGCCTGTCCTCGATGCCCTATGAAATCACAATGCACGCCGAGCACAGAACGTCGGATCACCCGATGGGAACATGAGTCGGTGCTGGACGCGGTCCAACGTCGGCTCGACAGGACACCGGAGGCGATGACAGTGCGCAGGCGGACCGTCGAACATGTCTTTGGAACGTTCAAGCACTGGATGGGCTACACACATTTCCTGAC
>NZ_CADIKI010000070.1 GCF_902859935.1 Paraburkholderia fynbosensis
TTGAGCGGCGCCGAATATCGCTTGCTGCGCGTGTTCCTCGATCATCCGCAGCGGGTGCTGACGCGCGATCAACTGCTCAATCTGACTCAGGGCCGCCAGGCCGATCAGTTCGACCGTTCGATCGATCTGATGGTGAGCCGGCTGCGTCAACGCCTGAGGGATGTCGCGCGCGAGCCGCGTTACATCAAGACGCTGCGCAGCGAAGGCTATGTGTTTTCCGCCGCCGTGAGCGAGATCGAGGACACGCAATGAGCCGGTACTCGTGGGCGCGTTGGCCGACACATTGGCCCCGCACGCTGTTCGCGCGACTCGCCGTGATCCTGTTCGTCGGACTGGCGCTCGCGCAGACGCTGTCGTTCTGGCTCACGATGACCGAACGCGACCAGACGATGACTAACGTGATGATGGGCTACATCGAACGGGAGGTCGCCAGTTCGGTCGCATTGCTCGACCATTTGCCGCCTGATGAGCGGGCCCAGTGGCTGCCGCGTCTCGCGCGGCGCAGCTACGAGTTCGTTCTCGGGCCCGGCATTTCAGGCGTGCCTGTCGATGCGAGTCTCTCGGAGCGCGTCGCGCGCTCGATCAATGAGGGCATCGGCAGTCGCTACCCGCTGACGGTGAACGCGGTCCCCGGCGACCGCGAACGCCTGCAGGTGCATCTGAAGTTGAGCGACGGCACGCCGCTGACGATCGATATGCGTCCGATGTCGGGCGCGCCATTGTCGCGCTGGCTGCCGCTGGTGCTGCTATTGCAACTGGTGGTGCTCGCCGCGTGCTGCTGGCTCGCCGTGCGGCTCGCGACGCGCCCGCTGCATCAACTGGCGCTGGCGGCCGACACGCTCGGCCCCGATCTGAAAGCGGACCGCCTGCCGGAAAACGGACCCTCGGAAGTGGCACGCGCCGCGCGTGCATTCAACGCGATGCAGGACCGGATCGCGACGTACATGACCGAGCGCATGCAGATTCTCGCGGCGATCTCGCACGATCTGCAAACGCCGATCACGCGCATGCGCTTGCGTGTCGACGTGATGGACGACGACGCACAGGGCGCGAAGCTCAGGCAGGATTTGCAGGAGATGGAGACGCTGGTCAAAGAAGGCGTGACGTACGCGAGGACGATGCACGGCACGACCGAGCTGCCGTGCCGCATCGATCCGGATGCGCTGTTCGACAGCCTCGTCTGCGATTACGTCGACGCTGGTCAGGACGTGTCTCTGGAAGGCCGCTTCGGCATGTCGGTGACGACTCGGCCGCAGGCATTGCGCCGCATCGTGGGCAACCTCGTCGACAATGCATTGAAGTTTGGCGGCGCAGCCGAGATCAGGATCACGGCGGTGCACGATGGGCAGACGACGATCAG
>NZ_CADIKI010000071.1 GCF_902859935.1 Paraburkholderia fynbosensis
CGGCTGCGCAATCCGGTGTATCTGAAGCGTGAGGACAACCAGCCGGTGTTCTCGTTCAAGCTGCGCGGCGCGTACAACAAGATGGCGCATCTTCCGGCCGAAGCGCTGGCGCGGGGGGTGATTACCGCGTCGGCGGGCAATCATGCGCAGGGCGTCGCGTTGTCGGCGGCACGCATGGGCGTGAAGGCGATCATCGTAGTGCCGGTGACGACGCCGCAGGTGAAGGTCGATGCGGTACGCGCGCATGGCGGGCCGACGGTCGAAGTGGTGCAGTTCGGCGAGTCGTATAGCGACGCGTACGGCCATGCGGTCAAACTTCAGGAAGAGCGTGGCCTGAGCTTCGTGCATCCGTTCGACGACCCGTACGTGATCGCAGGGCAGGGCACCGTCGCGATGGAGATTCTCAGCCAGCATCAGGGGCCGATCCACGCGATCTTCGTGCCGATCGGTGGCGGCGGACTCGCGGCTGGCGTGGCCGCGTATGTGAAATCGGTGCGCCCGGAGATCAAGGTGATCGGCGTCCAGACTGATGATTCGTGCGCCATGGCCGCCTCGCTCAAAGCAGGCGAGCGCGTCACGCTGAACGAAGTCGGACTGTTCTCGGACGGCACGGCGGTGAAGCTGGTCGGTGAAGAAACCTTCCGCCTGTGCAACGAATATCTCGACGACGTGCTGCTCGTGAATACCGATGCGCTGTGCGCGGCAATCAAGGATGTGTTCCAGGACACCCGCAGCGTGCTCGAACCGGCAGGCTCGCTGGCTGTTGCGGGCGCGAAGCAGTATGCCGAGCGCGAAGGCATCGAGAACCAGACGCTGATCGCGATCACGTCGGGCGCGAACATGAATTTCGACCGCATGCGCTTCGTCGCCGAGCGCGCCGAAGTCGGTGAAGCACGCGAAGCGGTGTTCGCCGTGACGATTCCCGAAGAGCGCGGCAGCTTCAGGCGTTTCTGTGAACTGGTCGGCACGCGCAGCGTCACCGAGTTCAACTACCGGATCGCGGATGCGAACTCGGCGCATATCTTCGTCGGCGTGCAGATCAGAAACCGCAGCGAGTCCGCGCAGATCGCGGGCGCGTTCGAAGCGCACGGCTTCGCGACCGTCGACCTGACTTTCGACGAACTCTCGAAGCAGCACATCCGCTACATGGTCGGCGGGCGCTCGCCGCTCGCGCATGACGAGCGCCTGTTCCGCTTCGAGTTTCCGGAGCGCCCGGGCGCGCTGATGAAGTTCCTGTCGTCGATGGCGCCGAACTGGAACATCAGCCTGTTCCACTATCGCAACCAGGGTGCGGACTACAGTTCGATCCTCGTCGGCAT
>NZ_CADIKI010000072.1 GCF_902859935.1 Paraburkholderia fynbosensis
ATGCTCGAGTACACGGCGGGTGGCCCCGGCGAAACGCTTGCACTGCTGCTGCATCACGACGATGCTGAGCGTGAATTCGCCTACGACCGGCAATCGTCGTTGGCTCGGCTCGACAAGGCGTGGGACGAAGCGGTTGCGCGCGGCTGGGTCGTCGTCAGCATGAAGCAGGACTGGAAGACGGTTTACCCCGCACCGGAGGCCGGTGCGGCGCAATAAGTCCGCACTGCCTGAAACTGAGATCTGGAGAGATAGCGTGCACGACATCAATGAAACCGTGGTCGAGCGGCCGGTGGCTTTCTTCGCGGCGCGGCCTTCAGGACTGGAACCTGTCGCGCCCTTGCAAAAAGGCCGATTCCATACGATGGCCAAGCCCATCGGCTCAGCCTGCAACATCGATTGCTCTTATTGCTACTACCTGCACAAAGAACACCTGCTCGAACAGCATCGGGGCCGCCGCATGGAACCGTCGATGCTCGAGCGATACATCCGCCAATACATCGAAGCGCAAAATGGCGACGAGATCATATTCTCGTGGCAGGGCGGCGAGCCGACCATGCTCGGCATCGAGTTCTTTCGCGACATCGTTGGCATTCAGAAGCGCTATGCGCCTGAGAACCGTCGAATCTCCAACGACCTCCAGACCAACGGAACTTTACTCGACGACGACTGGTGCCTGTTCCTCAAGGAGAACGACTTTCTGGTCGGCGTGAGCATCGACGGTCCGCGCGAATTGCACGATGCCTTCCGGGTGGACCGGAAAGGTCGGCCCACGTTCGACCATGTCATGCGCGGGATTGGCTTTCTCCGGAAGCACGGCGTGAAATTCAACACGCTCACGGTGGTGAATCGAGTCAATGCGAAACGGCCGTTAGACGTCTACCGGTTTTTGCGTAACGAACTGGGTTCCACATACATCCAGTTCATTCCGTGTGTCGAGCCAAAGGATTTCCATCGCGTCGCGCCACAGCACTGGCCCGACGATTCGATGCCGATGATGGGAAGCGAGGCCGCGAAGCCCGGTCATTCCGACTCAGTTGTAACGGACTGGTCAGTCGATCCGGACGACTGGGGTTATTTCCTGTCGCGAACCTTCGACGAGTGGTACAGAAAAGACGTGGGCCGCGTGCTGGTCAATGTGTTTGAAACCGCTGTGGCGCAGACGATGGGGCACCCCGCGCAAACCTGCGTGACCGCGGAGTTTTGCGGCAAGGCATTGGCCATCGAGCATGACGGCGAAGTCTACTCGTGCGATCACTATGTTTATCCCGACTACGCGCTGGGCAACATCCGTGC
>NZ_CADIKI010000073.1 GCF_902859935.1 Paraburkholderia fynbosensis
TGAAGTTGACCCAGAAAAACGGACATCTATCCTTTGGAGAAGGAGGTGCCGATTATGGGCAAGCATCGTACCCCGTACCCGGCGGAATTTCGGGCGCAAATGGTCGAGCTGGTGAAGGCTGGACGCAGGCCGGAGGAACTGGAAAAGGAGTTCGAGCCGACTGCACAGACCATCTACAACTGGGTGGCGCAGGCCGATCGCGACACAGGCGTGCGGCATGACGGTCTGACCTCAGCCGAACGGCAGGAACTCGCACGGTTGCGTCGTGAAGTCCGGCAACTGAAGATGGAGCGCGACATACTCTCTCACGCGGCAGCCTGGTTCGCGAGGGAGACAGGATCCATTCCACCGAAGAGCGGTATGGATTCATGAAAGCGAACCGGGCCCGCTGGCCCATTGCGATGATGGCACGGCTGCTCGGCGTCTCGACGAGCGGCTATTACACGTGGCTGGTGCGAGAGCCCGCGATGCACACACGCAGCGATGCGCAACTGCTCGCGCGCATCTGCACGCTACATGCGAGCTCGCGCGGCACGTATGGGGCACCGCGTATCCATGCGCAGCTCGCGCGCGAAGGCGTACACGTGGGGCGCAAGCGGGTGGCGCGCCTCATGCGTATGGCGGGTCTGTGCGGGGCAAGCCGGCGGCGCTGGCCGCGCACCACGCGGGCGCGCGCAGGCGCCCGGCGTGCGCCGGATCTGGTGCGCCGGCACTTCAGTGCCGACGCGGCAAACGTGCTGTGGGTCGCGGATGCGACCTATGTACCCACGGGCGAAGGTTCCCTCTATCTGGCGGTCGTGCTGGATGTGTTCAGCCGTCGCATCATCGGCTGGGCCATGTCTAACCATCTGTACACCGAATTGATGTTACGCGCGCTGGACATGGCGCTGCAGCAACGACGCCATGACGGTGTGATTCTACATTCCGATCAAGGCTGTCAATACACGTCCATTGCCTTTGGGCGGCGATGCCGCGAAGCAGGCGTACAGCCGTCGATGGGCACGGCCGGCGATGCCTATGACAACGCGATGTGCGAGTCGTTCTTCGGCACACTCGAAGCCGAACTGCTCTGTCGTGAACACTTCGCGACCCACGAACAGGCACGGCGGCGTCTGTTCTCGTTTCTGGAGAGCTGGTACAACATACGCCGCCTGCACAGCAGCATCGGCTACTGTTCGCCGCTCGAG
>NZ_CADIKI010000074.1 GCF_902859935.1 Paraburkholderia fynbosensis
GTTTCGTAGTCCAGCGTCTTCCTTGGACGCTCGTTCAGTCGCCTTGCCACAGCGTTGAGTTTGGCCTGCGAATACATTGACAGGTCGGTGCCCTTGGGGAAGTACTGCCTTAACAACCCATTTGTATTTTCGTTCGAGCCGCGCTGCCATGGATGCTGGGGATCGCAGAAGTACACCTGGATATCAGTGGCCACGGTGAAGCGTTTGTGCCCGGCCATCTCCGTTCCCCGATCCCATGTCAGCGACTTATAGAGCTCCTGCGGCAGTTTGGAGGCGTGTTTGATGAGTGCATTGGCGACCGTCTCGCTATCCTTGCTGGCTATCCTGACCAGCATAATGTAACGTGTCTGGCGTTCGACGAGCGTCGCAATCTGGCTGCTGCCGCTGCCGCACAGCAGATCACCTTCCCAGTGGCCGGGTACCGCACGGTCTTCAATGCTAGCGGGGCGTTCGCTGATCGATACTGTGTCCCGAATCCTGCCGTGATCGTCCGTCTTCTGTGTGTGATGGCGCGAACGGCGCATGGCCCGGGTGCGCCGCAAGTGCTCCAGCAACTCCTTCTTCAAGGCACCACGGGCCTGTATGAAGAGAGTGCGATAGATGGTCTCGTGAGACACGTGGTAGTCCTCGTCGTCTGGATACACCCGCCTGAGCCATCCGGCAATCTGCTGCGGTGACCACTGCAACTGAAGCTTGCCTGCCACGACGTGCGCCAGCATCCGGTGCTCAACCAGTTTACAGGCTTTGGGGCGCTGCGCGCGATCCCATGCGAGCTGATCGGCGTGGCTTGCCCGATAGCCGTTTGGTCCGCTGTTACGTTTGATCTCACGACAGATGGTGGAAGGCGCTCGTGAAAGTCGCATCGCAATTGACTGGATCGATTCACCAGCCACAAGCCCTCGCGATATCTCTTCGCGCTCCTCCAGCGTCAATGCCAATCTCGATCGATGCCTTTGTGGTGGCTGGATCCCGCCTGTCTCAGCCAGAATCCCCTGGACCGACGAGTGATTACGATCAAAAAGCTGGGCGATCTTCTGCAGAGATTCGCCCTGGCGCCCAACGCTCCCACATCAGTGCTTTCTGCGCCTCACTGTAATAAATCCGGCGTCGCTGTTTCATTTGCAACACTCCCACTGCTCACGCAGCTTCTAGTGTGTTGCATCCACCGGTTGAATCCGCC
>NZ_CADIKI010000075.1 GCF_902859935.1 Paraburkholderia fynbosensis
AGCCAGGCAAGTCGGTCTCGATGGTTGCACGCCAGCACGGCGTCAATCCGAACCAGCTGTTCCATTGGCGCAAGCTGTATCAGGATGGCAGCCTGTCGGCAGTCAGTGCCGGCGAGCAAGTCGTACCAGCGTCGGAACTGAGCGATGCGCTCAAGCAAATCAGGGAACTCCAGCGACTGCTCGGCAAAAAGACAATGGAGAACGAGATTCTTCGTGAAGCGGTGGAGGTGGCGAAGTCGCGAAAATGGATTGCGCGCTCACCCTCATTGCCGGGGGACGAGCAGTGAAGCAGGTCTGCGACGTTCTCGGTGTAGCGCGCTCAAACGTGGCGGCAAAGCTTGCACGTCCAGCCGACTGGCGGGATGGACGCAGCGCCAGGAAGACGGACGATGCCGGGCTGGTCGAAGAGATACGGCTGACCGTGAGTGACCTGCCGAGCTATGGTTATCGCCGGGTCTGGGGTATGTTGCGTCGTCAGCGGGAAGGCCGAGGCATTGCGCCCATCAACGCCAAACGCGTATATCGGGTGATGCGCGTTCACGGCCTGCTGCTACAACGCAGACCCTCTTCGCCACCGCCGCAGCGTCGACACGATGGCAAGGTTGCAGTGGCGAAGAGCAATCAACGCTGGTGCTCTGACGGCTTCGAATTTCGCTGCGACAACGGCGAACCGTTGCGCGTCACGTTCGCGCTCGATTGCTGTGACCGTGAGGCAATGAGTTGGGCGGCGACGACCGGCGGCCACAGCGGCGACGTGGTGCGTGATGTCATGCTGGCAGCCGTTGAAAACCGCTTTGGCAATGTCCTGAAGGCGCCGACGGAAATCGAATGGCTGACGGACAATGGCTCGGGCTACACGGCGGAAAAGACCAGGACCTTCGCGTCTGGCATTGGCCTGAAGCCATTGACCACACCTGTCTGCAGCCCGCAAAGTAACGGCATGGCAGAAAGCTTCGTGAAGACGATGAAGCGTGATTACGTCGCCTTCATGCCAAAGCCCGACGCAGCGACTGCGGCGCAAAATCTCGCGGTCGCGTTCGAGCATTACAACGAGCACCACCCTCATAGCGCATTGAAGTACCGCTCGCCACGCGAGTTCAGGCGCAGGAACGATTTATCAACTCAAGTGTGAGGCGGTGTCCGGAGGTACGGGGGCAAATCCA
>NZ_CADIKI010000076.1 GCF_902859935.1 Paraburkholderia fynbosensis
AGCGGCCTCAAATCTGAAGTGCAACACCTATCTCGTATAAGGTGTTGCGATGCACGAAAGAACTCAGTACCAGCAACTTCAACCTGAAGAGCGTCTGACCATTGCAAGCCTGCATCTGCAGGGTTCGAGTATCCGGGCCATGGCCCGGATACTCGGGCGCTCGCCGGCCACCGTTAGCCGGGAACTGACGCGAAACAGCTCTCCCGCTGGCTACGCGTCCGTGTCGGCTGAAGCACTCAGTGCCGCACGCCGCAGCGCGGGTCGCCATCCCACAAAGCTTTGCCTGCAAAGCGTCTGCTGGCGTATCGTTCTCACCCTGCTCGAGTGGAAATGGTCTCCCCAGCAGATATCGGGCACACTCAAGCGTATGTATCCGACCGACCCGACCCAACAGGTTTCGCACGAAACCATCTACACGGCCATCTATGCCCAGCCGCGCGGCGAACTGCGCCGTCAGCTCATTGCGTGCTTGCGCCATGGCCACAGCACGCGCATGCCGCGTACACGGGGCACAGACCGGCGCGGACAGATTCCTGACATGGTCAGTATTCATGTGCGGCCGCCCGAAATCGAAGACCGACTGCTGCCTGGGCACTGGGAAGGCGACTTCATCAAGGGTGCCGGCAACCAGTCCTCGGTAGGCGTGCTGGTCGAACGGACCAGCCGGCTGGTGCTGCTTGCCAAGATGGAAGACGCCACCGCCGCTTCAGCGCTGGCGGGCTTCTCCGCCAAACTCAATTCGATTGTCGCGCCATTACGGCAGAGCTTCACCTACGACCAGGGCAAAGAAATGTCGCGCCATAAAGAGCTCACCGCCGCAACCGGCGTGAAGGTGTACTTCTGCGACCCCCACAGTCCCTGGCAACGCGGCACTTGCGAAAACACCAACGGGCTACTGCGCCAGTATCTGCCCAAAAGCACAGACCTTTCGGTCTACAGTCAGGACGAACTTGACGCTATCGCCGACAGTCTGAACAGCCGACCTCGCGCGACTCATGCCTTCCATTCGCCATTCGAGGTCTTCGCCGCGACCCTTGCCTCAGCAAGTCAACCTCAAGGCTCTAAACATTAAACCCGCTGTTGCGCTTCACTCTTGAAACCGCC
>NZ_CADIKI010000077.1 GCF_902859935.1 Paraburkholderia fynbosensis
CTGCATTATCGCGGCTACGACATTCTCGACATCGCGAGCGCGTGCGAATTCGAAGAGATCGCCTATCTGCTGGTCCACGAAAAGCTGCCGACCCAGGCCGAACTGACTGCCTACAAGACCAGGCTCAAGGGCTTGCGCGGCCTGCCCGCGAACGTCAAGGCCGCGCTCGAATGGATTCCCGCCGCCGCGCATCCGATGGATGTGATGCGCACCGGCGTGTCGGTGCTCGGCACCGTGCTGCCGGAGAAAGACGATCACAACCTGCCGGGCTCACGCGACATCGCCGACAAGCTGATGGCCTCGCTCGGCTCGATGCTGCTGTACTGGTATCACTACTCGCACAACGGCAAGCGCATCGAAGTCGAGACCGACGACGATTCGATCGGCGGCCACTTCCTGCATCTGCTGCATGGCGTCGAGCCGTCGAAGTCGTGGGTCGATGCCATGCACGTGTCGCTGAACCTGTACGCCGAACACGAGTTCAACGCGTCGACGTTTACCGGCCGCGTGATCGCGGGCACGGGCTCGGACCTCTACTCGGCGATCACCGGTGCGATCGGCGCGCTGCGCGGACCGAAGCACGGCGGCGCCAACGAAGCCGCGTTCGAGATCCAGTCGCGCTATCAGAGCCCGGATGAAGCCGAGGCCGATATTCGCCGCCGCGTGGAAAACAAGGAAGTGGTGATCGGCTTCGGCCACCCGGTGTACACGATCTCCGATCCGCGCAACAAGGTCATCAAGGAAGTCGCCAGGAAACTCTCGAAGGAAGCGGGCAACCCGAAGCTGTTCAATATCGCCGAGCGGCTCGAATCGGTGATGTGGGACGCGAAGAAGATGTTCCCGAATCTCGACTGGTTCAGCGCGGTCTCGTATCACATGATGGGCGTGCCCACAGCGATGTTCACGCCGATCTTCGTGATCGCGCGCACGGCCGGCTGGAGTGCGCACATCATCGAGCAGCGTATCGACAACAAGATCATCCGGCCGAGCGCGAATTACACCGGACC
>NZ_CADIKI010000078.1 GCF_902859935.1 Paraburkholderia fynbosensis
GTGTCGCGCGAAGTGGACGGCGGCGCCGAAACGCTGTCGCTCACATTGCCGGCCGTGGTCACCACCGACCTGCGCCTGAACGAGCCGCGCTACGTGACGCTGCCGAACATCATGAAGGCGAAGAAAAAGTCGCTCGAAACGATCAAGCCCGCCGACCTCGGCGTGGACGTCGCGCCGCGCCTGAAGACGCTGAAAGTCGCCGAGCCGCCCAGGCGCTCCGCCGGTGTGAAGGTGCCGGACGTGAAGACGCTGGTCGAGAAGCTGAAGACCGAAGCCAAGGTGCTGTGAGGGAGACGGACGAAATGACGAATCTGGTTAATCTGGTAATTGCAGAACACGACAACGCGTCGATCAAGGCCGCGACGCTGAACACGATCGCCGCGGCGCAGAAGATTGGCGGTGACGTTCACGTGCTGGTCGCGGGTTACAACGCGCAGGCGGCGGCCGATGCGGCGGCGAAGATTGCAGGCGTTTCCAAAGTGCTGCTGGCCGACGCGCCGCAACTCGAAGCGGGCCTCGCGGAAAACGTCGAAGCGACCGTGATGACGCTCGTGCAAAACCCGGCGAATGCCTACACGCACATCCTGGCGCCGGCGAGCGCCTACGGCAAGAACATCACGCCGCGTATCGCCGCAAAGCTCGACGTCGCGCAGATCAGCGACATCACGGCCGTGGACAGCGCCGACACCTTCGAGCGTCCGATCTATGCGGGCAACGCAATCGCAACGGTGCAATCGGCCGATCCGATCAAGGTCATCACGGTGCGCTCGACCGGTTTCGACGCAGTGGCAGCCGAAGGCGGCAGCGCAACGGTGGAGAAGATCGAAGCCGCTGCAGACGCCGGCGTGTCGCAGTTCGTGAGCCGTGAAGTGACGAAGCTGGACCGTCCGGAACTGACGTCGGCGAAGATCATCGTCTCGGGCGGCCGCGGTCTGGGCAACGGCGAGAACTACACGAAGGTGCTCGAACCGCTGGCCGACA
>NZ_CADIKI010000079.1 GCF_902859935.1 Paraburkholderia fynbosensis
GCAACGAACTGTACAACAGAAAGAGAGCGCAAAATGGCTAGAAGGCATCGAGCAACTGGGCGTACTCAAGACGCACTGTCCGTGCACGCATGTCATCGGCGTGAGCGACCGTGAAGGCGATGTCTATGATGTGTTCCTGGCGCAGCGGCCTGCCGGCGTCGACTGGTTGGTGCGCGCGTCGTGGAACCGACGCGTTGCTCACCCCGATCGATATTTGCGGGAAACCGTGCTGGCCTCGCCAGTGCTTGGAGAGGCCCAACTGCAGGTGCCTGCACGCGAAAACCGCCCGGCACGCACCGCACGGCTGGTTGTGCGCTGCATGCCCGTACGCCTTCGTCCGCCGCAAAATCGTCGTCGCGAGAAGTTTCCCGAAATTGAAGTGTTTGCAATTCATGCACAGGAAACGAACCTGGACGAAGGAGCAGAGCCATTGGAATGGCTCCTACTGACTTCGGTGCCTACACAAACGCACGCTCAGGCCCTTGAGCGCCTGGCATGGTATGCGCGCCGATGGATGATTGAATCGTGGCATCGTGTGCTTAAAAGTGGCTGTCGCATTGAAGCCCGCCAATTTGGCAATCTCGATCGATTCGTCCGCGCCACCGCATTGTTCGCCGTAGTAAGCTGGAGGATCCTGTACTCCCTGTTGCTTGCAAGGCTTGATGGCACCTGCCATGCGAAGTATTGCTGCAGCCAATCGAGTGGCGAACTCTCTACTGTCGTACGCATGGCAGTACTGAAATACCTGATAAACCGCCATCACCGGCGCAGGTCATCTTGGGATCGCCAGACTCGGCGGATATCTCGCTCGAAAGCATGATCGTCCGCCTGGCCCTACCGTCATCTGGCGTGGATTTCTTGTCCTGCACGAAA
>NZ_CADIKI010000080.1 GCF_902859935.1 Paraburkholderia fynbosensis
GTTCCGGCTCTTCCAGGGCGCGCCGGTCGTGTACAGCGGCCAGCATCTGATCAACCTGATGCTCGCCATCGCGATGCTCGGCTTCGGCATCATCTTCTTTCTCACGCAGGCGTGGCTGCCGTTCATCATCATGACGATCATCGCGTTCGTGCTCGGCGTGCTGATCATCATCCCGATCGGCGGCGCGGACATGCCGGTGGTCGTGTCGATGCTGAACTCGTACTCGGGCTGGGCGGCGGCGGGCATCGGCTTCTCGCTGAACAATCCGATGCTGATCATCGCGGGGTCGCTCGTCGGCTCGTCGGGGGCGATTCTGTCGTACATCATGTGCCGCGCGATGAACCGCTCGTTCTTCAACGTGATTCTCGGCGGCTTCGGCAACGATGCGGGCGCGGCGGTGGCCGGCGGCACAGCGGAGCAGCGTCCGGTGAAATCCGGTTCCGCCGACGATGCGTCGTTCATGCTCGGCAACGCCGAGACCGTGGTGATCGTGCCGGGTTATGGGCTGGCCGTGGCGCGCGCGCAGCATGCGTTGAAGGAGCTGACCGACAAGCTGGTCGAGAAGGGCATCGAAGTGAAGTACGCGATTCACCCGGTCGCGGGTCGCATGCCGGGCCACATGAACGTGCTGCTCGCCGAGGCCGAAGTGCCCTACGACATGGTGTTCGAAATGGACGACATCAACGGCGAGTTCGGCCAGGTCGACGTGGTGCTGGTGCTCGGCGCGAACGACGTGGTGAACCCTGCCGCGAAGAACGATCCGAAGTCGCCGATCGCGGGGATGCCGATCATCGAGGCGTATAAGGCAAGGACGGTGATCGTCAACAAGCGCTCGATGGCGGCGGGCTACGCCGGGCTCGACAACGACCT
>NZ_CADIKI010000081.1 GCF_902859935.1 Paraburkholderia fynbosensis
GATGCCGTAGGTGTTGTCGCCACTGTCGAGCACGTAATACATCACCGACTGGATGTTATGCGATTTGCGCGCCGCATAGAACTCGCTCAGTTGCGACGTGATGTAGCTCGCGCGGAAGGTCTCGGTCTCCGAAGGACCCGTGTTCCATTCAGTGATCATGAACGGCACGCCATAGCGGGCCTTGCAATACGTTGGCAGGTCGAACGTCGGACCCTTACCGTCGCTACCAATGGCGAAGATGTCGCCGTAGGCCGCGTAGTTGTGCCACGTGGTAATGTCCCAGCGCAACGGCTGATGGCCGCTGGTGCCGTCCGGTTGCATCCCTTCCCACAGCGCGTCCGCCGCGCCAATGTCTGCCACGCAGAAGTTGATACCGCATTTGGCCGATGGCTGAACCGACTTGACGCCGTCAATCATGCCTCGCATCGCACCGCGCATGATCGGCCAGTTGGTGTTGTTGAAGTCCACGGCCAAAGCACCTGCGTACGAGAAATCGATGACAGTGGCGTTCTGGCGCGTTAGTTCGTTGCCGCATTCGTACATCGTCACGCCATACGGCGCCAATGCTGCGGCAATCATCTTCGCGCCCGCCATGTTGTCTTGATAGGCCGCGACTTCGTTCGGGTAGAGCTGGCCGCTGGCATTTGTCACGCCCTGATTGATCAGAACGAGCAGCTTGAGGCCAGCACTCTGGAAAGCCTGCGCGATCTTGACCACAGCGTTGATCTGATTCTGATCCCGCGTGCACCCCACGCGATACGTCGTGCAGCCCATGCCCTTGAGGAGCGA
>NZ_CADIKI010000082.1 GCF_902859935.1 Paraburkholderia fynbosensis
TGCGTGAGCCGGAATGCCGGCGCCGCGGTCGCTGACCGTGAAAACCATATGCGTCTCGCAACGGTTTAGTTGCAACTCAGCGCTATGGCCGTATTTCAGCGCATTGTCGACAAGGTTCATGCACGCGCGCCGCAACGACGATGGCCGCCCGTTGAATGGCAGACGATCTGGACCGGTGTACGAAACAGGCTGCCGCTGATCGCTATAGTCGTCGGTGATGGTGCGCAGTAGTCCGGCGAAGTCGAAAACCGTGGCCTCCTCGTCCTTGTAGTTGTCCCTGAAGAAAGACAGGGCCGAGTCCGCCATCGCCTGCAAGTCGTCGACATCGCGGAAGAGACGCGCCCGCTGATCGTCGTCTTCGATGAACTCTGCGCGAAGCCGGATCTTTGTGAGCGGCGTACGCAAATCATGCGACATGGCCGCGAGCATCATCGTCCGGTCCTCGACGAACTTGCGTAATTGCGCCTGTAGCGCGTTGAATGCCGCGATCGCCGCGCGCAGTTCTCGCGGCCCGCTTTCGCGTACCGGACCCGCACGCGGATCCCCACCGATCCGGCGAAGCTCCTGCGCGAACTGCCTTATCGGCTTGGAAAGAAAATAGGTGGCCAGGACGGACGCCGCAAAAATCGACAGCGCCACACATCCTAAAGCGACGGCAACCTGCGCGGGTTGCAACAGCCCCCAGTCGCGATGCGTCGCGATAAAGACCACCCAGCTGCTATCGCGCAACTCGACGGCCAGAAAATAGGCATG
>NZ_CADIKI010000083.1 GCF_902859935.1 Paraburkholderia fynbosensis
CTCGCGGATGTGGTCCGCGGTGCAGCAGTGATCGTGGTCACGATTCCCGAAAAGAAGGTGCTCGATCTGCCTGCCGGCCTGTTCGACGACGTGCCGGAAACCACGGTTGTAATCGATACTGGCAATTATTATCCCCGCGAGCGCGATGGCCGCATCGAGGGGATCGAGTCCGGGATGATGGAAAGCGCGTGGGTCGCGCAGCAGATCGGCCGGCCAGTAATCAAGGTGTTCAACAACATCTACGCGGATCATTTGCGCAATCTCGGCAAGCCGGAAGGCGCACCGGGGCGGATTGCGCTGCCAGTCTCGGGCGATAGCACCGACGCCAAGGCGACAGTGATGCAACTCGTCAACGAAGTGGGTTTCGATGCCGTCGATAATGGCGGTATCGACGACTCCTGGCGTCACCAGCCCGGCACGCCAGTCTATACGAAGGACTTCGACACGGAAGGCCTGAAGGCCGGCTTGCGCAAGGCGGAGCGAGCTCGTACTTCGCAGTGGACGGCCTCGGACAAGAGCCCCGGCAGCTTCGATCAGCCTGCCTGAAGCCAGGCGACGACGGACCTGTCGAAGTCCGTTGCCGCGTGCTGGAAAGACGCGGTCAATATGAGAGGTCCGTTGTGCGCTCGAGAGCGGACCTTTGGCCAACACGGTCGCAATAGCGGCTATGGGTCGCGTAGCGCCCATCGGCGATTGGCGCAGACTGACTCTCCCTTCACGTGAAAGGAGA
>NZ_CADIKI010000084.1 GCF_902859935.1 Paraburkholderia fynbosensis
TTGTATGCATCGTGCAAGGACTTCAGAACGTTGTAGTTCGTGCCCGTCACGCCCCACGTGTTCTCAGGATCACCACCGTCAGAGTACCAATGCAACTGAATGATGTCGGTCTTCACCACCGGGTGTCCGGTCGTGCCGTCCGGCTGGACGCCTGTCAGCATGCCTTTGTACCAGCCCAGATGGAGGAAGCCCACAGACGCGGTGGCGATAATTTTTGTCGAGCCTGCAGTGTCAACCGAACGCCAGCCGTCGTACGAGCCACGCAGCGCGCCGCGCCAGATTGGCCACGTGTTGTTGTCGTAGTCGGAGACATTGGCGCCGTCATTGGCCACCGGTGTATCGCCATCGTTGTCGTACTCGTTGCCGAATTCCACCACCGGTACGCCTTTGAGCTTGGTCGCAGCATAAGCCGCCATCGAGTAGGCATATGCGTAAGCGCTCGCCTCTGTCGGCGTCTTGCCGTTGAGCGACGGATCATCCCATGGATAGGCATCGATCATCGGCATGATCGTGATCTTCGAGCCCATGCCTGGAATGACCGTATTGGCCACGGCATCGATCTGATCGTAGCTGTGAATGTCCTGCCGGTTCGCGGTCAGACCCAGGTCGGACAGTGTTGCAGCTTGAGTCGCGAGCGGGATCGACGTGTAGATGCCGCCGTAGTTGTAATGCTCATTGACGCCGAAGAACGGGATCGC
>NZ_CADIKI010000085.1 GCF_902859935.1 Paraburkholderia fynbosensis
GTAGTTCACATCGGTCGGCGCGCTGGTATTGCCCGCGGCGTCCTTTGCCACAGCTTCCACCGTGCCACTCGTCTGCGGTACGTCCGTCGACACCGAGTAGTTGCCCGAAGCATCTGCCACGGTCGAGCCCGTGCTGCCGTCCGGATACGTCACCGTCACGGTCGAGCCAGCTTCCGCCGTGCCCGACACCGTCAGGCCACCATCCGCGTTCGGCGTGAGATTCACCAGCGGCGCGTCAGGCGCCGTGGTGTCCGCATAGTTCACGTCCGTCGGCGCGCTTGCGTTGCCTGCCGGATCGGTCGCGACCGCTTCCACCGTGCCGTTCGTCTGCGGTACGTCCGTCGACACACTGTAATTGCCCGAAGCGTCCGCCACGGTCGAGCCCGTGCTGCCGTCCGGATACGTCACCGTCACGGTCGAGCCCGGCTCGGCCATGCCGCCCACCGTCAGGCCACCATCGGCGTTCGGCGTCACGTTGACTGCCGGCGAGTGCGGCGCAGTCGTGTCCGTGTAGGCCACGTCCGTCGGCGCACTTTCATTGCCCGAGCGGTCCGTTGCCACAGCTTCCACCGTGCCGCTCGTCTGCGGCACATCCGTCGACACCGAGTAGTTGCCCGAGGCATCTGCCTTGGTCGTGCCCGTGCTGCCATCCGGATAGGTCACCGTCACCGTC
>NZ_CADIKI010000086.1 GCF_902859935.1 Paraburkholderia fynbosensis
GAGGCCAGCACTCTGGAAAGCCTGCGCGATCTTGACCACAGCGTTGATCTGATTCTGATCCCGCGTGCACCCCACGCGATACGTCGTGCAGCCCATGCCCTTGAGGAGCGACACGAGCTGAGTTGGTGTGTAGGTGTAATCATAGTGTCCATTGACACCGTAGAACATGCCAGCAGCAGGCGCCGCTGCGATGCGCGGGTCGGATGCGGGCAGCCATTGCGCTGCCACGCTGCGCACGTCCACGTTCACATAGAACTGGCCGCCCGTGCCGCGAAGCCAGACTTTGCCGCCGTACCAGAGGACCAAGGACACGTTATACGTGTTGCCCACAGTCGCGCCGTTGCGGTAAACCACCCCATTCACGAGCGTCCAGACCGTGTTCAGCCTGTCGATAATGTAGGGCGAAGCGGGCAGCGTGGTGCCTTCCGCCGATGTGCCTCCCATACGCGGGTCGAGGCATGCCGTCCATCCCGACCCGTTCCACGAGTAGAACTGGCCGCCGGTACCTTTCGAATAGATGGTGGTGCCGTAATAAATGATGAGTGTTACGTTGGAGGTATTCCCGGCTTTCGCGCCGTTTCTGTATACCACGCCGCCCGATAGCGTCCAGACTGCGCCGGCG
>NZ_CADIKI010000087.1 GCF_902859935.1 Paraburkholderia fynbosensis
GGATCACTCGCGTTGCCCGCCGGATCGGTGGCGACCACTTCCACCGTGCCGTTCGTCTGCGGCACGTCCGTCGACACACTGTAATTGCCCGAGCCATCGGCCACGGTCGTGCCCGTGCTGCCGTCCGGATACGTCACCGTCACGGTCGAGCCCGGCTCGGCCGTGCCACCCACCGTCACGCCACCATCCTCGTTCGGCGTCACGTTGACTGCCGGCGACTGCGGCGCGGTCGTGTCCGTGTAGTTCACGTCCGTCGGATCACTCGCGTTGCCCGCCGGATCAGTGGCGACCACTTCCACCGTGCCGTTCGTCTGGGGCACGTCCGTCGTCACGCTGTAGTTACCCGAGCCGTCCGCCACGGTCGAGCCCGTGCTGCCGTCCGGATACGTCACCGTCACCGTCGAGCCCGGCTCGGCCGTGCCACCCACCGTCACGCCTCCGTCCTCGTTCGGCGTCACATTGACCACCGGCGCCTGCGGCGCGGTCGTGTCCGTGTAGTTCACATCGGTCGGATCACTCGCGTTGCCCGCCGGATCGGTGGCGACCACTTCCACCGTGCCGTTCGTCTGCGGCACGTCCGTCGACACACTGTAATTGCCCGAGCCATCGGCCACGGTC
>NZ_CADIKI010000088.1 GCF_902859935.1 Paraburkholderia fynbosensis
CTGCGTGACCGCGGAGTTTTGCGGCAAGGCATTGGCCATCGAGCATGACGGCGAAGTCTACTCGTGCGATCACTATGTTTATCCCGACTACGCGCTGGGCAACATCCGTGCGACGCATCTCGGCGAGATGGCATTCTCGGCGCGGCAGCAAACCTTCGGCTACGCCAAGCGAAATTCTCTTCCAGAGTTTTGCCGACAGTGCAAGCATCTCAAACTCTGCTGGGGGGAGTGTCCGAAGAATCGCTTCGTGCGCAGCCCCGATGGCGAGCCCGGATTGAATTATCTATGTTCGGGCATTCGTCGCTTTCATGACTATGCGGGCCCCGCTCTCAGACAGTTGGCAAGGCAGTCTGAATGATTGGTGGAAAGTCGCTCGCTTCGAAGCGCAGTGGCGACGCCGAACTGTCGGGGTCGCACCTGGATGCCTGCGAAAATTGGGTTTTTTCTTTGGAGGCCGTATGGACGCTAACCTGGTGAAGCGAATAGCACTCGCGTTGCAAGAAGCGGCGCGCAATCGCACGCTCTTGCCGTACCAACGCCTTCACGCGA